>OZ253440.1:0-1596744 GCA_965261055.1 Fibrobacteria bacterium | reverse complement strand
GGAACAATTAGTTCTATAGAATAAACTCCTCTTACTGATGGTGCTTCAATTCCTACAATTTCTATCTCATAAAAAGCAGCACCATTCTTTGCAATAGTTGTCACCACCTTATTAAAAACAGTTGATGGATTAGGAACCACTGTGATATCCTTTGTCGCATTTGTAATTGTCACTGTTTCAACAACAGTATTATCATTCATAAATTGTACTGTACTACCCTTCATAGCAATAGTAGTCAGAACATGGTTAGCACCATAATATTTATAAATACCATTTTTATAAGTGCCAGAAAAACTATGTGTAATCGTGGCACCAGTCTGAACACCACCAATTCCTACTTGATAGCGAGTAGTAGCACTAGCATCAGTTGTTTTATCGCCATTAGAAATGGCTGCTACCATTTTTGCATCTGTGTCATAAGGGCTATTCGAAACCACATTGAAAGCTGTTATTGTATGAGTAAGTGTAGCCCCTACTGAAAGATTTTCTAATACTGTAATCTCTAACTCTGCTGTTTGAGTCATATCTGCTGTAGAAGTCGCTGTGATTGTTGCTGTTCCTACTGTTAATACAGTGACTTCGCCACTAGAATTGACTGTCGCTACAGTGGCATCACTTGTTGTCCAACTGACTGTTTTTGCTACTCCACTGATTGCCGATACATCTGCTGATAATTGAAGATCTTCACCTACTTCAACATAATCACCATAAGATGACGGAATAATTATATTTACAAAATAAACGCCTCCTACTGATGCTATCGCTTCATCTCCTAAAATTTCTATCTCATAAAAAGCAGCAGCAGTACCTGCAAAAGCTATCACCACTTTATTAAAAGCAGTTGATGGATTAGGAACCACTGTGATATCCTTTGTCGCATTTGTAATTGTCACTGTTTCAACAACAGTATTATCATTCATAAATTGTACTGTACTACCATTCATAGCAGAAATAACACTACTAATACCATTACCATAATATTTATAAACACCATTTTTATAAGTCTTAGAAAAACTATGTGTAATCGTGGCATTTGTAATTGCTCCCAAATTTACTTGATACTCTTCAGAAGCACTTGCATCAGTTGTTTTATCGCCATCAGAGATCGCTGCTCCTTGTTTCGCTTCTGTGTCATAAGCGGTAGTGCTAGAGATATGAAAATCTATCATTGTATGAGTAATAGAAGCCCCTATTGAAATGTTGTTTGCTGCTATTATTGTAATCTCTAACTCTGCTGTTTGAGTCGTATCTGCCATAGAAATCGCTGTGATTGTTGCCAGTCCTGCTGTTAATGCAGTGATTTTCCCACTACCACTTACTGTCGCTACAGTGGCATCACTTGTTGTCCAACTAACTGTTTCTGTGACTCCATTGATTACCAATACATCTACTAATAATTGAAGACTATCATCAACTTCAACATAACCATCATAAGATGCTGGAACAATTAGTTCTATAGTATAAACGCCTCCTACTGATGCTATCGCTTCATCTCCTAAAATTTCTATCTCATAAAAAGCAGCACCATAACTTGCAATAGTTGTCACCACCTTATTAAAAACAGTTGATGGATTAGGAACCACTGTGATATCCTTTGTCGCATTTGTAATTGTCACTGTTTCAACAACAGTATTATCATTCATAAATTGTACTGTACTACCCTTCATAGCAATAGTAGTCAGAGCATGGTTAGCACCATAATATTTATAAACACCATTTTTATAAGTGCCAGAAAAACTATGTGTAATCGTGGCACCAGTCTGAGCACCACCAATTCCTACTTGATAGCGAGTAGTAGCACTAGCATCAGTTGTTTTATCGCCATCAGAAATCGCTGCTACCATTTTTGCATCTGTGTCATAAGGGCTATTCGAAACCACATTGAAAGCTGTTATTGTATGAGTAAGTGTAGCCCCTACTGAAAGATTTTCTAATACTGTAATCTCTAACTCTGCTGTTTGAGTCATATCTGCTGTAGAAGTCGCTGTGATTGTTGCTGTTCCTACTGTTAATACAGTGACTTCGCCACTAGAATTGACTGTCGCTACAGTGGCATCACTTGTTGTCCAACTGACTGTTTTTGCTACTCCACTGATTGCCGATACATCTGCTGATAATTGAAGATCTTCACCTACTTCAACATAATCACCATAAGATGACGGAATAATTATATTTACAAAATAAACGCCTCCTACTGATGCTATCGCTTCATCTCCTAAAATTTCTATCTCATAAAAAGTAGCAACAGTACCTGCAAAAGCTATCACCACTTTATTAAAAGCAGTTGATGGATTAGGAACCACTGTGATATCCTTTGTCGCATTTGTAATTGTCACTGTTTCAACAACAGTATTATCATTCATAAATTGTACTGTACTACCATTCATAGCAGAAATAACACTACTAATACCATTACCATAATATTTATAAACACCATTTTTATAAGTCTTAGAAAAACTATGTGTAATCGTGGCATTTGTAATTGCTCCCAAATTTACTTGATACTCTTCAGAAGCACTTGCATCAGTTGTTTTATCGCCATCAGAGATCGCTGCTCCTTGTTTCGCTTCTGTGTCATAAGCGGTAGTGCTAGAGATATGAAAATCTATCATTGTATGAGTAATAGAAGCCCCTATTGAAATGTTGTTTGCTGCTATTATTGTAATCTCTAACTCTGCTGTTTGAGTCGTATCTGCCATAGAAATCGCTGTGATTGTTGCCAGTCCTGCTGTTAATGCAGTGATTTTCCCACTACCACTTACTGTCGCTACAGTGGCATCACTTGTTGTCCAACTAACTGTTTCTGTGACTCCATTGATTACCAATACATCTACTAATAATTGAAGACTATCATCAACTTCAACATAACCATCATAAGATGCTGGAACAATTAGTTCTATAGTATAAACGCCTCCTACTGATGCTATCGCTTCATCTCCTAAAATTTCTATCTCATAAAAAGCAGCACCATAACTTGCAATAGTTGTCACCACCTTATTAAAAACAGTTGATGGATTAGGAACCACTGTGATATCCTTTGTCGCATTTGTAATTGTCACTGTTTCAACAACAGTATTATCATTCATAAATTGTACTGTACTACCATTCATAGCAATAGTAGTCAGAGCATGGTTAGCACCATAATATTTATAAACACCATTTTTATAAGTACCAGAAAAACTATGTGTAATCGTGGCACCAGTCTGAGCACCACCAATTCCTACTTGATAGCGAGTAGTAGCATTAGCATCAGTTGTTTTATCGCCATCAGAAATCGCTGCTTCTTGTTTTGATTCTGTGTCATAAGGGCTATTCGAAACCACATTGAAAGCTGTTATTGTATGAGTAAGTGTAGCCCCTACTGAAAGATTTTCTAATACTGTAATCTCTAACTCTGCTGTTTGAGTCATATCTGCTGTAGAAGTCGCTGTGATTGTTGCTGTTCCTACTGTTAATACGGTGACTTCGCCACTAGAATTGACTGTCGCTACAGTGGCATCACTTGTTGTCCAACTGACTGTTTTTGCTACTCCACTGATTGCCGATACACCTGCTGATAATTGAAGTTCTTCACCTACTTCAACATAATCACCATAAGATGCTGGAGGAACTATCTGTACAGAATAAACTCCTTCTACCGATGCTATCGCTTCATCTCCCAAAATTTCTATCTCATAAAAAGCAGCCCAATTACCTGCAAAGGTTATTACCACTTTATTAAAAGCAGTTGATGGATTAGGAGTTACTGTGATATCCTTTGTCGCATTTGTAATTGTCACTGTTTCAACAACAGTATTATTATGCATAAATTGTACAGTACTACCATTCATAACAGAAATAACACTACTAATATCATTACCATAATATTTATAAACACCATTTTTATAAGTCTTAGAAAAACTATGTGTAATCGTGGCATTGACTATATTATTAAGGTTTACTTGATACTCTTCAGAAGCACTAGCATTAGTTGTTTTATCGCCATCAGAGATCGCTGCTTCTTGTTTTGATTCTGTGTCATAAACGGTAGTGCTAGAGATATGAAAATTTATCATTGAATGAGTAATAGTAGCCCTTGTTGAAATGTTTCTTGCTGCTACTGGAACCTCTTCTTCTGTTTCTAACTCTTCTGTTTGAATAGGATTTTGATTACAATTTGATATCATCATTATAATTATCATTATCATTAATTTATTCATTATCAATCCCTATTATAGTAAAATCAACAATGTATAAAATTCTCTTGTATTTAAGTACAATAAATAAATAAATAAATAAAATTATAAGCCACTCCATGACTATTACCAAAATGAATTTTTGACTTTCAATGACAACATTGACTACAGGGCTATTAATAACAATTAAAATAACGTCTGACTACTAAACCAAATTTTACCGTTAAGATGATATTTTAGAGTCTGTATACATAAAAGACATTTTTGATTTAATCAAAAAATAAATTGTGTTAAACCGCATCAAAGTATTCAAAAACTGAAAAAAATGATTATTGACAGCTCACAAGAAGTTTTTCCAGTAATTAGTGATAGCGATACACTTATCGGTTTATTGAGTATGGCACAACTTCGTAAAATTCTATTAGAGGGGTTGGCTTATCAGTTGATTATTGTAGAAGATTTAATGACTCCTTCTTTTAAATTAACAGAAGAAATGGATCTGCATTTCGCTTGTGAAAAGTTCCTGCGTTCAGGACAATTGGAA
This sequence comes from Fibrobacteria bacterium, assembly GCA_965261055.1. Classification (GTDB taxonomy): domain Bacteria; phylum Fibrobacterota; class Fibrobacteria; order UBA11236; family JADFYW01. The sequence continues at coordinate 1,592,025 of OZ253440.1, read as the reverse complement.
TTGCCTGTTCTTTCTGAAGAAAAAAAAGTATTGGGTATGATCAGTTATCAAAATATTATTAAATCTTACGATCAGTTTACACAGCAATCAAACAACAGCTAAAATATGCAAGAAATAGAACCTATTCATATTTTAGGTGGGGTACACGGAAACGAGCGGATAGGGGTGCATTTGGTTCAAGAAATTAAACGAGGTATGACGCTTGACACAACACTTCGTTTAAAACCTCTTTTAGGTAATATTGATGCGATTCAAAGAAATAGCTGTTATATTACTGTTGATTTAAATCAACAATTTAAAAAACACAAGCAAGCGAACCCCTCTATTTACGAAGTGGATAGAGCATTAGAAATTGAACAACAAATGACTAAATCTGAACTATTGGTAGATTTACATTCTACGACTTCTAATATGGGAGTGTCTTTTATTTTTTCCGAGTGGACACCTGTCACACAATTTTTAGCCAGCTTATTATTAAAAAGTACACCCAATAGTTTTATTCTTTATGAAACTGAATTTAAAAAATCGTCTGCTATAGTCAGTCCTTTGGCGATTACCTTAGAGGTGAGTTCTATCGGTCAAGGTCAAGCCAGTTATGACAATTACAGTATTGTTAAAAATGCATTAGAAAATATTCTTAAAGCGATAGAACAATTAAAAACTGGTAATCTCACCCATTCATCTTTTATTTATTATCAAACTATTGACTTAAGGGTAGACTTTCCTCGAGATGACGAACAAATTCCTCTTGTTTTTTTGCATCCCAAATTAACAGATTATCAAACTCTTGAGTTAAACTCTTGAGTTAGGACAACCTATTTTTATTTATCCCGATCAAACAGAAATTAAATTGGAAAAGACTGCTTTTTTCCCTTCTCAATTAATTACAATGCTTGCTGATCAACAAAAAATTTGTCCTATTTTTGTAGGGGAATCAGCCTATGTAGAAAAGGGTATCGCTTTTATTTTGGTAGAAGAGCTTTTTATGCCTGATACCACTTAATTGATTAGATTAGAAAGTAGCCGATATTTTTGTAATACGATGTATTAAGGTTTGTATTTTTGATAGGAAATTATTTTTATTTCAGCCAGTTTTGTGTGTTGTTGATACAGCTCAATTTTTTGAATTGAAGACGGTTTACCCCATTGATTTTTTAAATAATTATATTTTAATGTAACGGTTTTATTTTTCCATTGAAAAGAATCTAATTGAGGCTTAGACCACAAAAACGATAGCAAATGGTGAATAGATTGTATTTTTAAGTTCTCTCGATCAATAGATTTTATTAAAATAATAAAGGCATCTCACAACAGAGATACCTTTATTATCATTTCTTATGATTAAAAACTATTGCGTCACTTATTGTGTCGCTTCAACCCCAATAATTTTTATTTCATAAAAAGAAGACCAAGCATTTGGAAAAGTTGTCACCACTTTATTAAAAACACTTGATGGACTAGGAGTCACTATAATATCCTTTGTCGCACCTGAAATTATAAATACTTCAACAACAATAGTATCATTCATAAATTGTACTTTACTACCATTCATAGCAGAAATAGCTCTCTCAGAGTTACGACCATAGTAGGTATAAACACCCTTATTATAATTCTTAGAAAAACTATGTGTAATCGTGGCACCCGTCTGATTACCAATAAATACTTGATACGGTTCAGTATCGCTAGCATCCGTTGTGTCATCACCATCAGAGATGGCTGCTATTTGGGTTGCTGTGTCAACACCTCCATCAATATAGAAAGCTGTTATTGTATGAGTAATCGTAGCCTCTGTTGAAATGCGGCCTTTTACTAAAATTTCTAATTCTGCTATTTTAGTAATATCTGCTGTAGAAATCGCTGTAATTGTCACTGTTCCTTCTGATATTCCCGTGATTTTACCACTTTGATTGACTGTCGCTACAGTGACATCACTTGTTCTCCAAGTGACTGTTTCTGCTACTCCACTTATTGCCGATACGACTGCTGATAATTGAAGCGTGTCACCATCTTCAATACAATCAACATAAGATGCTGGAGACATTAGTTCTACAGAATAAACACCTCCTACTGGTGCTATCGCTTCAACTCCTAAAATCTCTATCTCATAAAAAGCAGACCAAGGATTCGAAAAAGTTGTCACCACCTTATTAAAAATAGTTGATGGACTAGGAGTCACTATGATATCCTTTGTCGCATTTGTAATTGTCACTGTTTCAACAACGGTACTACCAATCATAAATTTTACTGTATTACCATTCATACCAGAAATAGCATTACCGTCGTTACGACCATAATAAGTATAAATACCAGTATTATAAGCCTTAGAAAAACTATGTGTAATCGTGGCACCCGCCTGATTACCAATATGTACTTGATACGCTTCACCACTAACATCAGTTGTGTCATCACCATCAGAGATAGCTGCTATTTGAGTTGCTGAGTTAATCACATTGGTATAGAAAGCTGTTATTGTATGAGTAATCGTAGCCCCTGTTTCCATAGAATCCACTATTCCTATTGAAATATTTTCTCCTATTAAAATTTCTAATTCTGCTGTTTGAGTAGTATCTGCTGTAGAAGTTGCTGTTATTATCACTGTTCCTTCTCTTACTCCTATGATAATACCGTTCGTATCAACTGTCGCTACCGAAGAATCATTTGTTCTCCAAGTGACTGTTTTTGCAACTCCACTCATTGCCAATATGACTGGTGATAATTGAAGACTGCCGCCTTGTTTAACATAAGATGCTGGAGACATTAGTTCTATAGAATAAATACCTCCTACTGATGCTATCACTTCAACCCCAACAATTTCTATTTCATAAAAAGCAGCAAGCTCACCTGCAATAGTTAACACCACCTTATTAAAAATAGTTGATGGACTAGGAGTCACTATAATATCCTTTGTCGCATTTGAAATTGTCACTGTTTCAACAACAATAGTATCATCCATAAATTGTACTGTACTACCATTCATAGCAGAAATAGCATTACCGTCGTTACGACCATAATAAGTATAAATACCAGTATTATAAGTCTTAGAAAAACTATGTGTAATCGTTGTATTGCTTATAATACCAAGGTGTACTTGATAGTCTTCAGAAGCACTAGCATCCGTTGTGTCATCACCATCAGAGATGGCTGCTATTTGGGTTGCTGTGTCAATACCCCCCCCCGTATAAAAAGCTGTTATTGTATGAGTAATCGTAGCCTCCGTTGAAATGTTTGGTGCTTTTGGCGCTTCTACTACAATCTCTTCTACTACAATCTCTAATTCTGCTGTTTGAGTCGTGTCTGCTGTAGAAGTCGCTGTAATCGTTGCGGTGCCTACTGATACTCCCGAGACTTCACCACTAGAATTGACTGTTGCTACTGCGGGATCACTTGTTCTCCAAGTGACTGTTTTTGCAACTCCATTTATTGCCGATACGACTGCTGATAATTGAAGACTGTCACCTTGTTTAACATGAGATGCTGAAGACATTAGCTCTATAGAATAAATGCCTCCTACTGGGAACACTTCATCTCCTAAAATTTCTATCTCATAAAAAGCAGCAAACTCACCTGCAATAGTTAACACCACCTTATTAAAAATAGTTGATGGACTAGGAGTCACTGTGATATCCTGTGTTGGATTTGAAATTAGAATTGTTTCAACAATAATACTATCATTCATAAACTGTACAGTACTACCATTCATAGTAGAAATAGCAACATCTCTGTCACGACCATAGTAGGTATAAGCACCCTTATTATAACTCTTAGAAAAGCGATGTGTAATCGTGGCACCCGTCTGATTACCAATATGTACTTGATACTGTTCAGTATCGCTAGCATCCGTTGTTTTATCGCCATCAGAGATGGCTGCTATTTGTTTTTCTGCTGTATTATAATCGGTATCTGGAGGTAAAAAATAAGCTGTTATTGTATGGGTAATAGTAGTAGTCAGAGAATCTGTTGAAGCATTTTCTCTTACCTCTACTGTTTGAATAGGATTTCCGCAATTCCATATCATTATCATTATCATTATCATTAACTTACACATCATTCAATCCTTGTTATTTTAAATAAGTTTAAAACCGAAAGATAAAAAAAATCTAATTAAAAATCAATTTATTTTAACATAACTACCCACCTCAAGTCAATGCTAGGGTTTTTGGAGGTTTTGCTACGGGATTATTGGAAAAGTATTGAATACTAGTACAGAATGGGAACTCAAGTAATCACTAAAATTATGAAGGACTTATTTATGATGGACTTATTATAGAGTCATCTACTCTATCTAATAATCCTGAACATCTGCTGAACCACTGATGAAAAGAATCCTTGATGCAATTCCCTGAAAATCTGCTAAAGGGTATTGTAATGATCCAGTAGAACGAAGGTAACTTGATGCATTGCCATCAACAAGATCTATCCCTACAATACCAGTTGTTACATCGAATCCAATATCATTGAGGAATAAACCAGTTCCTTCATAAACACCAACCTCAATTACATTGTTGGACCGAATTTGTATTTGATATATATAATTTGTATTTTGAGATAAACCTGTTACTTGTGCATCTATATTATTACCCTCACCTATACTTACAATAAAAGCACCGTCTTTATAACCGAATGTAAGACCTTTTCCAGTTCCTCCCGATGCATAAAGTAACCCTTCAGATGCTGATGAATTAAAACCGCCAGTAAAAGCCATATTTTTTGTATCAAAACCTCCTCTCTGAAGATCCACAATATTATTGGCATTAATTGTTTCTGTAATAGATCGACCACTCCATGCCTCTCCCCTTGTCTGCATGTTAAAAAATGCTGTTGTCACTGTAATAACTACTGTGTCTGTGTGAGATCCATCTATTGTCGTGACTGTGAGGGTTGCTGTTCCCAATGATCCTCCTGTTATTATACCGTTTGATACAGTCGCTATTGAGATATCACTACTTGACCATGTCACTACTTTGTTGGTTGCATTAACGGGTAATACTGTCACTGCGATTGTTGATGACTCTCTCGCTCCTAGATTAATTGTATCACGAACAACACTCACACTCGTTACACTTACGGGTGCTGTAACTATGACAACTAGTGTGTCTGTGTAATCTCCATCTGTTGTTGTCACTGTGATCGTTGCTGTTCCGATTGCTACTGCTGTTATGACACCGTTTGCATCAACTGTCACTTTTGCATTATCACTACTTGACCATGTCACTGCTTTGTTGCTTGCATTAACGGGTAATATTGTCGCTTCTACTGTTTCTGTTGCTCCCACTCCTAGATTGACTGTATCACGAACAACATTCACACTCGTCACACTGACTCCTGTGACTATGACAACTACTGTGTCTATGTATCCTCCGTCTGTTGTCCTAACTGTGATTGTTGCTGTTCCCAATGATTCTCCTGTTAGGATACCTTGTAGTCCAAAACTTGATATTGTCGCTATTGATGAATCACTACTTGTCCATGTCAATGCTTTGTTGGTTGCATTAGCGGGTAATATTGTTGCTGTGATTGATGATGTCTCGTTCACTTTTAGATTGACTGTATCACTATCAACACTCACACTCGTCACACTGACTCCTGTGACTACCACAACTACTGTGTCTATGTATCTTCCCTCTGTTGTTGTGACTGTGAGGGTTGTTGTTCCCACTCCTACTCCTCTTATTATTGCTCTTCTTGAATCTTGTGCTATACTCAATATTCCAAAATGACCATTTGATGACCATATCACTACTTGATTGGTTGCAGTCGCTGGTAATACTGTCGCCTCAATTGTCGCGGTTTCTCCAACTACTAGATTGACTGCTCCAATATCAACACTCACACCACTTACTGCTGTTTCTATTTCTGTTTCTGCTGTTACTCTTACGAGTAATTCCGCTGTGTGACCTCCGTTTGTTGCCGTTACTCTGATGAATACGTCACCCGCTGATCTTCCTGTGATAACACCGTTTGCATCAACTGTTGCTATCCTATCAGAACCTGATCTCCAACTGACTGATTTATCAATAGCATTAGTTGGTAATACCGTCGCCACAACTGTCGCGGTTTCTCCAACTACTAAATTGACTGTTTCAATATCAACACTCACACTGACTCCTATTATGACGACTACTGTGTCTGTGTATCCTCCGTCTACTGTTGTGACTATGATGTTCGCTGTTCCCAATGATCCTCCTGTTATCTCGCCAACTGATATTGGCGCTATGTTTTCATCACTACTTGAGAATGTCACTCTTTTAGCTGTCGCATTATATGGTAATACTGTCACTGAAAATCGTACTATCGCTCCGCGTACTAAATATAATGTATCATGATTAAAAGTCACACCACTTACTCTGACTGGTGCTGTGACTATGACAACTACTGTATCCATATGTCCTCCATCTGTTGTCCTGACTGTGAGGGTTGTTGTTCCGATTGCTACTCCCCTTATTTCGTTTGAATTAACTGTCGCTATGGATTCATCAATTGTTGCCCATGTCAATGCTTTGTTACTTGCATTAATTGGTTCTACTGTTGCTGTGAGGGTTGATGAAATTCCCACTACTAGATTGACTGTATCGTTACTAACACTTACACTCGTCACACTGACTCCTGTTACTGTGAGAACTAGTGTGTCTGTGTGACCTCCGTCCATTGTCCTGACTATGATCATTGCTGTTCCTAGTGCTAATGCTGTAACGTTACCACTTTGATTGACCGTTGCTACCGAAGAATCACTACTTGACCAAATCACTGTTTTATTGGTTGCATCAGCTGGTGATACGGTCGCTTCTACTTCTGTAAAAAGTCCCGCTACTAGATTAAATGTATTAAGAGCAATACTCACATTCGTTACGCTAACTGCTGTTGTTGTAACTCTTGCAACTACTGTGTCTGTGTGTCCTCCGTCTACTGTTGTGACTATGATGTTCGCTGTTCCCTCTGATTCCCCTCTTATTTCACCACTAGATGATACGGTCGCTATTGCGGTATCACTACTTGTCCATCTCACTGCTTTGTCTGTCGCATCAGCTGGTGATACGGTCGCCACAACTGTTGATGATGCACCCCCCACTACTAAACCTACTACAGAAGCAACACGCACACCCGTTACACTTATTGCTGATGCTGTAACTCTTACAATTACTCTCGCTGTGTGACCTCCGTCTGCTGTTATTACCTTAATGGTTGTTGTTCCCACTGATACTGCTTCTATTTCACCGCTAGATGATACGATCGCTATTGCGCTATCACTACTTGTCCAAGTGACTGCTTTGTCTGTTGCATCAGCTGGTGATACGGTCGCCACAACTGTTGATGATGCATCCCCCACTACTAAACCTACTACAGAATTATCAACACTCACACTACTTACTGGAATAAGTGGTGTTGAATCGTCAAAAAGGTTGCAATTGAAAACGGATAATGTTAGCAATATAAACGTAAATAACTTAATCATAGAAATCTCCCCTGTATGGTATGGGTAACCCTGTATGGGTAACCCTGTATGGGTAACCCTGTATGGGTAACCCTGTATGGGTAACCCTGTATGGGTAACCCTGTATGGGTAAAAAATAACAATATTCTATAACTCTAGCAAGTATAATAAGAATAAAAATAAACTAATTAAAAATCAGTTTATTCTAAAATTGGTTAGCCGCCTCAAGTCAATGCCAAGGTTTTTGGGGGTATTTGCTACGGGATTATTGGAAAAGTATTGAATACCAGTACAGAATGGTAGAAACTGTTATCTCGCGGTTTTTTGTTGGTTTCCGTTTTTTGTTGGTATGACTATTCCGTCACCTCAACACCCAAAATCTCTATCTCATAAAACTTAACTGCACCAAGTCGAAAAGAGGTTACCACTTTATTAAAAACAGTTGATGGATCAGAAATCACTGTAATATCCTGTGTTGGATCTTTAATTGTATCTATTTGAACAACAGTAGTATCATTCATAAACGATACAGTAGCATCATCCATTTCATCAATAGCACTCATGTCGTTACGACCATAATAGGTATAAATAGCATTTTTATAAGTCTTAGAAAAAGTATGGGTAATAGTAGGACGACTAGTCCAATTGTAACCAATGGATACTTGATAATCTTTAGTAGAACTAGCCACAGTTGTTTTATCACCATCAGAGATGGCTGCTATCATTTTTGCATCTGTGTCATACTCACTATTCGCAACCTCAATGAAATTTGATGCTGCATGAGTAATAGTTGCCCCTGTTGAAATATTTTTTCTTACTCCAATTATAAAAGTCGCTGTTTGAGTCGTTTCTGCTATAGAAATTGCTGTGATGGTTGCTGTGCCTCCTACTAATGCCATAATTTCACCACTTTGATTGACTGTGGCTATTGCGGAATCACTTGATTCCCAAGTTACTGTTGTTGCGGTTCTCAAGTTTGCCAATACCTTTGCTGATAATTGAAGACTCTCACCCACTTCAAGATAACCACCATATGAGGCTGGAGCAGTTATCTCTACAGAATAAACACCTCCTACTGAGCCTATCACTTCAAGCCCCAAAACCTCTATCTCATAAAAAGCACCATAGGTATTATTAAAATTTGTCACCACTTTATTAAAAACAATTGATAGACTGGAAGCCACTCTAATATCCTTGGTCACATCTGAAATTGTCACTGTTTCAACAACAATATTATTAAGCATAAACTGTACTGTACTACCATTCATATTATTAATGTCAAGCCTCGCGTCACGACCGTAATAGGTATAAACACCATTTTTATAAGTCTTAGAAAAATTATGGGTAATAGTAGGATTCTTTAAGTCACTAAACTGTACCTGATAACGCTCAGAACTACTAGCATCCGTTGTGTCATCGCCATCAGAGATCGCTACTATTACTTTTGCTTCTGTATCATAATCGCTATTATGAATCGGAAACACATTTTCTATTGTATGAGTAATAGTAGCCGCTGTTGAAATATTTTCTAGTACTATAATCTCTGATTTTCCTTTTACAGTAGGATCTACTGTAGAAATTGCTGTGATGGTTGCTGTGCCTCCTCCTGATACTACCCTAACTTCACCACTAGAATCAACTGTCGCTATAGTAGGATCGCTTGATTCCCAAGTTACTGTCTCTGCAGTTCTATAGGTTGCCACCGATACAATTGCTGATAATTGAAGACTCTCACCCACTTCAAGATAACCACCATATGAGGCTGGAATAGCTATCACTACAGAATAAATACCTCCTGATTGTGTCGCTTCACTTCCCAAAATCTCTATCTCATAAAAAGAAGCGGAGGGATTCGGAAAGGTTGTCACCACTTTATTAAAAACAATTGATGGATCAGGAATCACTGTAATATCCTTGGTCGCATCTGAAATTGTCACTGTTTCAACAACAACAGTATCATCAATTATAAACTGTACAGTAGCACCATTCATAGTATTAATAGCATTATTGTTACCATAATATTTATAAACACCATTTTTATAAGACTTAGTAAAGTTATGAGTAATCGTCGCATTGCTTATGTTACCAATGTGTACTTGATACGGTTGACTATTAACATTAGTTGTTTTATCGCCATTAGAAATGGCTGCTACTTGACTTGCTCTGTCAATACCCCCACCAATATAGAAATCTGTTATTGTATGAGTAATTAGATAAGAGTTTGGTGTTGAAATGTTATTTGCTACTATCATCTCTAACCTTGCTATTTTATTAAGATCTGTTGTAGAAGTCGCTGTGATGACTGCTGTTCCCGCTGATACTCCTGTAATAACACCATTCGCATCAATTGTCGCTACAGCGGCATCACTCGTTCTCCAATTGACTGTTTTTGCATCTCCACCGACTGATACTACTGTCGCTGTTACCGTGTCTTTTGCTCCTACGACAATACCAGATCTTGTTTTGTCAAGAGAGACACTTATTACTGCTGGTATTACCACTGTTACGACTACTGTATCTTTAAATCGATTCAGTATATATCGATCTGTTTTTTCCACGATGATGTTAGCTATTCCCACTGATACTCCTGTGATAACACCGTTTAAATCTACTGTCACTACTGAAGAATCACTACTTGACCATGTCACTGCTCTGTCTAATGCATCACTAGGAACTACCGTTGCCACGACTTTTACAGTTGCATTTCTTACTACTGTAACAGCATTAGTATTTAAAGTCACTCCTGTTACCAATATGGATGTTACTGTTACAACTACTGTATCTTTAAATTCACCCTCTGTTGTTTCTACTATGATGTTAGCTGTTCCCACTGATACTCCTGTGATAACACCGTTTGAACCAACTGTCGCTACTGAAGAATCACTCGTTGTCCATGTCACTGCTTGGTTTGTCGCTTCACTAGGAACTACCGTTGCCATGACTCTCACAGTTGCATTTCTTACTACTGTAATAACACCATCCTCTAAAGTTACCCCTGTTACCAATATCGGTGTTATTGTTACGACTACTGTATCTTTAAATTCACCTTCTGTGGTTGTGACTATGATGTCCGCTGTTCCTACTGATACTCCTGTGATAACACCGTTCGAATCTACTGTCGCTACAGTAGTATCACTCGTTGTCCAACTTACTGACGTGTCCGCTGCATCACTAGGAACTACCATCGCCAATACTCTCGCACTTGAATTTTCTCCTACTGTAACAGTATTAGTATTTAAAGTTACCCCTGTTACCAATATCGGCGTTATTGTTACGACTACTGTATCTTTAAATTCACCTTCTGTGGTTGTGACTATGATGTCCGCTGTTCCTACTAATACTCCTGTGATAACACCGTTTGAATCTACTGTCGCTACAGTGGTATCACTCGTTGTCCATGTCACTGCTTGGTTTGTCGCTTCACTAGGAACTACCATCGCCAATACTCTCGCACTTGAATTTTCTCCTACTGTAACAGCATTAGTATTTAAAGTCACTCCTGTTACCAATATCGGTGTTACTGTTACGACTACTGTATCCTTAAATTCACCCTCTGTTGTTTCTACTATGATGTTAGCTGTTCCCACTGATACTCCTGTGATAACACCATTCGCATCAATTGTCGCTACTAAAGAATCACTACTTGACCATGTCACTGATTGATTGGTCGCATTAGCTGGTAATACTGTTGCTTCAACTGGTGATGCATCTCCCACTACTATACTTACTGTAGGACTAGTAATATTCACACCACTTACACTTACTGTTGCTGCTATAACTGTAATTGTAGCAGTTGCTTTTTGAGTCGTGTCTACTGTAGATGTCACTGTGATTATTGCCGTTCCTATTATTAATGCCGTAATTTCACCACTAGAATTGACTGTTGCTATTGTATTATCACTACTTGTCCATGTCACTGATTGTGACGCTCCACCCAATACTATTACTGCCACTATTAATTGTTCACTGCTTCCTACTTTAATACTTGATGTCGCTTTATTCAAAGTGACACTCCTTACTGATGCTGACGCTGTTACTGTCACCGTTACTGTATCTGCTTTAGAATCATCTACTGTAGAGGTCGCTAATATTTTCGCTTCTCCTTCTGATATACCTGTTATTACTCCCTGTGATACAGTCGCTATACCAGCATCACTACTTGTCCAACTCACTGATTGTGACGCTCCACCCAATACTATTACTGACACTGTTAATTGTTCACTGCTTCCTACTTTAATACTTGATGTCGCTTTATTCAAAGTGACACTCCTTACTGATGCTGACGCTGTTACTGTCACCGTTACTGTATCTGCTTTAGAAACATCCACTGTAGAAGTCGCTAGTATTTTCGCTTCTCCTTCTGATATACCTGTTATTACTCCCTGTGATACAGTCGCTATACCAACATCACTACTTGTCCAACTCACTGATTGTGACGCTCCACCCAATACTATTACTGACACTGTTAATTGTTCACTGCTTCCTACTTTAATACTTGATGTCGCTTTATTCAAAGTGACACTCCTTACCGATGCTGACGCTGTTACTGTCACCGTTACTGTATCTGCTTTAGAAACATCCACTGTAGAAGTCGCTAATATTTTCGCTTCTCCTTCTGATATACCTGTTATTACTCCCTGTGATACAGTCGCTATACCAGCATCACTACTTGTCCAACTCACTGATTGTGACGCTCCACCCAATACTATTACTGCCACTATTAATTGTTCACTGCTTCCTACTTTAATACTTGATGTCGCTTTATTCAAAGTGACACTCCTTACCGATGCTGACGCTGTTACTGTCACCGTTACTGTATCTGCTTTAGAATCATCTACTGTAGAAGTCGCTAATATTTTCGCTTCTCCTTCTGATATACCTGTTATTATTCCCTGTGATACAGTCGCTATACCAACATCACTACTTGTCCAACTCACTGATTGTGACGCTCCACCCAATACTATTACTGCCACTATTAATTGTTCACTGCTTCCTACTTTAATACTTGATGTCGCTTTATTCAAAGTGACACTCCTTACTGATGCTGACGCTGTTACTGTCACCGTTACTGTATCTACTTTAGAAACATCCACTGTAGAAGTCGCTAATATTTTCGCTTCTCCTTCTGATATACCTGTTATTACTCCCTGTGATACAGTCGCTATACCAGCATCACTACTTGTCCAACTCACTGATTGTGACGCTCCACCCAATACTATTACTGACACTGTTAATTGTTCACTGCTTCCTACTTTAATACTTGATGTCGCTTTATTCAAAGTGACACTCCTTACCGATGCTGACGCTGTTACTGTCACCGTTACTGTATCTGCTTTAGAATCATCTACTGTAGAAGTCGCTAGTATTTTCGCTTCTCCTTCTGATATACCTGTTATTACTCCCTGTGATACAGTCGCTATACCAGCATCACTACTTGTCCAACTCACTGATTGTGACGCTCCACCCAATACTATTACTGACACTGTTAATTGTTCACTGCTTCCTACTTTAATACTTGATGTCGCTTTATTCAAAGTGACACTCCTTACTGATGCTGACGCTGTTACTGTCACCGTTACTGTATCTGCTTTAGAATCATCTACTGTAGAAGTCGCTAATATTTTCGCTTCTCCTTCTGATATACCTGTTATTACTCCCTGTGATACAGTCGCTATACCAGCATCACTACTTGTCCAACTCACTGATTGTGACGCTCCACCCAATACTATTACTGACACTGTTAATTGTTCACTGCTTCCTACTTTAATACTTGATGTCGCTTTATTCAAAGTGACACTCCTTACCGATGCTGACGCTGTTACTGTCACCGTTACTGTATCTGCTTTAGAATCATCTACTGTAGAAGTCGCTAATATTTTCGCTTCTCCTTCTGATATACCTGTTATTACTCCCTGTGATACAGTCGCTATACCAGCATCACTACTTGTCCAACTCACTGATTGTGACGCTCCACCCAATACTATTACTGACACTGCTAATTGTTCACTGCTTCCTACTTTAATACTTGATGTCGCTTTATTCAAAGTGACACTCCTTACCAATGGGGTTACATTTACTGCTGACGCTGTTACTGTCACCGTTACTGTATCTACTTTAGAAACATCTACTGATAGAAGTCGCTAGTATTTTCGCTTCTCCTGCGGATATACCTGTTATTACTCCCTGTGATACAGTCGCTATACCAGCATCACTACTTGTCCAACTCACTGATTGTGACGCTCCACCCAATACTATTACTGCTACTGTTAATTGTTCACTGCTTCCTACTTTAATACTTGATGTCGCTTTATTCAAAGTGACACTCCTTACCGATGCTGACGCTGTTACTGTCACCGTTACTGTATCTGCTTTAGAATCATCTACTGTAGAAGTCGCTAGTATTTTCGCTTCTCCTTCTGATATACCTGTTATTACTCCCTGTGATACAGTCGCTATACCAGCATCACTACTTGTCCAACTCACTGATTGTGACGCTCCACCCAATACTATTACTGCCACTATTAATTGTTCACTGCTTCCTACTTTAATACTTGATGTCGCTTTATTCAAAGTGACACTCCTTACCGATGCTGACGCTGTTACTGTCACCGTTACTGTATCTGCTTTAGAATCATCTACTGTAGAAGTCGCTAATATTTTCGCTTCTCCTTCTGATATACCTGTTATTACTCCCTGTGATACAGTCGCTATACCAGCATCACTACTTGTCCAACTCACTGATTGTGACGCTCCACCCAATACTATTACTGACACTGTTAATTGTTCACTGCTTCCTACTTTAATACTTGATGTCGCTTTATTCAAAGTGACACTCCTTACCGATGCTGACGCTGTTACTGTCACCGTTACTGTATCTGCTTTAGAATCATCTACTGTAGAAGTCGCTAATATTTTCGCTTCTCCTTCTGATATACCTGTTATTACTCCCTGTGATACAGTCGCTATACCAGCATCACTACTTGTCCAACTCACTGATTGTGACGCTCCACCCAATACTATTACTGACACTGTTAATTGTTCACTGCTTCCTACTTTAATACTTGATGTCGCTTTATTCAAAGTGACACTCCTTACCGATGCTGACGCTGTTACTGTCACCGTTACTGTATCTGCTTTAGAATCATCTACTGTAGAAGTCGCTAGTATTTTCGCTTCTCCTTCTGATATACCTGTTATTACTCCCTGTGATACAGTCGCTATACCAGCATCACTACTTGTCCAACTCACTGATTGTGACGCTCCACCCAATACTATTACTGACACTGCTAATTGTTCACTGCTTCCTACTTTAATACTTGATGTCGCTTTATTCAAAGTGACACTCCTTACCGATGCTGACGCTGTTACTGTCACCGTTACTGTATCTGCTTTAGAATCATCTACTGTAGAGGTCGCTAATATTTTCGCTTCTCCTTCTGATATACCTGTTATTACTCCCTGTGATACAGTCGCTATACCAGCATCACTACTTGTCCAACTCACTGATTGTGACGCTCCACCCAATACTATTACTGACACTGTTAATTGTTCACTGCTTCCTACTTTAATACTTGATGTCGCTTTATTCAAAGTGACACTCCTTACTGATGCTGACGCTGTTACTGTCACCGTTACTGTATCTGCTTTAGAAACATCCACTGTAGAAGTCGCTAGTATTTTCGCTTCTCCTTCTGATATACCTGTTATTACTCCCTGTGATACAGTCGCTATACCAACATCACTACTTGTCCAACTCACTGATTGTGACGCTCCACCCAATACTATTACTGACACTGTTAATTGTTCACTGCTTCCTACTTTAATACTTGATGTCGCTTTATTCAAAGTGACACTCCTTACCGATGCTGACGCTGTTACTGTCACCGTTACTGTATCTGCTTTAGAAACATCCACTGTAGAAGTCGCTAGTATTTTCGCTTCTCCTTCTGATATACCTGTTATTACTCCCTGTGATACAGTCGCTATACCAGCATCACTACTTGTCCAACTCACTGATTGTGACGCTCCACCCAATACTATTACTGACACTGTTAATTGTTCACTGCTTCCTACTTTAATACTTGATGTCGCTTTATTCAAAGTGACACTCCTTACCGATGCTGACGCTGTTACTGTCACCGTTACTGTATCTGCTTTAGAATCATCTACTGTAGAAGTCGCTAGTATTTTCGCTTCTCCTTCTGATATACCTGTTATTACTCCCTGTGATACAGTCACTATACCAGCATCACTACTTGTCCAACTCACTGATTGTGACGCTCCACCCAATACTATTACTGCCACTATTAATTGTTCACTGCTTCCTACTTTAATACTTGATGTCGCTTTATTCAAAGTGACACTCCTTACCAATGGGGTTACATTTACTGCTGACGCTGTTACTGTCACCGTTACTGTATCTGCTTTAGAAACATCCACTGTAGAAGTCGCTAGTATTTTCGCTTCTCCTTCTGATATACCTGTTATTACTCCCTGTGATACAGTCGCTATACCAACATCACTACTTGTCCAACTCACTGATTGTGACGCTCCACCCAATACTATTACTGACACTGTTAATTGTTCACTGCTTCCTACTTTAATACTTGATGTCGCTTTATTCAAAGTGACACTCCTTACTGATGCTGACGCTGTTACTGTCACCGTTACTGTATCTGCTTTAGAATCATCTACTGTAGAAGTCGCTAGTATTTTCGCTTCTCCTGCGGATACTCCGGTTATTACTCCATCTGATACAGTCACTATACCAGCATCACTACTTGACCATGTCACTGATTGGTTTGCATCAGGTGGTGATACTGTCGCTACTACTGTTAATCTACCTCCCACTAATAGACCTACTCTAGAATTATCAACACTCACACCACGTACGCTTACTACTGGTACTATTATTCTTACATTCACTATAGTACTGTAATTTCCATCTACTGTCATTACTCTGACAGTTGCTGCACCCGAAGATACTCCTGTTATTACACCAGAAGATGATACGGTCGCTATTAATTCATCACTACTTGACCATCTTACTGATTGGTTTGTCGCATCAGGTGGTGATACTATCGCTATTAATTTTGACGAGTCGCTCACTACTATACTTACTATAGGATTATTAACACTCACACCACTTACGCTTACCACTATTGCTATTATGCTTACTTTCACTACAGTACTGTAATTTCCATCTACTGTCGTTACTCTTATGGTTGCTGTTCCCGAAGATACTCCTGTTATTACACCAGAAGATGATACTCTCACTTTTGATCTATCAGAACTTAACCATGTCAATAATTGATTTGTCGCATCAAGTGGTGATACTGTCGCTATTAATTTTGACGAGTCGCTCACTGCTATACTTACTGTAGGATTATTAACACTCACACCACTTACACTTACTAATTCTGCTGTTACTGTTACAGCTACTGTGTCTGTGTACTCTCCATCTGTTGTCGTTACGGTGATAGTTGCTGTTCCTATTGATACTCCTGTTATTACGCCAGAAGATGATACTCTCACTTTTGATCTATCACTACTTGACCATGTCAATGCTTGGTCTGTCGCATCAGGTGGTGATACTGTCGCTACTACTGTTAATCTACCTCCCACTAATAGACCTACGCTAGAATTATCAACACTCACGCTACTTACACTTACTGCTGCTGTTACTGTTACAGCCACTCCCGCTGTGTACTCTCCATCTGTTGTCGTTACGGTGATAGTTGCTGTTCCTATTGATACTCCTGTTATTACGCCAAGAGATGATACTATCACTTTTGATCTATCACTACTTGACCATGTCAATGCTTGGTCTGTCGCATCAGATGGTGATACTGTCGCTACTACTGTTAATCTACCTCCCACTGATAGATCTACGCTAGAATTATCAACACTCACGCTACTTACACTTACTGAACTCGGCTCTAAGTTTCCAAACAAATTACAATTGAAAACAGATAATGCTAGCACTATAAATGTAAATAACCTAATCATAAGAACCTCCGACCCTAATTTCACAAAGGTAACAATACTTTATAATTCCAGCAAGTTAATAAAAAAACTATATTCCTCATTACTTCAATTATTAGTAATATAGACTGTAACTACATAATCTTTACATGATTTTCGTAACAATATTTAAAACTGTATCAATCATAATGTCACCATAACAATCTATTCCACAAAATTCATTTTCCAAAACCACTGATGTGATTTAAATCATTTGTACTTAAGTAAATTTACTAGAAAATGGATATACATAGTAACCTAACGATACAAAGTTAGAATTGCTACGAACTGGAAATGTAGATTAAATTCATACCAAATAAGTGACTTCAATAGAAACTATAAAATGGAATATAAAGGGCTGACTCATCACTTTAGAGAAGTTGAAAAAGATCTGCATGATCACTTTTAAAATAGGCAAGAATGGGTAAGAGCTACTTTAGATAATATTAAACAGAGAATAGAAAGTGTTCAAATGAAAGTTTTCTAATTGAGAACTCATCTATATCATTCCCCAATGCTTTTGTAGATTTTAATCAAAATTAAGTAGATCCGTTGAATTAACACCATACACAAATTAATTTTTATACCCTTGAAAATCAATTGAAAACAGACTTTTCTATTTTTTTAATTATTTAACATGGCAGGTCTTGACTTATTGCATTTAAAATTCCATTAACAAATTGAAAAGAATTTTTCGCCGAATATTTTTTTGACAGTTGAACAGCCTCAGTAATCACAACTTTAATAGGAATTGATTTATAATAATAAAGCTCTGCAGAGGCAATTAAAAGTATAAATCTTTCAATAATAGAAATAGATTGTAAATCCCATTTTTCAGAATACCTTTGAATCACCTCATCTAAAATGGCCTGATTCTTTTGTATAGAAAGTACCAGATTTTCTCCATATTCTAACAAAAGTTGACTCAAATTTAATTCTGTTAACAAAATTTGTTTCAGTTCATAACAATCTAATCCATCTTTACCACTCATATGTAAAGCATACAAAAATTGTAAAGCAAATTCTCGAGACTTTCGCTGACTTTTACTTTGCATGTTTAATTTGCTTTAAGACAGAAAGCATTGTTAAAGCAGTTTCGGTCACAGTCCAACCTTTATTATTGTCTTCTTTGGAACGGTGTTGAGCTTGTTTTTGGTTAAGCGTGGTTAAAACACCAAAAACAATTGGAACATCAGATTCAATACTCATTACAGAAAGCTGTTGAGCCATAGAATTATTTATATAATTAAAATGATGGGTTTCTCCTTTAACAACTAAACCTAAAGTAACAATTGCATCGTACTTTTGGGATTCTAACATATGCTTAGATGCTTGAGGCACTTCAAAAGCACCAGGAACATCAACAACCGTAACATTGTCTAAATCTCCATCATAATTTTGTATACATTTTAAAGCTCCATTTAATAAACAATCAGCAATATCTCGATAAAACCTAGCAACAACAATCCCAATTCTTTGCCCACTAGCATTTGGTATACCTTTTATTTCTTTCATTTAGATTCCTCTAAGGTCGTGTCCCATTTTTTCTTTTTTAATTTTTAAATAATGTTGATTATGTACATTAGATTGAATTTCAAGAGGTACTCTCTTAACAATATCTAATCCATGAGAACTCAAGCCTATCCTCTTTTCTGGATTATTCGTAATCAAATGCATTTTACGAACGCCTAAAGATGACAAAATTTGAGCTCCTATTCCATAATTTCTCATATCTGGTGAAAAACCTAAATGAATATTAGCTTCCACAGTATCCATCCCTTGATCTTGTAATTCATATGCTTGCATTTTCTTTAACAAACCGATACCTCGACCTTCTTGTCTCATATAAACTAAAATTCCACCCTCTTTAGCAATCATTTTCATAGCCAAATCTAACTGCTGACCACAATCACAACGAGAAGAGCCTAAAGCATCTCCTGTTAAACATTCGGAGTGAATTCGAGTTAAAACAGGCTTAGATGGATCTATTTCTCCGTTCATTAAAGCCAAATGCTCCTGTCCCGTCATTGTTTCTCTAAATGTAACGGCCTGAAACAAGCCATAACGTGTAGGCATCTTAGGTGCAGCCATTTTTTCAATTAAAATTTGATTATTCCGACGATAGGAGATTAAATCAGCAATAGAAATAATTTTTAAATCAAACTCTTTTGCAAATGTTTTAAGCTCTGGTAAACGAGCCATCGTACCATCGTCATTTAAAATTTCGCAAATGACCCCTGCTGAGAAAACTTCCGCAGCTTCGCATAAATCAATAGACGCTTCCGTATGACCAGCTCTTACCAACACACCACCTTTTTTTGCTTGTAGTGGAAAAATATGCCCTGGTTTAACAAAATCATCAGATAAAAGATTTGGATTAGCTAGAGCCTGAATCGTTCGGCTTCGATCCTGTGCCGAGATCCCTGTAGTAATACCTTCTTTAACTTCAACGGAAACAGTAAAAGCTGTATTCAAAGACATTTGATTACGACTTACCATAGGGGGTAAATTTAATTCGATTATTCTTTTTTCTTTAAGGGCAACACAAACAAGTCCCCTAGCGTGTTTTAAAATAAAATTAACCTTTTCAGGCGTTGCAAATTCAGCAGCAAGGACTAAATCACCTTCATTTTCTCGATCCTCATCATCAACGACAACGACCATTTTTCCGTTGCGAATATCCTGAATTGCATCTTCAACTTTATTTAACATGAATTGCCCTTATATTGCCTTTTTAGTTTCGAAAACTATTAACTTCAAAGTTAAAAAAATAACAAAGAAATTTGAGATTGTTATATAATTATTTTTTAATATTTAAGAGATACACCTCTTATTTCAAAAGAGGTTTGAGCCTACTACTGTCTTACAACATACACTTTTTTATTACGAATAAATATTTCCTTTAATTCTTTTCGGTTCTTATCATATAAAAATCGATTTGGAAAATATTTCAAGATATCTACATTTGTACGTCCACCAAGTAAAGCAAAAGGAGCTGGTAATCCATTCATTTGAGAATATATTGAAACCATCAAGATTTTTTTCCCCTTAATCTTAAACAAACCTTCTAATTCGGCATTTAGATATCCGTCAATGTTTAGAAAACGAACAATACTTACCATTTGGTTACGGACAGAAGCTAAAGGAGCTACGCATCTCAAGTTAAAAGTACTATCACCCAAAGTAATCAAGTACTTAACTTTATAATCCTTTACTAAAGGACTAACATTAACAAGATGATTGAATTCTATTCCATCAAAAGATAATGTATCTGAAGAATTGTCAACAGTTTCAAGAAAAAATGTTTTCAATTTTTTAGAAACTAGTTCTTCTTCCATTTCTGAGGTTGGAATATAATCAATTTCAAAAGGTTTTTCTGAAATAAATTTCTTAGCTGGAATCCAAACTGCTAAAAATAAAAACACAATTAAAATGGAGATAAATAAAGACGAACCTCCTAAAAAAAATAATAACAGACGACTCCAAGATAGAGAATGTTGAGCTTCTTTAAATTTTTTTGGAATTTGACGAGACAATTTTAAATCTTCCTAAGTTAATTAAAATACTGGATAACAAAGATAAGGTTTTAATTAACCCTATTTCTCATTAGCTACATCAACAGGTGATTCAAAAGGAACCAATTGATCATCTTGATAATCACCGTAACTACGTGTTTTTAAATCAGCAACAGTAATAAAAATAAACAAGAATAAAAATAAAAAATTTCCTAAAAAAATCACTACATTCAAACGCTTGTCAAAATTTAATCCCATAAAATACATACCTACAATTGCGACTTTAACAGATGCAATAGCGACAGCAATAATAATATGTAAATTGTGGAAATGACCTACATCCAAGGATGAAGTAACAACAGTTAACACTGTAAAGAAAATTAGAGCTATAAAAGTTCTAACTAAATATTTAAAAGGTATAGCATGATGACTTC
Source organism: Fibrobacteria bacterium (assembly GCA_965261055.1). Lineage (GTDB taxonomy): Bacteria > Fibrobacterota > Fibrobacteria > UBA11236 > JADFYW01. Next base: position 1,570,624 of record OZ253440.1, on the reverse strand, counting down.
CACTCATTATAAACTCGCTCCATTAATAAGGTACAGTAAAGGATATAAGAAAATCCAAATAATATCAACAATATGCCAGTATAAACCAACCATTTCGACTGGTGTAAAATACTCAGAATAAAAATGACGATGCCAAGAACGATAAACAAGCCAAGCAATAAAGGCCATTCCAATTAGAATATGAAATCCATGTAAACCTGTCATCAAAAAATAAATTCCAAAAAAAATAGGTGTTCTAGGATCTTCAAAACCTGCTGCTGAAAAACTCCCAGCCCATAAAGTACCTTCGTGAATTTTATGAGCATATTCAAAATACTTTACCACCATGAAAGCACCAGCACATAAGAAAGTAATCACTAAATTAATCACTAATGCTCTAAATTGATTCATTTGAGCATTACGCACAGCCATTGCCATTGTAAAAGAACTGGCAATTAAAATGAGAGTATTTATACCTCCTAATTTCCAATCTAAAGTAGCTGATGCTTCAGCAAACATATCTGGATATAATGCTCTAAAAACTACATATGCACAAAATAGACCACCAAACAACATAATCTCTGTTGTTAGGAAAAGCCACATTCCTAATTTAGCTGATTGAAATTCCTGTTCACCTGATTTAAAATGGTGAGCAACATGGTGCCTAACGACATTTTCTGGTATGCTCATTATTTTTCCTCCGCATCATAAATGTATGGCATCTGAGTCACAACTGGAGGCTCTTCAAAATTAAATTGAACAGGTGGTGTTTTCGTATTCGTCCATTCTAAAGTTGTTCCTCCCCAAGGGTTATCAACTGCTTTTTTACCTCTAAAAATAGAATGTACAAGATATACCAAAGTAAAAAATAAAGTTGCTCCCATAAGTAAAGCTCCAATCGTTGACAACTGATGATAGATTGTAAATTCAGGAGCATAAGTATAATAACGACGTGGCATTCCCAAAGAACCCATAATAAACTGAGGAATAAAAATAAGGTTAAAAGCAACGAAAAATAAAACAGCACTAATACGACCACATAGTTCATTATACATTTTACCAATCATTTTTGGCCAAAAATAATGTATTCCAGCTAAGAAACCCGTTACAGCACCACCCATCATCGTATAGTGAAAATGTGCGACTACATAATAAGTATCATGCAAATGTATGTCCAAAGAAAGAATAGCTAAAATAATTCCAGTTAAGCCCCCTATTGAAAACAGAATCAAAAAGTTCAAAGCATACAACATTGGTGTTCTAAGATCTATAGAGCCCTTGTAAAGAGTCATAAGCCAATTAAAGACTTTAATCGCTGTTGGAATACCAACAAAGAAAGTAAGAAACGAAAATACTGTAGAACCAACAACGGATTGACCAGAAACAAACATATGGTGTCCCCAAACAAGAAATCCCACAAGAGCGATGATAACCGTCGAAACCATAATTGCCGTTCTTCCAAAAATCGTTCGACGAGAAAATGTTGGAATAATAGCAGAAACAATTCCAAAAGCTGGTAACACCATAATGTAAACAGCTGGATGAGAGTAAAACCAAAAGAAATGTTGAAATAACACAGGATCACCACCTAAGGCTGGATCAAAAATTCCTATATGCATCACATTTTCTAAAATCAAAAGTAGCAAAGTAACTCCGATAACTGGGGTTGCAATAACTTGTACTATAGCTGTTGAATATAAAGCCCAAGTAAACAGAGGCATTCTTTTCCAAGTAAGACCTTTCGTTCTTAACTTGTGAACAGTTACAACAAAATTTATCCCTGTTAATATAGAAGAGAAACCCAAAATAAATGCAGCAGTAGTAGCCCATAAAACAGCTGGATTTTCAGAAATAGAATAAGGAGCATAAAAAGTCCAACCCGAATCTAAGCCACCAATGAGAATAGCAAATAAAGAGATTACCAAACCTACTAACCAAAGATAAAAACTTAATAGGTTTAGTTTAGGAAAAGCAACATCTGGAGCTCCCATTTGAATTGGCAAGAAAAAATTTCCAAGCGCACCTGGTATAGCAGGGATTACAAAAAGAAAAACCATGATAACACCATGTAATGTATACAGTTGATTATATCCATCAGAAGAGACAAAACCTTCTGCTGGAGAAAATAATTCTAAACGCAAAGTCAATGCCATCACACCTCCCAATAGAAATGCTAAGCAAACTCCTGCTAGATACATTAACCCTATACGCTTATGATCAACAGTTGTTAACCAAGACCATAAACCTTTTTCTGCTTTATAAAAATTGATATTAGGATTTTCACTCATGATAATTTAATGACCTTATTTTAATGTCTTAATGTAAACAATAATAGCATCAATTTCAGAATCAGATAATTGACCTTTGTAAGTTGGCATAACTGGAGGATAACTCTCTACAATTTTAACTGCAGGCTCTGTTATAGATTCTCTGATGTAATTTTCGTCTACTAGCACCTTCCCCTGCCCAGTAATTGAAGTTTTACTTCCCCAAAGACCCTTCCATGTTGGTCCTAAAATTCGAGAACCATCAACCGAATGACAAGCATTACAACCTTTTTTATTGTAAAGAATTGCTCCAATTTCTGCAGGTGTTCCCTTTGGTCCTTTTTCTGCTTTTTTCAACCACTCTAAATAAGCTTCTTTTGAAATTACTTTTACTTTAGTAACCATGCGAGAGTGATCCCTTCCACAAAATTCTGTACAAAATAAATGATAAGACCCTTTTTTTATTGCATTAAACCAAAGAGTTGTATAACGATTAGGTAATACATCTTTTTTAGTTCTAAAAGCTGGAATAAAAACAGAATGTAAAACATCTCTGGATGTCATTAACAATTTAATATTTGTGTTCTCGGGAATAACAAGAGTATCTTCACTTGCACCATTTTCGTAATTGAAAGTCCATTTCCATTTTTGTCCAACAACATTAATTTGCATAGAGTCAATTGGAGAAATACTCATCTTAATGAAGCCTTTCCAACCTAAAATAAACAAAAACATAAAAATAATTGCAGGAACAGTCGTCCAAATAATTTCTAATAAAAGATTATGTGTAATTTGTTTTTTAGCAAGCTGTGCTTCATTTTTTCGACGATAACGTATTGCAAAAAGAACCACTACAAGTGTTATTACGGCTAAAATCACTAAAGCCATATAAGTGTACCCGTAATACAGAGGATCAAAAAATCTTATAAATGTAGACGCCTTTTCTGGCAGTAAAAAATTCATATCTTCGCTCATTTAGTCCCTTTTCTTCATTTTTTTAAATTCTTTTATCCAAAAATAAAACAACACAAAAGACACAATAAATAAAATAAAAATCCCACTTGCTGTCATTAAGTTTTTAGCAAACAAAATGTATCCTTTAGCATCTTTACTGTATTGATAACAAAACATAATGATTTTATCAATTACGGAGACTTGTTTTTTATTTTTAGCATCTAATAAAGACCTTTTCAGCTTGAAGCCAGTGTAATCTATCCCATAAATATAACGCATTAATTGACCATTATCCGAGAGAACAAAAATAGCCGCTCCATGAGAATATTCCCCATTATCCAATTTTTTATAATTAAATCCTACTGTAGAAGTAATTTCTTTGATAACTTCCTTAGATGCAGTAAAAAAATCCCACCCGTCATGAATCGGCTTATTTTTCATTGCATCAATATAAAAGCCTTTTTTAGCTTTTGCCAATTTGCTTCCTTCTTCTGGGTCTATGCTAATGCTAACAATTTTAAACTCTTTTCCAGGAATCCATTTCATTTGATCTAAACCTGTAATAAGACTATTCAAAATTACATTGCAAAGCATTGGGCATTCGTAGTATACCGTTGTTAATAAAACGGGCTTTCCTGGCTCAAAATAAGCAGCTAAAGGTCGTGTTTCTCCAACACTGTTTGTAACTGGTAAATTTAAATTTAAAGTATCGCCTAAGTGCTCTACAACTCCAACTTTTTCTAAATCAATAGGTAACTGTTCTTTCGAAAAAACAGAAAAAACGAATAAACCTATAATTAATAAAGATTTCAAAATAATCTTCTAAGAACTAGTCAACTAATTCTTTAATTGCTTTATCAATAGGAATTCGATATTGATCATTACCTATTTTTTTATAGCTAGAAAGTATAGCCAATTCTTTTGACTTAATCAAATTAATTTCAACAGATGTACCTTGCTCAGACCTTGATGCTCCATAGATGCTTGCTTTATAATTTTGTACAAAAAAAATAGCACCGACAAATGTAACAATAACCGTAACAACAATAAACAAAATTGTTAAAACAACATAAAGTTTAGGGATATTTTCTGTTTCTTGATTTGTATCCATAAGAGACTACCTGTTTTTAAAATTCAAGGATTCATGCAAATAAGGATCTTTTTTTGGAAACAAAGACTCCGACTGCATTTTAGTAAGTAACATATAAAAGAAAAATCCACCAACAAATAAGATACTCATAACATCAGTCCAACCAAAAGAAGCTCCTGTCCTCTGATAATTTGGCATGATAAGCCAATAAATATCTAAATAATTTACAATAAGTAACCAAACAGCAGCAATAGATAAAGCAAAAGTATTTCTCTTTACTTCTCTAGAAATTAAAAAGAAGAAGGGGATCACAAAATGTAAAATAGGTAAAACAGTACTAAACTCTTTCCAATTACCATTAGAACGTAAATGATAAAAAGTTGTTTCCTCTCCAAGATTTGCGTACCAAATCAACATAAATTGAGAAAAGGCTATGTAAATCCAAAACACATTGAAAGCAAAAAGCAACTTACCTATATCATGTTGATGCTCTATGCTATACAAACCCTTCAGATACCCTGAACTTTTGAGCACACCCATTATTAGGGCAAGCAAAGCTAAAAAACCAACAATAGAACAAGCTAAATAATAAATTCCAAAAATAGTAGAAAACCAATGTGGATCTAAAGACATAATCCAATCAAAAGAGAAAAATGTCAATGTTAAAGTAAACATAATGACACCAAAGATAGCTCTATTATGCATTTTTGTTGTCAAATCAACTTTACCAGTATAATCTTGTTTCAAAGAAATAGAATATAATGTTTTTGAAATCCATGCCCAAAATACAAAGTAAATTAGAGTTCTAATGAAGAAAAATGGTAAATTAAGGTAAAAACTTTTTCCAACTAAAATAGCATCATGACTCGCTTCTTTTTGAAGCCAAGGAAATAAGTCTCCTGTACTATAAAAGAGAAGAGGTAAAATGAAAAGACCCATCCAAAATAAATTAGAGGATACCATTTCACCTATACGACGGACGAGAACACTCCATCCCGCTTTAGCCACATGTTGCATCAATACAAACCACAATCCACCTAAACTTAAAGAAAGGAAGTAAACAAAACTTACCAAATAAGAAAATGCAAACTGCTCTTTATCGTTAAAAAACGAAAAAAGCAGGCCAATTCCACCACACATACCTAAGAAGAAAAAAAACTTTGTTAAAAATTTTGCCTTTATTTTTTGATTTTCTTTGCCCATTATGTCTATCTCTCTACCTTAGGTTAACTGGAACATGTTTACTAGAAGCTTTACCTGCTTTTTGCAAAGCTCGAATGTAACTGACAATTGCCCATCGATCCTTAACTAAAATTTGTTTAGCATAAGCTGGCATACTTCTAACACCATTTGTAATTACAGAAAAAAATTCTCCGTCAGAAAGAGATAAAATCCTATCATCTAGATAGCTAGGTGCAGGTACAAAACCCTTTCGTATAACAATACCATTTCCTAAACCAGTATAGCCATGACAAACTGAACAATAAATATTAAAACGTTCTTGTCCTCGACGAATAAACTGCTCCGTTAATTTTTCTGGATTTTTTCTTAGAAAACCCTTTGAAGTTTTACCTGTTTCATAAGAGTCACTCACATTTTTAGTAGTCCAAGCAACAACACCTTCTGGAGAGGGTCTCATACTTCTTTTATCTTTAAAAAAACTATTTTTCCCATAGGGGCGACTTTTTTGTTGGTTATCCATATTTGGATTTAAATGAATCGGAGGCTCTTCAGAAAGTTGACCTCTACATCCTCCTATCAAAACAGAGATATATAATGCAATAAGTACCAAAATTTTATTCATCATCTTGAACCACCTCAACATAAACAGCACCTATCTCTTTAACAAAAGTTGTTAAAAACTCTCGATCGTACTGTGGATCTTTAGCTTCTAAACTAATAAAAAAACCATTATCAGTTGCTTTTTGAAAACGCTGACTTAAAAACAAAACATGATACCACTGAGGTAGCCTATTTAAAAATAACATTCCAAATACTGTAGCTAAAGCCGTAAATAGAATCCCACCTTCAAAAGTGATAGGTATAAAAGCAGGGTAACTATTCAATGGTTTTCCAGAAATAACAAGAGGATATGCGTGAACACTAATCCACCACTGTAACAAAAAGGCTCCACTAGCACCAATCATTCCAAAAATAAAAGAAAGCCAACCTAATTTTGATTTTTTAAGACCCATTGCATCATCCATGCCATGAATAGGGTAAGGACTATGCGTATCCCAATTACGGTAACCTAAATCTTTTATTTTTTCAGCAGCTTTAAGTAAATCACTTTCTGTTTCGTACTCAGCTAAAATAAGACTATCTTTTTTCTCAAACATCAGAATGTAACTCCTTATGATGTTTAGCGTGTTCTTCGGAAGACATAACATTTTTAATTTCAGAAATTGCAATTTGTGGTATAAATCGCAAAAATAACAAAAATAAAGTAAAGAAAAGTCCAAAGCTACCCAAATAAGTACAAACATCAACCCATGTTGGACGATAGTAACCCCAGCTTGATGGTAAGAAGTCAGCGTGTAATGTAATTGTAATTACAAACCTTTCAAACCACATTCCTATATTAATAAAAATAGTGATAATAAAAGTAATCAACATATTTTGACGAATCTTTTTGAACCAAAACAATTGCGGACTAATCACATTACAAGTAATCATAATCCAGTATGCCCAACCAAAAGCACCAAAAGCACGATTAACAAAAGCAAATTGTTCATAAGGATTACCGCTATACCAAGCTATAAAAAATTCCATAGCATAAGCATACCCAACTAAAGAACCAGTAAGTAACATAATTTTATTCATATTTTCCATATGATGTATAGTTACCAAATCTTTAAAGTTAAATACACTTCTCGCAATAATCATTAAGGTAGATACCAAAGCAAAACCAGAAAACACCGCTCCTGCAACAAAATAAGGAGGGAAGATGGTAGTGTGCCAACCTGGCAAATTAGAAACCGCAAAATCAAAACTTACGATACTGTGTACAGATAATACTAATGGCGTTGCAATTCCTGCTAAAATGAGGTAAGCCTTTTCATAATGTTTCCAATGACGGTTTGCTCCTCTCCACCCTAAAGCAAAAATACCATATATTAATTTACGAACACGATTGGTTGCACGATCCCGAATAGTAGCAAGATCTGGAATTAAACCAACATACCAAAACATAAAAGAGACTAAACCATAAGTACTTACTGCAACAATATCCCACAACAAAGGACTTCTAAAATTTGGCCAAATATCCATTTGATTAGGTAGAGGAAACATATAATAAGCAACCCAAATTCTACCTACATGAATTCCTGGAAAAATTAAAGCACACATCACAGCAAAGACAGTCATCGCTTCAGCAAAGCGATTAATTCCAGTACGCCAATTCTGACGAAACAAGAACAAGATAGCAGAAATAAGAGTTCCAGCATGACCAATACCAATCCACCAAACAAAGTTGACAATCGCCCAACCCCAACCGTTAGGTACATTTAATCCCCAAACACCTAAACCTTCCCAAACTAAGTAAAAAATAACAGAACCCAATAGCCCTAATAAGGATAAAGAGCTCATTAAACCTATTAATATCCATGATGGAGTCTTTCTTAATGAAACTTCAATGGGATTGGAAACAAGATCTGTTACCTCACTATAGCTTCTATCATTCAATATAAGAGGCACTCTAGTTATTTGTTTACTGGAAAAATCTTGATTCATAATTAATGATGTGCTGAAACTGATTTAATTTGCTTTACATAATTTTTAATTTCTGGATTTTGATTTAGCACTCGACCCAAATAAGAAGTTCTAGGACGCGTATTTAATTCTGCCAACAAGTCATAATTTCTTTTGCTTCTTTTACTCTGAGCAACACGACTTTTTGGGTCATTAATATTACCAAAAATAATAGCATCAGCAGGACATGATTGTTCACAAGCGGTAGTAATTGAAGAATCAGGTATAACCTCTTCTCCTTGATTTTTATGTTCAATACGCTTTTCATTAATACGTTGCACACAATAAGTACATTTTTCCATTACCCCTCTAAAACGAAGACTAACATCTGGATTATGTACCATTTTTTCAGTTTCTTCAAATTCATTCGTGTAATTAAAAAAGTTAAAACGACGTACTTTGTAAGGACAATTATTTGAACAATAACGCGTTCCTATACAACGATTGTAAGTCATTTCATTTAAACCTTCTGTAGAATGTGTGGTCGCACTAACAGGACAAACTGTTTCACACGGAGCCATCTCACAATGCTGACAAGCAACAGCTTGGTGTACTACAAATGGATTATCTTCATCACCAACAAAATAACGATCCATGCGAATCCAATGCATTTCACGATTTAGAATAACATCTTTTTTACCAACAACTGGTATGTTGTTTTCAGCCTGACACGAAGTTACACAAGTTCCACAACCCGTGCATTTATTAAGATCTATTGTCATTCCCCATTGATGACCTTGAGAATAGTCTTGCTCTTTAAAAAGACTCGGAGCTACCCCATGGCGACCAGCGTGATGATCTTCTTTTTCTTTTTGGTCTTTAAGTCGAGCTAAATCTCGACCTTCCATAGACCAATGCTCTTGAACACAAGCTAAAGGATAGCTTTTAGACAATGTCGAAATAGATGCGTCACATACATTGTAAAAATGTTTTGTAGAACGTAACGGTGATACATCAAAACCTGTTCCTTGACTAACTTCACTTACTACGGAACGACCATATCCAACATTAAGAATAATTGTATCGTCACTTATACCAGGTAAAATAAAAACGGGTAAATCAATTACTCTTTTATTGGCAGCAAGTCGAATCATTTTAACATTATTTTTTCCCAAAGCTATACCGCTGTTACCATCTAAAAAATCGCCCATTAAATTATATTTTTTAGCTGTTTTTACATTTATAATCGCAGCATTATCCCATGTCAATCGAGTAAGAGGGTCTGGCAACTCTTGCAACCATGTATTTTCAGCGTAGCGACCATCATACTGAGTTGCATGAGGCTTAAAAGCCAATTGAACCATACTTTTTTTATTTTGAATATCACGCAGATCTTCAATATACAAAAGACAAAACTTCTTAAGTGCAGAGGCATTTGTTATAAATCGAATTGAAGTCTTTTTATTATTTTTTAAGACACCTCTCTTTAAGGCTAATTTCCAAAGACTATCAAAACGCAAAGAATTGTTATATTTTTTTTGCCAATAGTCTTTAACAATTCCTAATTCATCATGTTTACCACCCAAGATTGTATCTAATAATAAAAGAGGACTCATTGAATTATACAAGGGCATAATACAAGGCTGAACAATACTAACAATACCATCACGCGTTTGGACATCTCCCCATGATTCCAAGAAATGAGATTGAGGAATGACCCAATTGCAATCCCTTGATGTTTCGTTTTCAAAAAAGCCTAAATAAAATGTATTCTTTATCTTTTTAATCACTGAACTAAAATTAACATCACCCGGAGCCAAAAAGCTAGGATTCCCTCCTAAAATAAAAAGTGTTTCTATTTTATTTTGAGCCATTCGGCGACTCAAAGTAGAGAGAGACGATACCTTATTAGAGCTTTGATTATAAACCTTCGTTTGGTGTGGAAGATAAAAGACGGTTTTACCTACGGAATTTAGACTCTCATTTAAAAGATGAGCTAATGCATGTAATGATTCAGGCTGATCTTGACCCACACAAATTAAACTTTCCCCTTTATACTGAATTAAATCACGACAAAGAGCTGGTAACCACTTTGTTTTTTCTTTAACTTCTCTTGGGATTAAACCAACAGCCTGTCTAATTGTATTTATAAAAACTTTTTGAACGCCATAAGGCAATTCTAATCCTATAGAATTATAAAAACAATCAGCCATTATCCATAAGCTGTTCTGAACTTCTCTAGGATTTAAAGCAAAACGATGATCAGCTCTAACTCCCGTAAGAGAGTATTGAGATTCCAACATATAAAGACGGTTCATTTTTATATGAGCATCAACATCTCGACGAAAAACAAAATCTTTAGAGTACAAAATACTATCTACTTCTTGACCCAAAAAATCGCAATCAAAAGAAACAATTCTAGAAGCTTTTTTAAAATCATAACGAGCAAAAGATGACTGCCCAATAATTTTGCTTAAAGCATTTTCAGATAAGTCTTGATTTACTGGTTCATAAGTATACCATTCTGCTTTGGGTAGCTTTTTTCTGATTTTTCTCTTTAAATCATAAAGAGAAGGAGATGTAAAGTATTCGGCTAGAAACACAAGACCAGCACCTTTACGAAATTTGTGTTTATCAATAAGAGCTAAAAGTTCTTTTCTAAAAAAACTTTCTGAAACCTTTTTATCATAAGCCGTAATAAATTGTAGGCGATTCGGATTATAAAGATTTAAGATTTCCGCTTGGTGGAAAGAATTTGTAGATCCTAGGTTGCTTGGATGCTTTGAATTTCCTTCTATTTTTGTAGGACGACCTTCATGTGTTTCTACTAATAAGCCTGTTACCTCTTGACCAATCGCAACAGCAGTTGTATAATAAGTAGGACGACCTGGAACAATATTTTCAGGTTGGTTATTGTAAGGCAATATATGTTCTTTAGGTCGACGTATTAAATTACAATTTGTAATACCAGCCAAAGCTATAGACGAAGACATCAATCCTAGAAATTGACGTCTAGAAACACCTGACCCAGAAATTTCTGAAGCCTGTTTTGGAAATTCTTGATGAACAAAATTTTGAAAACCTTCAGAGTTGGACAATTCATCCAAACTTTTCCAAGACGACATTGCTAAAGAGTTGAATTGACCTCCATCTCCTCTTTTTCTTTGATTAAAATCTTGATTTTTTTGATCTTTTAACGATGACATGTTGAACAATCCACTCTAGGTTTAATATGATATTTATTAATAATCTCTTTACCGTATTGAATAGGGTCTAAATTATCATCAGCTGGTTTCCAACCTAAATTAGTCACCAAGGACTTATCACGTACTCGAGTAACTGGGTTACGATGGCAATCTAAGCAAAAACTCATTGATAAAGATTTTTTTTGCATAACTTCTCGCATCTGGTCTACTCGACCGTGACATTCTACACAACTCACACCTTTATTCACATGAGCACTATGATCAAAATAAGCATACTCTGGCAACTTGTGTACTTTAACCCAAGGAACTGGTTGATTCGCATCGTGATAACCTTGTAGCTTCTCAATTTCTGGAGAATCATTCTTAACGACAGAATGACAATTCAAACAAGTTTCCGTAGAGGGAACACCAGCCACTGGAGATCTCTCTACTTGTGAATGGCAATATCGACAATCCATACCTAAGCCCTTAACATGCTTAACATGGCTAAACTTAATTGGCTGTACAGGTTTATAGCCAACCACCAAATGTTTATCAGTGCCCCAATACCACAAACTCAAAGCAACAGAAACAACGAGAACACCTAATACAGTAGGAACTACGAAAGGCAACTTATTAGTCCACTTAGGAAAAATCATATTTATTCACTATTTTTTTCCAACAGAAAGTAGAAAATATTTAAGTAGATTAAAAGTTTTTTTATAAAATATCTATATTTACCCCCATGAATATGGAAACCTATCGAAAAATTATTGATGATATCAATCTGAAAATTCTAGAGCTCATTAATAAAAGAGCTTTTATAGCTGTCCAAATTGGAAAAGAAAAAGAAAAATACAATATTCCTGTTACAGACTCGCAACGAGAGAATTCTATTTTTGAAACTTTAAAAGACAATAATAAAGGACCACTCTCTACCGAAGCTGTAACAAATATTTTTAATATCATTATTCAGGAAAATAAAGCATTAGAAGTACCTAAGTCTTTATGAAAAACTTAAAAACATTAGGAATCGTAGGACTAGGCTTACTTGGATCTTCGCTAGCCGCAACAATTAAATCTAAAGATTCTAAAATTAAAATTTGCGGTATTTCTTCTCCAAAGTCTCTTTCCATTGCAACGGAAAATGGTTTGATTGATTTTGCTTTTTCTTACAATGATATTGACACTGTTTTAAACCAATGTGATATCTTAGTTATTTGCACTCCTATTCAACATATTTTGAGCCTTTTAAATAAATGGAAAACGACTCCCCTAAAAACCAACCACCACTGTCTTATTTTAGATGTAGGTAGCACAAAAGAAATTATCTGTAAAGAAGCATCTTCTTCTTTTCGTTTATCTCCTAACATAATATTTATTGGTTCTCATCCTATGGCTGGTAGTGAGCATAACGGAATAGAATCTTGTGACCCTATTCTTTACGAAAATATTCCTTGGATTTTATCAGCAAATTCTGATACAAAACCCCATTCCTTACAACAAGCCAAAGACTTTATTGCACTAGTTGGTGCTTACTCTTTCGAAATTGACCCCGTCATACATGATCAATTAGTCTCCCAGTTCTCTCACGTTCCCCAACTTATTGCAACTGGACTCGCATACTCTATCAGTCAAAAATCTTCTAAAACTTTAGAAGGACTCACAATTGCTGGAGAAGGTTTTAACAGCATGACACGCTTAGCTCAATCTCCTTTTCATATTTGGAAAGACATCTTTGCAACAAATTCTAATAATATTGAAAAACATCTTGACCATATGATTGAAACTTTAATTCATATAAGAAGCAATATTAAAAATCAAAACCTAGAACACCTAGAACAAGTCTTTAAAACATCACAAAATATTCGTGAAAAATACGCCAAAAAAAATCAAAGATTTAACCCTTATAACGGAGAACTTATTATACGCATTGAGGATAAACCAGGTGCTTTACAACTTATTCTAAGCTACTTAGAACGACAAAGCCTCAATATAACAAACATTCATTTATTAACTGTCAAAGAACAAGAGTCTGGAAATTTATTGATTAGTTTTAAACAAAAAAAAGAAGCTCAAAAAGCTCTAGGAGTATTAATCAACAAAGGATATTTCGCCTACTTAAGATAATTATGACGCAACTTCTACCACTACTACAAAACATAAAACTTACAGGTGACCAAAATATATCTATTTACCTTATTTTTCTATCAACAGTAACTGATAAAGAAATTACAATTGAGAATTTTCCTCTTTCAAACTTCACAAATAAACTCTTACAACAATTCAGAGAATTAGGTAGCAAATGGAAATTTGAAAATGACATTCTTAAAATAAAAACTCCTGCAACTCCATTAAGTATTGAGAAACCTATAGAAGTTGAAAACGAACTTTTGTTCTGCTTGTTTATGAGTTGGTTTGCAGTAAGTCAAAGTTTAAATACAATTAAAATAGATCCTTTAATCCACTCAACATCTTTCTTACCTTTGAAACCTTTTTTAAATTGGTCTACTCAAAAAACCAATTCACAAAGCTCCTTATACATTGCTCAAAATTTCAATTCAGAATCTGAAGAATTATTTAAAATAAAACCTCACTTTTTAACTAAGACATGCTTGCTCTTTTCTCATCTCTTACTCATAAAACCTCTACAGTTACCACACGGTGATTGGGGAGAAAATCAATTCGAAACCTTATTAGATCATTTTCGTTTGCCAATTATCTATAATAAAAATGAATCGGAAGAAGAGACAGCAAACGAATTAGAAAAAAGATTGCTAAAATTACAAAAAACCAAAAAGAAAAAAGAAAACCTAAGGCTTCTTCTAAATAAAGAAACTCGTTTTCCACAAAAACCTTTTATATCTATTCCTAACGACTTAAATTTAGCTTCTTTTTACACTATAATGGCGATCCTTACTCCTAAAGCAAAAATCAAATTATCAAATATTTGTTTTAATGGAAGTCGTAATTTTTTCTTTTCTGCTCTCAAGCGAATGGGTGCTAAAATTCAAATTAAAAAGCAAAGTAAAAACAATGACTTTATTGCTCAAATCCAAGTAGAATATTCCCCTTTAGTCGGTCGGAAATTTACTTTAGATTCTGTAAAAAAAATGACACAACAAATTCCTTTTTTAATTTTAGCAGGAGCTTTTGCCAAAGGTAAAACCATTATTCGAAACATTGAATTCTTAAGACAATTCAATACTGACCTTCTACATTCTATGATTTTATCTTTTAAAAAAATGGGTATTGATGTTGGAGAAATAGAAGATGGTCTTATAATTAAAGGACAACGAGAATTAAAACCCATCACTTACTCCTCTAGTCCTCATATCTCTATTAATATGACTTATTGGCTAATTAGCTTAATCAATAAAGACAAATTTTCAAATGAGAATTACCAATATATACTTGATAATTATCCAACAATTAATACAAACAATTAACAATAGAAGTAGAGAATTCTATCAAAGTTCAAACTACCTAATTTTTTATACTCCTTGTACGATGTTATAGCCATCTTGAGGATAGACAATCCCACTACTCTCGTTAAGTTTGGCTAATAAATAAATATTATGATAAACACAAAATCATTCTAATTTATGTTGATATTTAAGATATTGGGTTACTTTATATTCTACTAAAAATCACCCAACACATAGTCAAATGAAAATTGTATTCTGTCACTATAAATTAGTATTTCTCTGTAACTATCATTATAAGTTGATATCTCTTCCCCTTCGTCAATAATACAGAGACTATGACTATATCTTGCAACAATACGCATGTTATCATTTATATGATAAGATAATCCAAAATTTAAACCACCATCAATTCCACTTGTCAATAAATTAGGAACATTAGACGGCCACCTAAAAAGCCCGTCGTTGTATTCCCACCGAAGACCATATTGGTCTACAATCAAGCTTAAATAAAAACCTACATCTAATGATATTTTATTTTCTAAGCTATTATTTGACACAAAAAAAGATCTATTAATGTTGACTAATAAATTATCACTTTTATAGGCTATTTCTCTCTCTTTGTTAATACCTTTGTCTCGGATAAATAATAGATCGCCAGTGGTTATTCCTTTATTGTCTAAAATTGAAATGAAAACCCCACCAAGCCATCCAAGCTCTGATTAAGGAATTCTTATTTCACTAGAACTTCGCCATATATTCCAACTCCCCCCTTTTATACCAAATTTTGTTATCAAACTTTGTGCGAAAGGAATTGTTGTATTGCCTAAAAAACAAAAAAAATAAAATAATTTTTTGCATGTTTTAGATCTCCACGATTTACATATTTTATTGAAATGATAGATATTGTTGGAGTGTTAATCAATGGTTTTAGTTTTGTTCATTACAAATATGTAATCAAAATCGACAAATTTTAAATCCAGTTGCTATTAGATTAAAAGAGGTGAGACAATTCCGTAATTTTGGTCAATTTAGAGTATATTCCGATAGAATATCAATACTGGTAGAATTGAACCTAGCAAAAATAATATTAAAATTACAACTCTATCTACTTTAGCTCGTATTTTCAAATTACTTCGGTTAAGTTTTTTCAAGGCATTTCATAATAAACTTATCTGCAAACTTTACAAAACCGTAATAAGCCATACATTTTTTAAAACTTAAACATCTTCATAACTTACTATTTATTGCTTTGGGAACTGTGGTTATGAAAATGTTGAATCATGTTTATTTAAAAGTGATATTTATTATAATGATGATTTTCTGACTACAGAATGGGGATTTTTTTCTTTTATTATTTTTGTAAATGTTTCTTATAAATACAATCCAAAAATCTAACCTCATCAAAAATTTCCATATTTCTCGTAGTTTTACCCTTTTATTTTACCTAATATTTTTAGGTAAAATTAAGTTACTTAGACTGTAACTTAACAAGATTTTTTGGTAATTCCATTTTCTTTGGAAGCAATCCAAACTTCATTAACAATGTCATTCAAAAATAAACCATGACCAAGTACTCCAGGAATAGAATTCATTTTAGTATCTAACTTTTTCCAGTTTTGAGTCTCTTTAAATTCCGTATCAAAAATAAAAAAGCCTTGATCACTCACCACTGGTCCATCTTTTTTAATGCCAAATCTTAAATTAGGAATTCCACCTAAAGATTGTAACCTATCTTGAACACTAGCAAGACTTGCTGGCAAAAATTCCACAGGTAATGGGAAATTTGAACAAAGAGTATCTACTTCTTTGGTTTCATCTATCAAAATCAAAAAATGTTCAGCCGTCTCTGCTAAAATTTTTTCTTGAACCATAGCGGCACCTCTACCCTTTATTAAATTCAATTGTAAATCAACTTCATCAGCTCCATCAACATACAAATCAACTTTGGAAACTTCAGATAACGGGATTAAAGGCAAGCCACACTCTTTTGCTAAAAGCCAAGTAGAATAAGAACTAAAAGTAAACACTGTTCGCTGTAACTGCCCTGCTTTAAATTTATCTCCCAAAGCTTTAATAAAAAAAGCTGTAGTAGACCCAGTACCTAAGCCTACTAAAACTCCATCTTGCACTTTTTCTGCAGCCTCAAAACCTAATTGTTGTTTTAATGTTTCCATACTTTTCCTTCAAACTTTGTTCTTATCAACAAAATTTAACATTCTTTTAAAACTTCTTTAAAGAATAAAATATTATAGCATTACTTTCTTTATCAGTTTTTAAAAATCTAAAAGAGACAAATCTACTTTTTACTATCTTAGTTATCGTGAAAAAAGAACTTAAAATATATGATACGACCCTCCGAGATGGAAATCAAGCAAAAGGTCTAAATTTATCTTTGAAAGATAAACTAGCCATTGCTAAACTCTTAGACGAATTTGGCGTTCACTACATTGAAGGTGGTTGGCCAAATGCAACGAACCCTTTAGATATAGAGTTTTACAAACAAACTCAAAAGATGACTTGGAAAAATGCCAAAATTTGTGCTTTCGGAAGCACACGACGACCTATAAACAAACCTAATCAAGATCTTGGGTTATTAGCTCTAATTGAATCTCAAGCTCCCGTTATTACAATTTTTGGAAAATCATGGGACTTACATGTAGAGCATATTCTTAAATGCTCCCTATCCGAGAATCTTCAAATGATTGAAGATTCTATTGCTTTTTTAAAGTCTCACAATCGAGAAATTATTTACGATGCCGAACATTTTTTTGATGGTTACAAAGTCAATCCTGACTATGCCCTTAAAACCTTAAAAGTAGCTCAAAATGGAGGAGCTGATTCAATCACCTTATGCGAAACCAATGGTGGAATGGCCTTATCGTGGGAGATCGAAGAAGTTTTTATAGAAGTGTCTAAACATATTGATATTCCACTAGGAATACATGCTCACAATGATACAGGAACAGCTATTTCTAACTCTCTTTCAGCTGTACGAGCTGGAGCAACTCAGATTCAAGGTACTTTTAATGGTTATGGTGAACGTTGCGGGAATGCAAATTTAACAGTAATTATTCCCAATTTACAACTCAAAATGGGTTACCCTATTGTTTCTGAAAAAAAATTAACATCTTTACGCTCAGTAAGCTTAATTATAAGTGAAATTGCAAATCTAGCCGATGATGAACGACAACCTTATGTGGGTGAAACAGCCTTTGCCCATAAAGGCGGAGCTCACATTGACGGTGTCATCAAAGTTGCCCAAAGTTTTGAACATATTCATCCTAAAATTATTGGAAATAAACGTGAATTTGTCGTTTCAAATCAAAGTGGTAGTGGCTTAGTCCTAAGCAAAGTTCAACTGATCGAACCTAATGCTCAAAAAAAAGATCTTGAAGTTGTAGAAATTTTAAGACAAATTAAAACCATGGAAGATAATGGATATCACTTTGAAGTTGCCGAAGCTAGTTTTGAACTCATTGTAAAAAAAGCTTTTAATCGTTTTAACCAACTGTTTGAAGCTCTCTCTTATAATGTCAGTGAAAAATTTGATAGTAATCAAAAAATTAGCTCTATGTCTAATGTTCAACTAAAAATTGGTTCAGAGATTAAAGAAAGCTCCCAAAAAGGCAATGGCCCAGTTGATGCAATCATGAACTCCCTTCGTTTTCTTTTAAGCCCTTACTTTCCAAAACTTAAAAGCGTTTACATTTATGACTTTAAAGTTCGTGTTTTAGATCACGGGAAAGGAAGTGCTTCTAAAGTTCGCGTGTGGATTCGATTTAAAGACTTTGAAAAAGAAAAAAGAAAAGATTTTAGCTGGGGGACAATTGGAGTGTCTACCAATATTATTCAAGCATCATGGATTGCTATCTTAGACGGTTTTCACTATGTTTTAAATGCAGACTCTTCTCAAACTACTTTTTCCTAATGATTAAGATTGTTCCTATCTCAAGTTTAAAATCGACTGATGTTCAATCTATTTTAAATCGTAATTCTGGAGTAGATTCAACCTCAATTAAAACAACCCAAGACATTTTAAAACAAATTAAAAACAAAGGCAATTCAGCCGTTCTAAAGTACGCTAAAAAATATGATGGTATCCAAAATAATTCTATTACTATTTCAGAAAAGACTTTAGAAAACCAATCATCCCTCTGCCCTCCTTTAGTACAAAAAGCTATCCTACATTCTATTCGTAATGTACATTCTTTTCACAAAAACCAAATTGAAAAATCTTGGATTACAAAGGCAGACGATGGAGTTGAAAGAGGACAATTTATCAGGCCCTTAAAAAGAGTTGGTGTCTATGTACCTGGTGGATCTGGAGTTTATCCTTCTTCTGTAATTATGAATATTGTCCCAGCACAAATTGCTGGAGTATCTAAAATTGTGATTACAACACCCATCAAAGACAAAATTGATCCTAGCGTTGCATTCGCTATTATGTCTTTAGGTATTAAAGAAGTTTACCAAATAGGTGGTGTTCAAGCTATCGGACTGCTCGCTTATGGAACTCAAACGATACAGCCTGTTGACAAAATTGTAGGTCCTGGAAATCACTTTGTGGCACTTGCTAAAAAGGAAGTATTTGGAGTCGTTGATATAGATATGATTGCAGGGCCCTCCGAAATTTTAGTTATTTGTTCTAAATCAGCCGATCCTGATTGGATCGCTGCTGACTTACTCTCTCAAGCTGAACATGGCTCTGGGTTTGAAGCGACTCTATGTATTACTGACGATTTAAACCATGCTAAATTTATTCAAGAATGCTTAAAACAACAGATTCAAGTATCTCCCAAAAAAGAACTTTTAAAACATTCTATTAAAAAATATGGTCGCATCTTCGTGACAAAAGATTTGGATCTAGGATGTAAATTAGCGAATGACATTGCTCCAGAACATTTAGAACTTATCACTGATAACAATAAAGAATGGATGAAACACATTGAAAACGCAGGGGTTATTTTTGATGGACCTTATAGCTCTGAACCTGTTGGAGATTATTTTGCTGGTCCAAATCATGTTCTACCTACACACGGAACAGCTCGTTTCTTTTCCCCTTTAGGAGTCTACGATTTTTATAAAAGAACTAATTATTTAAAATACTCTCAAAAAGCAATCCTTAAAAATGGTAAAAAAATTATAGCACTTGCAGAGCATGAAGGATTCATTCATCATGCCGATGCTATCCGCAAAAGACTTTAAGCTCATCTTCGACTATTATGAATCTAATATATAAAGTCCTTTTAATTTCATTGTTAGCCTCTTGTAATTCAAAATCTGATAATAAGATTATTATACGCGGATCTACAACAGTGTTACCTATTATTCAGAACATCGCCGAACTTTATCAAAAGAAAAACCCTACTATTTCTTTTAATATTAGTCCAGGAGGCTCAGGCATTGGTGTCGCATCCATTCTCAATGGGACTGCTGATATTGGCATGGTCTCTCGAGAAATAACACCCAAAGAACTCAAACACTTTACATCTTTTACCCCTCGTGTTATCATTGTTGCAAAAGATGCTGTAACTTGTGCTGTTTCTAAAAAAATCTTTCTAAGTGGAGTTTCTAGCCTTTCTAAAAAAGAGATTGCCGCTATCTATAAAGGTAAAATCAAAAACTGGAAAGAATTAGGTGGACAAGATGCTATAATCTTCCCTATTGATAAAGAAATTTCCCGAGGAACACGTCATGTTTTTATGAATTATATTTTTGGAAATAAAACCGAAAAAGCTCCTGGTGCAAAATCTGTTTCAGGATCAAACAACGAAGAACAAACAATTTTATCATCCTCTAATACTGGCATTGGAATGCTTTCTCTACCGTGGATTAATGAAAAAATTTACGCAATGCCTATTCAACTTAAAAACAATCAAATCATCAAACCAACCAAAGAAAATATTAGAAATGGATCCTACCCTATTTTAAGAAACTTGAATATTCTTATAAATTCAAATAAAATGACAACCCAGTTAAAGAAGTTTATCAACTTTATTCAAAGTTCAGAAGCACAAAAAATTATTGAAGAGGAAGGCTTCATCTCTAATATATAATGCTTAAAATTTATTCCCATGTAAGTTTTTGGATTTTAATCGGGTTTATCTCATTCATTTCTCTTTATTTTTTAAAAGAATCCCTTCCTTTCTGGTTTGAATTCGGACCAATTCCTTTGTTTCAAACAGAATGGTTTCCGTCAGATAGTCAATATGGATTCTTAACCATGATTATAGTTTCACTCATTGTTACTTTTTTATCTGGTTTTATTTGTATTATATTAGCTTTGTGCTGTAGTTTAATGATGTCCGAAATACTACCTCAACCCATACATATGTTTATTAAAATTGTTGCAGAACTAATGTCAGGAATCCCTGGTGTTATTTATGGATTATTTGGACTCTCTATTTTGTCTCCTATTATCCAAAATTTCTTTCACACCCCTTCTGGAAATAATATCCTAACAGCAAGTTTATTACTTTCTTTTTTGACTCTTCCTATGTTAATTACATTATACGATGATGCATTTCAAGATGTTCCACAAAAGTTTAGAACACAAGCTAAATCTATAGGACTTAATAACACTGAAATTTCATTCTATGTCGTTCTACCTTTTGCCTTTCGTAGTTTAACAAGTTCGTCCTTACTAGCACTAAGTCGTGCAATCGGTGAAACGATTGCCGTCATGCTCGTTATTGGTAGCATTGATTCACTCCCTTCACCCTTATATAACATCTTAGACCCTTCTCAAACAGTTACATCTAAGCTTGGTCGCGAAGCAGCAGAGGCTATCAATAACCCAGAACATTGGTCTGCTTTAATGGCCTTAGGTGTGACTTTAATTACTATAGTCGTGTCGTTCATGTGGCTTAGTTTTCGTTTGAAATCTCTCTTTAAAAGAAAAAGGAGAGTATTTGCGAAAAATTAGATCTAACATACTACTTTACAGTTGTATTTTAGGAACGGGTCTTGTTTTTTTTATACTGGGATCCGTTCTTTATACCATTTTTGAAAGAGGGCTAGGAAGTTTGTCTTGGCAATTTTTAACACAACCTTCTTCAGACTTTGGAAAAAGTGGAGGTGTCTTCTATCAAATCATTGGAACACTTATTTTAACCGTAAGCTGCCTTACCATTAGCCTTCCTATCTCTTTAGGTTTTTCACTTTATACTCATCATTATTTAAAAAGAAAAAAAATCCAACAAATTATAGAGTCCATTCTTTATGGACTAAATGCTACACCCACAATTATTATTGGTCTTATTGGATACTTAGTATTTTGTTCTTTATTCAAATTTGGAGTCTCTTGGACAAGTGGCTGTCTTATCCTATCTCTAGTTGTTTTGCCTACTTTAATTTTAAATATCAACGATGCTATTAAAAACATTCCTGAAGAATTTAATGAACAAGCCAAAAGCATGGGGCTTAGTATAGAGCAGCGTATTACGGCTATTACTTTACATTATTGTACTAGAGGAATCATTACTGGTTCATTAATTGGAATAGGCAGAGTTGTTGGTGAAACTGCTGCAATCATGTTTACTGCGACTACAATCTATGGAACTGCTATTCCTACAAGTTTTTTTGACCCAGTTACAACATTACAAACTCACATTTTAGTTTTAGCTCAAGAAGCAATACATCCTGTCGCTCGACAAAATGCTTGGGGAACAGCTCTTGTTCTAATCATCATGATTTCGAGTGTAAACTTACTATCAATCTTTTCTAGAAAAAAAATTCAGCAAGCCAATATAAAATGACAAAAACATCACCTATCTTTGAACTTAAAAATGTTTCTCTCCTTTACGACAGAAAAGAAATTTTATCTAATCTATCTGTACGCTTTGAACATCAAAAAGTCACTAGCATTTTAGGTCCTTCAGGAGTTGGTAAATCAACCTTATTTAAAACACTAAATCGTTTAAACGATAGTCAAAATGATTTTTCTTATACTGGAGAAATCTTATTTAATGACCAAAACATTAAAAACTATAATAAATATGATTTGCGATTACAAGCTGGTATGGTCTTCCAAAACCCTGTGATTTATCCCATATCAATCTTTGATAATGTTATTTTCGGAATAAAATACCTAAAACTTGCACCTAAAAGACAATGGCAAGAAATCGTTGAAAAAGCTCTTAATCAGGTTCACCTCTTAAAAGAGGTGAAAGACCGTTTAAAAGATAATGGACTAAACTTATCTCAAGGGCAACAACAGAGATTGTGTTTTGCTCGTATATTAACAGTAAACCCTAAAGCTTTATTACTAGATGAGCCAACTGCTTCTTTAGATGAGCTAGCTACTGAAAAACTAGAAAAATTAATTGTAGAACTTAAAAAAGACATTTCCATTGTTTTAGTTTCGCACAATAAAAAACAAGTCCAAAAAATCTCCGATCATATTTTAGAATTTAAAAAGAAAACAAACAAGGTTACACACCACTATATTTAAAATTTTAAAAAATTGAGTTAGAATCCACTATCAATTCACATTTATACTTGAACGCTCTATTTTGATATCAGGGATATCAATTAGATAAATTTTAAAATCCCAACCCGTAGAAGCACCTATAGGAGTCCATCTAAAATTAATTTGCCAACGGTGTAATTTTCTTGTAAAATTGAATTCATGTGAAGAGAATCTACCTTCTAAAAAATCATAAGATGTTCGATAGGCGGCAAACCAACCTTCTGTAACCCATAAACTAGATCCTGCGGAAAGAGAATGAGTAACCGTAGTATTAAATAAATTTGACCCAGCTCTCACTGAATTTATAGCAATACTGTATCGTGCACTGGCACTCCAGTCTTTCCACCGAGAACTTTTTCTAGTCATTAAAAAATTTCCTGTGTGAAACTTTCCCTTATAATTAAAATCATACCTCCAATTAAAATTCCAACTCTTTAAAATAGGAAAAATAATATGATTACTTTGACCTTGAGAAATAAAATCATCATACAAAGTGTGTACTATCGACAGTCTTACTGGAACATATTTAATAATCTCTGTAGAAAAATTAGACGAAATGTCACTCCATTTTCGACCATCTTTATCTTCAAAGTCATAATTTAAACTGGAACCCATATTAAATATTTTTTTAGAAACTTCTTTTCCTTGTCCTGTTTGAAAACCAGTAGAATCTTTTTTTACTTCTAAATATTTAATATCAACTTCATTACCTAATGAAAAACCTACAGAACGCGTTTCATTTTGACCGTTACTTGCTGAAAAAGCTCCTGTAGGAGGTACGAAGTTAATATTTGTATCAATTTTAGGTTGATAAGAAAAATTAACAGCGGGAGTCAATGTATGCCTCACCTTTGGAATAGTTCTCCATTTTGAACTTAACAACCCAAAAAGCTGTGTACTAATACGTACATTTGTATTATACAAAAATACATTTTGTCCCCACCTTCCTTGATCCGGATTAATTGTATCAACAACAGATATGACAGTATCTTTACCGCTAATCAAAACGGTGTCCAAGCGATTTTGGAAAACAAAAGTTGGATTATCATGAGCTACCCAAAAATGAGACATATGAATAGAAGGCTTAATATTTATATAATCAAATAAAGAATAATCAAAAGAAAATGCTAATAAATTTCTAGCAGCTCCCAACAAATTCGCACGAGGGTCATTTAAAGAATCTCTTGAGAAAAAAATTTGAACCCCACCTGTATAATTATATTGGAGTTTACGATAAAAAGGTATTTTTAGTTTATCATCTTCAGAATCTTCATGCCACCAAGCTATGGGATCTGAAGCAGGAAAAACCTGACCGCTTTTATTAACAGAAAGAGATGGAAATTGCCTAGTCAATCGTTCTGTTGTTAAGTTTTGATCTTGCTTCACTGTTAAAGCCAAACTACCATCATCAACAAAAGGAATAGGTCCCGTATAACCTATTTCGAAATTTGCGTCTTGATTAACAGCTTCAGACCGTTCTGTCGCTTCACTTAAAATTCGACTGGAAACAATTCGACCACTTCCTTTAATATTATGTCTTTTATCTGGAGTTAATACTTGATTATGAGAAAAATTAAGCTCCCAGTTTTGAAGCTCAGAAGAGAGTCCTATTGTAAAAGCTTTAAATTCTACATTTCCTTGTAAATTATCTCCCTTTTTATAACGAAATAAATGTTTAAAATTAATTGCTTCAAATGTTCCAGAAACTCCCTCAAGAATATCAACGGTGCTTTGCAAATCGGCATAGTCATTAAAAACAAAAAAGTAACCCACATTTTTAATAAAGAAACCTTGAGCTTCATCCCCTCCTATTTTTGGCTGAGTGAAACCTGATACACGCTCTTTACCTAAAGGTATAACCATGAAAGGTAACATTGCCACAGGAACATCAGCAATATTTAAAATAATTGGTTTAACAATTGCATGTTTTTTATTCTCAACTACCATATAACGACTGTAAAAAAAATAATGCAGTTCTGCAAAACGATTACATGTTGTAATATCACCATACGAAATAAAGATATTCGCATTCTCTTGTCTTCGAATGTGTATTCCATTAAAAAAATTCTTGTCTTTTTTTAAACTACCATACGCAATTTCACCCACCTTCTTTTTATGATTATAAATAATAGACTCTCCATAAATTTTATTATCATTGTCATCAATGTATGGGTATCCAACAGCATGAATCCATTGATCCTTCTGAAAAAGAACGATACTATCAGAAAAAAGCTTCACTCCTTTATATTCTAATAGTGCTGACTTTCTATTTTTATTTAAAATAAGTTTAGGACTATAATCTCTAGGAACAACAACTATACTTGAGTCATAATTCATACTATCTATAATAAAACGGGGTTCACCATACAAAGTAAAAACAGACTTTTGGCTATCGTAATTAAAAAAAGCAGAAGTCCAATTAATTTTTTGAGTAATAGAATCTTTCTTTGTAAAATTATTTTTTATAGAGTCTGCAAGTGTTGCCGTATCAACTTCTAGCAATACAAGGTTTTGTGCAAAAGCAACTGAACAACACCAGAGGATAAAAATAAACTGTTTCACAAATTTCAAAATAATTTCCCAACCCCAAAAGTAAAAAATATTAACTGTTTAAAAATAGTTAGTTTCATCCTATTCTATTTAAATCCTCAATAGTTAAAGGAAAACCATGAAAACAAAATTGTAAAAATGTAAATTTGAAACTTAAATATTTTTATAAGGTTATAAATATGCAAATTACTCATCATTGCAATGCCCTCCGAGATACAAACCTTAATCAAAAAGTTTCTATCAGAGGTTGGGTTGATCGTCGTCGAGATCACGGAGGTGTTATTTTTATTGATTTAAGGGATCGTGAAGGTAAAACTCAAATCGTCTTTAATCCTGAGCACAATCACAAAACACACCAATTAGGAGAATCATTGCGTAATGAATTTGTGATTCATATTGAAGGTACGGTTCAATCTCGTCCTGAAGGAATGCTTAATCCATCACTACCAACAGGAGCCATTGATGTTTTAGTAGACACACTTACTATTTTAAACTCTAGTTTAACACCTATAATTGAAGTCAATGATATTCAGGAAGAATCTAAAGAGGGTGAAGAAATTCGATTCAAATACCGCTACCTAGATATGAGACGTTCTAAACAAAATCATCTTATCCGCCTAAAAAGTCGTTTTTTGCATTCGTGGAGAACAGCCTTACACAATAAAAAATTTGATGAAATAGAAACACCTATTTTGTGTAAAAGTACTCCAGAGGGTGCTAGAGATTTTCTCGTTCCTAGTCGTTTACACTCTACAGAATTTTACGCACTTCCTCAAAGCCCACAAACTTATAAACAACTACTTATGATTTCTGGGTTTGAAAAATATTATCAAATTGCAAAATGCTTCCGCGATGAAGACTTAAGAGCAGACCGCCAACCAGAGTTTTTACAAATAGACTGTGAAATGTCTTTTGTAGAATGTGAAGATATTTATTCTGAATTTGAAGAAATGATCTCCCAAATTTCTAAAGAAATTTGGAACAAAGAGGTACAAACACCTTTTATGAGACTTCCTTATAGCGAAGCTATGTTAAAATATGGCTCAGATAAACCAGATCTACGCTATAATTTGGAAATCAAAGATGTAAGTCATATCGCACAAACTTGTGACTTTAAAGTTTTTTGTGATGTTGTTAACTGTGGAGGAGTCGTTCGTGGTTTAGCTGCTAAAGGATGTGTTGATTTTACACGTAAAATGATTGATGACTTAACTGCTTATGTTGGTTTGTTTGGGGCAAAAGGTTTAGTTTGGATGAGGCAAAGAGCCAATGGTATTGAATCTCAAGTTGCTAAATTTTTAAAACCTGAACAAATTGAAAGTTTAAGTCAAGCAATTAGTGGAGAAAGTGGTGATATGCTCTTTTTTATTGCAGGAAGTGAAAAAATTGTAGCTAATGCCATTGGAAAACTAAGATCTCGTATTGCTAAAGAAAAAAAACTTACTGAAGGCAAAGAACCTGTTTACTTATGGGTTACCGAGTTTCCTATGTTTGAGTATAGTGAAACCGAAAAACGCTATACCTCAATGCACCATCCTTTTACAGCACCTCGTGAAGAAGATTTGACCAAATTAGAGCAAGGAAATTTTGAAAAAGCGATTGCTAAAGCTTATGACTTAGTTTTAAATGGAGTTGAAATTGGAGGCGGATCAATTCGCATCCACAAACCTGAACAACAAACTAAGATTTTTAATTTACTAGGATTATCTAAAGAAGATATTAAACAAAAGTTTGGTTACTTTATAGAGGCATTTCAATATGGTGCCCCTCCACATGGTGGCATTGCTTTCGGTGTTGATCGTTTCTTAGCAACAATGGAAAATCGAGAATCTATTCGTGATTTCATTCCTTTCCCTAAAAATAGTTCTGGAATTGCTCCTATGGAAAATTCTCCCTCTGAAGTCCATCTAGAACAATTACAAGAGCTATCTATTCAGCCTATAAAAAAAATATATAATATAAAGAAAAATATATAAAATTAACTTGAAATCTATTTTTGGCTAAACTAGATTTGAGCCTCAAGGTTGTTATGGAAAATCACTTTTTTGATCTTAAAAATTATATTGCTATTCTAATAGGAATTTGTCTTGTTGTTTTAGGTCATTATTTGCTATCCATACCTCCTGTAGATAGTTGGGTTTCAACAACTCTTGCCCCAATCATTTTGACATTGACTTATATTTGCTACCTTCCTTTTGTCATTTTAATGACACCAAAGAAGGAAAAAGAATAAGGGTGCTTAGCTCAGTTGGTTTAGAGTACCTCCCTTACAAGGAGGGGGTCGCAAGTTCGAATCTTGCAGTGCCCACCATGGTGATATTGGAGTGGTAGCTCAATTTGGTTAGAGCACTAGCCTGTCACGCTAGGGGTTGCGAGTTCAAGTCTCGTTCATTCCGCCATCATCATTCTCAAAAACTATTTCTTAAATAAGAAAATTTTTGAATGAGATAATCTTGTAAATAAATAATTCTTTACAGAAAGTTAAATAGATAATTTCTAGATTTGATCTTTGATGAGTTGGATTCCTAAATTAATAATTCTGTGTGTATTTTGTCTCCTTCTATTGTTTGGTGAAAGAGTTCTTACCGCAACACATCCTAACTTATTTAATACAAATAATTTAGCATCAGCTGAAAAATTATCCCCAGAAAAAAAATATTCTCAATCTTGGATTGAAAAAATTCTAACAGATTTTACTAATACATACCAACAATTACCTATATCAAAAAAAAGAAATGATTCACTTTGGCTTGTAACTTTACCACGAGGTCTCTCCGATATTGAATACCTTCTAAAACTCAAAGCTATTTGTAAAAGATACAATGTCAAAATTTCTTCTGGGAAACATATCTCCAAAAACAAAAACCTCTACTTTTTATCAGCCTTTTTAGAGCCAATACTACAATCAAAAAACACCTCCCAAAAATGTAAAGAAATTCGTTTTCGTATGGGAAAAAATTATCTACACGGTCTAACTAAGATCGCTTTTATATTTTACGGCATTGATAGCTTAACCCGTAACGATTTTTCAATTTTAAATCATCAGCCTTATCAAAAAAACTTCGTCCTAAATAGTAACAAATTTTCTAACTTATTTTATCGATATTTAAATTCATCTGAAAATGAAATTTACTTACTTCTCAATATGGAATCATCTAGGTATCCTTATGTTAAACCAGGTCCCAAATCCATTTATATTCACCATAACCAACAAGACATCCAAAACAATCTGGATGAAAAACTTAATATTGTCCCTAAAGCAAAAGGCTTTATAACTTGGCATGGAAACCGCTCTATGGAACACCGCCCCTTACTCATTAAACTCTTCAATCAACTCAAACAAAAGAATTTACTCTTCATCGATATGATTCAAAATAAGAATAATGTTGCTCACCATGTTTCTCAAGAGCTCCATTATCCAATTTTACAAACATCTAAAATCTCCTTCAAAGACTTACAAAAAAAGCCTTTTCAATCTATTATGAATAAGAAAGTTAAGCAAGCATTAAAAAAGGGCTATGAAATTATAGCATTACCCTATTCTAAAGAAGTTATTGATTCAATCTCTCAATATACGAATCAACGCGACTGGAAGTTCAAAAAAATTGATCTCGTCCATATTTCTAAACTCATCCCTTAATCAAAGGAGAAATTATGCCAAAACTTGGAGTTAACATTGATCATGTCGCAACATTGCGAGAAGCAAGACAAGGTAGAGAACCAGATCCTGTGCCAGTCGCCCTGCAAGCTGAGATTGCTGGTGCCAATGGTATTACTTTACACTTAAGAGAGGATCGTCGCCATATTCAAGACAGAGATACCGTATTATTAAGAAAAACTTTACAAACACATATGAACCTTGAAATGGCTCCTATACAAGAAATGGTTCAAACTGCTATTAATTTAGAACCTGATATGGTTACTTTAGTCCCAGAAAATCGAAAAGAGGTGACAACTGAAGGTGGCCTCAATATTGTTGATAAAATAGATGAAATTAATAAAATCGTAAACACCCTAAAGACACATAACATTTTGGTTTCTTTATTTATTGAACCAAAGCTTGAGCAAATTAAAGCAGCTCGACGTACTGGAGCCTATGCTGTTGAATGGCATACGGGAACATATGCACAAGCTTATGATTATCAGTATTACAACGATCATTGGCAACTACATTTAGACGACCTGCAAAAAATGACAGCTATCGCAAAAAATTATAATTTGGTAGTCAATGCTGGTCATGGTCTCAATTATCAAAATGTTACAAAGATTGCTAATATAGAAGGAATAGAAGAGCTTAACATAGGACATTCCATTATTAGTCGTTCCCTTCATGTCGGTATTCAACAAGCTGTTAAAGAAATGCTGATATTAATGAACGGAAAATAATAGATAGATAGTTTTATATAACAATTAGTATATACACTAACTAGGATAAGTCTCTATAAACTATATTCTTTGTTATATCCCATTTTTTATTTTCCAGATTTTCTTCTATTATCATCTTTGCATAACATTTGACAATTTGCCTCCATGGTCTTTCCTCCTTCATGCCAAGGTGTAATATAGTTTCCTTCCATTTCTGAAATGTCAAAATGCTTTTTACAAACCACACAAATTCCTTTTTGCTTTTCATAGACTTTTTGTTTCATAGAATCAGAAAAAGCACGAATAGAAAGATATTTTTCATCACGTGTTAAAATAAATGGATAAATACTACCCTTTTTTATTACATCATCATCAAGTATCAGTTTTGCTGTTTCTGCTTCAATTTTTTTCGTATCGTATATTTCATCCTTATATTCATCATAAAGCACACCCCAATCAACACCTTTCATAAACTTCCTTTTTTTGGTAAAAGTAAAAGTACCTACCCAAGTAATTACATCTTGAAAATATATCCATAAAGCATTGCCATTCTGCTCATGCTGATGCTGTGACATATATTCTTTTATATCGCCTTTAGAAATCCACTTGATAGCGGTTTCTAATACTCTTGTCTTATTGGTGAACCCTTTATATAGTCACTTCCCATTTTATAAGCCACACAACCATTTTTACTAAAGTACTTTTTACATCTGAAACCCACGAACCAGAATAAACTGCATTGCGTAATTCTTGGTCTGATAACT
The DNA here is from genome assembly GCA_965261055.1 of Fibrobacteria bacterium. Lineage (GTDB taxonomy): Bacteria > Fibrobacterota > Fibrobacteria > UBA11236 > JADFYW01. Next base: position 1,539,882 of record OZ253440.1, on the reverse strand, counting down.
TTTCTCCAGCAATATTTATTATTTTAAACCATTCTAGTTTTTTGCTATTGATTCCAGAACAAAAATAAATCGTTAACTCATAATTTAGAATCTGTTCTTTTTTATCGCTTGGAAGATTATGAAAAGCCAACCCCTCTACTGAAAAAAATCCATCTACATACTGACAAACTGATATTGTTCTTTGTTGTCCGTCGATGATCTCAAAATCTCCATCTTCTTTCTCTGCCCAATACATTACATTCTAAGGAAAATTTTTTGTAACAGTATCATAACTGCATCTCGTTGTTTGTCCTTGTAAATAAATTCTCTTTGGTATTGTGGGCGAATATCAAGTTTACTACCATAGCCCAAAACTTCGTTTTCGTCGTTATCTTTAAACCCATTGCTTAGTTCTCCTACTGTAATTTTTTTGAGTTCTATTTTCATAGCTTTTTGTTTCTAATTAAAATTCTTTTATATAGTCCTTTTCCATTGACAACAGGGGCATCGTATCTAGCATGTGGTAATTTAATCTGTTCCAACATTCCGTCTCCACCCCTATCTGTGATCCATATTATCTCAAATTTTCAGGATTATATTTATCCATAAAAGTAATAGGGAACCCCCAATGGCACCTTCATAATCCATCGGTATATCTTTTGTTTTGTCTATATTTATTGCATCATAATTATCATATTTTGGATATTCATCGGAAACATACTTTTTATAGAGTATTAAATCTTCGTGTCGTTTGGTTGTATCTATGTTCGTGTACCAAGTAATGCTTCCTTTGCTGAAATACTTCACGCCATTTTCTATTTTTTTCCTTGATTCTGTTTTCATGTCGTAATCATCTGGCACTTGAAACCATTTGGTGCCTCCATTATCGTATCCTAGCCATACCTTGTTCTGTTTGACCAATTTAAATGTCTCTTTATAGGTTAAAGCATTTTGATCTCCTATGATTAAAAACTTTTTTATGTTCAATTAATTAAGATACATATTCTCTAAATAAAGAAAAAGGTGGATTCGTTACCACAATGTCTGCTTGTTTTAACAGTTCTATACTCTCTTCGCTTCTAAAATCGCCATCGCCTTTCAAATGAATAATACCAATTTCCTCTGGGTCTGGGACATTATTGCCATTCTTGTCACCATCATATTCAAGGTAAATCGCTTGTTTAAAAGTGTTTTGACTGAACGAGTCCATATTTTGACTTTTGTAACAGGTTGTAATCAATTTTTTAAACCGAAAATTTCAAAATTGTATGAGAAGAAATGTAAAAAATTACTGACTTTTGGGTCATCACAATTGCAATAAACAACTTTCTCTTTAAAGTACTTTTGTAATGTTTTAACTCTTTTTCAATATCAGAAAGTTGAGTATAAAACTCGTCCTTTTTTGTCATTTAGTGATTTCTTGATCATTCTGTCCTATTGCTTTTTATACTATATAAGTTAAAATATTCTATCTCATTTTTGTGTTGAAGCATTAGATTTTCTTAAATCGAGTTTAAGTTTCCTCAAAAGTAAAACAGTAGTTTTTATAAGAAAAAAACTAAGATGTCAGCTGATCCAAAAGGTTGTGAACAATTACACGCCCTTCTTTATTCTTCGCCACAACAATAGAGCTAGCCTCTGTATATTTTTGGTCGTTACCAGTATAATAAATTGTTTGTTCAAATCCAAATTTTAAAGTAGAATGTCTAACAACTTGAGTACAAACTTTAAATTCGTCTTGAGCTTTTAGCGATTTCTTAAATTTAAGATTTATCTGAACCAACACTAAAAAAATACCCTGATCTATATACTCTGAAAAAGATGATCCTAAGGTTTTTATATATTCATGACGAGCATGTTCAAAGTAATTTTGGTAAACAGCATTATTTACAATTCCTTGTAAATCACATTCATAATCTCTAACTGCTAAAAAAATTTCATGCATTAAATTATAAAAAATAAGTTGCTTAATTTCCTTATGACAAGCGTACTGGCATCACTATGAAAAAATAAGTATTAATTTCTTCTGGACGAATAAGGGCTGGGCCTAATTCAGTTGAGACTTGAATCTGAACAAATTCACTATGAACAAGTTTTAAAACTTCTAGAAGATAGATTGCATTAAAACCTAACTCAACAGAATCACCTTTATAAGAAGACTTTAAAGATTCTTCTGACTCTCCACCTAAATCTTGATTTTGACTTGATAAACGCAATAATTCTTTCTCAAAAGAAAATTTTACTTGCCGAGTTTTATTATTCGTAATTGCAGAGACTCGTTTTAAAACTTGTATAAGTTCTTCACGATTTACTGTAGCTATTTGATCGGAAGGATCTGGTATTACCTTGTTATAATCAGGATACTGTCCTTCTATTTGTTTTGAAAAAATAGTGAAATTACTTGAAGTAATTTGAATGTAGCTCTCATTTAAAGAAACTCTAAATTGTGTTTCTTTTAAAAAGTCAGACATTTTAATAACTTGATTAATCGCTTTAGGGGAAACAATTACTCCATCTATTTTAGAACCCTCAAACGGTATCTCAGATTTTCCTAAACGATGCCCATCCGTTGCAACCATATTCATATTTTGACCATCTAATTTCCAAAAAATCCCTGTTAAATTTAAACGGCTATTAAAATCATTAGAAACAGCAAAAGCTGTTTTCTCATATAAAAAATGAAGCTGATCAATACTAAGTTCAAAACTATTTTGATTCTCTTCACTAGGTAAAGAAGGAAACTCACTTACATCAAAACCAGCAATAGAACACTGATAACCTGTTTCCATTTTAATATTTAAAACATAATCATCAACGCTACAAATTGCGGGAACATTAGAAAGTTCACGAATCACTTCTACAAATTTTTTAGCGTTAATAATAATACCACCATCTTGTTCACCAACAACTTCAACCTGGCTAACGACCGTTAAATCTAAATCAGTTGCAATAATTTTAAGTTGATTACCTTTCAAGTCTAATAAAAAATTACTTAAAACTTGCAGGGTTGTTTTAACAGGTATTGCGTTCTCTGCCATCTGTAAAAGCCCTAAAATAGCTTCCTTGGTAAACTCAAATTTCATCTTATCTCCTTATAAATTAACTTAATTTCATCTTTAATAATTATAAACTTCCATAGGACCTACTGCAACATTATGAAAACCACCGTCAACATAAATAATTTCAGAACTAATTGCTTGACTCATAGGACTACAAAGGAAAACGGCAACATTACCGACATCTTCAATTGTAACAGATTTTTTAAGAGGAGAAATTTTTGGATGAATTTTATGTAGGACAGAAAAATTCCGAATACCTCGAGCAGCCAACGTTTGAATCGGTCCTGCTGAAATAGCATTTACCCTAACATTCTTTTCGCCTAAGTCAATAGCTAAATAACGCACAGTTGATTCCAAAGCTGCTTTTGAAACACCCATAACATTATAATTTAGAACGGTATTAACTGCACCTAAATAAGTTAAAGCAATTACAGATGCATTATCATTTAAAAGGTCTTGTAACGATTGCATTACAGCAACTAAGGAATAACAGCTAATATCCACTGACTTTAAGAAACTATCACGACTTGTATTAATAAATTTATTTTCTAAGTCATGTTTATCAGCAAAAGCTAGTGAATGAACGACAAAATCTAACTTGTCAAAATCTTTTTCAACATTTTTAGACAGCTGATCAATTTCTTCTTGATTACCAACATCACAGCAATATTTTTTTGAACTAGGATAATCTACTAGTAATTTGTCTAATCCAAGTCTTAATCTTTCACTCTGATAGCTAAATGCAACTTCAGCACCTTGTTTCATTAATTGTTCAGCAATACCCCAAGCAATACTTTTATTATTAGCAACTCCTAAAATTAGACCTTTTTTACCCTTCAACATCATACAAACCTTTTTCTTAAAGACTTAAAACTAAACTCTTCATTTTGAAAGAGTGGTAGCGGCTCAGGGATTTGAACCCCAGACACATGGATTATGATTCCATTGCTCTAACCAACTGAGCTAAGCCGCCATATAGACCGCCAAAATTTAGTCAGTTTTAAAGCAAATTGCAACAACTATTCATTTATCGACCACTTCTCATGATAGATTTAATAGACACCTTCAATTTCACATTGTTTTTCTTTAGAGTAGCCTTATCGTCAAACTTTTGTTGTAATTCTTCTAAAGTATAAAGTTTATTAGAATTGTACTTTTTTTCCTGTTTTTTATTTACTTTAAATTGCTTTTTAGAGCTATAGATTTTTTGATTGACTTCGTTCATTGAGAAAGAAATTTTATTGGTTTTTTCATCATATTCTAGAAACTTTGCTTTAATAATTTCTAATTTAGATATGGAAGGCTTATTCAAATTAGAAATGTGTATAAAAGCCTTTTCACCAAGTCCAGCATCTATAAAAATACCAAAATTAGTAACATTAACCACGATTGCTTTGCAAATTTGATTTGGTTTTAATTCAGAAATGTTTTGATGTTTTAAACTATAATCCTCGGAAATCTTATGACTTTGTGAAAATACCAACCACTCTATTTTTTTCTTCAAATCTTGTATCAATAATTTATTATTTTTAGTGGCCTCTCGTTCCCATTGAATCTGTTTTAATTTTTGAGGTTCTTTCATAACTGACTCTAAAGTCACCTTGTTTTTACTCAAAATTTGTTCTACTAATTCATATTGATCTGGATGAATAGATGTTGAATCTAATAAGTTTGCTCCATTGTAAATTCTTAAGAAACCCGCAACCTGTTTAAAGCTTGAGGCATCTAACCCTAGAATACGATAAAAATCAGAACGAGCTTGTATCTTTCCATTTTTATCACGATGTGCAACAATCTGTTCTGCTGTTTTCGTATTTAATCCTGATACTAGCTTTAAAATAGAAACTGAACTACGGTTAACATCAACTCCCGAAAAATGAACAACACCTTTTAGAACATCTTCTATTTTCTGCTGAACAATTGAAGAGTTTAAAATATCATTCTGTGCTTGCAAGCCAAATAGATGGTAGCCTGAATTTGCATACACTTCTAATGGTCTTTGTACCTGCCGAGCTATAAAAATAGCCCTTCGTATAGGCTTATCCACTTTAGAAAACTCTTTTTCAGCTTTTTGGGAACTAGCATAGCCAATAGCTCCTAGTTTACTAATGAAAAAACACACTGGAGGCTTATTCAGTGTTACTATACAATTTCGTATAAATTGATTGCACTTTTGAAATCCTCGATCATCAGCAATAGCAATAATACCAACATTAAAAGCATCCAACATTGCAGTTAAAATAACTTTAGATTCCTCCTGCCTCAAAAAAATTATTCTTTGCTCTAATAATTCCCCATCACTACCCAATAGAGCAATTTTACATCCCGATTCAGTTCCAGGATAAATTCCCATTACAACTGTATCACTTATCGATCTGGAATTAAAAATGCATCTAGATTTATTTTCAATTTCATCTAATGCCATTTTTTGAGCTTTCTTTTTTAGACGAGAATGCAATTCAATTTCTATTACAGGTTTAATCAATCGCATATAAGCATCTTTCATAATTGTTTTTAACTCTTCCTCAAAGACACCTTTTTTCTTAATATTTCTTTGAATCAAATCAGATATATGTTTTTCATCATTTATCTTAATTTGAATTCGAATTAATTTTAACTTTTGAGCCCGAAAAATTTGTAAAGCCTGAAAAGGAGAAAGGAAGCCCAATTTAGATGAAAAATTTAAATACTTTTGAAATTCCTTATATTTTTTATCGTCTTGCTCTTTTAATATTGCTTTCGTTTCTAAACTTGCGTCCTCCCATTCATACTCTAAAATTTCTTTTTTTTGCTCTAAATTGTTCGCAATTTCTTCAGCAATAATATCAAAAGCACCTTGCTTTACTATTTCTATAGTAGAAACTCCTTTCTTTGGATTAACAAAAGATTCCATTTTTTTTTCAGCATTAAATTCTGTTGTTTGCTGCTTGATAAAGTCACTACATTCTTGTAAACCTAATTGCTTGGCATTTGTTGCTCTTGTTTTCTTATCAGGCTTAATCGATAGAAAGTATTCCTCAAGTAAAAATCGGTCATATGTAGATAAAATTATTTCTTCTACTTCAAAAGTAAAAGCATCACCTTCTTTGAGGGTTTCTATTATTCTCTGCTGACGGCTAACAAGACTTCTAAAGTCTAAAAAATCATCTTTAATTCTAGAAACAGTTCTTTCTCTTAGGTTAAGTATTTCATCTTTACGATAACTAACGATATAATGATTGCTAAAACCATTTTCAAAAAAGTCAATCAATCTCGACAACGACTGTTCCGTTATTTTTTTACGCTTTGAAATTTGTTCTTTTTTAAACTCTTCTATCTGCTTTAAACTTAATTTTTGTAACATAATACTTTATTATAATAACAATGGTATGAAATGTATAAAATACAGGCTTATTCTTATAAAGAAAAAATGATTTTATAAAATTGTAAGCATTGATTTCAACCCAATTTCTTCTGACGTTTGCTCTCCTAATGCTATCCATTTATTTTTAGTATTTAGTAACTTAACCAACCTATTTATTTTAATATCTACAGAGCACTTTATCGTTTGTCCATGTGTGACTAAACGCATTTGTTCGTCTTCAAGCTGTATTGGTTTAATCTCACCAAAATAAGACTCTAAAGGCATAAGTTGATTCTGATCCACAACAGAATCAACTTCTAGAGCACTACTTAAAGCAAATTCTCCTATCTGCGTGCGATGAATCTTATCTGCAACACCGCCACAACCCAATTTTTGCCCTAAATCATGAGCTAAAGACCTGACATATGTTCCTTTAGAACAAATTACTCTACACTCTATTTTAGGATAATTATATTTTAAAATTTCAAATGATTTGATAACTACAAGTTTAGATTGAAGATTCATATCTAAACCGTGCCTAGCTAATTTATAGGCTCTCGTACCTTGGTATTTTACCGATGAAAAAATTGGTGGTGCTTGTTGAATGTTTCCAACAAATTCACTGTTTACTACTGTTTGAATATCATCTAAAGAGCCCTTATATTTTAGACCTGTATCTGTAACATTACCAAATAAATCATAAGAGTTTGATGTTTTTCCTAAAATAATTTTAAACTCATATGTTTTCGACTTGGCATGAATTAAATCAACAAGACGCGTAGCTTTACCAACAGCAACAACCAACAAACCCGTTGCTTCTACATCTAATGTTCCAGCATGCCCTACTCGGTGTTTTTTAAATAATCGTTTAATAGGATATAAAGCCTTAAAAGAAGACATACCTTGCGGCTTGTTAATTAAAAAAAGACCTGTATTTAAATCTTTATCCACTAATATAAAGGAGATTCTAAATCTTTTCGTTTTGTTTTTTCAATTAAACGATGCATTTTTTCACTATAATCTAAACCTTCATCTAAGACAAACGTTAGTTTTGGCACAGTGTGCGTTGTCATTTTTTTTGAAAGACTTGTTCTCAAAAAAGAAGCACTATTCTGTAATGCCACTAAAGATGATTTTTTATCCTTATCCGATCCTAAAATAGAGACAAACACTTGAGCTCTAGACAAGTCAGATGAAAAATCAACATGAGAAAAGGTAATAAATCCCAAACGAGGATCTTGTAAGTCTTTTATAAGAGCTTCACTCAATAATTTCAAAATTGTATCTTGGATGCGTTTGGTTCTTCTAAGCATAACTATTTAAAATGTCTTCTAAAAAAGTATTCTACTTTTTAACCTTGTCTTGATTTGGAACCTTTAACTGACGGGCAACCTCTTTTTTCTTAAAGAAAGCAAGAGTATCCCCTTCTTGTATATTAGAAACACCAGAAATTCCAATCCCACACTCTAAACCATTCTTAACAACTTTAACATCATCTTTTATCCTCTTCAAAGAAGTTACCTTTGCTTCACTAATCAAAACTCTCTCCCGATAAAGTCTTACCAAGGAGTCTCTATCCACAAATCCACCTGCAACAACACAACCAGCTATAATGCCAACTTTAGGTACTTTAAAAATTTGAAGCACATTCGCTTCTCCACAAACTTCTTCAATCAGCTCAGGATTCAACATGCCTTCCATCGCACCTTGTATACTTTCTGTCACCTGATATATTGTATTATAATACTGAATACTAACGCCAGACGACTCAGCAGTAGATCTCATTTTTTTTGTTGGCAATAGATGAAAAGAAATTATCATAGCATCAGATGCTACTGCTAAATGAATATCTGCTTCTTTTACCGCACCAACACCTTTACTTATGATATTAACTCTGACTTCATCTGTAGATAATTTATCCAAGGAATTTGCAATAGCTTCAACAGAACCATCTACATCAGCTTTCACAATTAAATTTAATTCATGAAACTCACCTTTTACAATTTGTTCGTGGAATTGTTCTAAAGTGACTCGTTGTTTTTGACGCCTTTCTCTTTCTTGAGAAGCTTCAATACGACGACTAACTAAATCTCGAGCTTTTTGTTCAGTTGAAACAACCATAAAAACATCTCCTGATTGAGATGCACCTGAGAAACCTAAAATTTGAACTGGCATAGCAGGAAGAGCTTTTTCAATTTTCTCATCCTTATCATTTAATATAGCTCGAACCTTTCCGCTATAAGGTCCACAAACAAAAATATCACCAACTCTCAGCGTTCCATTTTGGATAATTATAGTAGAAACAATTCCTTTTCCTTTATCCAATCTGGTTTCAATAACTGTAGCTCGTGCAAATTCTCTTTTTGAATTTGCTTTTAACTCCATAACTTCTGCCTCTAGAGCTAACATTTCCAGAAGTTTATCAATATTATCACCTCTTTTTGCAGAAATTTCTACACAAGATACATCGCCTCCATAACTGTCTACTAGGACGCCTTCCTCAGCTAATTTAGCTTTAACCATGTCTGGGTTTGCTGTTTCTAAATCACACTTATTAATAGCTACAATCAACTTTACCTTCGCACTTCGAGCGTGTTCTATCGCCTCTCTTGTTTGAGGCATAACAACACTATCAGCAGCAACGACCAACACAATTAAATCTGTAACTTGTGCTCCTCTTGATCTCATAGCAGCAAAGGCCTCGTGACCAGGAGTATCCAAAAAAGTAACATTTCCCACAGATGTTTTTACAGAATAAGCTCCTATATGTTGAGTGATTCCTCCAGTCTCTCCTTGAGTAACCTTAGAATTTCGTATACGATCTAAAACAGATGTTTTACCATGATCAACATGACCCATAATCGTAACAATTGGAGCTCTTAATTCAAGGTCTTCTTTATCATCCTGATCATCATCCTCATATGATTCTTCTTGATATTCATCCAAAGCCTTAACATCTACATTGAAATCATCAGCAATAATAGAAATTGTATCCATATCTAAACGCTGATTAATCGTCACCATCATACCCATTTCCAAACATTTGGCAATCACCGTATTAGATGAAACATTTAATAGTCCAGCTAATTCAGCTATAGAGATAAACTCAGCAACTTCTAATACCTTTCGTTCTAAGGAATCATCTACAGTCTCTTTTTTTACTTTTTTATAAGATTTTTTTCCAATTTTAGTCGTATTCTCTAAAAAACGACTCATTCTAGACCTGTCTACAGAACCTTTGTTACCATCTTTCGAGACTGGAGTATTTTTTTTGTAACGATCCTTACCAGCTTTACCCTTGTTAACTCTACTACCTAATCGATTATCTCCCCTTTGAGAGTCACCTGTTTTACCGCCCTGCATAATAGAAGATAAAGTTACCCCCGCATCTTGAGCTCTACGAGAATAAACATCTTGACCTAAAGAACCACTATTAGCATCGTTAGGCTTATTTCCAAAACGCCCAGAATAACCTTGTCCCTTTCTTGCATTTCGCTGTAATGAAGCATTCTTTTTTTGTTCTTGATGTTTTTGAATACGATCCAATAATGCTTGGTCTTGTTTCTTATCAACTTGAACTTTTAATGTCGATCTTGGAGAGTTCTTTATAATCGGCTTCTCAATTACACTACTAGATTGCGTTATTTTTTCTGTGATTATAGAAGCTGGTTTCTCTTTTTCAGTAATTTGTGATTTTTCAACTAAAAACTCTTTTGTTTCTAATACCTCTGTAGAACCTTCAAGAGATGCTACAGTATCTTTTACTTTTGCATCAATCTCTTCAAGCTCTTGAGCAAAACCTTCCTGAACGGCCTCTTTTTCAACCTTTACTTCAGACTCAGCATTTATCTTAACAGGGTTTGTATTAACAATTTTTATTGGTTTAGATTTTTTCTTAATAATCTTAGCTTTCAACCCATCATCTTGCTTGTCCTTCATTTCTTGTTGCTTTTCGATAACCTTCAAACGTATTTCTGCAAAATTCTTACTAGTAATTAATGATCTCTCAGATTTAACATCAAAGCCTTTGTCAATTAAAAGGTCAACCAAAACCTGCGAAGGCACTTCGTATTTTTTAGCTAAAGTGGCTATTTGTTTTTTCGCTTCTTTTTTTTGCATAATGAGCTATTGTTCGCTTTTTTAAAAAATTCAAAATTAGTTAAACAATGATTCTAATTCAGAAAATTTATCTTCTTTTGTTTCTGGAGGAAAAAATTTACTTTGTAAATCAATAATCTGATAACCTTCAATTTTTGTCATAATATGAGTTTTTTCATCTTCAGGCATTTTTTCAAACTCTTCTTTACTATAAATGTCTAGCTCTCTACCTACCAATTCAGACGCTAAACGTACATTTTGTCCATTTCTGCCAATTGATTGAAATAGATCTTCGTCATTAACAATCACAATAACTCGACCATCTTGAATGTTATGGATATCCAAGATATTAGATGGAGTCAAAACTCTTTTGATGTATGTATTTAAATCATCAGACCAATTAATAACATCTATGCGTTCATTTGACAATTCTCGAACAATAGCTTGAACACGGTTTCCTTTAACACCTACACAAGCTCCCACAGGATCAATACGATCATCACTAGTTGTAATAGCAATTTTTGCTCTAAAACCAGGATCTCTAGATGCCCCTCGTATGCGAATCGTATTATTTGAAATTTCAGGAACTTCCAACTTAAACAATTCTGTTAAAAATAACGGATGAGATCTAGACAAAATAATTTGATGTCGTGTATCCAAGTTAACTTCTAAAATAAGAGCTCGAATAGACTCTCCTTGACGATAACGCTCTTTTCGAATCTGTTCTCTTATAAGCAACACTCCCTCTACATTATCTGGTAATATCACAAAAATCATACCTCTTTCAACTTGCTGGACAGTTCCTGAAATAATCGTACCTTGTTTTTTTCGATACATCTCAAAAATTTGCTCTCTTTTAGCATCACGTATACGCTGTAACAACATTTGTTTTGCAGTAATAATGACTGTACGATTAAATTTTTCTATAGGTACATTTATAATTAAAGTATCTCCTACTTCAACAGTATTATTAAAGCTCTTCGCATCATGTAAAAGCATATATTTCTCATCTATTTTAATGATTTCTTCGTCTGTTGCTCCTTCAGAAGGGTCTGGAAAATCATCAACAATCTTTACACATAATGCAACTTTTATTTCACCCGTTTCTTCATCAATACTGACTTCAATGTTTTTATGTAAGTTTAAGTACTTTTGTGTGGCAATCACCAAACTTTCACAAAGAATTTCTTTCATCACTTTCTGAGATAAATTTTGATTTTTTGCTAATGCATTTAAACTTTCTATGATATCTATATTCATAATAACCTTACTTTGTTTTAAAAAGAAACTTCAACAATACCTTTAACAATCTGTTGATAATCAATTGAAAAAACTTCTTGTTTATTCTTAAAATGAAAAATTTCATCTACAATTTGGATAAGTTTAGCTGTTTTTTTTTGTTTTTTCTGACTTTCATCCATATATTGAATTGTAATCATCTGATTTAGGTTCACTTCAAATTCTCGTTTTGCAATTAAAGGGCGATCTATACCCAAAGAAGATACTTCCAAAGTATAAGACTCATCTGTTAATAAATTCTCAACTTCCATCATCGTATCCATTGCACGACTTACTTCAGAACAATCATCTACACTCACACCATCAGTTTTGTATATATAAAGCCGAATCACACGACGACTAGACTGTTGAACATCTTCAAAACGAAACAACTCTAAATCTAAAGATTGAACAACACCTGTCGCTAATTTTTCGATTTGTTCACTCATAATCATATTGACCTTGCAGATAAAAAAAGAACAACTTTCGTCGCTCTTCATGCCAGACGGAGAAAATTTAAGTAAATTATTGTTTTTTGACAAACTAAATTCAAACTATGCATCAAATTATTATTCTATTATCAATTTCATTTATAGGAATTGTCCTTACTGTGCACTTTTTTATAAAATATTATAAGAACTATAAAAACAAAGAAAAAACAACTTTGGACAAGTATTTTAACTTTCCAACAACTGTCATATGGTACTCCTACCTAATCATATTTTTTATAGGCTTAGCGGTTAATAATTAAATCTTAATACACAATCTCCACAGAATCTTACTGGAAAATTCTAATATTTTAGACTAATATAAAAAACCTACTTAGAAGTAATTTTTTTCGTGTACAACTAAAGCCAAATCTAAATAGACCAACATAAATTAGTCTTATGGCGATACAGTTACTACAACAGAGTCAGTTACTAAGTTACCAATAGTTGCAATAATTGTAGCATTCCCATTACTTATACATTCTATTAAACCCATACTTCGTCCATCTCCTGAAGATAATACACTGGCAATCAATGCATCTGATGTGCTCCAAGAAACAAAACCGTTTGTATGATCTGATGGTATTGCAGTCGCAGTAACCATTCTCTGATCTCTTGATTTACAAGAAAACGATTGCGTGCTGAGAGTCAAAGATATTACCTGATTTCCTATAGAAACTGTTACTGAATCTGACACAGCTCCTGCCGAAGCCACAATAGATGTAAAACCAACCCCAACATAAGAAACAGTCCCTAAGGAATCTACCATTACAATCATCTCATCTAAAGATCTCCACCTAACAGAACCCGTATAATCATTAGGTAGAACAGTAGCACTCAATGTTACTGATGAATCTCCGAGATCTTTTATTAAAAAATTTGATGTTATATCAATGCTTGTCGCAGGTGTTTCAACAATAACAACTACTGTATCTTCAATTGCACCTACTGTTGCAATAATTTCAGCTGTTCCGTTTTTAATAAAATTCGTAACACCAGTTAACGAAGCAACAAAAGCAATAAGAGGTTTTGAGGATCTCCAACTTACATTACCACTATTATGTGGCTGAGGGGTAACCGTTGCTGTAAGTACGACTAAACTACCTTTCTCTTTAAAAACAGTATCAGCTAAATCAATTTGAATACTAGAGGCTATTTGAAGACGAGCAGAGATTCTAACCATAGTCGATGCACTTCCAACAGTCACGACTAAATCCGTGATTCCAACCCCAACAAAAGTTAAAATACCAGCCTGATTAATAACCGCAACTAATGTATCTACAACAGACCAAACAATCTGATCGGTATGATTAATAGGTACAATAGTAAGAGTATTAGATAGATCAATACTCTGACCTACCTTTTTATTTAAGTGCGAAACTGTCATGACACTGGTTGCTGAAATTCCTAATGCATTAATATTAACAGAAAATGTAGATTGTTTATTACCACCATCTTTTGTCATTGCTGTAATAATACTGGTTCCGGCTTGCAAAGGGTTTAATAAACCACTACTACTAATCGTAGCTTTCGTTAAGTCATCTACAGACCAATCTAAATCTTTATTCGTAGCATCTGCTGGATTAAATGTGGCTACATACTGGTATGTTTTAGTCAATGCAACATTGTTTGGGCCAGAAATTGAAATACTATCGATCAAAACAGGTGTCACAACGGTCACTTGCTTCACAGCTGTAAAAAGACCAGATATTACGGTAATAGTCGTCATTCCAACAGTTCTACCTAAAACTTGTCCAGATGCATTTACACTAGCAATACTAGGAAGAGAACTTGTCCAAGTCACACTTCCAACATCAGCTCCACTTGGGGAAGGCATTACTCTAAGCTGTAAAACTCCGTTTTGATTAACAATACTACGACCATCAATACCTATACTATTCAAACTAATACTAGAGGTTACAAAAACATCAGTCGTATCTCGAATAAAACCTATAGTAGAAATAATTTTAGTATTACCAGCACCTATAAAACTTACATTTCCAGCTTGAGTAACGATAGCAACAGTGGTATTCGTTGAAACCCAAAGGCCATCGCCATCTGTGTGATCTACTGGAAATATTGTAGTCTCTATTTTTTGTGAAGGAGAACCTACTATAGTGTTAATTACTTGAGGCTCCAACACAATACTCACAACAGGTGTTACACTTGCTTTAACCAAAACTTGAGACAAAGCAACAAAAGACGCCAGTGCATCCGAACTAACTTGTATTGTTACTAAACCCTCAGCAAGACCTTGTACCAATCCTCCATTAGTGACAGTAGCAACTCCTATATTGGAACTAAACCAAGAAATATTTCCTGGAGCAGCATAAATAGGAACAGGTTGAACGATAAGTAACGAAGATGCACCTATCGTGATAGTATCATTAGAAGTAACTATTAATTTAATCAACGGCACATTTTGAACAGTGATTTCTATAGTATCAAAAAATGACTCAGATTCTAGCGTAATTTCAACAACTCCACTAGAAATCCCTGAAACAACACCAACTGCGTCAACAACAGCAATAATAGAATCCAAACTCCTCCACAATACTAAATCTACAATTGCATTAGATGGTACTGGTTCAGTAGTAAGCTGTAAAGCCCCACCTATAGAAACAATCATTCCATCATAAGAAACAAGATTAACATCCGTTAAAGGAGCTCCTTGAACAATAACTAAAAGAGTATCAGCAGCATCTCCAACACGCCCTATAATCTGGCTGGCACCTTCACCATCAAATGATAAAATCCCCCTTGGTGAAATCTCTGCGACAGCTTCATTACTTGAAGTCCAAACTATAGATCCATTATTATAATGTGCAGGTTTTATAATAGATTGTAGTGCAAGATCTGGGTCGTTTATTATACGATTTAATATCGTATCACTGTCTCCAGTTCTTGAGTTTGTAACAATTATAAATTCTTTGGCTATCACCAATAGGGGATCAACTGTAATCTCATGCTGAAAAGCCCCCTCATTCCTCCCAATTCTTGCGAAAATATGCACTATACCAGGAGCTTTCGCAACAACTAATCCTGTGATAGTATCAACAATGGCTACTGATTGATTGTCACTTTGCCAAACAACAGACTTAGATTGAGCTTCTACAGGCTGTATATCAATTGACAACTGTAGAGAATCGCCTACTGATAGCTTATTTGGCCCATCAATAATTACGCTTTGAATCTCTATTCTAGGCATAATTACAAATCTTACGATGCCCCGTTTAACTGCCGACATAATATTGAATTCAGTATTCACATCTGCAAAAATATCAACTGTATCAACTATGTCTCGAAAATATACTACACCCTCACCATTTACAACGGCCAAAGATATATCTTCAGATTTCCAAGACACACTCCCTGTATAATTTAATGGCTGAACTGTTGGAATAATTTTTAATTCTTGCCCAGTTTCTACATCAAAGCTCCCTTGATCAAATGGAGGTTCAAAAGAAACTCCTGTAGCAAATACAGTATCAGGTATACCGCCAGCATTGGTTCCCTTTATTCCAATACAAGAATTAAAAAATAAAATCAAAAAAAATGTAAAAATATTAAGTAGTTGAAATAGTTTCATATTCAAACTCCCTCCGCTAATACTGAAACAATGATATAAAAATATAGAAAATTATTTTTATAAAAGTCACTAAAACGAATAATCAGACTTTTCTTACTTTTGATTCTATTTGCTCCAATAGCATTCTTTCAGTTTGACTTGCAATTTGCTTCCAACTAAATTGTTTAGCCCATTCTATTGCATTTCTACTCATCTGCTTTCGTTGATCAGTATTCTCTAACAACCACAAAATCTTTGTATACAAATCATTTATATCATTGTAATTGTAAAGGATTCCTGTTTTTTTATGTTGAATGCTATCACACAAACCTGCTGTATTGTTTCCTATAGAAATAGTCCCCCAACGAGCTGCCTCAATCACAGAAAGTCCCCATCCTTCCTTATAACTTGTTTGAAGTAAAAATATACTATTTTTCAATAAATTCTGTTTATCATTTTCTGTTACAAAACCCAAAAGATTGATTTTGTCCTTTAAATTATTTTCTTGAACCCACTTTCTAAGCTTAGGTAAAAAAGGGCCATCTCCAGCAATATTTAAAATCAAATTTTTGTATTTAGAATGTGCTGTGATAAGTTTAGAAAATGCTTGACAAGCTTCTAAAACTCCCTTATATTTTTGAATACGACCTAACCAAAGTATAGAAAAATTTTCTTTTTTTGATTTCAGTTGACTAGCACTCGGCAAATCTTCGCAACCATTGTAAATGACCTGTGTGTTTTGGTCTGAGATCCCCAAAGAAACAAGATCCTTTTGCGTAGAAGGACTAACAACAGCAAATTTTTCCTTTTGATAGAACCATTTTATACTTTGCTCTTGTAAATAAACAAAGAAAGCTATTGGAAAAAATGTTTCTTTAAAGATAGAGCTTTTCCAAAGATGATGTATTTGTATAATTTTTGGTAAATTAACTAAAAAAGGACTATATATTGGAAGCTTATTTAGATCTTCAATAAAAACATCTGGCTTATGAACACTTATCCACTTCTTAAGATTACGCATACATTTCCACTGAAAAGTATACTCTGAACCCAAACGGTAAACTTGTATTCCATCCACAATTTCTTTTGTAGCTCCCTTACTAAATAAACTGCAATACAAAATAATTGCATGGCCTCTTTGAGACAAAATAGAAAAAATAGAAAAAAGATGTTTTTCAGCACCTCCTGCCCTAGGATGCTTAATATCTCTCCAATTTGTAATTAATATTTTCACGATCTTTAATTTTCTACTTTCTTAATCCAAATCTAATATATTAATACATACAACTCTAAAATAAAATTGCATCAAATTAAGTATAAAAGACTTTTACCAGTATAATTTTATAATTTTACTCAGTGTTTAAGTTATCTACAAAGCAAATTCTTCAATGGATAAGTTATACTTTAGGAGTCGTTATCATTATTTATTTTTTTATATCTAATGGAGGCTTTGACATTTTCAAACAAATTTTTAATTTAGATTTTACTTGGGGATCACTGGCTTTCATTTTATTTTTAAGCTCTGTTATACTAGGAGCAATGCAATGGCAGCTATTACTTAAAACAAAAAAGACAAAAGCCTCATTTATTTCTCTATTTAAAAATTTCTATTTAGGGCTTTTTTTTAACAGCCTTATTTTTTCAGTTGCTGGAGAATTTTCAAAAGCCCATAAGCTAAAAAAAGTGGGTATCCCTTTATCACAAGCGTTATTTTTTTCTTTTTTAGATCGTTACATAGGTTTTACTTCTTTAACTATGTTATTCTTCTTGTCATGCCTTCTTTCTTTTCTTCAAGTAATCCATGCTCCTTTATTAACAAGTTTTTTCTGGATTAGTGCCTTAATTTTTTCGTTTTCTCTCATTCTGTTACCCATTTTTTTTTCAAATTCTATTCAAATTAAATTTTGGAAAACCATTTCAAAATATCTTTCTTGGCAATGGATACAACTCAAATTAACTTTATCCCAAAAGAATAAACAAATAGAGGCACCTCGTTTTAGCATACTTCTATTTTCTGTTATCATTACTTCAATTAGTGTTCAGTCTGTTCGAATTATTGCTTTTTATTGTTGTACAAAATCTCTGGGAATATCTATTCATCCTTTGTATTTATTCTGTTTTGTTCCTGTAATGTCTTTTTTCTTTATTTTACCTTTTAACATTGGAGGCTGGGGACTGCCTCAAACAATAGGTATTAAACTTTTTAGTTTAACGAATGTTATTTCCTACCCAATCAACCCAAACCCATCATTAATCGCGTCTGCAATCGTTTTGCCTAGTTTGATGTTTTATCTAATAAGCCTATTAGGTGGGCTCTTTCTTTTTTCTAAAGTAAAACTAACATAACTTATAGATTTCAAAAATTACATTACAATTTTTGAGCACAATAATTCCTGTACTCTAGACAGAACAGGTCGTTCTTGAATATAATGCCAATCTCGGCTTGTCGGAATTAACTTAACATCAATTGGCCAAGGCGTAATCCATTTGCTAGGTAAAAGAGCTGTAATCTTAGAACTATCCATTGTCACATTTCCTGCTCTAGGTACGATAGAAGGGTCTTCAATACGGAAACAACCCTTTAAAAGCTTTGGAGCATAATTTCCTACAACATTTATCACTTGGGCTATTTGATAAAGTGAAAGACTTATAGGACCACCTAAATGAAATAAATCCGTGGGACATTTCTCCACATTTTGAATAAAATAATCTACAGTTCGGACGATATCTATAATATATGCATTACTTCGAATTTCATCGTAATATAGAGTCGCAAATTTATTCTTTTTAAACCTTGATTCAATCCAATCAATTGCACCAACATGACCACTCAAAGCGTGCCCCATTGGCAAAGCTATTCTAAAAATAGTTACCTTAGGATTTATACTTAGAATCTTCTTTTCTGCCTCCAACATATGTTGACCATACACTGTTAATGGACTTACCTTTGAGCTTTCTGAATAGTTTCCATTTCCGACTCCGTCAAACACCAAGTCCGTTGAAAAACGAAATAACTTTGCATTATACTTTTTAGATAATTCTGCTAAAATAGAGCCATACTCTACATTTAAACGATAAGATAATTCTTTATTATATTCACAAGATTTTAATGCACAACAACCTGAAGCATCTATCACTGTTTCAAAATTGTATTGTCTAAACAACTTCTCTAACCCTTTTCTATCACCTGCCTCAATGTAAAGAATGTTACTCTCATTTAATTGATGTTGATGTGGAGCACAAAGTCCAAAAACCGAACCTATGTTTTGTCGTTTAAAATAATAAAAGGCATTTAGACCTGGAATACCAGCTAAACCACTGACTAAAATTGGAAAACCTTTCATAATTGATTCAAATTTATTATATTTCAAACTTTTAAAGGAGAAGTTTATGAAAAAATTAATGCTTCTAATATTATTCACCCTTAACCTATCATGTGCAGAAAAAATGAAAGACGGATTATACGCAGAAATTCAAACAACCCTAGGTAACATTACTTTAGAACTGGAGTTTGAAAAAACCCCTCTAACAGTTGCTAACTTTGTTGGTTTAGCTCAAGGAACAAAAAAATCAAATAAAGACACTGGAAAACCATTCTATGATGGTGTTATTTTTCACCGTGTCATAAAGAATTTTATGATTCAAACTGGTGACCCTGAAGGTACTGGACGTGGCGGACCTGGTTACAAATTTCCAGACGAATTCCATCCTAGTCTCGTACACGATGAAGGTGTAATATCTATGGCAAATGCTGGTCCAGGAACTAATGGTAGCCAGTTTTTCATCACACACACTGCAACACCTCATCTAAACAACAAACACTCTGTTTTTGGGAGAGTTGTAAAAGGAATGGATATCGTTGACTCTATTGCAAATACCCCAACTGTAGCTCAAAATAAACCTAAAACTGATGTTATCATTAATGCAATGAAAATCTCTGCCATTGGTTCTAAAGCAAAATCTTTTAAAAGTGATGAACAAGCTTTCCAGAATTATCTTGCTGAAATGTCTAAAAAGAATACTTCTTTAGAACAAATAAATCAGCAAGTAAAAAATCTCGAAATATTCTTAGCTAATCTAGAACAAAAATACGGTTCTGTTCAAAAGACACCTAGTGGTATACATTATACTATCATAAAAAAGGGAACAGGTTCTAAACCAAATTCAGGTAGTGATGTTAGTGTTCATTATACAGGAACTTTTTTAGATGGCAAAAAATTTGATAGCTCTGTAGATCGTAATCAACCTTTTGTTTTTCCTGTAGGAATGGGGCGTGTTATTCTTGGTTGGGATCAAACTGTTTTAGATATGTTAGAAAATGAAAAACGAATTATAGTTCTACCTCCAGAATTAGCTTACGGAGAAAAAGGAACGGGTCCAATTCCACCAAATTCTAACCTAGTTTTTGAAATAGAAAGGCTTTAAAGTCTGACTTTAGTAATCAAAAAGGTCTACCAAATTTGGTAGACCTTTTTTATTTTGAATCTGTAAATATACATAACAAGCAAAAGGAAAGATGCAAGGCAATATTTCAAAAATTCAAGTAAAACTCCAATCTCCTGTAGAATACACTTTAACCTTAGGTGGACAAAGTCTTGTTTTAAACTCTCTATTAGGAAAAAAAATACAATTGGAATGGACTCAAAAGATATTTTGTGTACACTGCCACAAAGCTATTAAAAAATCTTATAGTCAAGGTTACTGTTATCCTTGCTCAATTCAGTTACCTCAATGTGACCTATGCATTTTAAAACCAGAACAATGCCACTTTCACCTAGGAACATGCAGAGACCCTTCTTGGGGTGAAGAGTATTGCATGATTCCTCATACTGTCTATTTAGCTTATTCATCCAATATCAAAGTTGGTATTACTAGAGCTTATCAACAAACTACACGTTGGATACATCAAGGAGCCGTACAAGCATTGGCGATTGGTAATGTCAA
Source organism: Fibrobacteria bacterium (assembly GCA_965261055.1). Classification (GTDB taxonomy): domain Bacteria; phylum Fibrobacterota; class Fibrobacteria; order UBA11236; family JADFYW01. Next base: position 1,519,125 of record OZ253440.1, on the reverse strand, counting down.
AAATCGCTATCAATCAGGACTTGTTGAGATTGCCTTAAAAACAAAAATACAGGATAAAACTAATTGGAAAAAGATGCTCCAATTCCAAGATCCTAAAACTGTTGATTTAGAAAAATACTGGGATAACTTAAAAAATTTATGGCCAGAAAATATTCCAAATCTTTTATCCCCAACCAAACCTATTTTAATTAATTACCCTGTTTTAGAATATCCGAACCAAATTGTGTCCCATAATTTAGAGAAAGAACCTATCTTAACAGACACTCTTAAAGGCATCAAAGGATCTTATCTCATTTTTTTAGAGAAGGTGATCAACCTTAAAAAACATATTGGTTATGAGATCTCTCTTTCTTTCTAAGACTTAGTAAAGGAAGAAATAGGGTTTAACAATCGTTGTAAATTAATATAACCAATTGTATAACCCCTCTCTTCTATTAGAGCTATTTCGTTTTTTGAGTCGCCTTTAAAAAAAGCACGAAGTAACTCTAATCCCTTAGTTGTACTCTGGAACGATTTTAACTCATTTAATTTTAAATTTTTAATCTGTGTTTCTAATGGGACTGAATACAAATTTTTTAATTCTAAAACATATTTAACCTTAGAGTCCTTCCAGATAAAAAAAGGGGTTTCATCATCGGTAATTTTAACCCAAGCCTCCCTCAATGTATTTTCTATAGTAATCTTAGGAATAGCATGAGTCGAAAACATTAAACTTTTTATACTTGTCTGCTTTAATGAAGTGATATGGTGTATCATACTCTGTTGATGATCGACAAATGAATTTTTAGTTTGCATGGTCATCATTCGTATTGTCTCTAATTCTAAATTGGGTTTTTCTATTTGCTTCGACCATGAATTACTGAAGACAAATCCAATAAAAGGTTGCATCACTTTTTTTAAAAAAATTAAAATCCTAGAACTTTTCCTTGTCAGTCTAAATGAATACTCATAGAAAAGTGTTTTTGGAAAAATTTCAGCAACAACTACTAAAATTAAAGTCAAAATACTCGTTTGAATGAAACTAGACCACACTGTTGACAATTCATTTAAAAAATTTATTTTCTGAAAAAAAAGATTAAAAGAAAGAGAATACAATGTATTTGCCATATTAATTCCAATAAGACAAACTAAAATCATTTGGTTTTTACGGTTTAATAAATGGAGTAATATTTTAGATAATGAGTCGTTTTCCTTTGCTTTAGAAGCTGCTTTCAGATAAGAACAAGAAAGTAGACCTGTCTCATTCCCCGAAAAAAAAGCAGAAATCATCAAAAAAACAAAAATAGCGAAACTCAACCACAACAAGCTCATTTTTAAGAGCCACCTTCCATACTAAATACATACTTCTTTAGTATTTTAATCACACTTACTATAACCACAATTTTTACAATTAAGGCAACCCTCTTCATAAACAAGTGATTCTTGGTTACATTTAGAACAAAGGCTATCACTAGTCGTTGTTCCATTTGGAATAAATTTTTTCAATGCTCGAACAACACCTTTTTTCCAAGTATTCAATGAAACTCCACCTAAATGAAGATCGTTCACAATATCAACTAATAAAATAACAGGTAAACCGTGTCTCATCAAACCTGAAATAAGCTTTGCATAGTTCCAATACTCTGGATTAAATGTTCGAGATAAACCTTCAATTGTTATGTTGTATCCATAACTATCTTTATATTGTAAATCGTAACGATTTGTCCCATTTTCCATCTTGTGACGAGAAACGACACACTTTTGAATAGATGGAGAAATATTAAACGAATCTTCTGCTTTTCCAGTAAAAATTTCATAAGGGTGTCCATCTTTCACACCAATCACAGCAATCCACTTATCATTCTCATTATTAAAATGAACAATTCTGGCTTCTAGAGTTTGCGGTCTTCGCGGCTTAACAAAAGCTTGAAGAGTTTCTATTTTTTTACTTTCTGTATCAGAAACAAGAACTCCACTTCTAGACCCATCCCTATAAACTGTTATTCCTTTACAACCTGATTTCCAACCTGCTAAGTAAATTTTATTCACCATCGCTTCAGAACAATCATTGGGAACATTTACGGTTACACTTATAGAATGATCAACCCATTTTTGAACAGCTCCCTGTAAATTAACCTTTTCAATCCAATCAACATCACTAGCTGTTGCTTTATAATAAGGTGATTTTGCTATGATTGTATCTAGATCCTCTCCCGATAAAGACACAACATCTTTTAAACAATAGCCGTTTACTTCTAACCAAACTTGAAACTTATGATGAAGAACATGATACTCTTCCCAAGAATCACCTACTTCATCTACAAAATCAACCCTAGCTCCTTTATCATTTGGATTGATTTTTCGTCTTCTTTTATAAGAGACCATAAAAACGGGCTCAATTCCAGAAGTTGTTTGAGACATTAAACTGGTTGTTCCTGTCGGAGCTATCGTTAGTAAAGCAATATTACGACGTCCATACTTAACCATATCCTTAAAGAGCTCAACATCTTCCTTTTTGATTCTTTGAATCATTGAATTATTAGATTCTCTTTTCGCATCAAAAATAGGAAAAGAACCTCTCTCTTTTGCCATATCTACAGAACTACGATAAGCTGATAGTGCAAGAGTTTTATGAATTTTTTCAGAAAACATAGTTGCTTTTTTAGATCCATAACGATAACCTAAAGCGGCCAACATATCCCCTTCAGCAGTAATTCCCATCCCTGTTCTACGACCTTCAGTCGCCTTTTGTTTTATCTTATTCCATAAATCCATTTCTGTTCGTTTAGTATCATCAGGTTCAGGATCACTCACAAGTTTTGTAGTAATTTCATCAATCTTCTCAAGCTCTAAATCAACAATATCATCCATTATCCTTTGTGCTATTCTAACATGCTTTATAAACTTTTCTTCGTTAAAAGAAGCTTGTTCAGAAAAAGGCTCATCCACATAACTGTAAAGATTAATCGCTAAAAGACGACAACTGTCATAAGGGCATAATGGAATTTCACCACAAGGATTTGTAGATGTCGTTCGAAATCCTAAGTCAGCGTAACAATCTGGAAGAGACTCTGCAATAATCGTATCCCAAAATAAAATTCCCGGTTCAGCAGACTTCCAAGCATTATGAATAATTTTTTGCCAAATTTTCTTAGCAGAAACAGTTTGCGAATATTTTGGTTTTTGACTACCGACTGGATATGTTTGTTGATATTCTTGATTTGCCTCTACAGCTTTCATAAACACATCGTCAATGCGTACAGAAATATTTGCCCCTGTAATTTTTGTATTATCCATTTTTGCATCAATAAAATACTCTGCATCTGGATGTTGGATTGATACAGACAACATTAAAGCCCCACGACGACCATCTTGAGCGACTTCCCTAGTAGAATTTGAATAACGCTCCATAAAAGGGACAATCCCAGTAGAAGTTAATGCACTGTTTTTAACAGGACTACCCTTAGGGCGAATATGAGATAAATCATGACCAACTCCACCTCGACGCTTCATGAGTTGAACCTGTTCCTCATCTATTTTCATAATTCCGCCATAGGAATCAGAAGAGCCATCCGAACCAATCACAAAACAATTTGAAAGTGAGGCTACTTGATGTGTATTACCAATACCTGTCATTGGTCCACCTTGAGGGATAATATATTTAAAATCCTTCAAAACTTGATAAATATCTTCTTCACTATAAGGATTAGGATATTTAACTTCAATACGAGCTATTTCACTTGCCAGACGACGGTGCATTTGATTCGGGTTTGTTTCATAAATATTTCCATCCGAATCTTTTAAAGCATACTTATTAACCCAAACATTTGCAGCTAATTCATCTCCATCAAAGTATTTAACTGATTCCTCTAATGCTCTATTCATTTTAAACATCTCAATTGTAAGATTTTATTATTGTTAATTATGATATCATATCAAATTTAAATAATAATAAAAAAATATCTGAGTAGCTATGGTTTTATAGAAGCTTGAGAATTTTTAGAGTTTAAAACCTCATCTAGATATCAGCACAACACGACTATAATATTAAAAGTTTTACTCTAATTATTAAAAAGTTTTCTGTCTTCTTATTAAATATTGAAAGTGGAGGTTTTATGAAGAAGGAAAATTTTTTAGGTTTGGGTATTTTTTTGTTCTTTCTTTTTGTGGACTGTGAGTCCAATAAATTGACTCAACAACTACGGAAACAATTGCTGATAAACTAAATGGAATTAGTACCAGTACAATATTTATTACAAATAATTCAAATTAATCAAAGGGGGAAACAAAATGAACGATAAAACCATCCAATCGGATGATCAACCAATTACCAATATCGCTATTTATCGTTTGGATATTTATCAATTGTTATCATTACTTTGGTCAGATAAAAAATAACAAAAAATAGCGTCTTACAAGCTTTTAGCGACGAGCATTCCGAAAGCGAGGTTAATCGTTTATTGATATTAATGGCAGAGTGGTAACCCGTCAAATTTTGGATAACAATAACAGCAAATACAAAAAAAATTGAAACAAAAAAATGTGTTTTGGAAAAATAAAAAATCGGTTAGGCGATAAAAATATAATATTCTTTGATCGAAATACTCTTTCTTATCTCTCATGAATAAACAAAATATTAGATAAAAAATTTTACATTAAAAGCAAATTCAATCAACACCATCAATTAAATGATTGTCAGACAATATTGATTTATGAAAAACAAAATTATAGATTTGTTTTATTTTAAAATGAGAGGGTGTTTTTTACTCATTTTGTGATGATTATTTTGATAATTGATAGTTATTTTGATAATGGGTTACTAAATGATAAAGGTTTAGTTATTTAATGATTAGTTTAGCTATAAACGTAACCAATTATTTAAGAGAGTATAGGGAATTTGTCTTGTTGGAAGGATGTTATTGAATATGGTTTCTTTATCTTGAATATATTTATTTGGTTGTAGTTGATTACCGCAATGAGTAATAATTTTCTCTAGTGATTTTTTCCCCATCTCAAGATGAAATTGTAAGCCCAAGATATTTTTTTTGTAAATGAAGGCTTGGTTATCACAAGCTTGACTCTTAGCAAGGTGTATTGCTCCTTGAGGAATTTCAAAACGGTCACCATGCCAATTAAGAGGCAGGATTTGTGAAGGTATATCTTTTAAGATAGGATGGGCCGTTATTAGGGTGAACAGTAACCTCATACTTAGCCTCTTTATTATTAATAATAATAAAAAAGCCTTCTTTGTAAAACAAAGAAGGCTTAAAAATTAGGGATAAAACCCGGCAACGACCTACTCTCCCAGATCAGATTGACCTAGTACCATCAGCGCTAAGGAACTTAACTTCTGTGTTCGAAATGGGAACAGGTGTAACCTCCTTGCCATAGTCACCGGGAAATTTAAAATCCCAAAAATGAGTAAAATAATTCAAATCTTAATATTCAGATATCAAATCAAAAATGTCTAAAAAAGAGGATCTTTTAAAAAAGCCTCACGACCTATTAGTATTACTCGACTGAACCCCTCACAGGGCTTACATCTGTAACCTATCAACGTCTTAGTCTTAAACGGGTCTTTAGAAGACTTAAAGTCTTTGCGATATCTAATCTTAGGAGGAGCTTCATGCTTAGATGCTTTCAGCGTTTATCTCTTCCGAACATAGCTACTCAGCACTGCCGCGGGCACGACAACTGATACACTAGAGGTTCGTCCAACTCGGTCCTCTCGTACTAGAGTCAGCTTCCTTCAAATATCAAACGCCCACATCGGATAGGGACCGAACTGTCTCACGACGTTCTGAACCCAGCTCGCGTGCCGCTTTAATTGGCGAACAGCCAAACCCTTGGGACCTTCTCCAGCCCCAGGATGCGACGAGCCGACATCGAGGTGCCAAACCTCCCCGTCGCTATGAACGCTTGGGAGAGATAAGCCTGTTATCCCCGGAGTACCTTTTATCCATTGAGCAACGGCAATTCCACACTATACCGCGGGATCACTAAGCCCTACTTTCGTACCTGCTTGACCTGTCAGTCTCGCAGTTAAGCTCCCTTATGCCTTTATACTCTACGCGTGATTACCGACCACGCTGAGGGAACCTTTGGATGCCTCCGTTACTTTTTAGGAGGCGACCGCCCCAGTCAAACTGACCACCAGACATTGTCCCAAATCCAGATTCACGGATCATGGTTAGAACTCAAATTACATAAGGGTGGTATTTCAATGATGACTCCATCCCAACTAGCGTTGAAATTTCATAGTCTCCCACCTATGCTATACATATGCAATCTAAGTTCAATGTCAAGCTACAGTAAAGGTTCACGGGGTCTTTCCGTCCAGATGCGGGTAATCGGCATCTTCACCGATATTGCAATTTCGTCGAGTCCGTGGAGGAGACAGTGTGCAACTCGTTACACGATTCGTGCAGGTCGGAACTTACCCGACAAGGAATTTCGCTACCTTAGGACCGTTATAGTTACGGCCGCCGTTTACTGGGGCTTCAATTCAGAGCTTCGTCTCAAGGACTGACCCCTCTTTTTAACCTTCCAGCACCGGGCACGTGTCAGACAATATACTTCGTCTTGCGACTTTGCATTGTCCTGTGTTTTTGATAAACAGTCGGTTGCACCAATTTACTGTGACCTTCGCAAGCTCATACCGAAAAGGTAATCACCAGCAAAGGCACCCCTTCTTCCGAAGTTACGGGGCTAATTTGCCGAGTTCCTTTTCCACGGTTATCTCGTACACCTTAGGCTATTCGCCTCGTCTACCTGTGTCGGTTTGCGGTACGGTCATCTTTATATCTCCTTTAGCGGATTTTCTTGGTAGCCCATCCAGAGAGTTGGTTTGTTGCAAGCAACGCACTTCCTCAAATATCTCAAGTTAATGTATGGCGGATTTGCCTACCACACACTCTACTTATCCAAACAGCCTAATCCATCAGGCTGATCTCCTTATTTTCTACGTCCCCGCATCAGTCAAGCAATATAAAGACGGTCAGGGAATATTAACCCTATTTCCATCAACTACGCGTTTCCGCCTCGCCTTAGGAGCCGACTCACCCTGGGAAGAAAAGCTTTACCCAGGAAACCTTAGACTTACGGTGTGGAAGTTTCTCACTTCCATTATCACTACTCATGCCAGCATTCTCATTTCTGATACCTCCAGTCGACTTTTCAATCAACCTTCAACAGCCTACAGAACGCTCTCCTACCACTCACACTAATGTGTGAGTCCACAGCTTCGGTGATGTGCTTAGTCCCGCAAATTTTCGGCACGAAACCACTAGACCAGTGAGCTATTACGCTTTCTTTAAAGGATAGCTGCTTCTAAGCTAACCTCCTGGTTGTTTAAGTAATTTCACATCCTTTTACACTTAGCACATACTTAGGGACACTTAGCTGGTGGTCTGGGTTGTTCCCCTCTCGTCCAAGGACCTTATCATCCATGGGCTGACTGCCAGTAAACATATAACAGGTATTCGGAGTTTGACTGGGTTTGGTAAGCTGGTGAGCTCCCTAGTCCAATCAGTGCTCTACCCCCTGTACACTATACTAACGCTATACCTAAATATATTTCGGAGAGAACAAGCTATCGCCGAGTTTGATTGGCCTTTCACCCCTAGCCATACCTCATCCAATAAGTTTTCAACCTTAACTGGTTCGGTCCTCCACACAGTGTTACCCACGTTTCAACCTGGACATGGCTAGATCACTCGGCTTCGTGTCTACCGCATATAACTCAAAATCGCCCTATTAAGACTTGGTTTCCCTACGGCTTCAGATCTTAAATCCTTAACCTTGCTACATACGAGTAACTCGCTGGCTCATTAAACAAAAGGCACGCCGTCAGACGGATAAATCCATCCTTCGACCGCTTGTAAGCACACGGTTTCAGGTTCTATTTCACTCCTCTCTCGAGGTTCTTTTCACCTTTCCCTCACGGTACTAGTTCACTATCGGTCATCAGTTCATATTTAGCCTTGGAAGGTGGTCCTCCCACATTCAGACAGGGTTTCTCGTGCCCCGCCCTACTCTGGATACTAACTTGTCTGCAATTCATTTTCGTTTACAGGGCTATAACCTTCTATGACTAGGCTTTCCAACCTATTCTACTAATAAATTACAATCCTTATGTTAGTCCTAACCCCACCTAAAAGGTGGTTTGGGCTACTCCCATTTCGCTCGCCGCTACTCAGGGAATCTCGTTTGATTTCTTTTCCTAGAGCTACTAAGATGTTTCAATTCGCTCCGTTCGCTTTTTATACCTATGTATTCAGTATAAAATGTTATTGGTTTACAATAACGGGTTGCCCCATTCGGAAATCTCCGGATAATAGGTCATTTGCACCTACCCGAAGCTTATCGCAGCTTATCACGTCCTTCTTCGCCGACTGATGCCAAGGCATCCTCCGTGTGCTCTTAGTCACTTTTTTTCTGTAAATCTCCTCTCATTTCAACATTTTTGCAAATATACCTCGCACTTGCGTTTTGACGCAAGACCACGATACTGATATCTGAATAATTAAAATTTGATTATTATTCTACTCTTTTTAAAAAACAACCCAACTCGCTGTTTGGGAGAAACAAAGATAGGTTAAATCAAATTTCAATTCAACAAAAAAAGATTAGTCTTACAAAAAAGTTTTAGTGCTAATCTTTTTTCCTTTTTTAAAAACTAGTCTTATAAAAAATTTCCGTAATTTTAACCTTATTTCCAACTAAATTCATAGTGTATTTATTATTAAAAAAACATTTTTAATCACATAAAAAGAAATTAGACAAAATTAAAATTCAAGATGCTTTAAAACAATGAAATTAATCCCTAATTAAAATTTTTTAACTAATTGCAAGATGTATTACCATAATCATCTATGTGAGCTGAAAAACCGTCAGAACAAAATGTATTGCCGTAGTCATCTGTATAACAGCTTCCCTGATAAAAAACAGTCAATGTAAAGAAAGCAATGAATATTGTAACTATATATTTCATAATTTAACTCTTAAGTTTTAATGTTGGTTATAATTACCTTAATTTGGTTTTTTTGTACCTAAATAGCACAAACAGTTAACCCAACGATTATTATAATTCAAATCTGCACAAAATTCTTTACACCCATCCCGCTTTTGATCACAACGATTGATAAAACGACACCCCGACTGATAATCGTAAGGATGAGGTACTATGCCCCTCAAAGTTTTAGGGATTTTTATTTCTTTTGAAAAATAAGGTAAAGACTTTAATAGTCCTTGAGTATAAGGATGTAATGGGTTTTTAAAAATTTCTTCTACATTTCCTCGCTCTAAAATGCGCCCTGCATACATTACACTCATAAAATCAGCATACCGATAAACCAAATGCATATTATGAGTGATTAACAAAATAGATAAGTCCTTTTCTTGTTTTAACATCAAAAATAAATCCATAATTTGAGATTGTATTGTCACGTCTAAGGCTGCCGTTGGTTCATCAGCAACTAATAATTGAGGTTCAAAGAGCAATCCCATCGCAATAGTTATTCTTTGCAACATTCCTCCTGACAGCTGATGAGGGAATGAGTGTAATACCTGTTTTGAATTGTCACCAAAACCAACATCTATTAAAACCTCTAAAATTCGCTGATGTTTAGATATTCTCGTTGAATGATATTTGAAACATTCTAGCATTTGTTTTTCTATCCTTACCAAAGGATTCAACGCTGATTTAGAGTCTTGTGGAATATAAGCTATTTCTGACCCCCTATACTTTCTCCAATCTACTTCCGAAAGCTCCAGCAAGGGTTGACCTTTAAATTTTATAGATCCTTCAAGATTACCATTAGGTTGAGGAGGAACTCCTAATAAAGATAATGCCGTTACACTTTTGCCAGATCCTGACTCTCCAACTAAAGCATAGATTTGTTTTGCAGTAATTTCAAAATTGACTTGATCAACTAAATTTAAAGACTTGTTTTCATCTTGAACATCAACAGATAGGTTTTTAACTTGCAGCAAACTAGACATAGTTATTTAAACTTATCTTAAAATTTTGGGCAAAGGGAAAGTAACACCTTCCTTTAAAAGTACAGACTCTTCTACTTTTAGCGTAGCATCAAACCCTTGCATCCATTTAACTACATCTTGAACAAGCTTTTCTGGTGCAGATGCACCTGAAGTCAAACCAACTGTTTCAACACCTTCAAACCATTCTTGATCAATGCCTTCTACAAAATCTATCAAATATGATTTTACGCCCTTACTCAAAGCTATTTCTTTTAAACGATTTGAATTAGAACTGTTTTTAGAACCGACAACCAATAATAAATCAAGTTTAGGTATAATTTCATGAATTGCTTTTTGACGATTCGTCGTTGCATAACAAAGATCACCCTCTTCAGGACCTTTGATATGAGGAAATTTCTCCTTTAAGGCTTTAATAATATCTTTTGTTTCGTCAACCGACAAAGTTGTTTGTGTTGTATATGCTAAAGGTTGGTTCTTTCCAAAAGACAAACCACAAATATCGTCTAATGTACTTACTAAATATACAGACCTATCTCGAAGTTGGCCCATTGTACCTTCAACTTCGGGATGACCAGCATGACCAATTAAAACAATCTCTATGTTCTCTTGATCGTGTTTTTGAACTGCGTAATGTACTTTCTTCACTAAAGGGCATGTTGCATCAATCACTGTCAAACAACGTTTTTTACTATCTTCAGTAACTGCCTGAGAAACTCCATGAGCAGAAAAAATAACTACTGATTTTTGTGGAATATCCTTGATTTCTTCTACAAAGATTGCTCCTTTTTTACGCAATCCATCCACAACAAATTTGTTATGCACAATTTCATGTTTAACATAAATTGGAGATCCAAATTGTTTTATTGTCCTTTCAACAATTTCTATAGCTCTTTCAACACCTGCACAAAAACCCCTAGGGGCTGTTAAAATTAACTTCATAGAACTAATATAAAAATTTAGATACTATTAAAGTACTTTAAAACATAACCTAGCTATATACTTTATTATTTTTTAAGAACTGTGTAGCCAATTAATTCTATCTTCTTTGCAATCTCTTTGAAGGTTATTTTTGCACTATCAAAGATAATTGTTGCATTTTATTTTCATATAAAGTGCCATATTTTGTACATCGTTTAATTGGCCAACAAAATGCTTGATACCTTTCTCGCATGATACCACATTTATAGCATTGCAATTAATGATTCATCATTTTTTGGACCCAAAAACTATGTCACACTTTGGGTATCCCAAATAGTACCACTACTCCAACGCATATAGACTCCTTTTTCTTGGGCTAGCAGAAGCATATTTTAATACCACAAGCGACTGTCATCATATTTTATTGATGTAATAATAGACTTTCATCAGAACAATAAGTCACTCCTAAGAATAAAGGTATCTTCAAAAAAGAGTCTTGTGCTTTTTACTTCTTGCGATTTAAAACTTCCTTCTCTAAATCTGGAAAATCTAAACCTCTACAACAAATTTCTAGAAATTGTGGCTTTTGAACATCACTGATAACGAAAAAATGCTAGGGCTCTGTAAACTTGTGATTAGGAGACCATATGGCTACATAGATTAAATCTTCAATCACTTTTTTAAAATTTTAAACTCAGAATCAAAACAACATAAGTCCCTACGGTTTAATATTACTTGAAAAACAAGACTACCTTTAGCACGATCAAAATCAAGAGAATATTTACTTTTCATTAATTAAATCTTCATATCAAGATTATTTTTCATTGTCTTCCGTAAAAAATATATGTAAATAATATACGAAAGCGGACCATAATAAAACAGCAGTACACTGATGTAATGCACCCAAAATAATTGGTACTCGATAAATCAAAGTTAAGATTCCTAAAATAAATTGAACAAAAATGATTAGAAATAAACTTGAGAAGCGATACTTAGATTCCCTATAGATAATCCTACTCCACAACATAAAAACGACAGTACCTATAAAAATAAAAGTACCAAGCCAGCGATGCACCCACTGTACCATAACTGGGTTTAAAAATAAATTTTGCAGAAATGTATCATAATACCATAAAGCATCTGTAAAAAAATGTCCACCCATAAGAGGGTATGTATTGAAAATAAGGCCAGCTTTAAGGCCAGCTGTAAATGTTCCATAAATAATTTGAATACCAACAGAAAACATTAACAATAAAAACATAAATCGAAAGATTGAAATACTTTTAAAAAAATACTTCACAGAATTTGGAATTTTTTGTAAACTCAATAAAATCCAAAATAAATAAGAAAACAACCCTAACGCAAAACAAAAATGTAAAGATAAAGCAAAATGACTTATATGAGGGTTTTCTTGCAACCCTGTCTTAACCATTATCCAACCAATTAAACCTTGAAAGCCTCCTAAAATGAAACCCAACAATAATTTTTTATGATAGCCTAAGGGTATTTTCTTTTTCCACCATAAAAAAAGAAAAGGTATTAAAAAAACTAAACCAACTAATCTAGCCAAAATACGATGTAAGTATTCCCAAAAGTAAATAGATTTATATTGAGATAATGTCATTTGAAAAAAAAGCTCTTTAAATTCTGGAAATTGTTGGTAAGCCTTAAAAGATTTTTCCCATTCAAACTCATTCAAAGGAAGTAGTATCCCTGTAATAGGTTTCCAATCTGTCATCGATAGTCCTGAATAAGTTAACCTAGTAATTCCACCTACTGAAAACAAAAGTAACATCATCAAAAGAATACAGTATAACCAGCAAGTAATTGCTTCATTCTTATTGGTAATTTTAGAGTAATTCATTCTTTCTTTTTATAATTCTGATACAATCTTTTTAAAAGCCTCACCTCTATCCTGATAATTTTTAAACATTCCAAAAGAAGCACAAGCTGGTGAAAGTAAAACAACACCTTCTTTTATAGAATCTACTAAAAACAGGACGGCCTTTTGTAAGTTCTCAAAAATTTCAATTTTTAAATTTTTATTATCATTACTATTCAGCAATATGGATAATTCTAAAGCTGTCTCGCCTATCAATGCGATAAAAGCTAAAGTAGGGTGTTCGTGTATTTTTTTAATCAATGTTGAAAAACCTGTTTCCTTACTGGAACCACCTAAAATAAGAGCCAAAGGCTCTGTTGAAAAACACTGTAAAGCACCTATTGTCGACTCACTACATGTAGCATTTGAATCATTATAAAAAAGTATTCCATTCTTTTGCTTGTAAAATTCTAAACGATGTGGCAACCCTTGAAAGCTTAATATAGTTTTTTGAATAATAAAAGGCGTTATCCCTATATCTAAAGCAACTTGAGATACTATAGCCGCATTTTTCATAAAAAAAGGAGCTTGTAAGTTGTGTTCTTTGAGAACAATCTTGTTCTTTGCTAAAAACCAGTATTCTTCAAAAACTTCAACAGCTTTTTTGTTAGCCTGAGATAAATCTGAAATCCACTGACTCCCTTCATCATGAGGATAATAGTAGAGATAATCTTTATCTATTTGGTTTCTTATTAAGTTTGCTTTACATTCCCAATATTCTTGTTTATTAACATGCCAATTTAAATGCTCTGTAGTTATTTCTAAAACAACAGAATATTTAAACCTCTTTTTAAAAGTACTTAGTTGAAAGCTTGAAAGTTCAAGTACAATCCAATCGTTAGGTTTAACTTTTTCAAAAATATCTAAAACAGGTTTCCCAATATTTCCAACAAGGTGAACTATTCTGCCAGATGCTTCTAACATACGAGTCAACAAAGTACAACATGTTCCCTTTCCAACTGTACCAGTAATGGCAATGATTTGAGGATAAGAACTTAAGAAATCAGAAAAAAATTCAACTTGTGATGTTAATTTTCCTCCTGTTTTTACAAACTCCTGTATCTCAACTTTATTTGGATTAATTCCAGAAGAACGAAACAAAGTTTTAACCAAATTTAAATGTTTAAGATAATTTAATCCAGTTATTTGTTCATTAAATGGTACATTATGAACCTTATTTTGGTCAAAAACAACAACAGATATCCCTTGTTTTTTCAAAAAAGCATAAGTACTTTTTCCATCTATTCCAAAACCTAAAATCCCTACAGGAGCTAAAATTTTACTTCTCCACAAAGCTTTTTGAGTCACTTTTACCTCTTCCAAAAGAACCTAGAAAATAATACTAAAATCGTAAAAAGCTCTAACCTTCCTGCAATCATACAAAAAATAAGCACCCACTTCGCACATGATTGTATACCTGAAAAATTATCAAGAACACCAACTTCTCCAAACCCTGGTCCAACATTACCTAAGCTTGTAGCTACTGCTGAAAAAGCAGTTACCAAATCATAACCAAAAACGGTTAACATCAAACTAGCAAATAGAAAAAGAAGCAGATATAAAATAAAAAAACCGACTGTTTTACCAATCATCTCTTCTTTTACAGTAATCTTACCAACCTTCAATGAATATATTCTCTGCACATGCAAAACTTGTACCACTTGATTTGCAGCAACCTTAATTAAGATATAAATTCGAATTACTTTTATACCACCAGCAGTAGAGCCTCCACATCCACCAATAAAGAATAGACCAAGTAAAATGCACTGTGAAAAATATGGCCACAACTCAAAATTTTCAGTTACATAGCCTGTTGTTGAAATTAAACTCACAACTTGGAACAAAGATGAACGAATCAACTCATGAGAAGATGTTTCTTGCACAGAAAGGTTCAAAAAAATCATTACAAAAGCACATATTATAATCAAAATATAAAAAGTAAACTCTTGGTTTTTAAAAAATTGTTTTATCTGCCTTTGGGCAAATAAACGATAATGTAATGAAAAACTGATAGATCCCATTAACATAAAAACAATAGCCACCCATTCTATTCTAGCTGACTGAAACCCACCTAAACTGTAATTTAGAGTAGAAAAACCGCCTGTTGATAAAGTCGTTAAACCATGGCAAATTGAATCAAACCAATTCATACCAAAAATATGGTATAAAAAAATACAAGAAATAGTCAATAGAAAGTATGTAATCCATAAAATTTCGGAAGTGGCTTGTAAACGAGGCTTCAATCTATCTGAAGACCCACCAGGTGCTTCCGCTCTGTAGAGTAATAAACTATTTACACCCAATAAAGGAATTATAGCAACCGTCAAAACAATCATCCCCATACCACCCAACCATTGGGTTAAAGCCCTCCAAAATAATATACCATGACTTAACGATTCTATATCCTTAAAAACAGTTGCACCTGTAGTCGTAAATCCAGATGTTGATTCAAAAAAAGCATCCGTAAAATCTAAAAGATTTAGAAAATAATAAGGCAGAGCACCCCATAAGGAAAAAACACTCCAACAACCAACAACAATTACAAGCCCATTTCTAATATGCAATTTAGGATTTTTTGATCTTAAAAAGCTAAAAGTCATTCCTATCGCAAAAGCGATCAAAGACAAAGAACCAAAAACGAACATTTCCGTATATTCTTGATAAAACCAGCTTAAAATTAAAGGTACAACCATCGTCAAGGATAATCCAACCAATAAGTTTCCTAAAATACGTAAAATAAAAAATAAGTTCATATTAGACTCTAAATTTAGACAAATTTTAACTTTTTATAAAAATCGTTTTGAAAAAACAACAAAAATAATTACTCAAATTTCAGATTCTTCTCATGTATTTCTCATTTTTGATTCAAACTATAATATTTTTTTACATTAAAATTTCTACTTTCAAGGTTAGTTTTCAAATTATAATGAGGAACAAATGAAAGACATAACACTTTATGGAGCCGATTGGTGTCCTGATTGTATCAGAACAAAAAAATTTCTAAATAATCATAAAATCAACTACACCTTTATTGATATTGACCTAGATGCTAAAGCCACAGCACAAGTTGAATCTATTAATAACGGAAAACGCATCATTCCAACCGTTATCATTAACAATCAATCTTATACCAACCCTGAAAATCAGGTTTTATCCTCTATTTTAGGAATTAATGAAGTTGGTCAAATTCAACTCTATGGAGCCGACTGGTGTCCTGATTGTAGACGAGCTAAAAACTTTCTAACTGACAATAAAATTAATTTTGAATTTATTGATGTTGATAAACATAGCTCGGCTACTAAGAAAGTAGAAGAAATTAACAATGGCAAACGCATCATTCCAACCATTACAATTAATGAAAAACCTTTCACAAATCCCGATAATGTAGAACTAACGAAACTCCTGTCTATTGATATAAAAAAAGAACACAAAATTTTTGAAACAATTATTATCGGAGGAGGTGCAGCTGGTTTAACAACATCTATTTACGCTCAAAGAGATCGCTTTAATTCTTTAATTTTAGAAAGCAAAAATATAGGTGGAAATGCCTTCTTAACTGAAAAAATTGAAAATTACCCTGGTTTCCAATCTATTTCAGGCCCACAACTGATGGATAAAATGGAAGAGCAAGCCAAAACTTATGGTGCAGTTATAAAAACAGGAGAAAGAGTTATTAATATTGAAAAAAAAGATAACTTATTTAATGTTAAAACTAAATCTAGTGAATATTTGGGAAAAACAATTGTTATTGCAACTGGATCTACATATAAAAAACTAGGAATTGCTAATGAAAATGAACTCATCGGATCTGGTGTACACTTTTGTGCAACATGTGATGGTGCCTTTTATAGAGATAAAGACATCATTGTAATTGGAGGCGGTAATTCAGCTCTAGAAGAAGGAATTTTTTTATCTAGTTTCTGTAAAAGTGTGAAAATAGTCCATAGGTCTCCTGAATTCTCAGCATCCAAAACTTATATTGAGAAACTTAAAACAATTAAGAATATTACAACTTATATTAACAAAACTTCATTAGAGTTTGTATCTAATAAAAAACAACTATTCAGTCATCTAAAGATCAAAGACAATAAAACTCTAGAAGAAGAAAACTTATCTGCCAATGGTGTTTTTATTTTTATTGGCCTAATCCCCAATACAAAACCATTCAAAGACATTATTAATTTAAACGAACAAGGCTTTATTAAAACAACTGGACTTGCCGAAACCTCTGTTAAAGGGATATTTTCTGCTGGCGATTGTAGAGAAGGAGCTATTGCTCAAGTTGCGGCAGCAACAGGCGAAGGCGTCTTAGCTAGTTACGCAATTAAAAATTATCTGAAATAGATTATATAAAAACTAAGTTTAAATTTAAAAGCTCTCTGTTAAGGATCTTCTGAACATTCTGAACTCCGTAGCTTAAATATTGATAACTCATTTGGATCTATACTTAACACAATCAAAGCTTACTTTCAGTAACCTAGCATTAGTTTTTATCATTCTTTCTCATTAACAAAAGACAATTTTGGACTACTATCTGCTCACCAGAACCATTTCCTAAAAAGTTCTTTATACCTGGTACATTTTGTTGTTCTTTTAAAAAACGATTCCATTGCATTTTAATTTTTGTCTGTTTTGATTTTAAGAAAAAACAATATATAATTTCGGGAAAAACCTGTTTTTTCCATAAAATATTGGGGAGACTTAACCACTTGGTTTTTATTCTACTTTTCATTAGATAAAAAGTCAAAAAGTCAATTCTTCCCATAACAAAAGTAGGAATTCCTTTTAAAGCTAAGTATAAAGTCATTGTTCCTGGAAAGCTTATCGCTCGATTAATGTTCCCTGAAATTGCATCTAGTGAAGAAAAAAAGGAAATTTGGGAACAGTCTATTCTCTTTTTTATTTTATCATGAAATTCTATAGGAAGAACAATATTTATTTGTTGTAGCTTATTCTTGTTTCGAATAATTTTTAACATATCTGGCAAATTTCTGCGAATGACAGGATATCGACTTCCAGGAAATAACCCAATACCAGTTTTTAAATTCTCTTTTTTTTCTACTTCAAAAAAATGAGCTTGAGACACCTTAATTCCTCTACTTTGATAATATATAACCTCAAATGGAAATAAAACTTGAACAGGTATTCGTTCAAATAAAGGGTTCACTTTCTCTTTCTGATAAGCCCAAACTTGTGGAGGAGATATATAATAAACAGGAACCTTTATTTTAAGACAAAATTTAGCAAGAATTTTATTAAAAACAGGGAAGTCAACAAAAATGGCAAGCTGTGGAGAGTTTCTCCAAAGACTCCAAAAACATCGCAACAAAACCTTTATATAAGTAGGAAAAATAAATAAAACATCCCATAAACCATTACGAGAAAGTAAATGTATAGGGAACATAGATTTGAAATTTTCACTAGAATTCATTAAACCACGATATTCAAAGTGTAGACCTTGGCTTTGAAATTCAGAAATAATTTTTTGCATGATTTCGGCTCCAGACTCTTCCACAGCTGAAATAAATATATGTCTTTGCATTCTTTGCGTTGTCATAAATTGATAAATTTACTATATTTGAATTCAAATTGAAATTATAATTATGATTACGCAAAACTTATCAATATATTGGGATAGACTCTATCAAAAAGAACACCCTGAATGGATTTTAAAAGAAGAGCATCCTAATTTTCAAAACTTGTTTGAATTCAAAGAGCTATTTTCCAAATCAGGTCGTGTTTTAGTTCCTGGAGCTGGCTATGGCTATGATGCCGTAGCTTGGGCAAAAAAAGATTATAATGTCCTTGCCGTTGACTTTTCTCAACCAGCTTATTCTAAACTTCTAGAATGGGTCAAAGACTTACCTAATCTTTCAGCAATAAAACTAGATATTTTCGAAATTAATCCACAAAATACACAACCTTTTGACATTATTTATGAAAGTGGTTGCTTTTCTGCTTTACACCCTGGAAGAAGAGATGAGTACTTTGAAATTTGGGAAAAAATGCTTAAAGATGATGGTGTTATCATTGCTCATTTTAACAATTTACCTCACGCGAATATGGAAGGACCACCTCATTCTTCTACTAATACTGAATTATCTGCTCGTCTTGATGGAATATTTGATGTCATTAAGAAAATTCTGGTAAAATCCCCTCGTCAATTCTTTCAAGGTGAACAAGAAATTTGGTTTCTTAAAAAAGCATAGGACTTTATCGTGAACAAACTTTTAGTTTGCATTTCACTAGGTGACCCCTCTGGAATTGGACCTGAGGTTATTTTTAAAAGTTTGCAAAAACAACCTAGTTCTATTTACTCTCAAATACTAGTTGTTGGTGAGTTATGGATTTTTCAAAACCTCTGTAAAGAATTAAAAATAAACCTTCCTTTTACAGAGTCAGACAAACCATTAAATAATCATATTGCCGTAAAAAGTTTAAATTTAATTAAACCTGAACAACATACTTTTGGCACAGCTAATGCTTTGTCAGGAAATTGTAGCTTTCTTTACTTTGAAAAATGTATTACTCTCTGCCAAACAGAACAGTTCCAAGGATTAGTAACAGGACCCATTTGCAAAGAATCTTTACACCTCGCAAAACACAAATATATGGGGCATACAGACATTCTTGAAAGATATACCAAACAAGAAGCTATTATGACTATTTTACATCCTAAAGTTAGCGTTTCTCATGTTACAGATCACCTTCCTTTGAGAAAAGCAATAGATGCAATAACCCCTCAACGTATTACTAGAGTTTGCGAAGCACTATACAAATGTCTTAAAAATCAAAATATTTCTAACCCTAAAATAGCAATAGCTGGTGTTAATCCTCATGCTGGAGAATCTGGAATCTTAGGGTCAGAAGAACAAGATATACTTATTCCCACATTAAAAAATTTAAAACATATCCCTGTTAAAGGACCATTTTCTGCAGACACAATTTTTTATCGTGCTTTCCAAGGAGAGTTTAATGGAATTATTGCCATGTACCATGATCAAGGATTTACTCCAATGAAAACGATTGATTTTAAACACGGAGTCAACTGTACATTAGGACTTCCATTTATAAGGACATCTCCCAATCATGGAACTGCTTTTAACCTAGCTGGTCTAAATCAAGCCGATGAAACATCTATGTCAGAAGCTATCCGTTGGGCTTTTCAACTGTGTGGCCAGATTCTTTAATCTTTCTGCTTTCAAAAATTATAATAGAAAACTATCTTCTGAAGCCCTAAAGCTACATCAAAACGGTCTGACTCCCTTTGATGCAACCAAGGGATTATCCAAGAAACAAAACTTCCTACAGCTACACCAACTAATACATCTTCAACAAAATGCTTACCTGACAACACTCTCAGACTTGCAACACCCGTTGCAGTTGTTAAACTTAATATTTGGGTTAACGGAGTATATTTAGAATCAAAATAGGTCTTAATTTGACGATTAAAAAACAGAGCTACTGCAAATGCTCCTGAAACGTGACCTGAATAAAAACTCCTATGAGCTTCTCCTCTTTTTCTACGGTTTAAATTAGCTTTTGAATTATATACAAAAGGTCTAGGATGTATAAATAAAGAACGACTCCACAAATTTAAACTTGATGAAATGACTAAAACCTCACCATACATTAGAAGTTCCGTCCAAAACACACTTTTAGGATACACCTTTAAACTCCAAGTGATTAAAACAATTGGAACTACTCCTAAAATCAAATTTCCTACATCACTAACAAAAGACAAATTAGGAGAATATTGTTTAACAATCCAACGATCTAAAAGCGAAAAATCTTTCGTTTCGGGAATAACTCTCAAAGAGTTTGTTTGTTTTTGAAAATACAAAGAACTTGTAATACCAAAAATAGTCCCACCTATTAATATGGGAATATCTACTCTAAAGTCCCATTGATACACATTTTTCGAAGTTTCAGAAATTCCAAATTTAACTACAAAAAGAAGAAACAGTATGCAAAAATATTTAGTCATAACGAATGAAGTTTTTCTTTTTAAAAGTTTAAATTTTCTAATTTCTATCCTATGTCAAAAATAGAATATCTAAAGAAACCTAAATGGTTATATCGCCCAATTCCTGGAGGAAAATCATATTCAACAATACAAAACATTGTCAAAGAAAACAAACTATATACAGTTTGCGAAAGTGCAAGCTGTCCAAATTTAGGCGAATGCTGGGATAGAGGGACAGCTACTTTTATGATTTTAGGTAATATTTGCACTCGAGGATGTCGTTTTTGTGATGTTCCAAAAGGTAACCCTACAGAGTATGATGAAAATGAATCAGAACGAATAGCTTTGTCTGTTTTTAAAATGAAACTAAAATATGCAGTTATAACTTCTGTAAATCGTGACGATCTTATTGATCAAGGTGCTCATATCTGGAGCGAAACGTTGAAACAGACCAAAGGTCTAAACCCAGACTGCTATTTAGAAATTCTAATTCCAGATATGCAAGGTAAAACACAGTTATTGGATCTAATCTTAGATGCAAAGCCAGACATTTTTAATCACAATTTTGAAACAGTTAAGCGACTTCAACAAAATATTCGTGGTAGAGCCAATTTAAAAGACAGTACAACCATCTTAAAACATGCTAAAAATCGTGGCTTTATTACAAAAACAAGCTTGATGTTAGGCTTAGGTGAAACTCAAGAAGAAGTCTTAGAAATGATTCATTATTGCCAAAACATTGGAATTGATATCATTACTTTTGGACAGTATCTCATGCCAAGTAAAAAACATTTTCCAGTTAAAGAGTATATTTCTCCCGAAAAATTTGATTTTTACAAAGAATTCGCATTGTCTAATGGAGTTCCTTATTGCGAGTCCTCCCCTATACAAAGAAGCTCCTATAAAGCTGAAAAGGTTATTAAATTTATAGAACAAAAAAAGAGAGCTTAAAAGTTCTCTTTTTATTTCACAACAGATAAAATTAACGATTGAAATGAGCAAACGCTTTGTTTGCATCGGCCATTTTATGCGTTTCTATTTTCTTGCGAACAGCGTTACCTTCTTTATTATAAGCTTGAACTAACTCAGCACCTAATCTTTCAATCATTCCTTTTTCGTTACGAGATTTAGCCACATTTGCCAACCAACGAAAAGCTAAAACAGTAGAGCGATATGAAGGCACTTCTATTGGAACTTGGTAATTGGCTCCACCAACTCGTATAGACTTAACTTCCATTGCTGGACGAATATTTTCAACAGCCTCAATAAAAAGCTCTAAAGGTTTACCTTCTCCTACTTTTTTCTCAAGATAATCTAATGCGTCATAAACAATACGCTTAGCCTTTGATGTTTTACCTTTTTGAAAAATAATATTAATGAATTGAGTAATCCATATACTATCATATTTTGCATCAGGTAAAAAAACTCTTTTTTCAGATCTTCTTCTTCTAGACATACTCTACTTATCCTTTTTTATTGTCTTTAGGACGTTTAACGCCATACTTAGATCTAGACTGTTTACGATCACCAACTCCAGCAGTATCTAATGTTCCACGAATAATGTGATATCGAACTCCAGGAACATCTTTTACCCTTCCACCACGAATAAGAACAATGGAGTGTTCTTGTAAGTTATGACCTTCTCCTGGAATGTAACAAGTCACTTCCATTTTATTAGACAAACGTACGCGAGCAATTTTACGTAACGCAGAGTTTGGTTTTTTAGGAGTACTCGTATAAACACGCGTACAAACACCTCTTTTTTGAGGACAACTTTTCAAAGCTGGTACTGAAACTTTCTTTGGAATCGCTTTACGACCTTTTCTAACTAATTGACTAATTGTTGGCAATTTTATTCCTCCAAAACTGGATGATTAATATATTTTTTTTAAAGTTAAAAGTCAACATTATTCGACAATTTCCTCTATAGAGTTCAATTCCTCTACTATTTTTTGACTTTCTGCCTCTTCAATTTTTGAAGCTCTCACTTCATCTAAATCCAACACTTTTAAATCCCTGATACGAGAGTTTCCTGTTCCAGATGGAATTAAGTTACCCATAATCACATTTTCTTTTAAACCTTCTAACTTATCAACACGACCTTCTATTGCTGCAGACATTAAAACTTTTGTTGTTTCTTGAAAAGAAGCCGCAGAGACAAAACTATCTGTACCTAAAGAAGATTTAGTAATTCCTAAAAGAGTTGGTTGAAAGTTTGCACGTTTTTTACCTTGAACGACCATTTTTTCATTGATAATTTTTAGATTTGTCTTAGAGATTTCTTGACCCTCTAATAAATGAGTATCACCAGGATCAACAATTTTTACCTTTTTCATCATTTGCCTAACAATACATTCAATATGTTTATCAGCAATTATCACACCTTGCAATTTATAAACAGACTGAACTTCTTGAACAAGATATTTTTGAACGCTAAAATCACCAGAGATTCTTAAAATATCATGCAATACAACAGAACCTTCACAAAGTTTATCTCCAGACTGCACTCGATCACCAGGATAAACAGTAATATGTTTTCCCTGCGGAATCAAATAAATTTGTTCCATTTGATCATTCGTCACTTTAACACGTCTTTGTCCTCTTTCCGTACCTTCTTCAAAATTAACAATACCATCAATTGTTGTAACAACAGCTGCATTTTTTGGCTTTCTAGCTTCAAATAATTCTGCAACTCTAGGTAAACCACCAGTAATGTCTCTTGCTCCTGAAATTATTTTTGGGATTTTAACTAATGCATCTCCAACCTGTACTTTATCACCTCTTCTTTTCAGAAGATAAGATCCAGCTGGCAACGCATAAGAAGCAATTTTTTCGCCTTTGTTATCTAAAATATTAAGATGTGGATGTAATTTAGTTTTTTTATCCGTTGTAATGAAAATACGTTCTAAACCAGTTTCTTCGTTATATTCCTTGATGTATGTAAGTCCCGAACGCATATCTTGCAATTCAACCTTACCAGCATTACGCGTAATTATTGTAGTGTTGTATGGATCCCATTCAAATAATAGTTCCCCCATTTTAACTTCTTGTTCATTTTTAACTTTTAATAAAGCTCCATATGGTAAAGTATAGCGACTTCGAACACTACCGTGACTATCAGTTAATAAAACTTCACCTGAACGATTAACAACAATCTGATTTCCTAAACTATCTTCAACTGTATCAACATCTTGATATTGAATAAAAGAATCTATTTTTGCTCTACGAGATGACTCAACAGCTAAACGAGAAGTCACTCCACCAATATGGAAAGTTCTCAAAGTTAGCTGTGTACCTGGCTCACCAATAGATTGAGCCGCAACTACACCTACAGCTTCACCAATATCAACGATGCGACCTGAAGCCAAGTTTCTTCCATAACAAGCCGCACAAATTCCCTTACGAGATTCACATGTCAATACAGATCTTACTTTAACTGAATGAATATTAGATTTCATAATTTTTTTAACAATAGCTTCATCAATTAAAACATTCATTTCACAAATAAGTTCATTATTCATTGGATCATAAACATCATCAGAAGCTACACGACCAAGAATTTTTTCACTCAACGACTGTGTTTCCGTATCACCATCCATAACTGCACTTACATCTATTCCCATTACAGTTTCACAATCCTCCTCTGTAACAATAACATCTTGAGCAACATCAACTAAACGACGCGTAAGGTAACCAGCATCAGCGGTCTTCAAAGCCGTATCTGCTAAACCCTTCCTAGATCCATGCGTAGAAATAAAATACTCAATCACATTCAAGCCCTCAATAAAACAAGACAAAATTGGGTTTTCAATAATTTCTTGCCCAGTCAATTTTTTCTGAGGCTTCTGCATCAAACCACGCATTCCTGAAAGCTGTTTGATTTGCTCTCGGTTTCCTCTCGCTCCAGATATTGCCATCATATAAACTGGATTAAAACCGTTTTGACTTTTAGCCAAAGAATCATAAACTAAATCAGCAACTTCATTACTTGTACTAGACCATAAATCAATGATTTGGTTATACCTTTCTCCATCTGTAATTGTTCCATTTTCATAAAGCTCTCGTATATGATCAGCCTTCCGCTTTGACTTTTCAATCATACTATATTTCTCATCTGGGATAATCATATCAGACGCAGACACACTTAACCCACCTAAAGTAGACCATTTAAAGCCAACAGATTTAATGTTATCTAAGAATTCACACGTTTCCTTATTTCCAGTAATACGATATAAATTGTCAACCAAACGAGAAATGGCCTTTTTATCCATACTCTCATTAACATAACCTATCTCTTCTGGAACGATTTCGTTAAAGAATATACGACCTGCAGTAGTTTCAATTTTTTCGTCACCAATACGTACCTTAATCATTTGACTTAACTCAATGACTCCAGCTTCATAGGCACGAATAACTTCTTTACCATTTGAATATAGACTTACTTTTTTAACCTCTTTATTGATACTTGTTAAATAAAAACAACCTAACAAAATATCTTGAGAAGGTAAAACAATAGGCTGCCCAGATGCTGGATGTAAAATATTGTTAGAAGAAATCATTAAAACACGGGCTTCTAATTGTGCTTCAAAACTTAATGGCAGATATACCGCCATTTGATCACCATCAAAATCAGCATTAAACGCTGTACAAACTAATGGATGTAATTTAATGGCCTTTCCTTCCACAAGTTTAGGATAAAAAGCTTGAATACCCAATCGATGTAGTGTTGGAGCTCTATTTAATAAAACTGGATGATCATCAATCACTTCTTCAAGAATATCCCAAACTTCAGATCGTTCTTGATCAACAAAGCGTTTAGCTGACTTAATTGTATGCACCAAACCTTTTTCTTCTAACTTTTGAATAATGAATGGTTTATATAATTCAAGAGCCATTGGTTTAGGCAATCCACACTGATGTATTTTTAGGTGAGGCTCAACAACAATTACAGAACGCCCTGAATAATCGACTCGTTTTCCCAATAAGTTTTGTCTAAAACGACCTTGCTTTCCTTTCAGCAATTCACTCAAAGATTTTAAAGGACGATTCGTTTCACCTTTCATACTAAAAGAACGATTACTACAACCAAATAAAACATCTACGGCTTCTTGAAGCATTCGTTTTTCATTTCTTAAAATAACTTCCGGAGCCTTAATATCTATAAGTTTTTTAAGACGATTATTACGATTAATAACACGACGATACAAATCATTTAGATCAGATGTAGCAAATCGACCACCATCTAAAGGAACCAAAGGTCTTAAATCAGGTGGGATAATTGGAATAGCATCTAAAACCATCCATTCTGGACGATTTTCAGAATTTCGTAAAGACTCAATAACACGCAATCTTTTAAGAAGTTCTAATCTTCGTTGCATTGAAGTTTCAATTTTTAAGCGATCTCTAAATTGGCTAGACATATGATCTAAATCCAAAGTCACTAACCATTGTTTAATCGCAACGCCACCTATTTTAGCGTCAAAAACACGACCCTCATCCTCCAAGTCAATGTATTCTTCCTCTGTAATAAGCTGCCCAAAGGTCAAGTCAGTATCCCCTGGATCAAGAACTAAAAACGCTTCGTAATAAATAATTTTTTCTAGATTAGCAACAGATAAACCTAAAAGATTACCCAATGTTGATGGCATTGTCTTAAAAAATAAAATATGAACGATTGGAACAGATAATTCAATATGACCCATACGTTCGCGACGCACTTTAGAATGCGTAACTTCAACACCGCAACGATCACAAATAACCCCTCGATAACGGATTCTTTTATATTTACCACAATGACATTCCCAATTTTTAACTGGACCAAATGTTTTTTCACAGAATAAACCATCAAATTCTGGCTTAAATGAACGGTAATTAATCGTTTCTGGCTTGGTCACTTCACCATACGACCAATTACGAACTGTATCAGAAGAAAGTAATTGTATTGAAATTCTTCTTGATTTTTGATCTACTGTGTTAGTAACATCACTCATTTTTTTACTCCTTCTTACTCTGCATTCTCATCAATATATTTAATATCTAAACACAATGCTTGAATTTCTTTAATCAACACATTAAAAGACTCAGGCAAACCAGCTTCTGAAGTATTTTCACCTTTAATGATTGATTCATATATTTTAGAACGCCCTAAGATATCGTCTGATTTAACTGTTAAAATTTCTTGTAATGTATAAGCCGCTCCATAAGCCTCTAAAGCCCATACTTCCATTTCACCAAATCTTTGTCCACCAAACTGTGATTTACCGCCCAATGGTTGTTGCGTAACTAAAGAATACGGACCAATAGAACGAGCATGAAACTTATCTTCTACTAAGTGACCTAGTTTCAAAATGTACATATAGCCCACAGTTACTTTTTGCTTTAACTGTTCACCAGTACGTCCATCAAATAAAACAGACTTACCATGAGCATCCATACCAACTTCATCTAATGATTTTAAAACATCTTGATAAGTTGCTCCATCAAAAACAGGTGTTTTTACTTTAATTCCCTGTTTTTTAGCAGCTAAACCTAAATGAACCTCTAATAATTGTCCAATATTCATTCTAGAAGGTACACCCAAAGGGTTTAATAAAATTTCTACAGGATCTCCTTCAGAATCAAAAGGCATGTCTTCAACAGGAACTATTTTTGAAATAACTCCTTTGTTACCATGGCGACCCGCCATCTTATCACCCACAGAGATCTTTCTTTTTTTTGCCACACAAACTTTTACAAGTTGAAGAACTCCAGCCTTTAATTGATTAGAATTTACAACTTTATCAATTTCTCGATCTAATTCTTGTTCCAACTCAACAATCATCTCATTTGAGTCATTAACAACTATTTCGGCGATTTTATTTTTCTTTTCATCGTAAGAAAAACCTTTCTCAGCAACAACATCTAACCAATCCATTGACTCTAATACAGCTTTAGTGTATTTAGCTTTGTCTTTCAATAAAATATCGTCTGTTAAACTATCCCTTAATTCCTTAGATTCTGTTCCAAGTAAAGTTTCTATTAATTTTTGATCTCGTGAATCAACAATATACTGAATCTTTTGATTATAAGATTTTTTCAGCTTTTGTATCTCTTTTTTGTCTTGTTGACGAGTTAATTTATCATTTTTTTGACGAGATAACATTTGTACATCAACAACGACACCTTTTATAGAAGGAGGAACTCTAAGAGATGTGTCTTTTACATCACTTGATTTTTCACCAAAAATTGCTCGAAGCAATCTCTCTTCAGGAAGAAGTTCTGTTTCCCCTTTAGGAGTAACTTTTCCAACAAGAATACTACCTGCTGTAACATGAGCACCGACTCGAATAAGACCTCTTTCATCTAAATCACCAATTGCTGATTCTGTCACATTCGGTAATTCTCTAGTAAGCTCTTCCGATCCTAATTTAGTATCTCGACATTCGACAGTAAACTCTTCAATATGAACAGATGTAAAGACATCTCTCTTCGCTAAATCCTCAGAAAGGATAATAGCATCTTCATAATTGTAACCATTCCACGGTAAAAAAGCTATACGAATATTTTTTCCTAAAGCAAGCTCACTTTGGCTTGTTGCAGGACCGTCAGCGATAACATCACCTTCGTTAATTTTTTGCCCTATAGTAACAATTGGTTTTTGATTTATACAACTGTCTTGATTAGAACGCAGAAACTTCTTTAATACATACTCTTCATACTCTGACTCTGCATAAAATTCTGTTTCTTTTTTGCGTTTTTTATCTTTTTTAATAATAATTTTTTGGGCATCAACATAAGAAATAACTCCAGGATGTTTTGCTTTTACCAAGACACCCGAATCATATGCAATAATTTGTTCCATACCGGTTCCGACAATTGGGGAATCCGTTTGAATTAATGGTACAGCTTGACGTTGCATATTTGAACCCATCAACGCTCTATTTGCATCATTATGCTCTAAAAATGGCACTAAACTCGCAGCAGGAGAAATCAGTTGTCGAGGCGAAACATCAATAAAATTAACTTCAGATGTCGGAACAAGTGGAAATTCACCTTTGCTTCTAACAACAGTTTCAGAAGCCGTTATTTTACCGTTCTTCATCAAAGTAGATGCTGGAGCAACTTTAAAATCATCTTCTTTGTCAGCAGTCAAATAGACTAATTCTTCTGTTATTTTACCATTTTTAACAACCCAATAAGGAGTTTCAATAAATCCATAATCATTAATACGAGCATAACTCGTTAGTGAAGAAATTAGACCAATGTTAGGACCTTCTGGTGTTTCAATAGGACACAAACGACCATAATGTGTATAATGCACATCTCGTACTTCAAACCCAGCTCTTTCCCTAGTTAAACCATCTGGACCTAATGCACTCACCCTTCTTTTATGCGTCATTTCAGATAAAGGATTCATTTGATCCATAAATTGAGACAACTGAGAGGAACCAAAAAAAGACATAATTACTGAACCAACTGTTCTTGAATTAATCAAATCCTGTGGTGTAATATCTTCCGTATCTCGCAAATTAATTTTCTCTCGAACAACACGAGTCATACGAGTAAAGCCTGAATTAAATTGTTCCTGAATTAATTCTCCGACAGAACGTACACGACGACTTCCCAAATGATCAATATCATCAAGAACACCTTCTTTTAATTTTAAAGAAACTAAATATGATATTATTTTTAAGATGTCTTTCTCGGTCAAAGTTAAAATATCTTCAGCAATGTCTAATTTTAAACGGGTGTTTAAACGGTATCGACCTAAACTACCTAAATCATAACGCTTTGCATCGAAAAATAAACGACGAAAAAGTTCTCTAGCTGTAGAGATATTAGTCGTTTCACCTGGACGTATCAAATTATAAACACGAAATAAAGCAGTTTCTTCATCTTTAGTGTTGTCCGCTAAAATAGTTTTGTAAATAACAGGATTTGCTTCCGCATCTTTAACGACATCAACTTTAGTAATTCCTGAAGATAAAATTTTAGTACAAATCATACCTGAAAGTAATGTTCCAGCATTCGCTATAATTTCACCTGTATTTTCATTAATAACATCATTAAATAGAACGCAATCTTCAGTTAAAAAATCATCAAACATATCCTCATGTAACTTCAACGATTCTTTTTCATAAAAATGCTCTAAAATCTCTTCATTGGAAGCTATTCCTAGAATACGTATTAAAATCGTTGTTGGTATCTTACGACGACGGTCAATACTAACATACATGACATCATTAACATCCAAAATAAACTCAATCCAAGAACCTTTTCTTGGTATAACTTTAGCTTTGTAAATGCTTCCTCCTTCTGGATTTTCAAGTTCATCAAAACTTACACCTGGAGAACGATGAAGCTGAGAAACAATAACTCTCTCTGCCCCATTAATAATAAATGAACCATTTTCGGTCATTAACGGTAATTCAGAAATGTAAACATCATTCGTAATCTTTTCTAAAAAACGACGATCTTCACCTTCAAATACATTTAAACTTAATGTAGCTCGGACAGGAACTTCATATGTTCTTCCATATAATAAGCATTCCCTCTCCGTATACTTAGGTTTCCCCAAAGAATAACTCTCAAATTCTAAAGAATATTTATTGCGTGTATCCTGAATAGGAAAATTATCTTGAAAAGCTTTTTGTAGTCCTTCATTCAATTTATCGTTCATACCTACATCGCGTTGCAGAAATTTTTCAAACGACCTACGTTGAATACCTAATAAATTAGGAAGCTTAAATTCAAAACTACTAGAAGAATAATCTTTACGGTTGATTAATTGATCCATCGAAACCTTTTTTATAACATGAATGGAAGACAACAAAATAAACAAAAAAACCAAGTGAGGTCAAAGAACTCTCACTTGATAAATTTGTTACATTACACTTACTTCAAATTTACTTTAGCACCAGCTGCTTCTAATTCAGCCTTTAATTTTTCAGCATCATCTTTAGCAACACCTTCTTTAACTACTTTTGGAGCACCATCAACAAGAGCTTTAGCTTCAGCTAAACCTAAAGCTGTAATTGCTCTAACAGCTTTAATAACAGCTATTTTATTACCACCAACTTCTTCTAGAACAATATCAAATTCTGATTTTTCTTCAGTAACGACACTAGTAGTACTAGTAGCACCAGCCATCACCACAGCACCACCTGCTACAGTCTCTAAACCGTGCTCTTCTTTTAAATAGTCTGCAAGAGCTTTAGCCTGAGTTAAAGTTAAGCCAACTATTTTATCTCCAATTTCTTTGATTTCTGTCGTTATTTCTGACATGTTTTACTCCTTAATGAAAATTTATTTTTCGAGTCTTTCTACAAGACTACTAATTTGTGATACAATTGTTTGCCCAACTCCTTTGATAACACCTACCAAATTGGATCCAGATCCTAAAGTTAATGAAAGTATTTGAGTTTGTAGCTCTTTTTTTCCAGGCATTTTCGAGAAAGAAACTAATTGTTCTCCTGTATAATCTGTTTTTTCAAAATTAATCAATTTAACTTTCATTAAATCTTTATTATTCTTATGGAAATCAACAATTATTTTGGCTGGCAATATAGGGTCTTCTTCATTCCCTAAAATAAGAGCCGTTGGACCAACAAGTTGTGCTTTGTATTCTGACAAATCACATTCAACTAATGTTCTTTTTAGTAAAGTATTCTTTATAACTTGCATTGAAATTTTTTTTTCAATGAAACTAGCTCTTAGTGAAGTCATTAACTCAACATCCATTCCAGTAAAATCTACAAAATAGCAAGCTGATGCGTTTTGAACTTGTTCACTTAATTTTGAAACTATTTCTTTTTTTTGTTCAAGTGTTTGCATAATTTCTTACCTTACCAAATTTTTTGAAAGTGAAATACTTGGACTCATTGTTGTTGTTAAAGAAATACTCTTAACATACTCACCCTTCGCTGTTGCTGGCTTACCTTTAACAACCGATTCAATAAGAGCTTTTCCATTTTCAACTAAAGCTTGAGAATTAAAAGACATTTTACCTACTGTAATATGCACATTTGAAGTCTTATCAACGCGATAAGAAACTTTCCCTGCTTTTAATTCTTGTACAGCTTTTTCAATGTTGGGAGTAACAGTTCTTGTTTTAGGATTGGGCATAAGACCTCTAGGGCCTAAAATTCTAGCCAACTTACCCACAACTGGCATCATATCAGGAGTTGATACAACCTTATCAAACTCCATCCAGCCATCTTCTAATATTTTACGAATAAT
The DNA here is from genome assembly GCA_965261055.1 of Fibrobacteria bacterium. Lineage (GTDB taxonomy): Bacteria > Fibrobacterota > Fibrobacteria > UBA11236 > JADFYW01. The sequence goes on along the minus strand of OZ253440.1, from coordinate 1,487,161 downwards.
CTCATCATCTACAATAAAATCAGCTCCTGCTGATTTAGCCTGCTCAATTGCTGGACCTTTAGCAAAAACCAAAACCGTTACCTTTTTACCAGTTCCATGAGGTAATAAAACATTTCCTCGAACAACTTGCTCCGAGTGTTTAGGATCAACACCTAAATTAAAATGTAATTCTAAAGTTTCATCAAATTTACGCTGTGAATTTTCTTTAAAAAACTCTACAGCTTCAAATAAATCATAACCTTGTTTGACTTTCTTCTCAGCCATTGCCAAATAATTTTTTCCTCGTTTTTTCATACTTTCTTGTACCCAATTTTCTTAACTTGCTTTTTCAACACCCATGCTTCTCGCAGTGCCTTCTATCATATTACAGGCGGCTTCTAATGTATTAGCATTCAAATCTGACATTTTTATCTTTGCAATTTCTTCAATTTGAGCCTGCGTAATTTTACCAACTTTAATTCTATTAGGCTCTCCTGATGCTTTTTTTAGTTTCAATACCTTTTTAATTAATACAGAAACAGGAGGACTTTTTGTAATAAAAGTAAAAGACTTATCTTTAAAGACAGTAATAACAACAGGAATAATCATTCCTGCTTGATCTTTAGTACGATCATTAAAAGATTTACAAAAATCCATAATATTAATCCCTTTCTGACCCAATGCAGGACCGACAGGAGGAGAAGGATTAGCCTTACCTGCTTCTACTTGTAATTTAATATAACCACTAATTTGTTTAACCACGATTAACCTCTAAGTTAAAGCTTCTAATTGATAAAATTGCAATTCAACAGGTGTAGATCTCCCGAATACACTCACGGACACTCGAACCTTGTTTTTGCCATCAATAATTTCTTGAACAACCCCATCAAATTCTTTAAAAGGACCATCTTTGATTTTAACTGGTTGACTCACAGTAAAAGGACAGTCAACCACAACACTTGTTTCCGTTTTTTCAACTAAACCCATATCAGAAAAAATACGGTCAATCTCAATTTGTCTTAATGGCTGAGGTTCATTTATTCCTACAAAGTTAGTCACTCTGGGAGTTTCCGTAACGAAATGATAAGCATCTTTATTCATTTCCATCTCAACGATAAGGTAACTAGGAAAAAACTTTCTTTCTCGTGTTGTTTTTTTTCCACCAGACACAGAAACTACCTTCTGTGTTGGTAACAAAATTTTTCCGAAGACATCCTTTAAACCTCGTTTTTCAATACTAAATTCTAAGTCCGTTTTGACTTTAGCCTCTTGCCCAGAAAAGGTTCGTAATACATACCATTTTTTAGTCATTTTAAATGACTCCTATAAGGTTTGTTACAACTTCAATGACACGAATTAAAACAGAATCAGCCGCAAAAATATAAAAACTAGCCAACAAACTAAAAGCGAGCACAATAAAAGTAGATTGTTTGAGTTCATCCCAAGAAGGCCAAATAACCTTCTTGAGTTCAACAACAACTTCTTTTAAATAATTTTGAACTTTTCTCATCTTCTCTTCTTTTAAACCATCAGGCCTGGAGGGACTTGAACCCACAACCAATGGTTTTGGAGACCACTACTCTACCAATTGAGCCACAGACCTAAAATTTTATTTACTCAACAATTTCCATTACAACTCCAGCACCCACAGTTCTACCACCTTCACGTATTGCAAAACGTAAATCCTTTGCCATCGCTATTGGAGTAATTAAAGAGCCTGTAATTGTAACATTATCGCCAGGCATTACCATTTCTGTCCCTTCTGGCAACTCAATTTCACCTGTGACATCCGTTGTCCTAAAATAAAACTGAGGTCTGTAACCTTTAAAGAACGGAGTATGTCTTCCACCCTCATCTTTACTTAAAATATAAACTTCTGCTTTAAATTTTTTATGAGGCTTAATAGAATCTGGTTTACAAAGAACTTGTCCTCTAGAAATGTCTTTCTTCTCAATACCTCTTAAAAGAAGGCCAACATTATCTCCAGCTTGAGCGTCTTCTAATAATTTACGGAACATTTCAACGCCTGTGACAACATATTTTTTACTCTCATCCATTCCTACTCTTTCAATTTCGTCAGAAACATGAACAACACCTGTTTCAATACGACCAGTAGCAACTGTTCCACGACCAGTAATAGAGAAAACATCTTCTACAGGCATTAAGAAATCTTTATCAACATCTCTTTGAGGCTCTGGAATATAATCATCAACAGATTTCATCAACGCAAGAATTGATGAACCACCAATTTCAGATTCATCACCTTCTAATGCTTTCAAAGCAGATCCTTTTGTAAAGGGAATATCATCACCTGGAAAGTCATATTTAGAAAGAAGCTCTCTAACTTCCATTTCTACAAGCTCAACAAGCTCAGTATCATCAACCATATCCACTTTATTCAAGAAAACTACCAATGCAGGTACACCTACTTGACGAGCCAATAAAATATGCTCACGTGTTTGAGGCATTGGTCCATCTGCTGCAGATACAACCAAGATACCACCATCCATTTGAGCAGCTCCTGTTACCATGTTTTTAACATAATCAGCATGCCCTGGACAATCAACATGAGCATAATGACGCCCTTCTGTTTCATATTCAACATGAGAAGTACTAATTGTAATTCCTCTCTCTTTTTCTTCTGGAGCATTATCAATTTCAGCAAATGATTTAGCCTCTGTTCCACCTTTTTTTGCAAGTGTTGTACAAATCGCAGCTGTTAATGTTGTTTTACCGTGATCCACATGACCAATAGTACCAATATTAACATGTGGTTTTGTTCTTTCAAATTTTTCCTTCGCCATGGTTAATCTCCTTAAAAAACAGCTATATTTTAGAAAATCTAATTTCTAGGCGGATAATAGTAGAAAATATTAGAAAAAGATTCTAGTTATTTTGAAAAAAAAAATTTTTTAGGTTTGAGTGTACTCAACAATAGAGTTTCTGAGAGAGTGGTACATTTTATGTAGTTTTTTCTCATCTTGTTCTAATAAAGTTACCCTAAATCCTAATAAATCAGAACTAAACGAAGATATAGGGACTACACAAATTCCTGTTTTTGCTAAAAGATAATAAACAAATCTTTTATCTAGGGCAACTCCAACAATCTGTTCTTCTACTTTTCTTTTTACTTTTTTATTCTCTATTGTAAGAGTTTGACGATCATTTAAAGTATTTTTCCTAAAAATAATAGTATTGTAGAAAGCACCGTAGGTTTTATTGACAACAATTTGTGACAAATCTTCCAAATATTGTAATAAAATATCTCCTCTTTTTGCAATTTGTCGATTTTCTTCCTCACGGTATGGCTGGAACTGAGAATGTTCCATAATTTTGGGAATAGACATCTGAGGTAAAGTCGTAGAACAAACCTCTAACATCTTAACGTTTTCCAATGTTTGAGCTAATGCCGCAAATTCTACATCTTTACCCTTATTGTAAACTTCAATCCACCCACAACGCGATCCAGGCCAAGGGAACTCTTTGCTGATACCTTTCATCGCAATTCCACAAACATCACCTATAATTTGTGATAAAGGAGTATATGTAATTCCATTATAAGTAATATGCTCATAAATTTCATCTGCAACAATAAACAAATCAAATTCTTTTGCCAAATCAACAATTCCCTGTAAGACATCTATAGGATAAACCAAACCTGTAGGGTTATCCGGGTTAATAATTAAAACACCTACAATTTCTGGCAAACTAATAATCTGTTCTCTTAGTTTTGATAAATCTGGCCTCCAACCATTCTCTGGATCTAATTGATACACAATAGGCTCACTTGAAGCATGACTTGCTTCTGACAAAGAATGTGTTGAGTATGCCGGAGAAGGAACCATAACTCGTGCTTTAGGATCTAAATACTCATATACTTTAGCAATAGCATCTCCCAACCCATTAAAAAATAGTATGTCATCCGCTGTTATTTGAACTCCACTTAATTTATTTGTTTTTTTAGCTAAGTATTCCCTTGTTTCTAAAAACCCTTTAGTTAGTGAATAGCTATAACTTTCAGAGTCTTGTACTAGATCTGAAACAATTGATTTCATCCAATTCGGAATTTTATGACCTTTCTGAATAGGATCCCCTATATTCTCCCAATTAATAACAACACCCAAATCAGAGAAATAATGAGCAACCTTAACTATTTTTCTAATCTCGTAATTAAGTTTAGATGCTCCTAGATGTAATAAATTTCGTCTCATGGCTAAAACAGCTTATAAAATTGCAAAAAAAAGAAAAGGCTTTAAAAAAAACCTTTCCTTTTTTTTGTAAAAACTAAAAAGTTTTATGTTGATGGTACTACTGGTACTTCAAAACTAATTTCAAAGGCTGATGAACAAAATCCACTTTCAAGTTGAAAAGCACTTTCTGGAAAGAATCCTTTGTAACGACGACCAGCATTTATTTTGTCAAAAGAGATATTTAAAGTTAATCCCGTATCACTCAAAGTAGAAACTGATACTCTTGGTACTTTTGGTGAAATAATTGCACCAGTATCCAATACCACACCTATAGAGTTAAAAGACATAGCTACCTCACTTAAAGTTAAATTAAGCATAACAATATTCCCCGTAACAACTAGACTAGAGGCATTATTAATAGTCGCTGTTATAGGCATACAGGTTTTTAGTCCTTCTAATGGTCTATTTTTACTTTGTCTAAAAGTTAAGAATTGCAATGAGTACTGTGTTGTTAACTGAACATTAGGAGCATCACTCACATTTTGTCTTGGCGTAGTTGTTCCTGGAAGAATTCCTCCATTTGAATCTAATAGTGAAACTGTAAACCCAGAGCCTAGAAGAGATGAATTAGAAAAAATTGCTTGAACTGTTAAAAACAGATTTTCATCAGACAAATCTATAGTTCCTAAAATCGTATAAACAAATTCAGTTCCTCCTGAAACTAAAATGTAAGCCGTTGCCTCATCTTCATCATTAGCTACTGAAGCACCACTTGGTACAACAGACGATAACAAATCAGTGCTATCTAATCCAGCAAAAATGCCTGTTTCATGTATTAAAATAGTGTCACTAGAAGTTCCTCTAATTTCATATCCAAATACCCTTGAGTCTTTGATAGTCAATGCGATCGTATCACTTATTCCAGAACCATCCGTAGATGTTGCTATAACTTCTACAGAACCTGCAATCCTTTTAGCTGTTACGAGACCATCTGATCTCACTGTAGCTTTTGTGTCGTCACTTATTGTCCATTGTACAGCTTGAGTAGCTGTTAGCGGAAGAACTGAAGCAACTAAGTTAAGTGTACTACCAAACAATAATTCAGTTCTTAACGAGGTAAGAACGATAGAAGCAACAGGAACAACTACTGTAATCTCAACTCGATCTACCGCAGACGGATCTTCTGTAGATGTCGCTGTGATTATAGCAATACCAGCATTAACAGGAGTAACCAAACCTGTTGTTGAATCAACAGTGGCTACAGTAGCATCCGAAGATTCCCAAGAAACGGATTCACCACCACTGACAGTAAGTCGTTCTCCCATTGATCCAATAAGTATGTTGTTAATATTACTATTAATGATAACTGAAGCAGTCGTTACTACAAATGTAAATTCTAATGGAGATCCAGAGAAAACTGGATCTTGAGGTGTTACTGTGATTGTTACAACTCCAGTTGATACTCCTTCTAGCATTCCTGTTTCCGAAATAGTAGCTAAATCACTGTCGCTACTAGTCCATGTAACCGCTGTATTGGAAGCATTAGAAGGGAGAATCATGAATGCATTTGCGATATCAAGTACTTGGCCTATTCCAACGCTTGTTTTTCTACTAGAAGTCTCAGTCTCTTCAATTTGTTGTACAGGCTGTAGAATTTGAATCATTTGTGTTTGAAACACAGCAGGATTAGACTCAGATCTAGCTGTAATATTTACAAAACCTGGTACAGTACCAATGGTAACCCTACCTGAAGCATTTACAGTTGCTTTAGCTTGATCATCAGAACTCCACACAACAATTTTGTTTGAAGCCATTTCCGGTAAAACAATTGCAGTTAATATAACGAGATTATTTACCGCAGTAGAAGTATCACCACTAATGCTGACTGAAGTTACAGGAGTAAGAACGATTATAGATACCCTTCCACTTTTAGTTGTATCTGCCATTGATGTAACAATAATTGTAACAGTTCCTCCAGAAAGACCTGTAACAAGTCCAACTGTATCAACTGTCGCTACATCGGTATCAGACGAGTGCCAAGTTACTATTTTGTTTGAAGCCGAAGACGGAAAAACATTTGCGACCAGATTTACAGTACTATCAATTGCTATTTCTGCTTTAGGTGCAGTAACTCTTATGCCACTTACTGACACGACTGTGTTAGCAGGTCCAGTCTCACCACAACTAAAAAACAAGGCAAAAAAGCCTGTGAAAATTATGTATTTTATCTTACTCTTCATAATATCTCCTCATGTTAAAGTACACATTACCAATGTATAAATAAATCTTGTATAATTCAATTTTTAATGTATTATTCTTAATATTCTTAATAAAAAACACAACAATAAATTAAATATATAGTTAAAAAGTAAAATCACCTTAAAAAGTATCTGATTTGTGTATTAATTTTATCAATTGATTAATAAAATCAGCTGATTTTTCATCTTGAACAAATGAATTATTAATCATTATACTAAACGCTATTGTATCTATTGTATTATAATAATAACCCGATGCTGTTTGCACTCCCTTTAAATAGCCCGTTTTCCAACGGATATTTTTATGCAAATCTTTAAGCCTTTCAACACTAATACCATGTTTTCCTGGAACAGCCAAGCTATTCCAATATTTTTTAAAGTAAGGCTTTTTTGAAATTTTAATTAATAAAGACATAATGAACCATGGCGTTACTCTATTTTTGTGAGATAAACCACTTCCATCATAAAGTTTAATTCTCCGCAAGTCTAATCCCAATCCATTTAAAAAGTCCTTTTCAACAGCAAGACTTAATTCAAGACTAGCTTTTCCTGTAAGGTAAAAACCTATCATTCTCAATAACATTTCAGCTTGTAAATTTTGACTTTGTTGGTTAATTTGATAAATCACTTTAACCATTGGAAATGTTCGGAAAGACAATATTTTCTTAAATGATGGTTTTTGAAAAGTAATCTGTCCATTTAATAAATCAACACTTAGATTTTGATTCTTTGTAGCTTGTAAAAATGCTTGAATAAAATACATTTGAGAGTCCTCTCTAACGAAAGCTTTTTCAAAGGAACTAAAAGATGGCATCGTTCCATTTAGTATTAACTTTTGATTTTCTCTATCCCAAAAAAAACTGATAGAAGTTTGTACCTCATCTTTTATTTTTATTCTATTCTCAATTTGGATATACTCTATATTAGGCTTTAACTTAATATTAAAATCTTGTTTCAATGATTTTATTTTAATTAACAAACAGTTACGATTAAAAGTTAAAGATGTTACCTTAGAACCATAGCAATACTTTGCATGCCGTTTGGACCAAATACTAGGATAAGATAACCTTCCGAAAAGAGTGTCTATGGCATATACGCTACCAATAATATGCTGTATCCCTTCTTTTTGAATAAGGCTCACAAAAGAATCCATTGCAACTTCTGCTGAAGGAAACGATAAATCTGATAAATGAGGATCTCCCTTTCCCACAATAAATACATCTCCTACGAAAGTATCACCTTTCAACTCTCCTTCTAGTTCTATATCATTAGAAGCATATAAATTAGCTGGTAAAACATCTAAAGCCATTGCAGTAACAACCAATTTTAAAATAGAAGCAGGTACAAAAGAAACTCCACTACGATAACCATAAAGCGATCTATTTTTAGAGATAGAGTAAAGACTAACTCCAATGTGATTTTTAAACTCTGAATGGCGGATTAAAGAGTCTAATCCTCTTTCCATTTGACTCTGCTTTAAACTTCCCCACGATAGATAAATGCTAAAAAGACATAATAAAAGAAATTTTAGGTTTGACATAACCGTTGAAAATCTTGAAAGTAATGAGGGTATGTCTTTTCACTGCATTCTGGATTTAGGATTGTCACAGCAACAGGAGAAAGACAAGCTAAAGAAAAACACATTGCCATACGATGATCATTGTAGGTTTCAATACTGGTTTCTAACCACTTTTTAGGAGCTGTGATTTTTAATGTATTATGATCACCTTTAACCTTAGCTCCTAATTTTTTTAGCTCCGCTTGCATTGCCTCAATACGGTCTGTTTCTTTATAACGCCAATTTGAAATACCTCGAATGACAGTTTCACCCTCCGCAAATAAGGCAACTATTGCCAAGGTCATACCCGTATCAGACATTGTTTCTACATCATGATGTATAGCTTTTAGTTGTGCTTGGCTAACACAAACATCACAGATTTGTGGTTTCAGAATAAGTCGTCCCCACTGTTCTTGATTAATCCACTGTTTTTGAACTCTGTATTTAATTTTAGCACCCATTCTAATTAAGACTTCCAAAAACTCAGCTTCCCCCTGAAGAGTTTTTAACACAGGAAAATTTTGAATGCAAACTCCTTTTTCAGTTCCAGAAATAGCCCCCAAGGCTAAAAAATAAGAAGCAGAAGAGGCATCAATTTCTACCAAATAATTATAATTTCTAACTTCTGAAATATTCTCTTCTGATTTTTTAAGAAAATATTTTATTTTATTTGATTCTTCTTTACTTTGTATTCTAATACTAGAGACATCTTCAAGCATTCGAATCGTCATATCAACGTATGGTTTAGAAATCAAAGGTAACTTTACTTCAACAGAAACATCATGTTTACTAAAAGGCATTGCCATCAATAAACCAGTCAAATATTGACTTGAAATATTTCCAGAAACATGCGTAACACCACCTTGTAAAGTTTGGGACTTCAATTTCAAAGGAGGATAATTAGGCTCTCCTAAAAATGAAAACCGAACACCATCTTGAAAAAAATCCCACTGCTGTATTGCTTGAACCAACTCCGAAATAGGACGCTGACGCATTCTAGAAACACCATCCAAAATAAAAGTACCTTGCGACTGAACAGACAACATTCCAGTCAAAAATCGCATGCATGTTCCAGAGTTACCTAAATGCAAAAACGAATACTGATTGACTAATTTTTGAATAGGAAAAAGTTCTATATCAATAGCGTAATGAGTTTGAGAAGTTACTTTTACTTTAGTTCCTAATATTTTTAATGCACTTATCATTAAAGAGACATCTTCACCCAAAGGGAGGTTTTGAATCGTCCAAGGTTGAGACTTAGTTGAAAACGCTACCATAGGCAAAATACGGTTAGCGATACTCTTTGAACCAGCTAAAGATACAATTCCTTCTGATTTTTTAATTGGAGGTAAATGAATAGAAGTATTTTGCACTATGCTAAAAAAATGAAAATTTATACTAAGGTGTAAAAGATTGCATAAATGGATTTTGAGTTGTACGAACAATTTGAATATAATCAAAACCAACTGAACGGTGACATTGATTACAAGATTGTATCATTTTATCCATTTTCTTTGAGGCTTGTTTCCAATCATTTTCCTTAACTACTTTTTCTAACTCTTTAAAAGAAGGCTCTAAAATAGCTTTTGTCAATTTTTGAATTGGAATCTCATGGTAATGCTCTATTTCATTTAAATCCTCTATCACCTCTTCTATTTCATGTAAATAAAAATTTGATAATTCTTGGTTTTTAAAATCAATCGAAAGAGACAATTTATGAGAAAAATTTTGCAACGAGTCCATACAACTAATCAAATCTTTTTTAAATTCACAACAAACTAACCCTCCTCCCAACACAATGAGAAAAATTATTGACTTAAAATATATCATATACTTCCTTTAATTTTAAATTATAATTATAGAATTAAGAAGAAACCACTTCTAATTCTTGAGGATAAACTTCATATCTTTCACAACAGAAATCACATTCTGTTTGCAAACAACTTTGATCCTTAAATAACTCTTGTAATTCTTTTGAACTTAATGCCATCAAACTATTTAACAACCTTTCTTTACTACAGGGACAAAAATGTTGGATATTCATTTCTTTATGAATCTGAAAAGAATGAGGACTAGCAACTTTTTCTAGTAAAGCCTTTAAATTAAAAATATCTTCAGAACTTTGAAAAAAAGGCAGTTTCTGAAACGCGTGTTTTGCTTCTTGAAAAAGAGCATCTGATGCTTTTGGAAAAGCTTCTACCAAAATACCTACAAAATGCTTAAACTCTCGTTTTTGTTCATTCCTCCATTCGCATTCAATACGAAAAATAGAACGCGTTTGCTCTGATTCTAATTGATACTGATTTAAAACATCAACTAAATTTGAAGATGCCATTTGAACAATACTTTCTTGTACTTTAGTTCCTTTTTCATTACGCTTAATAACAGTCATTGTTTGTAATTTTTGACTCAACTTTTGACCAACATCAGCAACAACTCTGGAGCGAACATAACCTGTTGGAGTCACATCTGTTTGAACATGCAAAAGAGGGTTTTTAATACAAAAATCAAATTGTAAAACACCAGGATGTTTCATCATAGAAGTCATCATCATACCACCTGCAATAGATTGAGCTAATATTTGTAATGAATCACTTTCTAATTTGTGCAATGAACCAATATGATTAGCTGTTTCAGTGACATCCACTAAAACAAAACGAAGTTCGGCAACTTCACCTGTACTACGAATAATTTGATCCATCACGCTTAAAAAGGTTAGGGATACAAAGATAGCATATTATGTAATCCAAGAATACATTAATCTGCATTGATTTTATCTTAATTATGACTTTTGTGGATTCCCATCAAGAAGTAATCGCATATCTACATTTTGATTAGGTAGAATGTTATCAGGAATTGAGTCATAATGTTCAATCGCTCATTTAAATAATAAAAAACCACCATCGTGTATCAAAGAATCGTTTAATTAATCTTGTGGGGTCACTAAATCACACAATGAAGGAGAACAATTAATGCCTGCCTGCCTCTAATTCAGTAGTAGAACCTATTTTTTAAGCACAGTATTATTAAGACTTTGAGGGTCAATATCAAATTCAGGCGATCTGTGACAACCGGTACAACAACAACCTGATCCTATTATACGACCTAGAGGAACCTTAAAAACAAAGTTTTTCTTGCATTTTCATCATCTGTAAAATTGCTAAAAGCGTTCCATCATTATTAGCGTTACCCTATCACTATCAAATGACTAGTCCTTACAAATTGAGCAATTGTTTTTTGAACTTTATCCTCTGTAACTTCAGTGCCACCATAAACAAAATCTCATAATAACTAATACTACTCATTAATAGACTATCTATGTTAGTGTCACCATTAGCCCCACTAAAACCCACCTCAATGTGATCTTAAATGGACTTCATTGTTTGGACTTCTAAAATAGCAACTCTTTATTCCAAAAAACTTAACTTCTTTTGTAAAACGAGAGTTAATCAAACACATACTGCGTCTACCTGTTTGACCAACAACACCTAGGCTAGCTACATTAGTATCACTAAATCCAAATTGTTGCTAATCGCGACTAGAATAAGATACTGTATTATTAACGAACAAATTTTTATCGTAAAATAATACCCATCCAAGAGTAGCACCTTTATCTGTAACCACATTCTCACCCGTATTATCTTTAGTAATATAACTAGGCTTTTGTTTGATTAACAAAATTAGATAAGTTACTTAAATCTATTTTACCATTAAAAAATGCTCTTACTCCTACACTATCCAAACTATTAACTGTATCTGAAACAACAATAGTAAAGGTACCTCCACAAGTCATCAAAAATGCGGTTAGAATAAGATAGATAATTGTAAGTAACATTGATTTCATAAGAATTTCAAAAAGATAAAAAAGGAAAGTCACTAAATGAATTTCATATTTATAAGTCCATTCTATAGATATATAAAAGTCTCCATAAATATTGCAGAATATATTTCTTTATTTAAACAAATATGATTTCACTAAAGGAAATTTTTTATTTAAAGGTCAATCAAAAGACTGGAAGTTAATACCTAAAATAGCAAGAGTTAATTTGATCAATAAATTAGATAAGAGAGAAAATCGAATCTATCAAGAATTTAGTTATTATCATCAAAAACTTTATAACAGTAGTTTATCATCTACTGTACTAGTCCAACATTACGGTTTATTAACAAGATTATTAGATCTTACAAAACCCTTTAACTGCTTTATGGTTTTTTGTAAAAGATGAAAACAGAAGAAATGATTGCCTAGTAGTCTACATATTAAACCCAAAAAATAGATATATATTGTATAATGAGTATCCAAAAACAAAAAAACCAATTTTGGGAATATTCAGATATAACGCTTCTTAAAGAGCCCCATTTCTTTCAATCTATTTTTTCAAAAAATAAAAGAATTATTAGACAATCTAGTTGGATCAGTTCACACATTAAACAAAATAAAACGCAATTTAAAGAGTTAAAGAAATTTCCAAATTTATATAATTTTAAAATGAAAATTATAATAAAAAATAAAGCTATATCATCAATTAGAAACACTTTATCATGATTAAGTCTAATGCACAAAATTTATACGGAGGGATGATGATCTATGTCAAAAATTAATTGGAAGCCTTATATGAAGATGAAAAACAACAAGCACTCCTCTCAAAACTTCTTTTATCTAAAAAAAGATAAAGAATTAATTGAGACACTTATTCCAAAACTACAAACACATATAGTTAAAAGCTTATAAAGAGTATAATTAAGTTTCGAACTTAACCTTTAAAGTGAGTGATTTGAAAATAAAAATAATTAAATGATTTATTTTTCAATTACTCGACAGTCACACTTTTAGCTAAATTACGGGGCTTATCAATATCCGTTCCTTTTTGCCTACCAACATAATAACTTAACAACTGTAAAACGACATTACTTAATAAAGGTGCGGTATCGTCTAAACCTTCATAATTCAAGTGAATACAAAAATCAGCTATCTCTGAAACTTCTGCATTATTCACTTGCCCAATTACCACAATCTTTCCACCTCTAGCATGGACTTCCTGTAAATTAGATAAAGTTTTATCAAATAAATCTGGTGTTAAAAGAGCGACATTAACCATTTCTTGATCAATCAAAGAGATAGGTCCATGCTTCAATTCTCCAGCAGCATAGCCCTGTGATTGAATGTATGTTATCTCTTTCATTTTCAAAGCACCCTCTAATGCTATTGGGTAATGAGATTGACGACCTGTAAAAATGAAACCGCGATAATTCACTATTTCTTGTGCTACCTTTTGAATATGAGAATGATTCTGAAGCAACTCATTTATTTTTGAAGCGAGAATAGAAAATTCTTGTTCTAGTTCTGGTTTGACTTTTCCCTGTTCTAAGACAGAAGTCATGATTAACCCTGTTAAAACTTGTAGAGTGAATGCCTTTGTACTAGCAACACCTATTTCAAAACCACCATGAATAAAGAGACAACCATCGCTATAACGAGATAAGGTAGATCCTTCAACATTTAAAATAGCATAATGCAACACTTGATGTTGTTCAAATAAATCACGACAAGCTAAAGTATCTGCTGTTTCACCAGACTGACTAATCAGTAAACCAATTTCAGATTTAGACGGCTTATAATGCGTGTAACGAAATTCAGAAGCATAGTTTACACTCACTTTAATTGATGTATATTTTTTTAAATAATTTTGAATAATAAGTCCAGCGTAATAAGCCGTTCCGCAAGCTACTATTGTGATATAATCTATGGATTGTTTTAACAGATTTTGTATTTTTTCTTGCTCTTGACTAGAAGAATATACTTGATATAGATTTTTTATTAAACTAGGCTGTTCAAAAATCTCTTTCAACATAAAGTGTTTAAAGCGACCTTTGTCTTGCTTTTGAGCTTTTAATTGATTTTCTTGTACGGTATATCGTTTGGAAGGAGTTCCATCTAATTCTTGGAAAGAATAACCAGTCTTTGTTTGATAATTTCCAAAACAAAGTATAGAATCTTCAGGAAAAAATAAAGTATCCACTAAACCAACCAAAGAATAAGGATCGGAAGAAATAAAAAGACTTGAGTCTTGTTGATTTATCCCACACACTAAAGGTGCGTTTCTTTTGATTCCGTATAATTTTTGATCATTCTTAGAGAGAACAACAAAAGCAGAGTTTCCTTTTACTTTTTGAAAGGCCAAACAAATTGCTTTAGATATTTCTTTTTTATTTTTTAAATAAGATTCTATTAATTTTAAAAAGACTTCAGAATCAGTTTGACTTTTAAAGGTCTCTCCCTTTTCTATGAGATCTATTTTTAATTCTTGAGCATTTTCAACAATCCCATTATGTACAATAGCAATATCCTCTGTTACATGAGGATGAGCATTGAATGTGTTTACGACTCCATGCGTTGCCCAACGCGTATGACCAATTGCTAATCTAGCTTGCTCTTGATCAAAATTGATTTTATCTTCTAAAATATTTAAACGACCTTTTTCTTTTTTAGTTTGAATACCGTCACCGTTAAGATACGAAACCCCTGACGAATCATATCCTCGGTACTCTAAATAAGCTAAACCGTCTAAAACAATTCGAATTGCATTTTTAGAACCACTATAACCCACAATACCACACATAAAACACCTTTTTTTATGAAATATAAAATTTATCCTCTAGGATGCTTTAGACAAATTGCTTCTTTCATGTTCTGTATAGAAACTTGTGTGTATTTTTGAGTTGTAGATAGTGAGGAATGCCCTAACATTTCTTTTATAGCTAATAAATCCGCTCCTTCGTCTAATAAATGTGTTGCAAAAGAATGCCTTAAAACATGAGCGGATGCCTGCCCTAAATGCCCTGCTTCCAAAAGCCATTTTTGAATCTGTTTTTGCAAAGTACGTTTTCCAATAGTAAACCCTATTTGGGTAATAAATACTCTATCTTGAGATTTCTCATTTTGAAATCTTTCCATCCATAAAAGACGATATTCTTCTAAGATAGCTAAACTTGCTTTTGAAATAGGCACTACCCTTATTTTGTTTCCTTTCCCAAGAACCGTGATTTGATCTTGTTTAAAATGACTCCACTTCAAGAGAACTAATTCTCCTATACGAAGACCAGATCCATACAAAAGCTCTATACAAACTTTCGTTCTTAAGTCTATAAAGCTGGTTACATTTTGATTCAAAGATTCTCTGAGCACCTTGGCACTAGCTATTGTTGATAACTTTTTAGGAATTTTAGGTAAAACTAAAAATTGGAAGTAATTTTTTTTAATATAATCGTGTAAAAGAAGAAAAGATCCAAATCGCTTTAAAGTTGTTATCAATCTGGATTGTGATGATGCAGATGTTCCTTGAATCAAGAAAGTTAAAAAATCATTTAAATTCTGACTAGTAAATTCAGGATCCGAGAATTTAAAAACTGCTACAGTTGTACCCATAAAAGAAACAAACTTCTCTATGTCTCGTTTATAAGCCTGTTGCGTATTAATAGAATATCTAGAACAAAAAACAACATCTTTTAAAAAATGTTCAGTAACTTCTAATAAAGTCATTTTTAAGCCTGTATTCATTTAAAGCTAGCCTAAAAGTTCTTTTTTAATGTTTTGATATTGTGTTGAATAAAACGATTTTATAATACTCTCTCGGTGATCGTAACCAAAACTACGTGAGCTTAACGAAAGCAAGGGTGGTGATTGTATTCTTTTGGCGACACCCATTCCTTGATATTGGTTCCACCATTTTTCTAAATCTTGAATAAATTCCAAAGGGCTTGAAAATATAATCATAGGATCTTTGGAACATTTTAATCTTTCTTGTAAAACATTTTTCTTGTAACACAATAAAATATCAGTAGGCGTTAATCGATCACGCCCTTGCACCCAACTCTTAAATAGAGCATCATGATATTCATAAATTAGAGGATCACCTTGTCCCTTTTCAACATCTTGCTGAGCATTTAATTCTGCACTAGGAACAATCGTTAAAGTCCCATCTGGAATAACCTCGGAATGATATACTTCTTTATTTAAATATTGAGCAACAGCATAAATTTCCCCTTTCCATAAATCTCCAATTAAAGCTAAGAAACCACCTAAATCTCCATATAAAGTAGAATAACCAACAGTCATTTCTACCTTATTTGAATTACAAGTAAAAACTCCTCCAAAAGAAGAAGACAAAGCCGATAAAATACGACTAGAACGATCTCTTGCTTGTACATTTTCTAAATGAAAGGAAGATAAATTTAATTCCTTTTCAAGCATACCGTTTACTGAGCTAATTTTTAAATTTTGCAATTGTTTTTGTGTTAATGAAAAACATTCATCAATTGTAATTTCTGTAAAATAACACTGTAGATTATCTGCCAATTTTTTTGCTAAAGAGCGTGTAAGATGACTTGTATAAGGACCTGGCATAGAAACCAATAAAATATTTTCTGGGGGCAAAATTTGGCGATAAAGAGCAGCACAAACAGCACTATCAATGCCTCCAGAAACTCCAATAACAACTTTATCTAGTTTCAATTGTTTAAGAAAACAAGTCGATCCATAACTCAGGGCCTGAACAATTTGTTGTATCTTTGATATTGATTTTAAAGTTTTTAAGGCAACATTTTTTTTTGAATTTGAATCGCAATCAACAACAGAAAAGCCTTCTTGGTAATGCTCCAAAGCATTATATTTCGTTCCATTGGAGAAATAAATTCCAGACCCACCTTCAAAAGTAAAGATATTTTTACCGTTATTTTGAATTCCGACACAATTACTATAAATGATGGTTGTGTTTAATTCTGCGACTTGCTGTCCAAAAACTTCATCTCTTTTTTGAGATTTATTAATAGTAAACGGAGAACAACTTAAATTAACAATAATTTGTGCAGATTTTTTTTTAAGCATTGAAAAAGGCTTATTTGAGTAATAATCGTCCCAACCATCCTCACAAAGAGTCAGTGCCAAAGAAATTTTTTGACCATTAAGTAATACTTGAAAAGGAGATAAAGCCTCTTCCAATTGAAATGACGACTCTTGGCACCATTTTTGCAAAGAATAAAAATGCCGTTCGTCATCAAATTCACGGTAGTTAGGTTGCAAAGTTTTAATTTGATAATTTAAACCCGTTCGAGGATGCCTTAAAGCTTTTCCATTTTGAGCCAAAATAGCTGCGTTGTATTTCCGTGGCCGACCATCTTCTCCTTTCTTCTTCCAATCCACTTGAACATTACCGAAAATTACACTAGTACCAACTGACGCCTCTATTATTTTTTGATTCCAATATTCTGCTTCATTAAGAAAGTCTTTAAACTCCCATAGGTCACCTAATAAATAACCTGTTAAACAAAGTTCTGGGAAAACAAATAAGTCAACTTCGTTTTTATATGTTTGTATATACTCTAAAATGTTCTGAGCATTCTGATATACTTGTCCAAGACAAACCTCTATTTGAGCTAAACCTACTTTAAACATGTTTAGAAAATTAGAAAAAGCTTATTCCGTTCTGCATTAAAAATATTTTACATTTGAATTTATGGATGAACATCATAAATTTATGACGCTAGCTTTAAAACAAGCCTACTTAGCTAAAGGCAACACCTACCCAAATCCTGCTGTCGGGTGTATCATTGTTCAAAACAAATCTGTCATCGGAGAAGGATATACACAAAAGTATGGAAACTCTCATGCCGAAGTTATAGCCATTAAATCCAGTACTGCTCCAGTTAAAAATAGTACAATGTATGTTACTTTAGAACCTTGCTCTCATTACGGGAAAACTCCTCCTTGCTCAGATTTTATTATTCAAAATCAAATTAAAACTGTCTTTATTGCGACTCAAGACTCTTTTAAAAAAGTTTCTGGACAAGGCATTAAAAAATTAAAAAAGGCCAATATTAGCATTATTATTGGAGTAATGGAAAAAGAAATTCAAGAATTTTATCAAGATTATTTTCATTTTATAAAAACAGGAGTTCCTTTAATTATTCTAAAGATAGCCCAATCTAAAGATGGCTTCATCAATACACTTTCACAAATTCAAACAAAAATAACAGGTATAGAGTGTCAACAGTGGACTCACAAACTTAGAAACAGAGTTGATTCAATCTTAATTGGAGCTAATTCACTCCGCATTGATAATCCATCTTTAAAACCTTACTACATCAAAGATGTACCCCATTCCAAAACAACGGTTCTTATTTGGAGCTATGCACAAACAGAATTCCCATCAACCTATCAAATATTCAAGAAATCCTCCAAACGAGAAACCATCATTCTATCGCCTCAAAATTTAAATCTACCTAAACATGTTAAACATGTTCTCTTAAAAGTTCCTTCCATAAACTGCCTTTTTGATACAATCAATAAACTACCTTTACACAGTGTTTTAATAGAAGGTGGATCATGGGTATTACAACAATGGCTAAAAACAAGCTATTGGAATATCTTCTATATTTTAACTTCTAACAAAACTCTAAACCAAGGGCTATCTTGGAAAAAAGACCTAACTAAGGGCATTCCATTCTCCAAAGAGAATTATAAAACAACACATATCCATCGATTTAAAAACGACTCTATCACCCAAATTACAAAAGGTTTCTAATAGTGTTCACTGGTATTATACAGCAAGTAGCTCATCTTGAAAAGATAATTAAGAATGACAAAGGACAACATTTAATCATTACTTGTGATCCTGACTGGCTTAAAGACACAAATTTAGGTAACAGCATTAGCGTTAATGGCATTTGCCTTAGCATCGAAGCAATGGATAACCAAACCTTCACCGTTTATTGTATCCATCAAACTTTAAATAAGACTAATTTAAGAGACTTAAAAAAAGGGGATATATTAAATTTAGAAAAAGCATTAACATTAAAAACACTCTTAAATGGACACTGTGTCTTGGGTCATATTGATGGTTTAGGAGAGCTTTCTGAAATCAATATTTTAGAGGATGGTACACGAGAACTCATCATCAATCTAGCACCTTCTCTAATCAAATATTGTATAGATCAGGGTTCGATAACCCTTAACGGCGTCAGTTTGACACTTGCCAAAACCATGCTAAATTCTGTTAAAGTCTCTCTAATTCCAATTACTTTAAAAGAAACAAATTTTTCTCAACTTAAAGTTGGCAATAAAATCAATGTTGAAGTTGATATTTTAGGGAAATACATCGAAAAGTTATTTCCAAATACTCAAAAATAGCGATTCGCACCCTGTCTAACACTTGCAAAAGTCTCTATATAAGGTACTATTTAAGTAAAAAAGTATTATTTAAGTAAAAATCTATTGCCTATTATATAAGTAGGTAATTATATTTAAAAAGAATAATCAGAAAATAGGCATTTAAAAGATGCTTTTAACCTCAAAAAATATAAGTATTATGAAAAACAACAAACAATTTATGAAAAACAACAAACAATATTTTTTTAAAATAATCTTGTCTTGTTTACTGCTTCACTCTTTAACATGGTCAGATAGTTACTCTAACGATTTTTTTGAACCAACATCAACGATTGGCGGTTACGGAGAGTTACATTACAACTTTTCCAAAAATAATGGAGAAAAATCAACCCGAAAATTAGATTTTCACCGCTTTGTCCTATTTCTTTCTCATTCATGGACAGAACAACTGTCAGTAGAAGCAGAAGTAGAATTGGAACATAATTTCGTACAAAAAAATGGTAAAGGAGAACTTGAATTAGAACAAGCTTATATTCAATATACTTTTTTAAACAATCAACTAAATTTTAAAGTAGGTGCTTTACTCGCACCTGTTTCTTATATCAATTCTTTCCACGAACCTAATTTATTTCTAAGTGTTGAAAGACCTCGTTATACCAACAAAATTATTCCATCAACTTGGTTTGATAATGGAGCATCTTTAACTTGGAATATAAATTCAGAAGTAACTCTTATAGGAAGTGTTTTAGGTGGTCTAAATTTGTATGCAGTTAGAGATCAACAAACGAATTTAAGATCGGGTCGCCAAAAAGGATACAAGACAAATGCTCATTCCTTACTTTATACAGGAAAAATTCAATGGACTTCAAGTTTTGGACTTTTAGCTGGAGGTTCCATCAGTCATAATCAAGACAATAGAGGTGATGTTATAGTTAATGATAGTATAGGTAATAAAAGCCTTTCTATTCAAGTTTTAGAAGGTCATGTTAAATACGAAAATTACCGTTTTTTTGTATTAATAGAAGGAGCTTTAATCTTTCTTGATGATTCCATTGGACAAGGTTCAAATGGATTTTACACAGAACTAGGAGTTAACCTACTTTCTAAGCATGTGTCACGTCAACTTTGGACTGGAGTCCGTGTTGAAAGTCTTAACAATAAGATTGGAGCACAAATTAGAGAAACAAACTGGCTTATTAATCTTTCATACAAACCTATTAATCATATCACCTACAAAGCTGATTTCGGTAAAAGAATCGTAGGAAACGAAAAAACAACTCTTTTTAACTTAGGTGCTGGCTATTCTTTCTAAATCAAAATTTTTAATTTTTCTTATTTTTTGTCTTTCCCCTTGTCTAACATGGGGAAATTCAACTTTAAACCAAGCTAAAAAATGGCTTCAACAGGAATTAAACATTTCTGATTCTTTACAATTAGAATGGAAAACACATATTATTCCTAAAGAAGAAAAAAAGCAGATTGAGTATACAGCTAAACAAAGATTCTATTTTAAAAACAAGGTTTATCTTTCATTTATCAATTTTAATGACAAAAAATTCTTGGCAATAATTGATAATGTACTAGGGAAGGCCCAACCGATTACCTTTATCGTGTTATTTGACGAAAAAGCAAATTATAAAGTTAGTCATATTTTACGCTACCGAGAACCCTACGGAGGGGGAATTCAGAACTCAAAATGGTTATCTCAATTCATAGGTAAAAAAACAAAGAGTGACTTTAGAGTTGGTTCAAGTATTCAAGGAATATCTGCTGCAACAATTTCAGTCCATTCTATTACTAAAGGAATTTTTAAACTAAATTTATTAGCTCAATCTATTTTAAAGCAACGAACATATGAAACAAAACCTTAAAACAATAGGATTATTCCAACAAAAAATTCTAGTAAGCTATTTAATTGTACTTACAATTGGTGTTATTTTAGGAGTAATCTATGTTTTTTTTAACACTAACTTTTCTTCTAATGGAACTTTAAAACACTTCAATGGCATCTCCACTACAAGCCAAATGGAAATTAGTCTTGAAGAAGCCATACCAGAACATTTTCCACTATCTCTTGAGTCTTTACTTATTAACACTCACGGTCACATTATTTCATTTTCGTTTATCTTTTTAACAGTCTTATTGATTTTTAGTTATAGCTCTTTTCCTGAAAACAAACTCAAATCCATTCTTATTATAGAGCCATTTATATCTATTATCACAACATTTGGATCTATATGGGGAATTCGATTTGTAAGTGACTACTTTATTATTTTAATGTTTATCTCTAGCATTTTGCTCTATGGAAGCTTTTTCTTTATTGTCTTTTACTGTCTTAAAGATTTACTATCTCCTAACACTTTTAAAAAATCTTAGAACAGCTATATCAATTTTTACTTTGAAGAACAAAACCAAAAATACCCAATCTACTAAAGTAATTTAATTTACTTTGTGCTGCTGATTCTGATTCAAAACCACCTAACTGTAATTTGTAAAATGGTGGTTCAAAAATCATCTCAACTTCTTGATTAATTGCTTTTTCAATTTTATTTTTCTGGTTTAGTGCTTCTTGTATTTCAGCAATATTACTAAACTGTATGCGATAATCCTCAACAATACCAAAATTTTCTTCTCCTTGAATTTTTGATGCAGTTTTATAGTTTAGTATACTTGGTCGAAACTCATGCTTTTGCAATATCGTATCAATTTCTATCGCAGAAGAAAATTCCTTCTGTCTTTTTTTAATAGGAGGATAGTAGATAGAATAATCTAAATCTCTTTTTTTAGGTCCAAAACTACAATTGATGACCAAAAAAAGAGCTAAATAAAAAATAACAGCTTGCTTCATAGATTCTTTTCTTTTAATTTTAGTCTAAAAAATAATAAATAAAATAATATGTCAGAATTTAAAAATGAAATTGAGCAAGCTTTAAATCTTTTTGCTGATCACGGGAAAGAAAATTGTTATCAAAAATTACAACAAACAATCGAAAAAATAAAAGAAATTCCCGCGGATCAACACTCTGGAGAGCTCTTATATGAATGGGGATTATGTTTCTACATTATGGAAGAGTACCAACAAGCTTTACTCTATTTTGAAAAAAGCCTTCGTTACGATCCATCACACGAATCAGCATTACTACATATCGTATCCACTCTTTTTTATGATTTAGACAAGCCAAAGATTGCTAAACAAATTTTAGATACGAAAGTAATTCCCCAAATCAAAGATTTATCTCCATTCAAAGAACTTATAGAGGATTTTGACATTTATTTAAAACACGAAACTAAAGAAAAAGATTTATTGTCTTCCAAAGAAATCAGAAACTTACTTCCCGAAGATTTATCTGATTTAAATCTAAATTAAAAGATTGACTTTAATATCTCCATATTTCTCTGATATAAATGTTCATTCATGTGATTCAACAATGAGCTTGGCTCGTCTAATTGCTGAACAGCAAAACTTTTTATGTGTAACCTCTACCTACCAAACTCAAGGTAAAGGAACACGTTATCGTAAATGGGAAAGTTTAAAAGGAAACTTACATTCTACGATTGGCGTAAATAAAAAATACTGGGACACTAAATTTATAGGTCTATTACCTCTTTACACTAGTATTATTCTTCATGATAAAATTAGAATTTTATTAAAAAATAATACTTTAGATTCCTCTTTTTTATATTGTAAATGGCCAAATGACTTACTATTTAAAAATCAAAAACTGTCTGGAATTTTAATAGAATCAACTCCCTATCACTACTTAGTAGGAATAGGTCTAAATATAACACAATCACCTAAAATAAAAAACAAACAAACCATTTCGCTAGAAGAAATCGGCATCAAACATGTATGTAATCAACTCTTTTTGCACCAATTTTTAACATCGTTCAAAAAAAGGCTTAGCCTAAACACAGAGCAACTTATTGATTGGACGCTTAAAGAATGGAGCCTTATTCATAACTGGAACAAAACTGTTTATCTCCGAGATGATACATCGAAAACAAGTTACAAACCTGTCGCAATTAATAAACAAGGTCATTTACAAATTGTAAACAACCAACAAAAAAAACATTGGTTATCTTCTACATACTTAGAATAAAAATTAATCAATAATTTTATGAATAGGGTACTCTAAAATATCTGTAGCCCCAGCTCTTTTTGTCCTAGGAACAATATTTTTAACTTCACTCTTAAGAATGATCGTCTCGACTGCAAACCATTTTTCATCAGACAGGTTAGAAACTGTTGGTTTATTAAGAGCAGGTAGCAAATTCAAAATTTTCTTTAGATCCTTTTCCATAACATTAAATTTCAAACCAATATAATTTTCAGCTTTTAAAGTTGCTCCTAATAACAGTTTTAAATCTTCCAATTTTTGACCTTTAAATTTATCTTTCCTTATTGTTTTATTTGCAATTAATACAGTTGTTGTTTCTAGTAAAACATCAATAATTTTTAACTGGTTTGCTCTAAGCGAAGCACCCGTTTCAGTAATATCAACAATTGCATCAACAAGCCTTGGAGGTTTTACCTCTGTTGCACCCCATGAAAATTCGACTTGAACTGGAATCTTTTTTTTCTTAAAATAACTTTTGGTTGTAGCCACTAGTTCTGTTGCAATACGAGCTTTTTTTAAATCTTCAGGTTTTCTAAACTTAGATTTTTCAGGAACAGCTAAAACCCATTTACATTTAGAACGCGAGACTTTACTGTATTCTAATTCACAAACAACATCAACCTTTGCTTTATTTTCCCTAGTCCAATCTAAACCTGTAATTCCTGCATCTAGAATTCCTTGTTCAACATAACGAGGAATCTCTTGTGGTCTCATAAAAATAAGCTCTAATTCTTTATCATCACTAGTTGGATAATAAGAACGACTACTTGAACTAATATGTATTCCAGCTTTTTTAAATAGACTTAAAGTAGATTCTTGTAAGCTTCCTTTAGGTAAACCTAATGTAAGTTGCATATATTAACCTTTGAATTTTTATTCTTTACGATAACCAAAAATAGATAAATTGTTCCATTGAATAGATAAAAATCCAATTACCGTAAGAAGATACCTTCATTTTAACTAAAAAAGATTTATATCACAATGTTGTATTTTTTTAGAAGAAAGAATCTCAAGATAAAATGGGGGCATTTTCAAAACCTCTGCTTTCTTAACAAGCAACAAAAATAAAATCAGAAAAACTTAATATTTCTTTTAAATTTTCTCAAAAAAACCAAAGTTTTGTTCAAAATAATACACAGCCCATACCAAAAGGTATTTAAAAATTTGATCTATAAAATAAAAAATGAATCTTTAATTACTCTTATGACTTATCGTAAGGAAATCTTAAATAAGAATTCGTACATTAAATTTTAGATTTTTTACCTCTTATAAAGGACCAAAAATAGAGTAATCTCCCTATAAAGTAGCTAATACCTCCCAAAACCATAAAAAAATAAGATGCTTTGATTTTTGAAAATCCAAACAATGTAGTCTGTGGAGAAAACTGTAACATTAAAAATGTTGTTATTAATAAACATATAAAACCACCCAAAAGCAATGCTACTCTAATTTTTTTCATTTGAATCCCACTGTTATTATGAAATAAAGTTAATCATTTTTTAAATTAGTGGCTAGAATGAAAAAAACTGTTGCTATTTATACTTTGGGCTGTCGTGCTAATCAATTTGATAGCGAATCAATTATTTCCAGTTTTTTTGAACAAGGCTATCAAAAAGTTCAAGAATTTTCAAATGCAGATGTACACATCGTCAACACTTGCACAGTGACCAATGCAAGCGATAAAAAAAGCCAACAAATTATTAAAAGATTAGTGAAAAAATTTTCTAATAGCCAAATTGTAGCGACAGGTTGTTCTGCTCAACAAAATCCAGAAACACTTTCAAAACTAGGCGTCAATTTAGTTGTTGATAATACAAATAAAAATCAAATCTTCGAATATTTAGAAACATCAAAAACAAAGCCTATTGTTAACACTCCTATCCGAAAACTCAAAATAATGGAACAAAAAATGATTTATCATTTTGGAGAAAAAACAAGAGCAAATCTTAAAATACAAGATGGTTGCAATCAATATTGTTCTTATTGCATCATTCCTCATGTTCGAGGGCGGTCTCGTTCACTAGATCCTGTACAGATTAGGGAACAACTAAGCCAACTCATTCAACAAGGATACAAAGAAATTGTGTTAACTGGTATCCATGTAGGGCACTATCATTATAACGATTTAGACTTTGCCAATATTTTAGAAATAATATTAAACACTGATAGTAATTTTCGTGTCCGCTTAAGTAGTATAGAACCTCTAGAAATCAATGATCGTGTTTTACATTTATTCCGACGGTTTCCTAAAAAACTCTGCCGCTTTTTACATATAGCAATCCAATCTGGTTCTTCTTCTATTCTAAACCGAATGAAAAGACAATACGACGCGACCTACTTAACAAAGCTTTTTAATAATCTTCATCAAATAGATCCTAATTTTGGTTTAGGGATTGATGTCATTGTTGGTTTTCCTAACGAATCGGAATTAGAATTCCTAGAAACAGTTAATTTTGTTAAGACTCTTCCACTCTACTATGGACATGTCTTTCCTTTTTCAGCAAAAAATGGAACCCCAGCGGCTACTTTGCCGAATCAAATCTCTACCATTGAAAAGAAAACACGCTGTACCAAACTTCGATTAGTTATTCAACAACAACAAGAAAAATTTTTGAAACAGCTCATAGATCAAAAACGTGTTGCTTTATTTGAAAAAAATAGTATCGGAGTACTAGATAACTTTGTGCGGATTAAAGTTGATGTCAAAGTTCAACAACACAAACAAGCACTTGTAGAACTCAAGTCTTCATGGAGTCAATCCGAAACAGAAAAATATCCAATTATTCATTGTTCTTTAATAGAATTGCTAAATTAAAATTATGCCCTGTGAACATTTTCAAGCCCAAGACCTCATTACTTTAGCAGAAAAAACTCTAAATGATAAAAAAATTCCCAAACAACAATGGGAAAACCTCAAATTTGGTTATCGGGAAAATGTAGATGCTTGGGGAGCCAAATCAATTTATACTGAAGTGACATTTAAAGAAAATCAATGGGTTATTACCGCCATCGATCGTAAACAAGAACCTGTAGTAGAAGAAAAGTTAGGACTTCAATCCTACTAACAAAACCCTATGTTGAAAATACCCTTTTATTCTAACTAGAATAAGACCTTTAACCCTAATATTTAATCTTACAAATTATTTCTTTTTACTTTGATTGGCTACAGCTTGCATTGCTATGTTAATTTCTTCTGGATTTCCTAAATAATATTTCTGAATATACTTTAAGTTTTCATCTAGCTCATAAACAAAAGGAGTTCCAGTAGGAATATTTACCTGTAAAATTTCCTCAGAAGTCATTCCTTCCAAGTATTTAATCAAAGCTCTTAGACTATTTCCATGAGCAACGATTAAAACTTTTTTATTACTTCTAACCTGTGGAACGATTTGATCTTCCCAAAAGTCAACAACACGTTTTATAGTATCTTTCAAACTTTCTGCTACAGGTAAATCTTTAGAATCTAAATTTGCATAACAACGGTCTTTACCAGGATGACGATCATCATCTAAACTTAATTCTGGAGGAGGAGTATCGTAACTTCGACGCCAAATATTAACCTGTTCTTCACCATATTTTACAGTTGTTTCTGACTTATTAAGTCCTTGTAAAGCCCCATAATGACGTTCGTTAATTTTCCAAGAGTGCGTAACAGGCAACCACATTTGATTTGACTCTCTCAAAATATGCCACATCGTTTCAATTGCTCTTTTAAGGCAAGAAGTAAATACTTCGTCAAATTCGAAACCCTCTTTTAAAAGTAGACGACCAGCTTCAGTTGCTTCCATATGCCCTTTTTCAGATAAAGGAACATCTTTCCATCCTGTAAATCGATTTTCTTGGTTCCAAACACTTTCTCCATGACGAACAATAACTAATTTATACATAAAAATATTCTAAAAATTTCAAATGGAAAATGTAAGTAAGCATCTAAAAACTGTAAACTCCTTTTTAAAGTTAGGATTAATTCCTGTCTATCAATTTGCCCTCTGGCTTTCTTTAAAAAATCAATCCTTCAAAAAAAGAGCCATACCTAAAGTACCTCTTTGCTGGGTTGGTGGCTTTAGAATGGGTGGATCTGGAAAAACTCCTTTTATTATATCTTTAGCACAACAAACTCAAGAAAAAAAAATAAAAGTTTTAATTATGGCCTATTGGATTAACAAAAAAGGATCACGACTTTATATGAAAGTTACTTCTAATACTTCTTGGTTAGAAACTTCTGAAGAAGCTATTCTTTTAAAGAAAGCAACTCACTGTGATGTTGTTGTTACTAGAAATAGATGGAAATGCTGGGAAATTATATCCAAAAAAAAAGATTACGATTTAATATTATCTGATGACGGAGCTACTGATTTTCGTTTAAGAAAAGCACAAGGCATTTGGCTTACTCAACCTCAAAATCAGGAAAACCAGAATTCTTACTTTAAAAAATGGCCTCTGGGAGACTTTAGATTTTCTTCTAAAATAATACTACCCCATCACAAAGTAGTTTTTGGACCCTTTTCTAGAAAACCTTCTAACAAATCTTTGTATTTTATAAGAAAACTTATTTTTCCAAAAGATTTTAATTTTTTCAAAAAATATCTAGTCATTACAGCCATTGGAAATCCTAAAAAATTTGTGCAAGATCTACAAACAAACAATGTCCAAATCCAACAAACCTATTTTTTAAGAGATCATCAAAAAATACACAACTCTTTTTTAAAAAATATTTTGCACTCTAAAGGTAAGTCTTTTTTAATTTTAATGACAAGCAAAGACTTTATTAAACTTGATAATAATCAAAAAAAGTACTGCATAGAAATTAAAGAAGCTATAAGAACTTCTTATTCTTTAAATATGCCAGCTTAATTTGAAAAAGACAACAACTAAACTATTTTCTACTTTTGATAACCTTATTCAAATAAGACTTAAATATGAATTATTCAGAAGAATCAACTAAACTTCACGAAAGATTAAAAGGAAAACTCTCTATAGTGCCTAAACTCAATCTAGATACTCAAGACGATTTATCCTTAGCTTACACTCCTGGTGTAGCTGGACCTTGTGAACTAATCAACAAGGATTTCAACGCAGTTTATACGCATACAATTAAACAAAACACTGTTGCCGTAGTCACAGATGGAACTTCTGTACTAGGTCTAGGTGATATCGGTCCTCACGCTGCTTTACCTGTAATGGAAGGTAAAGCTATTTTATTTAAACAATTTGCAAATATTGATGCTTGGCCTATTTGTTTGAACACCACAGATACTAAAGAAATTATTAATACTGTTCGTAATATTTCTCCTGGTTTTGGGGGAATCAACCTTGAAGACATTTCTGCACCACGCTGTTTTGAAATTGAAGACACACTACAAGATATTGGTATCCCTGTTTTTCATGACGACCAACACGGAACGGCAATTGTTGTGCTAGCTGGTCTAATTAATGCTTGTAAAGTTCTAAATAAAGACATTCGTACTTTAAATGTAGTTGTTAATGGTGCTGGCTCTGCAGGAATCGCCATTACTAAACTTCTTCTTCAAGGAAAGTATATTAGAGATAGCAAACTTTTTGTAAACGATGTCATTCTTTGTGATTCAAAAGGAGCTATCTACAAAGATCGAACTGATCTCAACCCAATGAAAATAGATCTTCTTAAAATCATCAATAAAAACAGTAAAACAGGCAGTATTCAAGAAGTTATGAAAAATAAAGATGTTTTTGTCGGGGTTAGTCGTAGCAATCTCATTGACTCTACAAACATTCAAACGATGAACCCAAGCTCTATTGTATTCGCAATGGCAAATCCAGTTCCAGAAATAATGCCTGATGAAGCAAAAAAAGGTGGAGCAAAAATTGTAGGGACGGGTCGTAGTGACTTTGATAATCAACTTAATAATGTTCTAGCCTTTCCTGGTATCTTTAGAGGTGCTTTAGATTCTCATGCCCCTAGAATTACTAATGGAATGAAACTCGCAGCCGCCCTTGCTTTAGCGAATTCTATTCATGATGTAGACTACAATCGCATTGTACCTAGCCCTCTAGACAAAAGGGTTTCAGCTATTGTAGCCGAAGCTGTAAAACGAAATGCATTAAAAACTGACTTTAGTAAAGTTTAGTATTTACCTCTATTTAAGAAGAAGCCGTTAGTAACTTAACGGCTTTTTTTTACTTGTATCAAATAATTATTTTATAAAGCATCTTCATCAAATTCACCTGTACGTACTCGTATTATTTTTTCAATAGGTAACACGAAAATCTTACCATCTCCGATTTTCCCAGTATGAGCATTTTTCGTAATTGTTTCCGTAGCTAAATCCAACAAAGCTTCTGGAACAACCAATTCTAGTTTTAATTTAGGAACAAAATCTGTGTGGTATTCACTCCCTCGATAAAGTTCTGTATGTCCTTTTTGACGACCAAAACCTCTCACTTCAGTAATCGTGAGACCATTAACACCGATTTCCTGCAAGGCCTCTTTAACCGAATCCAGTTTAAAAGGCTTAATATACGCCATTATCATTTTCATTTTAACTCCTTTTATAGCAATAATACTATCAAAGAAATATAATTAATTTTAGTAAATGTATCCTATTAAACTAAAATAATAATTCTAAACAGGTGTTTTTAGTTGATAATCATACTATAAATGGATATTTTTAGCATGATGGGTTCAAAAATTGTTCAATATAAAATTTGCATCAAACCCAAAAAATCAAATTAAAAACTTATACCCGATGGAATAATTATGAGACTATTTTTAATCCTTATTTTTTGTATCTCTAACAACTTTAATTTACTCGCAGAAGCAAAAAGACCTAAAAAAGGATCTATTGACATCGGGAAAGGTTCACCTGTTTCAACAAAAGACTTACCCACAAAAGCTTTAAATAATTTATTCACGCGAATTGCAAATAAAACATCTAAAAGCGTTGTCAGTGTCAGTACTTTTATCAAAGGCATTTCTAGAAACGAACGTAACGAAAAGCTTTGGGAATATTTTTACGGAACTCCTTACCCTTACAAAGACAAACAAAAAAATAAACAACTAGAACGCCCTCTAGGTGTTGGATCTGGTTTTATCATTTCTAGTCAAGGTCATATTTTAACAAATGCCCATGTCATTAAACAAGCGACACGAGTCAAAATTACCCTCTACAATAAAAACACTTACGAAGCAGATGTTGTTGGTATTGATGAAAAAACAGATGTTGCTGTTGTAAAAATCAATGCACCTAAAAATGAGCTTAAAACTCTTCCATTTGGAGCTTCTAACAAAGTACGTATTGGTGAATGGGTTTTAGCTATTGGAAACCCTTTCGGATACGACAATACTGTAACGACTGGAATTATTTCAGCAACAGGTCGTCGTACCCAGTTTAATCAAGGTAACGGTTACTACAATTACATTCAAACTGATGCTGCTATTAATCCAGGCAATTCTGGAGGTCCTTTGGTTAACCTTCAAGGAGAAGTGATAGGAATAAATACTTTAATCGTTTCTAAATCTGGTGGCTACCAAGGTCTCAGTTTTGCAATCCCAATTCGTATGGCAAAAAAAGTAGCTGAAGACCTTATTTATGAAGGAAAAGTGATTCGAGGTTTTTTAGGTGTTGAAATCACAAATGTTTCTTCAAACCTTTCTCTAGCTTTAGGATTAAAAACTGGATACGGAGCACAAATTCAAGGATTGGTTGAAGAATCCCCAGCGGTTTTTGCTGGATTAAAAATAAGCGATATTATTTTAAAGATCGATGATACTGAAATTGAAGACGCTTCTTTTTTAAGAAATATTGTAAGCGAATTATCTCCTCAAGAAACATATAATTTCTACATTTTAAGAGGTGAAAAAAAATTAACAATTGATGTTCGCATAGGTTCTTTAAACCAAGATTTTAACTATAATTCTAAAAATGGAACTGATCAGTCTAAAATTTACGGTGAGTACATTGTCCCTCATTTAGGATTTAACTATAAAAAATTAACTGTAGATTTAGCTAAAGAACTTCAAATACCGAGCAATGAAGGCGTCGTTGTCAGTGAAATTAGATCGTCTTTTATTGCCCGAAATTTAAAAGTTGGTGACATCATTTTAAGCTATAAATCTTCTAAAAATCGAAATTTTATTAAAATAACAAATCCAAAAGATTTTCATAAAGATTTAAAAAACATCGGTAGTGAAAAAAACATTGCTTTCTATGTGTTATCCAATGGGAAGAAACGACTCATTGCGATTAGAGCTCGAAAAAAATAAAGAATAAAAGTTATATTAGTAGTTTTAAGATAAGGTAAAGAAAATGACGAAAAAGAATTACACAAACAAGGTCTTAACTAAAAAAACTATACATAGGAGAACTAATCCTTGGGGGGTGCTATAGGGTTCTACTGGTGTTACCATTGGTAAATTACTCCCAACCATTCATAATTACCCAAAATTTCAAAAGAAACATAAAGATACAATATGAGAGAATAAAAATGAAAATCTATTTTCTACTTATTTTCCGATACAAAATGAAAATCCGTTTTTAGCTAAATGTCATAAATTTAGACCTAATAAGGATAACTTTTAAAGTAAAAAAAAATTAGATTTTGGATTAAATGATTTGAAGCTTTCTTATAATTTATTTGACAAAATAAATACTAGAAATAGGTACTTGAATATTATTTTATCGCCATTTATTCTTATAAATAAAACATATAGATTAGGGTTAAATTTACCCTTATATAAAAATAAAGTTATGCATTTCTACAAATTTAGTTTTTTTACAATTATTCATATAAGATAAAAAAGTGTATCTTAATTTAGGTTTTGAGTTGTTCTATTCTCAATTTACTTTGGATCACGATTCCTCTTTTAATGGGTCTTCTTATGGACATGACGGATTATCTTTATCTAGTGGTTTTGAGACCATTAAATTATAATCTTTCTAGTATCTTACCTAAAATTATATAAAGTATCACTATTAGAATTATGAGAAACATTTTGAACCTACCTCTTTAATTATATCCTTTATATCTTGTCTTGTTATATATCTATTCCAAGCTTTTTCCAACGATTTAACTTTAGACAATAGATCCTCCCCGTAAATATGTAAAATCATGAAATATCAAAGAATAATAATTAAGAATTCTTTTTTAATTTTATTAGTACTACTTTTCAGTTGTTCCTTTGGTAGAAAAAAGGTATTAACATACTTTGAAGATGGCTCCCAACAAAAAAATGAGACTATTACAAATACCTGTTGGTTAGCTTGGCGTTGTGGGTCGGAAGTCACTAAATAAACTCTAATTTAAAATTGGATAACTGAAAGATTAGAAACAAATAAGTTTATTCAAAGAATTGAAAGATTTAAGTTAAATAATGGTTTAAAACCTCTTGTTTTTCAAATACATTTAGTTACCTTAATGACTTCAAATTGACTTCAAATATTTTCCTAAAATATCAATGGTTAATTCTTGATTTTTTTGTTGAAGCACTTAATCTATTTTACCCAATTCTATTTATTGTTTTATTCTGAGTGAGTCAAACTGAAATCTTAGATTTGTTCAGGTAGTTTAATCGATATTTCACCATTTATTTCCCAATACAAAAACCTTGAAATATTTGATTAAGAATTTCATTCGGCTGATATTCGCCTATTAAATCCTGTAATTGCTGGTAGGTTTGCCTAACTTCAAAGGCAACTAATTCAGCTTTAGGTTGATGTTCAATCATCTTCAAAGCATGTTCAATATGAGTTAAACTTAGTTTTAAATGTTGATATTGCCTTTCCGAAGTTAAAAGGTAATCCTCTTCTTGTGACAATCCAAATACCATTTTATCAAGTTTTTCTCTAAGTGCATCAAACCCTTCTAAAGTTGTGTTTGAAATTTCCAAATCAGAGTTTTGAGGCAAAAAATTATTTAAGTCTTTTTTTGTTGCTACAATCAAATCAGCATCAAAGTTAAACTTTGGAAGAACCTCACCTCCATCAACTAAAAGCACCTTAAAATCAGCTACTTTTAAAATTTCTTCTGTTTGTTGCATTGCCAATGAGTCAATCTGATCAATAGCCAATCCTAAGCCAGCGGTGTCTACTAAAGTACAGAGTCCTGATGGCAATTTAAAAGAGATTTCAATATAATCTCGCGTTGTTCCAGCCAAACTTGAAACAATAAGACGATCCGTACCTATTAAATTATTAATTAAACTGGATTTTCCTGCATTAGGTTTTCCAAAAAAGCCAATTAATATGTTTTGGTGTAAATGCTTTGTATTATTCCAACTTTGACACATTTTATCTAAATCTGTCTGTATCATTTTTAATAGTTTATGCCATAAATGGTAAGTTGACTCCAATTCTTCTTCGGAAAAATCAATATCTAATTCTAATTGAATTGCAATGTATTCTAACCTTTGTTTAAGTCTATTCAAATTTTTACTTAAATCTCCTCCTAATGATTGTTGAGCTTTTTTCAAAATAGTTTGATGTTTTGCATGAACAACCGTATTTAAAGCCTCAACTTGAACCAAATCCATTTTTTTATTTTCTAAAGCTCTCTGAGTAAATTCTCCCTTATTAGCTAAACGAAAACCTGATTTTTGACTCAAAGCCTTTAAAATATTTTCAATAATAAGGGGATTTCCATGAGGGAAAATTTCTACAACATCTTCGCCTGTAAAACTGCGAGGTCCTTTAAAATAACAAAATGCAACCTGATCAATTTTGATACCCGTCTTAAAACAATAAAAACCACCATACAACATTTCTTTATGCTTCGGATCTTTTTTTAATTCTTGTTTAAATAAATCAAGAACTTTTGGACCTGAAACACGTATTAAGCTGACTCCAGAATAACCATTAGGCACAGCCCGAGCATATATTGTATCTGTGTTTGAATTCATAACATAAAAATACAAAAGTAACATTTGCTAATTTGTTTTTTATTGGAATCACTTTTATTTTTATTAATCATAGAATATTTTATTAAATTTTAGGTTATATCTATTTCTGATTTTTATGCATTATTTCTTTCTTATTTTATTATTGTTCTCGAAAATGTTCGCACAAGAGAACCTGAAACAAAAAGCAACTATCCATACACATGAAGGTAAAATTGAAATTTTACTAGACTCAAAAAGAGCTCCTAACACCGTTAAACGATTTATTGATTTTAGTAACAGAGATCTTTACAACCAGACCGTGTTCAAAATAATTATTCAAGGCTTTTTTTCTAAAACAGAAAAAAACTCCACATTAGACTCTATCGCATTAAAAGAGGCTGTAAAGTCAACTCCTCTAACAACTGTAAAGTCTAGATCTGCAGGAATAATTGCTATGCTTCCTTTGAAGCAATTTGTAGGTTATCAATTTTATATCACACATACTCAACAAGAAGTTAATTTAATTAACTCTACTGTTTTTGGGGAAATTATTTCTGGTTTTGATGTTCTGACTCGCTTAGAAAAAGACGATCCAATTTTATATATTAACATTACATCAAACTAAGAAAGACCTCATGGTGAAGAAAATAAAACCAAAAAAAATAACTAAAATAGCTGATAAAAAAACGGCTTCTAAAGCCTCTAAAAAAACGGCTACAACTAAAATAGCTGATAAAAAAACGGCTTCTAAAGCCTCTAAAAAAACGGCTACAACTAAAATAGCTGATAAAAAAACGGCTTCTAAAGCCTCTAAAAAAACGGCTACAACTAAAATAGCTGATAAAAAAACGGCTTCTAAAGCCTCTAAAAAAACGGCTACAACTAAAATAGCTGATAAAAAAACGGCTTCTAAAGCCTCTAAAAAAACGGCTACAACTAAAATAGCTGATAAAAAAACGGCTTCTAAAGCCTCTAAAAAAACGGCTACAACTAAAATAGCTGATAAAAAAACGGCTTCTAAAGCCTCTAAAAAAACGGCTACAACTAAAATAGCTGATAAAAAAACGGCTTCTAAAGCCTCTAAAAAAACGGCTACAACTAAAATAGCTGATAAAAAAACGGCTTCTAAAGCCTCTAAAAAAACGGCTACAACTAAAATAGCTGATAAAAAAACGGCTTCTAAAGCCTCTAAAAAAACGGCTACAACTAAAATAGCTGATAAAAAAACGGCTTCTAAAGCCTCTAAAAAACTAAAAACAAATTCTAATGCTACTTTTAAAGAACTATCAACTATTAAGGCTGCACAATTATTTTTTAAAGAAGTTCCTTCTACAATCGATCGTCAAATTGTAAAAGGCGATAAACTTTCTATAGTCTGTATGATTGGAAGTAACAAAGAAGAAAGACTTAATGCAGTCACAAAACAATTAACTCCTGAAGAACTAATTGCTAATGTAAAAAAAGATTTGGAAGGATCTCACATTTTTAAAAAACCTCTACTTGGTAAATCAATCTGTATTAAATGTTGTGTGTACCCTGCTTCTGAAGAATTTAGTATTGATAAAGATTCTGCCTACTGCTCTCTCTGTGCTGACTTATTAGGCCTAGGAAAAAGTAAAGAAGTACGCCAGATTCTAAAATTTAAACCCCAACAATAATTTCCTTATGTCCCTTAAAGCTTTTCAACATCGTTTAGATCAACTTAAGGAGTATCTTTGACTTACCTGGTAAAGAGAAAGATATACTAAGACTAACAATCATTACCCAAAATTCTACTTTTTGGAATGACTCTAAAAAAGCGGCTTCTATTCAAAAAGAACTCAAAATACTAAGAACTTGGATTAGTGATTGGAATTTAGTTGACCAACAATTTATAGAATACTGCTCTTTAGTAGAAATCACTAATGAAAATCCCGATGAGGATTTTTTAACTGAACTAAAACAAACTGAGCGTACACTAGAAATTAAAATTAAAAATCTTGAATTCAAAAAAATGCTAAGTAATGTCAACGACGAACGCCCTGCCATCCTAAACATTCACCCAGGAGCTGGTGGTACTGAATCTTGCGATTGGGCTCAAATGCTAATGAGAATGTATATGCGTTATTTTGAAAGAAACAATATTTCTTTTAAAATCATTAATGACGAACCAGGCGAACAGGCTGGTATTAAAAGTGTTAGTTTTGAGGTTATACACGACTACGCTTATGGATACTTAAAGTCAGAAATTGGTGTCCACCGTTTAATCCGTATTTCACCCTTTGATTCTAATTCTCGTCGCCATACTTCTTTCGCCGCCGTTGAAGTTTACCCTGTCTTAAACGACATAGAATTTGAAATAGAATCTAGAGACATTCGTGTAGATACCTACCGAGCTTCTGGAGCTGGAGGACAGCATGTTAACAAAACAGATTCAGCAGTAAGAATGACTCATATTCCAACAGGGATAGTTTCTACTTGTCAATCAGACCGAAGTCAACACAAAAATCGTTCAAATGCTCTAAAAGTACTTACCTCCAAAGTTTACCAACACCAAATTCAAGAAAAAGAAAGATCTAAAACGGAGAATGCTCAAGAAAAGCTAAATATTGAATGGGGAAGTCAAATCCGCTCTTATGTATTTCATCCCTATAATATGGTAAAAGACCTTAGAACCAATTTTGAAACATCTAACATTAAAGCTGTAATGGATGGAGACATGGGTTCTTTTATCAAATCTTTTCTTTTACAATCCTAAATACAAAATTAAAAAAGCCTTGTATTTTAAAATACAAGGCTTTTTTTTTTAAATATCAAATCTCAAATTATTTATTTATTTTTAACGGATCCTTTACTCTTTTTAGCTGGTCCTTTACTTAACCACTTAGAAATTTTTTTGATATCTTCATTAGATATTTTTCCAATTGTTGCTTTCATGGTTACCGATAAACCTGATTTACGCTTACCATCTCTAATAAATTTAGTTTGTTTTACTAAATACTTATAATTCTGACCGACCAATTTAGGATAATCACCCGTAAGAGGTTCTGCACCTGTAGGGCCATGACATGTTGAGCATAATTTTTCTTTGTATAACTTAGCACCTGCTGACGCAAACGATAATGTAACACACGCTAAAACGCTTATAACTAATAATTTTTTCATATATCCCTTTATCTAACTTAATAAATCCCTAATATAATTATTACTAAGCCACATAGTCAAATCATCTCTACTTTTTATCTGTCCTTCTAATTGTAATTCAAACGCCTCTCGAATTATTTCACCCATTCTTGGTCCTGGAGAAATTCCATAACTCTTTAGTATTTTCCCTGTTAACATAGGCTTGGGGCGTTCTTTATCTAAACCTAACTCTTTTAATTTCACTTTTAACCAAAGCTCTGCTGGAAATGACTTTTCTATAGCATCAGTCGTTTTTCTACCAAAATGATCTGCTTTTGCCACTCTAATTAATGCTCGGATATCAACTCTCAAAGATAAACGCCGAATAACCGAATCTGTTATCTCTAAACGATCTCTATACAAAATAGAAGGTCTTAAGTGTTCTTTAACAAAACCAACAACAACAGATATAATTTTTTGATCTCTAGTCAATCTATTTAAAAATGATAAGGTAGGCTCAACACCTTTAATATCATGTGATGGGCCTCTCCAACGACTATCCATATGAGCTGTAGTTAATGGCTTTCCTAAATTATGACATAAAGCTCCTAGCATTAAAGTCATCTTCAAAAATTCAGAGTTTTCTTCTTGATTTGATATCTCTTGATCACGAATTAATGCCGCTTGATCCAAAGTCATATTATTATGAGTCCAAACATCACCTTCTGAATGCCATTCTGAATCTTGCTGAACACCTATTAAATTTTTTAATTCTGGAAAGAACCGTAGTAAGCTCATTTTTCTCATCCATTCCATTCCTATAGAGGGTCGTTTGGATTTTAAGAGTAGTTTTTTGAACTCTTCGTATAACCTTTCTTTCGGTAGCTCATCTAAAGGTTGTTTTGAGCAAATGACTTGCGTGTCTAAAGCAATTGAAAAACCAAAACGAGCTGAAAATTGAACAGCCCTTAAAGCTCTTAATGGATCTTCTCCAAATGCCTTTGAAACATGTCTTAATTCTCCTTTTCTCAAATCCTTCAACCCTGCATGAGGATCCAATATCTCCTTTGTTTTTAAATCAATACCGATGGTATTAATTGTAAAATCCCTGCGAAATGATGCCGCTTTAAATGATAATTTTGAGTGATAATTAACTTTAAAGCCTTTGTGTCCCTCTCCTGTCTTTTGTTCGGTTCTAGGCAAAGAAAAATCAATCTCAATCCCATTGATTATCATTAGAATAATACCAAAAGACTTGCCAACTAGATTAACCTTACCGCATTTTTTTAATACAAAAATTAAATCTTCTATTTCTAAATGATAAATCTCAATGTCAAAGTCTTTAGATTTTATCCCCAAAAACAAATCTCTAACAGCTCCTCCAACTAAAATAGACCTCCCTCCACAATCTTGAATATGATCTATTATTTCTTGAAGGTGTAATGAAATCTCTAGAGTACTTATTGCTTCAGATATCGAAAGAATTTTTATTTTACTCTCCATAGAAATTTTTACGCTTACCTATCTTATTTTTCTCATTTATCTTGCGAATTTCAGAAGACTGTTTTAAAATTAATTTTTCTTTAGCTGTTAATGAATTCAAACCATGCTCTGATATTTTTTTTAAAATAGCATCAGATTGATTCAATATAAGCTCTTGATTCTCTTGATTTTCGACTTGATATTGTTTTAATTTTTGCTTCCATTTTGATAAGCTTCGTTTAAAAAAGACATAATAATACGCAAATCCGAAAAAAGCTCCTGCCAAATGACTAATGCTAGCAATATTATTATCTCCAAAAAATAAAATATCCCCTAAAACAATAAGAACAACCATCCATTTTGCTTTCAAAGGAAAAATACCCCAAATCCATAATTTCTGATTAGGACTATAACAACCAAAAAAGACAACGACAGATAAAACAGCTCCAGAAGATCCTATATAAATTTTAGGAACACCTGTGTACACATCAAATAGCATAGTTACAACACCAGCAAATATTCCTGACATAAAATAAAATCTCAAAAAAGATTTTTCTCCTAAAGATAAAACAACAGAGTTTCCAAACATCCATAACATCAACATATTAAATAGAATATGTGTAAAACCATTTTGACTATGGATAAAGAAATACGAAACAAATCTCCACAATTGCAAATTTTTAATTTCAGGCAAAGATAAACCACCATAACGATTAATAATTTCGCCTTCTGTTATTAAATCCAATACAAAAACACCAACATTGATGATTAATAAGATTTTCATTACAGAAGATAAAAGGTTTTTTTGGTCCATAAAATTTTAATCCAATGGAAATTTTTTTCTTAAAGCTTCTTCTACAGAAGGTGTAACGAAGTCTTTAATAGATGTATGAAAAGATGCTAGCTCTTTAACTAAACTAGAACTCAAATAAGTAAAATGTTCCCGAGCTGATAGAAAAATAGTTTCTGCCTGATCATACACCTTTTGATTAATAGATGCTATTTGTAACTCATATTCAAAATCACTCACAGCCCTTAAGCCTCTTACAATAACATGATCTTTTTCTTGTTTAAGGTATTCTACAATTAATCCTTCATAAAACAGCACTTCTACATTATTTAGATGTAAAGTGGATTGTTCAATTAATTCAATCCTTTCTTCAACGGTAAATAAAAGATTTTTTTGAGAGTTACGACCTAATACAATTTTTAAACCTTTCGGAAATAATTTAGAAGCTCTTTCAATCACATCTAAATGACCACATGTCAAAGGATCAAAAACTCCTGGATAAATAGCTTTCATTTTTACTAAAATAAAAAAAGCTGACCCTATTGTGTAGCTAGAATCTAATAAATGCTAAACTTGATTCACCATATACTTTAACTTTTTCAGCTTGTTCTTTCCATTTTAGACTTTGATGAGACGGATACTGTATAACCATTTGACCATTAGGAGAAACCAACGTAGCCATTTCTTGAACCAAAGAATCAAAATTTTGTTGAAAAGGGGGGTCAACAAAAATAATATCAAACTGCTGTTTAAGATTATCAAATAAATTACTTCTAGCATTAGTCTTAAATAATTTAAATTGTTTGGGTTGTATAGACAAAGTATTTATATTTTTTTTGAGTTGTTGATACACCGTCAAATTGTTTTCTACAAATGTTACATGAAAAGCTCCTCTACTCAAAGCTTCTATTCCAACCAAACCAGTTCCAGCACAAACATCACAAAAAGTCAAACCATTCAGATCTCCTAAAATGTGAAATAAAGCTTGTCTGACTTTAGAAGAAGTGGGTCTTACAATATCAAAAGAAGATGGACTAGCTAATTGTCTCCCTTTAAGATTACCTCCGGTAATTCTGAGCATTATTAAATACGACTAGAAACTATAGTCAACAACATTCTAATTTTGATTCCTTGAGGAACTGGTACCATAATTAATCTAGACATCCCTACTTTAGAATAACCCAAAAACATCTCTTGAATAACATATAGAAAATCTTGATATTCCTTAGCCTCTAATTCAACAGAATAATTTGAAACTTGAAGATTTGAAACTCTTTTGTTTTCTAAAAATTTGAATTCCCTCAATTTTAAAGATTTAACTTTAATCAAATCTTTCCATCTCTCTACAGCGGAAGAAACCTGACCCTTTTTATACACACGATTCACATTTCCTAAAATATAAAGTTTATTAATTTCTATATTTAATACAAAACCCTGAACTAATTCGCCTAATCTGTATCGTTCCGATTTTAAAATTTTTAAATCTTCTAAACTGATTAAATCATAAAGAGATTTATTCTTCTCCCCCTTAAAAAAAGAGCCTTTAAAAGCAATTTGATTCGGTATCTGAATAGAAAGTGTATCCCAAATAAGATTGCTTTTTATCAAACCTGAAAACAAAGGTAATATTTTATTATAAAATGCGATCTGATAATTAATCTTATCACCCCATTTCATCTTGTGGTAAATCAGTTTATTGGAATCTAATTTTAAATTTTTATTTTCAGAAGATTCTGAAAATAAAATGCGATCAATTAATAAAAATGAAACAGCAAGTAATACTACAACACCCAAACCTTTAACAATTTTTCTTTTTTCTTTAACTAGCTTCTTTTTCTTCAAAGGTATACTAGACGACTCTATTTTTTGCTTTTTGAGTTCTGAAACTTGACTAATGTTAATGCCTTTACTCTTTAATAAATTTATTTTAATCATTTTCACCTACTAAGTTGTTACCTATAGCACTACAAAAAATACCACCTGATTTTGACAAATTTTTCTTATTCGCTAATTCACTATCTAGAACGATATCATCTAATGAAGGTGTTTCTACTGGATTAGAGAAATGATCCGACAGTGCTTTTCTAAATGCTGGTAGAATAGATAAATCTCCCAACAATGTGATTTTATTTTGGGAATGATTTAAATGATTCTTAAATAAGAAAGAAGTCATTTTCTCTAATGCATCATCTAATACCTTTCTTTTCTCACTAAAATTAAACCTATTTACATTCTCTGATAGCGGGATCCAATGAACATGATCTATTTGTTGATCTTCAGTTTCAATAAGGTATAGATGCTCTTCATAAACAGACAAAATCAAACTGTCTTTGTATTTTTTAGAGTTATGGTTTAGAAGATTCATTGCCCCAAAGATATCAATCGAGACGCTTTCTAAATTAATTTTATCTAGTAGAAAAAGTTGTTTTACTCTTTCCAGAACAGAATCACGACAAGCAACGGCAGTCGCCCACTTCATTCCTTCTCTCTCTTTTAAAATATGATAATCCCAAGAATAATCCTCCAAAGAATGACCAATATATTTAGAAAGTTCCCATTCTAATTGTTCTTCAGCATCAAATGATTTTATCATACAAGGCGAATGTATTATAGCCTCCTTAAGAGATAGTAAAACAGATACGGAGGCTTGTACATCTTTAATATTTGTTACACACCATTTTTTTATTTTAGCTAAAATTTCTTTAGAGTACAAATCTCTTTCTGTTAACGAGAGAGTAGAAACACTCACAATCTTTGTATTTACAACATCATATTCAATGAGTTTAAAAGTATTAGAACTAATATCAATTGTAACTCGGTTATTTATTTTTAAAGGATTCATAAACAAACTTTGGGTAATATTTTTTTAATTTTTTTAGGACCTATTCCTTTTATTTTGATAAGCTCTCCCAAATTTTTAAAATTACCATTCTGTTGACGATAATCTAAAATTCTTTGTGCAGTTACTTTTCCAATTCCTTTAATTGTTATAAGAGTCTGCAAGTCAGTTTTATTAATAGAAATAAGCTTCTTACTTGTAACACTTACCGCCACCTCTACATTTTGAACAACTGGTTTTTGAATGACTTCTACTACATTAACTGACAACTCTTTTTTTACAGCAATCAAGTCACTCCAATTTGAAAAAACCACACCAGATAACATTAAGAATGAAAGAACAGATAACGAAATTTTTTCAGTACTATTAAATTGGATCATGATTGTAATTAATTTTTTTCAAAATTGTCTCTACTAAACCTTGAAATACAGGTGACGGCTTTTCTAAACGACTCGTGATTTCTGGATGAAACTGACAACCCATAAAATAACAATGCTCAGGCAACTCAACAATCTGAACAATATTTTCAAACTTTGCCTTCCCAGAAAAAACCATTCCCTTAGATTCTAATTGCTTTACAAAAGAAGGATTGACTTCATAGCGATGTCTAAAACGTTCTCGTATTTCACTAGACTTGTACAAATTCTCAGCTAAAGATCCTTCTAATAAAGAAATGTCATGACCTCCTAGACGCATTGTTCCGCCCTTTAATTTAATCGACTTTTGATCTTCTAAAATAGTCACAACAGGCTCTTTTACAATTTCATCGTATTTTCCCATCTCTAAAGATTTAGCACCTTCAATACCACAAACATTTCTAGCAAACTCAACAACAGCCAATTGCATCCCATAGCAAATTCCTAAAAATGGTATTTGTTGCTCTCTCACATACTGTATTACTTTTATTTTTCCTTCAGCACCTCGCAAACCAAATCCACCAGGAATAATAACACCATCTATATTTTCAAAAATTTTCTCTAAAGAAGAGTTAGGCTGTTCTTTTTCAAAATCTGTATCAATCCAACGAATTCCTATTCTGACATTATACTGAGCTTCGCAATGAATTAGTGCTTCCACAATCGATGCGTAAGAATCTTCCAAACTCATATACTTTCCGCAAATAGCAATTACAATTATAGGACCTTCTTCCTTCTCTTCTAAAAGACAAAGTGTTTTAATAGGTTGGTTCCAACGCTTAAGTTCTGGAGATAGTTTTAAACTTAACTTTTCTTCTAAAATTTCTATAACACCTTGATTTTGATAAATCAAAGGATTTTCATAAATCACATCAACATCTATTCCAGAAAAAATTGCATTTGACTGTAAATTAGCATATGAAGCTATTTTTTCTTTCACAGCCTCGGTTAAATAATCTTCACAACGAGCGATAATAATATCAGGTTCTATTCCCAATTGATTCAAAGTACGTACAGACATTTGTGTTGGCTTTGACTTTTGTTCTTGTACCCCTTGAGGAACTGGTACATAGGTTAGATGTACATGGATTAAATCATGTTTTTCTTTCTCTCTTCGTAATTGTCGTATAGCTTCTAAATAGAATTGATTTTCTAAATCACCAACTGTTCCACCAACTTCTATTAAAATAATATCAGGTTCTTCTTCTTCTTCAATACGAGAGAACCATTCCTTAATAACATCTGTTACATGCGGGATGAACTGAACTGTTTTTCCTAAATAAACGCCTTCCCTTTCACGCTCTACAATTTTTTTAAAAACCTTACCCATGGTTAAGTTCCAATGAGATTTAGCTTCTACTCCTAAAA
The DNA here is from genome assembly GCA_965261055.1 of Fibrobacteria bacterium. Lineage (GTDB taxonomy): Bacteria > Fibrobacterota > Fibrobacteria > UBA11236 > JADFYW01. Next base: position 1,443,045 of record OZ253440.1, on the reverse strand, counting down.
AGCGTTCATAATGACCAAAGTCCATATCAACTTCGCCACCATCATCCAAAATAAAAACCTCTCCATGTTCAACAGGATTCATTGTTCCTGGATCAGAATTTAAATATCCATCGCATTTAATAGGAATTACTTTATGATTTTGGGATAAAAGGTGACCAATAGAAGCAACACTTATTCCCTTACCCAAACCAGATAAAACACCACCACTAAATACAATATACTTTGTTTGTTTTTTCACAAAACAACCTGATTTCAAATTCACTTAAATTATTCAGCTTAATATAGAAAATTCTGTATTTTATACCAATCTTCCTTTGTGTCTAACGAAAGACTTTTTTCGCTTAATATACTTAATCTAAAATTAAAAAATGTATTCCAACGCAGGATTTCATGTGATTCTACAATTTCTCTTACAGAAACACTTAAACCCAAGTATTCTTTTAACAATTCTTGAGAATAACCATATAAACCAGTTTGTATCATAATACTCTCGTTCCACCCTACAGGGATTTTTCGAACAAAATCCACTATTTTTTGATTTTTTAATAAAATTTTAACTCTTGAAGGATTTTCTAAATCTTGTGTATCTGAACAAGAGTGTCCTGAAACCCAGCACTTAGTAGGATCTGTGAGAATATTTTTGGCAAAAGATTTTAATATACTAGGCTTCATCACTGGCTCATCCCCTTGTAAATTTAAAATCAAAGGCTCATTAATTTGAGACAAACACTTTGCGATTCTCTCTGTTCCGTTACAAGCCTCTGGAGACAAAATAACTTGACACGACAACCCTTCTAAAACTTGTTTAATTTCTATAGAATCAATCACACAATAGACTTGACTAAAAATATCGCATTCTAATGCTTTTTGTAGAGTATGATAAATGACTGGATGTCCATGTAAGTCTAATAATAACTTACGAGATAACCTAGAAGAATTTAAACGAGCAGGAACAACACAAGCAATAGGCAGATGCTGAACCATTTAGTTACGAAAAGGTTTTAGGGATAGAAAAATGAGAATCAACAACCTTGGGAGCATTTCTAAAAATTGCTTCAGGAGAGAAAGATTCCTCAGATACAATGTCAGGACGCAAATCTTGAGAAGAAAAGCTCATCCGAGTTGTCGGTTCAACATTGGACAAGTCAACTTCTTTTATGTTTTTAATATAACCTATTATTTTTTCCATAGAAGGCTTTAATTTTTCAATTTCTTCTGAACCTAAAGCTAATCTAGAAAGTTTTGCTAACCGTTGAATTTCTTCCGTCGTAATATTCATAAACCGAAATATAGTAATTCTTCTAAAGAAATTATAACTTTTGATATAACTTTTGAATAGTGAACAAATGTTTAGTATATTTTAGAAATGAAAGATCTATTAAAATTTTCACTTTCTTTAGAAACAAGTTCTGGAACTTGGCACAAACTTACAAAACATTTTTCCTCTGCAGATCATATTTATGGTTCTACATTTGAGGATTTAAAGTCCATTGTTCCTCAAGCAAGTCCACTCACTATCAAAAATATTCTTAAAGGACCAAACCTTAAAAAAACAGAAGATAATCTAAATTATTGTCAAGAAAACAACATTCAAATTTTATCCTTCTACAGTTCCGATTATCCCTCTTTACTTAAAAAAACACAAAGTCCTCCTTCTTATTTATTTATCAGAGGATCGTTACATTCATCTTGTATTAGCATAATAGGAACTCGTAAACCCTCACACTACGGTCTCAAGGTTACACAATATTTTTGCGATTTTTGGAAAAAAGAAAATATACATGCTATCTCAGGCATGGCTTTAGGTATTGATCAATATTGCCACCAACTTATGAATAGTATAGGAGTTTTAGGCTCTTCCCTAGATTGTTTTTTAAAAAACTCTAGCCTATTGCATCAAAAAATGTGGGAAGAACAAACTTTAATTTCAGAATACCCTCTTGGGACGCGAGCCAGTTCCTTCTCTTTTCCTCAACGGAACCGTATTATTGCTGGAATGTCTGAAGCAACAATTATCATGGAAGCTCAAGAAAAAAGTGGAGCTTTAATTACGGCCAAATATGCTCAAAAAGAAAATCGACCTATTTTTGCAGTTTCTAGCAATCTTTTAAATCCACTGTCAAGAGGAACAGATTCTCTAATTCAAAATGGAATTGCAACTCTATTAACACATCCCGAACAAGCGGTTCCCAAAAAAATTCAGAAACCTTCGCCTTCAAAACAAAATCTTCCCTTATTTTTAGATTCTCTCAATTCTTTGCAAAAAGAAATTTTAACCTACCTTCAACAAGGAAAGTCAATAGAATATATCTCCAATAATGAAATGCATTCTCCTCAAGATTTATTTCTAAACCTTTCTGAAATGGAGTCTTTAGGAATCATAAAAAGAAAACTAGGCAATCAATATTGCCTAATCTAAAACATATTCTCATGTATTTGATTTACATTCCTAAGCCACCATCAATTCCTATTGTTTGGCCTGTAATATAACCCGCTCTAGAACTAGCTAAAAAAGAAGTTAGGTAAGCAATGTCTCGAACTTCTCCAAAAGATGCAGAAGGAATTTCGGATAAAATTTTCTGTTTGTATTCTTCACTAATTTGATCCGTCATATCTGAACGAATAAAGCCTGGAGCTATCGCATTACAAGTAATTCCTTTTTTAGCAAATTCACGAGCAAAACTTTTTGTGAAACCTATAATACCGGCTTTAGATGCTGCATAATTAGCTTGTCCAGCTTGACCTTTAACACCTATCACAGAAGACATATTAATAATACGCCCATATTTTTGCTTTAACATAGGACGAATAACTGCTTTGGAAAAATAAAAAACAGAAGAAAGATTCACTTGAAGAACATCTTCAAAGTCTTGATCTTTCATTCTCATTAATAGCCCATCACGAGTAATACCTACGTTATTCACTAAAATATGGATTTCTGGGTGCTGTTGCAACATTAATTTTACCGTTTCTGCAACAGATTTAGCCAAACCAGCATTACAAGCCCAACCCGTTGCTTTAACTCCATATTCTTTTGAAATAGAATCTGCTACTTGTTGAATTTGATCTAAGTTGGTTGAAACCAACTGTAAATTTACTTTTTGGGAAGCAAACTCTTTAGCAATTTCTAAACCAATACCTCGACTCGCTCCAGTAATAAGGGCTGTTTGATTTTTAAATAAACTCATACTACATTTCTCCCAATAATTGCTCACACTCTAATACAGATTCAATTACATCTACATTTATTTCTCTAGATATACAGCGTATTAATCCTCTTAAGACTTTTCCAGATCCAATTTCATAACCTTGAGTGACTCCAAGTTTGATCATTTCTTCAACAGATGCAACCCAACGCACAGGCGAAACCATTTGCTTTAAAAGTTTTTCGCGAATTTTGAACGCATCTTGCTCTAACAAACCATCAACATTACAAATAACAGGAGTTTTAATATCAAAAATACGAGTATTATTTAAAGCTTCTTCCAACGGTTTTGATGCTTTACTCATCAGTGGAGAATGAAAAGGACCACTGACTGGCAAAGGTACAACCCGTTTTGCCCCCGCATCTATAGCTAATTCTTGAGCGACCTCAATCGCTTTAGTTTCACCTGAAATAACAATTTGAGAAGGTGTATTATAATTGGCAACAACAATGTCTCCATTATCCTTAGCTTGATTTACAATTTGTTCAACTTTATCAACTGCTAAACCTAAAATAGCTGACATTGTACCGGGAGAAACTTCTCCAGCTTTAGACATCAATTCTCCTCTGAGCTTAACTAATTCAAGTGCATCTTCAAAAGAAAAAAAACTAGCTGCACACAACGCTGAATACTCTCCTAATGAATGACCTGCAACAAAATCAAAAGAACAATTCTTTTCTTTCAGATATTCAAATGCCATCATAGAAGCCACAAACAAAGCTGGCTGAGTATTTTCTGTTTTTCGCAAATCTGACTCAGATCCCTCAAACATTAATTTTTCTAAATCAATATCAACAATTTCATTTGCTCTATTTAACAGATTTTTAGCTGGAATATAATCCAACATTTTCTGACCCATTCCTATATACTGTGAACCTTGACCTGGAAATAAAAAAATCTTTTTCATATCTACTCTTATTTTAAATCATTATAATCAGTTACCAACGCAACAAATTACAACCCCAACTCATTCCACCACCTATAGCAGATAAAACCATTAGTTTTCCTGGTATTAATAAATTTTGATCTTCTGCATCTTGTAAAAGTAATGGGATTGATGCCGAAGAAGTGTTACCAAATCTTTGAATATTCACCAAAAGTTGAGAATTTTCCAAACCCAATTTTGCTTGAACAGCTTCCAAAATTCGTATGTTAGCTTGATGGAATAACACCAAATGTAATTGATCTATTTTTAAATTGTGTTCAGAACAAATATTACAAACAATTTCAGACAAAGAAGAAACAGCTCTTTTAAAAACCTTAGGTCCTTCCATTTGAAGATAAGAATTTGGAGAATTTAAACGCAAAATATTAGCTTCAGAACCTTTCGATTCTAATTTTGAAGCAATTAAACCTCGATTATGATCATCTGAATGACTTACGAGAGCGGCTCCCGCAGCATCTCCAAATAAGATGCAAGTATTTCTGTCACTCCAATCAACCACTTTAGAAAGCATCTCAGTTGCAACAATTAAAATATTTTTACACTGCCCACTGTTAATCATACTATGAGCTAAATTTAAAGCATAAACAAAACCTGCACAAGCAGCAATAACATCAAAAGCAAAACCTTTTGCTTTTATTTTTTGCTGAATAAAACAGGCTGTCGCAGGAAAAGATTTATCTGCAACTATACCTGTACAGATAATTCCGTCTAAATTTTCGGGAGAAAAATTTGTTTTATCAAAAACAATTTTAGCGGCTTCAACTCCCAAGTCAGAAGGCTGTAAAAGAGAATCTTTAGCTAAAATACGCCTTTCTTTAATTCCTGTACGGGTAGAAATCCATTCATCAGAAGTATCAACCATCGTCTCCAATTTAGCATTGGTTAAAATCTCCTGAGGATAGTAAACGCCTATACCAGAAATAATTGTAGACAAAACAGACTTACTCCTCTGGTTCTAAAACTTCTTTACCACCGTAAAAACCACAATTTCCACAAACTAAGTGTGGTACAACAAAATGCCCACAGTGGGAGCATGTTGCTAAAGTAGGAGTTGCTAACTTCCAATGTGTTCTTCTTTTATCTCTTCTTGTTGTGGAGGTCTTCCTTTTTGGTACTGCCATAATTATAACCTGTTTATTATTACTGTTCTCGCTGTAATTTAAGTTTTATTCTCTCTAACTCGCTCCGAAGTGATTGAGTATTATGTTCTAAAAAGTTATTAGACTTTTGGTCTTTACAACTAGAGCAAACACTCCCCTGAGTATACTCTGAGGACATATCAGGATTCAAATTAAGAAGAATTTGTTCGCGAATTATAGAAATTATTGAGAGTTTTGGCTCATTAAAACCAACAGAAATACAATAATTATCGATTTCATCGGCTTCATCATCCCAAAAAACACCCTTTTTATCCTTAAATTCAAGTAATATCTTAATCGGCAAACTGTATTTTAATTGTAAATCTTCACTACAATAACGACAAGCTGATTTTATCAACCCCTGCAAAAGCCCTTCAATGAGTTTCTGTTCGCCTGCAAAAATCACACTAAATTCAAATGCAATTTCACCTCTGCAGTTTAATTCCTTAAGTTCTGAGTCTTCTTCAAATAAAAAAATTTGAGAATAGGTTGTATTTTGCTCTAAACTATTTAAATCTATATCCATAAACTAAATATAGTTTTTAAGAACACAAACTAAAATTATTTAAAGATCCTTCTTGTTTAATCCATTTAAAACCACTCAGCAACAAAAATACAGAAATAACGATTTTAAAAAAACTTAATTCCATTTAGATTTTATATTTCTAAAATTATTTTTTTCATATGTATCGTTTTCTTTTGGTTCTCCTATATCTAAATCTAATTGCACCACAATGTTGGGCTAAAGATGAAAAATGGATGCAAAAAACAACCAATTTTTTTGAGATATATTACAATCAAAAAAATCATCTTATTGCAGAATATGTTTCTGAAATTAGCAATGAAATTATGAAAAAATTACTCATACGCTATCCTGCATACAATAAACAAAAAATTCAACTTCTTCTTTACGAAGACCTTTTCTCAAATGGGTTTGCGAACCCTTATCAAAACAGAGTTGCTATTTGGATTTCTAAATGGGAAAACCCTTTAAGAGGAGAGCATCAATGGATCGAAGATGTTCTCACTCATGAATTATCACATGTACTTTCAATCCGTAAAGCCAAAGTTATATCTCCTTCTATACTAGGTTTAAATCTTGTTTATCAAGATTACTTCAACGAAAGAAACCTATTTCAATTTCAACTTTTACTGCCCTTAGGATTACAACCCAATTGGTTTAACGAAGGTGTCGCTCAATATGAATCATCTCGTCTAGGTTATGACTCTTGGGATACACATAGAGATATGCTACTTAGAGTCGCAACCCTTCATGATTCTTTATTGAGTTATCAACACATGGGAGTTTTCACAGGCAAAGCTATTAATTATGAATTAGGTCCGTACACACAAGGATTTTCTTTTGTATTGTATCTATCTTCAACATACGGAGATGATTTTATTAAAAATTTGTGGAAAAATCGTCAAGCATTCACCTTCTTTACCTTATCTTCCATACTCAAGTCTAAAACAGGAAAAAGCCCTCACCTACTTTGGGTGGATTGGAAAAACTCTCTAGAGAAAAAATATCAAAAAGTTCAAAAAACTATAGGAAAACTAGTTGAGGGTTCAAAAGTAACTAACAGAAATTTTTATAATATGCATCCAAAATGGGATCTTACATCTAACACTGTCTTCTTTATCTCTAACTATCAAAATAAAAGCTCTAAATCACTTCACAAAGTAAACCTAAAAGATAAAGACAACTTTAAAATCAAATCCATTGACTCTAAAGTTAAAGAAAAGTTTTCTATAAATTTTAGCACAAACATACTCATTTATCCAACGAGAAACAAAAAGTTAACTTTAAAAAAAGCTAAAATAGATTCATCCTTTAAATTAAAACAACATCAGTCTATTTCTAATTTCTCCAACATTGTACAACCAGATATTCATCCTACAAAGAATCACCTTATTTTCATTAGAGAACATCAAACACGCTTTTCTCTCTACCAAGCTAAATTTGATTCTTTAGGTTTATTAGATACTCATTCTATTGAGCTTTTATTTCCGACTTCTTTAGACTCAACTCCAATCGGATTTAAAATAAATTCTCCCCAATATTCTCCAAATGGGAAATCTGTTTTATTTTCATACTTTAATGGGGGGTGGCAAAAAATAGCTCTTTTAAATCTTAAAACAAAAAAAATTAAAATTGTTTTATCTAAAGACAGTTCTAATTTTATAGATCCTGAATGGGTGAATAATTATGATTTTATTTTTAGCTCTGATTATAAAAATGGTATTTACAATTTGTATTTATATCAAAATAACAGAATAAAACCTTTGACAAATGTTATTGGAGGGGCATTTCAACCCGCCTATAAAAAAGAAACACAACAAATTGCGTACATTGGATATGATTTAGATGGATTTTCTCTCTATCTTTTAGATTCATTAAAACCATTAAAAGATAATACAGTTTTTAAACAAACAATCCTCACCAACTTTGAAAAAAACACATCAACCCAAGCTATATTAGGAGACGACTTTTTTTCATTTAACCAATCTAAACCTTATTCCTCAATCCAATCAATTGGCCGACCTATTTTCCAACCAATACTTTCAATTCAAGAACGCTCTTCTTTAAACAAAACCGCAACTGATGGAGACTCTAAATTTTTAGCAGGTCTTAGTATTTTCTTAAATGACCCTTTAAACAAACATTCTTTATCTTCAGGATTTTTCTTAGAAATCAATTCAAATTTAGAAGATTATGCTGACGAGAGCGGTAATGTTTTAGCACCTAAACAAGATTATGATTTGTTCTTTAATTACCAAAACAGAACAACCTCAGTTACATTTGATTTTAATCTTTTATTTCAGAATATTAATTCATTTGATACGATTACTGATAGAACACAAGGAACAGAATTAAAAAATGTTTCAAATAATTCTCAATCCATTTTTTATACTCAGTTAGAAGCTCGTTATCCTTTAGGGGTAAAGAATCCTTTCTCGCAAGAAGAAAAACATTTTATTGGAGTTAATGTTGGGTATCAAGAATTACATTTTAACTTTTATAAAGTCCCCTTCCGTTTTAATAGTTTTAACAATTTACATTCTTCTTTAATTTGGAGTTTAAACACTCTTAACAACAAAATCAGTCCTCTTATCCCTATAGGGTTTTTTATTGATACTCACTACTCTTGGCATTGGGCTGATTTAATTAGAGGATCTAGCTCGTTCAGAGATAATTTTAAAATTGATAATAACGGTTTACTCAAAGAAAACTTTCGAAACTTTCGCTTACAAAAATGGAATTCTATCTTCACTTTTGCTTTTAAGCTTCCTTGGTTTTCAAATCATGTCTTAAAAATATCTAACGAAACCAAAAGCATGTTATCTTGGTCTATTACCAACGATAATTCAATAGATAGTTTAAACTCTTTTTTTAAAAATTCACTTAATTTGAGGGGACTTCCTTTTCTCCGTAATACAGAAAACCTATTTCAACAAGGACTTCATTCATTCAGATTAGCACTAGACTATTTCTTCCCTTTATTTAAAAATATCAACAGTGGAATAGATCCTTTGTTCATTAAAGATATATTTTTTCATGCATTTACAGAAACAAGCAATGTTTTTGATCAAGAAATTTGGAATATTTACTCAGAAATCACAAAAAATTGGCCATCATCTATAGGTTGGGGAGTCGAAATCAGCTCTTTCTTTTACTACCATTTTCCAGTCCGATTCTATTTTGAGTTAGCGTCTGTGTTAGATCGTTCTCGTTATAATTTGGAGCATCTAAAAATCTTTGGTTTAAATACTTATGCGACAGAAATTAAATGGGGAATCACTCTTGGTTTATACAATTCTACAGTCATTGGAAAATAATCACTTACCAAAGAATCCTCCCTCTTTATAAAATTTATAAACACCCGTATTTTATCCTTGTAAATATTCAGTAAAAATTTTACCTTTCTGTGCTTAATTTACTTAAAAGGTTCCTTATGCAAAAAAGTAGACCAAAAGTTCGTATATCGCGAGCTATGAATATGCCTATCACTCCTAAGGCGAGTCGTATCATGGAAAAGCGTCCATCATTACCGGGACAACACGGTTCTGAACGCAAAAAAAATCCTTCTGTTTACAAAACACAACTTTTGGAAAAACAAAGACTAAAATTCACTTATAATATTTCTGAAAAACAACTCAAGGCTTATTTTAAAAAAACAACTCACTCTCATAAAAGTACAGGCAGTGTTCTATTAGGACTAATTGAAATGCGTGCTGATGTTGCTGTTTTTCGCTTAGGTTTTGCTAAAACAATTTATGCTGCTCGTCAATATGTGACACATGGTCATTTCATGATTAATAATGTTCGAATCTTTACACCAAGTCATAATATTAAAGTTGGTGCTGAAATCGCAGTTACAGAAAAATCAAAAAATCACCCTCAAATTTTAGCGTCTTTAACTGAATCTCAAGATCAACCTATTCCAAAATATTACTCTGTGAATAAAGTTCAAATGAGTGGAACACTAAATCAAATTCCAGAAAGAGAGCTTGTACCCGTTCCAGTTAACGAACAACTTATTGTTGAATACTATTCTAGATAAACGAATTCAATTTCATTTGTCTTTAAAAGACACCCCTTCATCCTCCCTCTATGTTTAAGACTTCAATGCTTTTATTCTAAGGCTAAAACACACTATGAATTCATTCCACTCTATCAGTTATTGGTAATTAAAATCTGTTACAAATCATCAGTCAAATCTTTGAAAGAATTTGGTTAAAATTGACAACATTGACTACAGAGGTGATTGATGACAATTGAATAGACTTATTTTTAAAGAGTTTTAAAATAATAAAGGCATCTCTGTTATAAGATGACTATTTATCATTTTCTATGATTAAAAACTATTCAGTAACTTCAACTCCCAAAATTTCTATTTCATAAAAAGCAATCACAGAAGCAATCAAAGAAACTTAAAAAAAGTGATTACCACTTGATTAAAAGTAGTTAATAGACTAAGAGTCACTACTGTAATATCCTTTGTAGCATTTAAAATTGTCACTATTTCAGCAACAATATTATCCTTCATAAACTTTACAGTATTCCCATTTATAACAGAAATAGCATATCCTTCATCACGACCATAATAGTTATAAATACCATTCCTATAAGTCTTAGAAAAGCTATGTAGACACTAGTCAATTACTAAGATGTACTTGAAACCTTTCATTACCACTAACATTCGTTGTTTTATCACCATCAGAGATCGCTACTTCTTGTTTTGCGGCTGTATCATAATTGGTGTTTAGAACTAAATCAAAATTGATTATTGTATAAGTAATAGTAGTCTCTGTTGAAATGTTTTTTAATATTGTAACTAAAAATTCTAAAGATTGCGTAGTATCATAAACTGAAGTCATCACATTTATTGTCTCCTCTACTGTCGGCTACCGATCTATCACTTGATGTCAATATTACTGAGTTTATTGCTTCATCTAATGTATCTACTGAATATCTAATGCTTATTTTTTACCGATCTCAACAGGATTCAATGAATCTAATGGTTCTAATAACCTGAGACTTACAGATGGAAAAAGTTAACTTAAAACAGTGACTGATACATTGACACTAAATCCACCTACTGCTACCTAGATTTCTACCATACCCTAAGATAAAAAATGACCAAGCCACTTCCATCTACTGAAGCTTTCGTGCTATCTGTTGACGTATAAATCACTAAACCTGTTGTTATGAGCGGTGCTACCAATTATACTAACTCCTGAGGAGAACCACTTATTACGTTGCCTGATTGAGCTAACTGATAAACTTCACTGCTACGGGATTTGTTCACTTTAATAGCAATACTATCTAATTCTCTTGGTGTTATAATAGAGGTTTACTTAATCGTTACCACTCACTAATCTACCTGTAACAATCTCTACATTATTAACAGTCGCTATAGATTCATCTGAAGAGCTCCAAATTAATAACATAGATGCTCCTTTCTCTTCTGTTAATTGTTGCTGTTAAAATTAATCTTCCTCCTACTGCAACATTAGTAGCTGAGGATGTATCTATTCTCACTAATGTTACTGCTAGTAGTATTATCTGAAGAAACTATAATTGTTATAATACCCGATTTAGTCACATCAACTGTAGATGTCACTGTAATCATTCCTGATTCTGATCCAACACCTATCACTAAACCTGTAGCACTAACTTTAAAACACTCGTCAAAGCATTCGTTGACCATTCTACGCTTTCTGATGCTCTCGAAATAACTTCAACAATAGATTGCAACTGTGTCGTTCCATTAACAGAAAGCAATACACTACCTGAAACAACTCGAACGTTTGTCATTGATGGCAATGGTTCTACTATAATCTTAGATTCAGAAAAAATTGTGTCTGTAACTGTCGATGTATCTTTAATTTTTACAGAACCAACTGCTATCCCAAGTACAACTCCAGTACTATCAATCGTTGCTATACTTGTATCAGAAGAATACCAGTCAACTGTAGTATCTGCACTTCCCGTAACAGTCACCGTTGCTGTTAACGTTGTACTTGCCCATTGTTGAATTGTAACCACATTTGGGGAGTCATTTCTATAAAATCAACTGAAACAGATGATACCACTGGAGGAACAACATCTCCACAGTTGAAGACAACAAGAGCCATCAGTAAGATATTTTCATGTCTTCGCACACTGAACTAATTTAATTATTGAATATTAATACTTCTACTTTTGCTGTGTGCACTCTATCTGTTGCCGTTACCTGATTGTTCTTGACCCAGTGATACTACTGTTATTTCACCAGCATCAGATACTGGCTATTGCGTCAATATTACTTAACCATGTCACTGTTTTGTCTGTCGTATCATATGGTGATACTGTCACTGTTATTAGCAATTTATCTCCTACTGATAAATTGATATAAAAAGGATTAACAATCATACCACTTATACTGACTGTTACTGCTACTTCCGCTGTACGAGATCCATCTGCTATCATTACTCTTGATTGTTACTGTACTCACTGATACTGCTTATTTCACTCAAAGATGATACTGTCGCTACGACTGTTAAAGTAGATAAGTAAAAATTAAATAATCGTGCTTATTGTATAGGATGAAAACTTTTTAATTGTGGCAGTAAGTACATAAATCCAAAAAATTTTTATTTATCAGTTAAAAACTACATATCATAGCATATTTTTTACTCATTCTTTATTCAAAAATAATATTGAAAATATATCACCTAACTATATTCTAAATTTCTTAGACTGTTCATGAATATAACTGGTTATTTCTACCACATTTTCGACAGGAGTTTGAGGTATTATTCCATGTCCTAAATTAAAAATGTATCCTGACTTATCTTTAACCTGATTCAAAATTAAATCAACTTCTTTTTTAAGAAAATCTATAGGACCACATAAAGAGAGGGGATCCAAATTACCTTGAACTGCTTTCAACTTTAAATCATCCCAAAGAGGAAACAAAGGCGTTTGCCAATCAAAACCAATCACATCAGCTTCAGTAGAACTCATTAAATTCATAAATGACCCGGCACCTGTTCCAAAATAAATAATAGGAACTTGACCTTTTAAAGACGATATAATACCTTTGGTGTAAGGTAAAGCAAAGGTCTCATAATGATGAGGAGACAGACATCCAACCCAACTATCAAAAAGCTGAACACAATGCACACCCGCATCAATTTGCATTTGTAAATAATAAATTATAGATTCCATCATTTTTTCCATAAGGGCATGCCAAGCCTTAGGCTCATGCATCATAAAATGTTTAAGATGGTAATAATTTTTAGAACCTTTCCCCTCTATAGCATAAGATGCTAATGTAAACGGAGCCCCAGAAAAACCAATCAATGGAATGCCCGCAGATCCATTTTGATTGATAAGGCGTATTGTATCTGCAACAAATAACATTTCTTCTGATTTTTGAGGTTGTAATTTTTCAATATCCTTCGGAGATCGAATAGGGATTTCAATCAACGGACCTTCCGAGTAGCTCAGTTTAAGTCCCATTGCCTCAAGCAACAATGGTAAATCTGAAAACAAAATAGCCGCATCTACATTCAAAACTTGCTGTGCTTCAATTGTTACTTTAGCTAAAGTTTCTGGGTGCTTACAAAACTCCAAAAAACTTTTAAACTTTGCTTTATCCTTTAAATAGCAATCCATATAACGGCCAGCTTGTCTCATAAACCAAACTGGAGTATAATCTGTTTTTTCTCCCAAACAAGCCTTCAAAAATGGAGACTCTAAAATTGCATTTTCCATTACTTTATTCATTGTATTTCTTTTAAATATTTAGATAAATCTTGTTTATAATGACTAATTATTTCTTTGAAATTTTGATTCGATAAATTCAAATAATTCTTTTTAATATCTAGAATACTTTTATGCTTTATCTTCCCATTTAAAGCATGTATTTTTTTTTCTAAAACCAAAAACTCTTTTTGAGAATATTTTTTTTGCAATTGTAACAAAGTACTTTTTATAGAATCATCAAATTCCTTTTTTAAATCTTGAACAAAACTATTAATAGGCAAAAACTGCAAATCTTCATATAATTTTTCTGCTTCTTTCTCCAAAAGGGAAATTGCTTTAATAGCTTCCTTTTTTCTAGAGCTTTGATTCTCAACAATAATTTGTTTCAAGTCATCAATAGAAAATAGTAATACATTAGAAATGTCACTACAAGAAGAATCAATATCTCTAGGAGCTGCTATATCAATCAAAACCAAAAGGTTTTTTTTAGACAAATGTTTTTTTAAATCTTTCTTAGTTAAAATAAAATTGGGAGATGTCGTCGCAGAAATAATAATATCATATTCATTGATTTTTTTATGTAAATCTTGAAGACTAAAAACATTACCTGAAAAAGGTTTTGAAAATGATTTAGCTTTTTCAATTGTACGGTTATAAAAATCAAAAGATTCACAATTATCCCTCTTTAAACTATTACAAATAATATTAGACATTTCCCCAACACCGACAATTGCAATTTTCTTTTTAAAAATTTTATCACCGCCTATCTTTTTAATAAGTTCAACTGAAGCTGATGCAATACTTAAAGCACCACGCCCAAGTTCTGTTTCAGAACGGATCTTTTTACCTACAAAAAAAGATGTTTGAAAAATTTGGTTAAAAGAACTTTGAACAGACTTATTATTCTTAGCTTGTTCATATGCTTGTTTAACCTGACCTAGAATTTGGTTCTCTCCTAAGATCATGCTGTCCAAAGCTCCACAAACTTTAAATAAGTGTTGTATAGCTCCGCTATTTTTATGAGTGTATAAATGTTCATAAAAAACTTCTTTCGACACTTCTTTGTATTGTCTCCAAGCTTCGGATATTTTGTGATATTTTTCTCGAGAAATATTTACATAAATCTCTGTACGATTACATGTAGACATAATTAAGATTTCTTTACAAGAAAACTTTTCTACCCATAATTTAGACTGCTCTTTAATTTCACTTAAATTAAAATAGACTTGATCCCTTAAATCAATTGATGCTGTCCTATGATTAATTCCAAAAACAACAAATTCAAACTGAGTCTCTTTACTTAAAGCCATGTATCCCCACAGTTTGAATTAATATCAGACTAAATAGCAAAAAAATGTTAAAACGATGGAACCAAACCAAACTGACTACATTCATTGTTTTCAAAATAATAAGAACAGTAAAAGCAAGTAGAAGAGATAGAACAACTAAGATCACATTATCAAATTTTAATTGACTTGAATAAGCCATTATCCACAATCGACCAACAAAAGAAGCAACAAACATTAAAATAACTCCTAAAACAAGCCAAATGACTGAAAATAGTTCTTGTTCATTTAAAGATGGAAACCTTTGAAAAGTAAGTCCAAAATCACGGTTTTTCAATTTTTTTAAAAACCATAAATACATCAAAGAAAATAAACTAGAAACAGTCAAACAGCAATAAGCCGTTAAACTAACTATGATATGAAAAGAAAAATAACTATCATAAAATGCAGGTGTTGTTGAGACTGGTTCTATTAAAATTAAACTAATAATAGATGGCATTAAGATTGGTAAAAAAAAGAATACAGCTAATTCTTTTCTTTGAAATAAAAAATAAGGAATCATATAAGTAATAGAAAACAAAAAAGAAAAGAAAAGGAGAGCTTCCCCAGAGTTGGCTAACGGACAACGATTATTTATAAAGGCTAGTAAAAACAACAATAACACATGAGTAACAACCCCTAAAGTATAATAAGTATAATGCTCAAAGGAAGGTTTTTGCACCTTAAAAAATACATCACTATGCAATAAAAAAGCTCTACCATATAAGGCAATATTAAGTAAAGCAACAGTGTAATAAAGCGTTTCCATCGTTTTTTATCGTCTACAAACTAACAAAAAAAAATACCTCTATCTATAACAAAAGAAATTGATATCATAAAAAGATGATATTTAAGCAATACAAAATACTTTGGATCATACTCGTATTAACTCTTACGCATTCCAGTTGAGAACTAACTTGAAGAGTTTGCCAAATTTGCTGATCAGTCGTCACCTTCACAATACAAACAAAATTTGCAAAAACAAATCAGAACTTTAGGAGCCTCACCACAACATGTTTTATTTTTTTAGAGACCCTTATACATTCATTTTCTCAAGAAATTATAAACTTTAATAATATAGTGCAACAAGTATTATAAGTCAAGAACTTACTATTTGGAGTAATAAGTCTATAACCAAAATTTACTTTCAAAACATTATAAATGGTCAATTCGATCACTATTATACAGAATAGTTTATATTTGCTAAAAAAGACGGTATAGATCTTTTTTATCAATTCGGATTTGAAACGAATCGAAATTGGTTGTCGTGAGGAAAACAACCAGATTTGTTTAAAAAAGGTTTGAGAAAAAATTCATACTATCTGTAAAAAAATAGATGCTCATAATAGAAAATGGATATTTTCACCTAATGTTATTTATAACAATTCTAAATCTGAATTTTTAGTCTATTATCCTAGCAAGAGAAAAGTGGATGTTTTAGAATTAAAAGACTATAATTTTGGAGATAATTTCGACAAATGGCACCAATAGCAAGATTACGAAGAAATTGAAGAAATTTTCGAAAAAATTCATTCAAATCATGCATAAACTCCAAAAACCTCTTTTTATCTTAGAAATAGGTATCGCTAACGACCCCAGAAAGGCAGTTTGGATAAAAGATTTCCTAAAAAAGGAATGTAGTGATTACAGAGTGACAGCATTTATTTATTTTAACTATGGTAAACATTCAAAATCTGAACCTACTTGGATTTTACACAGCGACTCAATAACACAGATCTTTAAAAATTGGATTCAAAAAAAAGGAAAACAAACATGCGATACAGCAACATTATTATTTTAATTTTAACCTTAATTTTTTCTTCCTTCAGTAATCCTAAAGCTATTTCAGGAGATGCTCTTGTTGATGCTGTTAAAAAATATTATTTGAAAGCTGAATCTATTCATGCTCAATTCAAAGTTCATTCTTTTCATTCTTTATTGAGATCAACAAATATTTACGAGGGTTCTATCTATGTAGAAGGAGGTGACTTCCAATTAAAAACTCCCAGTGTAGAGTTAGTTCTTAAGGAATGTATTTTCTGGAAATACTCTAAGCAAAATGAACAAGTTACTGTTTCTAACAACCGTTGTAACGACCCTTCTTTAAATCCCCTTAGTATTCTGAAAACAATGTTAAAATGGGATGTCAAAAAAGTTCGCAAATATACGGAACACCGTAAAGATCCTCAATACAAAATCAACTTTATTCCCAAAGAAGAATTTTACACCAAAGCTTCTTTATTTGTAAGTTCATCCTTTGTTCCACGAAAGATAATTCTCGTTGATGTTGCAGGCAATGAAACAACCTATACACTTAAAAAAGTGCAAAGGAATATAAAACAACAAATACACTTTAAAAAACCTCTAGGTGTTGAAGTCATTGACTTAAGAAAGTAAGTGCACTCAAAGATACTTCTTTTTCTTTACTTTTGTGTCCAAATTACTTTTGCACTCACATTACCTTTCAATCAGAGAAAAGGGTCTAGCAGTTTCCAAATCCTAAAACTAGATTTAAGCCCACAAACTATAGCCTGGTCTGGTTCTGGCGTAGCACATCCCAGAAGTCTAATTTTTTCTTCTATTGATTTGAACCCTGTTATTAGCTTGGACACACACTCACAAATTGGTTTTAGTCAAACCTATCCTTCTACTGAATTTAAAGCCCAAGTTACAAATCTTGCTTTTTCTCTCAATCATCAAAAAAAATCTTTTTTTAGTAGTATTCGTTCTTTAGGATTTTACCCTATTGAAGGCTTTGATGATTTTGGAGAATCGGTTACTTCATATCAAGCCTATGCTCTCAAAATTCAATCAGGCTATGGATACAAATGGACTCAAAAATTACATTCAGGAATAAGTCTAAGTTATGTTTTAAATAATATTGAAAGATTTTTCTACCACACTTTTATTTTAGATTTAGGTTTTCGATATCAAATACTACAAACATTGTTTATTGGAGGGAGCATTACCAATGCTGATTTATTCGTGATATCTCCTCAAAATGATATCTTCTCTCCAACAACTTTGCAAGTTGGTATCTTTTACAGTTATATATGGTCCTCAAAATTTAATACAGATTTACTATTTGATATTCAAACCTCAACAGATCAAAAAATCTCATTTCCAGTAGGAATTAGTTTAAATCTTTATGAATGGTTTTCATTTAGATTTGGAAAATCTATTTTAAACACAAGTACAAAAAGTTCTCTAGGTTCTGGTCTTCAGTTTTCATCTTTTAACTTTGATTATTCTACCCAAATTCATAATTCACTAAGCGTTGCTCATTCCTTGAGTCTGTCTTTTAAATTTTAATACGATCATGAATAATTTTGATACAGAAGAAAATACGCCTAGCTTAGCTCGTTGGTCTCGTGAAGCGAAAGAAAACCAGTATTACTCTAAAAAATTAGGTTTGGATTTAAAGAATCAACAAGAAGGAATTGTCTTTGAGGTTCACCGCCGAACCTACCGCATCTTTTCTCCTACAAAACAAGACTACTTTAATTGTTATTTACATTCAAATATCCATCTTAAAGATTACAATCAAATCACTGTTGGAGATCAAGTTTTATTTTCAGAAACACAATCTAAAATAGGCTTTATCACTAAAATTAGCCCTCGCAAAAGTGTATTTTATCGACCTGGACCTCAAGATCGAAAAAACAAAAAACTTGTCCTAGCTTCTAATATTGATCAAGTCATCATCCTTTTCTCCTTGAAAGATCCTGTGTTCAATATTCATTTATTAGATCGCTATTTGTTAAGACTTGCTTATCTAAAAATTCCATTTATTATAGGTATCAACAAACAAGATTTGCAAACAGATAACGAAGAAAGCTTAAATCATCTAAAATACTTTCTAGAACAAGGCTTACCTTTATATCAATTTTCGTGTAAAACGAAACAAGGTTTAGAGACCTTCTCTCATAAAATTTCTTCCAAAAAAAGTCTTTTAACAGGTCCATCAGGAGTTGGTAAATCAAGCCTTATTCAACACTTTTTCCCTCAAAATCAAATTAAAATCCAAGAGGTCAGTCAATCTGATAAAAAAGGACGACACACAACCATTTCATCCAAACTTTATTTTTTTGAAAAAGATAATGGCTATTTAATAGACTCTCCAGGAATTCGTGGACTTAGTGCATGGGATCTAAAATTAAATGACATTCCTGTTCACTTTTTTGGATGGGATTCTTTTATTAATCAATGTCAGTTTAGAAATTGTTTGCATGACAAAGAAAAAAATTGTGCAATTAAGGAAGCTGTTGTACAAAAAAAAATCCCAGAATTTCGCTATCAATCTTATCTTAAAATATTAAGAGAAAAAAAACGAGAGGAATCCATAATCGCTTTCTAATCATCTATATCTTGAAAATAATTCAAAATTATTTGATAAACACTCGTAATCGGTAATGTTTTGATTTGTGCTTCCATTTTCTTATAAGAGCACATCATCAAAGGACCCGCTTGCCGATCCTCTACAGGTGTTCCGTGACTCCCTTTAATAAGACTTGTATCTAAAGGAATGATATCCATATAATAACGAAAGCCTAAAAATTTCTTAATTAGGGTTTTAATCATTTTTAATTTGGGGAACAAAAGTTTAGGATCAATAAATAATTCACAAGGATCATAACCTGATTTCCGATGAATATCAATACAGCGAGAAAAATCAGGTGCAAACCGATCATCTAGCCAGTAATAATAAGAATACCAAAAGTTGGGTTTAGACATTAAAATGATATCACCACTACGATCATGATTAAGGTTATTCTCTTTAATAGCTTCTCCAAATAGAATATTTAAATGTCCCTCTTGTTTCTCAAACAAACAGACTATTTCAGGGATTTTTCGTTTGTCTTTAACATAAATATGACAAATTTGATGATCACTAACTGCAAAAGCTTCACTAGCTCCACAGTCTAACAACTCCCAAGAAAGACTCTTTTGAACTTGAAGATATCCTACTTTTCTTAAAACTCGATTTGGATGTAAAACTTGGTTCACTTCTGTAATTCCATATTCAGAAACAATCATAACCTCTGTGTCCCTATCTTTATAGAAAGAGATTAAGTCACCAACAACAACATCTATTTTTTTGAGTTCATTTTGAACATCAGGATGATTTGGTCCCAATTGTTGTAAACTGTAATCAAGATGAGGAAGATACACAAGATTTAAATTTGGCTGATGTTTTTCAAATACATATTTAGCACTTTTAGAAATCCAGTCTGAAGACTCTATTCCAGATTTTGGTCCCCAAAAATTAAAAAATGGAAATTCCCCAATATCTTCTACAACACCTTCTTTAAGTGAGCTTGGTTGTGTATAAATATCAAAAATTTTACGACCATCCGCTGGATAATGGGGGCGAGGTGTAATGCTGTAATCAACATCAGCATACATATTGTACCACCAAAAAAGTTGGGCACAAGTAAAGCTATTATTTTGTTTTTTGAGAACATCCCAAATCTTTGGAGAATCTATCAAATTATTATTTTGTTTCCAAAAACCTATTTCCGCCAATTCTTTAAAATACCAACCATTCGCTACAATCCCATGATCTGAAGGATTTTTTCCTGTTAGCATACAAACCTGACTGGTACAAGTAACTGCTGGAAATTGTTCTTTCAAATAACTTGTTTTGTAATTATTGAAACAAGATTTCAAATGAGGGGTTATATTACTTATTAAACTTTCAGTTAATCCAACAACATTTAAAACAGCTAATCTTTTCAAATTTTACCCATTATTGAAAATTCTTTTACCTTATTTTCCATCCATAACCATTCCTTAGAAATATTCTGAGCAAGACTGAAATCATTGGTAGGACACCACTCTGCAGGTAAAGTAGACCAAGTGTATGTTTCTATTTCAAAATGTTCACACAATTTAAGATCTAAAGCATACTTAACAGCATCTAGTGTATCCTGTATTGTTGTTTTAAAAATACTTTGTGATGAGCGCATATTTTGGTCTAAAGTTTCTTCCAAAAATAAAGGCAAATGATAATGTGTTCTCCAAGGAGTACTCCAATTAATTTCTTTATCCTTTAAAGCTAAATCTAAATCATCATAACTTCTAACAACTCCTGTTTTTTCTAAGCTACGCGTTTGATGCAAAAACTTTTCTTCAACAAAAACTTCTCTCTGAGAAAGTGTATCTTTATTCCTATCTGGAAGAAACTCTAGTGCATTTGAAACTTGTATTTTTCCAATTGAAATACCATTTTCAACAAATAATTTTAAACTTTCAATTACATTTTCAAATTGTACACTTTGATGACAAGTATCATAGCAAACACCTAAATAACGACACACAACTTCGTTAGAATAACCTTTTAATTTAGCGTAAGAAAGAATTTTTTGATTCCAAAAATCAACTGTTTGTTTCGTGTGTTCCAAAACACAGCCTGGCTCGGGCTCCAAACAAACTTGAATTTGAACTCCTGTTGTATCTTCTACTTTCTTTAATTCTTCAATCAATTCAAATAAATTTTGAACAGCTTGTACCATTTTAGATTCATTCCAAAACAAAGACCAACCCAATGGTAATGTCGAAATTGTCACTTTAGAATATCTAGTTAATTTTGTTAAGAACTTCGCACAATCCAATGTGTAAGTCAATCTTTCTAACGTACTCCAGTCAGGTAAATAAACATTTGTCTTAACAATTTTTTGATGAAAATTACCATAAGGAAAACCATTCATAGTAAAAGCATTCAAATCATTTACTTTTAAAAGATTAAGTATCTCTAATAAATTTTCTTTAGAAGAAACTTCCTCTAACACTGTAGCACTTATCCACAATCCTAAATCTAACCGTGGCTTATTAATCTGTTCTTTGATCGCTTTCCCAAAAAAAACCATCTTTTCCTTCCAAACATTTAAGGAAGTTAAATTAAATACATTAGAACTATAAGTCCATTTAGAATTAAATACATTGGACATCACTTAAAAATTTAGTAAAATGTTAAATAATCCTGCTTTAAATTATGCCAATGACAAATACTGAATTTTTTATATCTCCTCTATTAGGAGAAACCCCTATTTACAAAGGGATCAAATCCTTAAAGAATATGTACTTATGGCTGAACAAGCTTGATTTTGATGTACTTTTTATTATATCTGACTCTCAGATTATCAAACTACACCAGAACACTCTCCAAAAATATTTACCTCCTCAAAAAACAAGCTATTGGCTAACAGTTCCTTCTGGAGAAAGTAATAAAAATATTGAAAACCTCAATGCATTAGGACAACGCATTTTAGACCTTAAAGCCACAAGACGCTCTTTAATTTTGAATTTTGGTGGAGGTGGAATTCTTAATTTAGGCGGTTTAGTAGCTTCCTTATTATATCGTGGCATTCGCTTTATACATGTCCCTACAACACTAATGGCTCAATCTGATGTTGTTATTTCTAATAAGCAATCAATTAACTTCCATGGAAGTAAAAATAAATGGGGCTGTTTTTCTCATCCTCAAGCTGTATTTATCAACTATGATTTTATTACAACAGAGCCTCAAAGACAAATTAATTCAGCTCTAACCGAATATTGCAAAAATGCTTTAATTTTAGGTGAGAAACATTATCAAAAGTGTATTGATAATTTACAGCATTTAAAACAAGACAAAAACATCTTAAATCTAATTATTGAGCACTCCCTAGAACAAAAGAAAATTATAGCAAAGCTTGATCCATCTGAAAAACAGCAAGGTTTAGTTTTAGAATACGGTCATACCCTAGGACACGCTTTAGAATATATCTCTCACAACGCATTGTTACACGGTGAAGCCGTTTGGATTGGTTTAAAATTTGCGGGAAAACTAGCTTACCACTTAAAAATCATGCCTGAATCAGAATTAAAAAAACAAAATGAATTATTAGACTTACTACCAAAACCGAAAATACCATCTTTTCAAAATCTTGATTTAATTTTAGAAACACTCCTAAAAGACAATAAAAAAACAGCGAACAACTTTCAATTTATCTTTATTGAACAACTCGGTAAACCCTACCTCAATAATGGTAGCTTACTATTTAGCGTTAACTTAGAGGATTTAAAATTAGTTTTAAGAGATTTTTTTCATGTTATGTTATAGCACAGGGTCACTACCCAATCGTCCTTTTAAAGAACTTTGTAAAATCATAAAGCCCTCTATCTTTACAGGTATTGAACTCGTCATTTTACCAGAATTTTTAAATCAAAGTTCCGATTTTTGGAAACAAACTTTACATATCTTTCAAGAGAATGATTTAACTATTCGCAATATCCATTTGGGGCACCTCCTTTTACTTAACAAACAAATATATTACCCAAGTATTTGCGAAGAAAATAAAACACAAAGAGAAATCAAATGGAACATAATTTTACAATGCCTCAAAATCGCAGAATTACTAAATGCTCCCCATCTAACAATCACATCGGGAATTGTCAACTCCAATATACCGCTACAAAATCAAATCAACCTGTATTATGACTTTTTTGAATGGCTTTTTTCTAATTATCAAGGATCCGTTCAATTAGGAGTGGAACAAGAACCCGAACATATTATTCATTCTAGCTCGCAACTTTTAGAATTATGCCAAAAATTTCAAGGTAAAATTGGTGCCAATTTTGATATAGGACACAGTCATGTTTTAGGGGAAAATATTTCAGAGATGCTCAATAAATTAGCTCCTTATATTTACAACCTACACCTTGAGGATATTCAAGATCGGACTCATAAACATTTGCTATTTGGAGAAGGAAACATTCCCTTTGACAAAATTCAAAATCAATTATCCCAAATGTGCTATCAAGGAGACTACACTCCTGACTTATATCCTTTTAATCAAGAATATCAAAAAGCAATAAAATCTTCTGAAATTTTTTTTAAAACATTCATCTAATATTTAATTCTTAGTGCAAAATTTTAGTGACACAGAAATATTATGATTAAAGTATTATTAATTGATAACTATGATTCTTACTCTTATTTATTAAAAAATTTAATCTGGAATGTTACAGGTTATGAACCTACTGTTGTTGTTAACAGTAACCCTTGGCTAGAAACCAATGAATGGGAAAGTTTTGACACAATTATTCTGTCACCAGGACCAGGTACAGTTGAAAAAAAATCTGATTTTGGATACTGTTCAAAACTTCTAGAACAATCTAAAAACATTCCTATTTTAGGCATTTGTTTAGGAATGCAAGGCATTGGATTTTCAGAAAAAATGAAGATTAAAAAATCTTCTAATACCTTCCATGGAAAGTACTCTAAAATCATTCACAATCAAAAAGCATTATTTAAAGACCTACCAAACCCATTCAAAGCCGTTCGTTATCATTCCCTAGTTTTAGATAACTCTTGCGTTCCTTCTACTGTTAATATTTTGGCAACAAGTCAAGAAGACTCTAAAATTATGGCAATCTCATTAACGGACAAACCTTTCTATGGGTTGCAATTCCATCCAGAATCTATTGGTACAGTCAACGGAAAAAAGATCATTCAAAATTTCTTCGAGATACATAATTTAACACACAAATTTATTCCTCTTGCAACCAAAAAAAAAAATCAAACATCTCCTGATTTAAATTTAAATGAAATCATCACAAACTCTCAAGTCCAAGAACACCCTTGGTTAGAAATCCCTATCCTTCTGTGGAAAAACCTTATTACAAAGCCTTATTGTTTTTGGTTAGATTCAAATAGAGATCAATTAAAGACAACAGATGTTTCACAACAAGAAAGATTTAGCTACATGGGAGTTTCGGAGCGTATCTGGAGTTTAGATAAAGGTTCTTTTTTTAAAAAACAAAAATCTAATTCTTGGAAAAAAGAAATTTTAGAATTTTCTTCCATCTTGGATTTTTTACAAACATATCAACAAAAGTCTAAAACAAATTTAAACAATCAATTTCCTATCCAAAACGGTCTTGTTGGTTTCTTCGATTACGCATCCAATGTAAAAACACTAGATAGAGAACAAAAATCACTATGGCTAGAAGCGACTAATTTTTTTGTTTGGGATCATCAAGAAAAACGCTTTTTTATTTATTCTTCACCTCATAATGATTTAGCTAAAATTTTAGAAACAACACTTAAAGAAAATTCTGCTATAAATAAACCTAACATGGATGGTCAATTTATACAAAAAAGAAACCAATCTTTTTGGGAAAACCATCCTTCACTTTTAAAATCCCTATCCAAAAAACAATACACAGCACAATTTCTAAAAATAAAGAATTATCTAAAGGAGGGACAAATTTATGAAATGTGCCTCACCAATCAATTTATCTATCCTTATAAAAACATAGATACGGTTTCTTTATATAAAAACTTGCGAGACTTGATTCCAGCCCCTTATTCTGCCTATTTAAAAACACCAGAAGGTTCTTTAATAAGTGTTTCTCCTGAACTCTTTTTTCAAATTTCTCCACAAGGTCATATTCTAACAAGACCGATGAAAGGTTCTAGACAAATTGAAACAGAAACTGTTATAGAAAATCAAAAGAAAAAATTTTTTCAATCTGATAAAGAAAGCTCTGAACTTTTAATGATTACAGATTTATTTAGAAATGATTTATCTAAAATTTGCACTCCTGATTCCATCAAAACACAATCTCTAAAGTCATTAACTCAATGGTCTAATGTTTTGCAACTTTCTTCATGTATCTCTGGAGAAATAGAAGGCAAAACAACACTATCTGACATTTTTAACGCACTATATCCATCGGGTTCAATTACAGGAGCACCTAAAACAAGAGCCACTCAATTTATTCAAAACTTAGAGCCACATAAACGCAACCATTATACAGGAAATATTGGATATATTGGCGGAGATAACAGTTTATGCTTCAATGTTGCAATTCGTTCACTATGGATAAATTCAAACCAAGTTACATTTGGAGCTGGAGGAGCAATTACCATAGAATCCGATTTAGAAACAGAATATCGCGAGATGTGGTTTAAAGCATTGCCTCTTTTAAATATCTTATCCAAAAATTTAACAGAGAAAGAAAAGTGAAATGGTTTGATTTATCACATCAATGGCTAAGCATAAAAGAAGAAATCTTTGATAGTATCTCTACGGTTTTTAATCATCAACAGTTTGTCAACGGTCCTGAAGTCACAGAATTTGAAAAAAAAATGTCTTCGTACCTCAATGTTAAGGCTGTTGCTTGTCATAGTGGAACAGATGCTTTAGTTTTAGCACTTAAAGTAATGGGTACTCAAAAAGGTGACGGAGTACTTACCTCCTGCTATTCATTTATCGCTACTGCAGAAGCCATTTGTCGTGTAGGTGCCGTTCCTCTTTTTTGTGATATAGATTCTAAAACATTCAATTTAGATGTAAATACACTAGATATAGGATACAAATACTATCAACAAAAGCAAAATTGTATTTCTTTTAACGGTCGTATCTCTGGAATTCTTGCTATTAATTTGTTTGGAATTCCCTGTGACTATGACCAAATTAACCATTGGGCGAAGAAAAAAAACCTTTTTGTGATTGAAGATGCTGCTCAAAGTATTGGAGCGTCCTTAAGAGGAAAACCATCTGGATCTCTCGCTGATATTTCTACAACTAGTTTTTATCCTACAAAGTCGTTAGGAGCATATGGTCAAGGAGGTGCCGTTTTTTGTAAAACAACAAAACAAGAAGAAAAAATACGCTCTCTTACTCAGCATGGCATAGAATCTAGGGGATACACTTCTTTAGGGTTAAATTCTCGAATGGACACCATTCAAGCCGCTATTTTATTAGTAAAATGGAAAGAATTTTCTGCAAATCAAAAACATCGCAAAAAAATAGCAGAGCAATATCAACAAAAACTATCTCCTAAACTTTTAAGCGTTTGTCCTAATTTTGTAGAGTCTTCTTTTTCTGTTTTTTCTATTCTTATAGAAAATAAAAGCCTTTTAGAGCAAAAATTAAGAAAACAAAAAATTCCTTTTCAAAATTACTATTCCCCCTTACTTTCAGACCAACCCATTTTTTTACAATTAGGCTACAAAAAAAATCAATTTCCAGTTGCAAACCGTATCTCTAATCAAATTATAAACTTACCATTATATCCTAGTCTCTCAAAAAATGACCAGCAACTCATTATTGATATTTTAACAAACAAATTTTAAGTTATTATAATTTTTTACTTGATATTGATCTTAAAAAAATTTACTCTGTAACCAATACAGTCCATATGCTCAAATTTATTTATATATTCTTTCTTTTTTCATTCTTTTCTCTCTCTTTTGCAACCAAAGAACAGCCTCTTTTTATACCTAATTTAGAGCTTATTATAGAGCAATTTTCATATCAACAAAAAGCTGACATTTTAAACTACCAAGCTAAGCAACTACTAAAAAAAGGGACCTTAACTCAGAATCTGTTAACTCTAAAAAATACTCTTCTAGAAGAATTAAAAAAATTCCCAGTCAATACCTCTAAACTCAATAAACTTTACTCTAAGCTGAATCAAGCAGAGAGGAATCTGGAATATTTAAAGTTTCAACAATTCTCTTTTATTTTATCACTTTTAAACGAAGAGCAGTTTAACATCCTTAAGCAATCAAATAAAAACACCCAACAACATTTTCAAAATTAAATTATGACCAATAAAAAAAAGCAAAAAGACGAATTTGAGGATCTTGAAAACCTAGACTTTCTTACCGAAGAAGACGCAAAAAACGATGACATAAGTGAAGAAATCAATCTAGATGACCCTAGCTTTAGCGATGATTTGTGGAATGATTACGCTGAAGATTTAGAATTTGAAGAATGATTTATCCTCGATCAGTTTACATCGTACTCTATATACTTTTATTTTTTTTACTGCAATTTTGTTCCTATAACAAGAAAGCTCAAGAATACCATGATTTTCAACACATTGAAAACAACCTAGATAAAGCTAAAAATTCTTTAGACTCAAATCACATCAAAAAAAGTTCTCTTTATTTAGATATTGTATTTTACGATTTAGACTGGCTAGAGAAAAATATTGAATCTATTTCCGATCAAAAACAACAACAGATTGAATTGTATCGTAATCGTACTCACAAAATGTACGATGATTTATTCAGTCTTGAAATAAAAAGACTTAGAGAAGATAACATTACTCTTGACTCCAAAACTACAACAAAGTGGATTTCCAAAGTATTAGAAAAAGACCAATTACAAAGTTATACACTGCCTATACCCAAGCCAATCCCTCCAAAAGTCATTCAACATATGACTCGCTTTCTAACACACGAAAGAAAAAACTTCACAGTGTGGTTGAGTCGATTCTACTACTATCAAAGTTTTATTGAAAATCAACTCAAAAAAGAGAACCTACCTAGAGATTTAATTTATGTTGCAATGGTAGAGAGTGGATTAAATATAAAAGCTTACTCTTCTGCACATGCAGCTGGTCTATGGCAATTGATTAGAGCAACCGCTCGCATTTTTGATTTGAAATCAAATTGGTGGTTTGATGAACGTAGAGATCCAGTAAAAGCAACTAAAGCAGCTTTATCTTATTTAACTTATCTATACAAACAATTTAAATCTTGGGATTTAACACTAGCTGCCTATAACGCAGGAGAAGGTCGAGTGCGTTCACAAATAAGAAAACATACTAATAATTATTGGGAGATGAAGTTACCCAAAGAAACTCAAAATTATGTTGCTCGCATTTTAGCCGCAATGATTATCGGAAACAATCCTGAAAAATATGGTTTTTATCCTACTAGAGAGCTTCCTCAAATTTTTGGTGTTCACGATACAGTTACTATTTTTCATCCTATGGACTTAAAATTTATTTCAAATAGTACTGGATCTAATTATACCGAAATAAAAAGACTCAATCCAGAACTTAAAAGATGGACAACTCCACCAAACTTAAAAAGCTATCATCTAAAAATTCCTCTCGGCACAAAAGAAGCTTTTCTACAAGATTACTCAAATACAGACAAAAGTTTATTCACCAATTGGAGACGGCATAAAATTAAAGTGGGAGAAACCTTAGGTCATATTGCACAAAAATACAAAGTGCCAGTTTCTGTAATCATTGAAGCTAACAAACTAACCTCTAATTTAATCGTAGCTGGTCAATTCTTACTTGTACCCAAGTCTATAACTGATTTTAAAAACAAATCAATACCCGTTAAAAAAAGTTAGAGTAAAAATAGCAGACTAAAACGGTGCCAAGTTTTTCAAAAATTAAAAAAAGTTAAATAGTGCGGATCTTGTTGATTTACCATCAGAATAGCGATATAAAAAAGAGAGTAAGAAGTTGGTGCCGCCTCGCAGAATTGAACTGCGGACACAAGGATTTTCAGTCCTTTGCTCTACCGACTGAGCTAAAGCGGCACACGCAGACAAATTTAGCCGTAATTAAATAGATTGTCAAATCATTTTAAAAGTCAGCTTATTTTAATTTACTTAAGGATAAATTAAAGTTTATATTTGAACCCTATGTCTAAAAAAATTCAAAAAATGTTTGATCAAGTCGCTCGTCGGTATGATTTTTTAAATCACTTTATGAGTGCTGGTCGTGACCTTGCTTGGCGTAAAAAAGCCATTCAAAAAATGCTTAAAACAATGAAAAGCACTCAATTTTTGGCTTCACCTAATCAAAAGATTAAGGTTTTAGATTTATGTGGAGGAACTGGAGATCTTATTCAAAGTCTCCACAAATCCTATCCTCATATAAAACTGAGTGTTTTAGGTGATTTCTCTTTTCCTATGCTATCTCATGCTCAAAAAAAGGATATTTCAACCTTTCCTTTGCAATGTGATGCTCTTCAATTACCTTTTACCGACAATTCCTTTGATATTGTCATGTGTGGCTACGGAATGAGAAATTTAGACAATTTAACCATTGCCATTTCCGAAATTGCTCGTGTCATAAAACCTAAAGGTTTTTTTATGACATTGGAATTTTTCCGCCCTGTAAAAATAATCCCAACTTTATTTTACAAAGTTTTAGCACCGTTATTTGTTCCTGTATTAGGTGCATTGTTGGCTAAACAGAAAGAGGCTTACCAATACCTTATTCAATCTATCTGTCAATTTTATTCCGTTCAAGAATATCAAAAAAAATGTCTTGAATCTTTTAATCAATCGTGGACATGGGCTTGCGATGCTAGCACATCTGACATTGTGCTAACACAAAAAAAATAATATGCAAACTCAAAAACATATTGTTTTGGGAATTACAGGAGCATCTGGAGGAATTTATGCTCAACGACTAGCTGAAGTGCTAACAGAATTAAATCATCATGTGAGCGTAATTTTTACAGAAACAGGTCGAAAGGTCACTAAATTTGAAAACTGTTACGACCCTATCCTAAAAGCCTGTTTTGAAAACTTTTCCGATCAAGATTTATTTGCACCGATTGCTTCTGGTTCCGTATCTATAAA
Organism: Fibrobacteria bacterium; assembly: GCA_965261055.1. GTDB lineage: Bacteria > Fibrobacterota > Fibrobacteria > UBA11236 > JADFYW01. The sequence goes on along the minus strand of OZ253440.1, from coordinate 1,412,777 downwards.
CGCAATGGTTATTCTACCTTGTTCAATGGGAACTTTAGGCAAAATTGCTCATGGTATCGGTAGTGGACTTCTTTGCCGCACAGCCGATGTGCAACTTAAAGAAAAACGCACTTTAATTATTGTTCCTAGGGAAACACCTCTACACCGTACACATTTAGAAAACATGCTTAAAGTTCACGATACCGGTGCAATTATTCTTCCACCGTCTCCTCACTTTTACCAGCACCCTAAAAATATTTACGATCTCATTGATACAATTGTTTCTCGTATCTTAGACCATCTTCAAATAAACCATTCTATTTGTAAACCTTGGAGATCAGAATGATTCTCAAATTTGTAGGATTGGTTCGCCTCTCACACACTATTTTTGCTTTACCATTTGCTTTAGCTAGTCTATTTTTAGCCTCTAATGGTTTTCCATCATTACCATTACTGATAGCAATTATTCTTGCCATCACTTTTTGTCGAAATAGTGCAATGGCGTTTAACCGATTGGTAGATGCTAAAATTGATGCTAAAAATCCTCGTACTAAAAACAGACATATTCCTAAAGGCATATTAAAACCTTCACATGTTATTATTTTTATATTCACCAATATATCTTTGTTTATTTTTGTTGCCTACAATCTAAACCCTTTGTGTTTTATACTTTCATTTCCAATACTGTGTGTTGTCTGTAGCTATTCTTATTTTAAACGCTTTTCTTATTTTTCTCAATTTTTTTTAGGATTGTCTTTAGGAATCTCACCCGTTGCAACCTGTATCGCAACAACTGGAAATGCATCCATGACTTCTGTTCTATTAGGAACGTCTCTTCTTTTTTGGGTGACTGGATTCGATACGATCTATGCAACTGCAGATTATAAATTTGATAGAAAAAACAATTTGCATTCTATTGTGACTAAATTAGGAATCAAAAAAGCTTTAGTTCTAGCACAAGTTTGTCACTTAATTACTTTTTGTTTACTGCTATTTTTAGGAATCTACACTCTACCAACAATTCCTTATTTCGTTTGTCTTACTTTTATCTTGGTGACTTTAATTTACATTCATTTTTACAGTACTAACCGTTCATTGGATAGCTTAAATCAACTCTTTTTCTTAGCCAATGCTTTTATTAGTCTTCTGGTGTTGACAGGAGTTATTGGCTCTATTTTTTTAACTTTCTAATTTTTTAGACTAAAAACAATTTATACTCTTCAATTTTGATATGAAAGATAAAAGACAATTCTGTAAATATTATGCTTTTGCCTCTAACTTATGCTTTATGGCAATTGCTTCAGTAGCGATTGGATATTAGCTCTATTCTTTTTTCATATTTTTGTTATACTTTTTTATCAAGTGTATTTATTTTGTAAGAAAATGCAAGCTGGAATGTTCTAGTTTGAACAAATCATTTCTGAATTTGAATCATTTTGAGTTATTTCTTTAATGGGTTAATTCTATCAAAGTTCAAACCCTTCATTTCGTTAATTGGAAAATTAGTGCTGTGTTTTTTATCCAGTTTTTCTGACGGATTTTTAGCAATAATTTCAATGGTATTGCGTAACAAAGAAGTTAACAATTCAGCATCTCCTTCCACTAATTCTTCGATCCGTTTTTATAGCTACTAGATGAATTTGCAACTACTTCTTTATTTAAGTACTCATGGTAAAGTCTATTTGCTTCACTACGTCTTCTACCCAAAAATACAGCAAGCCATGTTAAAAGCAAAGTCATTGTTAAAGTTTTTGACATATTTAACCAATTAAAATTTACAGACGATCCAATAAAAAATTTTATAATAGAAGATATACTCATTACAAACAATATACATACAACATAAACAAAATTATTTCCCAACTTAATAGATTACTTTTTAATTTTTTAGTTTCTCTATTAAATGCTTCAGCTAACTCCACATTTACTACATCTTACATATGACTTTCAATTTTTTTGTATTCCTTTAATCACTTCTTATTGTCTTAATTTATAATCATTAAGATTTTTACAGCCCTTTTCAAGCTTTTGTTCTAGCCAGCTCTTACAAGTTTCAGTTTTTTCATCTAGTTCAACCATTATTTTAATGTAAAACTTGTTTACTAAATGCTTCTTCAATTTTACTATGAAGAGTTAATTTCTTCTTTTTTAATAATTCTTGTTTATAATCTTCGTAAACAGATTTAATATTCAATTCTTTAGGTAAAGATAGCCTTAGTTCAAATACTTTGAAATATTGAAAGGTTGTTTTTCAAATTCTCCTTCAATATTTGAAGTAATAAAACTGTGTAGTCAATCATGATCAAGATTCCTTATAAATTGTTTCAACAATAAAACCATTTTTATGTTTAAAATTATTTTAAACGAACACAAGATCGATGGTGATCTGTAAAAGAACTTCTGATTTTCTCAATAGAAAGAGTTTTTTCTAAACCTTTTGTGCCTATGTTTTTTCTTATTTTATTTCTTAAATCAACTAAACTAGGATTTTCATATAATAGTGCTATTTTTTCTCCACCGTTTAAAAAATTTGAAGGTAGTGATTGATAACGAATGAAAAAAGTGAATACTTCCGCAATATCCTCAACAGGATTAGTAAAAGCATAGCGAGTAACAAACGAAGATCGATTCTCAGAAAATAATCCTTCAAACTTTGTTGGATTATCTAATACGGCGTACTCTTGATGTTTAGAATAAAAAGATCTCCAAAACCTTTGGAAATTTTGATTTATATAAGAATTAGTATTGGCACATGCTTCTTCTGGTATCAAATAAAACCGTGACATATCACAACTTTCTCTAGTTAACGATTCGATCTGTCCTGTTTGCAAAGTAAAAATATGCGCAAACTCATGAATGACCGTATGTGTGAAAGATCCACTGTAATCTAAAATGTCGTCAGTAAATACTCCGTTTATAGAAAATGCTCCTTCTATACTTAAAAACATAGTCCATTTATTCCATTCAGTAGAACTTTTCGAGATAACTGCACCTAATATAGTAGATTCTACAGTTCCGTCAAACGCAATGATTTCTAAATTATTTTCTCTTAATTCTAAAGGAATCAAGTTTGTCAGTCTTTCCCACATGAGTCGGTGTTTTGCAGTATCATTCCTAAGAATACCTTTAGACTCAGAGATAGAACTAATTGGAGTTAATGTATTTCCACTCACTGAATAACAAAAAAGTAACGCATCATAAAAACAATGAGGAAAGTTCAAATCAAGACTAGATGAAAGATCTTCTAATTTTTCAGAATTATCCATAGTTTGATTACAACTTACCAGAAGAATAAACAGAACTACGATAGTGTATAATATAAACTGCATACTCTAAAAGGTACTTATTTTAATTTTCATTGCAATAGATATTTGTTTTAAAAACCTTATTGATGCCATAGAAGAAGCTTTAAAACCAACAACTCCAATTTTTGAAATATAAAATGCATTTAAATGATTTTTAATCCACTAAAATTCCATATCTATTATTGGTATAGAGTTCACTAATTTTTGAGTATAAGAATGTTTTGGGGAAAACAAAACTTGTTCTGTATTTCCAACTTCAACCACTTTCCCTTGATGCATCACGACTACACGATTCGAGAAATAACGGACTAAACTTAAATCGTGAGTAATAACTAAAAAAGAAATCTGATACTTCTGTTTAAGCTCTAATAACAGATTTATAATCTGAGTCTGTATAGAGACATCCAAAGCAGAAGTAATTTCATCGCAAATTAGTAGCTTTGGGTTAAGAGCAAGACTACGAGCGATTTGTATTCTTTGTTTTTGACCACCACTTAAAGAATGAGGATAACGATTCTCTATTTGATTTGATAATCCAACTTTTTCTAGCAATACATACACTTCTTCTTTTAAGTGCTGTTTTAGAATTTTTCTTAACTTTAGTGGCTCAAGAATTGTTTGATAAACAGTAAATCTAGGGTTCAAAGCTCCTAAAAAATCTTGGAAAATCAACTGTACATCTTGACGAAACTTTTTAAAATCTTGTTTTGTTTCAACAAGCTCCCCATCAAATAAAATTTTTCCTGAATACTCTGGATATAAACCCATAATTGTATGAGCCAATGTACTTTTCCCTGCTCCAGACTCTCCAACAATACCAACAACATCACCTTCATATACCGTTAAATTAACACCATCAATAGCCTTAACAATTTCAGAGTCACCATTAAAAAAACCTTTTTTAATTTTAAAAAAGGTTTTTAAATTCTGTATCTCAAGTAATGCCCTAAGATTGTTCATAACTATCTATGCTACTTTAGACTTCTTCTTAATTAACTTGGTTTGTACAATTGTAAAAACATTAGAAACAGTCCAATACAATACAAGACCAGAAGGGAATGACGCTGAAAAAACAAACATCAATAAAGGCATCATCCAAACCAACATTTTCTGATTAGGATCGGTCATTGTTAATTTTGTTTGAAGAAACATTGTAAACGCCATCAAAAATGGTAGAATTGTTAATCCCGTTGGGAAGATATAAGGAATGACTAAACTAGGTACAACAACATCCGGTTGTGATAAATCTGTAATCCAAAATAAGAAAGGAACTCCTTTTAATTCAACAGCTCTGCTTAACACATGGAATAGTGCAATAAAAACAGGAAATTGGAAAATCAGCGGTAAACAACCCAACATTCCAGCAACAGGATTTACATTTTTCATTTTATAATAAGCCATGATTTCTTTCTGAGCCTTTTGTGGATTATTCTTATTATCTTGACGAATTTTTTTAATCATTGGAGCATGCTCTTGCAATTTACTCATTGACTTCGTTTGCATAATTGTAAATGGTAAAAGCAAACAACGGATTAACAATGTTAAACAAATAATCGCAATACCGTAATTTGGAATGATGGAGTAAAACCAATTTAACAAGTTCAAAACCAATCCAGCTAATTTAACATACCAAAGATCTGCACGCAAGAACCATTCATACCCTAAAAACAAAATTTTCTCATACCCTTGGTCGTAAGCTTTAATCTGATTGTACTGTAAAGGCAAAACTAAAAGATCGAAAGTAAAAGACGATGGCACAAAATTTTTATTCCGAAGTACTACTTCATACGAACTTGCTTTTTCCGTTATCTCATTAAATTCATTTTTAATCTGGGAAACTAAAGGTCTCACTCTAATTTTATAATCTTGCTGACTATTAAAATTAATTAAAGCAACAACATATTTTTGTCGAATACCAACCCATTTTACAGAACCTTCTTCTTCATTAAAAGATGTTGGTTTATCAAGTTTCTCTCTAGAGACTAATTCTCCATTAGAATAAACAAATTCGTCATAGCTAACTGCTCCTAAACCACCTTGTTCCGAATTTTCCTCAGTCTTATTAATTCCACCAGTCCAATCAATAGAGGCAAAACCATCTATGCTGGCATTTGTTTTGAATTTGTGTTGTATTAAATACCCTTTTGGATATAATGTATAGAAACGCTTAAATTCAACTTTATTTTTCAAAGTTGTGGTAAAAACTAAAGTCAAAGGATTGTTTGTTAAAAAATAGTGCTTTTGTTGCACCGAGGCTGTCCACTCTAAATCTCTTAAACTTTGATTTTCTACAGAAAGAGATAAATGATGCCCATTTGTATTATCTAGAATTGTATAATGATTTGTATCATTTTTAAATAAACTGTCTAAAACCACACGATACACTTCACCTGTACTTTCATTAAATTCAACAATCATTGTTTGAGTGGTGACTGTTATGATTCTTTTTAATTGTTCAGAACTCTTTTCAACTTGTTTTTCTTTCTTTACATCAAGCTTGATCTTAGAAATTTGTGTTTCTTGATTCACTTGCTGCTCAACAGTCAAATCTTTTTTCTGATGTAATTCTGGCTGTTCTCGTTGTGAACCTAAATACATCCATATAAAAAATATGAGTGTCATAGATACAAAAAATAGAAGTCTGTTGTTATTCATAATTTCCTTAAAAAGTTTGTTTATTTATTGAGATGAACTAGATTGTTGAGCAGATACTTCTGGTAAATAGTCAAAACCACCTTTACAAAAAGGATGGCACCTTAAAATTCTAAATGAAGTTAAATAAAAAGCTCTCCAAAAATAAAAAGTTTGAAATGCTTGTTTCCCATAACAAGAACATGTTGGGTAAAAACGACACGATCCCCAAAAAAACAAACCATGTGTTGTTTGGTAAAAACCTATCAATAAAATACATAAACGATTTAACATATTACAGACATGTTTTCTGGTAATTGTCGCAAAAGGCATTGAGCTTGAAAACGAAATTGTTTTAAAGAAATCTGTAATGGCTTGGGTGAAACATCAAATAAAATCCACGATGAAGGTGGTATAAAATTAAATTGTTCTTGTACACAAGCTTTTAAAATGCGTCTTAATTTATTTCTAAAAAATGCTTTGCCTGTTTTTTTACAAATCAAAAAACCAATTCTTATATCATCTTGACTAGGAGATGCTACAATGCGCAACAACAATGGTAAAGAATTTAGATCAGTTTGCTGATCCTGTACAATAGAGCCTTTTCTAAAAAGGCGATGATACATCACTTTTTTGTTCAAAGCTTGATATTGCATTTTAACAATACTTTAAATCATGTAAAAAGTTTAAGACGCACTTAAAGCTAATCTTACTCGTCCTTTAGAGCGACGACGAGACAATATAGCTCGACCACTTTTGGTAGCCATGCGGGCTCTAAAACCATGTTTATTTACTTTTTTACGATTACTCGGTTGAAAAGTTCTTTTCATATCATAATTATCCTCTAAGTTGAAGGAAAAGGTAGTTTTTTTTTATTTCAATTTCAACAAATCATACAATCAAAATCATTTTTTGTGCTTTTAAATCTTTAAATCACAATTTGAAGATGATTGAGCTCTTTAAATACTCTCCTCTAACCTTTTGACACCAACTTCTCTTGTTTTCAGCCGTTTTATTACTTATTTTATTTAGTTGTGTTATGAATTTTGAAAAACTTCCTTAAACAATATTTTTATGTCCTCTATCTTTTCAGAAAAACAACAAGAACAACTTAAAGCACAGGGTATTTCTTTGCATCAAGCAAAATTACAGCTTTCTTTGTTCAAAAAAGGTTCTTCCTACGCAAAACTTAACCGTCCTTGTCAAAAACAAGATGGTATTCTGACATTTTCTCCTCAAGAAAAGCAGGCATGGATTGATATCTTTCAAAACGAACCTAAAAAAAATCTTACACATTTCATTCCTGCATCTGGAGCTGCTAGTCGTATGTTTAAAAAAGAATTTGATCTACTCAATGCATTGAATACAGATCCAAAATCTTCTCACACACAAAAGAAAACTCAAGAATTTCTAAATAACCTACCTTACCTACCTTTTTATCCTAAAATTATCAAAACCCTAGGAAAAACCTTAGATGCAAAAAAGATTTTAGAGTTTATCTTACTTCCTCAAGGACTCAATTTTGGAAACCTACCTAAAGCTTTAGTTGACTTCCATACTTATACAACAGGCACTCAAACACCTTTAGAAGAACAAATTTCAGAAGCTATTAGCATCTCTCAAGCCAATACTCACATTCACTTTACTGTCTCAGAATCACATTTAAGCACCATCCAAAAAATTTTAAAACAAGGTCAGAAGCATTGTCATTCTTACCAATTTTCACTTTCAACGCAACTTCCTCAAACTGATACATTAGTCCAAGACGAAAATAATGATTGGGTTTTAAATTCCAATCAAGAATTATTATTAAGACCTGGAGGACATGGCAGTCTTTTACACAATTTAAATGCTCTCAAATCAGATTTGTTCTTCATTAAAAATATTGATAATATTTGCCACGAAAATCATCAGGAACATAGTTTGTTAGAAAGACGCATGATTTTAGGTTTATTAATTTCTCTTCAAAAACAAATATTTAAAGCTCTGTTACAAAGTGAACAGCCATCGGAAACACAACAAAAACAAGCTATTTCTGATTTAGCACAAATTTACTCTTCTTACTTTTTATTTAAGGAAAGGACTTATTGTAATTCCTTTCAGTCTAAAAAAGATTTTCTTACTTCTTTCTTCAATCACCCTCTAAGAGTTTGTGGGGTTGTTAAAAATACAGGAAAAGCTGGAGGTGGTCCTTTTTGGGTGAAACAAGGCAATAGGAACCCTTCTATTCAAATAATAGAGGAAAGTCAAATTGACTTACACAATCCAAAACAAAAAAGCATCTTTAATAGCTCAACACATTTTAACCCTGTCTTTATCGCAGGAAACACTGTCGATCATCACCATCAAAAATTTGATCTTCTACAATATCAAGATAACGACAGCTACTTAATCACTCAAAGAAGCTTAACAGGGCAATCTTTTAAAGTTTTGGAATGGCCTGGTCTTTGGAACGGTGGTATGGCAAAATGGAATACAATTTTAGTAGAGATAAACCAACAAGCCTTCAATCCAGTCAAAGAAGTAATAGATTTAAACAAAAAACAACATCAACCGTAAATAATTAAACTGTAATAAAGGTAGCGACATCATTTTATTGAAAATAAAGCCTGTATTTGCTATCATTCCCTTTTAGTTTAATATTTATACAATTTATCATGAAAAAAGACATCCATCCAAAATACGAGCCAGTCGTTTTCGAAGACATTTCTACAGGTCATAGATTTATAATTCCTTCTACAATTTCTAGTAAAGGAACTATTAAATGGGAGGATGGTAACACTTATCCTCATATCAAAGTTGAGGTTAGTTCTGTATCACATCCTTTTTATACTGGCGAAAAAATGTTGATTGACACTGCAGGTCGTATTGAAGTATTCAATAAAAAATTTTCTAAAATTGTTGGAGCTAAACGCAAAGCAGATACAACTCCTTCTAAATAGTTTTAAAGCTATTTCACTTGCAAGCAACTCCAACTATTTCATTTATAATAGGTTAAATCTATGAACTTGACAGAACAAGCTCACAATGTTATTACCAAATTTAAAGATTTAGAAACTAAACTTTCTGACCCCCAAATTTCTTCCAATATTCAAAAACTCAAAACATTGGGTCGGGAACGCAAAACTCTTGAAGTCTTGATTGTTAAAGCAAACAACTATTTAGAGCTCACAAGTGAAATTCAAGAATGGCAAGAAGCGTTCCAAAGTGATGACCGTGAAATGCAACAAGCTGCTAACGATGAATTACCTCCCTTAAGAAATCGATTAACTGAATTAGAAGATGAATTCAAAGTTGCTTTAATTCCTAAAGATGTAAACGACTTTAAAAATGCCCTAATTGAGATCAGAGCAGGTACAGGCGGAGATGAAGCCAGCTTATTTGTCGGCGACCTTTTTCGTATGTATTCTTATTACTTTGATTCTATTGGTTGGAAAACCAAAGTTGTTAGCTGTACCGAAGGAACTTCTGGCGGATTTAAAGAAGTAGTTTGTGAAATTCAAGGTGAAGAGTGTTACGGAACACTCAAATACGAAAGTGGCGTTCACCGTGTACAACGAGTACCAAATACCGAATCTCAAGGAAGAGTACACACTTCTGCAGCTACAGTTGCAATTATGCCTGAGGCTGAAGAAATTGATATTCAAATTTCTGAAAATGACCTTAGAATAGATGTTTATCGTGCTTCTGGTAACGGTGGACAAAGTGTAAACACAACCGATTCAGCAGTGCGTATTACACACGAACCAACAGGGCTAGTTGTCACCTGCCAAGACGAAAAATCACAGCTTAAAAATAAAGAAAAAGCCATGAAGGTTCTTCGCTCTCGCTTACTTGATTTAGAAATTGCAAGTAAAGAAAAAGAGCGTTCGCAACAACGCAAAGTACAAGTTGGAACAGGCGATCGTTCCGCTAAAATTCGCACCTATAATTTTCCTCAAGGAAGGGTTACCGATCATCGGATCAATGTCACTCTTTACTCTTTAGATGCATTCATGAAAGGAAATGTTCAAGAAATCATTGATGCTCTTAAAATTCAAGACACCTCAGAAAGATTAAAAGAGCTAGACGGATCTAACGAATAAAGAGCTTTTAGTAATTCTAACTCTCTCTTTTTGAGTTTAATTTTATTCATCTTTTCACCTATATTTAGAATTTTCAGGAGCAAAGTCTGATATAAACTAATCTTATTTTAATTCTGAATCTCAACGATGTTTATCGTTTCTAGCAACAGAATAAGCCTGTGTAAATTAATAAGGATAATAATTTATTTTTGTATTATAATTTTAATATGCCAAAGTTAATTCAACAACTCATCACACTAAAATCAACTACCCCAACCTTGAGATAACAGAGGCTCTACTATTTCCTTATTTTTCAAGAAAACTCCTTGACCCTGTAACACTTCTCCTATACAAAAGCAAGTTGTGACTTGATTGAGAGTTTTAAATTCTTCTACAGTTAAGTTTGCTGTAAAAAGCAAGCAATATTCCTCTCCTCCATGCAATGCAAAATCTAAATTCTGATGCATTGACAGTAATGTATCATCTACAGGGAGTTTTTTTTGATCTACCACCAGTTTAACTTTAGAACTTTCTGCTAAATGCCAAAGTTCGCTAGATAGTCCATCACTTAAATCAATGGCTGCAACATCTTTTGAAAGTCTACTTAAAGCAATTCCTATCTTGAAATTAGGACTTGGATTTAAATGTGTTTGAATACATTTTTTAATCTCATTAGAGACATTTGAAAACTTGTTTTGTGTTAGGTTATTTTTCAAATAATCTAATCCAGTTACACTCTCTCCAAGTTTTCCTGTTAAATAAATTTTTTGTTTTTGTTTTGCATTCGACCTTAATAAAGGAGAGTTTTCTATTTTTCCCATTGCAGTAAAAGAAAAAAAACTTGCTTGCTTTACACGAGTAAAATCTCCACCTTCTAAAGAAAAGTTATACTTTAACGACATTTTTTTTAGTGTTTTACCTAATATATCAAAATCATTTTGAACCCAATTTTTATTCGCTCCCAAATTAAAAAACAAATGGCAACACCTTCCACCCATAGCGTGAATATCAGATAAATTAGAGATAATAGATTTACTTAAAGCTTGCTCTAAAGAACTCCATCCAAAAGAATGATGAACACCCTCTACACTAACATCACTAGAAATTGCCCAAAGCTCATTTCCCATATTCATTAGGGAAGCGTCATCACCTATTCCTCGAGCATCTCTAGACAACTCAAAACTTGAAAGAAAAGTTTTTAAATTTTGAAACTCAACATTATTTGAAAAAAACATTTTAAATCAAAAGACCTGTGTTTTAATTTGCGTTTGATCTTGTATTTGTCTAGCATACTCTTGTAAAAGATATTTAGAAAGTCTAACAGCAGAACTTTGAGATGGAATTCGACTCAAACTGTGTATTTGAATTAATTTTAAATTTTGAGTTTTTGATTGAATCCTCTTGACTCGCTTACAATATTCTAATATTTCATGATCTTGAGGTTTTTCTTTATCTATCTCAAAAAAAAGTGTCTGTAAAATAATTGGAAATTTTTTAGCACAAGCTATAAGATTTTTTTCAATTTGTTCTAGTGTAATTAGAGAATCATTGACTTTCTCAAACCAAGACTGTGTTCCAGCATCAAGCTTAGCCCAAATTCCACCTTTTTCTTCCATCAAAAAACCAATACCTTCTAAAACAGTTTTCTTATGTATTAAAGTACTATTAGTAATCAAGTGTAACTCAAAAGGTAGCAAACTATTCTTCTGTATCTCTCGAACAATTTGACATACCTTTGAAAATTCAGGAACCATTGTTGGTTCACCATCACCACTCAAAGAGATATCTTTTAGTTTTTTCTCGCAGGCTGGTATTTTTTCAAATTGAGTCAATTGACAAACACCTTCTGAATCAAAAAGAAGCATGATATCTTTTAGCTCTATTTCTATTATAGATAAATCAATCGTTTTAGGTGGTATTTTTTCTGTACGCACAACTTGACAATATGGACAATCAAAATTGCAATTTTTATCTAAGTTTAAATTAATACCAATAGAAATTCCACCAGCACGACGAGAGAGAACTGGGTAAATAAAAGTATAATTTTTAAAAAGACGAGAGTGACTTTGATATCCTTGTTTTATGTTATCAAAAATCATAATTTAAAATTTATAAATCTCTTTAGGATCAAAATTAATGTAATCACAAGCTGTTAAATGATATTCCACATGCTCTCGCTTACCATAATGCACTCCTTCCACTACACTGTGCAAGTGACCGAAAATAACATGTTCTGTATTTGTTGACTCAAATAATTGGCTCGCCCTAGATTCTTTCATGTCAGCACCTAAGGGTGGATAATGGCACAGTCCTACAGATTGTAAATGTTTAAAAGCCTGTAAATTCTCGATAGATTGCGTTAATCTTAAGATTTCTTTATTATAAATTTTATCTTGAACTTCAATTTCTTCGTCTGATAAAGGTAACGGAGGAAAATCTTTCCATTTAACTTTACTGATATTCGTGTATTCAGATGTATCCCACAACCTAGAACCAAAAAAACAAAAATCATCAATTTGTAACGCATTATAATGCAAAAAAAACAAAGACGAAAAAGGCAAATCATGTAATTTTTTCAAAGATGGCCACCACATATCATGATTGCCACGCAAAAAAACTTTTCTTCCTGGCAACGCCTCAAACCAAGCAAGATCAACTAAGGCATCTTGAAGCTTTGTTGCCCATGAAACATCACCAGGAACAACAACAATATCTTTCTCTGTAATTTTTTCCAACCATTTTTTTTTAATTGTAGTCGGATGATTCACCCAAGAGTCACCAAAGCGATTCATTTTTTTATCTGGAACAGAAAAAGAAAGATGAGGGTCAGACAAAGCATAGATAGACATAATACTAAAAGTAAAATTTTTATTCCAAAGATTGAATTAAATTATCACATCACCTGATACTTATGCCATGATGAATCATCAAAAATATTTGAATTCAAAGTCAACAAAATTTACGAAAGCCCTTTTAATCTATTCTAAACAAAACATTAACCATCTTAGATCAATCTTTTTTATCTTTTAATCATTATGAAACAATCTACTTTAAAACATACTTTAGAATATTTAGAGCATAAAAAAGAACTCGTTAGTCTCTCAACTTTTCTAGACCCTAATTTAGAGATACCGTATATACACAGACGCGTTTTTGAAAACCAAGGACCTGCACTTTGGTTTAAGAATGTAAAAGGCTCTAATTTCTCATGTGCATCTAACATTTTTGGTTCTAAAGAAAGAATGAATCTTTTATTTCCGCACAAAGAAGATCTCCAATTTTTACTTTCACTAAAATCAAATCCTCTCGCAAGTTTCAAATCTCCTTTAAAGTCTCTCAAAATTCTACCTCTTTTACCGTCTTTACTACCCCGCAAAATGCCTCCTAGTGAAAACCTATTTACAAAGATTTCTATCTCAGACCTACCTTTCATTAAATCTTGGCCTAAAGATGGTGGCCCTTTTGTAACTCTACCTCAGGTCTATAGCGAAAGTCCTCTTAATCCTGGATGGAAGAATTCTAATCTAGGAATGTATCGAATCCAACTTGCAGGGAACCAGTACAAAAAGAATAAAGAAATAGGTTTACATTATCAAATTCACCGCGGTATAGGAATACATCATACTGAGGCTCAAAACCTAAAAGAACTTTTAAAAATCAGTATCTTTATAGGCGGTCATCCAGGTTATTCTGTTTCTGCAGTCATGCCTCTACCAGAAAAACTACCTGAACTTATTTTTTCAGGATTATTAACGCGTCGCCGATTTGCGTATGGTTATGATTCCGAAGGTTTTTTACTTAACCTAAATGCTGACTTTTGCATTACAGGAACCATTGACCCCAATGCAGTTTTACCAGAAGGTCCTTTTGGAGACCATTTAGGTTATTATAGCCTTGAACACCCTTTTCCTTTTCTAAAGATACACTCTGTTTATGCAAAACAGGATGCCATTTATCCTTTTACTGTTGTAGGTCGTCCTCCTCAAGAGGATACTGCTTTTGGTGATTTTATACATGAACTTACAGGCTCATTAGTAGAAACAGAAATTCCAGGAGGTGTGAAAGCACTTCATGCCGTTGATGTTGCTGGCGTTCATCCTCTTTTATTAGCTATTGGTCAAGAAAGATACACCCCTTATCTAAAAGAGAAAACACCTATGGAAACCTTAACAGCAGCCAATGCTTTATTAGGTTTTGGACAATGCTCTTTAACTAAATATCTTTTAATTAGTGCGTATCAAGACAACCCTAATTTAAATGTACGTAATCTAAAACAATTCTTTACTCACATTTTGGAAAGAGTGAATTTTGAAAATGATTTGCATTTTCAAACCCGAACAACAATGGATACCTTAGATTACACAGGATCAAGTATCAACAAAGGTTCTAAAGTTGTCATTGCTGGAGTTGGCAAAATTAAGCGAAAACTTTCCGAAAAAATCCATAAAAACCTAACCCTTCCTAATCATTTTAAAGAAGCCAAAATAGTTATCCCAGGAGTAATGGTAATCCAAGCACCTCCACACAAAATAAAAGGAGTTGGAAGTTTAAGGACTTTTTGTTCTAACTTCGAAAAGCAAACAAACAATCAACATCCATTAATTGTTCTCGTTGATAATAGTGCTTTTGCTAGCCAATCTTTAGAACAGTTTATTTGGGTTACATTTACTCGTTCTGATCCCGCTCAAGATATTGATGGATTACACGCATTTACAGAAAATAAACATTGGGGATGTAAAGGTTCTCTAGTCATTGATTCTCGCATAAAGAAACATCACGCGCCTATATTAGAAGAAGATCCAAAAATTGTTAAAAAAATTGAAAGCTTAGCAGTCAAAGGAAAACCTTTACATGGTTTGTTTTAAAATACAAAAAGCAATTTTTCTAGATCGAGATGGAACACTAAATATTGATAAGGAATATGTCTCAGAAATACAAAATTTTGAATTTATTCCAAATGTATTGGAAGCTTTACTTCTTTTTCAAAAACGAGACTTTAAACTTTTCATTGTTACCAATCAATCTGGAATTTCTCGAGGGATCTTTTCTAAAAAAAAATATTTAAAACTACAAAATCACATTCATCAAAAACTCTTGCAAAAAGGTATTTATATTACAGAAACCATCTATTGTCCGTATCTAAAAGAAGGTATCATAAAACCTTATCAACAACATCAAAAATGCCGAAAACCATCTCCTCTAATGATTCAAACATTAGCAAAAAAACATCATATTTATTTGAGAGAGAGTTATATGGTCGGTGATACTTGGACTGATATTGAAAGTGGGTGGAGATCTGGCGTAACACCCATTGGAATTCAAACTGGGAAAAAGCCTTTATTAATGAGTTTAAAACAAGTACAATCTTATTCTAATCTATTAGAATTCGCAAAATCTTTATAATTAAAAATCAGTTTTTCCTTCTGGAAAATCCCAATTGGATCCACCTGCCTCTGGGTAGTTTTTTATAAACTCTTCTTCAAGAGACTTCGTCTTCTGTTTCTTTTTAGAGTTTTCGTTCATCTCTTTCGGTTCATCTCTTTTAAATAAATTTGACATATTCTTCATTTCAAAAGGCGTTCCTTTGTAATGATTCCAAGTCGTTTCCACAAAAGGAAAAGCAATTTTAACGCATTCATAAATCACACTTGTTTCTAAAGGAAAGATTGTTTGCATTTCTTTTGAAAGCTTCGATAAAGACCAACAAATTAAAATTACAAAACCCACTGTTTTTACAATACCTAGTATGAGTCCTAAAAATCGATCTATAGATCCAGCTAATATTGGCTTGAGAATTAAACGAATACCCAAACCAACACCATGTGCACACATGGTAATAACAATAAAAAGAAAAATCCATGAGGCAATTGAAACCCATTCGATTGGGATCAGAATCCCCCATTCTTGCCATTTATGATTCATGGAAGGCTCTAAAAAAAGACTCCCGATGAAACCACATAATAATGATGTATAAAATAAAGCCGCCTTAATAAATCCAACTTGCAAACCTCTCCAAAGAAAGAGTCCAGAAAATACGCAAAGTAAAATATCTAGCCAGTTCATATCAAAAAACTAAGATGCCTTTGCTTTCAATTTTTCTACACATTCGTAAGGTAATTCAACCTCTCCAACAAAGGATCCATAATTTCCATGAAAATCACTACCTCCACTATATAACAAACCTAATTTATCCGCAAGCTTCTTGTATTTTTTCCGAACAGCTTTTGTATTCCTTCCTGCTTTGATAAAAACCTCTATTCCATCTAAACCAAAATCAGCCAATCTAGGTATTATCTCATCTGTATTGTTACGATGCGGATGAGCTAACACAGCAACACCTCCAGCTTGATGAATTAATTTTATTCCTTCCTCTGGAGTCAAACGATAACGAGGAATATTTAAAATAACAGGCTGTGTTAGATATTTCTCAAAAGCTTCTGTTGTATTTTTAACATAGTTCAATTTCACCAATACTTTGGCTAAATGAGGGCGACCTAAGCTAGAACCTTGAGCCTCTTCTAAGACTAAATTTAAGGGAATATCTAAACCTATTTTTTGAAGTTCCGAAACCATCTCTTTCATTAGAGTTGATCTAGATTCTTGTAGTGTTTTTAGAACATCTTTCAATTTTTGATTTTGAGAATCTACATAATAACCTAAGATATGAATTGCTCTTCCTTGTTCATAAGTACTAATCTCAACTCCAAGTATCAATTCTAATCCTTTTTCTTTTGCATAAAGATGACCCTCTGTAAAGGCATCTAGATTATCGTGATCTGTAATTGAAATAGCTTTAAAATTAAGCTTTGCATAGGCTGATATTAATTGCTTAACACTCCAACTCCCATCAGAATGAGTAGAGTGTATATGTAAGTCAGCTTTGTTTTCTATTTGAATGTTCATGATGTAGATTCTATATATCTAAAAGTAGTAATTTTAGCTTATTCAATAGAGACTTAACTATGAATATATTTCCAGTAATTATGGCAGGTGGGAAAGGCGAACGATTTTGGCCTTACAGTAACCAAAAACACCCCAAACAACTGCTTAAACTTGTTAGTGATCAAACAATGTTAGAAGACATACTTGATTTAGTTGGAGATCTAAAATTAAAAACTCCCATTCACATTATAGCTAGCCAACATATTGAGAAACCTATTGAAATTTTATTAAATAAAAAATGTTTTGATAATGTTGTTTTAGTTGGTGAGCCTGAAAACAAAAATACAGTTGCAGCAATTGCACTGGCATCCAGACTTATCCATGAAATTGATCCTGAAGGAGTCATGGTTGTTTTAACAGCTGATCATGCGATTAAGCCTAAAGAAGAATTCATTAAATCCATTCAAGCTGCTACGCAAATTGCTAAAGCAGGCAAAAAAATTGTCACTTTTGGAATTACTCCAACTCGACCAGACACAGGTTACGGATATATAGAAGTTCTCCTGGATAAAAAAGAAAAAAATACACTTGATCATTTTCCTGTAAAACAATTTCATGAAAAGCCAAATCAAAAACAAGCTCAAAATTATTTGAACTCTAAAAAATTTTTTTGGAATAGCGGAATGTTTGTATGGAGAATTGACTATCTTTGGTTTTTATTCAAAAATCATCTACCAAATATTTATACTGCTTTTGAAAACGCAAAATTATCCATAAAAAATTCAAACTTCAAAGAACAACTTCAAGATTTATATCCTTATTTAGATTCAGAATCCATTGATTATGGTATTATGGAAAAGGCTTCAAATATTGAAGTGGTTATTCCTCAATACAGCTGGGATGACATGGGATCTTGGCTTGCCTTAGAAAGACTGCATCAAAAAAATTCTGACAACAATACCATTATTGGTGACTCCGTACAACTTGATACAAGTGATTCTTTAATTTTTACTGATAACGGTTTAGTTGCAACTTATGGTGTTAAAGATTTAATCGTCATACAACATGATGGTGTTACTTTAGTGATTCACAAAAAAAAAGAAAAAGAAATTAAAAAAATAATAGAAGAAATTAAAAATAAACCATCTCTAAAAAAATTTTTGTAGGTCTTATTTTTAAAAATTGCTTTAATAATTTAACAAAGACCGATAACAAGTAAAACGATATTCTATCTCATTTTCAATATTCCAAGGTGAGCTAGAAACTAACTTATATCCTCTTTCAATACTTGGAAAAAAAGTGTCACAATCAAATGAATCTTTGAGTTCTGTTACAAAGATGTATCGACAAAAAGAATGTTGTAAGGCTTTTTGATAGACCTTTGATCCACCAATAATGTAACGAAAAGAATAATTTTTACTCTGACTCAAAGCCTCTTCCAAATCTTTTGCCATTTTTACTTTTTTAACAACACTAACTTTTCTAGATAACACGATATTAAATCGTCTTGGTAGTGGCTTAACAAAGGCAGGTAAAGACTCCCAAGTATTTCTACCCATAATAACAGCATTTTGTTTTATTTTTCCTTTGGTGTTTCCTAAGTATTTTTCTTTCCATTGAAAATCAAATTTTGTAAATACTTTTAATGGTGTTTGAGTTGAGGTCAATTCCTTAAAAAACATCATATCTGATTTTAAAGACCAAACTAACTGTTGGTTCCTTCCAATCCCACCAACGCTATCTTTGGCAACAATAACATCAAAAAAAATCAAAATAGACTAACCCTAAACAGAAACTTCAAAACGAATGAAAGGATGAGGTTCATAATTTTGAAGTTCAAAATCTTCAAAAATTACATCTTGCATTTTTTTATTTTGAATTACAACCTGAGGTAATGACTTCGGCTCTCTAGTGAGTTGTTCTTTCAATCCTTTTATATGATTGGTATAAATATGAGCATCACCTAAAGTATGCGTTAAGATTCCTGGAATTAAACCACATTCATTAGCAACCATCATCATTAATAGAGAATAACTCGCAATATTAAAAGGAACTCCCAATGCAATATCAGCTGAGCGTTGGTAAAGCTGACAATCTAAACGACCGTTAACAACATAAAATTGAAAAAGCAAATGACAGGGTGGTAAAGCCATTCTAGAAAGATCCGCGACATTCCACGCACTTACAATTAACCTACGAGAATCTGGGTTTGCTTTAATTTCCTCAACTACATTTTTAATTTGATCAATAGATTTACCATCAGTAGTCTGCCAATTTCTCCATTGAAATCCATAAATAGGACCTAAGTCACCTGCTTCATCTGCCCATGCATCCCAAATTGGCGTATGCTCTGTTAAATCATCATTAATGTTTGTTGACCCTTTTAAAAACCAAAGTAGCTCTCTTAGACAAGCATTAAAAAATGTTTTTTTTGTGGTTAGTAAAGGAAAACCCTCTCGTAAATCATACTTAGTTTGAGTTCCAAAAATAGAGATTGTGCCTGTTCCAGTTCGATCCTGTTTTTTTTCACCGCTATCTAAAATATTTTTAACCAGTTCTAAATACTGTTTCAATTATATACTCCCAAAAAATTATACTAAACGATCTATAAGCCAATAGAGCCCCATCGATCCAATAATTAAATTTAAAGGAA
Source organism: Fibrobacteria bacterium (assembly GCA_965261055.1). Taxonomy (GTDB): domain Bacteria; phylum Fibrobacterota; class Fibrobacteria; order UBA11236; family JADFYW01. Next base: position 1,393,263 of record OZ253440.1, on the reverse strand, counting down.
CCAATATAACCTTATGATAATATGATTTTTTATAGATACTATAAGTTAATAAAAGCATTGATAAAACAATCACAATTTGCCCTAATTCTAAACCAACATTAAATGATATTAATGACATCAAAAATAAACTAGAATCTACTCTTAAATTTTCTAATACGAATGCAAATCCCATTCCATGTAATAGTCCAAACAAGAACACTACAATGAGGCGATATTTCATTTGCGTTTTTAAGCATAAATTTTCAAATACAATAAAAACAATAGATAAAGCAATCAACGGTTCGACAATATTAGAAGATAGCGATAAAAAATTCAATAAAACTAATGCTAATGCTATAGAATGGGCAACAGTAAAGGTAAGTGTCTGCATGGATAAAACTCTCCAACGACGAGAAAACAAAAACAAACCTATCACAAAAAGAATATGGTCTAAACCAAAAGGAAGAATATGTTTAAAGCCAATCCAAACAAAAGACAACCAAGAAGCTCTTTTTTCTTTCTTACTTTTTAAATAAAAATGGGAAGGATGAAACAATTCGAAACGAGCCTCCTCTTGATCTGTATAATAATCCTCATAAAGCAAAGTATCGTTACGTTTTATTATCATATGACAAATAGAAACAATATCCAACTCTACAAAAAACGAAGGATTCACGACTAGGACTATAGAGTCAGCAAAAGGCAATGTTCCATACAGGCTATAAATTTTTCCTGTATCTAAAAAAATGCTATCCCAGTCAATATAAGACAAATTATCATTCAATGAAAGCTGTAGCCTTTGACTAGCATAAGCACCCACTTGCTGCAAAGTGTCTTCTTGTTTTTTTTGAAGACCAATAGCTTCAAGCACATCGTTTTTATTAACACTTAGATAAACAGATAACAGACTTGCTTCTTGATCAACCTGCAAAAAAGAGGTTCCGTTAGGATGAGCCCAAAGCATTTGAAATAAGACTAAAAAGCTTACTAAAAAAAGTTTATAATACATATAAAATAAAATGTTGAGGTGTCTGTTATAAATTTAATAAATTTCTCATATGATTGTAAATAAACAAGATCCAAGCTATGTTATCCTTGCTCGAAAATGGAGACCTTATCAATTCAAAGATATGATTGGTCAAGAACATGTAACTAAAATTTTAAAAAATAGTGTCCACACAAAAAAAATTGCTCACGGTTATTTATTTACAGGGACTCACGGAGTTGGTAAGACAACTGCAGCTCGCATCCTAGCAAAAGCTCTCAACTGTCCAAACATTGAAGCTGGAGACGCATGTGGCTCTTGTGAAATATGCAAAGAAATAATTAACGGATCATCCATGGATGTTATCGAGATTGATGGAGCTTCGAATCGAGGAATTAACGATATTCGAGATCTTCGCGAACAAATTAGTTATAGTCCAATGAAATTAAAATATAAAGTTTATATTATTGACGAAGTTCATATGCTAACAAAAGAAGCATTTAACGCCTTACTTAAAACGCTAGAAGAGCCTCCTAGTCATGTTGTTTTTATATTTGCAACAACCGAAATAAGGAAAATTCCTCAAACTATTTTATCACGTATTCAAAGGTTTGATTTTAAACCTATTTCTCAAGAGAAAATTATCAAAAGATTAAGTTACATAATGCAACAAGAAAACTTAAGCTTTCAAGAAGGTTCTTTAGACTTAGTCTCCCAAAAAGCAGATGGTAGTATGAGAGATGCTCTTAGCTACTTGGATCAAGTTATTACTTTTGGAGATGAGATCTTACAAATTTCTACCGTTCAGAGCGTTTTAGGGATTCCTGTCGATAGTATTTTTGAAAAACTTTTTTTAAGCTTAACTAAAAATGATATCGCAACTTGCTTTGAAGTCACACAAGACTGTTTCGAATTAGGGATACAGCCTCATGAACTTTTGTCTGGTCTTGGTTACTTTTTCCGCAATGTATTGTTTTCAAAACAGACTGAAATGAAACCTTCTTTTCTAAGTTTATCAAAAGAAAAATTTACTCACTTCAATACTTTAGGCAACACAGTCAGTGATACAGATTTGTTACGTTACAGCAAGGGTCTTTCAGATATTCTTTCAGAATTAAAAATAGTAACTCACCCTCAACTCTCTGTGGAAATAGGACTTTTCAAACTATGTAACCTCACACATATTGAAGATTTTAATAAGCTTTTAAAAAGTTTTAAGAATAAATTTTCAGAAGAAACTTTAAATAAAGAAAGCGATAACTCAAATATAGCTCTACCATTGGACTCACGATCTCTAAATAATAAAAAAGAACTACCACCATCAGAGACTATAACAGAAAATTCTACCTTAGAGAAAAAAGAGAAAGTTCTAGATAATTCAAATAAAAAAAACATACCAGGAGTTGATTATCTTGAAAATATTTTTAAAACTCAAACTTCAAATACAGAGGATTAAATGAATATACAAAAAATGATGAAACAAGCTCAAAAGCTACAATCTCAAATGAATAAAACACAGGAAGAATTAAAAAATACTATCTTCATTGGAGAAGCTGGCGGAAACCTTGTAACAGTTGAAATTAATGGTCAACATGATTTACAAAAAATCAATCTTAAACCAGAAGTTGTTAATCCTGAAGATATTGAAGCGTTAGAAGACTTAATTACGGCAGCATTTCAAAATGCAAAACAGAAAGCAGATCAAACTTCTGAAGACAAAATGGGCGGAATCACTGGTGGAATGAATATTCCTAGTTTATAAAAACTGTTTTAAATAACAATTCCAAACATTATCTAAAATTATTTTGTCGTTAGCAACTAAACTCTCTTTGCTTTAAAAAAATTTTATATGTACCTATCTGAAATTAACATTAAAAAGCTTAATTTCTAGTTACAAACTCAAGACATAAACGATCCACAAAAGAAATTAAAAATGGAACTCTGCATAATAGCTACCAAAAAAAAATCCTTTAAATCCGAAAGTTTTTAAAACTCTTTGTCTAAAATGAGCTTTAAAAAAAACGGAGTTTTCACTTGACCCAAAAAGTATCAAAACTATTATTACTAATAAAATCTAATATAGATTCTAAAAGAAATGCTTATAACCTATAAAATATAAAGAGGAAAATAATCTTAACATTTTAAATCAGGAAATTTTAACTGCAAAAAATCATGAATTTGAGTTAATGCCCACTCTATAGAAACTTCCGAAAGCCCACCTGAATTATTATAAGGTAATTTTAAATTTATCTTTTTGTAATTTAATTTAACACTCTGGTTTCTAAGAACCAAATGTTCGTGTATTGTTTGTACCAACCATTCTGCTTCATTTAGGTAATAAGGGTGTACTCTATTTTCATCGGAAGGACCAAAAAAAGCAATCACTCTTTTTTGTAAAGCAACACAAAGATGCATTAAGCCAGAGTCATTCCCCATAAAAAAAAGAGAACTTTCTACAATGTCGTTCAAATCACTTAAAGACTTTGTAGGCATCAAAACCACCCTACCATGTTTACTTTGATGCAATAAAGATTGCATCATTTCTTTTTCATCTGGACCACCTATTGGAACACAAATTAGCTTATATTTTTGATATAAGTTTTCAATAATTTTAACCCATTTTTCTATAGGTAATCTTTTTTGAATCATTCCTCTTGCAGAACTACAACCAATATGACAGACAAAATAAGAACTAGTTGGAAACACAACTTTATGTTTAACATTCAATTTTGATGTTTGAAAAAATTTAAGTGGATACCATTTTTGATTCCTCTCATTTAGAAAAAAATCTATTAAACGATGATTTTGATCTACATCATGCATCCCAAATTTATACAAAAGCTTGTAAGAAGAAACTTTCTTCTCTTTGAATACAAACCCATATTCATTTTTTTTGTTCAAGAAAAAAGAAAAAAAACTATACTTCCAATGATATGTAGGAAAAAACCTCAAAATAGCTTGATAATGCGTTTGACGAATTTTTTTTAAAGTTTTAATACCCATCCATTTTCCATGTTGATCGGGATCCCAAAAATAAACATTCGAAAACCATTGACTAGATTCTGCCATTTCCACAATCGGATATTTTAAACAAAATATGTCTAAATCATAACTGTTATTTAAAAACAACCTTTGAATTGCTGGTGTAAGCATTAAAAAGTTGCCAATCCCAATAGGGCAAACAATCAAAATTTTGTTTGCCATTTTAATCTTTTGACCTCATGGTTTCAATCATTTCGTTTAAAACATCTTTTTCTAAGCAATCTGCTAAGGCATTTGTTTGTATATTAAAAACTTTTTCTGGACAGTCACTGGATTCATCCGAAGCACGTGATCCGAAAGCCGACCATGCAAAAATATTCCGAACACCTTCATTATAAGAAGCGTGCGTTGCCTCTGATACTGTATTTTCATTATCTTTTTTTATTTCAAAGTTTTTAATCCAAATTTGAGCTTCTTTTTGATATTCCTTAGCAAAATCTAATAAATAACGACTATAAGAATGGTAACGCTTAGCAATTTCAATTGGTCGAGTATTAGGTTCCCAATAAGGCTGGAAACTGATCTCATCTAACATTGGTAATTCCATTAATTTTTTTAAAAAACTTAGATCAGGATTCTGCTTAATTTCCTCAAATTGTCTGAAATTAACAGCAAGTGCATTACGCTTATGTTTTGTTCTCACTAACCCCGTTATTTCAGATACGAAATCAAAGATAGCATTTTCTCTAAAATTTTTTACATTATCAGTTAAACTAGTCGAAATCATATGGGGATAAATCTTTCTAAATAATTTGTGACAAACAGTACAACTACAAGACCATTGATCAGGAGATTTTGAGTTTGAAAAATAAGGAATACTCCATAACACAGTCTCAATATTTAAATCAGTTACTTCTTCAATCCAATTACGAACATAGCTTCTAAAGTTAGATTGGTTAAAGCAAACAGCATCTTCAATTTCACCTAGGTTGTTAATTTGAGACTCTTGTGGGTTTCTCAAAGCATAACTGGAAAGAGCCTTCCCTTTAAATACATTCCCAATGCCATAAGGAGTAACATATACTTTTAAACCTTGCTCAACTGTTTGATTAATAATTTTTCGTAAAACTTGCCGATGATATGTAAAATCATCTTCAGAATAAGGAAAACAAATATGTGTATATCCATCATCAATAAACTGAGTCATTTGTTGTTTGACTAACTCAGGATCTTTAACTCCAAAATATGCTAAACCAGATTTCACAGTACAAAATGTAAAAATAAGCTAAATTAATAAGGTTCCTTTTTTAATTGACAGGATATTAAATATTTGATTACATTTCTAGATCAAATTAAATTAAACATGCACAAAATATGCCACAACATAAATCAAACAAGAAACGCCTTATCACTGCTGAAAAAAGCCGTATTCGAAATCGTCATGTAAGATCTACTATTGTTACCTCTCTTCACAAATTACAAGCAACTAAAAAACAAGATGAAGCAAAGACAGTTCTTGCTAATTTTTTCTCTCTTCTTGATAAAGCTTCTCATAAGTCTCAAGGTGGCTTTACCTCTAATAAGGTTGCTCGCTTCAAAGCGAAAGGGCATAAAATTTTAGCATCTAAAACTACATAGCTCTTACTTATTATGAAAATTGGCTTTAATTTGCTTCTGTGGGATGTTATCATTACCGATAAACATAATCCAATTTTAGAAAAACTTAAAGAAACAGGTTACGATGGTGTCGAAATATTTATTGACCAAGTTGATAATTTCAAATATTATCAAAACTTAAAATCAAGACTTGATTCATTCGGGTTGGAGTGTACAGTTATTATTGGTGCAGACGAAGCAACAAATCCAATTAGCTCTGATTCAAAAATACAAGCGGCTGCTGTTGATAAACTCCAAAAAGCCATTGATATAGCCAATATTATGGGCTCACCTGTTTTGGGAGGACCAAGTCATTCAGCATATAAAAACTTTTTGGGTGGTGGTCCTACTCAATCTAACTTTGACAATGCAACTAAGGTTTATCAAGAAATAGCTTCATACGCTGAAAAAAATCAAGTTTATATTGCTCTTGAGGTTTTAAATCGTTTTGAAAGTGCGTTTTTAAATACTTCAAAACAAATTAAAAAACTATTGGATCAAATAAATCATAACTTTATAGCTTATCATTATGACACACATCATTCTGGAATAGAAGAATATAGTCCTGGCGAAGCAATTAAGTTACATGGTACTAATAATATCAAGCACATCCATATTAGCGAAAATAATCGTGGTATACCTGGTCTAGGAACCATTCAATGGGATGAAAACTTTCAAGCAATTAAAGACATTGGTTACGATGGTTGGCTTGTGATAGAAGCTTTTTCTAGAAACAACCCTGATTTTGCAGATTACATCAATGTTTGGAGAGATTACTCTCCAGCCGAAGATATCTATAAAATGGGTTTTGACTTTATCAAGAAAAATATTAGTTAATCGTATTTTATTTTTGAATATTTACATCCTCATTTATAGCTATAGATAAAGTTTTTTATTGCCTTAATCATAAAAATTTGGACAATAGCTTTTGAGTCGCTTCTAGTGGGTTTCCACTTTTAACTAAAGTTTCTCCAACTAAAACAGCATCTACTCCTAAACTTTCTAAAAATAATAAGTCTTGGTGTGTTTTTATCCCAGACTCAGAAATGACTACTCTATCTTTAGGAATATACGGTAACAGATTTTTTGTTACATCTAAAGATGTCTCAAAAGATCTCAAATTTCGATTATTAATACCTAAAACTCGTGCTCCCGCTTTAAGAGCAATCTCTATTTCTAATTTTCTATGGACTTCTATCAAAGCCGTTAGACCTTGTTCTATACCTGAATCCAGAAGTTCTTTTAATTGATTGTATTCTAAACAATCTACAATCAGTAAATACGCACTTGCTCCCAACGCTTTTGCTTCTAATACTTGATAAGGGTCAATAATAAAATCTTTACGCAAAGTTGGTAAATTAACTTCTGTTGATATTTCTTGCAAATAAGAGTCCGAACCTAAAAAAAATTCAGTTTCTGTTAAAACAGAAATAGCACTCGCTCCACCTTCTTGATACGCTTTTGCGATTTCTAAAGGATTAAAATTTTTTTGAATCACACCTTTGGAAGGAGAAGCTTTTTTAACCTCAGCAATTAACTGAATTTTTTTACTTTTTTTTAGTTCCTTTTCAAAATTAAGGTGTGAGGAACAAGACTGTATTCGTTCCAAAAGCTGGTTTAAATTTAATTTTTGCTTCGCTTTGGCTAATGTAATTTTTCTAGCTTCTATAATTTTATTTAATACACTCATACTGGTTAGTAATACTAATTTTTTAAAAAAGAAATCCAAGAATCCAATTTATCTTGAACTTTACCAAATTCTATAGATTGAAGAGCCAACTCAAAACCTTCTTCAAGAGTTTCAACCAATCCTGAAACATATAAGCCAAAACCAGCATTCAAGACAACAATATCTTGTTTAAATCCTTTTTTACCTTGAATAATATCTCGTATAATTTCGACATTCTTTATAACTGTCCCACCTTGTAGATCCTCTGAAGAACATAATTTAAACCCGTATTGTACTGGATCAAAAGTCTTCTTTGTTTGCTCTCCATTGGTGATTTCAACATATTGAGTTGGTCCTGTTAAAGAAATCTCATCAACACCTCCGTGACCATGCAAAATAATTACTTTTTCCATCTCTAAATGACATATTACATCTGCATATAAAGGTAGTAGATCCTTATCAAACACACCTATAATTTGTCTTTTAACTCTAGCTGGATTAATTAATGGGCCTAACAAATTAAAAATCGTTTTTTGCTCCAACTCTTGCCTTACTTTTGCTACCGATTGCATTGCTGGATGATGGTTCACCGCATATAAAAAACCAATTTTACAAACTTCTATACTCTTTTTCATTTTATCAATAGGTATGTCCAAAGAAATACCTAAAGCCTCCAAAACATTAGCACTGCCACAAGAACTACTTATACCTTTATTTCCATGCTTTGCTACAAAAGCTCCACTCGCGGCACAAACCAATGCTGAAGCTGTACTAATATTAAAGTAGTTGGCTTGATCACCTCCTGTTCCACAAGTATCAATAAGATAAGGTATTTCTGAGTCAAAAGAAACTTCTACCATTTTTGATTTTAGTACTTTAACGATAGAAATAAGCTCTTGACTTGTTTCTCCTTTCATACGAAGAGCAACTAAAAGAGCTGTAATTTGAGTGGAAGACATTTCCCCATTCATCATTCTCCCAAAAACAAAACTTAACTCTTTTAACGAAAGGTTTTCAAACTTGAAAAGTTTGTCTAAAACAGAAGTATAACTGACATTCATACTATTAAATTTAAAAATTAGTTCTAATTTCAGTCGTATTTTAAAGCTTCGCTTAAAAAATTAAACTAATTAGACTAATAAGAAAAGTTTTTCTTGCAAAAGCAAGAAAAACTTTTTTGTATAAATAAAAAAATTGATTTAATTCAATACTGCGTAGCGTTTAACTTGTGCTTTCTGCCCATTTAAAGCCACACTCAAAAAGTACACACCATTTGATAAAGCTTTTGTAGGTGTATAATTAAATGTATTTGTAGAAGAACCATTCAATTGGTCTACAATCTGACCTGAAGCATTATAAATTTTTATTTGATAATTTTGTCCTTCTCCAATTTCAACGGCTAAATTAGAGCTATTAAATCTTAAGGTTTGACTCAAAGCAACTGGAGCCAGAGTTGACGAAACTACATTTAGACAAGTATTAGAATTGCAAACTAATTCTCTATCATCATCCCCATAAACAAAGAGGCCTTCTTCTGTAACAAGCTTTAAATTCGAACAATCATTCATGGTAGAACAAAAACCTTCAGTATCATAGTTGGATAAAAAGAATATTAATTGACCTATGTAACGCATATAATCATTCGTAGGCACTGTCCCATCTCTTCCTCTCATAGGATCTATCAAGTCATCTTGATAAGTATGACCAGGTGGCAAATAAGATGCTCGACCATTTCCAATGGTTAAAACCCAATTGAACGGATTACCATTAGCAAATTGAAAACCTAAAGCTAGAGTGCCAACTGGAATAGCTCTTGCATCATATTTTAAAAGCACTTGAATATCTGTATCTGTAACAGTTTCTTCCACATTCCTAGGATACCTGTACCATTCCTGTCGTACCTCACGGGCAAGAACATCCGATCTATCAACAGGCAGTCCATCAGCGTCAATGTCCTTGACCGAAACACTAACAAGTCCAGGTGTTCCTAGTCTAAACACATCCTCCAAAACCACATGCTTTATACTAGCCAGTGCTGGATAAATAGGTGCATCAGCATGTCTATCACCATGACCGTTATAACCTGTAGGTTGAAGCTTAGTTGCGTAAAAATTCCACGATGTACCTGCATTATCACCTGATCCATGAAAGCCCAAGTAACCAAGTCCTTCATTCTTGACTGCATTTTCAATCGCCATTCTTATTGATGATGGCAATTGATGTGTAGAACTAATATTGTTACTTATAATTAAATTCTTACCCGTAATATCAGCTGCAGTAACATCACCTGTCCTAGCCGCAGCAGTACCATCGTCCCGTATTTTACGAGTCACAGCAAAAGCTGGAACACCATTCTCTCCGTAATAACGATCCGTGTTTAGTACATCCCAATAATTAGTAATAATGTTTTTACCCTCCAAATGTCCATTACCATGCGAAAAATTTAATTCAATCATTTTTTTAAGTTTACTTACATATGAAACGGCTCTTGGCACTCCAAGAACTTCCACCATTCTAACATGGCGACGAGCTGCTGGATACTTATTAATTGTATCCGTAATTGCTATTCCTTCAATATCGGATGAGAAAGTAGGTCGTGCACCAAATACTGCTGTATACACAAATAAACAGACAAATACTATTGAAATCTTTATACTGTACTCAAACTTAAATATATGTTCCTTCATCATAAACCTCCTTAGATCAATATAAGAATTTAAATACTTAATCATTATTTGTCAAATAAATTTTAAAAAAAATTATATGAAAGCGAAAGAGTCTAACCAATTTTAATTTTTAATTATTTAATTAAATAATACAATAGAATTCTTACTCTATTCAAAATTAGTTCTCACTTTAGATCGTGTTTTAAGCTTCATTCGTAAAAATACGAATTAAATATGTTTTAATCTGTCAATAAAATTTTTTGGTCACTCTAAAGCACGATATAACTCACTGAGAGCTATATGACCCACTGAAAACGAAAAAGCCAATACCAATCTTTAGCTGTTAAAGTAATAGGTAATTCTGTGGATCTACCCAAATTATCTGATAGCCTTTGATGATCATTAGCTACTTGCAACAACAACTCCACACCATTTAAAACACTCTTCTTGGCATAAATACTCCACTGCCAGTCATCTCGTGTGTATTTCGTTGGTATAACTTGCTTAAGTGGACGAGCTGACTGTACTGGTTTCTGGATACTATTTAAATTGGGATTTTTTAAATATTCAAATTCCACAGAAAGTAAATCCAAAACACCAAAGGTAGGGATATTAATCCCAGCCATTATAGGTAATCGATCCTTAATACTTTCATAGTAATCAAAAAAGTTACGGAACCCAAGAAGAGCCAATTCCCCATAAATCCCCAAAGGACCTGTTTTAATTTCATCCCACTTCAACATTTCAGCAATATTTACATGCACAAATGAAACTATTTTTTGAGCCTGAAAGGTTAACTCCAAAGAATCCACTATGCCTACCGCGTTTGTATCATAAATATATACTGGATCGTTTAAAGGAGTACTATGATCTATTTCACGAAATAGTCGATCATAAGAATAACCTATGCCAGCCTGTATTATTTTTAAATTTAGAGTTAAAACATACGAGGGAGAAATATCAAAAAACGGAACATTTTGATACTCAGCTAAAAGTAAAAAATCATGTTTTAAGATATCTTTGAACCAATTCCATTGTACAATAACTCCAGGAGCATCATAAGAGGCTGCGTTAAGCCATGACCAGCCTCCAGTTCTAATAACAGTTGGGTAAGCGTCTGAAGTTAATAAATATTCTCCTAAATTTTTCGCTTGACTATTGTATTTATAATTGAGAAGACCAAAAGATAAGTTCAAATTGGATGTAAATTGCTGCGTAAAGGAAATAGAACTTACTCCTAGACCAGAATGTAAGAAATATGCTCCCCCTGGCAACAAACCTCCTCCCAATTCGTTATAAGATTTCCAGAATAATGCTCCTAAAGTCACATTTATACCGAAACCGTCAGAAAAACTTTCGTTATAACTTACAAATGCTCCTGTTCTTTGTAAAATAAGCTTATCTAAAGATTTGCCTGACCCAAAAAATCCGCCTTCATTTTGACCAATACCACTCTCTATTCTACCCCAATCTGTAAAAAATCCTGTAGTAAAGCTATTGTCAATCGCAAATGACATTTGAGTCAATCCTAAAATAAAAAAACTATATCTGATTACTTTATACATAAATACCTCTTAGAAACTTATTAGATAGACCAATTTAAACGAGCAACCCAGTACCAGTGTGTTGGATTATTCGTAATTGGAATATAGGTCGGAGTCACTTTACGCTCTGGTACACGAAGATGATCATTAGACACTTGTAAAAAACCATCTATATTGTGATAAATCTTTCGCTTCATATACAAAGTCCACTTCCAATTATCTCTTTTAGTATTAGGTGTAACCAAATCCTGAAGTGTAGGTAAAGGTAAACCTTTTAAAATTTCACGTTCACTATCTAATTGACTGTTTCTTAAATACTCTACTTCAAAAGATAGAATATCTAAAATTTCAAAAGTAGGTACATCAAAACCAACTGTTATTGGTGTTCGTTCAATTCGATTATCATAAATACCTTCAAAATTTTTGACGCCTAATAAAGCAGCTTCTCCATGGATAGAAAAGACGCCTGTTTTCTCTAACGGGAAGCCTAATAAGTAATTTAAATTTAAATGAAAGAAGCCTACAATTTTTGTAGCCTTAAAAGTTAAATTAAACCTATCATTATACTCCAAAACATTTTCTTCAAATTTACCATTACTATTTAAAGAACGTATCACTTCTCCTCCATTAACCACAGCATAATAAGGTTTACATGTTAAACTAGACTGTAATCCATTTTCACAAACTTCTTCTCCAAATAATTCAGCCAAGCTACCAGAAAAATTTTCTTTTAAATTATCTGTTTCTTTAAGTGATGTTCTGTCTATAACTAAAGAATTTGCTGAAGCATCCAAAACTCTTAAATCAGCAAATATTGTAGCTGAATCCAAATCACCTTCATAAAAATATGTTCCATTTTGATTCTCAGGAATACCTAGTACATTTTGAGTGACATAACTAATTGATACTTGCGATTGTACTAACCGTTTCACTTTTAAATTATCAAAAATATTCGTACCACCTCCGCTTTTCGTCAAAGGGTCATATGTAGGATTCGTAATATCATTGTTTGCAGCAATAAGGCGGTGTAAAGAAATTCCAACTCCTATTTTAATTCCTGGATTAGGGTTTATAGAACCAATCCAAGATGGACTGACATCAAAAACTGGTACTTGATCATAAGAGCTAAAAAATAAAAAATCATTCGTCACAAAGCCATTCAACAAATTCCAACTTAAACGTACACCTAAAGCTCTGTAATGAGAAAAATTCAAAATCGTTAGCCCTCCAGTTCTTATCACGGTTGGATATGCTTCAGATTTTAGAAGATATTCTCCTAAATTCCTAGATTTAGTATACTTATACTCTAAAAGACCTATCTCAATCTCTAAATTATCTGAAAAATGGTGTAGCAAACCACTAGCACCTATTCCAGCACCACTTAAATTGAAACGATCAAAAGCATCTTCTTCATTCTCACCAGCAATTGTGCGAAAAAGTAACAGTGCAAAATTTAAATTAACAGTTGTTTTTGGTGTTAATTTACCTTGAAATGCAAAATAAACTAAAGAACGCTGCAAAATTTGATTATCAATAGATTCTACTACTCCTTCTTCTTGGAAATTCTCTCCGTTGACAATGGATCCAAATTCAATAAAAGCACCAGCATTCAGTGTTTTATCATTAGCACTTACTGATACAACAAAAACCGCAAGTAAAATCTGAATAAAATTAATGTAATTTTTCATAATATTTTTTCCTTTTAGTTTGTCCATTCTAAACGAACAACTGCAAGATAATCAATCGTTTTATTCGTCACTGGTAATCCTTCAAAGGCTCTTTGATTGTTAAAAGGAACTCTTACTCGAAGATGATCGCTTGCTAATCTAATTTTAAGATTAAGGCGTGAATGAATTGGCTGAATTAAGAAGAAACTCCACTTATAATCATCTCTGCTATAAGCACCTAGATCCTCTGGAACAAAAGAAAGTTCTTTTGATAAAGCACGACTAAGATAAGGATTTTTGAGATACTCTAATTCAAAATTAATATTGGGCAAAGATAATTTGGATAAATTGTTTAATGGTAAATTAAACCCCACTACAATAGGAGTTCTCTCAGAGCGTTTAGCATAAATAGGCTCGTGATTTTCTAAACCTAATACTGCAACCTCACTATACAGTGAAAATTGCTCTGCACTCCGACTCACATAAGACAAGTTTAAAATATTACCTAAATTTAAATCTATTTGGAATGAGATTTTCGTTGAATAAAAATTATCTATTCCAGTAGAATCTATAAACTTTGCGTAATCAAAGTTGTTTGGAGCATCTCGAACAGTAGGATTTGAATCAATCACAGCCTCCCTAAAGTGTATAAAACGATCCAAAGAAATAGCTCCACCAATTTTTATATACTCGTCTTGATAATAGAGATGATATGACGGAGTAAAATCGTAAATAGGGAAAGTTTCCTGTTCAAAAAATCCATTAAAAATATGCTTAATACGACCATTCGCCCATGACCAATTTACTGAAGCACCTAAAACAGTTACAGATGGATCATCTAAGATATTAAGAGCTTGAGAAGTATACAAAATCGTCGGATAAGAGTGCGAACGGTAAAGATATTCACCCAAATTTTTGGAAGCCGTGTACTTATATTTGATCAAACCAACAGTAAAATCAACTTTATCCCAATTAAAATTAAGGTTAGCTTGTTTAAGTAATGTTGTTTGTGTAATATAAGTGATATGAAACTGAGATGGAGCTTGCTCTTGATTTCTCCAAGTAATCCATTGGCCTTCAAGATGTACCGACATAACAGAGTTCAATTTCTTATCCAGATCCAAAACAGCACCTAAACGATGATAATAACGTCGATTGGATGTCAATCTAGTGTCATCATCTTTAGTAAATTGAAAACGACCAACCTCTAAAAAAGCTTTAAATTTAAAGTCATCAATAGAAAGAGATTGTTGTTCTACGGGATCTTCGTCTTGAGCCACAGTAAAAACTGTTAAAAACATTAAAATAAGTATAGCTATAAACTGCATAAGCTTGTCCTAGTTTAGGAGAAAATCAAAATTATATAATATATAAATCAAGATGTCAATCCCAATCATAAATTTACAGGATTTTACTTTCTTTGGTATTGTTTTGATTTTTCAATTTCTTCTTCATATAACGCTATTTCAGCTAATAACTTTTTTACTTCAGGCATTCTTTCTTTTAAAGAAAGAGCTTTTTTTAAAAAATATTTTGCTTTTTCTAAATCATTTAAAACATACCAAATTTGACCAGCATCCCTCCAAAAATTAGGGTTTAAAGAATCGTTTTTTATTAACATCTGAAACTCTTTGATAGCTAAAGAATATTTTTCTTCTCTTATTAATGAGTAACTGAACTCTTCTTGCAAAATCTGGTCATTAGGAGCGATGTCTTTCGCTTGTTGATAAACTCGTGTGGCGTTATTGTATTCCTTTGCTAAAGTATAAGCATTACCTAAATAAATATAATTCAAAATTTCTTCTGGATACGATTCTACAGCTCTTTGATAATAAGTAATTGCTTTTTGCAAGTTTCCGTGTTTTTCATAGAATGATGCAGTTAAAAAATTACCTAACCAACTTTTAGGAATCAAATTAGACAAAGATATACTTCTATCTATTTTTACTTTATTTTGATACTGTAATGTTGATTCTCTGTATTGATATTCAGAGTAACTCATCAAAATTACAATTACAAAAAAGCATCCCCAAGCAAAATTATGAAAGAAATTATTATGGATCACTTTTTGTTTTACTGGTTTCAATACTTTGACACCTAAATCCATCTGTACTTTTTGATTGCGAACCTTCCAAATAAAACCATCAACATAAAAATGTAAAAGAGATGAAATAATAAAAACCTTAAACAACCAATGTTTATGAAATTCAAAAGGCATTTCTAAAAACTTCATTTCATCTGGAGGGTTTATTAACCCAATACATCCGTAAAAAAAAATGACCGTAGCATAAATAAACAAAGAAAGCCAAGATTTTTTAAATAAAAAGCGTTCTATTTTACTTTGACTTAATTGTTCTTTTACTCTTTTTCTGTTATAATACCACACAAATACATTATATTGTACATCGTGAAATATCTCAACCAAAATTAACCCTAATACAATATGAGAAGTTAACTTCATACAATAATACCAAAAAATAAGACTTGAACAGAAAAAAACCAGCTTCCGAATACTTACGATTTCCCCCTTCAACCACTTATAAATATTTGAAATGGTAAAAATACAAAGCGTAATACCTGCACTTAACCACAGTAACCACTTTAAAAACCAATACAACTTCGTTGGAATTATCCACCCTCCATATTCATAAAAAGAAACAATAAGGCTAGTCTGACGCATACCAAAGAAAAATAAAATACTTAAATAGCAAGTGATATATGTCCAAAAATCCAATTTCGCCCACTTATTGGATACCACTCCAGATTTAAAATCGTAAATTCTTAAAAAACCATAATTCTGTAAACACCCATGCCAAAGACTCCAAGCAACCACAAAAAAACTAAGAACACCTAAATTATAATAAGATAACACAATTGCCGTCACAAGTAAGCAAAGTGGAATAACCGTTAATCTGTAACGGTACTGACTTAGAAAAAAAGGATCAGTATAAGCACGAATAAAGCCAGGGACATGATGTCCACCTGCAGAAATAGAAACTAAAACAAATAAAACCTCAAATGAAATCCATTGTGAAATAATTGCATAACCAGCAAGAATCAAAACAGGCAGAAAAACAAAAATCGGTAAATCAATTACTTTACTGACAATCCAACGGTTAGATATTTTTAGATTTAATTCTGAGCTATGCATCATCATCAAAAATACATTAAATTTAATGGACAGAAATATATTTTAAATACAAAAAAACCTTCTTTTTACAGAAGGCTTTTCATTTTAAAAATAA
Source organism: Fibrobacteria bacterium (assembly GCA_965261055.1). Classification (GTDB taxonomy): domain Bacteria; phylum Fibrobacterota; class Fibrobacteria; order UBA11236; family JADFYW01. The sequence goes on along the minus strand of OZ253440.1, from coordinate 1,376,870 downwards.
TATTTACTTTTTAAAATTGACTGCTTCTTCAGAACCACCAGTTGTATTACCACCACTGTAAGAATGAGCTCCAACTCCAGCTAATTTTCCACCATGAACAATGAGATATTCATCTCGAATAGGCTTTCCATCAAACCAACATTCTAAAATTTCTCTCACACCCTCAGCATAACGACCTTGAGCAGAAAGAGATGTTCCAGAAATATGCGGAGTCATCGCATTGTTAAGCATAGATCTCCAAGGATGATCTGCTGGTGCTGGCTGAGGAAACCAAACATCCCCACCGTAACCAGCTAATTGACCACTTTCTAAAGCAGACGCAATTGCATCACGGTCGCAAATTTTCCCACGAGCCGTATTGATAATGTAAGCACCTTTTTTCATTTTACTAATCATAGCTTCATCAACAAGATTTTCCGTTTCTGAATGCAACGGACAGTTAATTGTAACTACATCACACACCTTTACCATAGATTCTACACTATCATGAAAAGTAAGGTTTAATTCTTCTTCAACTGCTTTTGACAAACGATGTCGATCAAAATAATGAAGTTTAACATCAAAAGGCTGCAACCGTCTTAATACACCTAGTCCAATACGACCAGCAGCAACTGTTCCAACATTCATTCCTTCTAAATCATAAGAACGTGAAACGCAGTCAGCAATATTCCAACCGCCTTTAGTTACCCAATTGTGAGAATCATTGTAATTACGAACCAAAATCAAGATAGTCATTACAACATGCTCAACAACGCTAATGCTATTGCAAAAAGTCACTTCACTTACTGTAATGTTATTTTTCATAGCAGCATCTAAATCAACATGATCCGAACCAATACCTGCAGTAATTGCCATCTTAAGGTTCGGTGCTTTTGCAATGCGCTCTGCAGTAATGTAAGCTGGCCAAAATGGTTGAGAGATAACAACATCAGCATCAGTAATTTCTTTATCTAATTGTGAATTTTCACCATCTTTGTCAGAAATAACAACTAAAGTATGTCCTCGATCTTCTAAAAATTTACGTAAGCCTAATTCACCAGATACACTTCCTAATAACTCTCCGTATTTAAAATCAATACTTTCGGCTTTAGGTACAGTTTGTCCATCTGGATATCGTTCTAATTTTGGAATTTCATCACGAGCGTATTTAGGAGGGAAACCATCAACTGGATCTTCATATAACACACATACTATTTTCATATTTTCCTCTTGTTAAATTATTTTAGAACTAAAAACTAATATTAAATAACGAAATTTTCAAGCGAACCAGCCAAATATGTCTATTCTTAACAAAATATCTTGGTACATTCAAACTTCTAAAATGATTTACATTCCTTTTTTTTGTACTTTTGCATTCCATGGGATTTAAATGTGGTATCGTCGGCTTACCCAATGTGGGGAAATCAACTATTTTCAATGCTCTAACAAATGCAGGAGCAAGAGCTGCTAATTTCCCTTTTTGTACCAAAGACCCTAATGTAGGAATTGTACAAGTTCCTGATGAACGCTTTACATTCCTTGTTAATGCAGTCAAAACTCAAAATTCTATCCCTGCAGTCATAGAGTTTGTAGATATTGCTGGTTTAGTAAAAGGTGCTTCAGAAGGTAATGGTTTGGGTAATCAATTTTTATCTCATATTCGTGACACCAATGCAATTATGCATGTTGTCCGTTGTTTTGAAAATGTTGATGTGACACATGTTGAAGAAACTTTAGATGCAGTTAGAGATGCTAAACTTATCCTAACAGAACTTATTTTAAAAGATATAGATACTCTTCAAACAAGAATAGAAAAGGATCAAAAATTAATTAAAAACTCTAAAGATGCTGATTTAAAAAAACGATTACCTGTAGAAGAAAAAATTTTAGAGAAATTAAATCAGGAGCTTCCTGCTTCCAAAACAGACTTATCTGAAGAAGACATTTTTTTAATCCAGAATTTACAACTACTCACTTTAAAACCTATGTTTTTTTGCGTTAATGTTTCTGAAGATGAAATTAACATAGACCATGAACAAGTCAAAAATTTGCGAAAATTTGCGACTGATCTAGGTTGTGAAACTCTTAAAATCAGTGGGCAAATAGAAGCCGAAATTACCAAACTAGATGACGACACTCAAAAAAAAGATTTTTTACAAGACTTAGGCTTAAAAAAATCTGGTATTGAACAAGTAATTCAAAAAGGATATTCTGCTTTAAGTCTTAATACTTATTTTACTGCTAGCGAAAAAGAGGTACGGGCTTGGACATTTCCTACAGGAACAAAAGCACCTCAAGCAGCAGGTATTATTCACAGTGATTTCGCAAGAGGTTTTATTCGTGCCGAAACAATTTCTTACCAAGACTTTAAAACACATGGTTCATGGCAAGAAGCCCGTTCTAAAGGTGCGATTCGAACAGAAGGTAAAGAATATTTAGTACAAGATGGTGACATCATACATTTTTTGTTTAATGTTTAAAACTTAAATTATTTTTGTACCTTGCAAACTTTTTTTCAAAAAGTTAAATTTATAATAACTAATGCTTGATAGCTCAGTTGGTAGAGCAAGCGGCTGTTAACCGCTCGGTCGTAGGTTCGAGCCCTACTCAAGCAGCCATCCTTTAAAAGCTCTGATTTTAGAGAACTTCTTTTTCTAAATTCTTTTCTTTAATATCTCTTACTATTATTTTATATTCCCTGTTTTGTCTTTTTATTGACCACAAGGATTATGTCAGACTATTTAAACATTACTGAAAAATTCTCTTTGATTAGAAATTATACAGTCCAAATTTGCGAACCCTTAGAAACTGAAGACTGTGTCTGTCAACCTGCTGATTTTGCAAGCCCACCAAAATGGCATCTTTCTCATACAACTTGGTTTTTTGAAGAAATCATACTCAAAAATTTCGTCCCTAATTACAAACCTTTTAATTCTCAGTATAGCTTTCTATTTAATAGCTACTATAATTCCTTAGGAGAAAGAGTCTCGCAAAATAGCAGAGGGAATTTAAGTCGACCAACAGTAGCAGAAATTTTTGATTACCGAAAACATGTTGATCACTGTATTCACAACCTTTTAAACGAAAATAACTCTTCTAAACTTAAAAAATTAATTGAAATTAGTTTAAACCACGAGCAACAACATCAAGAATTACTCCTTACAGATTTAAAGTTAATCTTAGGCTTAAACCCTCTTAAACCTATTTATAAAAACTCTTATTGTCTTGTTGAAGAAAATATTACCCAGCCTTCATCCAAAAATTGGCTTCACATAAAAGAAGGTACTTACAAAATTGGAGCCAAATCTAAAAATTTTAGATACGACAATGAACAACCTCAACACCGTGTTTTTTTAGAAGAATTCTCTATTCAATCAGAGCTCGTTACAAACGAAGATTATTTAAAGTTTATCCTTGATCAAGGCTACAACCGCTATGAGCTATGGTTAGACGAAGGATGGAAGTGGGTTTCCAAAAATCAAATCAAATTTCCATTGTATTGGGAGAAACACGAAGATAATTGGTTTTATTACACACTATCTGGATTTAAAGAAATTAACTGGGATGCACCTCTCTGTCATGTCTCATTTTACGAAGCCCACGCTTTCTCTTTATGGAGAAAAATGCGTTTACCAACAGAGTTTGAATGGGAAGCCTCTCATTCTAAATTTAACTTTGGAACAAGATGGGAATGGACAAATAGTGCTTATTTACCTTATCCAAATTACCAAAGCTTGCAAGGATCTCTAGCAGAATATAATGGAAAGTTTATGATTAATCAAATAGTTCTTAGAGGTGGATCCATTGCAACTCCCCATAATCATAGTCGTCCAACTTATCGAAATTTTTTTCACCCTCATACACAATGGCAATTCAGTGGAGTTCGTTTAGTTAAATAATATGGGACAAACAAACAAAACATTCAAAGAAGACATCTTATTTGGTCTAACAAAGAAAACCACAAAAACCATATCGTCACAATATTTTTATAATGCTATTGGGGATCAAATTTTTCAAGAAATTATGAATCTAGATGAGTATTATTTAACCTCTTGCGAGCTTAATATTCTAAAACAAGAATCCAAAAATATTTTAAATCTTTTCCCAAAAAAAGATTTGAGTATTATTGAATTAGGGGCTGGTGATGGGAAAAAAACAAAATATCTTTTAAAACAGTGCCTTCTAACTCACTCTAATATTGATTATATTCCTATTGATATTTCGCCAGATATTTTGCAACAAAACAAAACAAAAATAAATCAAGACCTTCCCCAAATTAAAATCAAACCTGAAGTGGGAGAATATTTAGCGGGACTAAAAAATGTTCAGAACCTTCTAAAAACACAACTTGTTTTGTGTTTAGGAAGTAACATTGGAAATTTTTCCAAAACAGAAGCTCCTCATTTTTTGAATCAAATTTCTAGTCAGATCAAACCTAATGACTTTGTCCTTGTTGGCTTTGATTTAAAAAAGAACCCGCAAACTATTCTAAACGCATACAATGATTCAGAAGGAGTAACCAAAAGGTTTAATTTAAATCTTCTCCAACGTATTAATACAGAACTCAATGCAAATTTTCAAATTGAGAAATTTGATCATTATGCCATTTATGATCCTATAACAGGAACTGCATCTAGCTTTTTAACTAGTCTTATTGAACAAATGGTATGTATTGAAAATACAAATATTGAATTTAAGTCTGGTGAGGTCATTCATACAGAAACTTCTCAAAAATATAACTCCAAAGAAATTAAAGATATGTGTTCTAATATAAACCTTAAAATTGAACAAACTTTCTTCGACTCTAAAAAATACTATTCTTTAGTTTTGTTTAAAAAAGAGGAAAAAATACTCTAATTGACCAAGTAGATCCTAAAATATAGCCTTATATAGATAAGTTCTCAAAATAATACTATAATTAGCATAAATACAACACAAAACCAGAAAAAAGAACAATATTTTGAATTTTTAAAAGTATTTGATACAGAAGCAAAATGTATTGAGTTCCTAGAAAATCTAAGATGGAAGGGTAAAATAACTTGCGTACATTGTACTAGTGTAAAAGTTACCGAAAAGGATTCAATATTAAAACGAGTACCAGCCTACAGGTGAATGCTACCGTTTCAAACTTTGGTTTTGTTTATGACCAACAGAAAGGGGATAGTCTACAATTGAAATCGGCACTACGCAAACTGCTTGGTTGGTCGCAGTGGCTGGTGATAGCGTCGCAAATATTGTCACAGTTTCGTTTTCAACATTTAAATAAAACCATTTAAAAACCGTACTTCATCTGCCATGACCATTCAAAAATCTAAAGGGAAATGGGGCCGTTGTTCCTTTGACAATTGGTTTTTTAATTGACCATGTCATCGTTCATGAATTAGTACACACACAGGTAAAAGTCACGGTTCAAAATTTTGGAAATTGTTCAATCAGGTCACACCAGATTCCAAAAAAATCAATAAAGAACTCTTAAAATACAGTGTAGAAATTTTTTAGAATCAATGGTTTTATAGCGGGTGTTCCTTCTCACTGCGGTGATTGCACCGCTAAAACTTACTGGACTGTTACAGCTATTTCCGCTGTTTGCCCTCCGCTTGTTGTTGCTGTAATTGTCGCTGTTCCTGCTTTAAGCCCTTTTATTGCAAGACCACTACCAGCAGCAGTCGTAGGTGTTATTACCGACACTACCAATGGATCAGAACTTGACCATGTTACTGTTCGGTCTGCCGCTCCTACTGGGTATACTGTCGCTATGGCATTAAATGAGAAACCTCCCACTGCTAGACTTATTGTATTTATATTAACAATCACAGCGGTAGTAAGCACTATTCCTGCTATTTCTACTGTTACAGCTACTTCCGCTGTGTGTCTTCCATTTACTGTTGTAACTGTGATGTCCGCCATTCCTACTGCTACTCCTGTTATGACACCGTTTGCATCAACTGTCGCTTTTGCATTATCACTACTTGACCATGTCACTGCTTTGTTGGTCGCTTCAATTGGTAATACCGTCACTACGACTGGTGGTGATGTTTCGCCCACGGATAGACTTACTGTAGAAGTAGAAACATTCACACTACTTACACTTACTGCTGTTGCTGTTACTGTTACAGCTACTGTCGCTGTGTGTTTTCCATTTACTGTTGTGACGATGATATTTGCGGTGCCTGCTGATATGCCTGTTATAACACCGTTTGCATCAACTGTCGCTTTTGCATTATCACTACTTGACCATGTCAATGCTTTGTTAGTCGCATCAGATGGTAATACTGTTGCTTCAACTGTGTTTGTTGTTCCCACTACTACACTTACCATAGAATTATCAACACTCACACCCGTTACACTTACTGCTGTTACTATTACACTTATTGTCGCTGTGTATCCTTGGTCTGCTGTCCTTACTGTGATGGTTGCTGTTCCAGCTGTCACTCCTCTTATTAGACCTGTAAGTGATACTGTCGCTATTGCATTATCACTACTTGACCATATCAATTCTTTGTTTGCCGCATCAGATGGTAATACTGTCGCATCACCGCTTTGCACCTCTCCCTTTCTTAAATTTCTTGTAGTACTACCAACACTCACACTAGTTACTCTTACTGGTATTACTGTGACAGCTACTGTAGCTGTTTGCCCTCCGCTTGTTGTTGCTGTAATTGTCACTGTTCCTACTGCTACTCCTGTTATGACACCGTTTACATCAACTGTCGCTTTTGCATTATCACTACTTGACCATATCAATGCTTGGTTTGTCGCTTCAATTGGTAATACTGTCGCCACAACGAGTGATGTCTCTCTCACTGCTAAATTGACTGTATTGCTACCAACACTCACACTGCTTACACTAACTGCTGATGCTGTGATTGTTACGGCTACTGTCGCTGTATGTCCTCCCTCTGTTGTTGTAACTATAATGTTCGCTGTTCCCACTGCTATTGCTGTTATCACACCACTTGGATTCACAGTCGCTATTTGATCATCACTACTTGACCATGTCAATCCTTTGTTTGCCGCATCAGTTGGTAATACCGTCGCCGTTACTGTTGCTGTCGATCCGTTTACTATACCTACTGTAGAACTACCAACACTAACACTACTTACCAATATCGGTATTACTGTTACTGCTACTGTCGCTGTGGCAAAGCCGTCCGTTACCATGATGTTCGCTGTTCCCACTGCTATTGCTGTTATCACACCATTTTGATCCACTGTCGCTATTGCATCATCACTACTTGACCATGATAATGTCTTCCTTGAGCTTGTCACATCAGCTGGTAAGAATATCACTTCTACTAGTGATGTTTCTCTCACTGCTAGATTTAGTGTATTATCAGAAATACTAATACTCATTGGATTTACTAGTGTAGCTGTTACTATCACAGCTACTGTAGCTGTTTGCCCTCCGTCTGCTGTTGTTACGGTGAGAGTTGCTGTTCCCACTGATACTCCTGTAATAATACCCTTGAATACCGTCGCTATTGCATTATCACTACTTGACCATGTCAATGCTGGGTTTGTCGCATCAACTGGTAATACTGTCGCTACAACGGGTACTATCGTTCCGTCTACTAGAGCTATTGTAGAACTACCAACAATACTCACACCAATCACATTGACTACTGGTCTTGTTACTGTCACAGCTATTGTCGCTTTACATCCAATTGCTAGCAGTAGACATCTGTCTTCTGTCATTACTGTGATGGTCGCTGTTCCGATTTTTAATGCTGTGATAACACCGTTTGAATCAACTGTCGCTATGGCTTCATCAGAACTTGACCATGTCACAGTCTTGTTTGCCACATTATTTGGTAATACCGTCGCCATTACTGTTTCTGACATTCCCACTATTATACTTATAGAATTATCAACACTCACACTAGTTGGAGTTACTGCTGTTACTATTACGAGTATTTGTGCTGTTTGCCCTCCACTTGTTACCGTGATGTATGCTCTTCCCACTCCTACGGCTATTATTTCACCATTTAAATCAACTGTTGCTATTGTATTATCACCACTTGTCCAAGTGACTGTTTTATCTGTCGCAGTCGCTGGTACTACTGTCGCTACTACTGTTTCTCTCGATCCTACTTCTAAATTTACTATAGCACTACCAACACTCACACCCGTTACACTTACTGCTGATGCTGTGACTGTTACATCTACTGTTGCTGTGTGCCCTCCATCTGCCGTTACTGTGATGGTCGCTGTTCCTACTCCTGCTGCTGTTATCACACCACTTGGATCCACGGTCGCTATTTGATCATCACTACTTGTCCAAGTGACTGTTTTATCTGTCGCAGTCGCTGGTACTACTGTCGCTACTACTGTTTCTCTCGATCCTACTTCTAAATTTACTATAGCACTACCAACACTCACACCCGTTACACTTACTGCTGATGCTGTGACTGTTACGACTATTGTTTTTGTTATAGTAGATGCATCTTGTGTCGTTACAGTGATAGTTGCTGTGCCTACTCCTACTGCTGTTATCACACCACTTGGATTCACAGTCGCTATTTGATCATCACTACTTGACCATGTCAATACTTTATTTGCAGCATTAGCTGGTAATACTGTTGCCGTTACTGTTGCTGTCGATCCGCTTACTATACCTACTGTAGCACTACTAACAGTCACACTACTTACCAATATCGGTGTTACTGTTACGGTTACTGTTGCTGTGTGAGATCCGTCGGTTGTCGTTACGGTGATGGTTGCTGTTCCCACTCCTACTGCTGTTATCACACCACTTGGATTCACAGTCGCTATTTGATCATCACTACTTGACCATGTCAATACTTTATTTGTAGCATTAGCTGGTAATACTGTTGCCGTTACTGTTGCTGTCGATTCGTCTACTATACTTATTGTAGCACTGCCAACACTAACACTACTTACCAATATCGGTGTTACTGTCACAGATACTGTCGCTGTGTGAGATCCGTCGGTTGTCGTTACGGTGATGGTTGCTGTTCCCACTCCTACTGCTGTTATCACACCACTTGGATTCACAGTCGCTATTTGATTATCACTACTTGACCATGTCAATACTTTATTTGCAGCATTAGCTGGTAATACTGTTGCCGTTACTGTTGCTGTCGATTCGTCTACTATACTTATTGTAGCACTGCCAACACTAACACTACTTACCAATATCGGTGTTACTGTCACAGATACTGTCGCTGTGTGAGATCCGTCGGTTGTCGTTACGGTGATGGTTGCTGTTCCCACTCCTACTGCTGTTATCACACCACTTGGATTCACAGTCGCTATTTGATTATCACTACTTGACCATGTCAATACTTTATTTGCAGCATTAGCTGGTAATACTGTTGCCGTTACTGTTGCTGTCGATTCGTCTACTATACTTATTGTAGCACTGCCAACACTAACACTACTTACCAATATCGGTGTTACTGTCACAGATACTGTCGCTGTGTGAGATCCGTCGGTTGTCGTTACGGTGATGTCCGCTGTGCCCACTCCTACTGCTGTTATCACACCACTTGGATTCACAGTCGCTATTTGATCATCACTACTTAACCATGTCACTGAGTTATCTGTCGCTTCACCTGGTGATACTATCGCCGTTACTGTTGCTGTCGATCCGTTTACTATACTTACTGTAGCACTTCCAACAGTCACACCCGTTACACTTACTGCTGATGCTGTGACTGTTACGGCTATTGTCTTTGTTATATTAGATCCGTCAATTGTCGTTACGGTGATGTTCGCTGTGCCCACTCCTAATGCTGTTATTACACCATTTTGATCCACGGTCGCTATTGCATCAGCACTTGTTAACCACATCAATCCTTTGTTGGCAGCATTATCTGGTACTACTGTCACCGTTACTGTTTTTGTCAATCCGTTTACTATACCTACTGTAGCACTAACGATCACATTATTTACCAATATCGGTATTACTGTCACAGATACTGTCGCTGTTTGCTCTTGATCTTCTGTCGTGACTGTGATTGTTGCTGTGCCAGCTCCTTCTGCTGTTATAACACCGTTTGAATTAACTGTCGCTACTGATGTAAGAGAACTTAACCATGTCACTGTTTTATTTGTCGCATTAGTTGGTAATACGGTCGCCGTTACTGTTGCCTCCGATCCATGTACTAAAGTTACTTCAGAAGAATCAACACTCACACCACTTACCAATATCGGTGTTACTGTTACTGCTACTGTTGCTGTGTAAAGTCCGTCGGTTGTCGTTACAGTGATGGTTGCTGTTCCAGCTCCTGCTGCTGTTATCACACCGTTATCAACGGTCGCTACTGATGTAGAAGAACTTGACCATGTCACCGAGTTGTCGGTCGCATTACTTGGTAATACTGTCGCAGTTACTGTTGCTGTCGATCCGTCTACTATACTTATTGTAGAATTATCAACACTCACACTACTTACACTTACTGTTCCGATTGGTGCAGCTGTTACTGTTACGGTTACTTCCGCTGTGTGAGATCCATCGCTTGTCGTTACGGTGATGGTTGCTGTTCCAGCTCCTGCTGCTGTTATCACACCGTTATCAACGGTCGCTACTGATGTAGAAGAACTTGACCATGTCACCGATTTATCTGTCGCATTAGCAGGTGCTACTGTCGCTAGAATTGTGGCGGTCAATCCATCTACTATACTTATTGTAGAATTATCAACACTCACACTACTTACACTTACTGTTCCGATTGGTGCAGCTGTTACTGTTACGGTTACTTCCGCTGTGTGAGATCCATCGCTTGTCGTTACGGTGATGGTTGCTGTTCCAGCTCCTGCTGCTGTTATCACACCGTTATCAACGGTCGCTACTGATGTAGAAGAACTTGACCATGTCACCGATTTATCTGTCGCATTAGCAGGTGCTACTGTCGCTAGAATTGTGGCGGTCAATCCATCTACTATACTTATTGTAGAATTATCAACACTCACACTACTTACACTTACTGTTCCGATTGGTGCAGCTGTTACTGTTACGGTTACTTCCGCTGTGTGAAATCCGTCGATTGTCGTTACGGTTATATCCGCTGTGCCTTCTCCTTCTGCTGTTATAACACCGTTTGAATCAACTGTCGCTACTTGAGCATCACTTGTTAACCAAGCCACTGTTTTATTTGTCGCATTAGCGGGTTCTACTGTCGCTAAGACTGTTGCTGTCGATCCTACTTCTAAACTTATTCCAGAAGTATCAATACTCACACCCGTTACACTTACTGCTGTTGAAGTAGTGACAGTACCTCCACAATTCCATATCATCATTGTCATTGTCATTATAAATAATTTATACATAGTTATTTTCTTTTTATTGTTTATTGTTTATTGTTTATTTTTTTGTTGTTTAGAAAATTCCACTATCAAAAATGTTTATTTTCAATCAAATTTTAAAATTACCATCTGTTGTTGTGACTATGATGTCCACTGTCCCTACTAATACTCCTGTTACTATACCAGTAGATGATACTGATACTGTCGCTATGGCTTGATCACTACTTGACCATGTCACTCTTTTATCTGAAGCATTAGCTGGTAATACCTCGGCTACGAATGTGTCTGTATTTCCCACTGCTATTGCTACTGTAGAATGATCAACACTTCACACCAATTACACTTGATGGTGTTACTGTGAGCGTTACTGTATCTACTTTAGAGTCATCTACTGTAGAGGTCACTATTATTCTCACTTCTCCCACTGATTCTCCTGTGATAACACCGTTATCAACTGTCGCTATTAATGAATCACTACTTGACCATGTCAATGTTTTATCTGTCGCATCAGATGGTTCTACTGTCGCTTCTACTGTGTCTATATTTCCCGCTACTAAACTTACTTCAGGAGGATGAACACTCACACTAGTTACTGGAATTGATGGGTCGACTGTATCGCCACAATTATAAATGGTTAACGTTGTAAATATAAATATAAATAATTTAAGCATAAGTGTCTTGGAGTGCTGGAGTGCTGGAGTGCTGGAGTGCTGGAGTGCTGGAGTGCTGGAGTGCTGGAAAATATAACAATATTCTATAACTTTGGCAACAAGAATAATAAGAATAAAAATAATAAGAATAAAAAAACTACATTCCTCATTACTTTAATCATTAGTAGCATAGACTATAACTGCATAGTCTTTACATGATTTTCGTAACAATATTTAAAACTGTATCAATTATAACATTGCTGTAACGACCTATTTTTATTTTTCAAAAACCACTGATACGTTTTAAATCATCTATACTTAAGTAAATTTACTAGAAAGGTGTAATATAATATTAAACAAACATTACCCTAACTGATACAAAGTTTAAGTTGGAATTGCTACCGAATGGAAATGTAGATTAAATTCATACCAAATAAGCGATCCTGATAGAAACCTTAAAATTGAATAAACTTTCTTCAACTCTAAAAAATACTATTCTTTAGTTTTGTTTAAAAAAAGAGAAAAAGAAAAATATAGTGAATGAATAATACTACATTGTTTTTCGTTACATTTAAAAGCACATTGTCTTATTTTCCAAATAAAGATACTCTAATTGACCAAATAGGTCTAAAGTATAATCAAAAATATACAGTAGCATTACCTTTTCCTAATATTGTCTTTAAATATTTGTTCACAGATAAAATATTAGACGAAGTCTTACGAGAATTTCCAGATTTTCAAAAGTAAAAAGAAGCTTTAAATATGCAAAATCCAAATGAAAAAATTGGAAAAAAAATATGGTCGTCATTTTGAATTATGGAATACATCTATGATGCAGTGTGAATACAACGCAGTGTGAAAAAAATATTGCCCAAATTTAAACAATGGCGATTTTTACACCAATTCTTATCATGGTCATCCAGAGCCTTTAAAATGTCCAGATAACATGAGTCTAAAATCTTTAGCTCTATATTACTATACAAACACTGGGTTTAAAAAACTCACTTTCACAAAACTATTTATTATTTTAGGAAAGTTATTTTTCATACAAAAAAAATTGCTTAAAAAGTTACTTAAAAAATGAGCACTAATGAGCACTATATCAGTTTAAATACATCTTTAGAATCTCTAAATTCTTAGAACACCTATATATTAGGTAATAAATGAGTAAGAAAAAAGGTAGTATTTAAAAGCATTTATAATACAATGTATTTGTCCACAAAAATTCACAAGTAGATAAAGGATAATAAAAATAAAAGCTGTTAATGTTTTGTTATTTTGAATGCCATATGTCTTTGATTTTATTTAAAAAGTAAACAATAAATCAACTCTAAATTGACCTGTCCTAACTCCAGAACCTAAATCTCTTAAGAACGCTCCATTTACTTTAAAAATATTAGAAACAAAAAAACCAACTCCTAGATCCAATTCGTTTCTTTGACCAACTATATCAAGTAAATAGCCACTTCTAAGAGCAACGACTTGTGCGTAGATATACTCTGCTCCTAAATTATAAATACTCTTTCTAATATTTTGATTCAAAACAGAGGATAGGCTACTGTTACGACTATCATTTCTACCAAAAGGTTCTATTAAATCCCTCCATGCACCTATATAAATAGGAGTGACCTCAGCTTGCGATCTGTTCTCAAAAACAGCCTCTCTATTCAAGTCAGCGACCAAATTTAATTCATGGTTAGAAGTTTTGAATACTTCATAAGCTAGTCCCAACTTCCAAGTAAACGGCAATGGATCTTCTTGTGACTGCTCCACAAAAGATATACCTGGTCCTATATTTTGAAAATTAATACCAAAGTGAAAATTTTTTATTCCAACATGCTTAAGCAAAAAAGCTAAATCAAATGCATAACTAGTCGCTATACCATCTGATCCATTCGCAATTGACCCTGCTCCTAAAGACACATAAATAAATTTAAAATTTAATCCAATACTTGAAGTTTCAGTCAATTTTGTTCCGTAAGACAAAGCTGCCACCATTTCTATCCCAGGTGAAGCTTGATTCAAATTTTCAGAAGTGATTGAACCTAAAGAAAGAAAATTTATAAACCCACCTATTGTTCCCCATTCTTTTATAGGAAAAGTGCTTACTAAAAAAGCGTGAAATAAATTATCAATTTGCAAAGCAGGAAGTAGATTCTCAAAGAAAAAACCAACTTGGGAACGAGCTGCCGAATATTTTTCAACTCCCGCTTGAGTTATAAACCATGTGTTATCTCCTGAAGAAGCTACAGCTAAACTACGGTTTTTAGATAATGCATTTCCAGTATGATAATGTGTCCATTTATTTTTGTTTTGCTTATGATTATAACGATTTCTCCAAACACCTTCATTTGTAGCAACCCAAACATGATCATTCTTGTCTATAGAGATACCTGATAGACTATAGTTTTTAAAAATTGTTCTTTTCCATCCTAATAAATTATAATGTGAAACAGCATTGGGATGTAAAACCCATAGATTCCCTTTCGCGTCTAAAGTCATATCTAAGATAATCGCCGAATATATTCCATCTTGCTCAGAAAATAATTTCCAACGTCCTTTCTCATTTTTATTGTTTGGTGATCGATAACGAGCGATACCTCCCAAATAAGAAACATAAACAAACTCATCTTTTGCATGTGTAGCGATAGAAGTTATATGTTGTTGTGGTAAAAGCAAAGCACCTCGACGAGAAAATCTTCCTTTACGGTAACGATACAACCCCTGTCGGGTCCCTATCCAAACATTTCCTTTTTCTACAGACAACGAAGTCACAAATAATGTATCAAAAGATTGAAAAACTTTAGCGACAGACAAATTTTTCCATCTCTGCCCATTAAATCTATACAAACCTTTATTTGTTCCCACCCAAACTCTCTGATTCTTATCAATCTCTACTGCTTGTATTTTTTCTCCACTAAACAAAAGATTATAAGGTAATTTAACTTGCTTAATTAAGCTCAAAGAATCCCAATTGTTAAAATTAGAAACCATCTTAATCAAAGAATCAAGGTTTGGAACGACTCCTGTGTATTTTTCAACAACTTGTGATAACTGATCCTGTCTAAAAACAAACTGCAAATGATAATCATTCCATACTTTCCCATCAAAAAAAAGTAAAGTATCACCTTGAGATGACCATACTTCTTCTTGAGAAAAAAAATTAGATTTAGACTGTGAAACTAATAAAGAAAATTTGCTTGGCAAATACTTTCTTTCTAAAGACCATTCATCGGAAAGGGGAGCAAAAGCAAGACCTGCGGGGTTAAAAAAAGCTGCATATGCATCGTTTGCTAATCCTGTAAAAGCTTCTCCCATTCCTAATTGCCTAGCTCCTGGAGCTAAAGTCAAAGAAGGCAACTGCGAATATGCATTTTGAAACAAAAAAAACAAGCCAACACTAACAA
Source organism: Fibrobacteria bacterium (assembly GCA_965261055.1). Lineage (GTDB taxonomy): Bacteria > Fibrobacterota > Fibrobacteria > UBA11236 > JADFYW01. Next base: position 1,361,566 of record OZ253440.1, on the reverse strand, counting down.
TTAAAAACCTTAGATTGTTTCTCATTTTATTTTGCTTTTACTTTATAGTAAAAAGTTTATTTCTTTGGAAACAAAGCTTTGTCTCCGAAAATATGCTCAAACATTTCTTTCAATTTATCTGAATGAAACGGATTAATTCTAAAATAATTACCTTTCTCATTAATCACCATAACAACTGGAACAACGCCAATACCGTAACGACGAGCGAAGGATTGTTTTTTATCATGGAAAATAGGCACTTTCACTTTGAACCTAGAAATAAATTGTTGTATATGCGTTAACTTGTTGGATTTAGTCGCAATAGCAATTAAGTCTACATTATTTTCAGCAAAAAGAGGTTTAAGTTTTAAAAGTTTAGAAATTGCTTGCTGACAATGCTTACAAACAGCTGAAAAGAAAAAAACAATCGTTCTTTTGCCTTTTCTTGAAATTAAACTTTGATCTTCTGTTAAAAAAATAGGGCTATAAGTATCCTTAAAACGGAATGTATCTACCGCATTATCAGCTCTTAATTGATAACTAAAAGCGGGTAACATTTTGCTAGGACTGTAATTATAGTTGTCTCCCTTTGCAAAAGAAAAAGAACAACACAAAAATAATATAGCCGTCAAAATTTTCATAATAAAAACCTCCCAAACTCGAAAATATAACTTATTCTATTTCAACATATAATCATAAACAAAGTTTTCTTCAACTTTTGCTTTTATAAAAACTCACTGAAATTCCTTCAAATTCTTATTACAAATTTACCTGATACCCTACTTCATTTATTATTGTAACACAAAAACTTATTCAAATAAGCGCAGATTTAAAAGACTTTTTCTTAGAAATGACTTCATACTTTATGAAGTCACACTTCTGTCTTACAAATACCCTTATTTATTCTAGTATTTAAAATCCTTATACCAAGGATACCATTTACTTCAAAAGATAGAGAAACTAAATTTGGCAATAAAAAGACGATACCATTGATACACTACTCTATTACAAGAATATTTTTAAAACCCATTTCAATATTCAAGTCAAATAGAATTATTCTTGATTTTTTTTAATTTTTGAAAGTCTATATTGTAAATTACGACGAGATATTCCCAAAAAAATTGCTGTTTTCTCTCTATGTTGATTGAAACAATCTAATGCTTGTAAAATTTCTTGATCGCTCCGTTTCTTAGTTTTTACAATAGACTTATTTTGATAACCAGAAGTTTTTAAACAATCCTCCCAACTTGGATTTAAACTTTGCATTGCGACAAAACGATATACAACATTTTCTAGTTCTCTGACATTTCCTTGCCAAAGGTATGTTTTAATAGAATCTGGTAATGTTTGAACTATCTTTTTAATGTCATCTTTTATAAAATTTTGTTTTTCCAAATAATGAGAAATCAATAAAGGAATATCCTCTATCCGATCTCGCAAAGCTGGTATCATAATGGGGAAAACGCAAATTCTATAATATAAATCCTGACGAAATTCACCCAAATCAACCAATCTCTCTAGATTTTTATGTGTTGCTGAAATTATTCTAAAATCAACAGAATAGGGCTTCAAACTTCCAACAGGCATTACTTTCTTTTCTTGTAATACTCTCAAAAGTTTAGTTTGTACACTCAAAGGCATATCTCCTATTTCATCTAAAAATAATGTTCCTTTATTTGCTTTACGAATCTGACCTAAATAATCTTGGTTCGCTCCTGTAAATGCTCCTTTTACATAACCGAACAACTCGGACTCAATTAAATTTTCAGGAATTGCGGAGCAATTCAAAGCAACAAACTCTCCCTTACAATGTTGAGATTTTTGATGAATATATTGAGCTAGCATTTCCTTACCTGTTCCGCTTTCACCCCTCAAAAACACGGGAAATTCTTTAGAACTTATAACATCGGCTAATTTCAAAGAATCTTGTAAAGGGGAATTTGGGCTTGCTATAATATCAATATTCTGATTCAAGAAAAAATTTTGTTTTTCATCTATCACATCTTTTGAATACAATTTTAAAATTTCATTTATTTTTTCAACTACCACTGGTTTTTCTAAAAAATCTATTGCTCCTAAACGAATCACTTCAACAACTTTAGGAATAGTAGTGAAAGCAGACATCACAATCACTTTAGATTTAATCTCTCGCATCACTTTCCATTGCATCAAATCTAAGGCAGTTCTATCTTCTAATTGAAAATCCAAAAATATAATATTATACTCTACATTTTTTTTTTTGAGATTCTCAATTTTATCTTTTGCTAAATCAATATTAGTAGCTGTCTCCACCAATATATTTTTAGGTAAATTCTTTTTTAAACTCTCTAACTGAACTAAATCGTCTTCAACAATTAAAATCATACTTTCCCTCGTTTAAACTTAAGATGAAACCCATCGCTATTCAAAAACATTGAAGAACAATATGAAATACTTCCACTCATAGCAGAAATAACTTTACGACAAAAAAACAATCCCAAGCCATGTCCTTCAAGTTTACTTGAAAAAAAGGGCTCAAAAATACTTTCTCTTTTTAAATTTACAACACCTTGACCTGAATCAATAACCTCTATCAATACTTCTACTGTAGAAATTTGTGTTTGTATTATTTTTATTTCCTTCTTCTCGTTCACAACATTGTCCTTTAAAGAGTCTAAAGAATTTTGTATTAAATTTTCAAAAATTTGATATGTTAAAGAACGATTAGCCTGAATCTTAACATTTGAATCAACTTGTATTTGAATTGATTCATTATCTTGTAAATTGAAAAAAGAACCTTTTACAACTTCTTCTAAAAGAAATTTTAAGTCAATAGGGCTTAAAATAACTTCATGTTCTATTCTAATAATATCTAAATACGAACGGATTCTGGAATCTAAATTTAAAAGGCAATTTTTTCCTGATTCTACAAAAGGATTGATTAAATCTTTGTCTACAACAGACGACAAATTAAGGCAATCTTCTAATTTTAAAAAAGATTCGGTTACTTTTGATAAAGGCGTTTTTAACTGATGTAATAAAAACTGTACGGATTCTTCTTTTATTCTTAATTTTTCTTTTAAAAAAGTATTTAACAGAATATTTTTTTGTTGTTGATAATCCACTATTTTTTGAAATAGTTTAAGGATATTTTCAACTAACCTAGTAGATATAATTGAATCAAAATGAAATATAAACCAGTATTTTTGATACATAGATACCAAAGGAACAGCAATAGTTAAACCAGAAAAAACATTAAATGCGGAAGAAATATCGGAAAGAGTTTTCCATTTTTTATTCCTAAACAATATTAACGATTGTAGATTTCGTTGATACTTAAACCATTCAAATGAAGTTTTAGGAGAATATAATTCAGATTGAGGATACACCTCTATTTTTTTTTGATTAGATCCTTCAATGAAGCACAAAGGCATTTGACTCAATTTTAAATGTGCTTTTATTTCCAATAAAAACAAATCTATAAAAGAATCTTTAGATCTTTCCTGGTCTAATTTAATCAAATTCTTAAAAAAAACTCTTAAACTTTCTTTTCTAAAACAATTTTTTGAATTCATATTATTTAAATCTTTAATCAATATATAAAAATACACTCTTAAATAATTCATCTAAGAATAAAACCACTATATAATACTTATATTTTAGTCTACAATTCAAAATGCCAACGACCTCTAGATGTCTTCCATTTAGTCTCAGTCAAATCTATTGAATCTTATTATATTTGGATAAACTCTTTTACCCTCAATTATTATGTCCTATATTATCAGTAAATTTGGTGGATCTAGCGTATCCAATGCAGGTCAGTACAAGAAGATAAAAGCCATTATTGAACAAGATAAAAAACGTAAATTTATCGTTGTTTCCGCAGCAGGAAAACAAACTCCAGATGAAATTAAAATTACAGATTTACTGTATACTTGTCATAAACTTAGTCAACAAAAATTGCCATTTCATAAAATATTTAACCAAATTGAAGAACGATATTTACTTATAGAAAAGGAGCTTGCTCTCAAAACACAACTTCAATTAAAATTAAATACCTTCAAACAGCAACTTTTAAATGATAACATTTCTATTGATTTTGTTGCCTCACGAGGCGAATACTTTTCAGGAATCCTCATGAGCAACTATCTAAATTGCAAACTGATTCATCCTGAAAAATTTATTTTATTTAATTCTCTAGGACAAATTGATAGTCAAAGTTATACTCTTTTAAAAGAAGCTCTGCTTAATGCTAATTCTCCTTGTGTAATTCCAGGATTCTACGGTCAAGGATCTAATGGAAAAATTAAAACTTTTTCAAGAGGTGGATCTGATATCACAGGAGCAATTGTCGCCAAAGCGATTAATGCCAAAACATACGAAAACTGGACTGATGTTTCTGGTTTTTTAATGACAGATCCTCGTATTGTAAATCAACCTAAAACAATTTCAGAAATTACTTACCGAGAATTAAGAGAATTAGCCTATATGGGTGCAAATGTTTTTCATGATGAAGCAATCGCTCCTGTTAGAGATGCTCAAATTCCTATTCACATCAAAAATACAAACGCACCAGACGATCAAGGAACTTTAATTTTAAGCAAACGCTCCTTAACAAAACAATCCGTCATTGGCATTGCGGGTAAAAAAAATGTTTGTATTTTTCATATTGAAAAACATATGATGAACAAAGAACGAGGCTTTGGTAGAAAGGTATTAGGTATTTTTGAATCCAACGGAGTTAATTACGAACATTCGCCTACTGGCATTGATTCAATGAGTGTTGTTGTTCTAAAAGATGAACTTACTGATAAAAAAGATTTACTTTGTGATAGTATTCAACGCATTATGCAACCTGATTCTGTTTATTTCCAAGATAATTTAGCACTAATTGCTACAGTTGGTGAAGGAATGCAAAGTTATATTGGAGCCGCCTCTCAATTATTCAATGCTCTAAAAGAATCTAACATAAATGTCAAAATTATTGACCAAGGCTCTTCTGAACTAAATATTATTATTGGTATTGAAGAACAAGACTACACAAAAGCTATTCAAAGTCTTTACTCAACTTTTATAAACACTTAATCAACTCTATTTCTACTAAAACATCAGAGCTTGAAAATAATAATAGGAAACAAAAATAAGATAAATTAAATTGTAGTTTAAATGATTGCGAGTGTGGCCAAATTGGATAAGGCATCTGACTACGAATCAGAAGACTCCAGGTTCAAATCCTGGCATTCGCAATCATTTCATTTTTTAGCTGTAATAGAATAGAAGTTTTAATTAAAAACTTATTTCATTAAAATTAAACTACACTACTGAAGTAACTCTGATTTCTTTAAAACCTTCTTTAATTCATCTTTAATCTTGCTAATATGATTAAAATTTGTAATTTTTTGATAATCCACTCCAGTTACATAAAAAGAATTAAAAGCTCGACTAGCCTCTGTTGTTAAATTTGCTCCATGAATTTGAACTTGGCATTGATGTAAAGCATCTACAATTAAATAATTCAAGCCTAAAAAGTCATAACAAGAAATGTCTATAACACTAAAATCATATGATATAGAATTTGAAAATTTTACCTTAAAATTTCTCATTATAGCAGATTGAGCTACAACAGTACCTTGATGATTATTGCTATTTATTTCTGCTTTTAAATTTAATTCTGGTGATTCTAAAAAAACTAAAAGTTGATCTTTTAAAAAGCGTTTTAAATTTGAAAACATTTTCGTTTTATTTGTGTCTTTATTATGATTGAACTTGAACTGATCTAATACAAGACCATCTTGACGAGTATAGATCTTTGCTTCAATAATAGGGATATCCAATTTCAAAAAAGTTCCCATCATAGAAGACAAAATATCAGGTCCATCTTGAGTTAAAATATGAACTTCTATAAAAGAAGAATGATACAACACATTCATTGATATTTTTTCTTTAGCAATAGCTTCTAACATTTTAATATGCATCGCCAGTACTGTTGCAGAGACTTCCATCACATAAGGAATTGGCATTAAATCCAAATGTCCTTTTATCTTCTTCCTAGAATAACTAGATGACAATTGTTCAATCAACTCACTCTCTTTATCATGATGACTTAAAAACTTATCACTCCCTTTCATATACTCTAGAGTTCGAATGTACAGTTTTTTTAACAAATCACCTTTCCAATCAGACCAAGCATCTGGATGTACAGACGATGTATCACAATATGTTAAAACATACAATTTATGAACAACAGAGGGTTCTTTCATTTTTTTTGCAAAATTCTCAATTGTTTCTAAATCGTCAATATTTCTTCTTTGAGCAATTTCATTCATTTCCAAATGATAAAAAACGAGATCAGAAGCTTCTTTTATCTGAGAGTAACGAAAACCTTGCTTTTCCATATAGTCTTCAATCATTTTTGCTCCAGTAACACTATGATTACCTTCAACACCCTTACCTATATCGTGAAAAAGACAAGCCAAATACAAAACATCTAAATCGTTTATTCTGGAATAAGCACTAACAAGTTCTGTTAGTTTTGGATCTTTGCTAGCAGACAGTTTAGATAAGGTGCTTAATAAAATTAAGGTATGTGCATCCGTCGTATAAATATGATAAATACTATACTGCGAATGGGAATGAATATATTTAAAATCAGGAACAATCAATTCAATTAAACCAACATCATGCATCGCATACAAAGTTTGTTCAATACATTTTCCAAATTTCATAATATTCAAAAAACGCCTTAAAAACAAATTCATTTCTAAAACCTGTACTTCTAAATACTGAATAGTTTGTGTCAAACGAGCATGAGCTATACTACTTAACGACAAGCCCGTTTCATTCATAATATCAAAATAATCAAACATTAATTGATAATCATTCATAAAATAATTGATGTTTACATCTATCAACTGTAAAGAACCTTTTTTTTCTTTAAAAAAATTATTTGTATTCTTTTTAAAGTATAAACTCTGTATTTTCCACTTTTGATCCCAACGAGATACAAACTCACTGGTTATTCTATTAATCACTTTTATATTAAAACTCAAAGTACCTAAAAATAACTGTGTTTTTGTTTGCTGTTCATCTTCCTTAAATAAGAAATACCCTGCTACCTCTTTCTGATAATCAAAAGACAAAATATCATTTTTAGAATCCGTTAAAAAATGCAACCACCAACGAGTCTTGAGAAGGTAACTATACGCATTTTCCAAATCAACTACATTTTTAGGTCTAAAAACTCCATATCGAACCAAATCATCAAAACAGCGAATATCATATTTCTGCTTTGCAATCCACAAAATTGTATGAACATCTCTAAGGCCTCCACTTACTTCTTTTAGATTCGGTTCTAAAAATTGATTCCAACCTCCATAGCGACCAAGTCTAATCTGACGCTCTTTTAGTTTTTGTTCTATAAATAGTCGGCGATGATTAACAAAACCTCTTTGCTTTATTTTATCAGAAAATTTTTGATATAAATCAAAATGACCTACAACAAATCGTTCATCTAAAAAAGAAGTCCAAGTTGTAACATCTTTATTTCTTATTCCCCAACATTGTCGGATCGAACGAACTGAAGAGCCTACATCAAAACCATAATCCCATAATCTTTGAACAAAAAATTCAATTTGAGATTTCTCATTTTCAGATAAATTCTTAGAAGTTAAGAATAAAATATCAATGTCAGATTTAGGACACAATTCTTGCCTCCCATAACCTCCTACAGCGACTATTGACATTTGGGCACTATCATGTTCTGAGGACCAACCTAATTGATCCCACATGCAACGAATTAATCTATCAACAAGAATAGATAAATTTCTCCCCAACACTAAACCAGTGTCATCTTTTCTTTGCTGAGCTAAAAAATCTTTGTGTTCCTGTACTGTTTTTTTTACAAGACCTATACTAGTCATTAAATCGTCTTCAAAAAAAGCTTCTCTTATTTGTCTGGAAAATGTTTTTGTCATATGAAACTAAATTTAGTGTTTTATCATTTGTTAATGAAGATATAATTACAATTCAAGAAAGATCTATCAATTCTGACGCTATTCTATTAAAGAAACCAGAATTCGCTCTCTATCAAAATTAGGGAGTATTCCCTTATCAAAAGAATCTATCTCATGCAAAAATTTTAAATGTTGTAATTTATTCAATGCAATCCTATCTGGTTCATTTTTTATATAATTTTTTTCCAAAACTCTATTATTTTTCTTAAGCACAATTTCATGCTCAAAATTTACAACCCTTTTTTTTGATCTCAAAATTAGCTCTTGATTTTCATTTCCCACTACAGACAAGAATTCAGACTTTTGATTAAAGTCTAGATAAACTGTTAGAGAAAAACAAAAGATAGATTGATTAGAATTTTCTAACTCTATAGATCCTCGATAAAAATGATGATTTTCTTCTTCTGTTTTTTTTAATAAAGAAATTGTTAAACCTAAATCTTGACATACTTTTAAAAAAAGATCTATATAATGAACACAACAATCAATTAATGGAGATCTTACTTTTAATTTATAAGCTTTCCATTTTTCTAACGATTGATATTGAATCAGATTTATCTTCCAATTAAAATTGATCCTATAAAAACACTCCTCTATCTTAGATAAATACCTCTGGTAAGCAGGGTGTTCTCTCAAAATATAGCCAACTTTAAGATAGCGACAATAATATTCTCCCATTCTTTTAATTTTTCGATACTCAGCACAATTTAAAGTTAAAGGCTTTTCTACAAAAACATGTGCTCCATTTTTAAATGATTGTTGAATATAATGAGCATTAACATGTACTCCTACACTTAACACTACAATATCAGGATTCAAAGTTTCTAAAGCATCTGATAACTTTAAAAAACATAAGGCATCTTTATAATCTTTATTAAATAACTTAACTTGTTCTGGATTAGTTTCTACAAGACCTAAAACATTATACTGATTTATCTCTAAAGCCGTTACACCATGTGTACGCCCCATGTAGCCATAACCAACAAATAAAACTTTCTTTTGTAACACTCTTAAAAAGGTTTGAAATCTAAAATTTCGTCCCTTTAAAGTTTTGACCCTGCATCTGCTTTAGCATTCCTCTAATGTGACCGCCTTTTTTAGATTTCATACTTTTCATTTGCTGTATCATTTTTTTCATTTGATCAAATTGTTTTAAGAGCTGATTCACTTTTTCCAAGTTTGTCCCGCTACCTTTGGCAATACGACGGCGGCGAGAGCCGTCAATAATTTTAGGACTTTGTTTTTCTTTGTGTGTCATAGAGCTTAAAATAGCAGAAATGTGAACTAATTTTTTTTCATCAACATCTCCTACTTTCATTTTTGACATGCCTGGAATCACTCCTATAATATCAGTAATAGAACCCATTTTTTTCATAGCTTTAAGCTGTTGTTCAAAATCAAATAAATCAAATTTATTTTTGCCTATTTTCTTAGCTAACTGCAACTCAGCTTGATCATCAAAAACTTGTTGTGCTTTTTCTACTAAGGAGATAATATCTCCCATTCCTAAAATTCTAGAAGCTAAACGATCTGGATAAAAAAGTTCTAATTGCGGAATTTTTTCACCTACTCCCATATAAACAATAGGCTTTCCAGTTACTGATTTAACGCTTAAAACAGCTCCACCTCTAGAATCTCCGTCCATTTTACTTAAAACAACACCTGAAATATCTATCTGCTGATTAAATTGATCTGCAACCTGAGCGGCACTCTGACCCATTGTAGCATCAGCAACAAAAAAACGATGTTCAGGTTTAATAAGACGATTAATGTCCTTCAACTCCCTCATTAATTTTTCATCAATCTCTAAACGACCAGCTGTATCATAAATCACAGTATCAAAACCATTTTTTTCAGCGTACTTTTGAGCATTTTTAGCAATATCTACAGGATTTTTTAAATCTTCTTCATAAACTTCAATATCAACTGAACGACCTAATGTTTTAAGTTGATCTATAGCAGCTAAACGATACACATCACCAGCAACTAACAATGGATTTTTCCCTTGATTTTTTTTAAGACTAAAGGCTAGCTTAGCACAAAAAGTTGTTTTACCAGAACCTTGTAGTCCCATAACCATAATTTGATTTAAAGGCTTATTGTAAACCAATTCTATTGGAGAATTTCCCAATAGATCCGTCAACTCATCTTGAGTTATTTTGACTAATAATTGACCAGGAGTAATAGAGGTTAAAACATCTTGCCCTAAAGCCTTTTCTCTAACTTTTGCAATGAATTCCTTAGTCGTCTTAAAATTAACATCAGCAACTAAAAAAGCAATTCTAATCTCTCGTAACATCTCCTTGATGTTGTCTTCTGAAATTTTTCCTTGCCCTCTTATTTTTTTAAAAGCGGCTTCTAATTTTTCGGTAAGTTGTCCTAACATGGACAAAATTTAACAAGTCTAACAATCAGTTTGTTTAAAAGAATCTACACAAAGACAATAAAACTCCAATTACAAAAAGCTAAAAAATTACTATTATCTACTTAAAATGGATCCATAGCTCAGTTGGTTAGAGCAAACGACTCATAATCGTTTGGTCCTTGGTTCAAGTCCAAGTGGATCCATTTCCATAAAGCCTTTGTAAAAATACCGTTAAAAAGTCAACAATACACAATGATAGCCCAGTCTAAAAATATGGTTCTAATTGGAGATAACTTATTCTTAGATTACCATCTTCTATTATCTTCAAAACTGCTATACCTCTATCCCGATACTTGCCCTCATTTATTAACGGTTCAGAAAACAGAGCTTACTTTCGAAAATAGCCTTAACCTTATTTCGCAATATATAATCGGAAAATCACCTCACTATTTATTTATTCATTTAGGATCGCTAGAAATAGAATCATCAGTACAACTTGCAAAAATTTTCGAAGATATTGATCATTTTTTTAACACTATCAACATCAATATTCAACCTAAAAAATTTATTGTAGGCTCTTGTGAGATTTTATTCTCAAATCAACCCAAAAAAATTGAGAGATTAAAAAAAATAAACAAGTACCTTAAATCTAAATTCCCCAACGAGTATATTGACTTAAACTATTCTTCTAAAAAAATTTTAAAAAAAATCATTCATAATAATGGCGAAAAACAAGCATTACACCAAGCGGCTTCTAAACTAACACCTTTTGGTCAATTAGTCTTTACAGAGATTATCTCTAAGATAATTAGTTTCTAAATAATAAATTATGACGATACAAAATCAAATTAAAAATGTAATTCGAGATATTCCAAATTACCCTAAAAAAGGTATTTTGTTTAAAGATATCACTCCTCTTTTTTTAAACCCTAAATTGTACCAAGAATCCATTGAAGCTATGGCAAAACCGTTCATCAATCAAAATATTGATGTCGTGATAGGTGCTGAGGCTAGAGGATTTTTATTTGCTCCTGGTATTGCTAAAATATTAAACGCTAGTTTTATGCCGATTCGAAAACCTAATAAATTACCTGGAAAAATCTACAGCGTTGAATATGCTTTAGAATATGGTACAGATATACTTTGCATTCATCAAAACCAAATGCCTCTCTCAAGTCGAGTCCTTTTAGTAGACGATGTTTTAGCAACAGGTGGAACCATGGAAACAGGAACAAAGCTTACCAAAAAGGCAGGTGGCATTGTCGTGGGGTATTCTTTTTTAATTGAACTTAAGTTTCTAAAAGGTCACACAAGATTGAACAACGAGATCGCATCCGTTTTAACTTACTAGCTAAAATTCAATTTTTACGATTTAAAGGTGTGTTTCTAAAGTAATAAATTACAGCTAAACCACCAAGAATCATGATTGTACTAAGCACTTGACCCATACTAAAGTCAAAAAAGACAAAACCTACGGAGTCATGAGCATCTTGAAATTGTTTGTCGGGTTGTCTCAAAAATTCAACAAAGAATCGAGCACAGCCATAACTGATAAAATATAAAGCAAAGATTGTTCCCTTATTCTTAACACGATCCTTCATCCAAAACAATAAAACAAAACAAAGAATTCCTTCAAAAAAAGCTTCATACAATTGCGAAGGATGCCTTAAAAGACCGCTTGAATCGGTCTTCGAAAAGTACATCCCAAAAGCAGAATCAGTTACGCGACCGTACAATTCTCCATTTATAAAATTACCCAAACGCCCAAAAACATAACCTAACGGGAAAGCTGGTAAATAAAAATCTCCTATATCAACTAATGAAACTTTATGTTTTTTACAGTATATATAATAGGCAATTACTACTCCAATCACTCCTCCATGAAAAGACATTCCTGAAATTCCAGTAAATTGTCCTCCTGAATTAAACGGCAAGAAAATTTCTAACGGTCTAGAAATATAATAAGAGAAGTTATAGAATAACACATACCCCAAACGCCCTCCAATAAAGACCCCCAAAAAGGTAGGCGTTGATAAATTTTTGTGAAATGCATCAGTAGGTCTTTGTAAAAGGTTAGTTTTTCGTCGATAGCTTCCAAGATAATAGTAAACTAGAAAAACAATAATGTACATAAGACCATACCATTTAATGGGAAAGTCTCCTATTCTAAAAATAACAGGTTCCATTAAACTCGGCAAGTTTTGCCACCACGATACTAAACTACTCATATAGACGAAAATAACTAAAAAAATTAGCTTTGTCATATGATTCAAGACACAGCTGTGATAAAAGCTTTCAAAGAGGTTCAAAACAACATCACAGATTTTTTTTCCAACAACAATAGCCCGCTTTCTCAAGAAGATAAATGGAATTATACTAAAGGATCAGGTGGAGGAACTACCCGTGTCTGGGAAGATTCTAATTGGATTGAGAAAGGTGGTGTCAATTTTGCAAAGATTGAGGGTGACCAATTGCCACACACAGCAATTTCTATCAAAGATTTTCAAGAAAAAACTCCTTTTATCGCCACAGGAGTTAGTTTAGTTATTCACCCTAAAAATCCATTTGTTCCTACAATTCACATGAATATTCGCTATTTTAAAACCAATAAAACATATTGGTTTGGAGGAGGAATTGACTTAACCCCAACTTATCCAAACAAAGATCAAATCATTGATTTCCATAAAAAATTACAAGAGATTTGTTTAAACTATGATCAAGACTACTCCCTATTTAAAAAACAATGTGATCATTACTTCTTTCTTCCCAATCGAAAAGAAACCCGAGGTATTGGAGGATTATTTTTTGATCAACTCAAGAAAGAACCTTTAAAAACTTTTCACTTCGTAAAAAATCTAGGTTTAAATTTCCCTAACCTCTATTTTCCTTTTATTCATCAAAATAAAGACAAACCTTTTACAATCAAGCAAAAGGAATTTCAAGAACTTCGTAGAAGTCGCTATGTTGAATTCAATTTATTATACGATCGAGGAACACATTTTGGTTTGCAGTCTGGAGGTAGAACAGAATCCATACTGATTTCAATGCCCAAAGTAGCTCGTTGGCATTATCAAGATAACTTCCCTGAAAACTCTCCTGAAAAGGACTTAATTAATTTTTATCTAAAGCCTCAAGATTGGGTAAATTTATAAACCTATTAAGGATTTCGATAAGCTTCTACTAAATTCGGTCTAAGCCAATTTTCAATTTTAATTGAAGCACTATCTTGAAACAAACCCTTTCCAAAGCTTGTCATGCCCTTTAAGATATCTTCATTTAAATACTGCGTTTCAACTTTTAATTTCATTTTTGATAAGCTAGACTTTAATTCTTCCGAAGTTTTATTCATCTTTAACATTTGAAAACCCCATTGCCCAAAGGATGGCATAGAAACCTGGTAAGGTAACACTGTTTGGTTAAACGCAAAGTTTAAAGTTTTATAAATTGTTACAAATGCCCTTCTATGAAAAATGGGAGATGTAGATTGAGTAACAACTAAGGATTCTAGAGATAAATGTTGTTTTAAATAACGGTAAAATTGTAAACTATACAATTTAGCAACTGCATCATGATGAGGATCTGGAAAATCTAAAATAACAACATCAAATACAATAGAAGCTTCTCTTAAAAATTGAAGAATATCTTGATGAACTAAAGTTACCTTAGGATGACTTAAAGAAGAGTTGTTTAAATTTTTACATAGTTTGTTATTAATAAAAAAATCTGTCACTGCTGAATCTATATCTATTAAAAAAACTCTTTCAATACTTTCGTATTTTAGAACTTCTCTTAAAGCCAAACCATCTCCACCACCTCCAATCAAAACTGTCCTAGGGTTACGATGTATTGACATGGCAGGATGCACTAATAATTCATGATAACGAAATTCATCTAAGGTCGAAAACTGTAAACCTCCATTAATAAATAAACGAATATCTGGACTCTTCGAAATAGACTTATACTCTTCTACTCTTAAATCTCCAAATTCACCTTTATACTCTTCTGAAACTCTCCCTTTCTCTTGACGAATTGTATCATATATCTTTGAAAATTCCCTAGAACCTTGAGTTAAAACAACTTGTTGATAAGGTGTTTGTTTTGAAATAATAATATCATCTCTAAAAAGATTTTTTTCAGACCAATCAATAATTGCATCTGATTTTAAAAATAATACAAGAATAATTCCAGTTGAGAGTAACAATAAAATGTAAATCAATTTTCGTTTTATCATCTTTGAGTAAAATAAAATACTTACACCCAATGCCAAAATTAAATTAAAACTAGATACTATTAATGCGGACAAAGGCAAACCAAATGTATGTAGAAAAATATGTGTAAATAAAACAAAACCAATCAAAGAACCAAAATAATCAGCAAATAAAATTAATGAAGAATTTTTCACTAAATTATTTTTTTTCTCCTCTAAAATTAAAAGCATCAATGGAATTTCAAACCCAATTAAAAAACCAATCGTAGCACTATACAATAAAATAAAGTATAAACTCAAATTCGGATATAGAGATCCTAATGCATAGATGACAAAAACACTAGAGGAAATAAAAATAGACAAAAAAATTTCAACTAAGAAGAAAATTGTCAATCGATCTAAATTAAAAAACTTAAAACGGATGGAGAGAGAACCAATCCCCATAAAGAACATCATAACTCCCATTGTATAAGCTAAAATACGATTAGTTCCACCAACCAAAAGGTGAGCGATATTAAACAAATTCAATTCAGCAATAATTCCTGAAAACCCAGAAGCCAGAACACATAAAAATAAACCTATTTGAAATCGGTGTGTAGAGAATAATGCAAACATGAAAAGGTCTAAATGTTTTCTTTCAAAAATTTACGATTGGGATTGACTTCCACATCAAACTCTTTTTCACAATCAAAACAACTAAAATATATTTTCTTTGGAATAGCACTCACTCCTACTAATAAACAAAAAATACCCAAAAAACTGTATTCTTGACGAATTTGTATAGATACTTGTTTATTATAGGATTCTCGAGTATATCCACAAACGCATTGAGGTAAATTTTGTTGAGTCATATTATCAAACACCAAAGTTAAATTTTATCTTTGCTAAAAACAATATAACAAAAGCTTTAACTATTTAAAAATAATGATAAACCATGCACAATAAATATTTAAAATTCTAAATTGTTAATTATCAAAAACTTAAATCCAACACAAACTTTACTAAAACCAATTGAAATTGGAGATTTTTCCATTTTTCCAAATATTTACCTTTCCTCTATGCATGGTGTTACAGACTATCCTTTTCGCCAACTTATACAACATACAACAAATCATAATACAGGGCTTTTAACATCAGAATTCATTTCTGCTAAGGAACTATTTTATAAAAATCGTAAAGCAGTTTTACAAATGAAGTTTAATGAACAACAACGCCCTTTCTGTGTTCAAATCTATGGAGGAGAGCCTTCATTTATGATTCAAACAGCTAAAATTGCAGAAATGGCTAGTGCAGACATGATTGAAATTAATAGTGGTTGTCCTTCTCCTAGGGTTGTTAAACGCCAATGTGGATCTGGCCTTTTATTGGATCTTAATCATTTCCAAAAAATTGTTAATTCAGTTGTACAGGCTGTATCTTTACCTGTTTCTGTTAAAGTGCGCATCGGTTACACTGATAATAACATTAATGTTTTAGAATCACATCATATTGCTCAAGAAGAAGGTGCTAGTCTTTTCGTCATTCATGGTCGAACGCGTCAACAAGGCTACAAAGGTTTAGCAAACTGGGAAATAATAGGTGAAGTTAAAGCTAGATCCAAAATACCTATTGTAGGTAATGGAGATGTTTTAACTTTACAACATGCTCTAGATAAAATTAAAATTTATGGTGTTGATGGAATTTCAATTGGTAGAGGTGTTTTACATAACCCTTGGCTTTTAAGAGATGTTTCCGATTACATTCAAAATAAACCTAAGAAAAATATCAACACAGAAGATCAAATAAATTTATTTAAAAATTATTTTCATTTTTTAATGGAAGAAAGTCAATCTGAAATATTTTCTTTAGGAAGACTCAAACAAATAGGATCATGTATTTTAAAAACATACAATCCACAAATAAAATCCATTCAAACTGTACTCAAAGCGAGAACTCTCATAGATTTTTTTAAACATCTTGAAGAATTTTTTAAAAAAGAAAAAGATCTACAACTTGATTCTATTGAAAATTTAAATTCTTATAAATCCAAAAAATTAGAATTTGGAAATCAATATTAAAGCATTTAACTCACTCTAATATGCCAATCACATATAGTTATGTTAATGGAAAAATTCTTGAGTCAAAGAAAGCGAAAATACCTTTATTTGATCGTGGACTATTTTTAGGGGATGGACTATTTGAAACTCTAAAAGCAAAAAATGGGAAACCTATATTTTGGAAAGATCACTACCAACGTCTTTCTTTATCCGCAAAACAAATCTTTATTTCAAACCTTCCTACAGCAAACCAAATTGAAAATATTATTAAACAACTTTGTGTAAAAAGCCAATCATTACTATCAATAGTACGCATTATTGTTACCAGAGGTGCTTACGACTTTAGTTTGAATATTTCTAACAAACAAAAATGTCATTTATTTATTACAATTAAAGACTTACCCATAAGGAGAAGAATCTCAAATCACATCAATATTAATACAACTCTACAAAAAGATTTTTCGTCTCTATCTAATTTAAAAACCCTAAATTATTTACCTAATATTCTACACAAGCAAAAAAGCATCCAACAGAATTTTGATGACACTTTACTAATTGATACTAATCAAAACATTTTAGAATTAACCAGTTCTAATTTCTTTTGCATTATTAACAATACCCTAACTACCCCAACATTAAACAACTCAATTCTACCAGGTATTACGCGTTCTCAAATTTTAGAAATGGCGAAATCTTTAAATTGGAAAGTATGTGAAAGAAACATCAATATAAACGAAATAGAAAATTTTCAAGAAGCATTTTCAACATCGTCTATACTTGGGGTCATCGTTATTTCAAAAATCAATCAAACCAAAATTCAACATTATTCTACAAATTTTAAGAAAACTTGGTTCAATAAAATATTAGCATATTTTAACGATTGGGAGGAGAAAGTACTTTAAAATAATATTGATTATCTTCAAATATGCTTAGAGCTTTTTGAACCTGTATGTCGTATGTTAATTGAAAGTGAGTACTCAAGCTATCATTTTTAATAATTTGTAACATTTCTCTTTTTAATGCCTTTTTAATTTTATTTCTATTTTTAGAAAATTTCTTACTGTCTTTTTCTTTTAATACCTTAGATAGAGCATTGATTCTGTTTTGAAATTTTTTACTATAATTCTCCAATGAGTCTCTTTCTATTTCTTTTTTAAAAGAATCAAAGGACAAAGTAGCAATACCTTTAAAGCTAGAAAATGTTGTATCTTGATTTACAAATACTTCAAAATCAAGAAGAAGCTTATCGGGAACATTAAAGCTCAGGTCAACTGTATAAAGATCTTTTAATTTCTTTTTATTTTTAATAATAAATTTAAAAAACATTGTCCTTCTCTCAAGAGCTAAATAAAATAAAGGTAGAGGCTCTAAAGGAACAATAATATCAGGAATAATCCCTCCTCCCCCATATACTTTTCTTTTATTTTTAGTATAAAAAATTTGTTGATTAGAATTATCAGTAAGACTTGTATCTTTTGAGCCATCCTTTAAGCGAGTCAAATTGATACAACGACCAGAAGGAGTATAATAGTACGCTAGAGTTACCTTTAACCCGTCACCTTTAACACTTAAAGGCAATACAGACTGGACGGACCCTTTTCCAAAAGTTGTATCTCCCAAAATCAAAGCTTGATCGTAATCTTGTAAAGCACCTGAAACAATTTCGGCTGCAGATGCGGAACCTTCATTAACTAAAACAATTAAATCTTCATCCCAAAGAGGGTGATATTCATTAAAAAATTCTTGATTACTGTCTTTCTTTCGCCCTTCTGAAAAAAGAACTTTTACGCCCTTATTTAGAAACACAGAAGACATAGAGATAGCTTGATTCAATAAACCACCTGGATTATTTCTTAAATCCAGAATCAATTTTTGCATGCCCCTCTTTTTAAGCTCTTGTAATTTTTTTTTAAAATTTTCTGTAGTATTTTGAGAAAATTGAATAACCCTAATAAAACCTACAGAATCGTTTAACATAGTATAAAAAGGTACACTTTTGATTTCAATTTTACCACGTGTAACTGTAACTTCAAAAGGTCTCAACTCACCTTCTCTTTGAATCGTCACAACCACATCAGATCCTACTTTGCCTCTCAATTTGTCAACAGCTTTATCAATAGATAAACCTTTAGTTGTTATCCCGTCAATCAAAATAATTTGATCACCAGCACTAAGTCTAACTTTACTTGCTGGAGTTCCCTGTAGAGGAGACACAATTGTAAGTATTTTTTCTCTAATACTAATAATAATTCCTAAGCCTCCAAAAGAACCTTCACTAGAAATTTTTAAATCATCCAAATCTCTAGGTTCTAAATAGCTGGTGTGAGGGTCCACTTTATCTTCTATTCCCTTAATAGCGGCTCTAATTAAAGTATCTACAGGAATATTTTTAACATAATAATTTTGAATTCCTTCAATTACTCTTTCAATCAAAAGAAAAGAACTATAATTAAATTTATTTTGTGCCATTACTGTCACACTATAACTTAAACATAATAAAGCTAGTACACAAACAATAATCCATGTTTTTTTAAGTTTAAACATTTAACACATCCTATCATTTAAAATGACTTGTATTTTATTCCAGATTAAATCAGCAATAACCTTAGGTGACTCCATCGCTGAAATAACTGTAGAATGATCCATGCTATCTCGTACGCAGGCATCATAACCTTCCATCACTTTTCCAAAAAAAATGCTTCCTTGAGATTCCATCCTATCGTAGGCTTGATCTTTTAATCTTTCTTTCATCTGTTCTAGAGAAATTTTTAGTAAAAATGTATGATGAGGCATCGCCAGCCTACAAATCATTTTACACATTCGCTTAACAAATTTAATAGATAAGCTCCTACCATATCCTTGATAAGCAATTGTTGACCAAACAAAACGATCTGCCAAAATAATCTGATTTCTTTGTTCAAGCTTGGGTAAAAGTACTTCTTCAATTAACTGATAACGAGATGCCATAAACAACAATAATTCACTAATAGAAGATATTTTTAGATCTTTCTTCAACAATAAAATCTCTCTGATTTCTTCTGAAAGAGCACAACCACCTGGTTCACGAATAATATCTACATTGTAACCATTGTCGCATAACCTTTGGTTCAGAAGCTGTATCTGAGTACTTTTTCCAGATCCATCAAGGCCTTCAATACAAAAAAACAACCCTTTTAAAAGCTCCTTCTTAACCATTTTGTCCACAACATTTTTTGTATTTTTTACCACTACCACAAATACAAGGGTCGTTACGACCTATTTTATCTTCATTTGCTCTCCTGTTATGTTTAGTTCTACTAGCTACCAAAGCATCAGAGTTACCAGAAGATGCATTAATTTCAACAACAGTCGATTTTGGGTCTCTTTGTTGATCAATAAAACTAACATCTAAATGCATTAATTTTTCCACAATTGCTAAACTCATAGAATCTAAAGTATTTTCAAATAATTGAAAACCTTCTTTTTTGTATTCTTGTAGCGGATCTTTTTGAGCATAACCTCTAAAACGGATTGCTTCTTTTAAATGATCCATACTATATAAATGATTTTTCCAAAAATGATCAATGATCATCAATAATAATTGTTGTTCTATATTATTTATTTCTTCACCAACATTATTTCTTAAAGTTTGATAACGTTCTAAAATCATTGAAATAATTCTATCTTGTATCGTATCTGCATTGTAATCTCGAATTTCTTCTATGTTTAGATTTAAATTGATACCAACTGTTTTTTTAAGCATTTGTTGTAGAGATTGAATATCCCACTGTTCAACATGATAATTAGCAGAACGGTATTCCAAAAGAAGAATCTCACACACTTCATTAATCCGTTGTTCTATTTCCTCTTGAATTTGAGAGCCTTCTAGAATTTGACGGCGAATTTTATAAATAATATTCCTCTGTTGATTCATCACATCATCGTATTTTAAAAGATGCTTTCTAGTCTCAAAGTTTTGACCCTCAACTCTTTTTTGAGCTCCTGCGATAGAACGCGTCACTAAAGAATGGGTAATAACTTCACCTTCTTTTAAACCTAAACGATTCATAGCTCCAGCAATTCTCACTGAACCAAATACTCTCATTAAATCATCTTCCAAAGACAAATAAAATTGAGATCCTCCTAGATCTCCTTGTCGACCAGAACGACCTCGCAATTGATTATCAATACGACGAGCTTCGTGTCTTTCTGTCCCTAAAACAAATAAACCACCTAATTTTCTGGATTTTTCTGTTAATTTAATATCAACACCTCGACCAGCCATATTTGTAGAAATAGTCACATGTCCTTCCACTCCAGCCTGTTCTATGATATTCGCTTCTCTTTCATGCTGTTTAGCGTTTAAAATTTCATGAGCAATACCTGCCTTTTTTAAACACTGACTGACAAGCTCTGACTTTGCAACCGAAACTGTCCCAACTAAAACAGGTTGTCCCTTTTGATTTCTTTCTTTAATATCGTCTGTAATTGCTTTCAATTTTTCTTTCTCTGTACGATAAATCAAGTCTTGTCCATCTAACCGTTGAATTGACCGATGCGTTGGAATAACCAAAACTTGGAGTTTATAAATCTGCTCAAACTCTACTACCTCCGTAGCGGCAGTTCCAGTCATTCCCGATAATTTAGAGTACATTCGAAAGTAATTTTGAAAAGTGATCGTTGCCAAAGTTTGATTTTCTTTTGCAATAGGAACTTTCTCTTTCGCTTCAATAGCTTGATGTAAACCTTCGGAATAACGACGTCCTTCCATTAAACGACCCGTAAATTCATCAATGATGACGATTTCTCTGTTTTTGATTAGGTAATCTACATCTTTCTTAAAAAATACATGAGCTTTTAAAGCTTGCGTTAAATGATGAACCCATTCTGTATTCAAATCAGCATAAAGATTATCCAAATTCAGTTGAGATTCACACTGATTTACACCCTCTTCCGTTAAACCTACATGCTTATTTTTTTCATCTTTTGTGTAATGTTTATTTTCAATAAGACTTTTAACGACTCTATTACACACAAGATATTTATCAGTAGAAACTTCTGCTGGACCAGAAATAATTAGAGGTGTTCGAGCCTCATCAATTAAAATACTATCGACCTCATCTACAATTGCATAATGATGTTGACGTTGTACACACTCTTCAATAGAAGACACCATGTTATCTCTCAAATAATCAAAACCAAATTCGTTATTTGTACCATAAGTAATATCACATTTATACGACTGTTTTCTTTTATCCTGAGTCGTATCTCCAACAACTAACCCCACAGATAGATCTAAAAATTCAAATAAAATACGATTTTGGCCTGAACCAACTTTAGCCAAATAATCATTAGTCGTAATAATATGAACGCCTTTGCCAGAAAGAGCATTTAAATAAGCAGCTAAAGTTGCCACCAAAGTTTTACCTTCTCCTGTTTTCATTTCCGCTATTTTTCCAGTGTGCAAAGCTCTTCCACCAATTAATTGCACATCAAAACACCTCATTCTATAAGGCCAACGACTCTCAGGGTATAATGCTCGTAACTCTTGATAGAATGCTACAGAAAAACACTCCTGTATCAAAGATTCTTTCTGTTGAGCATTTTTGGCTTCTTCTAAAACATTAGGACTCAATATTTTAAAATCAAACTCTACAGAATCTTTAAAAATATTTAACATTCCCAAACGACGATCAGCTACTTCTCGACACAAAGCAAAAGCTTCAATCAAAAGCTGATCCAAGGGAACCTTAGTAGCTTTTTCCTTCAAATTTTTGGCCATATCTACAAGCTCATGATCACTTTTATTAATCAGTGTTGGTTCTAGTTGATTAATCTCATCAATAATAGGTTTTAATTTTTTGATTTCCCGTTCATGAGCTGTTCCAATAAATTTTGTAAGTATTTTGTTTATGATCATAGAACGCAAAGCTAAAAAATAAACTAGCTTTTTTATATCTTTTGGCTCTTAAATGTTAAAGAAGCCTATGAATAAATTTAAAATCGCTATTTTTGATCTTGATGGAACACTCGTTGACAGTCGAAAGGATATTTCTATTTCTATTAATGTAGCTCTAAAACAAATGGGTTTTCCTGTATTATCATTAGAAGCTGTTTTGGAAAAAATTGGTTGGGGTATGACCAATTTAATTCAACAATGCATACCCTTCAAGCTTAAAAACGATACAAGAAGTATAAATGAAACTTTAGCTTGCTTTGAAAAACACCATTTAAAACAGTGTACAAAAAATGTTCAGTGTTATGATGGTGTTACCGATTTTTTATCATCCCAATCAGATTTAATTCATATTTTACTCACAAATAAAAATGAAATCTATACCTATAAGATATTACATCACCTTAATTTAAGCCTTTTTTTTAAAAAAGTCATTGGTGGAGACACTTTATCTGTGAAAAAACCCAATCCCCAGGCTTTAGATATCATCTTAAAAAGCTTTCCTATGCCCAAAGAGAATATTGTTATGATTGGTGATGGAGCTCCAGATATATCCTTCGCACATAATGCAGGAATTTCTTCAATTGCTATTTTAGGTGGAGGAATCTCAAATACAAACCTTATTTTAGAAAAAAAACCGACCTACCACTGTCAAACTTTTACTGAAGTTAAATCTTTTTTTTAAAGTTTCTCTTATTAAGTTCACTTATCTAGAATATTATTTATGGACTCAGAAAGACTGCAAACCTTATGGGAAAAACTAAATATAGAACCTTTTCGCTATAAACAATTACGCAGAGCGATCTTCCAAGAGCACATCTCAAACTTTACATCCCTTTCAACTCTGAAAAAAGACATAAGAGCTAAACTTGAAAATCAATCTATTCTACAATTTACAGTAGAAAAAGTATTTATTTCAAAAGAAAAAAATTGCTACAAAGCTCTTCTCAAACTCTCTGATGGAAATAGAATTGAAACTGTGTTAATGAGCCCGAAAACAGGATTGTGGACAGTGTGCGTCAGTTCTCAAGTCGGCTGTGCCTTAGGTTGTACATTTTGTGCAACAGGAACTATGGGCTTAATCCGCCATCTCACAAGTGAAGAAATTACAGACCAAGTTTTATTTTGGCTACAATACATTAAAGAATACAAACTGAATAAATTAAACAACATTGTTTACATGGGAATGGGAGAACCACTACATAATAAACAAGCGATTTTCAATAGTTTAGAAGCATTAACAAACCCAGATTTTTTTAGTTTTGCATCTCGTCATATTTCAGTTTCAACTTCAGGACTTATACCTGAACTAAAAGAACTTGCCAACACCTTTCCTCAAGTTAATTTAGCCGTTTCCTTACATAGTGCGACAAATGAATCTAGACAAAAACTGATGCCGATTAATAATCGTTACAACTTAGAAGACTTACATTCAACCTTAGAAGAAATAACTCTAAACAATAAACGCAAAATTTTCATTGAGTATATTTTAATACAAGGTGAAAACGATTCTATACAAGATGCTCTTCATCTAGCTAATTATATTCGTTCTTTTTCTTTACATTATCTATTCCAAATCAACCTAATTGTTTACAATCAAACAGAATCTAAACACGAACAAAGCTCTAAGCACAATGTTAAGAACTTTAAAAATCGCCTTATAGAACATGGGCTTTTAGTAACAATTCGAAAAAACCTTGGTCGGGATATTGGTGGTGCTTGTGGGCAATTAGTCTATAAAACAAATCAAAGTTAAATGGCTCACTTTATAAAGTATCAATAGACTATGAAGCATCTTTAAAAATGCAACAAGTGTTATGTTAAAATAAATACATAAACTGCTCAAAGTCGTAATCATTGATAAGGCAATTACATAATTGTAATTTTCATTTTATAGTTACAAATAAGTCATTCCAAAATAAACAAAGGAGAAAGTATGAGAAATATAAACTTTAAAAACTGAATACTCTGATTTACACTTTTAACAAGTTATGTAAAAGGTTAGAAAGATTTTAAAATTAAGAATGAAACAAATTTTTTAAAAATTGGACTGGTCACCAATACCTCAATTTTCTCCAACTGGAAAACGAACTAAAAAATATGAAAGAGTCTTTCTAAAAACTAGTGAAACAAAATAAAACAAACGATTTTAGAAGAGTTATCAACACTATTATTGTAAGTAAATTGAAAATTAATGTTTTTACTTATGACAAAGCCATTACCGAAAAACACAAAAGACCAATGAGTTCTCTATCTTGGATAGAAAAAAAATGTTGCGTGCCAGTTCTCTTTTTTTCTACTTCATCCATTGCGGTATATTGAAAATCTGTAGCTAATCCTTTCAATAGATTTTCTAAACTAGATGGTGTATAAGAGGTGATAAAGTCTAGCTGACAGACTTTTTGAATAAACTCAAAAATTTGGTTTTGTGCTTTTTCGTTTTCTGTGTTTGCGTTATTCTCTTTAGGGTATTTAAAATCAATACAAATCAAGGCTTGAGATGTCTCTTGTTGTATCGTTTTAATCACATTTTGTAAACATTGAGAAGTTAAATAATAAGAAATTCCTTCCATGATAAATACAGTGGGCGTTATTTTGTCAAAGCCTATGTCAATGATTGCTTCTAACCAATCATTTTGATTTAAATCATATTGCAAAAAAGAAATTTTTTGAGCTAATTTAGGGTTAAGTTTTTGAGAAAGTTCTTCTTTATCGGATAGGCTAGTGAGATCGACTTCGTAAATATGTTTAATTCTTTCTGAGCGACTTAATAGGCATTGAAAAGACAAAGGCGTTTTTCCTCCAGCTAAAAGAACAATTTGCATAGCTTGCGAATGTCTATCTAAAACCTCCACTACTTGATCGTGTACCCAAAATTTGCGATTTAATAAAATTTGATCACAGAGAGGCGTGATCTTTCTGCATTCTTCTACTAATTCTTTTCCACTGCGTAAATCAAAGGCATCAATAAATTCTTTCAATAAAGGAGTATTATGGTATATGGGTTTAGACATTTCTACAACCATTGAAGCTGTTGGTTCTAAAATAAAATCATTTCTATTCATTCTACTGTTCTTGTTTAAGTAAACATAAAAAGTAGTTAAATAGATTCTAAAAAAAGTTAAGCACACCGGTATAACTCTCTTAAAACATGTTTTATTATTGATATCCAATCTAATGACATGCCAGAAGCAGATAAAATTTTGGCATCCCCATTATAGAATTAATTCAAATAGCACTGTTACTGGTCATTATTCGTATTATGGTAATACTAATCCATATAGCAGTAAAAGAGGAACGAATAAATACTATAATAACGAAACTTCTATTATTATAAAGGCTATAATAACGATTATACAAGGCAAAGCATACAAATAGATCATAAACTGATATTAGATACAATAAGAAAAAAGACCGTTTTAAAAGACCAATGCCTTTTTTATTTGAAATAAATTCTATTCAAAATTTATTCTGAATACTCTTGTAATACCAAGCTTAGTACTTGATCTAAATCCACTTTTTCAAAAGATTTTTCGCCTCTAATTTTATATTCGCATTTATTTTCAGCTAACGATTTCTTTGAAATAGTAATTCTCACAGGGATTCCCCAAAGATCAGCATCTTTAAATTTCACTCCAGGATGTTCATTCCTATTATCATACAGAACATCTAAATGATGTCTTTTAAGTTCTTGATAAAGGGATTCCGTTTTTTGAATAATTTCAGAGTCTTCCCCCAAGTGTAACAAATGCACATGATAAGGAGTAATAGATTTAGGCCAAATTGGGCCGTAATCATCATGACTATTTTCTACCACAGATGCCATCAATCTCCCAATACCAATACCATAACAACCCATTGTAAATGATTTAGATACTCCTTTTGCATCCAAAAATTCAGCCTTTGCAAGTTGAGAAAATTTCTGCCCTAATTTAAAAATATTTCCTATTTCAATTCCTTTCTTCACAACCAAATGCGAATTAGAGTCTATACACAGATAACCTTCTTTTGCCATCGCAAAATCACCTACCGAAGAACTCGAAAAATCTCTAGGAAAATTAGCATTCTTATAGTGATAATCTATTTTATTCAACCCTGTAACAAAATTCGTTCCCTCTTCAATAGAAATATCAACTAAAACAAGGTTGTCCTTGGATTGTTTTATTCCAATAGGTCCAGCAAATCCAACTACAAAGCCATTTTGATAAATTAATTTTTCATCCGCAAGTTTTAAGTCAGATAAACCTAAATAATTTTTTATTTTAATTAAGCTTACTTCTAAATCACCTCTTAACAGAACTGTAATCAAACGCTTTTGATTTTGAAAGAATACACATTTCATTATTTGCTTAGGTTTTAAACCCAAAAAGGAACTAACTTCATCAGTAGTTTTTTGATTTGGAGTTTTGACTTCTCTCAATTCTAACACAGGAGTTTTCTCACTTTCACGATTAAATACCGCTATTTCTTGGTTTGCTCGATATTTTCCGTCTTCAGACAGAATAAGATAATCTTCTCCATGTTCACACTCCAACATGTATTCGTGAGAAACCCGTCGTCCACCCATAATTCCTGAATTAGATTCAACAATAATAGGATTTAGTCCAACCTTCCTAAAAATCCGTTGATACACTTTATACATTTCATGATAATATTCATCTAAACTTTCTTCAGATTCATGAAAACTATAAGCGTCTTTCATAACAAACTCACGCACACGCACAAGACCACCTCTAGATCTTAGTTCATCTCTAAATTTAAGTTTAACCTGATAAAGCATCACAGGAAGCTGTCTATAGGAAACCAAAGTGTTGTTACACAAATGAGTCATCGCTTCTTCGTGAGTCATCGCTAAAACCATTTCTTGATTGCTTCTATCTTTAAAACGGACTAACTCATCTCCAATAAGATCATAACGCCGAGACTCTTTCCACAATTCGGCTGTTTGTACTAAAGGCAAATCAACTTCTTGTCCACCAAGAGAGTTCATTTCATCCCGTATTAGATTTTCTATTTTATTTAGAATTTTTTTACCTAAAGGCATAGTATGGTACAAGCCAGATGCAAGTTGCTTAATGTAGCCACCTCTTAATAAAAATGAATGACTAACAAGCTCCGTTCCTGTAGGGGCTTCTCGTAAGGTTCTTACAAATAATTGACTCACTTTCATAAATACAAAAGTAGTATTTATTGAATATTTGGTATAATTGTTTTTTATCTTTTGTACTTCTAATATTTAACTTTAATGATTTATGAAAATACTTTATTCTATTACTATACTTCTTTTATCGCTTTCTATCCTTCAGTGCAGTAAGTCTGAAAATATTGCAACCGTAGGAAAGGAAAAGATTACACAAAATGATCTTTACTCCCAACATTTTGTAACACATTTCAAGATTAATCCCACTACAGAGATTCAAAAAAAGTATTTAGATTCAATCATATACAGAAAGCTTTTGTTTTTGTCTGCCAAAAACAAAAATACACATAAAGAAACACTTAACAATATCAAGCTTAACCTTATCAAAGAGGTATTTTCTTATCATTTCTTAAATCGTTACTATTATCTATCTAAAAAAATACCTCTTAAAACACTACGCCAATATCATGCAAATCTTGATAAATCTAAAATTTCTTTAGATTGGAACATGCCTGAACCTTTTTATTTCGAATATTCATTAAAGTTAACTGCCGAAGAATTCATTGCTCACAATATCAATTACGACTCTCTATACCAATTACCAAAATATAAACAATACATTTCAATAATTATAGATTCTGATACGATTGTACAACCTTTAAATGCTAAAACCGTCCACAAATTTAAACGACATGTATTTGCTGAATATGTACAAAAGAATTTTACTAAAAGCTTTGATGAAGAACTTTTACAAGAAGTTGATTTTAGATTTATTAAACCACCCACCCAACTTGATAGTCAAGTTGTAATGAAGGAGTATTTCTCAAATCTTAAAAACTATCAAACAAAACCCTCTTTTCATACTTTTTATATTGAAGGGAGTTCAAAAAAAAGTTTAGAAAAAATTAGAGAATCTATTTCTAATTTAAAAGAATTCCAGAAAAAATCGTTGCAACTCGGGATGCCTGTAAGTGGTAATTTAGGATTTGTAAAAGAAGGTCATAGTCTTCCAAATGGTCTTGGATTGATTCCACAAATCTTTACATATTTTCAAAGTCTTAAAACAGAAACAACTAAATTTGTAATGACGTCCGCTATCCAAAATATTAAAACAAAAACATGGTATTTGTTTGCTTCCAATCGTTACAAACCTAGACAACAAAAACCTCTGGATCGTGTTTATAGAAAAATAGAAAGACAACTTTTAGAACAAGAAACAACCTTAAATATAGATCAACCTTTAGCTAGCTATAAAGACGGTATTATTACAGAAAGAAACTATCAAGATTTTTTTAATACACTATCCCCTTTAGAAAAGAAAACCTTAAATAGGAATAATACTTTAAAAGAGCTTGTCATTTATAAAGCAGCTGTAAAAAAATTAAAAAAGCTTAATTTTGATGATTTAGAAATGTATAAGTATTCAATAAAAAAATTAGTTGAAGAATACTGGGGAAACATCTATTTAAAAGAAAATCTAGTTGAAGCCTATGGTTTTACAAATCAAGATTTAAGTAGAATTTTTAACGGAAATAAAGAAGTTTTTATCACTAAAAGAATCTCTTCTGTAGGACAAGTTGATCCTATTGATTTAATATTATTTAACCTAATTCCTAAACAAATGTTTAAAATTGAATACCATACAAAACCTGAAAACTACGGTTTAGATTCAAAACAACTTTCACTAAAAGCATCCCTTCCTAGTATATTTTTCCGCATCAAAAAAGATTATTTACACTTACTCAAAAAGCAACTCATCAAAAATCTTTCTTCCAAAATTCCTGTTAACATTATTGATAGCACTTTAGTACCAACATCTATTCCTTCGCTGATAAAATTAGCGATTGCTTCTATAGAAAAGGATAACTTTCAACAAGCAATCACATATTATAAAACAGCCCAAAGCTTTACCCTACACCAAAACTTGCAGGATTCCATTTCTTACCAGCTCGCTAGAATTTATTTCCACAATAAAGAACACTATAATGCACTAGCAGAATATCGTCGTCTTCTTTACTTATTCCCTGCGAGTCGCTTTAATTGCCAATCACAATTTATGATTAGTTATATCAAAACAGATATATATAAAGAAAACGAGGTTGCTATTAATGGTTTTAAAAGATTGATGGAAAAATATCCTAATTGCCCTTTAATCACCGACGCCAAATTTATGATTAAGGATCTTTCTAAAAGAAAGTAATTTGTTTAAACTAAGATGCTTCTTCAAAAGACTATTCGTGCATCCATTGTATAAATAGTATTTTACCCAAAGTTGATAATTCTTGATTTATGGTATCTACTCCTAAATACTCAATCTTAATTTTACTTATCCTTATTAGATAAAACCAAACAAACCTCAAGAATACCTCTAAGAATAGAGAAATATACGAGTAAGATTTCTTGAAAAATTAAAAAAATCGTACACTAATGGAATAAGTCAAAGACATACTATGATTTTATTTATTGCTTAAATCGTTACAATACACACACATTTAAAGAACAAGAATTGCTCTACTCTTCTCAACGAATTTTTTAATTAATTAGAATATATCTAAAAGTCCGCACCTAGGACTAGGTTTATAAATAATCTACCTACTTCCTAGGATTGAAAGCCTCTCGTAAACTTTCTCCAACAAAAGCAATCATCAATAAAGTTGCCAAAAGTAAAATGATAACACTTAAACTAATCCATGGTGCATAAAGGTGTTTTAAACCTTGTTGCATCATCTCACCCCACGACGGTGTTGGAGGATTTAAGCCAAACCCTAAAAAATCCAGGGCAGTAAGAGACCCTATTCCACCTACGATTAAAAAAGGTAAAAATGTAATAACAGGAGTTAATGCATTAGGTATAATATGCCTCATAAAAATTTGAGTAGCAGAAACATTCATTAATTTAGCCGCTTTGATAAAAGACATCGACTTTAATTTTAGAAATTCACTACGCATATAATAAGACAAACTAATCCACGAAAAAGCAGCCAGTATCAATAGAATTACAGTAAATGAACGACCAAAAAAAGAACCTAGTAACATGACAACATAGAGTAAAGGTAAAGTCGACCAAACTTCAATGCAATGCCTTAAAACGAAATCCCACTTTCCTCCTAAAAACCCTTGCAAACCGCCAATTAAAACTGCCAATAAAATTACAGAAAAAGTTAATCCCAAAGAGAACAGCATACAAATTCTAAAACCATAAAGTAATCTAGCTAGAACATCCCGTCCTATTGCGTCTGTACCTAACCAATGTTTAAAAGACGGCGGATAAGGGGGGAAGCCTTCTAAACTTAAATCAGCTTCTAATGGACCATAAGGAATCGGAGGAAAGATCATCCAGTTCTTAGACGATTCTTTTTTCCATTTTTGATTCAAAAATCTATAGTTAGGTACGGTGGAATATTCTCCACCAAAATCTTTTTGTTGATAATACTTAATCATAGGCAGATAGAGATTATCTTCATAAGATACAATATAAGGCTTATCATTACTGACACATTCACTTAACAAAGAAATCAAAAATAAAATTGTCATAATCCACAAAGAATAATAAGACCGTTTATCTTTTTTGAAAGTCAAAAAAGTTTGAGAACTTCTCCAAAGGAATAACTTTTTAAAATGAATCATCTTCATACCAATATTCTATTGTAAACGAATACGAGGGTCAATGTAAACAAATAAGATATCAGAGATTAATCGACCTAATAAAACTAAAAAACTAGTACATAAAATAACCGCCATCACCATATTATAATCACGATCAATCATTGCATTATATGTTAACAACCCCATTCCGTCAATATCAAAAACTTTCTCTATTAACAATGCTCCAGTAAACATAATTGTTGTGACTTCCCCCAAACGAGTGGCGATAGGAAGTAAAGCATTTTTTAAAGCGTGTCTCCATACAGCCCAATAAAAAGAAGAACCTTTTAAAATCGAAAAACGAACATACTCAGATTTAATTTCTTCAAGAACCGAGTTTTTAACCAAAAAAGTTAAGAAAGCAAATTCACCAACCATATAACAAATCATCGGTAAAAACATATGCCAAACAATATCTATTATTTTTTCAAAAAAATTAAGTTCTGAATACGATTCAGATACAAACCCAGACAAAGGAAACCAATCCAAATATTGTTGACTTGAAAATAAAATAATCAGTACAATACCTAAAGCATAGCTAGGAATAACATACCCTAAAAAAACTATGAAAGACGAAATAGAATCAAACCAACTTCCATGTTTGAGTGCTTTTAACACCCCCAGAGGAATGCAAATTAAATACGATAACAAGAAAGACACTAAACCAAAAAACAAAGAAATAGGGAATTTAGATTTAACAATCTCCCAAACAGGCTCTCCATAAGAATACGACTCACCAAAATCAAAACAAAGAACTTTTGCTAACCAACTAAAATAGCGTATTAAAAAAGGTTTATCAAAACCGTAATAGGCTTCTATAATTTGAAGTTCCTCTTCTGTAATTGTTTTTGATTCTATGTGAGATAAATGAGAATTTGAACCTTTTAGTTTTGCTAGAGTTTGATCTATTGGACCACCAGGAACAAATTGCACAAAAGAAAAAATAATAAAAGAAACTCCCAATAATACTGGGAACATCCATACAATTCTTTTAACAACGTATTTCTTCAAAATAACAAACTTATAAGGAGTCAAAAAAACGGTTCAATAGATCCATTAAACCTTGAGGCTTTTCTACGTGAAGCCAATGCCCAGAATCTGAAATTTCAACAATTTCTGATTTTGGGAAATATTCTTGTATCGCTACATAATCTACATTAATAATGTAATCTGACAAACAGCCTTTAACAAACAGAGTCTTTTTATTACATTCAAAATCAGAAGCAACCCCCTCTTCTAATAACTTTTGATTTTCACTTAAGTTCTTTAAGTTTATTTTCCATTCCCACTTTGCCTCTTCCTGTTTTTCTGAATTCGTTCGAACTACACTTTTTAATAAAAACTGACGCGTACGGTAAGAACTTATAAAAGGCAATAAAACCTTTTCGGCATCCCCTCTATTTTTTATTTCAAAAAGATTAATTGCATTTAAACCTTGAAACACAGTTTTTAGATGTATAGAAGGTTTACCTATCGGACTTATATCCAAAATAACCAAAGTATTTACAGATTGAGGATAAAGATACGATAACCACATTGCCACGCGACCACCCATAGAATGGCCGATAATAGATACAGAAGTTAAATTTTGATTTTCCATCAAAGCATGTACTTGTTTGGCCATATTTGCATAAGTCCATTCTTCTAACCCAAAAGACTCTCCATGATTGGGTAAATCAATCGCAAAAATCTGACATTCCCCAAAAATATTTTTTTTCCAAGATTGTATAAATCCTTTCCAATTAGCAGAAGAACCAAATAGTCCGTGTAGTAATAATATAACAGAACCCCGATCTCCATATTTTTTAAAATTTAATAACATATTAAAGAAATATAATACATGTTAAGAAGCACCTTTGTAATCTTTTTTAGATATTCTAATCACCCTTTACTGACTACTAATTAAAAGTACAATTGTATTTAATAATTAAGAACTTAATTTTTATGAAGAGATAAATAATGTAAATCAGTAGCATTTTTTTTGAGTGATCTACCCGTACTCTGACTATTTATTAACTTTTTATTTTGATTAGAATCGTTCCACCAATATTCAATAATACTGTTTGGATCTCCAAAACGCCCTAGAGGATTTTTAGGCTTCCCAAATTTATTCCAATATAAAACGCGATGATAATTTGCTTGCCACAATAAGACATAAGGAGCTAACTCAACTAAACGCAAATCTATTTTCTTCAAAATATCATTTCTTTGATTAATATCTAAAATACCCTTTTGTTTTTTAATCAGAAAATCTACCACAGAATCTTGAATTCCTGTCCAATTTTGAGAAGCGGTTAAATTAGCTTGACCTGAATACCACAATTGTTCTGGATCTTTTAATCGACTAGCACCCCATGACGACCAATACAAATCAAACTTCTTATCGTCCATTCTTTTAGAAATTGTTGCCCATGACATTTTTTCAATTATAGGCACTATCCCAACTTTCTTTAAATCTTCAATGTAAAGATTTAGATGTCTTAAATCATGAGACGAAACAGTAAAATTTATTTTTAATTCTTGACCATTCTTTTCTAATATACCTTTTTTATTAACAACCCATCCTGACTGCTTCAAAAGTTTTCTAGCCAATTCTGGATTGTATTTTATAACAGGTGTTTCAGGGTTTTGAATATCTGAATACAGATCAGGATAATAAGAATTTAAAAGAGTATAAGCATTATACATTAATTTTTCATTCATAATAGAACGGTTCAACAAAAGCTGTAAAGCTTTACGAACTAAAATGTCATTAAAAGGAAATTTTTGTGTATTCATTGCAAAACCTTGAAAACCAATTGGTTGTTCATTATGTATTTTTTGACGCACTACCCAATTTTTTTGAACCTCTAAAAAATTTGTCTTTTTTTCCCAAATTGACGATGTATAAATAGGGTAAACATCAAAAATTCCTTTTTTAAAGGCTTCTAAAGCTTTATTTCGATCATCTATAAACTTAAACTTAACCGTACTAAAATTGTATTTATAACGGTTATAAAAATTTTGATCACCCCACCAATTCCAACGACGCTCCAACTGCAAACTCTGCCCACGCTTCACTTCTTTCAATTGATATGGACCACTAACAACAGAAAACTTAAAATTAATTTTATTAAAGTCTTGATCTTCCCAAATATGTTTTGGCAAAGCATAAAACCCACCTGCCTCATAAAAATTTTTCCAATGTTTTGTATGTGCAACAATTTCAATTGTTTTTTCATCAATAATAACTGGTCGATTAAAACGACGCAATCCAACTCTAAATAGAGTTGTTCTATTTTTAGGATTCATTATAACATCATAATAAAATTGAATATCTTCTGCAGTAATTGGATGACCATCACTCCATTTAGCATTAGGCTGTAATCTAAAACGAAATATCTTCAAATCTTCAGAAACTTTCCAAGATTTTGCTAAAACTCCAACAGGCTTATTTTCTGTACTATGTAAAGTCAATAAAGGTTCAAATAAAAGTTGCGTAATTTGGGTTGAAAATGAATTATAGTCTAAAAACATATTCAATGATTTTGGAAAAGCTCCACCCCAAGTTGTATAACTCCCACCCAAACTAGCTCTCTTGCTTGACTGTGGATCAAACTCTCCAAACACTGGATTCTGTCTTTGAATCCTTTGCCTAACATCTGTTTTTATATTGGTCGCATTTTCTTGTTTTTCACAAAACAAGAGTAAAAATACAAAAAGACAAACAAATATCTTTTTCAAATACATAAATTCTCCTCTCTCAAAAAACTACTATTACTAGAACAAACTAGACTTTGACAACTTTTCATTTACTATTACTTCTTCAAAAGTAGTCAATTCTCCAATTTTATATTTTATTATTCCCATGTTATTTAAAAAATTCTTAAATATTAATTCATGTAATTCTAAAATATTTATGGGTTGATTCAATATTTCTTCTAAACAAGTTGCTTTCTTAGCTAATTCTAATCTTGCACAGTTTCTATCTTCTGGTACAAGATTCAAATAATCAATCACTGTTTTACTTTTATTTGAACACAAAATTGAACCATGCTGCAAAAAAGCAAAGGCACTCCTTTTTTGAGCAGAACCTATTAATTTCTTATTTTCAAACACAACTTCATTACGAGCAGAAGAGGAAAAGCAAGGGCTCATCGTTTTTTTTTCCGACCGTTCTACTAGATCACTACGACTTAAATTTAATTCTAAATTCATACCTTGTAGAGTTTTCAAAAGTGACTTAGAGATAAATTCGTATGACAAGCGTTGTGTCTTACACCAAGACAATAACGAAACAGTTGCACTTACACTATATGTTAATTCATCTATATGTAAAACAACTCGACCACCTGTCATACGCTTAACCACATCAATAGATTTTTTCTTTACCTGATTTAAATCTAATTCTTTAAAAGCTTTTTGAAAGTACCCCAAGCTCAAACAGGGCTTTTTCCAAGTATAAAAGCGAATTGTAGGAGGTGATTTTTTTTTCTCTTGTGCTTCAAATACAGCTTCATCAATTGCCATATTTTCTGCACCTGTATATGAGTTAAAAGGTAAAATTCTCCATTCCATTTTAATTTTTATTGTAAATTTTAATAAAATTGTTGTGCCACTTTTTGATCCGCTTTTTTTAAAACAATCCAGAAGACTGAGAGTGTATCTTTTGATTTAAAAACAAACCAACAAAAAATACTTTACAATGATCCTCCTCAAGCTTTCTAATATTTTAAAATCAATTAAATTAGATTTGGATTGAGCCTGCTACTATAACCAAACTTTGACAACTCTTCACAAAGTCAAGTTTACAAAAGCCATTCATAGGCTCTAAAATCACTTTTTGAATAATTTTCTGAAAGAGTCTTAAACCTCCATCTAAATAGATCATCCCCAACAAGGCTTCAAAACCATCTGCCAGTAAATTCTCTTTTATTTTCCCAGTAATCTCGTTCATATTAACATTTATATAACGATATAAAGTCCATTTAGACTCAGCACAACAGAAGATAAGATTTTAGAACTCACTAAAATTGATTTTTTTTTGAAAAAGACAACCTTCATCACTCTCCTCTGGAAATATAAGATATGATTTCAGACACAGCCAAACCCAATACTGTATCCCCTAACATTCTAATCTTTCATTCAAATGTAACATCAAAGACTTTTTGTTTGTTTTAGTTCTTGAGCGATACGATAACGCTTGCTCTAAAGAAGAATTTTTGGCAAAAAAATCTCCAATCGTTTCCTGTAATTCAAAATACAATTGGTTATAAGAATAAAGACAATTTTTAGCTGTTTGAAACAGATAAAGCAAAATAACTCTTAAATAACTCTTATAGACTATAATTTACTGTTTGTTTTTAACATATTCAACTGCGTTTTCAACAGTCAGAATTTTTTCAGCATCTTCATCAGGTATTTCAATATCAAATTTGTCTTCTAAAGCCATAATTAACTCAACTTGATCTAAAGAATCTGCACCTAAATCTTCTACAAAACGTGACTCAAGCTTAACTGTACTTACTTCAACACCTAGCTTATCACTAGCAACTTCTGCAATTTCTTTACCTAAATCTTCTGACATATATACTCCAAAAACTCCAAAATTAAATAGATTACAAATATACCTATTACAATAGAATAAAAGCAACTTTATTTAAAATAAGTAAAGTTTCAGCATTATTTTAATTTTTAACATTTAACTTCTGATAAATTAACTCATGAATGATAAAAACCAAAAGATTTAAATAATAAAGCACAAATTCTAGAACCTGTTTTCTTTAATATTTTTTTGATAACTAAATCATCTTTTCAATTAAATATCTTTATATTTTTTAACTTTGTTAATAACAGTTAATAACAACTAGCTCTACTCCTTAGACTTGATCGGAGATGACATTGAAGTCAGAAATAAATCCCTTGAACACTTACGACGTTATCCTGACTTGTGACTACTCACCTTGGTCAAAATATCATGGTGGAGGTCAAAAATCGACACATACCATTGCAGAAGAGCTTTGTAAATTAGGTCTAAAAGTGTGTGTTGTTTATTCAAAAAGTCTCTTTGAAAAAATTAAAATTCCACAGACTAATTATGATATTCAATGGACTTTTTTCTTCGCTATCAAAGCTGGAGCATCTCCTTTTCGCTATCTCAATGGACTTTCTTTTTTCCTTAAAATAAAGAAGCTAAGTGCTCCTAATACTATCATCCACAGTAATGGAGGAGAAGGTAGCTTATTAGGCTATATAAAAAAGAAAAGAAAATTTATTTACACCAATCGTTATCCTAATTTTAAACCTAAGATTTCAAATCAAAACTGGTCAAAAAAATGGACCTGGGTTAAAATAGGTATAATGCAACCTCGGATTTTAGCAATAGTTCTAGGCTTGTCTAAAGCAGACATTGTTACCTGTACAAGTCAATTTTCGAAAAAACAAATCAAGCCTTTTATCCAAACTAAACATCCCATTCGGATTATCTATAACGGAATAGATCCATTATTTTTAAAAAGTGATATCCCCAATTACAAAAATCAAAAAGGTATCTTATTTTTTGGACGCTTAACTGAAGAAAAAGGAGTTAAAATCCTACTAGAATCTTATCAAAAACTCCCTTCTTACATACAAAAAAACCATCCCCTCACTATTCTTGGTGAAGGTAAATTAAAACATAAAGTGTTACAAGCTACTAAAAAATACCCCATAACTTGGAAAACTTGGCATTATGGAGAAAAACTAATACAAGAAATTCAAAAAGTCAAACTAGTGGTTCTACCCAGCTTAGAAGAATCTTTTGGAAATACCACTATTGAAACTCTAGCATTAGGACAAAATTTAATCACCTCTAATCAAGGATCACTAAGTGAAATTTTGGGCAATTACGGAAATCAAATCAAAGATATTTCTGTAGAAAAATTATATCAAACAATTTTAAACCATCTATCCATACCAATAAACCTAGATAAACTTCTAAATCAAAAAAAATGGGCTTGTGAACAATATTCTTGGAATAAAGTAGCTAAACAATATTTACTACTTTATCAATCTTGAATTATTTGAAAATCTAAATTCAAAATGACCAACTCACCGCATTCTAATCAAATCAATGATGACAAGAAGTACATCATTAAAGGCTCTATTATTAATTCTTTGGGTCTAATAACAAATATTATTGGACCAATTTTAGTCATTACTCTAAGTCGATTTTTTTCTCAAGAAGAATTTGGTTTATTTATTTCACTACAATTATTTGTATTAACGATGAGTCGCATCATGTGTCTTGGCTTAGATAAGGGATTACTTTGGTTCATTCCTCAACAACAATTAAAACAAACATCTTTTTCATCAACTTTGTTTTCTTCCATTCATATTTCTTTTTTTTTCTCTCTCATCACTTTTTTTATTTCTTTAATCATTATCTATAGTCCTATTTTTTCGTTTCTACCTTCTTGGAAAACTTTACCAAAATTAGTGATCACCATTTGTTTTTTAAGTATCATTCCAAATACAATATTAAATATAGGATCTAGAACGTTAGAATCTTTACGCAAACCCCAATATAGAGTTATGATTAATGATTTCTTAGTAACTTCTCTCTTTCCTATTTTTGCTATTATTTTTCACTTTTTAAATTTTAAAACTCTTAGTCTATCTATTGGTTTTACTTTTGCTAATTGCTTAGGAGCTGCACTCTATATTTTAATCTTTTTCTTTCGCTTTAGACCGTGGAAGTTTTCTTTTAAACTACCTAAAATTTTATTTAACTACTCTTTTCCTTTTGTCTTTTTAGACACCATATCAAGCTTACTATTAAGGTTAGATATTTGGATGGTTTTACTTTTACTCAATGCCAAAGAAGCGGCTGTTTACGCTATTATGGTTATTTTATCCAATGGGGTAAAAACAATACGCCAAAGTTTTGATGGTGTAATTTTGACAATCGTAAGTAAAATGAATCGATCCACAATTTCCAAATCTTTAAAAATAATTCTTTCTTATAATGTCAACCTTGTAACTTCTATTCAAATTATTATTGCTTTATTTACTTTATTTCTTCCTAAGGAAATTTTAATGATAGCTGGGAAAGATTACTCAGTTAATATCCAAGCTCTACCTATATTACTTATTGGTAATCTTTTAAATGGATTTTTTAGTCAGAATAGCCTAATCTTATTAGGTATAGGGAAAAGTCAATTATGTACATGGTTTAATGTCGTTACGATTACATGTAATACTATTCTTAATCTCATATTCATTCCTCATTTTGGTTTAATCGGAGCCGCATTTTCTTCAGTACTATCTTATTTATTACTCAATATACTGACCCTCATTTCTCTTAAAATAATCACCAAAACATTATTTTATCAATCACATCTTTGGACAAACTATATACTTATTGTAATATTTTCTATTGCGTCATTAGGAAAAGGCTTTACTACTATTCAAAATACACCACTTAACCAAAGGATACTGTACTTAATTGCATGTATTGGATTTTGCTGTTTTCTATTTTACTTAAAAAGAGAGAAATTTAAAATAAAGTATAGTAATCCTTCATAATCTCTTAATCTAAGAACTGTAAAGTACTAGAAAAATAAAGCTTTTCATCTTGTATAACTCATTCATTTGAGTAATATATCTATAGATGAGATAATCAATATTATTTTATTTATAGTTTGACACTATGGATAATGTCCGTTGTAATATAATTTGAGATAACGAATATGATTCTTATTCTGCTAATACTAGTGGGAGAGTGTTCAGACATAAAAAAGTTTATATAAATTGATTTAGATCGTACCAAATTGTAGATCGAGCATATGGATACAGAACATGTGCTGGTGATTTTGATGGTCCATGGATACAAAAAGATAGTTTTAATATTGCAGTAACTTCTGTATACTCTAGTTTTGATTGTTTGAATTGAAAGATATTGCAAAATATCCTTTTATGGTAATCTAAATAAACGTTTTACAGCCAGAGAAGGGAAAGTCAGAGCGACTTATATTAATACTAAAGTTTCTTGGATTAAAAATATTCTAGAAAAAAAATGCTAATACTTGTTTTGAAACACAACTAAACGAAGGTCAAAGAAGGAAGATGATGCAATGTTATTAAAATTATTTTTTAGCTCTAATATTTTTCTCATATTATAATGTTTGTAATAGTGATGGTTGGTGTTGTTTCCTCTATATCTATTTCTTTAAATGACACAATTAATTCTAGTGATGTTGTAATCTTTCTGAAAATAAAAAATCGCACCTTTAATAGTATTTCTATTACAGATACTACTTATTTGAAGAAAAATTTGTTAATACACTGATATTTGAACATCGCATATCTAAAGGAAATAATTACCAAGTTATTGCCTTAAGAGGTAATGATGCCATAGCAAGATCACCGTTATTTAATGTGAAAACTACAGGAAATAATTGTCCATTAGATTTGGTAACAAGTATCCTAATACCAATTAACTTAATAAAATAAACAAAAATAATGATTAGCAACACGAATACACAACACAGTATAATCACCATTACACTTCAATAAGCCTCAGCATCCAATCGCACCTATACTTTTGTTACCTTTAATGATGAAAAAACCGAATATTTGGCCAACTAACGATTGAAACACCAAATAACAAAAGAAGCCACTAATCCAATAAGATACAGAATGTAAATTTTGTAACCATAAGAAGAATGATTAAATATTTAATACTAGATTTTAAAATATTTAAGAACTGAACTCATCTTATTAAGTAAGACCTTCTCTGAAAAATTATTTTGAAAAACTTGACCAGCATTTTTGCCGATATCATTTATCTTAGAGATATTTTTTTCTAGTTCTAGTAAAGTTTGGGTCATTGCTTCGGAGTTTGCAGGAGGAACAAATATGATATTTTTGTTATGATGAAAATATGTTTTAACTGAATCTGACTCTCTTGTGATAATACATTTCCCTAAAGCGGCATATTGAACCACTTTATTAGGAACAACTTGTGAGGCTTTTATTCCATCATCAAAAATACCTAAGCAAATATCAGAATGATTAATTTTATTTACAAGATTTTTTATTGCAATTTCTTTATGAAAAATAGAGGGTGAAAGAGTTAATTTTTTAGCTAAGGCTTGCATTTGTTTAAAGGTTTGTCCTGAACCAATGAGTGTAAATTGCATAGTTGATTTACTCTTTATTTCGGCAATCGTTTTTAAAATATGTTCTATACCATGTAATGGAATGTAAGTACCATAGAAGAGAACCTGTAAAGGGTTTTTTATTTTGTATTGTTTAATTGGTAAAAAAATATTTTCGTCAACAGATATAGGTATAATTGAATATGGTTTTTTTAAATTATATCGCGAGAAAAAATACTGTTGATGTTCTTGTGTATCGAAAATTAAATAATCAGAAAAAACACAAGATGACCAATCTTGCCATTTACAAATTAAAGCTTGTAGGTGATTTTTAGAATAAAGTTTTCTATCCTCTATGCGTGTATTGTATCTTGAAATATAAGGATCAAAGATGATTTTTTTATTAAAAAGTAAACAAAATAATTTCAACAAGGGAACCAAACGATGACCACTTCCCATGACGAAAACCAGATATATCTTATGTATTTGTTTAAGAAATAAAAAAAGAAGATGAAAATATCGAAATGGAAATATAATTTGAGAATGACAAGTAATAATACTGTAGTTATTTCTTTGAATTAAGTTTTTAATAACTTGATTTCTAAGATCTCCTGTTTTATGACTGCCATATATACAAATGTATTTATCATTGAGTTGGTTTTTCATAGTATAATCTTTAATTATAGATTTTTTATTGCCTATATTTAATTCAACACCAATTGATTATGAATATATTTTAGGTTGAATGATCTCAACACCATTTAGTTTTGTTTTCATTAATTTTTTATTATAAATTATCATACTTCAGATAATCCTTTTTCTATTCCTTCAATACTACACGCTATTCCTTCTTTCCAATTAGAAGGTTTTATTTTGAAAACCCTATTTATTTTAGAACAATCTAAAACAGAAAACTTTGGTTTAGTTGCTTTTGTTTTATATTTACTCATCGGAATTGAATGCAATTTAGGAACATTCAAAGAAGTATTTTGCTTCTTTATGTATTCAAAAATATTTTTAGAAAATTCATACCAAGTCGTTTTCTTATCTCCACAATAATGATAAATACCCCAATCTACAAAAGGTTTATTTTGCTTCTTGTAGACTTCCAAAGTTTCAACTATTTTAACAATAGAGTCAGCTAAATGCCTAGCATAAGTAGGCGACCCATATTGATCATCCACAACGGATAGTTCTTTTTTCTCTTTTAGGTTATACATGGTTTTCAAAAAATTATTCCCATATTCACTAAAAGCCCAAGCAGTTCTAATGATAATGTGTTTTCTTAATTTTTGGATAACTTCTTGCTCTCCCTCAGATTTAGAGTGACCATATACTCCCAAAGGATTTATTTGGTCATCCTCTTTATATGGAGTTTCTGAATTTCCATCAAACACATAATCTGTAGATATATGAATCAAAGGAACATCTAAGCTTTCAGCAACACCAGCAATTTCTCCAACGGCTTTTTGGTTTATCATAAAAGCTAAATCAATATTCTCTTCCGCTAAGTCAACGGCCGTATAAGCCGTAGCATTAATAATATAATCTGGATAATATTTTTTGACACTCTGTATTTGATCTATGATAGTAACATCTAATTTAGATCGATCTAAAAATACACAAGAATTCGAAGATGTTTTTAAAACATCTCTTAAATTTTTTCCAAGTTGTCCAGAAGAACCTATAATAACTATTTTCATAAAGATTCTAAAGATAATCCTTCCGAATCTTTCAAGGATACAATAGGATCAACTCCTTTCAAATTCCAATCAATACTGATACTTGGATCATTCCATTTTAAACATTTCTCACTTTCAGGATGATAATACTCAGTACACTTGTACAAAACCTCAGCTGTATCAGAAAGCACTAAGAAACCATGAGCATATCCTAGAGGAATATAAAGTTGTTTTTTATTTTCGTGACTTAACTCTAAGCCAAACCATTGACCATATGTTTTAGATTCTCTATCAATATCCACAACAACATCAAAAATAAAACCCTGAATAACTCTTACTAATTTACCTTGGGGATTAGTCGTCTGGAAATGCAAACCTCTCAATACACCCTTACTGGACTTAGAATGATTGTCTTGAACAAAATTTTGATTTAACCAACTACTACGATATGTTTCTAAGAAAAAACCCCTAGAGTCTTCAAAAACCGTTGGCTCTATAATAACTACATCTTTTAGTTTTGTTTTGGTTAATTTCATTATTTTTTTATTCCAAAGTTAAATCGTTTCATTATTTTTTTAAAAATAGTAAATAAGTAAAAAATCATAAGTGATATATAAATAATAAAAGGTTTTATTAACTTATTCTTGATTTTCCTTTTTTTCTTAAAATAAGATCTATGATAGAAAGGATGTTTTTTTTGTACATGTTCTTTAACATCAATATTTGAAATAGGAGAACAACGGTAACCAAAAGCATTATTATTCCATTCTAGACAAGTAATTCTATAATTCCTCTTTAAAAAAAATTGGCTTAAATCTATTTCTCCTTTTTGAATAATTTTCATCCTATTAATTTCATTTTCAGCAGGAAATGTTTGCCCCAACATCTTTAAATAAGTAACTTGAATAAGAAAAGCATATGTTTGTACATGAGCTAACATTTCATTATTTTCACTGTACTGATAACAATTGAAATTAATAGTGCTTCCACATATGGCTATTGAATAAAATTTTTCATATTGATTAACAAAAAATTGGAGCCAATTTTTTTGATATGGTCCATATGCACTGCGATTTTGAAAAAACACATAATCAGAATCTAAAGCGACTTTTAAAATTTTTTGATTAAGAATAGAATAGGAACTAAAGTCTCTACCTTTGTTTTCTTTAAAAAGAATTTTTTTTAGACTAATATTTTTATGATTATGAAATAAAATCTTTACAATAAAAACAAAAATT
Source organism: Fibrobacteria bacterium (assembly GCA_965261055.1). Lineage (GTDB taxonomy): Bacteria > Fibrobacterota > Fibrobacteria > UBA11236 > JADFYW01. Next base: position 1,317,230 of record OZ253440.1, on the reverse strand, counting down.
TTATCTAAAATATTTAAAGTTTTTACTTTACTAATTGCCACATACAAGTATGTTTTTAAATATCCTGATGGAGTATTTTTAATTTTAATTAGATTACAAATATCTTGAAGGTATAACCTTTTGTCATTAGCTGTAACATAACAATGAAAATATCTTTTTTCTTTATTAATATGATCGTCGTATGGTAAATTCGGCATTTTATTAATTTTATGAAATTTTTAAAATAATTTAAGATTGATAGAGTTTTAAGAATTATTTAGCTTTTATGTTTCAATAGTATTTTTTATAAGTCTATTGCTTTGGTTTTCTGGAATGACAAAATTTGTTTTCAAACCATCTCTCCTATTCTATAAGAAATATCTTTAGACCTATACAGATAATGTGATGAATCATATCACCAGATAAACCTATAACATTTTTTCAATCCAAGGGTAAATAACTAAATACTAAAAAATGGTTTGATGAACCATATATAATAATTTTATTGCTTAAAAACAAATACACTGAAGAATTCAGAAATCAAGGTTGTTTAATAATAAATCATCTCACCTTATATTGTAAATATTTACACAAAGGCTTTTCGATCAAAAGTATTCAGATAATTCCTGCTTTATTAATCTTTTTTAACTTGTACCATAACAGACTCTGCACCTAAATTGGGAAAACCAATCCAAACTAAAATTTTTGAGAAAACCGATTTTGTAATAAACTTTTTCTTTTCAATTTTCAGATTTTCTACCCGACACAATTTTTCAAAATCCTGATAAGTAAACAAATGTATATTGGGTGTCTCCCACCATTCATGTGGTAAAGAAGTTGTTTTAGGCATTCGACCTAATAAAAATAAATACAATCTATATTGTATATACCCAAAATTAGGAAAGACAACAATCCCTCTTTCTGCAACACGCAATATTTCTTGTAAAACTTCTCTAGGCTTTTTAAGGGCTTCCATTGTGTAACTTAAAATAGCATAATCAAAAGAACCATTCTTAAACATTTTCAAACCTTTATCTACATCCGAGTGAATAATAGGCAAGCCTTTACTCAATGATTGACCTACATTTTGAAAATCAATATCAATTCCAAAGCCTGTATTTTTTTGTTTTTGGTATAACTTTTCAATTAAAGAATTATCCCCACAACCAACATCTAGAATATGAGACTTAGGCTTAATAAATTTTAATAAATCGGAAGTATGGACAACCGTATCAGATTCTCTTTCTTTTCCTTTGTGAGACTCACCCATAACAAACCCATTTAATAGAGGTGCTATATTTTTTGTTTCCAATAAGAATCCATCATGACCATAATTAGATTGAAGATTAACCAAAGAAACGTGCCTTTTTAATTTTAACAAATCTTTACATAAAATTTTTGATTGTTGAGGAGGAAATAACCAATCACTAGAAAGAGTGATAAATAAAAATTTTGTTTCAGATTCCCCAAAAGCCTTTTCTAATGAGCCATGACTTTGAATTAGATCAAAAGTATCCACCGCATATGTTAAATACAAATATGAATTAGCATCAAACCTTTCCGTAAATTTATCTGCATTATAATTTAAATATCTTTCAACTTCAAAATTTGTAGAGAAATCTTTTTCATTCAAAGGTTTATCTGAATGGGTACTTCTTCCAAATTTAGTTTGCATCAAGCTACTTGAAAGATAAGTAATAATTCCAATCATTCTAGCTAAAGCTAAACCTTTTTTTGGTTTGGTTTTATGCTGATAGTAGTTTCCTTCAAAATATTGTGGATCATTTTCTAAAATTTGACGACTAACAACTTTAAACCCCAAGCCTTGAGGAGAAAGAGATGTCCCTGCAGCAATACAAATACATTTTTTAACCATCTCAGAATATTGTGCACTCCATTCTAAAGCTTGCATACCACCCATACTTCCACCAATCACAGCTTCAAGTTTAGAGACTCCTAACTGTTTTATTAAAAGGTATTGAACTAAAACGATGTCTTTCATCGTAATTTTGGGAAAACTATTTCCATAAGGTTTTTTTGTTTCCGGATTTATCGATGATGGTCCCGTTGTGCCTTGGCACCCCCCGAAAACATTCGTCACAATTACACAGTATTGATCAGTATCTAAAGACTTTTTAGATCCGATTAAGCTATCCCACCAACCAACAGACTTTAAGTCGTTCAGATGGAAACCCGCTGCGTGAGCATCCATTGTTAATGGCGTACAAACTAAAATAATATTATTACAAGTAGAGTTCATTTCTCCATATTGTTCGTAACATACCACGACATCCTTTATTTTGTCTCCTTTTTCTAATAGCAAACCGCTATCAGGAAGATCCAATTTACAATATTGTGACTCTACAATCATTTTTTCCATACATCCAAATATAGGATTTTTAAATCCTTCTGTTCTATTCTTAAAAAAGATTCTATTTTTCAATTCTAGCTAATCTAAACTCAATCTTACATGACAAAAAAGAAATCTCTCATCTTAGTTGCTCACGGTAGTCGTAGATCTCAATCTAATACTGAATTTGAGCAGTTAGTGAAGATAATTACACCTAAACTAAGTTCTAAATACGATTATATCCAACATTGTTTTTTAGAAATAGCTAAACCTTCCTTAAAAGACTCTATTCAAAAAAGCCTTGACTTAGATATTTTAGACATCACCGTTTTTCCCTATTTTTTAAATAATGGAAAACATATTTCCCAAGATATTCCAAAAATTGTGTCTTCTTTTAGAAAATCCTATCCTGAATGCTCTATCACAGTTACTGATTATGTAGGAAAGTTACCAAACATACCTAATTTAATTATAGATAAACTGAAATAAATTACTCTGTATATCGCAAATATTTTATGCCAGAACTTCCAGAAGTAGAAACAATTCGATCACAACTTGAATCTAAAATTCAAAATTTTGTCATTCAAAAAGTCGAAGTAAACCTTCCTCGATTGTTACTTGGAATAAGTCCTAACAAATTTATCTCACAAATTCAAAATCAAACTATTAAAAAAATAACAAGAAGAGGTAAATATTTAATTTTTCAATTAAATATAGACACTATCATTTTTCACTTAGGGATGACTGGACAAATGACTGTTTGGCAAAGGCTGTCTCCTATCAAAAAAATTTTCAAAACCACTATTACTAAACTTCCTATAGCTCAAGGTAGACACAGCGTTGATAGGCACACTCACCTTATTTTCTATTTTTCAAAGCACACTTTACTCTTTAGGGATGTACGAACATTTGGAAAAATTATTTTTATCAAGGGAAAACATTGGGAAAAACACACTCGTATTCATAAATTAGGATTAGAACCTTTAGATCTTTCATGGGATAATTTTAAAACACAAAAATTGCCCACTACAAGTAGGAGATCCCTTAAAGCTCTACTATTGGATCAATCTTTTTTAGCAGGTATTGGTAATATATATTGCGATGAATCTTTATTTTTATCTAAAATAAATCCAACAACAATAAGCTCGTCCCTAAATGAAAGACAATGGAAAAATTTATTAATCTCCATACAAACTGTACTCCAAAAAGGAATCATTAACTCAGGCACTACTTTCTCTGATTTTCTCCATACTGATGGAAATTACGGTAATAACCAAGAAAATTTATGTGTCTATGGTCGCAGTGGAAAAAATTGTATCCAGTGTCAAACGATTTTAGAAAAGATTATACTTACACAACGCACAACTGTTTATTGCCCTCAATGTCAAAGAATTTAAATTTCTTATTCTCATGCTCCGTAAAACACATATCATACACATCTAAATTAAGACTCACTAGATAACCTTAGCCTCTAAAAGCACTTTTTATACTTGATAACTAATATGATGAACATTTTTAATTATGCAAAATCGTATTTTATGGTCACTATGTAGCCATTTTTTCATTCTTGACAATGGTACAAGGAAAATTAGGCTGAAAAATAATAGTAACTATTAAAAAATTATTTTTATGGTAATATAATATTATATTCTTGTACCCTTCATAACAAATTAAGTCAATTTATTAGAGATTATATAACCATATATTTTTTAGGTTCACATTAGACAGATTGGAAATGCTGTACCGCCAGCATTAGCTGAAGGAATTTCAAATATTATAGCAATGCAACAATTAAGGAAGGATAATGAAAACAACACCGATTAGAGCAACACAAATAAAAGAACTTGGAAGTATCTTTATCTACATAATACCTGTTTTAGTTCGGGTAGTAGTGGCGGTGTACTTTGTTTTAAAGTTATTAACATATTATGTGGTAACACGCGAAGATTTATGGACTATGTCCTAAAAAAACCACAAATACATAATTTTATAAATAAAAAATATTCTTATCCCATTAAGTTTTTTCATATTTCAAAATTTGCTACTAATAATAAATGTTATTAAACAATTAAATAAAAATAAGTATTACAAGTATTTTTTTGATAAACAAAGAAAAATAAGCTCTGATTATATCTTAAAAAATTTATACGACTATATTAAAATCTGTAGTTTAACAAATAAAAATTCCTTTAACAGCACATAAGATGTTATTACTTAACCTTTTGTTTTCTTATACTTATTATGCAAAAAAAAAATTGAGCAAATTTTTATAGCCTCTACAAATAGAAAATAAATAAAACTCTTTTTTGTAGTAACACAAGCATACGACACTCATGCTTTTATAAATAGTCTTAATGAATGAAATTAAAGAATCTAACAATAAATCCTCTATAAGTAATGCTATAACTTTTATCCATACATTTTTGAAAAGCCTAATTCAAAAAATCTTGAATCTTCAGTTTAAGCTCTTCGTAATTCTTAGCATTTTCAAAATGAGAAAATTCCTGATAAACTTTAGGTGCTGCATCAAAAAAACAAGCCGCATCTGCAACTTCCATCATAGAAGTATCATTATAAGAATCTCCAGAAGCAAAGACTTCAAAATTCAAAGACTGCAAAGCTAAAATAGCATGCCTTTTTTGATCATGTTGTCTCAATCTATAATCTAATTTTCTAGAATTTTTATTATAACTAATTGTATGGCAAAATAGTGCTGGAAAATTTAAAGCTTCAAGAAAATAGGGGACAAACTCATAAAAAGTATCTGATAGAATAATAAACTGACAGTAGTTTCTAATCCATTGCACTAATTCAAACGCACCGTCTAAAGGTCGCAGTGTTTGAATAATATTTTGTATTTTTTGTAAAGTTACACCGTATTCATGGCATACATTAACACGGTAATCCATCAACTCACAATAATCAGCAATATCTCGAGTTGTTACTTCAAGATCTGATATATTGAGTTCTTTCGCAACAACAGGCCAAATATCTGGAATTAAAACACCCTCAAAATCTAGACAAACAACTTTCAAAATTATTTTCCTAATTTTTTACGAAGTTCAATTAATTTTTTTTGACCCAAAGTATTTTTCGATCCTAAAGCTTGCTTGGTTTGTTCTTGCAAAGAAAATTGCTTTGTCTGTTTACGCATTTCTGAAATTGCTTTGGTCTTAGCTACATCTAAAGCTAACTTTTTCTTACGCTCTGCAATACGATTTAATGCATTACTAGCTCCTTCACCTTGACCAGAAATACCCCTAACTTTCTCAGCTGATTGCTTTGTAGCCACCATGCTACTCATTAGTTTAAGTTCGTGATTAGCTGAAGACAAAGCTTGTTGCAAACTATCTAAATTTCCTTGTATCTCTTCTTCTAAATGTTGATGTTGAGCTAACTGTTGCTCTAATAAAAGAATTTTTTCTTCTTCTATTTCAGCTTCAGCGGCATTCTTCTGAGCTAGAGACTGTGTATCTTCAGGATCTTGATTCAATAACGCCACTGCATTATTTTCATAACTTAATTGGCGTATATTTGCTGCCTCTATCTCTTTGGAAACCATCAAGATAGTAGTCTTTACTTCCGCTAAACTTTCTAAAACTTTATCTTGATCTTTTGCTAGGATTTTGAGATCCCTCTTTGTGAGTTCAACTTCCCGACCACTCTCCATTTTTTCTAAAATTTGCTCTACACTCACTGCACCTATTCTAAAAAAACGATTCAAAAATGAAAACATAAACATCACTCCATAAGTAAATTTTAAAATATAAAAATCTTCATCAAAAAAGATGTCTTCAAACAAATTTATTTTTAACTTTAATTGTATGAAAAATTTGGCATCTACATTTGTAATGATAAAACCCAATGGTATTCAAGGTAATATAATAGGTGAAATACTTCATCGCTACGAATCCTCTCGCCTTTCTATTTCCGCAATGAAAATGGGGAAATTTAGCCCAGAAAAAATAGGTGCTTTTTATGCAGAACATCAAGAACGCCCTTTTTTTGGTGAACTTGTTAATTTTATCTCATCTAGTCCTATCGTAGTTTTATCTCTCTACGGCGACAATGCTATTGTTTCTGCTAGATCAATTAATGGTGCAACCAACCCAGCAGAAGCAGCGAGTGGAACAATTCGATACGATTTCGCTCCAAATGTTGGTTCCAATGTAGTTCATTCTTCTGACTCTACAGAAAGTGCTTCTCGTGAAATTGCTTTTTGGTTTTCTTCAGACGAAATATCCAATCGGATGCCTACATCTAAGATTTTAGAAGCGTAAAACAAGTTTTAACCATCACCATGCTGTTACCTTATTTAGAATTTAAGCCAAACATCCATGCAACCGCTTATGTTTCTGAAAGCTCAACAATCATTGGACGAACAATCATTGGTAAAGACTCATCTGTTTTCTTTAATTGTACTCTCAGGGGTGATATCAACCAAATTATCATTGGTGAAGAAAGTAATATTCAAGATAATTCAATGATCCATCTTTCCGAAGAAACTCCTACCATTATTGGAGATCAAGTCACAATTGGTCATCAGTGCATGTTGCATGCTTGTCACATCCAAAATCAAGCCCTTATTGGAATGGGCTCTATTATAATGGACAAAGCTGTGATTCCTTCTAATTCCATTGTTGGTGCTGGTAGCCTTGTTCTCGAAAAGACTACTTTTCCTCGTGGATATCTAATTCTTGGTTCTCCAGCAAAAGCTGTGCGACCTTTAACAGAAACCGAAACTCAACTGATTCTAAAAAGGGCCTCTGATTATGTCAAAGTCAAAAATAACTTCTTATCTTCTAAAACTAGCTAAAACTCTTTTACTTTTTTCTCTCCTCTTTGTTTCCAGAGGCTACTCTGAAGATGTTGCGAAAGTAGATAAACTTATAATTACATCTCAAACAGTTGATTCTTTATCGAAACTTATCGTTTCTGCTCAAGGTGGAAATCCTAGCGATATTCCAAAGCAAAATCAAGACTATCTTAATCGAGTCATTGTAGAAAACTTAATTGCTGAGGAACTTGTACGCTTAGAAGTCAAAGCTAAAAAAATAACCATTTCTAAGAAGTCTCTTGACTCCGCCTTTCAAAATTTTCAAGAACAATTTGGTGGTTCCAATAAATTTCAAACAGCTTTAAAAGCTTCTAACCAAAACGAGGCTAAATTCAAGGAGAAGTTAAAACAAGAGTTGCTTTCTCAAAGACTTTTAAAAGAATTTTTAAGTGAGATACGTCCTCCTTCTGAACTACAAATTAAGAATTACTTTCAAGCAAATAAAAAAAGATTTCCTATTAACGATTCTTTACGTGCAAGTCAAATTTTCTTAAGCCTCCCTAAAAAAGCACCTATAAAAGAAATTAAATCTAAAACAAAACAACTCAAAGACATTCGTAAGAAAATTATTACAATTAGCCGTGTAGAGGAAAGATTAGTTGAATTTTCTAAAATAGCTGTAAAAATATCTGAAGGTCTTTACTCCAAACAAGGTGGAGATATGGGTTTCTTTCAAAAAGGTGATTTTGTTAAAGAATTTAATAAGAATATAACTTCTTTAGAAGTTGGCGAAGTTTCAAAAGTATTTCAAACTCCCCAAGGTGTACACCTAGTTCTATTAACAACAAAAAATGATGGAAAATATCCAAGTTATCGCTTGAGTATCATTCAAACTATTATTGAAAACCAATCAGCTAAAAATCAAACGCAACTAGGCAAGTACATACAAACACTAGCCAAAAAATACAATGTCCAAATTTTAAATTCTAATTATGCGACACCTAATGCTGGTGACTTGCCTTTTAAATAGTAGTTAAAAAAATTATTGCCAAAATACAATTTTATTTTTTAGCTTTGTAAGCTCATTTAACAAATAAAATATGGTTTATTCTATCATTCATATTGGCGGATTTCAATATAATGTCCGTTTGGGTCAAAGTCTAAAGGTTCCTAAAATTAATGCTGAAGTTGGGCAAGAAGTTAATATTAGCGATGTTTTAATGGCTAATAATGGCTCAGAAACCAATATTGGAACTCCTTTTTTAAGTGATTCTAGCGTTTCTCTTGAAATCCTTGCTCATGGCAAGTACGATAAAATTATTGTTTTTAAACATAAACGTCGTAAAGGCTACCGCAGAACACAAGGTCACCGTCAAATTTTCACAGAAGTTATTGTTAAGTCAATTAAAAATGGTTCTAATAAAGAGAACATAGAAGAATCAATACTAGTGCGCCATCGGGCTAGAGTGAAAACTCTTACTAATCAAAAATTACCTGCAGTTAAACAAAGTAAACAAAAAATAGCTCTGCAAGAAACTGTAGCATAGCTGTTATCAATTAAGGAGACTTCAAAGTGGCTCATAAGAAAGGTTTAGGAAGTAGTAACAATGGTCGCGATTCAAATCCTCAGTATTTAGGCGTAAAAAAATTTGGTGGCGAATCTGTTAAAGTTGGCAACATCATTATCCGTCAAAAAGGAACTAAATGGCATCCTGGTAAAAATGTGGGTCTTGGAAAAGATTATACAATTTTTGCTCTCATTGATGGAAAAGTACAATTTAGCCATAAAGACAAAAAACATATACAAGTTGGTATTGTACCAACCTAAACACTCTGTTAAAAATTAATAAAAAAGAGAAAACTAAATGTTCTCTCTTTTTTATTTAAACATATTTGATCTTATTACTTAGTCACTTATTTTTTTTTCAGCTGCTATCACTGTTTGCTCTATCAAAATAGAAATAGTCATAGGTCCAACTCCCCCTGGAACAGGAGTGTAAGCTAAAGCACGATCTTTACAAGTTTTCAAATCTATATCTCCACATTTTTCTTGTGGATGATAACCAGCGTCAACAATAACAGCTCCATCCTTAATCCAATCCCCCTTAACAAAATGAGGGCGACCCACAGCTGCCACAATGATATCAGCTTGTAAAACCAATTGCTTTACATTCTGTGTATGCGAGTGACAAATTGTAACTGTTGCATTTGCATTTAAAAGCATCGCTGCCATAGGTTTCCCTAAAATAGCACTTCTTCCTATTACCACTGCATGCTTACCTGAAAACTCAATTTGATAATGTTTCAATAAAGACATAATTCCTTTTGGAGTTGCACTACCATAAGCATCTTGATTCATCGCCATCCTTCCAAACCCACAACTAGTGACGCCATCTACATCTTTTTCTATGCTAATCGCGTTGAAACAAACTCTTTCATCAATTTGAGAAGGGACAGGATGTTGTAATAATATGCCATGTATCTGTTGATCTTGATTTAAATTCTGTATTACATCAAGAAGCTCTTGTGTGGTTGTTAATTCGGGTAAAACTACTTTTGTAGATTGAAAACCAACACGATTACAAGCCTGACCTTTCATATTAACATATGTTTTAGATGCAGGATCATGACCTACTAAGATTGTAACAAGAACAGGTTTAGCTTGTTTTAACCGAATTTTAGAAACTCTGTCTAAAAATTCTTTTTCTCTTTGGAGGGATAGTGCTTTACCATCTAAAATAATTGTTTGATTCAAAAATAACCTTTCTTTATAATATTATAGTATATCCATTCCATTAAAAATTAGAAAATTCTATCCCTATTCTAAATTTTGATTGAGACTTACTTTTGATTTTACTATGTTGTATGTAACCAAAGAGTTTCTCCTTTTAGAATTACGCCAAAGACAAAATACAATTTATACTAATATAAGTATACCCTATAACATTAGTTATTCGTATTATTTTCGTTCTTTGAATTTTAATCTCCAAAAAAATCGTTTCTCTATTACTTAATCTACAAAGGTTGACTATGAAAAAAAAGCATCTAATTGTTCTTGGAAATGGAATGGTGGGCTACAAATTTTGTGAAAAGCTCATTCAGCAAAAAGGTCATGAATTTTTTGATATCACTGTTTTTGGTAGCGAAGATATTCCAGCCTATGATAGAGTTCATTTATCCGAACAGTTTAACGGACAAACTTTAGAAAATTTAACAATGGCACCTTTTCAGTGGTATGAAGACAATCATATCCATATTTACTTGAATGAAAAAGTACTAAAAATCAATAAAGAAGAAAAATATATTGTATCAGAAAAAAATAGACAATGTCACTACGATACATTAATTCTTGCAACAGGATCATATGCTTTTCTCCCTAGCTTATTTCAAGAAACATCCACACAGGGTATTTTTCTTTATAGAACCATCAAAGATTTAAATAAAATTCAGTCATGGGCTCAAAAATCTAAAAAAGCAATTGTTGTTGGCGGAGGTCTTTTGGGTCTTGAGGCCGCAAATGCTTTGAAAAACCTTAAACTGGATACCTGTGTTTTAGAACAGTCTAATCGTTTAATGTCTAGACAATTAGATCAAACTGGTGGAGACTTTTTAAAGACGAAAATAGAAAAAGCTGGTGTGAAAGTTTATTTGAATAAAGCTATAAAACAAATTATAGGAGAACCTTCTATCAAAGAACTATCATTTGAAGATGGAACTCGCTTAGAAACAGACATGGTTGTTGTTTCGGCAGGAATTAGACCCTATGACGAAATCGCAATCAAAAATGCTTTAAAAATAGGAGAGAAAGGTGGTATCATCGTTAACTCCAAATTACAAACTTCAGATGAAAATATTTACGCAATAGGAGAATGTGCTAAGTTTGAAGGAATGATTTATGGTTTAATTGCTCCAGGTTATAAAATGGCAGATGTACTTGTGAACAATTTATTGGGACAAAAAACACATTTTAAAAAAGTAGATTTATCTACACAACTCAAATTTATGGGAATTGATGTTGCTAGTATTGGCGATCCATTCATACAAGGAGAAAACATACAAACAGTAAGTCTCATTAATGAACAGCAAGAAACATATAAAAAAATCTATATAGACAAAAAAAATGGATACATAGTTGGTGGTATTCTTGTTGGAGATCCTAAACTTTACAGACAGCTTCTACAATATTACCAAAACAAACTTCCATTACCAGAAAATTTAGAAACTTTACTTGTAGAAGAGCGATCGCAACAGAATTCCTGCTCTAATGCTCTTCAAAAAAATGTTACCATTTGCTCTTGTGAAAATATCATTAAAGAACAAATCATTCAATCTTTTCATGATGGCAATACCAATGTAGAATCTCTTAAGGAAAAGACTCAAGCAGGAACTGGTTGTGGTGGCTGTATTCCTTTAATAAAAGAAATCATTATTTCTGAAACAAAAAAATTAGGAGGACAAGTCTCTAACAATGTATGTTTATGTTTTACACAATCCCGAGTTGAACTAGTTAAGATTATTAAAGATAATAATTTAAAAACCTACTGGGAGGTTTTAGGTAAATATGGAAAAGGGTATGGGTGTGAAATATGTAAACCTACCATTGCATCTATTTTAGCAAGTTATCATAATGATTTTATTTTAGAACATCAAAATATTCAAGAAACAAACGACACTTTTTTAGCAAATATTCAAAAAAATGGTTCTTACTCCATAATACCTCGAATTCCTGGTGGAGAGATCAAAGCAGATCAACTTATTGCCCTTGGAGAAATTGCTAAAAAATACGATCTTTATATAAAAATTACAGGTGGACAACGCATTGATTTATTGGGTGCAACAATAGAACAACTTCTACCGATATGGGAGACATTACGTTCTGTTGGTTTAGAAAGCGGTCATGCTTACGCAAAATCCTTGAGAACAGTCAAATCTTGTGTTGGTTCAACATGGTGTCGTTTTGGTATGCAAGATAGTGTTGGTTTAGCGATTCGTATTGAGAATAGATACAAAGGGCTAAGAAGTCCTCATAAACTTAAGTCAGCTGTTTCTGGATGTTCTAGAGAATGTGCAGAAGTGCAGAGTAAAGACTTTGGTGTCATTGCTACAGAAAAAGGCTATAATCTTTATCTTTGTGGTAATGGTGGTATGACACCAAGACATGCAGACTTATTAGCAGAAGATTTAGATGAACACACCCTAATACAATATATAGATCGATTTTTGATGTATTATATCAGAACAGCAGACAAATTAACACGAACGTCTAAATGGATCGAAACCATAGAAGATGGAATAGAAGGATTAAAAAAAATTATTATAGAAGATAGTTTGAGAATTTGCCACGAACTAGAACAAGAAATACAACATCAAGTGGATACCTATATTTGTGAATGGTCTAAAGCTTTAGATAATCCTGCAATCAGGAAAAAATTTAAATCTTTTATCAATACAGATGAAGAGAACGAAAACATTCGTTTTACTTCAGAAAGAGGTCAAAAGAAACCTTTATTAAGGTAAATTAAACCATATCATTTTAAGTATAAATATTATGGCTTGGATTAAAATATGTCACACTTCTGATGTTTTAGAAAACTCAGGAAGTCCAGTTAAAATTAAGGATGAACACATCGCAATTTTTAACTATCACAAACAAGAATGGTATGCTATTCAAAATATGTGTCCTCATAAGAAACAATTTGTATTAGCTAGAGGTTTAATTGGACAAGAGCATGAAGTACGTAAAGTGGCTTGCCCAATGCATAAAAATACTTTCGACTTAGCTACAGGACAACATCTAGGTGGTAAAGATCGCTACACTCTCAAAACATATCCTATTAAACTAGAAGACCATTATCTTTATATACAAATATAATTTTAGCAAAAGGAAAAAATAGATGAAAGCTATAAAAATCGACTTATTTAACTTTCAAACAATTCCAATGAGAACATTTCATATGACATGGTGGTCTTTCTTTCTCTGTTTTTTTAGTTGGTTTGGAGTGGCTGCTTTTATGCCCATCATTAGAGATGAGTTTTCTCTAACCAAAACACAAATCGGAAATATCCTTATTGCATCCGTTGCAATGACTATTTTAGCACGCCTAATTATTGGTTGGGTTTGTGATAAAATAGGTGCACGAAAAGCATATACTTGGCTACTAATTATAGGCTCTATTCCCGTCATATGTATTGGTTTTTCTTACAATTATGAAACATTTTTATTATTTAGATTAATGATAGGTTGTATCGGTGCATCCTTTGTAATTACACAATATCATACATCTATTATGTTTGCGTCCAACTGTGTTGGATCGGCTAATGCGACAACAGCTGGATGGGGAAATATGGGTGGAGGAGCAACTCAAATTATCATGCCACTCATTCTTTCTCTTTTTATGAGTTTAGGCATAGGAAAGTTTTTAGGATGGCGCTTATCAATGGTTGTTCCAGGAGTGTTACTATTTATCACAGGTATTTTATATTTGTTTATCACCAAAGATACTGCAGAAGGAAATACGAGTGAGATTACCAACAAAAAACAAAAAACAAAAGGTGTATTTATCAATACCATCAAAGACTACCGTGTTTGGATTTTATTTATTATTTATGGGACTTGTTTTGGTGTAGAATTGACTATTAATAATATTGCGGCTTTATACTACACCGATGTATTTAACCTATCCCTTATCCAAGCTGGTCTCGTTGCAGGATCTTTTGGTTTAATGAATATTTTCGCTAGAACATTAGGTGGAAATCTTTCAGATAAAATTTCTTTTAGTAAAGGATTAAAAGGGCGCATGATTCTCTTAGGTGCTCTTGTTTTACTTGAAGGTTTAAGTTTAATTTTATTTTCTCAAATTGGATATTTACCTTTAGCAATTATCACTATGATTATCTTTAGTTTATTTGTACAAATGACAGAAGGAGCAACTTTTTCCGTCGTTCCATTTATCAACCAACAGTCATTAGGCTCTATTGCTGGAGTCGTTGGAGCAGGCGGAAATGCTGGGGCAATTGCTTTTGGGTTTTTGCTAACATTACAAGATATGAGCTATTCATCCGCTTTTCTTATTATAGGAATTGTTGTTCTTTCTTCTTCTATATTAACCTTATTTTTAAGATTTTCTGATGAAACAGAAAAGCAAATTAAACATGAAATTAAAAGAGCTCAAATGCAAAAACTTGAACTTGAATAACCTAAATCATTTTATCTCAATTAATAAACAATAAAAATTTATGGATAATGAACAATTTGTCAATGCAGTAGAGCGGTTTGATGTATTCTATAACAAAAATTCTATTCCTCAAAATCAGAATAAATATATTGATTTAATCCCAAGTCGAGAACTTAAGGATAATGAACAGTACTCTTTTGAAGTAGATTTAGACAAATGTACAGGATGTAAAGCGTGTGTCACAGCTTGCCACAATGAAAATGGTTTAGATGAAGATGAAACATGGCGTTCTGTTGGTATCATTCAAGGAAAAGATTCAAACACAGCGACTTTACAACATATCACAACAGCATGTCATCACTGTTTAGAGCCCGCATGTATGACAGGTTGCCCCACCTTAGCTTATGTCAAAGATGAGAAAACGGGAATAGTTAAACATCTAGATGATCAGTGTTTTGGTTGTCAATATTGCATTTTAAAATGTCCTTATGAAGCCCCCAAGTATAATCAGAAAAAGGGTATTGTACGAAAATGTGATATGTGTATCGATCGTCTAGAAGCAGGACAACCCACGGCTTGCTCTAAAGCATGTCCTAATGAAGCTATCAAAATCAGAATTATTAATAAAACGAAAGCAAGAGATAATTTTGATAAACATGTTAACTTGCCCGAAGCTCCAGATTCAGAATATACTTATCCAACGACAACCTATAAAACTACACAAAAATTTCCAAAAAATACAAAATCTCAAGAGAATAAAACGACACTACAAGGTGCACACCTTCCACTTGTTTTTATGCTTACTCTAACACAACTTGCTGTAGGTAGTTTATTAATACAAAAGATTCTTAAATTATATATACCCGAAACACACACGCTTAACATAAATAAAACTTACCTAATGGTATCTCTTAGTTTAGGGCTTCTTGGTATGGGAGCAAGTGTTTTACATTTAGGAAGACCTCTTTTAGCTTTTCGTGCTATTTTAGGCTTTAGAACTTCTTGGTTGAGTCGAGAAATTCTATGCTTCGGGGTATTCGCACAATTAGCAATTCTTTACTCTACTATATATTGGTTTTTCTTTTTAAATACGATGAGCCCAAACTTAATTTTTACATTTAATGTAATGGAAAATAGTGTTATTTTTCTTGGTTTATTAGGGATTTTTTGTTCTATAAAAGTTTATAAAGATACTCTACGTCCTTTTTGGAATTCACTCACAACAGATATTAAATTTTTTGGAACCTCTATGATACTAGGTAGTTCTGTCATTTTAATGATTTTTGTAATCTTCACTACCGTCCATTCTAACATTATGCCATTAGGTATCTTTCTAAAAATCATTTCTTTTCTATCCCAAATAGTTATCATCAGTACTATTACTAAATTACTAATAGAATCTTCTATTTTCCTTTTACCAAAGGAGGGACGAATTTTATCTATTGAGAAAACCGTAATTTTAATGAAAACAACTTTTAAAAAACATGTTCTAGTACGTTATTTTTTAGGTATCTGCGGTGGCATTCTATTTCCCTTAAGTCTTAGTTTAATCCATGAAGCTAATACAAGTATCATTATTTTATTAAGTTGCTTTATTGTTCTTTTTTCTTTTTTAGGAGAGCTAATAGAACGCTTTCTATTCTTCAAAACCTCTGTTCCTTTAAAGATGCCTGGAAGTTAATAATGCTTGAGAAAATAATTGATTTATTCTATGAAAAAGAGGGAAAATATACTGAAGAACTCAAACTCAAAAATTCTATACTTAAAAATCAACAATTACCCAATCACCTTTTAGGTGACTCCATTATTCAATCGGTTTGTGGTTATTGTTCCACAGGATGTAGTTTAGATATTCATATCAAAGACAATACACCATTAGCAACAACCCCAACAGAACAATCTTTGGTTAACCATGGTAGGCTTTGCCCAAAAGGTTGGGAGGCTATCAATGTTTTAGATAGTCCAAATAGAGCCACTCAACCTCTCTTAAAAAATAACAAAGGTATTTTTCATCCTATTAGTTGGGATTGTGCCATGGATGTTTTTCATACAAATATCACTGAGATACAAAAAAAATATGGTCTCGAAAGTGCGTCCTTTCTAAGCACAGGACAAATAGCAACAGAGGAAATGGCTTTATTGGGATCTTTAGCTAAATTTGGTATGAACATATTACATTGCGATGGCAATACTCGACAATGTATGGCAACAGCCGTTGTTGCTTATAAACAAAGTTTTGGTTTTGATGCACCTCCCTATAGTTATAAAGACTTTGAAGAGTCTGATGTCATTATACTCATTGGATCTAATATGTGTATTACCCACCCTATTATGTGGGAACATATTTGTATGAACAAAAACAATCCGACAATCATAACCATTGACCCAAGGCTCACTGAGACGACCCAAGCCTCTCATCATCATTATGCTTTAAACCCAAAAACAGATCTTATTCTTTTCTATGGTATCACAAAAATTTTAATTGATAATCATTGGATTGATTCTACTTTTATTCAAAAAAATCTTGTCGGCTTTGAAGAACTTAAAGTCCATTCATTCAAATATTCTCTACAAGTAGTTTCTAAACAAACTGGTATTAAAGAAGAAGAAATTTACCATTTAGCAAACCTCATTCACCAAGGTAAAAGAGTTTCTTTGTGGTGGACTATGGGTATTAACCAAGGACATGAAGCCGTCAGAACAGCTCAATCTATTATTAATGTGGCTTTAATAACTGGAAATATTGGAAAAATTGGTACAGGAGCCAATTCCATTACAGGACAATGTAATGCGATGGGGTCTCGCTTATTTAGTAATACTACTAATTTACTAGGAGGTCATGACTTTACCAATCTAGAACACAGGCAAAAAATAGCAAAACTATTAAAAATTGATGTGAAAATGATTCCTAATAAAAATGGTTGGGCATACGATCAAATTATTGAAGGAATTTTTGCAAAAAAAATAAAAGGTCTTTGGGTTATAGGTACAAATCCAGCTCATTCGTGGATCAATCACAATGACTTTAAAAATTATATTGGCAATTTAGATTTTCTCGTTGTACAAGATATGTATTGTAATACAGAGACCGCAAAAATTGCAAACTTAATTTTACCAGCAGCTGCTTGGGGGGAGAAAAATGGAACCTTTATCAACTCAGAAAGACGTTTAGGAGTTATTAAGCCTGTATCTCAACCACCAGGCGAATCTAAAACTGACTTTGATATTTTTAAATGTGTTGCAAAGCGATGGGGATATTCTAAAATGTTTCAAGATTGGAAAACACCCGAATCTACCTTTCAAATCTTAAAAACACTAACCAAAGGCCAACCTTGCGACATAACAGGTATCACAAACTATCAAATGTTAGAACTACATCATGGTATTCAATGGCCTTTAAAAGAAACTGATACTCTAACATCCAATCAACGGATTTTATTTGAAGATGGATTTTTCTTTCATCCAGACGGAAAAGCTAGATTAATCATAGATACTCCTAAAGAAACTCCGGAAACAATAAATGACAACTACCCTTTTGTTTTAATCACGGGACGAGGAACTTCTTCACAATGGCATACCCAAACTAGAACAAGTCAATCTAAAATTTTAACAACCATGTATCCTAAAATAGCTTATGTTGAAATTAACTTTGATGATGCCATACAGTATAATATTCGACAAAATCAATGGGTGTTTGTAGTTACAGCAAGAGGTAAAGCTAAAGTTCAAGCCTCTCTTGTGTATTCATTAAAGAAGGGAGAAATATTTATGCCAATGCATTATCCAGAAACAAATTACCTTACCCTGGCATCTTTCGATCCTTACTCTAGACAACCTTCTTATAAACATTGTGTGGCCAATATATGGCTTAAAGAGTATGAAAAATAAGAATATAACGAGAATGAACCATCCAGTAAGTGTTACTGAAGCAAATAATATTATTGATTCCTCTTTAAAACAAATAGGTACAGAATATTTAAAAATAGAAGAAGTTAATCAAAAACTACTTCAAGAAGATATTATACTAGATAGAGATCAACCCCCATTCAATCGTGTTGCGATGGATGGAATCGCAATAAAACATAAAACTTTGGAAGACAATTTAAAGAAGATTTACACTATTCAAACTAGGCAGTATGCTGGAGAAGTACATAAACAATTAAAGTCTGAATCCCATTGTATAGAAATTATGACAGGATCTGTTCTCCCTTTAGGTTGCGATTGTGTTATACCTTATGAGGAATTAGAAATAAAAGAAAACATTGCAAAAATTATTTCAAAGAAAAAAAATAATTTAATGCAAAATATACACGAAAAGGGTAGTGATTATATTGCTGGAACAAAAATAATTGAAAAAGACTCCCTCCTCAATCCTACTCATATTTCTGTATTAGCAACAGTAGGTAAAAGCAAAATTTTAGTTAACAAACAACCTAAAATTATTTTGTTTTCTACAGGAAATGAGCTTATTCCTATCCAAAACAAACCTAAAAATTATCAAGTAAGAACATCAAGTATTTATTCTATAGAAGCCGCTTTACATCGCCATGGTTTCACAAATATTACAAAACAGCACATGAAGGATAGTAAAAGGGATATTACAGAAAAATTAAATCAAGCAACAGGTCATTTTGATGTTTATATTTTAAGTGGTGGAGTTTCCAAAGGACGTTATGATTTTATTCCTGATGTATTAGACAATATTAAGATCAAACAATTATTCCATGGTGTAAATATGAAACCAGGAAAACCTTTATGGTTTGGAATGACAACAAACAATAATCCTATGTTTGCTTTACCAGGCAATCCAGTATCAACTCTAATTTGTTTTTATCGATTCGTTTTATCTGCTTTAAAAAAAATGACTGGGTTAGAACAAGTCATTACTTCTAAAGTTTTTGTTTCCAAAATAAATCAAAAACAATTAAAAAATAAGAGTTTTACATATTTTTTACCTATTAAAATCAAAAATATAAAAGACACATATAGAACAGGTGAAGAACTTCATATTAATGGTTCTGGAGATTATATTAGCTTAATAAAGTCTGATGGATTTATAGAATTAAATAATGCCAAAGATCTAAACCCACAAAATTTGTATCCTTTTTATCCGTGGTAATAACTTAATTTTACTATAAATTATGAATAATATAAAAGTAATAGACGCAAATAAAAAAAAATTTGTAGATGGACATGGTCGCCATATTCATAAACTAAGAGTTCAATTAACAGATGCATGTAATTTTAGATGTTTTTATTGTTTACCCACAAACATTAAATTTATGCCCAACAATCAATTATTGCGAGCAAAAGAAATCGTTAATATTGTATCTGGATTGGTTTCTTTAGGAATAGATGAGATTAGAGTTTCTGGAGGAGAACCTACTTTAAGAAAAGACATAGATGAAATCATTAGGGATCTTTCTAATTTGCCAATATCTAAATTAGGACTGACAACAAACGGTTTATATTTAGGGGACAAATTAGCCTTTCTAAAAGACACAAAATGTCAAAATATTAATATTAGTTTGGATAGCTTACATCCAAAAAAATTTACAAACATTACTCAAAATAAAGAATTTAATCAAATATATCAAAATATTATGAACGCAAAAGAAATGGGCTTTAATGTAAAAATTAATGTAGTTTCAATCAAAGGTGTTAATGATTCTGAACTTTTTGATTTTATTGAATTTTCTGCAAAATATAACATAGAGGTTAGATTTTTAGAATATATGAGAATAGGTCCAATGCAAAAAAAACACAAAGACTTTTTTATACCAGCTCAAGTCCTCATAAATAGAATTAAAGAAAAATATACAATGATTAAACTGGATACTCATCTAGACTCTACTTCTTTTAATTATAGGTTATCTAATAACGCTCAAATTGGCTTTATCGCGTCTGAGTCAAAACCTTTTTGTTCTAATTGTTCTAGATTACGTTTAACCTCTACAGGAAAGTTAAGAGCTTGTTTAATGTCAGAGAGAGGAGAAGATATGCGTTATACTCCTAAAGAAGATTATCCAGAAGTTGTTAAAAGGGTTATGCAGTTAAAACCTACACAAAGGATTGAATATATTAAGCAACCTATGAATCAAATTGGAGGATAAAAATGCAAATAACTCAAAGATCAGATTATCTTGTAAACGGTTTAATATTAGCAGGTGGTAAAAGTCAAAGAATGGGTCAAGATAAAGGGTTACTAACATATCATGGAAAAACACAGATAGATTATTGTTTTGAAATTTTATCAGAATATGTTGATGAAGTTTTTATCTCATCCAGAAAGAATCAATATGCATTGAAAAAAAAAAATCTATTGATGATATTTTTAATAATATCGGTCCTCTTGGTGGAATACTATCAGCCTTATCGATGGAATTAGGCACAGCATGGTTAGTTATAGCTTGTGATTTACCATACCTTAAGAAAGAAACCATAGAATATTTAATAAAACAACGAGAAATAACCGCTACGGTCACAGCGTATAAAAATAGAAAAAATGATTTAGCAGAACCTCTTTGTGCTATTTATGAACCTTCAAGTTATAAAAAACTAAAACTCTATTTAGAGAAAGGTATTAAGTGCCCACGAACAATCTTAATGGACATAAATACAAAATTAATTTATCCTTTAAAAAATCAAGAATTAGATAATATTAATACAAAATATGACTATCAAAAAGTAAAAAAGGAGTTTGTATGAAAAGAATTAGTGTACAATATTATGCAATTTTAAGAGAACAAAGTGCAATAGAACAAGAAATAGTGGAAACTCAAGTAGAAATCGTAAAAGAACTTTATCAAAATTTAAATCAAAAATATAATTTCTCTTTACAACTAAAGTACTTAAGGGTTTCCATTAATAATATTTTTGTTTCATGGGACACTCCTCTTCAAAATGGAGACAAAGTCGTCTTTATTTCACCTGTTTCAGGAGGTTAATAAATCATGTTTAGTATCACCTCATCTCCCATACAATCTCAAATACAGCGTGATTATTTTTATTATGAAGAAGATGGAGCTATTGTTATTTTTGAAGGTTGTGTACGCAATCATCATCAAGGAAAATCTGTTCAACATTTAGAATATGAAATTTTTCACAAACTCGCCGAATCAGAGGCTAATAAAATTACCCAAGAAACCTATGATCAATTTGATATCCATAAAATTAGCAGTATTCATAGAGAAGGAAAACTACAGATAACAGATATTGCAATTTGGATAGGGGTGAGTGCTTCTCATAGAGAAGATGCTTTTAAAGCCACTCAATATATGATTAATGAAATAAAGAAAAGATTACCTATATGGAAAAAGGAAACATATACAGATAGTTCAACACAATGGGTAAATTGTTCTTGCAATCAGGAATAAAAATGTTAAAGAAGTAGTATCTTCTTTATTAAAAAAATCTATAATATAAAATACAAAGGAAAAATATGATAGATATTGGTGATAAACAAATAACAGAACGTATAGCTATTGTTGAGGGTAAAATTATTTTAAATAAAGAGACATTACAACAAATAAAAGACAACACAATTCCTAAGGGTAATGTTTTAGAAGCAGCTAAACTAGCTGGTATTATTTCAGCAAAAAAAACAGCAGATGTCATACCGCATTGTCATCCTATTCCTATAGAAAATGTTAAAATACAAATAGATATCTTCAAAGAATATATTAAAGTGCGTGCTCTAGTAAAATCTAAAGCTAAAACAGGTGTAGAAATGGAAGGTTTTATGGCGGTTACAGGAGCTTGTTTGACAATTTATGATATGTGTAAATTTCTTGATAAGGCCGCGAAGATTACGGATATAGCATTAATCAAAAAATCTGGTGGAAAAAGTGGTGCTTATCAGAAAAACATGTAGATAAGACTATGCTTCTTTTAAAAATATTTATCTCTTTTCTTAAAACAAGTTGTTTCGCAATAGGGGGTGCTTACTCCTTCCTCCCATTATTACAAAAAGAAATTGTTGAAAAACATGGATGGTTAACAAAAGAAGAATTTTTAGATCTTTTAGGTATGGTCAAAATTTTTCCAGGAGCAATATCCATCAAATATGCTTCTTATACAGGATATAAATTATCAGGAATCATAGGACTTATTGTTGCAAATCTAGGAATTATGTTACCTCCTATTTTTTTTATTGTCGTTGCTAATCATTTTTATAAAAAGATTCAAAATACTCCTTCTTTAAAAACAGCCTTTGAAACAATACAGCTTTCCATGTTTGCTCTTATCATTGCAGTAGCTTTTCAGCTTGTAACAATATCACAAGTGAAGTCCATTAGGAATATTTTAATTATTGTAATTTCCTTTAGTTTATTTACTTTTTTTAAAGTTCACCCTATTATAATCATTATGCTTTCTGGAGTTATTGGTTTTTTTCTAAAGTAATCATTATTTAGTAGGTAAAACTTTATAATCTAAATCATCTCAGTCAACTCCAATATTTATCTCTTTAACATTTTTTTAAGAATATTAAAGCAACGATACTTAAAAAATTGAACAATGTAGGGGTATAGAGTGTTTTCAAAACGATACTTTCTATGATTAAAAAATGCATTTTCTGAATATCGTTTTTTTATAATAATGGAATTATATTGAAAAGAAATCAGTTCTATTTGGCTTTGAATACTCTCGGGTATCACGGATTTATTAAATACACTCTTATCTCTAATAAATTCGCTATTTAAACGGTCAACTAAAAATTTAAAAACTTCTATAACTGACTTCTTATATTTAATAATATTACCATATAGCTTACCTCTAGTCCAATAACTAGTTTCAATATCTTCAATAATATAAGTTCCACCCTCCTTTAATAAATTTTCAAATAGATAAATAAAGGTTAAAATTTGGTGATCAGGTTCATGAGATCCATCATCAAGTATAAATTCTATTTTTTGACCTATTTTTTGAACAACTTTAGCACAATCATCCAAATTAGATTGATCTCCTTTGAATACCTCTCCTCTTGGAAATTTATATTGAAGATCAATATCCATTCCATAAATTGTGGCTTTAGGAAAATATTCTTCCCATAATTTAATAGATTTATCTTGATCCACTCCTATCTCAAACATTATAAAATCTTGGTTTCGATAAGACTCCAAAAAAATAGGATAAAATCGGTGATAGCCATGATGAAGGATTTTATCAGTACCCGTTTTAACTCCTATCTCTTCAAATTTTTACATATAAATAAAACCTTTCATAGAAAATACAATTCATGGAGCCCAAATCGAGAATTGAACTCGAGACCTCTTCCTTACCAAGGAAGTGCTCTACCACTGAGCTACCTGGGCAGAAAATGGAGCGAGCGAAGGGACTTGAACCCTCAACATCCACCTTGGAAGGGTGACACTCTACCAATTGAGTTACGCTCGCAGAATTTTTTTTGGGCCGGAATGGATTTGAACCATTGTAGGCATAGCCAGTGGATTTACAGTCCACTCCCTTTAACCACTCGGGCACCGACCCAATAAAACGTGAGCCAAAGATAGGACTTGAACCTACGACCGGCTGATTACAAATCAGCTGCTCTACCAACTGAGCTACTTTGGCAACTAAAGTAAAGTTAGTAATGCTTACAAAAAAAGACAATGAAAGCATTGAGTATTCTTAGATTATCTCATATGAGAAAATCGTATTCTCATTCGAGCCCGCTCTAATGATCTTTTTACTCTCTCAATATCTATTGTTGAATCAACATTTTCAGTAGCTTCTTTTAATAAAACTTCCGCTCTCTTTTCAGACTCATGAGCTCTATTAACATCTATATCCTCTATTGATTCTACATTATCTACTAAAATAACCGCTTCATTATTTAAAAAATGCAACAGACCACCCCATACCCAAAATAAATTTTGCTGTCCCTGATTTGTAAACTCTAAAACATTAGATGTCATGCTTGTAATTAAAGAAGTATGATTAGTTAAAATACCAATCTTACCTTTATGAGTGTACGCCGTAAATGACTCTACTTCTCCTTGATAAACAACTTTGTTTGGTGTATAAATGTTTAACCACATAAAAAACTTATGATTTTAACTCTTCATTTTTTTTAATAGCGTCTTCAACACTACCCACCATGTAAAATGCATTTTCTGTAAGAGCATCATGTTGACCATCTAAAATTTCTTTAAATCCACGAATTGTATCTGATAGTTCTACAAATTTACCCAGCATGCCTGTAAATGTTTCAGCAACATGAAAAGGTTGAGACAAGAATTTTTGAACTTTACGGGCTCTATTAACAGTTAAGATATCCTCTGGAGATAACTCATCCATTCCTAAAATAGCAATAACGTCTTGTAACTCTTTATAGCGTTGTAATACTTCTTGCACTCGACGAGCTGTTTTATAATGCTCATCACCTACAATTTTTGGATCAAGAATAGAAGACGATGATGTTAAAGGATCTACCGCTGGATAAATTCCCTGTTCTACAATAGCACGAGACAATTCTGTCGTTGCATCCAAATGAGAAAAAGTTGTAGCTGGAGCTGGATCAGTATAATCATCTGCAGGTACATAAATCGCTTGTATTGATGTAATTGAGCCTGTAGAAGTTGATGTAATTCGCTCTTGCAAATCACCCATTTCAGTAGAAAGCGTTGGCTGGTAACCAACTGCAGATGGAATACGACCCAATAAAGCAGAAACCTCTGCTCCCGCTTGAGTGAAACGAAAAATATTATCTACAAATAAAAGTACATCTTGATTTTTGTCATCACGAAAATACTCTGCTTGTGTTAACGCAGTTAACGCAACTCTTAAACGAGCTCCTGGTGGCTCATTCATTTGACCATACACTAAAGATGTTTTATTCAAAACACCAGATTCTTTCATCTCCCCCCAAAGGTCAGTCCCTTCACGTGTTCTTTCACCAACACCTGCAAAAACAGAGTAGCCTCCATGAAATTTAGCAATATTATTAATTAGTTCCATAATTAGTACTGTTTTACCAACACCTGCACCACCAAAGAGACCAATTTTACCACCTTTAACATAAGGAGCTAACAAATCAATCACTTTAATTCCTGTATTTAAAGCTTCTGATTGGGTACTTACAGATTTAAATTCTGGCGGACGACGGTGAATTGGATCTTTACGAGAAAACGAAATATCACCTTGTTCATCAATAGGTTCTCCTATCACATTAATGATGCGACCTAATACCTCCTCTCCAACAGGAACAGAAATAGGAAATCCAGTATCTATTACTTTAGCTCCTCTAATTAAACCCTCAGTCACATCCATTGCAATGGCTCTCACTTGGTTTTCACCTAAATGTTGAGCTACTTCCAAAACTAAATTATTCTCTTTCAGACTGATGCCTAAATTACTAGTCAACAAAGCATTATTCATTTTTGGAATATTGCCACTCTCAAATTCAATATCAACAACAGGACCTATAATTTGTACAATTTTTCCTTCAGACATAATCCCCTTTTTCTTATTTAATTTTTTAAAGATTCTGAACCAGAAACAATTTCTGTTAACTCTGTAGTAATCATTGCTTGTCTAGCTCGATTCATTTTAATTGTTAATTTACTAATTAAATCTTGTGCGTTTGTTGTAGCACTATCCATTGCTGTCATGCGAGTAGCATGTTCACCAATTGCATTATGTAAAAAAACTTGATACAATTCAATTGCTATTTTTTTCAGTAAGACCTGATTAACAAAAAAATCTTCGTCAACTTCTATTAAATAGTCATCATTATTTTCTGATTCGTTTCTTACTTCAATTGGTAGAATCTGTTTTTGCGTTACTTCCTGTTTTAAAGTCGAAATAAATTCATTATAAATAATTACTACGTTCGCCACTTTACCTTGAGTAAACGTTGAAAGAACTTCTTGGCTTAATTTTTCAATTTCGGTAAAAAGGGGTTCATTAACCATTTCATCAAAAGAAGCTTTTACACTAAAATTAGCATTCTTAACTGTGTCTCCTATTTTTTTACCTACAGAAAAAATTAAATCACTTGATTTACAATTAACCTGCTCTAAAAAGAATTTGGCAATGGAGGTATTAAAACTTCCACATAAACCTCGATTAGAGCTAAAAACTACATACAAAGTTGTATTTTCTTCACAAGTAGATTTAGATAAAGGATTCTGTTTTTGCTTCAACAATTCTGTTACAATTTCTTCAAAACTTTTTAAATAAGCTTTAGATGCTGTTAAGGCATCTTTTGAACGCTTTAATTTTGCAGCAGCAACAACTTTCATTGCAGAAGTAATTTTATTAGTACTTCTTAATGATTTTAATCGCATTCTAAGTTCTTTTACAGAAGACATATTTTATTTTACAAAGGTAGAGATATTGAGGTACAAGCGAATTGCCACTTCTATTTTTTTAACTAAAACGTCTGTTAACTTTTTCTCTACTTCTATTTCATTCATCAAACCTTCTTGAGAACAATCTAAGTAATCCGCAAATTCAAGCTCAAGTTGAGGAGTATCAGCAACATCTAAATGATCTAGAAAACCCTTAGATCCAGCGTATAATATGATGATTGTTTTAGAAATACGATACGGATTATATTGATTTTGCCTTAATAAATAAGTCATTCTTTCACCCCGCTTCAGTTGCTTCTGAGTTGAAACATCTAAGTCAGATGCAAATTGAGAAAAGGCCGCTAATTCACGATATTGAGCCAATGTTAAACGTAAAGAACCAGCGACTTGTTTTGTTGCTTTTATTTGAGCATCACCACCTACACGAGAAACAGATAAACCAACATCTACAGCTGGGCGTTGTCCAGAATTAAATAAGTTGGAATCCAAGAAAATTTGACCATCTGTAATCGAAATAACATTCGTTGGTATATAAGCAGAAACATCACCAGCCTGTGTTTCAATAATTGGTAAAGCTGTTAGTGAACCACCTCCCTCTTTTTCAGAAAGTTTAGCGGCTCTTTCTAATAAACGTGAATGAATATAAAACACATCACCTGGAAAAGCTTCACGACCTGGTGGTCTTCTAAGAAGCAACGAAATTTGACGATAAGCTTGAGCTTGTTTTGTTAAATCATCATAAACAATCAAAGCATGTTCACCTGAATACATAAAGTACTCACCCATGGTCGCACCAACATAAGGAGCTAAATATTGTAACGCAGCTGGGTCACTGGCCGTACCCGCAATAATACAAGTATACTCCAAAGCACCTGCTTCTTCCAATTTTTTGTAAACTTGAGCAACAGTAGATTGTTTTTGACCCATTGCTACATATATACATTTAACACCTTTTCCCTTTTGATTCAAAATAGTATCAATAGCAATAGCTGTTTTTCCTGTTTTACGGTCGCCAATAATAAGTTCCCTTTGGCCACGACCTATCGGGATCATAGTATCTATAGATTTTATACCAGTTTCAAGAGGTTCACAAACACTTTGACGCGAAACAATTCCTGGAGCCTTTAACTCAACTTGTCTCATTTTAGATGTATCTAAAGGAATTCCACCATCTATCACTTCTCCAAAACCATTAATAACTCTTCCCAAAATCGTATCACCAACTGGGACAGATGCTATTTGCTTTGTCAAACACGCCGTATCACCTTCACGTACAAGTTCGGAGCTCCCTAAAATAGCGACACCTACAGAGTCAGACTGTAAATTAAGCACAAGAGCCCTTACTGTTTCTTGACCTTCTATTTTAATAAGTTCACCCATCATGGCGTTTTCTAATCCATTAATACGAGCAATCCCATCTCCAACTTGAAGAACAGTTCCTACTTCCCGCATTTCTGCTTTCAAATTGATATTTTCCATTTGTTTTTTCAAAACAGAAACAATTTCATTAGCTTTAATCTCGATTGCCATTTTTAATCCTTTTCTTTACTTATGCGATTAAACTTTTCTTTACTTGATTTAACTTACTTCGTAAATCAACTTTAACTACAAAATTTTCTACTTGAATACGAAAACCACCTATTAAACTTGGATTAATAACATTTTTAATCTTCAGTTCTTGATTAGGATATGATTTTTGTATTATGTCTTGGAATTCTTTTTCTTGTTTTTTAGATAAAGAAACCACACTCGTAACAATTACGCGAGTGATATTTTCTTCTTTCTCATATAAATCACAATAGACCCTAGGTAAGTCCAACAAAATCTCTACACGCTTATTCGTACAAATTAAATGTATCATTTCTTGAGAGGTTGAACCAAGTAAAGGGCAAAGTTCTTTATCAAAATAAGACAAAGGACTCTTTATATTAACAAGTTTTGTTTTCACAAAACTACGATAATCATCATTAAGAATAGCTTCACCTAACAACTTCATGTCTTCGTAGACTCGTTCTTCTGTTTTTACTTCTTTAGCATAACTAAACAAGGCCTTAGCGTAGTTCGTTACAACCCGACTACTCATGATGATAATTCAACCTCTCTTAAAAAATCATCAACTATTTTAGATTGCTTTTTACTATCTAGTGACTCATGAATTAATCTTTCAGCTAAATTTATTGCTAAAGTTGCTACATATTTTTGTAATTCTTTTTTAGCTAAATTTTGAGCGACATCTAATTCTTTTAAACCGTTTTTCAAAACTTTTTCTTTTTGATGTTCAGCTTCAGCACGAATAACCTCGCCTACCTTTTCAGCACTTTCTTTCGCATCCGAAATTATTTTAGAGGCACTTAGCTTAGCTACTGATAAAATTTCCTCTTGTTCTTGAGCTAACTTCTTAGACTCATTTTGAACAGACTTCATTTGATCAAGACTATCTCTAATACTTTTATCACGCTTTTTAACAGAAGCTAAGATTGGTGTCCAAGCTAATTTTTTAAGAACAATCAGCAACACAACAAATAGAACTAAAGACCATATACCTAAACCTGGGTCTAATTTAAATAGACTTGATTTATGTACAACGACCTCAGAATGTTGAATTGTTTCTATGGGGACAGATTGATGATCTGTTTTATTAGCCATTATTTTAGTTTATTTGAAACCTAATAGAAAACAAATAACTAGTCCGAATAGAGATACACCCTCAATTAGAGCCGCAGCAATAATCATAGTGGTTCTAATATCACCTGAAGCTTCAGGTTGTCTAGCAATACTCTCCATTGCCGCACTACCTAAACGACCAATTCCAATCCCAACTGCTAGTGTAGAACAAGCGACTCCTATTCCTGCAGCCAAAAAGGCTAAACTAACTGATTCCATAATAATCTCCTATTGTTGTTGTTAAATTAATGTTCTTGATGAATACAAGTTCCGATAAAAAGTGCTGATAACAATGTAAAAATATAAGCCTGTAAAAAACAGACCAACACTTCAATAAGTGAAATAAACAGTGAAAAAGCTAGGGACACAGGAACGACTAACCATGTCTCTAAAATAGAGATTAAAGCCAATAATGATATAATCACAATATGCCCTGCCGTCATGTTTGCGAATAAACGTATCGCTAAGGCAAAAACTTTTGTAAATAAACCAACAACTTCAATTGGAGTGAGGATAATAACCACAAAGAATGGAATACCGTGTGGAACTAAATTTTTAAAAAAACGAAAGAAACCATTATTAAACATACCAGCCCCTAACATTGCAAATAAAATTACTAAAGAAATAACAACAGTAAAGTTAATATTGGATGTTACCGTTGACATTCCAGGAATCATTCCTAATAAATTTAAGAACAAAATAAACATGAACAAAGTTAAAAAAAACGGCAACCAATCATCTGCTTCCTTTTTTCCAATATTAGGAATCACAACTTCATTACGAATATATATTACTATAACTTCAACTAAATGTCCTAAAACACCAGTAGGTAATAAATTAATACGATTAGACGCATATTTAAGAAGAATAACCATCAAAATGGACGCAATAAAAAGCATTAGAACTTGTAACGTTATACCAATATGGATTCCAAAAATATGAATATTATGAGGCAACTCAATTACAGGTAAACCTGGTATAGGGTGCCAAGAATTACCATTACCTATATGATGAAAAATAAATTCACTTAAGTCACTATTGCCAGCAAATACAGCTGAAATTGCTAACAATATAAATACTAAACAACTTTTCATTACACTCGCACACTTTTAATTAAAAACAAAACTTCTAAAGTTAAAAATAATGAATAAAGAGTCACTGTATATAATAAAAAATTCATATTATGTTCTTTTAAAAAAATCACTAAAAAAACAATTAACCCAACAAACCTAAAGGGTGATACAACAAAATAGGTTTTTAACATTGACCAACCCAAAATCTTGATATTTAAAGAAAACATAATAAGTAAAAAATTCAACATTAAAGCAAAAAAAACAATTAGGATATCAGACAACACAAAGTCAAATCTAAAAAAATATTTATAAATAGTAAATCTTTAAAACCCATTCTTTTTTAGTACTTGTGTTCAAATAAAATACGATGTATAATTTGCTCTAATTCTTCTTGAGAATTATACTGTATTTCTATAAAACCTTTTTGAATGTTTCCCTTTAACTCAACACTACTTCCCGTAAAATACTGTAATTCTTTTAAATCAGCTTTTAGATCAACATCCATATGATTATTTAATGGCTTTTTCTTGATCACAGTTTGTTTTTTACTATTTAATTCTTGTTCAGCACCTCGAACATTTATTTTTTTCTCAAGAAACTTTTGTGCCTTTAACCTTTGTTCTACTGGAGGTAAAGTAATCAAGGTTCTTACAATACCCATCGATAGTTTTTTATCTAACACCAACTGCTGAACATATTCAGTTAAACTAAGTAATCTCAAGGTGTTAGTTATATAAGAACGGCTTTTTGAAAGTTTAATAGCTAGATCTTGATGGGTTAAACCACATTTTTCAATCAGTTGAGCATAAGATTTAGCCTCTTCCATAATATTTAGTTGAACTCTTTGGATATTTTCGATAATAGAAAACTCCATCATTTGGCGATCTGTTATCTTATCTCGGACACAAGCAGATATGGTTTTTTTAGATAATCGCTTAAACGCTCTAAACCTTCTCTCTCCAGCAATAATTTGGAAACATCCATTTGCTTGCGACCTTAATAAAATGGGTTGCAATAAACCCTGTTGGTCTATCGATTGAGATAAATCTTCAATTTCTTCTTTTTTAAAAACCTTCCTAGGTTGAAAAGGATTAACTTCTATCTTATCTAGTGGGATTTGTGAAACAACTTCTTGTTCATTACCAGTTTTATTTTTAATCCCTAGATCAGTAAAAATAGAATCCAAACCCTTTCCTAAAACTTGTTTTTTGTTTTTTTTATTCACCATCATAAATCTCTTTAGCTAAACTTAAATATCTTTGAGCACCCAAACTCAGAGCGTCGTATAATATGATTGGTTCTCCAAAAGACGGAGACTCTGATATTTTCACATTACGAGGAATTATTGTTTCAAAAATACGACCTTCATAAACATTTTTTACTTCATCAACAACTTGATTTGATAATTTTAATCTTTTATCATACATTGTAAATAAAACACCCTCTAATTTTAAATTAGAATTGAAATTCTTTTGCACAAGGTTTATTGTGTTCATTAATTCAACTAATCCAGTCAAAGCATAATACTCACATTGTAAAGGAATCAAAATTGAATCAGCTGCCACCAAACTATTCAATGTTAACAAACCTAAAGAAGGTGGTGAATCAATTATTATATAATCATAATCATTTTTAACTATATCTAAAACTTGTTTTAGTCGATCTTCCCTATTTTTGACTCTAATTAACTCAACCTCTAATCCAGCTAAACTTTGAGAACAAGTTATAATCTTTAAAAAAGGTATTTTAGTATCCAATATAGCTTTATTAATGTTTTTTTCATCCAATCCACTCTCATCTTCAGTTAAACAAACCAATTCATAAGTTCCTATTGGTTGTAATGCATGATATCCAACACCTTGGGAAGCATTTCCTTGTGGATCCATGTCTATCAATAAAACTTTCTTTTCTAAAGCAGACAAACCAGCACTCACATTAACTGCAGTTGTTGTTTTACCAACTCCACCTTTTTGATTGGAAATCGTAATAATTTTACCCATAAAATCTAATCTCTTTTTTCATTTTAACAATGTGATATTCTGGGAAACTCAATCCCAAACAATAAGGATGATTTTCTAAATCACAATAACCTTCTACTACATCATTTTCTTTATGTTGCTTAAAAGTAATAAAATAACCATTTACTTTTAAAAACGGATACACTATTGTTGCATTTTTTTTAAATTCACCCCAAGCTCTACAACAAACAACATCAACTAACCTATAGTTTAAATTTTCTATTCTTTCCGAAAATATAATAATATTTTTAATACCAAACTGCTGTATAACGTAGCGACACAATCTATTTTTCTTTAAATTAGGCTCAACAATTACAAAATTTACTTCAGGACAAACAATTGATAAAGGTATCGTAGGAAAACCAAAACCAGAGCCAATGTCCATCAACTCCTTTTGATCTTGCACAAAATGAACTATTTGTAGAGAATCAAGAATATGTCTAAACCAAATACTTTTTCTATCCTTTACACTAGTTATATGATGATTTTTGTTCCATTTTTCAATAACAGTAACTAAATCAAACAATACATCAAACACACTTTGATTTAAAATATGATTAGGATTATATAATAAATTCGATTCATTATGTTTCACATGAAACATATATAAAAATTTCTTTGTACTAAAACTACTACACTCTTAAAAACAACTAATTCAACTTAAATAAATTATGAAAACAACCCAACCAATTAAAAGGCTCTTTTTGAATTAAAACCTCTAATATTTTAAAATAACGCCTATATAATAATGGACTAATTGATTTCACATTAGTTTTTGATAAACAAATAATTTTAAGTTCATCTTTATAAATAAAAACCATATAACACGGTTTCAGTAAAACTGAATGCATATACATAGGTAACCTATTCACCCTTATCTCTCGGTTAAAAAAAAACATCTTAACACCTTTATAGTTAAATTGGTCTAATAAAAAAGCAACTACGTTACCATTTTTTAACCATGATAATGTTTCACGTGAAACATTATCATTAACAATCAATAAATTATTTCTTTTCCTTTGTTTATTAATGATTTTATTCCAAAAAAAAGAATTTAAAGGTTGAGTAATAGCCTTTAATTTTAGACCTAGTGTTTTAGTTAGGTACCCACCACCTATTTCCCAATTGTGATAATGTGCAGTTAAAATAATACCCCCATTTAATTTTAACTTATTCAATTGAAATAAAGTTTTTATTGAAACTCTAACATCAAAAAAAGCATAACCAAAAAAGAAAGAAAAAATAGCTTGAAAAGCTCTATAACATAATAATACATAAATAAAAGGAATATATAAATAATGTATTTTTATAATTCTTAAGTTTTTAAAAACAACTTTTACTTTAAATAAAAATAAAATAGATAGAACACATCCATTAATAGAAAAAAAACAAGAACTTAATAAATATAGAAGATATAATAATTTATAAGACATAAATTCATGTTTAAATATAAGTTTTATTTATAAGGATTAGTAACAAAGATAACTTTTAAATAATTAGTTACAAATAAAGATTACTAATTAAAATTATTCATTCACCAAAAGTTATTTTTAAAGTAAATTTATTATAAATAACATAATCTTTTATTTTAGAATAAGATACAGTACCAAATCTAAATGATGCTTATAGTTCATAATACTATAACTAATAACTTTAAAATAAAAAAGTTAATTAATAGTATCTTAATAACTATGTCGTTATTTTAGATTGAAATTCTAATAGTAAATCCATTATAACTAAAGAAGCCATAGCTTCAATAATAACAACAGCTCTCGGTAATACACAAGGATCATGTCTCCCCTTAATTTGAATCATTTCAGAGTCACCATTAATATTAATTGTTTTTTGAGGCTTTAAAATAGTTGCAGTTGGTTTAAAGGCTACCTTACAAATAATCGGCATACCATTCGTAATACCACCTTGAACACCACCTGAATTATTTGTTTTCGTAGTAATTTTATTTTGTTTATTCACTTCAAATAAATCATTATGTTCACTACCTTTTAGAGTTGATCCATAAAAACCACTTCCTATTTCAAAACCTTTTGTTGCTGGAATAGATAAACAAGCTTTAGCTAAATTAGCTTCAACACGATCAAAAACAGGTTCACCTAATCCTTTAGGTACATTTTTTATAATAAATTGAATAACCCCACCAATAGAATCACCATCTTTTCGTACTTTTAAAATTTCACTTATCATTTTTTCATGTTTAGGGTGAGGACAACGTACAATATTTGATTCCACCTCATTTTGAGTTATGTTAAGTGGATTAATATTTGCTTTAATATTACCTATCTGAGAAACAAAACCTATACAATCTATATTGTGAAAAGATTTTAACCATTTTTTTACAAAAGCACCTGCGGCAACCCTACCAATTGTTTCTCTAGCTGATGAACGACCACCACCACGATGATCCCGAATTCCATATTTAACTTGATATGTATAATCAGCATGTGACGGTCTAAAGAGGTCTTTTAAATTATTGTAATCATTTGATTTATGATCTTTATTTAACAC
Organism: Fibrobacteria bacterium; assembly: GCA_965261055.1. GTDB lineage: Bacteria > Fibrobacterota > Fibrobacteria > UBA11236 > JADFYW01. Next base: position 1,282,357 of record OZ253440.1, on the reverse strand, counting down.
CATTAGTGCTATGGGAGTTCCTGTTGTTTTTCCCTCAAATAAACCAGATAAAATTTGAACAACATCAAATTCAGCTCTCTGAGTTACAATATTAGATTGACCAGGTTTTCTTTTATCTAATTCTTTTTGAACTTCTTCAATAGTTATTGGAATATTAGGCGGAAAACCATCAATAACAACCCCAACGGACTTACCATGACTTTCTCCCCATGTAGATATTTTTAAAAAATTACCAAATTGACTAGACATTTTTTCCTTTGTTTTGAAGTTTTAAATTTAGTTTATGCCTATTTTTATCGCGAACATTTTTTTTTTCAATATTCCTTAAGAAAGCATCACTTAAGTTAATATTAGTTTGATTAGCTATACATATTAAAACAAATAACACATCAGCAAGTTCATCGGATAAATCTAAGTCAGATTCTTGATTTTTAAAACTTTGATCTCCATATTTTCTAGTGATGATACGAGAAACTTCACCAACTTCTTCCATTAATTGACCTAAATTTGTTAATTCTGAAAAATAACAGATACCATTTTTTTTAATCCAATTATCTACAGTTGTTTGTATTTTTGAAAGAGTTATATTTTTCATATACAAAATTTATATAAGAATGAATTACCTTATGACAAAAAAATATATTTAGATGTGAAATTATGATAAAATACATTCTCATTATATTTTTATTTTTTGTTTCAATGATAAATTCTCAAACAAAGAAAATAAATTTTTACGATCCAATTGTAAAAACAACTAATCTTATTTTTGAGAATACATTTATTTTAGGATTGAAGATTGTTTTAATTCCAATAAAACCTTTTTTTGATTATACTGTGAAAAAAAAAATAATTAGTCGTTTTATTTCTTTTACACATATCGATAAAGAAAAACGACAACAAATAATACCTTATTTTAATTTAACGACAGGTAGAAGTTCTTATATAGGTGTAAATTATAAATATAAGGGATTTTTATCTAAAACTAGTTTTAGGTATCAGGTGAGTGTTAATTTAAATAACCGTTTAATTTTAAGTTATTCTAAACTTAATTTTATTTTCCCAAAAACTTTTTTTACAACTTTCATACAACAAATCATTTCTACACAGTCATCAATCGTTCGTCCTGTTACACAATTTCAAGATTTCTACTCAAATTATACAACAACTTGGAGGGGTGTTTTTAATGTTATAAAAAAAAAAATTTCACCTTATTTGGGTATAGGATTGACACATTTTTTTTATGGTGTACCTAAATTTGAAGCTGTAAAAGTTATTTGTGAGAGTACTTCTTCTACAGACATTAAAACTAGATGCTTAGATCGAAGAAAAGGAATTGGTAATCCTTTTTTAGATTTTAATTATGTAATAGGTTTAAATTATAATACAGTTAATAATCAGTATACTCCATACAAAGGAGTTTTTGTGAATATTTCATTAGAAGATCATTTAACAACGGCAAAACATAATTATAGAAGTTGGAATCTGACTTTTAGGCAACATATATTTTTAGGTGTTGGTAGGTATAGAAATATTAAAAAAGAAAAACAATCATTTAAAAAAATGACAATTAAACAGGCTTTAAAGTATGTTAAAATAGATTATTTAAGTAATCAATTATGGAATAAAAAAACAGTTATTTTTCAATTGAAACTTAAACAATCACAAGAGCAAAGGGGACATGACCTACCTATTGCAGCTTTACATCATTTGTCTAACGAAACACCACTAAGAGGTTATTCTAGTGTTATTAAAAATAATAAAAATTTAATTAGCTTTAGTTTAGAATATCGCTTTCCTATTGCTTATTTTGTAGAAGCTGTTTTATTTAGTGATTTAGCTGATGTTAATGAGGAGTTATCTGATTTTAATTTTTTAAAAGCAAAACGATCTTTTGGATTTGGGTTTAGAATGAGTCGAGATGATTTATTTTTATTTAGATTACAGTTTGGTTTTAGGAGTTTGGGAACATTACAGATTAATTTGAATTTGAATCAAACTTATTGAGAGTTGTCTTTAAATAGTTTTATAATGTTATAAATATTTTGAATTTGATTTTTGAATTGGTGTAAACGGTTTGATTTTAATCTAGGTGTTGAAATCATTTTTTTAGACTCTGGATTCACCCAATGACCACTTTTATTTTTAAAACCCAAATGTAAGTGTACACCTGTTACCAAACCTGTGTTACCTACTGTTCCTATAGTTTGATTACTTTTAACAATTTCTCCCCTTTTTACATAACGGTGGTGAAGGTGTAGGTAATAAGATGTTGTATTATCTACGTGTTTGATGGTTATATAATTTCCTGATAAATTATTGTATTTAGATGTAATAACTACACCTTTTGCAACTGCATGTACATTAGAATTAAAGGGGCTAATATAATCAATTCCATTATGCTTTTGTTTTTTTCCAGTCATAGGATGTATTCTCATTCCATAGCGAGAGGATATTCTAAATTTTTTTACAGGAAACCGCAAGGCATTAGCGACTAATGATTGGGCGTTTGAATCATAATAACCATTATAAGATGATTCTTTATCGTAATCAGAATATTTAAAAAATGTTTCTGATTTGGTTCTTTTGCCTTTGTATTTTACAAACAAAACAGTGCCATCAATCCATTCATTTTGGTACCAAAAATCTTCTACTAAAATTTGATATTGATCATTTGGAAGAGATTTATAACGCATATCTATTTTAGAAGATACAATGTTGTTAATAGTAGCAATGAGTGGTTTCTGAATATTTTGATTGAGTAATGCATTATTTAAGGATGAATTTTCTGTTAAAATACCCTTAATTAAGCGATATTTTTTAATGAGAGGTAATTGTTGTTTGTAATAATAAAAAGAACCATTGATGTCTTTTTTTATTTTGTGTTTCAAAGTAATATTTTCTTGGTATTGGAATGATTGAACCTCATTTAATTGATCCAACTTTATTTTAATAATTTGAGATGGTTTTAATTTTTTAAGATCAATATTAAATCGTAAAATATTAATAATTTCTAATGCTTCGTATGCACTGACATTTAATTTGATTAAAATTTCGAATAAACCTTGGTTTGGTTTAATATTAACCTCAATAAAATTTAAAGAATAGTTTGCTTTATTATCTTGAAAGTCAACAGAATCTAAATAAATACGATTTTCCTTAATGAAAGATTCTGTCTCTTGATTTTTGGAACAAGATAAAGGTATAATAAGTAAAGATGTTATAATTAAGGTAATGTTCATCTTTTATGGAAAGTAGAAATAAACGTATTTGTTAAATTAAATTTGTTTCTCAAGATTCTATCTTTAAATTCGAATATGGAAGATTATGGTATATATTTATTGATAGGAGATTATCTAAATGAGGATAATTTTAGAGCAATACAGGCGTTAACAAAAAAATTTCATATTGTTGATTTAGCTGATTTAATGAATCATTTAAAAAATGAAGATGCCTTAAAGCTTTTTAAATATTATGATACAGAACGTCAAGCAGTTATTTTAACAGAATTAAATCTTGTAAAACAAGATTACATTGTGAGTCGTATTTCTAATTTATCAAAAATTATTTCTTTGATAGAATCTGATGATGCTGCTGATTTAGTTGGATTTTTAGACAAAAAAGAGCAAGACAAAGTTTTAGTTTCTGTAGAAATAGATGAAGCAGAAGATCTAAGGGAGTTATTGAAATACCCGAAAAACTCTGCTGGTGGTATTATGTCCAAAGAAATTATCTTTGTAAGATACAGTGCGAGTGTTGCTGAGGCAATCTTTCAAATTAGAAAAGCTGTAGATGAGTCAGATCAAATTTATCATGTTTTTATTGTTTCGCATGATATGGTTTTGTTAGGTACCTTGGAGTTAAATCAACTTCTGTTAGCTAAAACAAATACAAAAGTAAAAGATATTATGAAAAATGTCCAAAGTGTACAAGTTGATGTAACTCAAGAAGAAGTGAGTCAAATTGTAAGTAAATACGATTTGGTAGAAGTTCCTGTTGTAGATTTGGAAAATCATTTAGTAGGTCGTATTACACATGATGATGTTTTAGATGTTGTAGAAGAGGAAAGTGATAAAGATATTGCTTATTTATCTGGAATTAGAGAAGAACTTTCCCACACATCAACACAATCTATTTTACAAATTTCAAGAGGTCGTATTTCTTGGATTTTATTAGGTTTATTTGGTGGAATTTTGTCTGCAATTATTATGGGTAGCTTTGGTGATTACTTACAACAATTTATTTTTTTATCTTTTTTTGTTCCCGTTATTATGGCGATGGGTGGAATTGTGGGTATACAATGCTCAACAATTACGGTTAGAGGTTTAGCGACTGATGAAATTATTTTAAGTCGATTTTTTTTTAAAGTCTTTCAAGAAATGACTGTGACTTTGGTGACAGGAGTAATTTGTAGTTTAGTGATCTCTGGTGTTGTTTATTTTTGGGGGAAAGATTTTAGAATAGTACAAGTGGTTGTGATATCAATGTTTTTGGTGATGATGATTAGTACTTTTTTGGGAACAACAATACCTATACTATTTCATCGTTTGAAAGTAGATCCGGCTATTGCAACAGGTCCTTTTGTAACTACATTTAATGATATTATTGCTCTATCAATTTACCTTTCTATTGCTTTTTATACTTTTTAGAACGATTATATATTTTTAATTATCAAAAGACTTTGTTGAAGGTTTTTGAAGAAACAAAAATTATCAAAAAACCTTTAACAGGTTATATTAAGGATCATCATTTATTAAACTATATTTTGGTTGATTCTAATTGTTTAAAGGGAAGTGGTAGTATTTGTTTGAAAGGTATTATTTAGGTAAGTTCAGAAACCATTATCACTCTTTATAGTGAACCTGATAATATATCGGATGTTTTTGGAGATAATTTGATTTGGAAGGGGGTAAAAAATTATTGCAATGCTCTTTTATGTTTTATGTTACTTAAATTAAAAATATGAATATTCGTAGTCGTTCTTTTAAAATGACTTTGAGTAGCACCGACTATCAAAACGTTTTAATAGAAAAAGAAGATGAGTTAAATTGAAAAAAATTGTGAGTGTAGAACTTATTTTTAGTTCTGATCCCCGCGTTTATCCATTGATTCAGTAAGTGTGGAAAAATTTATTTTTCAACATTGGACAAAGAATTTAATTTGTGCTAGAAAAGTAAAAAAAGTAATAAGAACTTTAGTTGTTTTTTATCTTTTATATTGTGAAGTCCATTAAAAACATAGGTTTTATTTGTTTTAAAGATTCGTTAGAGGTGAGAGAAATCACTCATGAAATTTTATTATGGTCTAAAAATAATAAAAATAAAAATATTTTTTTCTTAGATAATCAAATACAAAAGGATGTTGTGAAGGATTGCTGTTTATCTGAAAATGATTTTAAAAACAAATGTGAGTTAGTTGTTTCGCTAGGTGGCGATGGTACTTTTTTATCGATGGCTAGGTTTTGTATGGGAATTAGTGCTTTATTATTAGGGATTAATTTAGGTAAAGTTGGGTTTTTAGCTAATGTTCCTTTTTCTAGAGTCGATAAAATGTTAGAAACAGTATCGACAGGTATTTACGATATTGTTGAGACTTCAGTTATGAGGGTTAATGTTTTTGATGGAAATTCGAATAAAGTTTTTTCAGAACCCTTTTTTAATGATGCTGTGTTTCATTCAGAACAGCATCATCTGATCGATTTAGAAGTTACAATTAACAATGAGTATTTAACTAATTATTGGTCAGATGGTTTAATTATAAGTACCGCGATAGGATCTACGGGATATTCTTTATCAGCTGGTGGGCCTATTTTATACCCTCAATCAGATTTATGTGTCTTAACTCCAATGAATCCAACATCTCTGTCAGTTCGACCTTTAGTTTTACCATCAAAATTTTCACTGTCTTTGTCGACTAAAAAGAACGAGGAACCCTTATCAACCACCCTTATTGTAGATGGTAAAGAAAACTTTCCTTTGGGGATTTCTAATCGCGTTGAGATTAGGCAAGAAAAACATAAATTAAAATTATTAAAACCAGAGGGAGCTTCTTTTTTTAAGTCTATACGGGAAAAATTGGGATGGAGTGGTCAGCGTGTTATATAAGGGTACAGCAAATATTTTAAGTTTATCTAGGATCTTTGCTGTTCCTTTGTTTCTTATTTCTTTTTTTTATGATGGTGATGTTGATTTTATAAATAATCATTTATTTACAAAAGTAATAGCTTTAATCATTGTAATATATTCTTCAATTAGTGATGGTTTAGATGGTTATTACGCTAGGAAAGAAAATAATGTCACAACAGTTGGAGCTTATCTAGATCCTTTTGCTGATAAGGTTTTAAATATTGCTATTTTGTTATGTTTTCTTTCTTCTGGTTATGTTGAAACATGGATGGTTGTGGTGATTTATTTTAGAGAATCTGCTGTTGAAGGTTTAAGGACTCTTGCCGCTCAGAAAGGAAAGGTGATATCTGCTCGCTGTAGTGGAAAATGGAAAACTGGAATACAAATGGGTGGAATTATTATAATACTTGTGGGCTTTGTTGCTTCAGATATTTTTGTTCTTTGGTTTCAACATAAATTTTTAATACACTTATTAACCGTTTCTATACCTTATTTTATAGTCTTGATTATTACTGTTGTAACTGTTTTTTCGGGGATTGATTATTTTTATCATTTTCGATACTTATTAAAACAAAAAAACTAACAGTTTTTTAACTAAAGATTAGTTTTTGCTAAAATACTGAAAACCAGATTATTAAAGGATACTTTAGTTTGTCTATCTAAAGGAATAGCAAGGTTAATGTGGTTGATGATTTTTTGAACAGATCGAGTTAATCCTACTCTTAATCCAATGCCAGCAGAGTAATGTAAACCATTCAAATTAAGTTCTCTAGAAGAAGAAAATGTGTTTCCAGCGTTTAAAAATACAGCAAATACAGGGATTGCGGTGAAAATTTCAAAGGACGGAAAAAAGCGTTCTTCTATTTGAAATAAGAGTCTAGCTTGTCCAGCAAAAGTACGGTTTGGGAAAGCATTTAAACCACTCTCAGATCCTAATGTGATTTGATGTGAAAGGCCTTGATTAAAGAAGTGTTTCCATGATAGAGCTAAATATGTGGATAATAATTTAGTGTATCTCCATTGATACTGAGCATCACTAGTAAGGGTTCCATTAGAAAAGATATTATTTGATAGATGAAGGGAGGGTGTAAAAAAATAATCTAAAGAATTTTGAGTTGACCAAATTTGGTTTTTGTAAATATTAAACCAAGAAAAGGAATGTTTTAGGAAAAGTTTAGAATGTCGTGCATTTAAAAATCCAAGATTTTGATATAGTGAGTTTTTAAATTGATAACCAACTGCAATATCTTCATTCCACTTAACTTGATTGTAATTTTTTATACTTTTATAAGTATAGTCGTTAATCTCTAACGAAAAACCTAATAAATAATCTTTGAAAAATTCGGGTGAATATTGAATACCGAGAGATGATTGTGGATGAGATTGGTATATTGAATTTAATATAATAGAAATATTAGGTTGTGTTGAATTCTGTTTAAAATCAAGAGATAAATTATATTTTATTTTATTTCCATATGATCGAATTAAAGAAAAAAAAGTTGTTTGAGTTTTTGTGTTGGGGTATCTGAAAATGTAACCCCTCTCTCCTTTTGCTGCTTTAAATCTTAAAGAATCTTCATTTCCAGAAAGGTAGATAAAAGGATCTTTTTTAATTAAATTGAATTGAGTTTTGAAGCCCCATTTTTGTGATTTCGAGTAAAGTTGTTTTTCAAACTTTGTGAAAATTTCAAATCCGTCGTCACTTTTAACTAATTTAACATCTATTAGTAAATCAAAGGGCGATAGAGATGTGTTTTTATACTCTATAAACCCACTGCTTCGATCAAGATCTTGTTTATAAAAAAGTCCAATTTTTTGACCGTAGCCTAAAAAGTTACTTTCAAGAACTCCAGCTGAAAAAATAAAACGTCCATTTGGTTTTTGGATTGTGATTGGGATAGATGTTGAGAATTGATCTAAGACTTTAACAAAAATAGTTGTTTCATTATTTACAGTTTGGGTAAATATAAAAGCGTCTGCAAGAAACTTTTCAGATCTTAGTCTTTTTTCTGTTTCAAGTAGAGTATTTTTTGTGACCCAATCATGTTTTTTAAATAGTAGGCGATTAGAAATCGTATTATGTTTCGATTTGATATGTAAGGTATTTCCAATGTTGAATGTCATTTCTTCTACTTGGGAATTAATCTTTGATTCATCAAAGGCATCAAGAATCTCATATTTTATGGTAATAACTTTTGCTTTAAAAGAATCGTCTAAATCTGAAGATCGGATGATAGGGTTTGATTTTCCGTAACTAATATTGAGAAATAAAATTAGTATCCAAATAGAAAAGTTAATAGAAGACACAAGAGATTTTAGTTAAAGATATTTAGTGAGTTAGATAAAATTGTTTTACAAGATGGTTTTCTTAAAGATTGTTCATTAATATATGTTCTCCATATTTTTGCTTTTTTTTGACCTAAAAATAAGCCTGCCAAATGGCGAGTGATGTGGTGTAATTTTACACCTTGTTCAACTTGCTTAGCGATGTAAGGTTCATACTCAAGTAAAATATCTTGTCTAGTTTTAGAGTTTTCAGGTTGATTAAAAAATAAAGAGTCTATTTGATTTAATAAAAAAGGATTTCGGTAAGGCTCTCTCCCTAACATAACTCCATCTATTTTATTTAAGTGTTGCAGCCCGTCTTCTAGTGAAACAATACCACCGTTCAAAATAATTTCAAGAAATGGAAGGTCTTCTTTAATTTTATAAACTGTTTCATAATGCAAAGGTGGTTTCTCTCTATTTTGTTTTGGATTTAAACCTTTTAACCAAGCTTTACGAGCGTGAATGGTGAAAGAATCAATACCTACTGAATTTATATCTTTGATAAAATTAGATAAGAACTCATAAGAGTCGAAGTTATTTACACCTATTCGAGTCTTGACTGTAATTGGTAAAGTTGTTTTTTTTTTCATTTGTTCAATACATTTTTGAACAAGATTGGTTTGAGTCATTAAACAAACCCCTATTTTACCCTTTTGTACTTGGCTACTAGGGCAGCCAATATTGATATTAATTTCATTATATCCCCAATCTTCTATAATTTTTGAGGATTCTGCCATTTCTTGTGGATTTGAACCACCAATTTGAAATGCAATAGGGTTTTCAATAGGTTCAAAACCCAAGATTCTTTGACGATGACCGTATAGAATTGCACCTGTTGTGACCATTTCTGTGTATAACAACGCTTTCTTGGTTAGTAAACGACAAAAGTAACGAAAATGACGGTCGGTGTACTCCATCATGGGAGCTATACTAAATCGACGATTAATAGTTTTTTTTTCCATGTGTTTAAAACATAGAAAACCTTTAATTTCTTTTAATTCTCTATTTAATAATGGATTAATTTAGTTCATAAACAAACAAATTAAATTGTGGTTGTTTTCAAGCATTCAAGCATTCAAGCATTCAAGCAACAAGCATTCAAGCAAGGAGATACTTATTTAATGTCTAAGCTATCGTAAAAAAGCTAGTTCCCGATCATGGAAAGTGATGAAGTTACAATATAATTTTTAAGAATAATTATGGTTTTTTCATGGGGAATAATAGCACCTTGTGAATTGTTAGAGACTAACTTTCAATAATTAAATCTTGTGCAAAAAATAAATTTAGAGGAACAAGTTTTATTGAAAGAAAAGATACGATTCAATTAACTACGAACATTTTACCCGTAAACTTTGATTTTAAAGAGATACTTTGGTTCTCAGATAGTGTTTAGAGTTGATTCTTTGGGAGTTGTTATATCTGTTGCGACTAGGTTTACAAAAGTAAGTGTATTAGGAAGAAGATGGAAGTGGCATTGTTGTAAATTGATTTTTAAAGATATTGATACATGATACAACATCACATATACCTAGAGACACTACCGTTTTGAAAAATTTTCAAGCAGAAGTGACTTTTCTTCCTAAAAAACTATTGGATAAGAGTATATCATGGGGTTCTAATGATACCAGGATAGCTCATAGATAGTAATGGAATGGTTGATCTTTTATGCTCTAGGTATTTTACATTAAAAGCAATTTCTAATATAGATACAGCATTCCAAGTTGAAAGACATTTGCGTTCTAGAAAAAATATTGATTTAAGTTTGGATATCAATTCACAAGTCCAAGTTCTTTTAAATGATTCTTTGAAATTGGGAATACAAAATTTGCATATTAAAAATAATACTTTGATCGTTGTGTGGAGTTCTTCGGATTTTGCTAAAGTAATGGTTGACGAACAAGGACATTGTTAAAAAAGGATTGTCTATGGGAATGACTGATATTAAATTAAATCTTTCAAATACTAACTATTGTTCAACTTCAAGCACAAAGACTATTGAAGTTGTATCTATATTAGCTTAAAATTTCTTATTTTAAATAATGATTCTTAGATTGAGTACAAAATTTTAAATACTGTATTCTTTTAAAATATCTAGATCTAGATGCTCAATGACGGAAACATGGGTAGCCTCAAGATCAATTTTAGGGGCATAACCTTGTTTATAAGCTTCAATCCAACGACTTAAACACAGGCACCATTTCGCTCCTTCCTTAAGACCTGTAAAATTGTATTCTGGAATGGAAGTGCTTAAATCATTACCCATTTGTTTGCTAAACATTAAAAACTTCTCGGTGATATGAACACAGATTGTATGCATTCCAATATCTTCAGTCCCTGTGTCACAACTTCCGTTACGATAAAATCCAGCCATAGGAGAATAACAACAAGGTTTTAAATTTGTCCCAAGTATATTTTTTGCCATGTCTAAAATATAGTTACTCAGTCTTTAATTTAGTAAAGATGAGTGATAAAATTTCTAAGGTTAGGATACCAATGATTATGATTGATTTTTATAATCCTCTTAAGTTATCTATGGTATAATTGTAATAACGATAATAATGAACTCTAATAGAGTCTTAAATTTGAGCCAATTACATTTTTTGTCATATTTGAAATGTATATAATTACTAAATTTATACTTTAAGTATTAAAGGAAGTATTGTGAAAAAAACATTGTTGTGTATTCTATTGATCATTTTTAGTATTTTTGCTGTTGATATTAAATCTGCTTTTAGTCAACCAGAATTAATTCCAAGACCTGAGGGATCTATTCCTAAATACTATAGTCCTAAAGGATTAGCAATTAGAGGTTATGATCCTGTTGCTTATTTTGTGGATAAATCCGCTAAAAAAGGTTTGGCAGACTTGACTTACGAATGGAACAGTGTAATTTGGAGGTTTTCTTCAGAAGCTAATCGAAATAAATTTGTAAATGATCCTTATAAATATGCTCCTCAATATGGAGGGTATTGTGCTTTGGCCGCAGCTCTTGGTTATGTGGCAAAGACTGAACCTAAAACAGCATGGACTGTTTATAATGGAAAATTATATCTACATTATAATTCTTTGCACGCTCAACGATGGTCTAAAAAGAAAAAAAGCTTTATTAAGAAGGCTGAGAAACAATGGTCTTCTGTTTTAAAAATAACTTCTTACAAAAAATTTGAAATTAAATAAGGTTGATTAAAGTGAACAGAATTTTATCTGCTAGCGTTTTAAACGCTGATTTTTCTAAACTCGGCGATCAAGTAAAAATAGTAGAATCTGTTGGTGTAGATCACCTGCATTTAGATGTAATGGATGGTCATTTTGTACCTAATCTGTCTTTTGGGTATCCTGTTATTAAATCTTTACGCTTTTGTACATCTCTTTTTTTTGATGTGCATTTAATGGTAACTAATCCTTGGGATTATTTTGAAGAGTTAAAAAGAATTAGAGTTGATGGAGTTACAGTACATATTGAAACTTTGAAAAATCCGTTGGAAACAATTCAAAAGATGAGGAATTTTGGGTTTCGTGTAGGAATTACTCTGAAACCTCAAACACCTATAGAAATTTTGAAACCCATTTTATCTAAAGTTGATTTAATTCTAGTGATGACTGTAGAGCCTGGATTTGGGGGGCAGAGTCTTATACTGAATCAATTAGATAAAATAAAGTGGATTCGCAAAGAGTTGACTGAAAAACCTATGGATATTCAGGTTGATGGAGGATGGAATGAAAACAATGTGCATTTAGCGTTAGAAGCTGGTGCAAATGATATTGTTTTTGGTTCTAGTATTTTCGAGAAAGAAAATATTGCTGAGGCTGTAAAAACTATTCGTTGTAGTTTAGAGAAATAAAAGGTGCAAATTTTCAGAATTTACTATGATAAATACAAGTACTAAACAAATTTTTGATGATGTAGTTTTAAATCTTCTGAGCCGAGACGAACAGAAAAATTTAGAACAAATTTTGGAAGGAGTCCAAAATGGTCAAAAGAATGCTTTTTTCTTAGCATATAGTCGTCTTAATATTTTTTCTAAATCGTTAGCTCGGGTAAATTTTGTTAAAAACCCATTTCCTTATGAAATTGATTTTAAACAGTGGAACATAGTTGAGTTTTTAAGAGTGTATTGTATTTTGTATTTACCAGTTAATGAAGGTTATCAAAAAACTTTAGATCAATTAATACAGTTTGCTGATTATAAAGAGCGTATTGCATATTATAAGGGACTTGTATTCTATCCTGAAATAGACGGTCATTATCAGAGAGTCAGAGATGGATTACGAAACTCAATACAATCTGTATTTGAAGGAATTTGTATTTACAACCCTTATCCTATGCTGTATCTAAAACAAGATGCTTGGAATCAAATGGTTTTAAAAGCACTCTTTTTAGGCGTTAATATCAATTTAATTTATGGTTTGGAGGATAAAGCTAATGCCATATTGAGAGATATGCTTATTCAATATGCACAAGAACGGGTGGCAGCTAGTCGGCGTGTTGATCCTAGATTGTGGAGGTGTGTTGGTTTGTATTTAACAGCACATATTTTACCTATCTTAGAGCAGGCTTTATCTAGAGAAGATCAAGCTGAACAGTTAGGAGTTGCTTTAGCTTTATATTATAGTAAGCTGGAAAGAGCTAAAGATTTACTAAATCAACATCAAAGCTTAAAAGAAAAATTAAAGACGATTTCTTATTCTTGGGAATCTATTAAATGGGAGAATTTGTATTATGACAAATCAACACAAGTGGATTGATCCACATATTCATATGGTATCCAGAACTACTGATGATTATCAAAAAATGGCAAAATCTGGAATTGTAGCTGTTATTGAACCTGCTTTTTGGGTTGGGCAGCCAAGGACAGAAGTTGGAACATTCCAAGATTATTTTTCAACTTTAGTGGGTTGGGAGCGTTTTAGAGCTCAGCAATTTGGGCTACAACACTATTGTACGATAGGGCTAAATTCTAAGGAAGCAAACAATCAAGAATTAGCCGAACAAGTGATAGATATTTTGCCTCGTTTTGTTCAAAAAGAGAGAGTTGTTGCTATTGGAGAAATAGGTTACGATGACCAAACTGAATTAGAGGATAAATATTTTCGAATACAACTAGATTTGGCAAAAGATTTAAGCATGCTCGTGATGGTACATACCCCCCACCGTGATAAAGTAAGAGGGACTCTTAGAAGTATGGTTGCGTGTGAAGAACAAGGGTTGGACCCAAGTATGGTCGTGATTGATCACAATAATGAAGGAACAGTAAAAGATGTTTTAGACAAAGGTTACTGGGCCGCTTTTACGATTTATCCTAATTCAAAAATGAGTAGTGACCGTATGGCAGAGGTGATTAAAACATATGGATCCGATCGAATTATTGTTGATTCTAGTGCGGATTGGGGAGAGAGTGATCCTTTGTCTGTGCCTAAAACAGCACAGGTTATGTTAGATAAAGGTGTTGATATAGAAGATGTTAAAAAAGCTTGTTATTCAAATGCTTTAGCTGCTTACGGGCAAAGTGGACAATTTAATGAGTCAGATTGGCTAGAATCTACAGAAGTGAGTGATGTAGATCTTTTTGAAGATAATAGTGTAAAAAGAGGTTAGTATTTTAAGGTGAAATCTTTAATATTAAACCAAGAAAATGATATCACTATTCAAGCTTTAGAAGATGCTAAGATATATTCTTGGAAAGAGTTGGTTTTTTCAGAACCAACGATTCTAACGATTGGAAATTTTGATGGGGTACATCAAGGACATCAATTATTATTAAAAATTCTTCAAGAGAAAGCTGGGGAATTTAATTTAAAGCCAGTTGTTTTAACTTTTAATCCACATCCTAGAATTTATTTTAAAAAGAAAATGAAGCAAATAGATGCAATTTCTGAAAAAATAGAAAGGATAAAAAAATGTGTAGATGTAGAAGTGGTTGTTGTACATTTTGATTTTGATTTTTCAGAACTAGAGCCAGAAAAATTTGTAGATGATTTTCTAAAAAAAAGATTAAAAACTGTAATGTTAATACAAGGTGAAGAACATTTTTTTGGTAAAAATAGACAAGGAAGCAACACTCTTTTAAAGGAAAGATTAGTAACAAATACCATACCAAATCCTATTGTTAAATTACAAAATGTTATTCTAAAAGATTCTAATAATGTGGTCATAAGCTCTTCTAACATTAGAAAATTATTAGAAAATGGAAATGTAGAAGCAGCACATCATCAACTGAATCGGCCATTTGGTTTTAGAGGAGTTGTTGTCCAAGGCGTGCAAATGGGATGTAAGTTAGGTTTTCCAACGGCTAACTTAGAGACTGTATCTAATCAACTTATTCCTAAAAGAGGTGTTTATGGTGGCAAAATTTTAATAGACGGAGTCTCTTATAACAGTGTGATTAATATTGGGATTAAACCCACTTTTGAGGAAAATCAAGAAACAATAGAAGTTCATATTTTAGATTTTAATCAAAAAATATACGGAAAAGAGGTTTTTTTGCAGTTATACTTTAGGATTCGCGGGGAAGTTAAATTTGATTCTTCACAAGGCTTATCTTGGCAAATTCAACAAGATGTTGATTATCTCAAAAACAAAATAACAGAATATCCTAAGTTGGAGTGAGAGAAAATATTGGCGTTAAGCTTATCAGGGAGAATCAAGAAATCAGTACAGAATCATATTTTAGATTTTAATTAAAAATATATGGAAAATAGGCTTTTTTAAAACTATATTGTGGCATCTGTAGAAAAGTAGATCTGATTTTCAGTATTTCAGTATAAAGCTTATCTCAGAAAACTAAACAAGATGTCAATCATCTTAAGAACAAAATAAAGGATACTTAAATCATGGCAAGTATGACTAAAGAAATTTCTCAAAAAATTATCTCTGAATATAGTGATTTTGAAAATAACTCTGGGTCTCCACAAGTTCAAATCGCGATGTTAACATATAAAGTTAAATGGTTAACAAGTCATGTTCAAAGTAATAAAAAAGATTTTCATAGTCGTTTAGGTCTAACAAAAATGGTGGCAAAACGCCATCGCTTATTAAAATATCTTAAGAAGAACAATTTAACGGTTTATAGAGAGCTTATTGTTCAACTTGGCATTAGAGGTTAATTGGCATTAGAGGTTAATCTCAAAAAATGAGTAAAAACAGAAAGATCTCTAAACTAATTTTGGGATCTTTCTTTTATATAATATAATAATTAATTCAAAGTAAAGAAAATATATGGTGAATATCGAAAAAACTCAAGTTGAAATACAACCTGGTCGTGTTATTACAATCGAAACTGGTAAATTGGCTAAGCAGGCTGGAGGATCGGCTCTAGTATCTATAGGCGACACCGTTGTTTTAGTTACAGTTTGTGGTGGTTCTCAAGTCAGTGGTGATTTTTTCCCTTTAACAGTTGAGTACCGTGAAAAAGCATATTCAAATGGGAAGATTCCAGGAGGCTTTCTTAAACGAGAAGCTAGACCATCAGACCAAGAAATTTTAACAGCTCGTATGATCGACCGCCCTATTCGTCCTTTGTTTCCAAATGGTTACCGAAGAGAAGTTCAAGTTGTTGCCTCTGTATTATCGTACGATGATCAAAATGATACAGAATCTATTTCTGTTATTGGAGCATCCGTTGCTTTAGGATTATCATCCTTACCAATTAAAGAACAAGTTGCCTGTGTAAAAGTTGTCCGAGTTTCTAGAAAATTTATTGTTAATCCTACAATTTCAGAAGTTGAAAGTTCTGATTTGGAAATGGTTGTAGCTGGATCTGCTTCTTCTATTCTTATGGTTGAAGGTGGATCTTATGAAGTGTCCGAAGAAGAAGTAGTACAGGGTATTGCAGAAGCACATCAGGTTATTAAAAAGATGGTAGTAGCTCAAAATGAATTAGTTAAGAAAGTAGGTTTACCTAAGGAAGAGTTTATCTCTGTACCTACTAACGAGGGGTTACAAAAAGAAGTTGAGAGTATAATTATAAAACCTTTGCAAGAATTATTGTCAAAAGCTTTAACGAAAGAAGAATATTATACTTCAATGGCAAATTTGAAAGCAGATCTACACGAAAAGCTTGATGAAAAATATGAGGAAGAGATCTCTCAAATAGATTCTTTTTTTGGAGAACTTCAAAAAAGAGAAATGAGAGAACTTATTTTAAATGGTAAAAATCGTATTGATGGTCGTGATACTAAAACCATCCGTCCGTTATTTTTAGAGATCAATATTTTGCCATGTACACATGGCTCTGCACTGTTTCAAAGAGGAGAAACGCAAGCGATTGTGACTTGTACTTTAGGTAATAAACAAGATGAACAACGCGTTGAAACAATCAGAGGAAGTTTTTCTAAAAATTATTTTTTACACTATAATTTCCCTCCTTTTAGTGTTGGAGAAGCTGGTCGTATGACGGGTGTAAGTCGCCGTGAAGTTGGTCATGGTCATCTAGCAGAAAGATCTTTAGAGCCAGTATTACCTACTTTAGATTGTTTTCCTTATACGATACGTTTAGTTTCTGAAGTTTTAGAATCAAATGGAAGTTCGTCTATGGCTAGTGTTTGTGGTGGATCTATGGCATTAATGGCAACAGGTGTGCCTATAAAATCAGCGGTCGCTGGAATTGCTATGGGTCTTATTAGTGATGGTAGCCGTATGGCTATTCTTTCTGATATTACGGGAACAGAAGATCATCTAGGAGACATGGACTTTAAAGTGACAGGAACGAGTGAAGGTGTGACTGCTTTTCAAATGGATATTAAAATTGAAGGTATTACATCTGAAATTATGTTGAACGCTTTAAAACAAGCGAAAGCGGGTCGTGAACACATTTTATTGGCAATGAATAAGGTGATTCCAAAGCCTTTAGAATTATCGGAGAAAGCACCTAGTGTAATTAAAATGAATGTACCTATAGATAAAATCCGTGAATTGATTGGTCCCGGTGGAAAAATGATTCGTCAGATTGAAGAAAAATCAGGTGGTACTTTAAATATTTCAGATAATGGTGAAGTGATTGTTGCTGGAAAGAAAAAAGAAAATAGTCTCATGGCTAAGAAAATGATAGATGAGCTTTTTGCTCAAATTGAAATTGGTAAAATATATCAAGGAAAAATTAAAAACATTACAACTTTTGGCGTTTTCGTAGAAGCTTTACCTAATAAAGAAGGTTTGGTACATATTTCACAACTTGATTTACAAGGTGAAGAAAGTGTTGGTAAAGTTTTTTCTGTTGGTGATCATTTAGAAGTTAAGTGCATCAATATTGATCCAAAAGGTCGTGTACAGTTAAGTCAGATAGCATTAAAAGAAAAGTCTAGTACAGAAGACAAGAAAGAATCCTAATTTTGATACTCTTTCTCTGGAGTTACAAATAATAGATAAAAAGATCTTATTTTAGGGCTTTTTTAGATCTTTTTGATAGATTGATTGTACATAAAAAAACAAAATCTATCTTATCTCAATAAGGAATTAAAAATATGCTATTCCATTTGGAATGGCAGATAGTTGTGAAAAGTATTTATCAAGGAGTATGGGAGATAGATTGTTCTTTTTAAAAGAAGCCATGCTGTCTCTTTCAAAAGACGGATATTATGCGTTCAACAAAAAAAGAAAAGCCTATTTTTCAAAATGAGATCTCTGTTTGGACTGCTCATCAAGTTCTACAGTTTCATAGTCAAAGAATAGTTTTCAGAAGAGACGCAAAACAAAATTAAAGGATTTAATGATCTAATGACTCATAAACATAATTTATGAATTGTTTAATCATATTTATTAGATGTTCTATGCTCTTCGGAAGGATACTTGATGAAGCAAAAAATAACACAAGACTGGAATAAAAGAGAGGTAAAGACTAGCTAAGTAACAGCTTAGTTTATTGCGATCTGCTTTACATAAATTGGAAGTCGGTGGAACTCTAATTTACAACACATAGTATGAATCCATTAGAAAATGATAGTGTTATTGAGAAAGTTATTAAGCAAAAGTATGTCTTTTTTAAAGACTAAAAAATAAAAGCTTCTTGGGGTAAAGCAACAAAATATGGCTGGATGATTTTACTCGATGTATGAAGCGACAAAGATTAATTTATGCGTGTACAATTATAAAAGAATCAATTTAAACGGAGATTAAATCCTCTTGTTTTTTTAGAAATATGTATTTCTAAAATTAGTATATTTGGTTTTATGTCTTATATTGGTGATTCTTACAAAATTTTAATTACAGGTGGTGCTGGCTTTATTGGTAGTACCTTGGTTCGTTATTTATTTAAAAATACTTCTAATATTATTTGTAATATTGATAAGTTAACCTATGCTGGAAACTTGTCTTCCTTAGATTCCGTGAAGGAAGGTCAGAGATATCAGTTTCATCAAATAGATATTTGTGATATGGCAAAAGTTGAAAAAGTGATTCAAGAGTTTAAACCTGATTTTGTCATGCATCTAGCTGCAGAATCTCATGTTGACCGATCAATTGAAAACCCTTTAGAATTTATTGAAACGAATGTAATAGGAACATATAATTTGCTAGAGGTGTCTTTAAGGTATTACAATACTTTGTCAGTAGAACAACAAAAAACATTTTGTTTTCATCACATTTCTACAGATGAAGTGTACGGTGACCTTCAATCTACTACGGAATTATTTACGGAATCAACTTCTTATAAGCCAAATTCTCCTTATTCTGCATCTAAATCTTCTTCGGATCATTTCGTTAGAGCTTGGTATCGTACTTATGGTTTGCCTATTGTTATTACTAACTGTTCTAATAATTATGGACCTTACCATTTTCCAGAAAAATTTATCCCCCATATGATTTTGAACTCATTACAAGGGAAACCCTTGCCAATTTATGGTAATGGAAGGCAGATTCGAGATTGGTTATTTGTCGATGATCATGTTAAGGGTTTATATTTGGCTGTTTCTAGAGGTGTTGTAGGTGAAACTTATAATATAGGCGGATTCAATGAAATGCAAAATATTGAAGTTTTACAACATATTTTTACTGTGTTAGAAGATCGTATTGATTTGCCAGTGAAGCCTCTAAACCAATTGATCACTTTTGTGAGAGATCGTCCAGGTCATGATGTGCGTTACGCGATAGATGCAAGTAAAATTTCCCGTGAATTGGGTTGGAATGTTGAAGAAACCTTCCAAACTGGGATCGCTAAGACCGTGGATTGGTATTTAAACAATGAGAGTTGGTGGCGGCCACTACTTAAAGAGAAGTATTCTTTAAAAAGACAGGGATTAGTTTAATATGAAAGGAATTATTTTAGCAGGTGGTTCAGGCACAAGATTGTTTCCTGTTACTAAAGGGGTATCTAAGCAACTGTTACCTATTTATAATAAACCTATGATTTATTATCCACTGTCTGTTCTAATGTTAGCTGATATTCGTGATATCTTAATGATTACAACGCCACAAGATCAAAGGAGTTTTAAAAATTTGTTAGGCTGTGGAGAAGAATTTGGAATTAACCTTTCTTATGAAGTACAATCGTCTCCTGACGGATTAGCTCAAGCTTTTATTATTGGTGAGAAATTTATAGGAAACGATTCTGTTTGTTTAATTTTAGGTGACAATATTTTTTATGGTGCGAATTTTTCAAGTGTATTAGTTAAATCGAGAAAATTAAAATCTGGTGCAATTACATTTGGCTATCTTGTCTCAGATCCAAAAAATTTTGGTGTTGTTACATTTGATGATCAAAGAAATATTCTATCCATTGAGGAAAAACCATTGTACCCAAAATCGAATTATGCGATTACAGGATTGTATTTTTATGATAATGATGTCATTAATATTGCTAAAAAAGTGAAGCCTTCAGCTAGAGGTGAATTAGAAATTACAGATGTTAATCGTGTATACTTAGAACGAAAGCAATTAAAGATAGAGTTATTAGGACGGGGTTTTGCTTGGCTTGATACAGGTACGCAAGATTCATTACACGAGGCTTCTCAGTTCGTTCAAACGATGGAGCATCATCAGGGTTTAAAAATAGCTTGCTTAGAGGAAATTGCTTTCCGTCAAAATTGGATTACAGCTGATCAATTAAAAAGGCAAGGGGCATTATTATCTCAAAATGAATATGGACAGTATTTACTTAGTTTAATATAAATACCATTTGTTAAAAAGAGGGTCTATTAGAAGCATCTTCTAGAGATTGATCTTTTGTATTGGGGTTAATAAAATCTTCGTATAAGTTGTCTGCTTCGTTATAAAGGTCTTCCTCATCACATTTTTGTTTGGGAGTATTATTGTGGGCAAAGTATTCATATACAACGTCTTTACAAGATGGACAAGCAAGTGCTCCCGTTGTTTTACAAATCTTAAGTTTTTTAATGTTTTTTGGTTGATAAAAGTGGATAGGAGTTACATTTTGATGTATTCTTTTTGCAATTTCGATCCAAATAGGCAAAGCGTTACTAGATCCTGTATTTCCCTTTCCCATTGGCGTATGGTTATCTGTTCCAATCCAAATTCCGATTGTATATTGTTTCGTGAAGCCAATATACCAAGCATCTGTTGCGTCATTCGTTGTTCCTGTTTTCCCTCCGTTAGGGTGGCGAATACCACTCCAAGAAACGCGTCTAGCTGTACCTTTCTTAGGAACATCTTGCAGTATAGATGTCATTAGGAAAGCAGTTTCTTTTGAAAGAATGATTTTTTGTTTAGTGACATTAGAAAATAAAATAGAGCCGTCATGATTAATGATAGAATCTATAAAATGTGGTTCTTTTAGAACTCCTTGATTGGGAAAGACGCTGTAAGCAGAAACCATTTCTAGCAGGGTCGCTTCTGTAGCTCCAATACTTAATGATGGTACCGCTCTCATTTTGTTTTTTAATCCAAATCGACGAGCGTATTGAATAATAGTATTTAAGCCGTATTCTAGGCCTAGTTTAATAGCGGGTAGATTTTTAGATCGGTAAAATGCTTCTCTTAAGGTAATATTTCCTTCAAATGTATTAGAATAATTTTTAGGTCTCCAACTTTGAGATTCGTCTTTATAATTTGGAATTGTAATTGGCTGGTCGTTGAGTAAATCAGATAATTTTGCACCATTGTCTAGAGCAGAGGCGTAAACAATGCTTTTGAATGAGGATCCAGGAGATCGTAGAGCTTGTAACGCTCGATTGAATTTAGATGTCTCAAAATTTTCACCTCCGACTAGTGCTCGAATACCACCTGTTTCATTATCCATGACGATAACAGCACCTTGTATTTTATGATATTGAAGAGAGTCTGGAAAGAGGTTGTTGTCTAGATCTTTTTCTCTAGCGAGAATTTGCTCAGGTGTTTGCATAAAAGTACTGTCAAAAGAACTATATAAAGAATCCCAATGAGTAAGAATTGTATCTTCTGGAATCTTGAGGAAATGACTCATTTTAAAATTTTTCAGAGTTTTGTTCTTGGCTCTAAGATTAATTTTGTTAAGATTTCTAACTAAACTATTTTTTGTAAATTTTTGTATGTCCTTATTTAAGGAAGAATAAATACGGATACCATCTTCAAAAATAGCTTTAGTGCCCCATTTCTTAGAGATCTTTTGTCGTACTGTTTCAATAAAATAAGGTCCTACTTCTACTAACAATTTACCTTTTTTAGTGCGTAGAGGCTCAATAGAATAATCTCGGAATTGTTGTTTATTAATCATTTTTAAGTTATACATTTTAGATAGAACCAAGTTACGGCGGCGGACGGATTTTTCAGGATAGAAATCAGGGCGGTAGCTTTCAGGGCGACTTAATAAACCAGCTAGTAAAGCGTACTCAGAAGGAGTTAAAGAATCTAAGGGTAAATCAAAAAATTTACGGCTAGCAGCTTGAAATCCGTAACTTCCTCCTCCTAGATAAACCTCGTTAACATAAAATTCTAAAATTTCTTTTTTTGTATATGTTTTCTCAATTAAAATAGATAGCAAAGCTTCTTTGATTTTACGAATAACGGAGCGTTCGTGCGTTAGAAACACATTTTTAGTCAATTGTTGCGTTAGTGTGGAGGCTCCTCTTAGACGTTTTCCAGCGATTAAAGGAAGGATAATAGCAGAAGGGTAAGCCTGTAAATTTATTCCCCAATGACGAATGAAAGAGTGATCTTCTATAGCAATGATGGCTTTAATTAAATCTGGAGAGACTTCTTCATAAGGAATCCACAAACGACGTTCTTGATAAAATTCATGTACAAGTTTTGATTGATTATCGTACACTTCAGATACCAGAGATGATTTAATACGGTTTAATGAATTAAGTCCTGGCAGAGTTAAGCTAAAATAAAGAAGAAATATACCTAAAATTAATGAAATCGCAAGAATTCCGATGCCAGATAATACAAACCATTTTACAATGGGATATTTGTGAAAATATTCTTTAAAGTCGTCCATAAGCTAAATCACAAAATTATAAAATAATTAAACCTCAAGAAATTTATGTAGACAAGGGAGAGTCAGTTTTATGTTGTTTAAAAGACAAAAACCTAAACAGAATTAAAAACAACCCTAACAATAAGGCAGATATTAACGAAATCCAGAGGGATTTACGAATCCAAGTCGATTGGTAAGTAATGTCAATTTGGTGTTTTCCTTTTGTTAAATAGATGCCTTGAAATAAGTGATTTACTTGTAATAGAGGAGCTGGTGTAGCATCAATAGTTAGCTTCCAGTCTGGATAATAGAAATCAGACAGAATTATAATTCCTTCTTGTGGCATTTCAATTGAATACGAGTGATTATTGTTGCTGCGTTTTTGCTTGACAATCTGTACTTCAGATGCATTCCAGTTTTGGGTGAATTTACAAGTTGGAATTTGACCTTGAAATTGTTTGGAAATGAAAGTTTTTGAACGAGGCTCAAAATCATTTTTTTGGATAGCTTCCAGTATTTTTTCTTGTGGCAAGAATTCCCATTGAGGACTAGCATAAATTCTAGGTAAATAATTTAGATTAGGGGCTAATGCAAGTTGTCCCTTGGAAGTCTTTCCAATAAGGTATTTAACATTCAGCATATCCAATAGAGTATTACCAAAAACCCCTTGAGGAGTTTGTTTGATAGATGTTAATAGATTAGAGTTATTCTGATCTTTACGGTACTCACGATATAATTGGTATTCATTATCCGCAAAACCATTTAAGTCTTCAATTAAATGATATTGTAGATACTTTCTCGGAAAAGTTTGATTTAAGCTAAGAACTCTAAAGTCAGATGTATCTTGCTTCAATTGTTCTATTAAAGGTTCTTTTTTGAATATTCCATCAACATTGTATTCTTGAATAAAATGAGAGTTTACCCAATATAAGTCAATAACAGAAATAAGAATAAGAAAAAAGGCTAGCAGATTCCATTGTTGTTTTTTAAATAAAAAACGATCTAACGACCAAAGTATTCCAACACAAAGAACAGCGGTTCGGAGTGCCCCAGTTTGAAAATTTTTGAAATTATGTAGTTGTTTTGAGATATTTAAAGTTGGATCAAAAATTGCATTCCAAATGCTGTAAGGTAGTGATGGAAATAATCCAAATAGAAATATCAAGCCTACTAAACTATAGATAATTTTTTTTAAAGAGAACCATTTTTTAGATGAAATAGTCATTTTTTTGTTAATACATAAATCAAAGAATTCAGTAAAAATCATAAAACAACTTGTAACAAACCAGAATAAAGTCATACTAGGGGCCCTAAAACTCTTTATACCTGGAACTAAATGGTAAAATATTTTAAAGAGAGGCGTATTTGCACCTAGAGAAAAAATGACGACAACTCCAGCCACAATACTCCAAAATATCATCCAACGAGTGTGGCATAGAAAAAGAGCAATAATAGCCATCAGAAAAAAGACAATGCCTGGGTATTCTGAATTTAGTTTAAATGCATTTTGACTCCAATATTTATTGTGAAGTCCAGTAAATTCAGGAACTACAAAAGAAGCAAGCTCTGGTGGATGCAAAGACCAAGAGGTTGCGTGTTCGTAAGTTTGTTTTTCGATCGTTCCTCGGACGGAATGATCTTCGTTATATTTAATAGGTGGCCATAAAAGAAAAAAGGCTAGACCAATTCCGAGTAAAATACAAGTCCAAAACCTTAACGAAAGAACAGATACAGTTTTCCATTGTTTGCATTTTAAGGGAGGAAGTATTTTGTAGACATAATACATAAAAAATCCAATCATAACAAAGTATGTCAGTTGGATGTGTGAAGTACTCAAAAATAAAAATATCATTAGACACAAGCCTAAAGCATGTTTCCAAGACGCTTTGTCACTTAGTAATCTAATTAAGAAAAATAAACCTAAAGGAAGCCAAGATATGACAAAAAACTTTCCTGTATGCCCCGCATAAATGAGCGAAATATAATTGGTGTTCAACATATAACCAACGGCTAAAACAACAGAAATCCAAATAGGCAATTGCCAAATTCTTCTGACCAAGAAATAACTTGTGAATCCAGCAATGATGACATGAAGTATAAAGTTATAACTAATTAAAAATTTCAAAGGGATAATTAACCCCAATAAAATAAAAATGGGATAAGATGCGTCTCCAAAAAGAGCGTCAAATGTAGGCATTCCTCCTAGCGTATAGGCATTCCATAAAGGGAATTCGCCAGAGAGAATTGAATCAAAGAAAAATTTCCAGCCTAAGGAGCCGACTTGGTCACTAGCTAACAGTACTTTGTTACTAAATATATATGAAGAAAATGGAATAAGACCAATAAATAATAAAGCTAGCAGAGGATAGTAAGGTTTTAATTTTAAAGTCCAAGATATTTTTTGCATAATAAAAGTCGGTTATAGTATGACAGAAACAAAATGTTTTTGTTAAATATACTCTTTTTAATAGGAGTGAGATATGGGTTCTTTAAATAAAGTAATGTTAATCGGAAATCTAGGTGCTAATCCTGAAATTCGTGCGACCTCGAAGGGGCTCAAAGTTGCTACTTTTAGTATTGCAACTAGTGATTATTATATAGATAAGAATACTCAGGAAAAGGTAGAAAAAACAGAATGGCACCGTCTTGTAGCTTGGAGACAGTTAGCTGAATTAGTTGAGAATCATCTACAAAAAGGATCTACTGCTTATTTTGAAGGTAAATTACAAACTCGTTCTTGGGAAACAGAAGGTGAGCATAAAAGATACACAACCGAGGTTATTGTTGATAAAATACAATTTTTAAATACCCGGAATAAGTCAAGTGATGAAGTGCCTTTGGATACTGCATCGGGAACAGCAATTTTTGATCAGAATGATGTACCTTTTTAGCTCAAAAGTGTTTTATAAGTTTGGATAGAATCTTTTTATAATGGAGTATATATATTTTTTATTCTTTTTTATTCTTTCGGGTTGTTTATCCTCTGTAGAGACAGCTTTGTTTGCATTAGCACCCGAAGAGTTACTAAGTTTTAAATCAGGATCCTATCAAAGAAGATTGATTTTTAAGTTAATGCAATCTCCAGAAAAACTACTAACAGTTCTTTTAGTTTCTAATAATTTTGTCAATATTCTAATTGTTTCCTTAGGTGCGTTTTTAATAAAAGACAGCTTAAGCTCTATTGAAATTTTTAAAACAAGCTTTCTTTTAGCTTTCTCCCAATTTTTAATTTTAACATTAATTATTTTTATTTTCGGAGAGGTTTTTCCTAAACAAATTGCATTGAAGAGACCTTATAAAGTTGCAGTATTTTTCATTTTTCCATTGGTTTGTCTTTATATTTTAATGAGTGTTACGGGTATTCGTCGTTTAATTCTTTTTTTAACATCTTTATTGCTATTAGTAAGTCGTAAGATATTGGGTACAAAAGATGTTAATGTTGATGTTGTCTCTATACAAGAAGGCATAGCCTTACTGGAAGAGAAAGGCTCTATTGCAAATGAAGAATCCATTGTACTACATAATTTGTTTCGAATGCAAACAACGCCTATTGTAGAAATGATGAGACATCGTTCGAAGGTTGAAGTAGTTTCACCTTTAGATGAGGTGGATAAAATATTACCCAATCTTTTAAACTTAGGTCACAACCAAATTCCTGTTTATGATAATACTAAAGATCAAATTATTGGTATTTTTAATGTGAGAGTAGCATTGAAAAAGAAACAAAATGATTTGATAGGAGATGTTATGGGTAAACCCTATTTCATTCCGATGATTTTTTCTTTGAGTGGAGTTTTTCAGTTATTACAAGCTCGGGATGACAATCTTCGGATTGTGGTTAATCAGTTTGGAGAGTACGAGGGTATTTTATCTTCTAAAATGGTTGTAGATTTTTTGTCAAGATCTTCTCAGTCTGTTGAAAAATGGGAGCCTCAAGAAATGGGTACAGTTTTAGACGCAACAACACCAATTAAAGTTGTAGAGCAATTACTCAATACTTCTTTTCCTAAAGGTGATTATCATACTGTTGCGGGACTTGTTTTAGAGAAAATTAATAAAATACCGGTAGCTGGTGAATGTGTTCTTCTGAAGGGATGGAAATTTTTTATTGAAGAAGTAGAGGAGAATCGAATTTTAAAAATATCAATACAATAATGAGATATAGTTGTACGTTTTATTAGAAAAGTTATATATTTTTCAAAACCATGAAAGAAAGGAGTGATAAGTGACTGGTGCTATTCGATCAAATGCTATAGACGCTATTAATAACAGTGATATTTACATAAACCCTATTGAAAAAAAACTTGTGGCAAAAGGAAAGACTTTTGGTGAATTGTGTTTTAGTAAAAATCAAATGAAAAAGACTTTATCTAAAGCCGTTTACGCGAATTTATTAGATATAATAGACGGCAATTCAAAACTTGATAACAAAATTGCAGATAAAATTGCAATTGCTATGCAAGAATGGGCTGTTTCTAAAGGAGCGACTCATTTTACACATGTGTTTTATCCTTTAACTGGTTGGTCGGCAGAAAAACACGATACATTAGTAAAAGCTGATGGACAAGGTTCGGCAGTTTCAAAGCTCTCAGGGAAAATGTTACTTCAAGGAGAGCCGGATGCATCTAGTTTTCCAAATGGTGGTATTCGTGAAACACATGAAGCTAGAGGTTATACCGCTTGGGATCCCGCTAGTCCAGCTTATATTGTGGAAACTGAGAGTAGTGCAACTTTGTGTATTCCAACTATTTTTGTTTCTTGGACTGGTGAAGCTCTTGATACTAAACTTCCGCTTTATCGTGCAGAGAAAGCATTGGATATTCAAGTACGTCGTATTCTTAAGTTTTTAAAGCATAAAAAAATAGATGGAGTGGTTTCTAATGCTGGTGTAGAGCAAGAATATTTTCTAGTAGATTGTAATTTTTATTCATCTCGTCCAGATTTGGTTTTGGTTGGTCGTACTGTTTTAGGAGCACCATCTTCTAAAGGTCAAGAATTTGATGATCATTATTTCGGAGTAATTTCTGAAAGAGTTATAAACTACATGGCAGAAGTTGATGCTGAGCTTTTTAAAGTGGGTATTCCAGCAACAACGCGTCATAATGAAGTTGCCCCAGGACAATTTGAAATTGCTCCTGTATTTGAACGATCTGGTGTTGCCGCTGATCATCAACAATTATTAATGAGTGTTTTAAAACGCGTGGCCTTGAGACATGGTTTAGTTTGTTTATTGCATGAAAAACCTTTTGCTGGTCTGAATGGAAACGGAAAGCATTTAAATTGGTCTATTTCAAATCAGTCACAAGGTAACTTATTCGATCCAGGAAATACGCCGCATAAAAACTTGCAGTTTTTGATTTTTTGTGCAGGTGTTATTCGTGCGGTTCATAAGTTTGGAGGTCTTCTTCGTATGACAGTTGCTTCTGCAGGAAATGATCATCGCTTAGGAGCTAATGAAGCTCCTCCAGCAATTTTGTCTGTATTTTTAGGTGAACAACTTCTTGATATTTTTGATCAAATTAAAAAAGGTACCTTAACATCATCTAAAAAAATAGAGAGTATTGATTTAAATATTAGTTCATTACCTACTCTAACTAAGGATCCAGGAGACCGTAATAGAACTAGTCCTTTTGCCTTTACAGGTAATCGTTTTGAATTTAGAGCAGTTGGTGGAAATCAAAATATTTCTAAACCTTTATTAGCTCTAAATATGGCAATGACAGAATCTTTAGATTATATTGCTACGGCCTTGGAATCATCTAAAGAGAAAAGTACAGAAGCAATCTTAAAGGTTCTACAATCTGTTGTAAAGAAACATGGACAGGTTGTATTCAATGGTAACGGTTATTCTTCAGATTGGCATAAAGAAGCAAAGCAAAGAGGTCTTTTAAATTTAGTGACAACTGCAGATGCGTATAAATTTGTTGAAAAAAGTAAAGAGGTTGAAGAGGCTTTTAGTAAGTATGATATTTTAACACCTCGGGAAGTTGCTAGTCGTATTGAAATCAGTTCAGAAATTTACAATAATACAATTCTAGTAGAGGCAAAAGTATTACTCAGAATGGCTAAAACTATGGTAGTGCCATCTGCAGTTCGTTTTGAACAGGAGTTAGCAGTAAGTATTATTCAATTAAAAACTGTTGGTATCAAAACAATAGATAAATCTTTATTAAACAAAGTTGTAAGTTTACATAACAGTCTGACCTTGACTATTGAAAAGTTAGATACCTTAGTTCAGGATAAAAAATCTCGTTCTTTGGCACAGTCTGTTCAATTTAATTGTTTTAAAATTATTCCAGCAATGAATGCGGTTCGTAGTTTTTCTGATGCTCTAGAGTTGGTAGTAGCTGATGATTTATGGTCTTTGCCGACATATCAAGAGATGTTGTTTTTAAAATAAAGGATAGTCAGTCTCTGAATTTATGATCTTCTTCTTAATTATGAGTATTTGTAGTTTGTATAATTATATTTAGAGTTGTAGTTAAATTTCTTTTTGATTTTGATGAAGTATTTGTTTTTAATTTTATGTTTTATTCCACAAATTTTATGGGCTAGTACCAATACTGGTTCAGAAAGTTTACATTTAGATGGTAAAAGCCTTTCATTGATATGGGCTATTCCTTTTGTAGGCACTCTCTTCTCTATTGCTTTTTTTCCAATTTTTGCACCTAAATTCTGGCATCATCATTATGGGAAAATTTCTTTCTTTTGGTGGATTGTTTTTGTTGTACCTTTTGTAATTTACAAGGGATTTTCTGTTGCTTCCTTTTATTTCCTAGAAGTTTATATTGGTGAGTATTTACCTTTCGTGGTGTTGCTAGTCTCGCTATATACCATATCAGGGGGAATACAGCTTAAGGGTAACATAAGAGGAACGACTTTTGTCAATGTTATTATGATGTGTATTGGAATTGTGCTTGCGTCTTGGATGGGTACGACAGGAGCGGCTATTTTAATGATTCGTCCTTTAATTAAAGCAAATAGTTATCGTAAGTACAAAGTGCATACTATTATTTTCTTTATTATTTTAGTTGCTAATGTGGGTGGTTCTTTAACTCCTTTAGGAGATCCTCCTTTATTTCTAGGTTTTTTAAAAGGTGTTCCTTTCTTTTGGCCTATTCAAAATATGTTGCTACCTATGTCTATGGCTGTTGGTAGTATTTTAATTGTTTATGTGGTTCTAGATACAATTCTGGTTAGGTTAGATTCTGGTTACCCTACAACACTAATACCTGAAGCTTTATCTATTGTAGGTAAGCGTAACTTTATTTTATTACTTGGAGTAATTGGTGCAGTTATTATTTCAGGCATTTTCAACTCAGATATTGAAAACCCTGCTCATTGGTTTATTTCTTACCATGGTATAGGTCTTTTGACACAAGGAACAGGTTTACAGCTTTTTCTTTTATTGATTTTTTCCTTTGTCTCTTTGAAAATAACACCGAAACAAATTCGAAAAGACATTAAATTTAATTGGGAGCCTATCATTGAAGTTGTGAAACTTTTCTTTACAATATTTTTCACCATTGTGCCCGTTATTGCAATTTTAAAAGCCAGTTCTGAAGGTTCTTTAGCTTTTCTAATTAATCAGATGATGGATGGGAATCAGCCTATTAACAGTGCTTTTTTTTGGGTTACAGCTGTTCTTTCGGGCTTTTTAGATAATGCCCCAACTTATTTAGTATTTTTTAATTTACTAGGTGGAGATGCTCAATATTTAATTAGTACTTACCCAAAAGCGTTATTAGCTATTTCTATGGCGTCTGTTTTTGCGGGTGCTTTAACATATATTGGTAATGCACCAAATTTTATGGTACGTTCTATTGCGGAAAGCTCTGGAATTAAAATGCCCTCTTTCTTTGTATATGTTTTTTATGCCATGCTTTTATTATTTCCTTTGTTTGGAGTTTTGGTATGGGTTTTTCTATAAGTAGATTTTTTAAATACAAAAGAAGCGTTAAGTGTTTCTTTTGTATTTAAAGATTTCAGGATAACAGGATAACATAAACCTAGATTAAAAGCTTACTGTAGTCGCATTTGAATATTGTTAACATTTTGATAAATAGGTAGTTTCCATTTTCCAGTTTTTCCAGTTAAACTTAAATTCTGAAGGACAAAAATATTTTTAGCAATACTTGTGTTTAGGCGATTAAAGTCGTTATTATTCTCTCATCAGCAGTAAAAACTAAATTACGACTGACATTTATTATCTTGACTCTTAATCTTATCTATTCAGTTGTATTCTAATTTTCATGATATATGAAAAGTTCGATTGATATTCTAAATTTCCTAAACATTTGTCATTGACTGGTGACCTAATCTATAATTGTCAGAATTTTATCTAAGTCGAATTGCTCTTATAGGCTGAAAATCCCCAAGGAAATAAATGATGATGTCCTGTATATGTTGTACCTAGTATAAAATTTGTTGTTTAGCTACCCAATTGCATAGGATAAGGTAGTTGAGAATTATTTGGTTGTGAAAGAGGAGTGACATCTTTTTCTGTTACACACTTCCTGTTGGAGCACTTCCACTTGTATTGGAAAAAGGATGTGTCCTTGCTTAGAAAGAGCTCCTAAATGTCACCTACTTTTGTGTCCTCTACTCCTTTTTCGCTTCTGCTAAAAATTCAACTTGGTTAGTAAATTTGAGATACAGTTTTACTTTGATATAGTTTCTCATTAAGGTTAAAGTTAAAAGTCAGTTAAATTATAGATAACGTCAAACATGACCATTTCTTTTTTATGCGAAGGGGTGTGAAATTCTGTATCCATCATTTAAAATCTCTGACCCACTAATGAATTTAGATCTTTTTAATTTCTTCCATTAGCATTGTGTTATAGTTGGTAGAGAGCATTAAGTTGTGTTTTTCATGATGCTGCCCTCCCAATTATAAGTGTTGTTGTGCCGATGAGGTGATTTTTGTGGTGGTTATCACCTATATTTTGATTAGCAAAAATTGAAGTGATGAAGAGAGTAAAAAGAATTGCGTAGTATTTTAAATACATCATATAAGACAGTTTGTTATTTTTTTAGTGTTGCGGTACACCGTAATATATTAAAAGACCATATAAAAATAGTCCATGAGGAAAATTTAAAGCAATTGCTTAGTATTCTTTAAAGATTAGTTTATTTTAGCAAACCTGAGGTGGCAAAATTTCAATGTTATTGAATGGAGGTATGACTTTAATATTGTTAAAATCTAATTTTAGAGGAGTATAGGAGAACACGAACGAGATAGAAAGATTGTACTTCTACAAAATCAAAATGGAACAATTTAGTTTGACTTTTGTTTAATTGCTTTTTGTTTTTGAATCATCTTAGAATATTTTTTCAATTTACAAAGACGATAAGTAAACAAGCAAGCAAATGGTCGTAGGGAATTTGACAAGTAAAGAATGGTTATATATTGATCTATTTGTTGTTAACATGTTGAACAAGTGTATTAAAACTTATATTATTAAATGCTGTCTAAATAATATACCTAGATTATCTAGGCTTCCTTATGTCAAAATCAAAGAGCAATAAGATAAGTGCTCTAAAAGGTTGTCGTTTATTTTGAACGGTCAGAGTTTTCCATTTGTTTTGGGCAGCAATAATTTTGAGTTTATGTGTAGGCCTAACAACATAAGCAAATTCTACAAATTGTAATAAAGATAGATCAGCATGGGAATCAGAGTAGGCGAAGCAGTTTTTACCATCTTGGGGAAAATTTGTTTGATTTTGAATGTAGCTTACTTTCGTGGTATTTTTCATGTTACCCCAGTTTTGATAATAAGGGAAAAATGAATCGAAGCAGATATTAGATCCTACCACTTCAGCAAAAGGGAAAGACTCTTTGAGTTGTTGTAAATAGAACTCGTGACTTGCTGAAATAATGACAATATGATGGCCGTTTTGGTAGTCTTCATTGATTTTTTGTGTAGTTTCAGGAAAAAGATTGTTTTTGATATATAGTGCAAAAAACTCTTTGGATAAAGCTTTAAGATTATTTTGCTTTTCAAAGCATAAAGGCCAGAATACAACTAATTTGAACTTTGAAGCAGGTAAAATTTTTAAAATGCACAATAACAATGCGAAAAAATTAATAATTTTGAAAAAGAACATCAGAGGTTTTTTTTTGAAATAAAAAGCTTTCCAATACAGAATAGTGTCTCCATTGATAAGTGTATCATCAAAATCAAAAAAGGAAATAAATTTCATAAAAATTAAAAATAAAATTCTTTAATGCTTAAAGGTGTTTTTTTATCTTGTTTTGTTCAATAAATTAGCTTGCGGTTACCAATGTACAATTTTGAAACACTTTCTCAAATTTTAAAGGAATGGATGAAGACTTCTTCTCTCTGTAGACAAGTTGAAGAGTTGAAAATGCTTAGAATTAGTCAAATGGGGCGTACTTTAAGTATTTCCGAAATTGAGATGCTAAAAAAACAAGGTAATACTTGTAGTGATTGGGATTTATTAAGAGTTGCAGGAGATTTTATAGTGAATCGTGTAAATCAATGCCATTTTATGGGGGAAAATTACCTACCTCGATTTTCAGGAAAAATAAAAACACCCTACGAGACAACAATTTTAACGGGTCTTAAAAATAGTCACTTTTCAGGGTGTATAATTCAAAACTCTGTGATTCATGATGTTCGGTTTTTATCCCATGTTTATGTTGATTCAAATAGTATTTTATTAAGTGTCAGTTCTTTTAGTTGGAAGTTTCAAGATCCAGTTTTTCCTTTACCGTTTGAAACTCATGTTGGTGATGAATCTCAAAGCCGTTCTTTGTGGGTTTGGGAAGATATGGATATGGACTTTGCAGAATGGTGCGTTAAACAACCTACACATGGACAAAAACAGATTAAGATAATTTTTGAAAATATCTTAAAAGAATTGCAGACTCCGCTTGGGTTTGTAGGTTCAAATACATATTTGATTGATGTATTAACTGTAGAGAATAGTTGGATTGGATCCCATTGTTTTTTACAGGGAACGCAGGTTGTTTCGAATAGCTTTTTACAAGGATCAGAGAGTTGTTCTGTAGAAGTTAAACATGGCACACAAATACATCAGTCATATTTAATGAAAGGAAGTCGAGTTTTAGGTGGAGCTCATGTGGATTATAGTGTTTTATTTACAAAAGCATATGCAGATTTGAAGGCAACAATAGATCATTCTTTAATAGGAAATTATACTACAATAAAACGAGGTGAAGTTGTGTATTCCATTGTTGGACCTTTGGTTGGATTTCATCATCAATCATTATTA
Source organism: Fibrobacteria bacterium (assembly GCA_965261055.1). Taxonomy (GTDB): domain Bacteria; phylum Fibrobacterota; class Fibrobacteria; order UBA11236; family JADFYW01. Next base: position 1,248,303 of record OZ253440.1, on the reverse strand, counting down.
ATATCAACTCTCTGGCCTAGAGGTAGAGGGAATGTTTCTTACTGTTCGGCTATTGGGAGTAATCATACGGGACGTCGCCCAAATCAAGAATTACATTGTGGGGAAGGTATCTTTTTTGGAATGAATTGTACAATCAAATTTCCAGTTAATTTAGTAGAAGCACCTTACAGTTTGATTTCTGCACAAACTGTTTTAGAGCCTCAAAAAATTTCGTGTCCCTTCTCCTTATTAGTGCCTTCAGGAAAGAATCAGAAAGCCGTCATTTTACCAGCTTGGATGTGGTGGGGTAGTCCTTATACTTTATTTAGAAATATGTATAAGTTTGAAACAAGAGCTCCTGAATTATTGAATGAAAATGTTTTATTTCAAAATTTTAATGTGGAACTAGTTTTAAAAGTTCTTAAAGAATTCAGAAAATTAAAAGACAAAGAATTCTATAATTACCAAGATTGTTCTCTTTTAGGTATTAATATTTTAAGTCACTATCATTTGGGAAAAGCTATAAAAGGATACAGAATGTATTTATATGTATGGCTTGTACATCAAAAAATGAAGAAAGGACTTCATGATAATCTTGTAAAACAAGTATCTCAAGAATTGTATCCAGATAAAAATATTCAGAATGTTATTTTACTGAATGCTGATAATTTTGATACTCTTTTAGAGTGGGTTAAGTTATCTAGTCAAAAGGATTTTTTAAGGGGAAAGATGATTATAGACGACTATGCGTCTTTTCATGAAGAAGAAGATGTTTTAGAACAACAAATGGAAAAAGATATTTTATTTTGGAAAGAAGAAGCTTTAAAGTTATAGTTATGTAGAGTAATAGTCTCTTACATCATAGAGATACTATCCATATCAATATTAATTTCAATGTTTGAAGGTTTCTTATAATATTGAAGAGCTTGATTAATTGCCCATTGTGTTTGGTTTGTTTGCACCGATTTTCCAAAGATTTGACATCGATATTTACGTTGTAATTTTTTTAAACTAGCAAAACCAGGTCCTAATAATTGAATAGAAACTTTATCTGTATTTTGTTTCAGAGTTATGTAGAATTCGTTAATAGATTTCCAAACAGTTTCTTCTTTTAATCCTGAAAACTCTATTTTGAACAAGCGACTGTACGGAGGATAAAATAAGCTTTTCCGTTTTTGAATTTCCTCTTTATAAAACAAAGAAAAATTTTGATTTTGTACTAAATTAAAAATAGATTGATTGGGTTGAAAGGTTTGAATATAGACACAACCTTTTTTACGGTGACGACCTGCTCTTCCTGCAACTTGCGTCAATAATTGAAATGCTGTTTCATAACGGCGAAAATCAGGAAAACCCAGTCCACCATCAGCATCAATAATTCCAACTAACGAAACATTAGGGAAGTCATGACTTTTGGCTACCATTTGTGTTCCTAACAAGATATCAATGTTTTGATTTATCATGTTTTCTAAGATAACATCTAAATCTTTAGAAGTGCTAGCAGAGTCTCGGTCTAATCTAGTAATTGTTTTTTCTGGAAAATAAGATTGTAATTTTTCTTCTATTTTCTCAATAGCTAAGCCGACTTCAAGACATTCATTGTGTTTGCAAACTAAACATTGAAACTCCCAATTTCTTTGATACAGGCAGTGATGGCAAATTAGTTTTTGATTTATCTTGTGGGGAACTAAAGAGCAGAGACAATTGGGACATTCCTCTGCTTTTTCGCATTTTTTGCAGATTCTTCTTTTGGCGTATCCTCTTCGATTAATCAATAAAATAGCTTGGTCTTTTTTATCAAGTGTTTCTTGAAGTGCATCTCGCAAAGGAATAGAAATAGCTTCATTACCTTGCAAATTTAGTTGCTCTTTCATATCAATTATTTTAACCTCAGGAAGAGGTTGTTGATTAAATCGTTGATGAAGCTCAATCAATTTGTATTTTTGATTTACAGTTAAAAAATAACTCTCTAGAGAAGGTGTCGCACTCCCTAAAATAGTAGGGCATTTCCATTGTTTAGCCCTGTATAAAGCTACATTTTTTGCATTGTATCGAGGACTTTTATTGCTTTGTTTATAGCTTGTGTCGTGTTCTTCGTCTACAATAATTAAACCGACATTATTGATCGGGACTAAAGACATTGAACGAACCCCAAATAGAACAACTTGCTTTTGTTCAAAAATAGCTTTCCAAGCTTGTTTAACTTTAGCTGTGGACTCGCTACTGTGGATACAAACTGTAGGGCAAGATACAAATTTTGAAATATATAACATTGTTTGTTTTACAATGGCGATTTCAGGTAAAAAGAAAAGAACACTTGTAGAAGTTTTTAAAGTTTTCAAAATAATTTCTAGATAAAAACGTGTTTTACCACTACCTGTTACACCTTTAAGTAAAAATACATCAGAAGTATTTAAATTAATGGAACATTCCTTTATTTTAATCTCTTGTTCTTGGCTTAAGGGTGGTGGTATTTGAACTTTTTGTGTAGATTGTGCTAAAGGTTTAATCTTTTCAAAAGATCTTAAGGTATCTATACCAGTTTTAGAAATAGACGAAAGAAGGGTTAAAGACATGGAACTATAATAGTATTTAGAAAGCCATTGTAATAAATGAAGCCAGCTAGATGGAAGTGAATGTTCAAAGACAGATTGAATAGGTTTTGTTATAAAAGTGGGTTTTTGATTTGATTTTTGAAGAACAAGACCCCAAATTGTTTTTTTTCTTAGAGGGACCAGAACGATTTGATTTATTATAATATTTGGATGTTCGTAGTGATACCAAAGAGTAGATGGTAAATTTCCAGCAACAAGAATTTCTAAATAGATCATTGTGTATAAAAGATACTATTCTTCCCACAGTAAATTGTGTTCGTAGGTATATGTAATTAAGGAATCAATAGAGAAGAGAGATTCACATGTTTTTTTGTATATACTAGACATAGATGAATCCCAAAGATTGTTTAATTCTAACGGATCTTTGATTGTGTTATAAATTTCATTTTTGTTGTTGATTTTGTGATTGCAATGGAACTTGAGACTGTCCAACTCTAAAGAAGCGTTGTCGTGCATAAAAATAGAGGTTTGCTTGGAAGTAGATGGTTGTAATAGACTATGTCCGGCAAGATGTGCTTTTGTCTTTATTCCGACTAAATCTAAAATTGTCGGAGCAATGTCAATTTGAGATCCAGGAAAGTTGTAGTGAGCTTTTTTAAGTTCTGGGTGATCGCCAAACATTAGAAATGGGAGCCAAGTTAAAGGTGAGTATAATCCGCCAGACGGACCACCTAAACCGCGTTCGCCTAGAAAAAATCCGTGATCGGCTACAAAAATGAAAACTGTGTTTTTAAACCATGGTTCATTCTTTATTTTTGAAAATAAATCATTCAAAGCATTTTCAGTGTAAACCATGGTTTTCAGCATTCTTTGTAAATGGCTCTCTGAGCTTGTATGAGGTTTAATACCATTAACTGCATTGAAAGGAAAGTGATTTACTTTTGTAATAGAAGAAATAAGGAAAGGTTTATCTGTTGATAAAGAATCAAGCATCCATTGAGTTAAATGTGTATACATATCTTTATCATTTTCTCGACTTCGGTCATAGACATAACGACCATACCATTTTTGTAACCAAGGAATCTGATTGTCCCAAGCTGGATCAGGTGACGAAAAAAAGTTTGTAAGATAACCTTTATCTCTGAGAATATTAACAAAACTACGATTATGTAAGTGACTAAATCCTGTTGTAATATGTTTGAATGGATGATTCCAAATACCTAAATGTGTTGCCATAAGTGCTCCAATTGTAGGTGTTCCTGATAAACTGAAGCGAGACCAAATATGAGCATTAGGATGTTTGGAGATTTTGTTTAAAAAAGGAGTTCCATCAGTTGTTGCTCCATATGGTTTTAAAAACCCCGCATTTAGAGCACGATGACTTTCCAAGAAAAATATAGCGAAATTCCAGGGTTTTTTATCTATGCCACTACAGTCTTCATCCACTCCATTTGATGCTACATCCTTTGCATTAGGATTAATTGATGGATCCCAATCATGACAATCTGTTGTTAATGGAAAACCATCTTTATCTCTATCTTGCAGGCAGAAAGAAGAAGATTTTTGTTGACAAAGCTCATGTAATGGTGTTCGTACAAAAGCATAGGAACTATCAGCAAATGTCCACAGAGAATCTGTTTGTATTTTGAACCAATTTTTCTGAAATACTTCTTTCCCTTTTTCGAAGGAACTTGCCTTTGTTTTAGATTTAGTTGTAGTTAGTTCGTCATAAACAATATGGATGACAGGTTTCAATCTTTCTTCTCTGAAACCACCTTTCCAGATAATATTACGATAACTCCAACAAATAAGCAAGAATAGGATAGATACAATTAAGGTTTTAGTTGTATTTAATTTAATTTTTGTTTCTACTATTTTAGGTAATTTGAAGAATAAAAATATGGCTAAAGTTAGAACTGGAATACTAGAGAAAGGGAAAGGGGAGTCGTTAAGGAAACTCGTAATAACTTGATTGAGACTTGGACTGTTAGTATAGGTGCTAAAGAGGTTAAGAGACATATGCCAATTTAAATGGCGCATAACTTCATGATCAAGCAGAGATAGAATAACAAGAACGATTTGAGAGATAAAAATAACTGTTTTTATTTTTAAATATTTCTTTGGAAAAAAAGAGGCGACAAAAAATAAGACAAGAAGTAGATAAAATAGCCAAGTAAAATCAATGGCAATGGCATGAAAAAAGTACCATTCAAATTTAGAGACAAAAGGAGAGTTGTATACAGTGGGACGAATTAAAACATAAAATCTTAAAACAGTATGAATGATTTCAAAAGTCCAAAGGAAGACTAAAAAATCAAGAATAATAAGTTTATATTTCTGAGTACAGTTTGAAAACAAGCTTTTAAAATCCATAAGTGATTATAATTCTGCAAAAAAATCATGACCTTTGTTATCAGTAATAATGAAAGCTGGAAAATCTTTAACTTTGATTTTCCGAATAGCTTCCATACCTAATTCCTCAAAAGCAATAAGTTCAACACTCAAAATATTTTCTTTGGCTAAAATTGCAGCGGGACCTCCAATGGAGCCTAAATAAAATCCACCATATTTTTGACAGGCATTTTGTACTTGCTGAGAACGGTTTCCTTTGGCCAACATAATCATACTACCTTGCTGTTGCATAAATGAATCAACATAGCTATCCATTCTTCCTGCTGTGGTTGGACCAAAACTACCTGAAGCCATTCCTTTTGGAGTTTTTGCTGGACCAGCGTAATAGATAGGGTGGTTGCAAAAATATTCGGGCATTGGTTTGCCCTCGTTTAAAAGTTCTTGAATTTTAGCGTGGGCAGCATCTCTTGCAACAATTAAAGTACCGGATAGAAGAAGTCTTGTGCGGATAGGATGTTGAGAAAGTTCTTTTAGAATATTAGACATTGGTCGGTCTAGGTTTATTGTTACGGGAGGTTTGATTGGTAGCTTCGCTTTTGATAAATATTGTTCAGGGTTGGTTTCTAGCTGTTCTAAAAAAATGCCATCTTTGGTTATTTTTCCTTTAATATTTCTATCGGCACTACAACTAACACCTAACCCTACTGGACAAGATGCTGCATGCCTAGGCAAACGAATAACTCTAACATCGTGTACTAAGTGTTTGCCTCCAAATTGAGCTCCGATATCAGTTTGTTGTGCAATTTCTTCTACTTTGGTTTCCCATTCTAAATCTCTATAACCAAGAGAATTGTTTCCTGGTTGAAATGGAAGATGGTCTAAATATCCAGCACTAGCAAGTTTAACTGTTTTTAGAGTGTCTTCGGCAGATGTTCCTCCAATGACTAAGGCCAAGTGATATGGAGGGCAAGCAGATGTTCCTAAATCAGTGATATGAGATTGTATAAATTTTGTTAAAGAGTCTTCATTGAGAAGGGATTTTGTTTGTTGATATAAAAAAGTTTTATTGGCCGATCCACCACCTTTGGCTAGGAACAAAAAATGGTATTCATTACCTTGTTCTGCATAAAGATCAATTTGAGCGGGTAAGTTAGTCCCTGTGTTTCTTTCTTCAAACATAGAGAGAGGAAAGATTTGAGAATATCGTAAATTATTGTTTTTGTAAGCTTGATAGACTCCTTGAGAAAGGGTTTGTTTGTCGTCGCCTGAGGTCCAAACATTTTGGCCTTTTTTACCCAAAATAATTGCTGTTCCAGTATCTTGGCAGCCAGGTAAAACTCCATCTTTAGCGATGACGGCATTTTTTAAAAGGTTGATTGCTACAAATCGATCATTATCAGAAGACTCAGGGTCGGTCACAATTTTTTCTAGGCTTTGAAGGTGTTTGGTTCGCAAGTAAAAAGACACATCCTTTAGTGCATTCTCGGCAAGTAGTGTTAGAGCTTCTTTTTTAATAATTAGAAACTCTTTCCCTTCTATTTCTTTGATTGAAATAAAATCTTGACTAAGAAGGCGGTAAGAAGTTGTATCTTGTTTTATTTTTAGGACAGGATGATACATAAAAGTCATAATTTATTCCTTAATAAAGAAAGTCAAAATTTAATATTTTTTCAGTTTTAGCTCCATTAAATAATAGTTTTAATTGAAAAAGGTTAAAAAGTCTAGTTCTCAAATTTTGATAATATTTTTTATCTTTAGTTTTAATTGTTTAATAAAAATCAATATGAATTTACAAGAAATAAACGAAAAATTACAAAAATCCTGTCCTCAAGAAATTATTTCTTGGGCCATTAAAGAAGGTGATCTAGATCGTACAATCGTTTCAACTAATTTTAACCCTTATGAAGCAGGTATTTTAAAGCTTGTGACGGATCAATCTCCGAATATTCCTGTTTTATGGGCGGATATGGGTTATGGGACACCAGCAACATACAAATTTGCAATTGATTTAATTCAAGCTTTAAAGTTAAATATTAAAATCTTTACTCCACAAAGAACAGTTGCTTTTAGGGATGCATTATACGGAGGTGTTCCTAGTTTAGATGATAAAGAACAACATGATGCTTTTACAAAAGAAGTTAAATTAGAACCATTTCGTCGAGGTCTTCAAGAATTAAAACCAAAAGTTTGGATTACGGCTTTAAGAAAAGATCAAACTGATTTTAGAAATAATATGGAAATTGTTTCGCAAACAAAAGATGGAATATTGAAAGTTTGCCCAATTTTGGAATGGAATGAACAAGAACTAGAAGATTATATAAAGGACAATAATTTACCAATTGAAAAAAACTATTTTGACCCAACAAAAGTTTTAGAAAAAAGAGAATGTGGTTTACATCCTAATCTGTGATGGAGTGCACTTAACAAGTTGAGATAGAATAGTTCTTTTAGATGTTGAAAATAGAATTTAATTTTTAAATCGGAATTACTTTAAATGGTGGTTTCTTTCTATTTTTTGAGGATTCCTAATAGAAAAAGATTCTTTTCACGGGTTTGTGGGTAGGAGAGTTTGGGTGAGAACTTTCTCATTAGCAAGGTTTTCTTAGGGAAATAAGTACTAACTAGTCTAAAATGATTATTTGTTGTCGCCAAGGGCAGGAAGGGCTTTATTTTGATTTCGCTTCTGATTTTGGTTTCATCCTAGGGATTGCTCTTTTGGAACAGTACTAAATTGGAGCGAAAATAAATGGATGGAATTATTACAAAAATTAGCAGAAAACAATGATAAAGTAGCCTGTATTGGCTTAAACAAAGATGCCAAAGAAGAAAGGAATGGAATCGTTAAGGGATTTTCTAAAATCTAAAGCGTTTGTATAGATTGTTTTGATTTTGATCCGTCTGTTGAACAGGTTTAGAACAGATACGACGAATTTTAAAGGAAAAAATAAGCTCAAGCAGGGTATATAAGGAGATTAATTTTATAATGTTAAGTTGTTTTTACTTGACATGGTTTAGAATATTTTATACATTCCTGCGTTTCTTTAACTATCTATTCATAGGAAATAGGAGGATGTGTGAAAAGATTTATTTTACTGTTTATTTCATTATTACTAACGTATTGCGGAGGGGATTCATCTGTTGCAGACTCCTCAGGTGTCGTATATGTTGAGTCTATTTCGAAAGACACTAGTGTGGAAGTCGGCTCTACCCTACAGTTGGAGGCTAGAGCAGTGGTTAAAGAAGGTATTTCAGATTTTCTAAAATGGAAGTCTAGTGATTCAACTATATCTAAAGTGAGTGATGAAGGATTGGTGATAGGTATTGCTGTAGGTGAGGCTACGATTACCATATCGTCAGTTGTTGACGAAACAAAATTTGTTAGTTTAAATATTGAAGTGATTGAACAGACAGAAGATGTTCCGTCTGTTGATTCCGTAAAGATCTTATCAGAAGTATCAAACATAGGAGTGGGTGACGCACTGAATCTTGTCAGTCGGGTTTATGTTCGGGGAGGAGCCTCGGATGCTTTAAGATGGTCATCAAGCAATTCTTCTATTATAGTTAATGCTAATGGAGTTGCGTTAGGAATCAATGAAGGTGCGGCTGTGATTATAGCAACTTCTACTGTTGATTCAACAAAGTCAGCTTCGTTAACGATCAATGTAACTACGGAGTTAACAAATCAACCATCGGTTTTTTCTTTACAAATTTCATCATTAGATTCTGTAGTAATGGTTGATTCTAGTGTACAGCTAGAAGCAACAATTGTGACTCAAGGAGGAGCCTCTAGGCGTGTATTGTGGGAATCAAGTGATCCTAATATAGCCACAGTTAATAACGAAGGGGTCGTTACAGGCATTGCTGAAGGAATAGTTACTATTACAACCACATCAGACTTTGATTTCAGTAAAACTATTTCAACTGTAATCAAAGTAAAAGCAGAAGAAATAATGACAGCCATTCGATCTCCACAAGTATTTTCTTTGTTGATTACTTCTCCAGAGTTTAGGGTTGAGGTTGATTCAGTAGTGCAATTAAATGTAGTTATCAATGCTGAAGAAGGAGCCTCAAAAGAGATATTATGGCTTTCAAATAATGAATTAATCGCAACAGTGAGTCCAAATGGATTGGTAACGGCTAGGTCTCTAGGAACTACAGTCATTTTGGCAAAGTCTAAAGCTGATGCTTTTAAATTTTCTCAAGCAACGATTGTCGTTGTATTACCACCATTAATTGGTTCATTATCAGTTTCTCCTCTCGTTCTATCTCTAATGGTCAACCAAAATTATCTGTTAATTGCCGCGGTTGCAACTGAAGGTGGAGCATCAGATGCAGTAAGTTGGTCATCAAGTGATCCAAGTGTAGCTACAGTTACAAACAATGGGATTTTAACTGCAATGGGAGTGGGAACATCAACTATTACAGTTGCATCTGTGTTTGATCCTACCAAAACATCTACATCCATAGTTACAGTGACCTTATCACCTCAGGTTATTCCACTATCAGTTTCTCCTTCCATTCTATCTCTAGTGGTTTCTCAAAGTCAGCAGTTAACAGCCACGGTTATAACTGAAGGTGGAGCATCAGATGCAGTAAGTTGGTCATCAAGTGATACAAGTATAGTTGTAGTTACAAACAATGGGATTCTAACTGCAATAGGAGCAGGAACAGCGATTATTACAGTTACATCTGTGTTTGATCCTACCAAAACATCTACATCCATAGTTACAGTGACTTTACCCCCTCGGGTTAGTGGATTATCAGTTTCTCCTTTCACTCTATCTCTAGTGGTTCCTCAAAGTCAGCAGTTAACAGCCACAGTTATAACGGAAGGTGGAGCCTCGGATGCAGTAAGCTGGTCATCAAGTAATCCAAATGTAGCTACAGTTACAACTACTGGACTTGTAACCACAATAGGAGCAGGAACATCGACTATTACAGTTACATCTGTATTTGATGGTACCAAAACGACTACATCCGTAGTTACAGTGACCTTATCTCCTCGGGTTAGTGGATTATCAGTTTCTCCTCCCACCCTATCTTTAAGAGTTAACGAAAATCAGCAATTAACAGCTAACGTTGTGACGGAAGGTGGAGCCTCGGATGCAGTAAGTTGGTCATCAAGTGATCCAAATGTAGCTACAGTTACAACTACTGGAATTGTAACCACAATAGGAGCAGGAACATCGACTATTACAGTTACATCTGTATTTGATGGTACCAAAACGACTACATCCGTAGTTACAGTGACCTTACCCCCTCGGGTTAGTGGATTATCAGTTTCTCCTCCCACCCTATCTTTAAGAGTTAACGAAAATCAGCAATTAACAGCTAACGTTGTGACGGAAGGTGGAGCCTCGGATGCAGTAAGTTGGTCATCAAGTGATCCAAATGTAGCTACAGTTACAACTACTGGAATTCTAACTGCAATAGGAGCAGGAACATCGACTATTACAGTTACATCTGTGTTTGATGGTACCAAAACATCTACATCTGTAGTTACAGTGACTTTATCACCTCAGGTTATTCCATTATCAGTTTCTCCTTCCATTCTATCTCTAGTGGTTTCTCAAAGTCAGCAATTAACAGCAATGGTTGTGACGGAAGGTGGAGCATCAGATGCAGTAAGTTGGTCATCAAGTGATCCAAATGTAGCTACAGTTACAACTACTGGACTTGTAACTGCAATAGGAGCAGGAACATCGACTATTACAGTTACATCTGTGTTTGATGGTACCAAAACGGCTACATCCGTAGTTACAGTGACCTTAGCTCCTCGGGTTAGTGGATTATCAGTTTCTCCTTTCACTCTATCTCTAGTGATTCCTCAAAGTCAGCAATTAACAGCAATGGTTGTGACGGAAGGTGGAGCATCAGATGCAGTAAGCTGGTCATCAAGTAATCCAAGTGTAGCTACAGTTACAACTACTGGACTTATAACCGCAAGAAGTGCAGGAACATCGACTATTACAGTTACATCTGTGTTTGATGGCACCAAAACATCTACATCCGTAGTTACAGTGACCTTACCCCCTCGGGTTAGTGGATTATTAGTTTCTCCTCCCACCCTATCTTTAAGAGTTAACGAAAGTCAGCAATTAACAGCTAACGTTGTGACGGAAGGTGGAGCCTCGGATGCAGTAAGTTGGTCATCAAGTAATCCAAGTGTAGCTACAGTTACAACTACTGGACTTGTAACCACAATAGGAGCAGGAACATCGACTATTACAGTTTCATCTGTGTTTGATGGTACCAAAACATCTATATCCGTAGTTACAGTGACCTTACCCCCTCGGGTTACTTCATTATCAGTTTCTCCTTCCATTCTATCTCTAGTGATTCCTCAAAGTCAGCAATTAACAGCAATGGTTGTGACGGAAGGTGGAGCATCAGATGCAGTAAGCTGGTCATCAAGTAATCCAAGTGTAGCTACAGTTACAACTACTGGACTTCTAACTGCAATAGGAGCAGGAACATCGACTATTACAGTTTCATCTGTGTTTGATGGTACCAAAACATCTACATCCGTAGTTACAGTGACCTTACCCCCTCGGGTTAGTGGATTATCAGTTTCTCCTTTCACTCTATCTCTAGTGATTCCTCAAAGTCAGCAATTAACAGCAATGGTTGTGACGGAAGGTGGAGCATCAGATGCAGTAAGCTGGTCATCAAGTAATCCAAGTGTAGCTACAGTTACAACTACTGGACTTCTAACTGCAATAGGAGCAGGAACATCAACTATTACAGTTACATCTGTGTTTGATGGTACCAAAACATCTACATCCGTAGTTACAGTGACCTTACCCCCTCGGGTTAGTGGATTATCAGTTTCTCCTTTCACTCTATCTCTAGTGGTTTCTCAAAGTCAGCAATTAACAGCTAACGTTGTGACGGAAGGTGGAGCATCAGATGCAGTAAGCTGGTCATCAAGTAATCCAAGTGTAGCTACAGTTACAACTACTGGACTTGTAACCACAATAGGAGTAGGAACAGCGATTATTACAGTTACATCTGTGTTTGATGGCACCAAAACATCTACATCCACAATTACAGTGACCTTACCTCCTAAGGTTATTTCAGTATCAATGCCTTCTTCCATAATCCTCGCTGTTAACGATCAGCAATTAACAGCAATGGTTGTGACGGAAGGTGGAGCCTCGGATGCAGTAAGTTGGTCATCAAGTGATACAAGTGTAGTTACCGTTACAACTACTGGACTTATAACCGCAAGAAGTGCAGGAACAGCGATTATTACAGTTACATCTGTGTTTGATGGCACCAAAACAGCTACATCCCTAATTGCAGTTACATTAACCCCTGAAGTTACTGCAGTATCAGTTTCGCCTGCTCAGTTGACTCTAAAGGCTACTAGAACAGGAAATTTAACTGTGACAGTTGCAACGGAAGATGGAGCTTCGGATGCAGTAACTTGGTCATCAAATGATCCAAGTGTAGCTACGGTTGACAACAATGGGCTTGTGACGGGAATAGCAGAAGGAACAACAGCAATTGTAGTAAGATCTTCTTTCAATGTGACAAAATTAGCATCGGTAGAAATTTTAATTACAGCTCCACCTAGAATTACACGATTTGATATAAATTCTGTTGGGACGTCCCATGCTATCGGTGCTACTATCCAATTTGCAATGTCTATTATCGCTGACAGTGGCGTATCGCAAGATGTAATATGGTCCCTTAGTGACTCAACTAAAGCTACAATTGATAATAATGGATTGTTGAGAACCGTTTCTGCTGGATTAGTTCGCGTTACAGCGACATCTATTTTTGATTCTACAAAAACATCAGGATTTGGGTTCTTTATACGTTGAGGCATGTAGGTTTTGATTGAGCAAGACTAGAGTTGTTCTATAGCCACCATAGATGATGGAAATTTTACGACTGGTGAATTCGCTAGGATAAGGCTACTATTCTAAATGATGATGAGTATGACAAGTACATGATATACAGAATCCCGAAGGATTGAGAAGAATGGAAGATTTAGTTTCTCAAAGTGTTTATGTTTTAAGATCAATAAGTGGGTATCTCTTTGTTTAGGCAGAAATTTATTCGTTTTTGGAGAGCAAAATTTATATTCTAAGTATGATGTTGTTTCCCAAAAAGTTCTCGCATATGTTGAAAAGAGGATTTAACTTTTTAAATCGGAATTACTTGAAATGGTGGTTTCGTCCTATATTTTTGAGGATTCCTAATAATAAAAAGATTCTTTTTGCAGGTCCATGGGTCGGAGAGTTTGGGTGGGAACTTTTTCATTGGCAAGGTTTTCTTAGGAAAATAAGTACTAACTACTCTAAAGTGATTATTTGTTGTCGCCAAGGACAGGAAGGTCTTTATCTTGATTTCGCTTCTGATTTTGTGTTCCATAATATTAAAGGCACGAGTGAGTGTGATCAAATGCATGATATACAGAATCCCGAAGAATTGAAAAGAATAGAAGATTTAGTTCCTCACAATGCTTATATTTTAAGACCAATAGGTGCTCACCCTTTGTCTAGACAAGAATTTATTCGTTTTGGAGAGCAAAATTTGCATTCTATGTATGATGTTGTTTTTCATCCTAGGGATCGCTCCTTTGGAACAGTACGAAATTGGAGCGAAAATAAATGGGTGGAATTATTGCAAAAATTAGCAGAAAACAATTATAAAATAGCCTGTATTGGCTTAAACAAAGATACTTTATCTTTAAAATCAACTGTTTTTGATGATTTCAGAGATATACCTATTTTAGAATGTGTTCATTTATTGGCTTCAAGTTCTCTTGTTATTGGACCCTCTTCAGGGCCTATGCATTTGGCCTCTCTTTGTGGAACATCTCACTTAGTATGGACAGATAAAAACAAATATGCCAAAGGAGAAAGGAATCGTTCTAAATATAAAAATTCTTGGAATCCTCTAAACTCTAAAGCATATATATTAGATTATTTTGATTTTGACCCGCCTGTTATAAAGGTATTAGGAGAGATACGACGAATTTTAAAGGAAAAAAATAAGCTCAAGTAGGGTATATAAGGAGATTAATTTTATAATGTTAAGTTGTTTTTACTTGACATGGTTTAGAATATTTTATAATTACAGCTTGTATCTATTGCCAAAAAAGGTGTTTTTTATGAAAAGATTTATTTTACTGTTTATTTCATTATTATTAACGTATTGTAATGAAGATACATTTGTTGCAGACTTTTCTTCAGGTATCGCATATGTTGAGTCTATTTCGAAAGACACTAGTGTGGAAGTCGGCTCTACCCTACAGTTGGAGGCTAGAGTAGCGGTTAAAGAAGGTATTTCAGATTTTCTAAAATGGAAGTCTAGTGATTCAACTATATCTAAAGTGAGTGATGAAGGATTGGTGATAGGTATTGCTGTAGGTGAGGCTACGATTACCATATCGTCAGTTGTTGACGAAACAAAATTTGTTAGTTTAAATATTGAAGTGATTGAACAGACAGAAGATGTTCCGTCTGTTGATTCCGTAAAGATCTTATCAGAAGTATCAAACATAGGAGTGGGTGACGCACTGAATCTTGTCAGTCGGGTTTATGTTCGGGGAGGAGCCTCGGATGCTTTAAGATGGTCATCAAGCAATTCTTCTATTATAGTTAATGCTAATGGAGTTGCGTTAGGAATCAATGAAGGTGCGGCTGTGATTATAGCAACTTCTACTGTTGATTCAACAAAGTCAGCTTCGTTAACGATCAATGTAACTACGGAGTTAACAAATCAACCATCGGTTTTTTCTTTACAAATTTCATCATTAGATTCTGTAGTAATGGTTGATTCTAGTGTACAGCTAGAAGCAACAATTGTGACTCAAGGAGGAGCCTCTAGGCGTGTATTGTGGGAATCAAGTGATCCTAATATAGCCACAGTTAATAACGAAGGGGTCGTTACAGGCATTGCTGAAGGAATAGTTACTATTACAACCACATCAGACTTTGATTTCAGTAAAACTATTTCAACTGTAATCAAAGTAAAAGCAGAAGAAATAATGACAGCCATTCGATCTCCACAAGTATTTTCTTTGTTGATTACTTCTCCAGAGTTTAGGGTTGAGGTTGATTCAGTAGTGCAATTAAATGTAGTTATCAATGCTGAAGAAGGAGCCTCAAAAGAGATATTATGGCTTTCAAATAATGAATTAATCGCAACAGTGAGTCCAAATGGATTGGTAACGGCTAGGTCTCTAGGAACTACAGTCATTTTGGCAAAGTCTAAAGCTGATGCTTTTAAATTTTCTCAAGCAACGATTGTCGTTGTATTACCACCATTAATTGGTTCATTATCAGTTTCTCCTCTCGTTCTATCTCTAATGGTCAACCAAAATTATCTGTTAATTGCCGCGGTTGCAACTGAAGGTGGAGCATCAGATGCAGTAAGTTGGTCATCAAGTAATCCAAGTGTAGCTACAGTTACAAACAATGGGATTTTAACTGCAATGGGAGTGGGAACATCAACTATTACAGTTGCATCTGTGTTTGATCCTACCAAAACATCTACATCCATAGTTACAGTGACCTTATCTCCTCGGGTTAGTGGATTATCAGTTTCTCCTCCCACCCTATCTTTAAGAGTTAACGAAAGTCAGCAATTAACAGCTAACGTTGTGACGGAAGGTGGAGCCTCGGATGCAGTAAGCTGGTCATCAAGTGATCCAAATGTAGCTACAGTTACAACTACTGGACTTGTAACCACAATAGGAGTAGGAACATCGACTGTTACGGCTGTATCTGTGTTTGATCCTACCAAAACATCTACATCCATAGTTACAGTGACCTTATCACCTCAGGTTATTTCATTATCAGTTTCTCCTTCCACTCTATCTCTAATGGTTAACGAAAATCAGCGATTAACAGCTAACGTTGTGACGGAAGGTGGAGCCTCGGATGCAGTAAGCTGGTTTTCAAGTAATATTGGTGTAGTTGTAATGTCAAATACTGGACGTATATTTGGAAAAGGAGTAGGAACATCGACTGTTACGGCTGTATCTGTGTTTGATCCTACCAAAACATCTACATCCATAGTTACAGTGACCTTATCACCTCAGGTTATTTCATTATCAGTTTCTCCTTCCACCCTATCTTTAAGAGTTAACGAAAATCAGCGATTAACAGCTAACGTTGTGACGGAAGGTGGAGCCTCGGATGCAGTAAGCTGGTTTTCAAGTAATATTGGTGTAGTTGTAATGTCAAATACTGGACGTATATTTGGAAAAGGAGTAGGAACATCGACTGTTACGGCTGTATCTGTGTTTGATGGTACCAAAACGGCTACATCCGTAGTTACAGTGACCTTATCACCTCAGGTTATTTCATTATCAGTTTCTCCTTCCACCCTATCTTTAAGAGTTAACGAAAATCAGCAATTAACAGCTAACGTTGTGACGGAAGGTGGAGCCTCGGATGCAGTAAGCTGGTCATCAAGTAATCCAAGTGTAGCTACAGTTACAACTACTGGACTTGTAACCACAATAGGAGTAGGAACATCAACTATTACAGTTACATCTGTGTTTGATCCTACCAAAACATCTACATCTATAGTCACAGTAACCTTATCTCCTCGGGTTAGTGGATTATCAGTTTCTCCTTCCACTCTATCTCTAATGGTTTCTCGAAAGTCAGCAGTTAACAGCTAACGTTGTGACGGAAGGTGGAGCCTCGGATGCAGTAAGTTGGTCATCAAGTAATCCAAATGTAGCTACCGTTACAACTACTGGACTTGTAACCACAATAGGAGCAGGAACATCAACTATTACAGTTACATCTGTGTTTGATGGCTACCAAAACATCTACATCTATAGTCACGGTGACCTTACCTCCTAAGGTTATTTCAGTATCAATGCCTTCTTCCATAATCCTCGCTGTTAACGATCAGCAATTAACAGCTAACGGTTGTGACGGAAGGTGGAGCCTCGGATGCAGTAAGTTGGTCATCAAGTGATACAAGTGTAGTTACCGTTACAACTACTGGACTTATAACCGCAAGAAGTGCAGGAACAGCGATTATTACAGTTACATCTGTGTTTGATGGCACCAAAACAGCTACATCCCTAATTGCAGTTACATTAACCCCTGAAGTTACTGCAGTATCAGTTTCGCTTGCTCAGTTGACTCTAAAGGCTACTAGAACAGGAAATTTAACTGTGACAGTTGCAACGGAAGATGGGGCTTCGGATGCAGTAACTTGGTCATCAAATGATCCAAGTGTAGCTACGGTTGACAACAATGGGCTTGTGACGGGAATAGCAGAAGGAACAACAGCAATTGTAGTAAGATCTTCTTTCAATGTGACAAAATTAGCATCGGTAGAAATTTTAATTACAGCTCCACCTAGAATTACACAATTTGATATAAATTCTGTTGAGACGTTCCATGCTATCGGTGCTACTATCCAATTTACAATGTCTATTGTCGCTGACAGTGGCGTATCGCAAGATGTAATATGGTCCCTTAGTGACTCAACTAAAGCTACAATTGATAATAATGGATTGTTGAGAACCGTTTCTGCTGGATTAGTTCGCGTTATAGCGACATCTGTTTTTGATTCTACACAAACATCAGGATTTGGGTTCATTATACGTTGAGGCATGTAGGTTTTGATTGAGCAAGACTAGAGTTGTTCTATAGCTACCATAGATGATGGAAATTTTA
Source organism: Fibrobacteria bacterium (assembly GCA_965261055.1). Classification (GTDB taxonomy): domain Bacteria; phylum Fibrobacterota; class Fibrobacteria; order UBA11236; family JADFYW01. Next base: position 1,230,755 of record OZ253440.1, on the reverse strand, counting down.
CGACTGGTGAATTCGCTAGGATAAGGCTATGAGTATGATAAGTACATGATATGGTGTTGTTTCCCAAAAAGTTCTTGCTCTAGATTAACCCTAGTATAAGAAAGTTGTAATTTATAAAAGAGCTTTGACTTGAAAACTTTTTCTATGATATTTTGTGTAGCCAAATTTTCGTATTGCTTGAAGATGTTGTTGTGTTAGGTATCCTTTATGTTTGTTAAATCCATATTGAGGAAATTTTAAATCTAGTTCTCGCATTTGTTGATCTCTAAAGACTTTTGCTAATATAGAAGCAGCTGCGATTGAAGCAGACTTGGAGTCACCTTTTACAATGGTAATTTGTTGTGTTTTAAGAAAAGGGATGATTTTATTTCCGTCAACTAAAACAAGGCTGGGGTTTTGTTTCTGGATAATATCAGATTGTATTGCTTTAAACATAGCTTTTAAAGAAGCCTGTAAAATATTGTGTTGATCAATCTCTTGTGCAGAGCATTCAGCAATACTGTATGCAATGACTTTTTTCAAAATCTCTTGCTTTAAGAAGAGTCTTTTTTTTTCGGATAGTTTTTTTGAATCACGGAGACCAACGATTGGATTTGATGGATCTAAAATCACGCAAGCTGCTACGACAGAGCCGACTAAGGCTCCTCTACCAACTTCATCTATTCCTAAAACTGGTGTGGAATACTGTTGATCGTGTTCCCATAAAAAATCTATTGGACTGGTAGGTGGTTGAGAAGAGGCTAGCATACAGGAGAGTATTTTACAAGAAATAATTTAGGAAGTTTTAAAATACGGAGTTTAACTTTAGATTAAGTTTTGGAAATATCTTGAATAACTCTCCAATAAGAATCATGTTCTATTTTTAAAACTTTATTTCCCAAAGATTTAGGGGTATCTTGAGGAGATACGGAGATCACTTTTTGAAATAATATGCGCCCTTCATCATAATTTTCTGTTACGAAATGAATTGTAATTCCAGTGTATTGACATTGACGATGAATAACTGCTTGATGGATTTTTTCACCATAAAAATTTTTGCCGCCAAAAGCTGGAAGTAAAGAAGGATGAATATTTAAAATACGATTTGGATATTTTTGTATAATTTCTGAGGGTATGTTCTTCATGTAACCTGCTAGAACAATTAAGTCTACTTGGTATTTAACTAAAAGACTCAAGATTGTTTGAGTAGTTTTTTCGGGGGCTTGCGTTTTATCACTACAATGAATGCCTTTTATTTGATACTGCTTAGCTAATTTTAATGCTCTAGAATCACTGTTGTTGGACAAAATAAAAGCGGGTTTAATGAGTAATTTTTTTTCTTCTATTTTTTGTAGAATTGCCTCCAAGTTTGAGCCGCCACCAGATGTAAAAAAAGCAACTTTCATTAGGATTGATTAGAATTAAACATTTGGTAAACTTTGTCTAGAGCGTTAATAAATAAATCAATGTCTTGCTTTGTATTAGATAATCCAAAAGACGCACGAGTTGTTGCTGATAATCCGTATCGTTGCATTAAAGGTTGAGCACAATGATGCCCTGCTCTTACAGATATAGATTCTTGGTCTAGTAAAGTTCCAATGTCATGGGGATGTATTTTATCCATGGTAAAGGAAATGACACCACTTTTATTTGTAGATGTTCCAATAATTTTAATGTAAGGTAGTTTTTCCAGTTTCAGAGTACAGTCTTTTAGAAGTTCTTGATCGTGATTTTGACAGACTTCAAGAGTGGTCTTTAAAAGAAAATCTATTGCATAGCCTAACCCCACGACTTGAGCTATAGGTGGAGTTCCTGCCTCAAAACGGTGGGGAGGATCTTGATAAGTTGTTTTTTCAAATGTCACGAGATTAACCATATCTCCTCCTCTTTGATAAGGGGGAATAAGTTCAAGTAACTCTTTTTTTCCATAAAGAATGCCAACTCCCGTTGGTCCGTAGGCTTTGTGACTGGAGAAAACATAAAAATCGGCATCAAGATCTTGAACATTAACTGGTATATGTGCAATTGCTTGGGCACCATCTACTAGAACTACTGCACCAAAACGGTGGGCAGCTTGTGTGATTTTTTTGATGGGCATCACTGTACCCAAAACATTAGATACATGAGTGATTGCTACAATTTTGGTTTTATGGTTGAGTAGTCTATTAAAAGAGCTTTCGTCTAAATCCCCATTGTTATCAATAGGAATAATTTTAAGAATGGCTCCAACCTTTTCACAAACCATTTGCCAAGGGGTTATGTTTGCATGATGCTCGGCTGTGGAAATTAGAATTTCATCTCCAGCATCTAAAAAATGTAAGCCGTACGAAAAAGCAATTAAATTGATAGATTCCGTGCTCCCTTTTGTATAAACGACTTCTTGTGGTGATTCAGCGTGTATGAGTTTCGCCACTTTTTCACGAGTTTCTTCATAATATTGTGTAGACTTAGAGCTCAGAGTATAGACACCTCGACGCGTTGTTCCATATTCATAACTGTAAAAATTGGAGATTCCGTTTATAACAGAGTTAGGTTTTTGCGTAGTTGCTCCATTATCAAGGTAGACTAAATCAGGATGTTTTTGGAATATCGGGAATTGGTTTTTAAGTAATTGCATAGAAGTAAAAATAATGTGTTTTTACTAAAATAGAAATCTTTCTTACAAGTCATAAATGACTTTTATTATATTTTATTTTTTAAAATTAAAGGATTAATATGGCAAAAATTTACATTTCTAAAGACGGGAAGCTTTCAGCACTAAAAAATAAGAAAGTAGCAATTATTGGCTATGGTTCGCAAGGTCACGCACAAGCTCAAAATTTAAAAGAAAGTGGTATTGATGTTATAGTCGGTTTACGCAAAGGTTCAGATAATCGAAAATTAGCGAAAAAACATAAAATAACCGTAATGGAAGTTTCCAAGGCTTGTGAAGTGGCTGATGTTATTCAGCTTTTAGTTCCAGATGAACTTATGGCTACGATTTATGAAAATGAAGTGCAAGAACATTTGACTAAAGGTAAAACTTTAATGTTTTCTCACGGTTTTAATATTCATTATAAAATAATTAAACCTCCAGCAGGCATTGATGTGATTATGGTTGCTCCTAAAAGTCCTGGTCATTTGGTTAGAAGCGAATTTGAAAAAGGTGGTGGTGTTCCTTGTCTTTTTGCTATTCACAAAGATGCAACTAAAAAGGCACAAGTAACTGCATTAGCTTATACACGAGCAATTGGTGGATTAAAGGCTGGAACATATAAAACAACATTTAAGGCTGAAACAGAAACAGATTTGTTTGGAGAACAAAGTGTTCTATGTGGCGGAGCAAGTGCTCTAGTTAAAGCTGGTTTTGAAACACTTACAGAAGCAGGTTATCCTAAGGAATTAGCTTATTTTGAGTGTATGCATGAACTTAAATTGATTGTTGATTTATTTTACCAAGGTGGAATGTCTTATATGTGGCATTCTGTATCTAATACAGCAGAATACGGTGGACTTACGCGGGGTTCAAGAGTGATTAAAGCTGAAGTTAAAAAAGAAATGAAACAAATTTTAAACGAAATTCAATCAGGTGAATTTGCTAATGAATTTCTAAAAGAGCTAAAAAATGGTGGTAAAAAATATGCGAAATTAGCTAAAGCTGAAGCTGACCATCCTATTGAAACAATAGGGAAGCAATTACGTAAAAATATGACATGGATTGATGCAAAATAATGCTGGCACAGAGGGAAAGTTACACAATTAGTGTTTTAGCTGGTGATGGTATTGGTCTGGAAGTAATGGAACAAAGTGTAGTTGTTTTGAAAGAAGTGGCGAAACTATTTAATTTTTCTTTAGATTTAAGGTCAGCTCTTGTGGGTGGTGCCGCTCTAGATGTAGTTGGCGAATCCCTACCAGCGGAAACGCTTAAAATCTGTGAAGAAAGCGATGCTATTTTATTTGGATCTGTAGGTGGCCCTAAGTGGGAGAAGCTTCCTGCAGAAAAGCAACCCGAAAGAGGAGCTCTATTACCACTGAGAGAGCATTTTAAATTATTTTGCAATTTACGTCCAGCACAAGTATTTCCATCATTGATTGCAACGAGCCCTTTGCAGCCTAATGTTGTAGGTAAAGGTTTTGATATTTTATGTGTTCGTGAATTAACTAGCGGAATTTATTTTGGAAAGCCTAAAGGTAGAGAGGGTCAAGGAGATGAGGAACGAGGCTTTGATACAATGTGTTATTCTCGCTTAGAGATTACACGTATAGCTAAAAAAGCTTTTGAATCAGCAAGATTACGTGGTAAAAAAGTGTGTTCTATTGATAAGGCCAATGTATTAACTACGATGGTTCTTTGGAGAGAGGTTGTGACTGAAGTTGCAAAAGATTATCCAGATGTAGAACTCTCTCATATGTACGTAGATAATGCAGCTATGCAATTGATTAAAAATCCACATCAATTTGATGTTATTCTCTGTGGTAACTTGTTTGGAGATATTTTATCTGATTTGTGTGCAATGATGACAGGATCTATGGGTTTACTTGCCTCGGCTAGTATTTCTCAAACTTCTTTTGGTTTGTATGAACCTGCAGGGGGGTCTGCTCCAGATATTGCAGGACAAGGTATTGCCAATCCTATTGCTCAAATTTTATCAGTAGCTCTAATGTTACGTTATTCTTTAAAAGAAGAGAAAGCGGCGATTGCAATTGAAAAAAGTGTTGCAGAAGCTATCTCCAAAGGTTTTAGAACTATAGATATTGCAACAGCTAATGATACAAAGGTGATTGGAACAAAAGAAATGGGGCAGGCAATTGTAGATTGCCTAGGTAATCAAGTCTAGCTTAAAATGTTGTTAAACTGGGCTAAGTTAGGTTTTTCGTTTCTACCTGTAAATGGGTTTGCCCAAGTTGATTTTAAAGATGATCAATGGGGGAAACTTCATTTTGTACATGGTTTGGATATGAAGGTCAGTGTCGCTACCAATGCCTTGCATTACGGTCAAGCCTGTTTTGAAGGGTTGAAAGCGTTTACGACACAAGACTCTAAAATCGCTTTATTTCGACCTAAAGAAAATCATCGGAGAATGATGCGTTCAGCTGAAAGGCTTTGTATGGTGTCTCCAGCTGAAGAATTGTTTTTAGAAGCAATTGAGTTAGCTATCTCTAAAAATAGAGAATTTGTACCTCCGTATGGTCTAGGTGCTAGTTTGTATGTGCGCCCTTTATTGATAGGGACTGAGTCAATGATTGGAATCTCTCCTTCAAGTACATATCGTTTTATTGTGATGGTAACTCCAGTAGGACCTTATTATAAGAACGGTTTTAAACCAATTAAGGCTCGAATAGTTGAAGAATATGATAGAGCCGCTCCTAGAGGAACTGGATCTGCTAAAATTGCTGGAAATTATGCTGCTGGTTTAATTGCTAATTTAGAAACGAAAAAGCAGGGATTGGATATTGACCTTTATACAGATTCTATAGAACACAAGTATATTGATGAATTCACAACATCTAATTTTATAGGCATTACAGAAGATCAAGGCTATCACACGCCAGACTCCAAATCTATCTTAGAAAGTATAACAAATAATTCTCTACAACAAATTGCTCAAACAATGGGTTTGATAATCCATAGACGCAAAATTCGAGTGGATGAATTAAACATTTTTCATGAAGTAGGAGCCTGTGGAACCGCAGCGATGATTACTCCTGTTTGTTCAATACAGAATGCGACTCAAAAGTGGTTATTTGATTCTAGATCAGAAGCTGATTCGGTGCTTACAAATTTGTATAACAAGTTAATTAGTTTGCAGTACGGAGAAGTAGAAGACAAATATAATTGGTTAGATTATTTGCCGTTTTAGACAATAATGAAAAATTATTATTGTATTATTTACTAGCTTATACATTATCATTCAGTCAAAGGTGTTTTTATTTTTATTCAAAAGGTAATTTTATTTTTATTCATAACCATACTAATGAGTTGTATCCCTCAATCGACACCTGATCCTGTTGTTACGGTGGCAAAAATAGTCTCAATAAAGATAGAGCCAGATACGGTTACATTGAAAGTGGGGGCTACAATAATCCTTGTTGGAGAAGCTATTACAGAACAAGGTTTTTTTGCTGATATTACATGGACGTCTAGTCAGCCTGAAATAGGTTCTATTAATCAAAACGGTATTTTGTTAGGAAACAAGCCAGGAGTGGTCGTGATTACTGGAACAGCTTTAAATTCATTGAAATCAGCGAAAGCGACCATAACAGTTGTTGAAGACTTTGAGCCTATTACAGAAGTGTTAATTTTACCACAAACATCAAAAGTGATAGTTGGTTCTAGAGTATCTTTGGTAGCTCATGGAGTCTATAGCAGTGTAATTTGGACTTCAAGTAATGATACAGTGGCAACTGTAGACGCAGGTGGTGTTGTGGTTGGAAAAACTAAGGGAGTTGTGACAATTACGGCTATAGCTATGGTGGATACAACAAAATTTTCAATAGCTACGATAACGGTAGGGGATGTTCCTGAAATTGAGTCTATAGTGATTCAACCTTCATCAATCACCATAGAACAAGACTCAATAATAGTGTTACATGTTACCTTATTAGGAAAGGGTAACGCCTCAAAAGCGGTAACCTGGTTATCTACTGATACATCAGTAGCTACTGTAGACCAAGATGGGGTGGTTAGGGCAAAAAAAATGAACGGAACGGTATCAATTATAGCACAATCTACTTTTGATTTGTCGAAAATTATACACTCAGAGGTGATTGTATTTTCAGAACCATTAATTAAAACATTAATGATTGATGGTTTTGTTTTTAATGTCGTAAAGGACTCTACTTTCGCTCTAATGGTGACTCTTGATGTTCAAGGAGGTGCCTCAAAGGAATTGCTGTGGGTTTCGGCGGATACATCTGTAGTGGTTGTAGATTCCATAGGTGTTATATTTGCGGTAGAGACGGGAATAACAACTGTTTCAGTGAGTTCTGTCTTTGATAGTACAAAGGTTTCGCAAACAACAATTGTAGTTGCATCGCCATAGATTACTGCTTAAGTCGAATAATATACTGATGGTAGTTATTTATGATGATAAAAAACGAGCAGTTTTTCAATATTTACCTTAAGTACAAATGATTTAAAAAGTATAAGCGATTTTGGGAAAATAAATTTAGTGTTTTTCATTTTTTTTATACTTGACAGAGCTATAGAATATTGCTAGTTCCTTTTAATATAAAGGAAATTTTTGACGCATTTATAAAGAGAAGAATTCATGGGTATCTTAAATTTATTTACATTACTGATAGTGATTTTTATTGTCAACTGTGGAGATGCTCCACCGACAGTTGCAACACCAATTTCAGTGGATTTTATAGAATTGAATCTAAAATCTGTGACAATTCAACAAGGGTCGAGTACAACATTAACAGCAACGGTGACTGTTACAGGAAATGCAGATACTACAGTTGTCTGGTATTCTTCTGATACAAGTATAGCAACGGTTGATAGTAGTGGAGTTGTAGTTGGGAAAGCAGTTGGTTCTGTACAGATTAAGGCAATATCGACAGTTACAGATACAATTTTTTCTGAATCCGAGATTACAGTAGAAGCATTACCATCGGTGACAAGCGTTGAAGTAATTTCAGTTGGTGGTAGCGTAGTGCTTGCTGTTAATGGAACGACACAGTTGCGATCTATTGTTGACGTTATTTCGGGAGCATCAGCAAGTGTAGCATGGTCAACGAATGCTTCGCCGAGTGTTTTAACAGTTAGTGCTACAGGTTTAGTGACAGGTGTTGGATCAGGATCAGGAATGATTACAGCGACATCTACATTTGATAACACTAAGTCAGGTAGTATAACAATTACAGTTTCTCCAGATCGAATGGCAGCTGAAGTAACATCAGTGAGGATAGATTCCCCCTCCTCCTCTAATATTGAAGTAGGAGGAAGATTAACTTTAACAGCAACAGTTACAGAAGAGAGAGGAGCATCTACGTTATTAACTTGGAGCTCTTCAGATACATCTATAGCTACTGTTAATAATTCAGGGATTGTTACAGGTATATCAGTAGGAGAGGTCACGATTAAGGCAACCTCTATTGTAACACCAGAAGAATTAGATAGTATAGCTATTATAGTGAACAACGTTCCAGTATCAGTGACAGGTTTATCAGTTATTCCGCAAGTTTTAGTAGGCAATGCGATAAGTGGTTCTCCACAGCAGTTAACTGTAACGGTATCACCGCTAGACCATACCGCTGGTACAGTGACTTATACGTCGACAGATACTACGAAAGCTTCAGTAGATGAAAGTGGCTTGGTCACCTTTTTATCACAGGGTGCGATAGAAATAAATGTAGCAGTAGGTGAATTTATTGTCACTGTACCAGTCACAGTTTTAAGAGAGATTATTCCAGCGATAACATCTATAACTATTGATTCAAGATTAGATACTATTTATGATTCTGGTAGGCAGAGTGCTCCAGATTTTAGCCATCAAATAGTTGCTGTAGATGGAGCACCAGATTCTGTTGTATGGTCTTCAAGTGATAGTAGTATAGCTACAGTTGATAGTATTGGATTTGTGAGGGGAATAACAGGAGGAGAAGCAATGATTCGGGTCACCTCTGTTTTTGATCCTACGAAGTATGCAGAAATACCAATTCTTGTGAAACATAGATTAGAGTTAATTTCAACTCAAATAACTATGGCCGTGGGAGAGACAGCAATAGTTGAAGCGATAGTAGTACCAGTCACTGCGACAGACAAAGCAGTGACATGGTCAAGTTCTGATACATTAATAGCTACAGTATCATCTAGCAGTGTAATAACAGCATTATCAGTAGGTACAGCAACAATTAGAGCAATGGTAAGACAGGAAACAGCAACAGTGACTGTAACAGTAATAGCGGCTACTGGGATCAGGGCGTCAGGGTTAGGACTACTTGCAGGTTTAGCTGTTACAGAAACAATTGATACCACTAATGTTATACATCTTGATGAGTCAAATTTTGATCAACTAAATTCTATTTTTGCTGGAAGTTTTAATTCATCAGCGACTGAAGGGTTAATTTATGAATCTGGAGGCCCTGTTTCAGGCTTTACATTCGGTTATAAAAGCGGTGCTTTTATCGTAAGTCTAGGACAAGGTAATAATATAGATGCACAAGTAACAGGTTTATCTCAAAACACAGATTATGTATATATAATCCAAATTTTGATTAACGATCGTGTTGATCTTTGGGTTACTGAAGGAAGGACTATTTCCCAAATTACGGGATCCCCAGATGTAACAGTAAGTATTCTAGGATTAATTGATTATTCTGGTTCAGATGATCCAGGTTATCTTATATCTTCTGGTAAACATCAATATCCTTTGGTAGCTTTTCAGGGAGCTGCATCAGAGATTCTTTTCATTAGTGATGTAGCAGATATTACTCTTCCTTAAGATAGATTAGATATTTATATTGTTATAGTTTAGTATCAATAACCAAAACTTTCTAGAAATAGAAATTGATAAACTCCTTGTTCACGATTAGTCATCGGGGAAACTTTTATCAAGAGAGCCTTTTTTGGATAATTTCCTTGACAAAAGATGTAAAAAATTTCTATTTTGGGGAAAAAGTTAAATGAAAAAGGCTGATATGTTTAAATTGTTCTTTCCTCTATTTTTGGTGTTCCTCATTTTTGGCTGTGGAACAGAATCTCCAGTGCCTTCTGTCTCATCGGTTGCTGTAGTCCCATCCACTGCAAGCATAAGGTTTGGTGCTACTCTAATGTTAACGCCAGTGGTTACAGTCGTTGCCGACGCATCTAAAGATGTAAAATGGCAATCCAACGATACTACGATTGCAGTAGTTAGTAGTGTAGGTGTTGTGACTGGTAAAGCCGTGGGGAGTGCTTTGATCAAAGCAGTGTCAACTGTAGATACGACAAAAGTAGCGTCATCACATGTCATTGTGACAGGAACTCCGTCAATTGGAGCTGTAACAGTCAATGTACCAATAGCTAAAGTACAAGTAAACCAAACGGTAGCATTATTTGTAGCTGTTGGAGCTGTTGATGGAGCCTCAACAGATGTTACATGGTGGCCAGAAAATTCAGAAATTGCAACAGTAGATACAAATGGAGTTGTGACGGGAGTAAGAGAAGGATCAACAACAATTCAAGTCACTTCTGTTTTTGATGCTACCAAATTTACGGAAGTGATGGTTATTGTTGAAGCAGAACCAGCAGTATTGTTTGTTAGAGTGGATATGGATACAATATTAGTAGAAAAAGATGCAGAAAAAATTATAATACCAATGGTTACATCTACAGGTGGAGCCTCAACAGATGTTATATTTTCATCAAGTAATCCACAAATTGTAACAGTAGATACAAATGGAGTTATTAGAGGTGCCGTTTTAGGACAAGCGACGATTACAGTTACTTCTCGCTTTAATTCTACAAAAACAACAACGGTAAATGTAAAAGTTGTTCCAGTTTCATTAATTGAATCAGTAACAATAACTCCTCCTACAACGAATTTTTTGATTGTAGATTCTATGTTAGCTTTAACGGCAGTCGTTGTTTCAACTGGTGCAATTGATAAAACGGTAAGATGGTCCTCAAGTAATAACGAAGTAGCAGAAGTGACTGAAGAAGGGGTTGTTACTGGACTTAAAGTTGGAATGGTTACAATTACAGCTCGTTCAAATCTGTCTGCATTTAAATCGGGATCTGTTACACTTATGGTCACTGTGCCAGCAAAAGTAGATACTATTATATTAACTGCTATTACAAGCATTCTAGCAGTTGGTGGTAATACTGTATTAGATGCAGAGGTTATTGTTCAAGGCCAAGCTTTGGGAACTGTAAGCTGGTTGTCAAGCGATACAACAATTGCGAGGGTTGAAAATGGAATTGTGACAGGAATTGCGTTAGGTAATGTTAATATTAAAGTGACGTCGAATTTTGACACTACAAAATCGGCACAAATTAGCTTTACAATAGAGTCCGCTGAGATTTTATCCATAATGCTGGATAGTGTAGTAAATATAGTTATTGTAGATTCCACATTAACTTTAGGCGTACTAATCAATGCAACTGGAGGAGCGTTAGTAGGTGTTACTTGGTCTACAAATGATATAACAATTGCAACAGTAGATGCAAATGGAGTTGTGACGGGAATAGGAGTTGGAACAGCAATGATTCGGGTCACCTCGGTTTTTGATTCTACAAAGTTCGCAGAGAAATTAGTTACGGTGATAGAAGAGTTTTCTATTAGGGCAGAAGGGTTGCTTACAGGTTTAGCTGTTACAGAAATAATTAATGATACTAATGTTATACATCTTGATGAGTCAAATTTTGATCAACTAAATACTATTTTTGTTGGAGGTTTTAATTCATCAGAGACTGAAGGATTGTTATATGAATCTGGAGGAGAGGGTACGGGTATTACATTCGGTTATAAAAACGGTGCTTTTTTAGTAAGTGTAGGTTCTGGTAGGAATATAGATGCACAAGTAACAGGTTTATCTAATAATACAAGTTATGTATATATAATACAAATTCTAATCAATAATCGCATTGATATTTGGGTTACTGAAGGAGCGACTATTTCCCAAATTACAGGATCAGCAGATGCAACAGAAACTATTATAGGGCTATTATCGTTGAGTGGTTCTAATCCTTCAGGCTATCTTAGTGCTCAGCTTAGTACACAATACCCGTTAGAGGATTTTCATGGAATAGCATCAGATATTCTTTTCTTTAGTAATTCAGAAGATATTACACCTAGTGTAGAGTAAATATACTTATGTTATATTTTAGTGGAATAACTAAAACTTTCGAGAAGTAGAAATTGATGGATTTTTTTATTCACGATTAGTAATCGGAAAGGATCTGCCTGTTATCAAGAAGAACCCCTCTTGGGGTTTTTTAAAGTTTTTGATAATTATGTAAAAGTTACTCGGTACAGATTTAGACTTACAATATAATACATATAATACTTTCTGTTGAAATTTGATAATAACACTGACTACTACGATAACAATTGACATGCTATGTTAAGGTGACTAAAGAGTCAATGCTATTGGTGGTGTCGTACACAAATTATGTGATTTTAGTGAGTGTATAACAAATTGAAACAGTGAGTATAAATGGATTTTTGAAGATAATAAAAGTGAAAACATCAATGATTAAATGACTTTTACATTTGATACAATTTGAGACTACTGGTATAATAAATAATGGTGCAGATAATGTTAAGTTGACTTGGTTTGATGGTAGCAAGAATGTTGGGATAAACAGTAAGCATAGTAGAATCATTAGGAGATCTTACCATTTTGAACAACGCCTCTAGTTCATTTTCTGTGAAAATACAAGCTGTATCCCATTTGTTGATTAACGCAAACAAAAATCTTTTACGGTACAGTAATTTCGGTTGCCGTTTAAGCTAGAAAAAATTTGTGAGGCTGGTCTTTTTGGCATACAAAAACATACAAAAACATTATTTGTTAAAAATTGTTGGTTTTTGTAGATGTAATTTCCTATAAAGAGCTAAAAACATTGAACTTTAATTGGCATTATTTTTGCTCTAATTAGGTTGTCTATATTTTCTTTGTAGACTATGATTTTAATCCGAGGAAATTATGCCAATCAAACTGTTGTTGAGTCTTTTTTTATGTACACCTTTGTTTGCGGAGTCCATAACTCTAAATCCATCGTTTGTTGTTAATAATATTTGGATACTCCTTTGTGCCGCTTTGGTGTTTTTAATGCATTTAGGTTTTGCGACATTAGAGTCTGGTTTTGTTCGTTCTAAGAATGTAGTGAATATTTTATTTAAAAATTCTTTTATTATCTGTTTTGGTATTATCAGTTATGCTTACATCGGATTTAACTTGATGTACCCAGGAGAATTTAATGGTTACTTGGGCTTTTCGGGTTTTGGTTTGTCTCTTCCTGCTGGTGGTGACACAGCAGGTTATGCTAATGGTGCTTATACTTATTATGCTGATTTTTTATTCCAAGCTATGTTTTGTGCAACAGCGGTTACAATTGTTTCAGGAGCCGTTGCTGAGAGAATTAAATTAAGTGCATTTATTGTTTTTACTATTATTTATATCTCTTTTGTTTATCCTATTGCTGGTTCTTGGAAATGGGGCGGAGGCTTTTTAGATAAAATGGGTTTTTATGATTTTGCTGGATCTACTTTAGTTCATAGCGTAGGCGGTTGGGCTGCGTTAGTTGGGGCAATTATTTTAGGTGCTCGTGTAGGTAAATATCGTAAGGATAACAAAATGGTGCCAATGCTACCTCATAATTTACCTGTTGCAACAATTGGTGCTTTTTTACTTTGGCTCGGGTGGTTTGGATTTAATGGTGGTTCTGTTTTAAGTGCTGATCCAGCTTTAACCTCACTTGTTTTAATGACAACATGTATCGCTGGAGCTGCAGGTGGATTATCTGCTGGAATGGTGTCTTATGTTTTGTTTAAAAAAGCGGATCTTTCTATGTGTTTGAACGGAATTTTAGCAGGTTTAGTTGGTATTACAGCTGGTGCAGATTTAATGAGTTTGAATTCATCTTTATTAATAGGACTTATTGCAGGGGTGCTTGTTTTCTTTGCTGTCGTCTCCATTGATCGTAAATTAAAAATAGATGATCCTGTTGGAGCGATTTCTGTACACCTTGTTTGTGGAATTTGGGGAACTTTAGCTGTGGGAATTTTTGGAGACAAAGCCAGTTTTGATCAATTTTTTATACAATTGTACGGTGTGTTTATATACGGAGTTTTCTCTTTAATCTGTGCAACAATTATCTTTTTGGGTATAAAATACACAATTGGTATAAGAGTCAATCTTCAAGAAGAAATATCAGGATTAGATTTGGCAGAACATGGGATAGAAGCCTATAATCAAGAGTCTTAAATCTTAGATAAAAAAGCCAATCAATTGATTGACTTTTTTATGTGGAGAATTTTAATTTATAACGAGGGTTCAGCCCAGCATCCTTTCTCTTTAATGAGTGCAACGAGTGCTTCTGGTGCGTTTTCTTCTTCAATGCCTTTTTGAATACAGTCTGAACCAACATATAAATTAACTTTACCTGGGGCACCTCCTACATAGCCAAAATCAGCATCAGCCATTTCCCCTGGTCCATTTACAATGCAACCCATAATAGCAATAGAGATTTCTGATAAATGCGATGTTAAGGATTTGATGCGTTGTGTTGTTTTTTCTAAATCAAACAAAGTACGACCACAACTAGGGCAAGAAATAAAGTCAGTTTTAGATTGCCTTAAACTGGATGCTTGTAAAATATCAAATGATAGTTTCACACCATCGTTTGTATCTGTAAGTACAGTATCACCATAACCATCATTCAGCAAACAACTCCAAATGGATGTGAGTAGCATTTGCTGACTTGCTGAGTTATCTATTTTAGATTGTAGTAGTAAAAGATCATTTGGGCGCTCTTGCTTTAGCCAACTAGCTAAAAAACGATACTCAAAAAGCTGTTTTAGTCGAAGAGTTGTATTTAGGGACCATAAGAGAGTGTGAGAAGGTAGAGACTCTTTTAAAGAATTTAAAGAATTTAAATCAGAAACAAGAATTAAAGAAAGAGGTTTGTCAGAAGAGTGTAATTTTTGTGATTGGATTAATTTTTTAAGATTTTTTTGAGGTACTAATACAAGTTGCTTTAAACTCCATTCTGCTTTGCCATATCCTGTAGAGTTCTGTTCTAGGTGGTCTTTTGTTCCAACAGAAATAGGACTTTTCCCTCCAATAGTAATGTTATTAATAGAAACTAAATTGGTTTCTCTTTTTTGATATTGATAAAAACTAATGTTCTCTAATGGAGGGTTTTTCAGTTCAAAGTTTTGGGAAGACGGTAGGCAAGAGTTAATTAAACTTTGGGCTACAGGTATTTCCAAGATAGGATCCTCAGTTAAAGAGACTCGAATGGTATCCCCAATGCCGTCTAGTAATAATGCTCCAATGCCAGCCGCTGATTTTAAACGACCATCTTGACCATCACCAGCTTCAGTTACACCTAAGTGAAAAGGGTAAGCTTTATGATTGTCTTTTTGCAATCGTGCAGCAAGTAGACGATATGCTTGAATCACAATACGAGAATTAGATGCTTTCATAGAGAAAACAATTTGGTGATAATTTTCGGTTTCGCACACGCGTAAAAATTCAAGGGCAGATTCTACCATTCCGTCAACAGTATCACCATATTGTGCCATTATACGGTCAGAGAGTGAGCCGTGATTTGTGCCAATTCTAATAGCTACATTATATTTTTTAGCTTCTTTAACAAAGGGAGAAAAAGCATCATAAACTTTTTGTTCTCCACGGACAAAATCGGTTGAATTATATTCTGTTTGCCCTGTTTTTGTATCTACAAAATTGCCTGGATTTATACGTACTTTTTGAACCCACTTTAAAGATTCAAAAGCAGCTTTAGGTTGAAAATGAATATCGGCACAGAAAGGAACTGTTACGCCTTGTTTACGAGTTAGACGGACAATTTCTTCTAAACAGGTGGCGTCTTTAACCGTAGGTGTGGTAATGCGTATCAGCTGGCAACCTGCTTGAGCCATAGCAATGGATTGATCTACTGTTTTTCGTATATCTCGTGTGTTTGTGTTTGTCATAGACTGGATTAGAATTGGGTTTTTTCCTCCAATGACAGTATTTCCAATTTGAACGGGAATGGTTTGTCGTTTATGATAAGCAAAACGATTTTGAGTATATTCTAACATAGGGTATAATATAGAAATTTATGCCCTCTATTATTATAACTAAGTATAAAAACCGTTTGTCGTTAATGTAGCTTTTTTCTATTATTTGAGTCTAAAATAAAATTAACCTGGAGTTTACTTGGCAACAATTATTAGATTAGCCCGCTTTGGTAGAAAGCACTACCCAACTTACCGTATTACTGTAGCTGACAGTCGTCGTCGTCCTACTGGAAGATTTTTAGAACAAATAGGGCATTATAATCCAAATACAACACCTCCTACATTTGAAGTGAAAGAAGAGTCAGCTATCAAATGGTTAATGATTGGAGCTCAAATGTCTAAAACGATGCAAACACTTTTGTTCCGTTCAGGAACACTAGAGAAGTTTGCTCAAGTTAAAGCTGGAAAATCTTTTGAAGAAGCAACTTCAACACCTCAAGAATGGCCAACAAAAGCTAAAAAGAAAAGTCGCAAAACAATTGAGCGTGAAAAGCAAAAACTAGAAGCGACTGAAGAAGCTAAAGAAATTGTTGCTAAAGAAGAAACTTCAGAAGCTGTGGCTGAGTAGTTTTTTTACTTTTAAGTACAAATGTCAGAGATCCCATCGCCCCAATTAATGGTATTTGTGGGTCAATTGCATCGTTCTTTTGGTGTTGTAGGTCAAATGAAATTATCGTTTGACTTTTCTGTTTTAAATCTTCAAAATTGCTCGTGTTTTTTTTATCAAGATGAATCTTTAGAGTATAAAAGTTTAGCAATACAAAAGCTTGAACCTTTTCAAAAATCGTGGCTTGTTCAATTTACACACTTTAAGAGCTTAGAGTCTGTACAGTTTTTAAATACAAAAAAGTTGTTTTTATCTGAAGATAAAGCAATGGAATATTTTGATTATCAAAAACAATATGATCTTATCGATTTTGAGGTCATTGATCAGATTGGTTTAGCCTTGGGTGTGGTGGATCGTGTGCAACCTTCTCCAGCTCAAGACTTACTGGTAGTTATAGGCTTAGATAAAATGGAAAAGCTTATACCTAATGTAAAGCCGTTTATTTTAGACATTGATGAACAAAATCGAAAAGTGAAAGTTGATTTTTCCATTTTAGAAGATTTATATAATGAAAATTGATGTTTTAACCCTTTTCCCTCAAATGTTTACAGCACTTAATACAAGTATTGTAGGGAAAGCACAGGAAAAAAAAGCAGTGGATTTAGAATGTCATCATTTAAGAAATTTTGCTTTAGATGCTTATGGTAAAGTTGATGATGTTCCTTATGGAGGTGAAGCAGGTATGGTTTTGAAGCCAGATGTTCTTGCAAATGGAATACGTACAATTTGGGGAGAAGAAAAAACCCATCATACTATTTTTGTAACTCCTCAAGGACAACTTTTTACACAAAATCGAGCAAAACAATTGGCGAGCAAAGAAAAAATTCTTATCATTTGTGGTCACTATAAAGGGATAGATCATCGTATTAGGGAAACTTATGTCGATGAAGAACTTAGTATAGGTGATTTTGTTCTTACAGGAGGAGAATTGCCAGCAATGGTTCTAATTGATAGTCTTGTTCGTTTACTTCCGCGAGTGGTTGGGAATACAAGTTCTGTGGAAACTGATTCTTTTTATAATGCTCAAAAGCTAGGTTGGTCAGTGTATACACGTCCCGAAGTTTTTGAAGATATGCATGTGCCAAAAGTATTACTTTCTGGTCATCATGAGAAGGTGAAGCAATGGAGAGAAAAGCAAAGCTTGGAGCAAACAAAAGCGAAAAGACCAGAGTTATATCAGAAATTGAGATTGAAATAATTAATGAAGGAATAAAATTATGTCCCAGATAATCGAAGCAATTGAGAAAGAACATTTAACAGAGCGACCAGAGTTCCAATCTGGTGATACTGTTACAGTTGATGTAAAAATTAAAGAGGGATCTAAGGAAAGGATACAAGTTTTTCAAGGAACCGTTATACAAAGTCGAGGATCTGGTTTAAATGCAACATTCACCGTTCGTAAAATTTCTCAAGGTATTGCTGTAGAACGAATTTTCCCTTTACATTCACCTCATATTTCAAAAATCACTGTTGATCGTTTAGGTAAAGTTAGACGAGCTAAACTTTACTATTTAAGGGATCTTACTGGTAAAGCAACTCGAATTAAAGAACGTAAGTAGTTGAATCTTTGATAAAAGTGATCTGATATATATCACTTTTTATATTATTTTTATTTTTTGTAATGAAGCCTTCTTCAAGTTTAGAAAATTTATTGAAAATCATGGAGGCATTAAGGCTACCAGACGGTTGCCCTTGGGATAAAAAACAGACATTTGAAAGTATCCTAGATTGCCTTATAGAGGAGTCTTATGAATATGTTGATGCTGTTATTAAAAAAGATACTTTAGATATGAAAGAAGAATTGGGAGACATCTTGTTACAAGTTGTTTTTCATTCTCAGATGGCAAAAGAAAAAAGTTTGTTTGAAATGAAAGATGTTATACAAGGCTTATCGGAAAAACTTCTTCGTCGTCATCCCCATGTTTTTAATAAAGGTCAACAAGTAAAATCTGTGGAGGATGTAGAAAAAATCTGGATAGAGGCTAAACAAAAGGAAAAATTTTCAGATACTAAGGTTGGTTTTTTTGATGCAATTCCATCTCAATTAACGAGCCTTCTGAAGGCAAAAAAGGTTCAAAAAAGAGTAGCAGAAGTAGGTTTTGATTGGCCAGATTTTAAAGGATCTTTAGATAAGGTTAAAGAAGAGATACAAGAATTAGAAGATGAAATTGTATCCAAGAATTTTAATTGTCAAGAAGAAGAGTTTGGAGACTTGTTATTTTCAATGGTAAACTTAGCTAGAAAATTAAAGATAAGTCCTGACCTAGCGTTACAAAAAGCGAATTACAAATTTATAACCCGTTTTGAGTCTATGTATCAAGAAGTGATCAATGACCAATTGAAGCCTTTAGATTTGAGCTTAGAAGAGTGGAATCTATATTGGGATAAAATTAAGAAATCAACAGAATACTTTACAAAAGCTAGAGATGGTATAGATATATTCTAATATGTTGGCATCTTTAAAAATTAGTTCAGTGTGAGAAGACATGAAAACCTAAGCTAAGTCTTATTCAGTTATTGGTATAAATTTTGGATGCAAGATAAAAGAATCGTTAAATGCAGAAATCTCTATTGTTTAATGTTACAGTGTTTAAAGAATTAAAAGTTGGCATAAATTAAAACTTTTGGAGCTGGGTCAGGAGATCTCTATGAAACATTGGAAAGGCTATATTCAAAATTTGGTAGATTTGAATTTATTGAAATTTATGCAAGATGAATATCCTGTTCTCAAGTTAACTAAAAAAGTGATAGTGTTTTAAAAGGACAAGAAATAGTTAGTTTGTTCTCTCTTGAGGAAGAAGACTTTTGAGTCTGATAATAAACAAACACTGGAACACGAGAAATCATTATTTTGAAAATTAAAAGCAATTAGAAAACTGCCGAAAAATTAAAATAGATCTTATGGTGATGTTATGATTGATGCCGTTTTACAGTTTTTTACGAAAATCATGTAAAGATCATATAGTAACTATAAATAGCATAGCCGATGTTGCTAATGATTAAAGTGATTAGAAATAAGTAGGAATTTATTTGATATAACTTGACATAGTTTTAGAATTATATTAATTTCAATTTAAGTTCTATAAAGGAAGTGTTTTATGTTTAAATTATTATTAGTATTGTCAGCTTTATTGATTTTCAATTGTGGGGGTTCATCAGTTGTACCAGCAACAGTAAGTGTAAGTGGTGTGAGTGTTGATGAATCCACAGTAAGTATAGTAGATGGATTGACCGCCACAATCTTAGCGACAGTATCACCTGCTAATGCGACAGATAAATCGGTGACATGGTCAAGTAGTGATGATCAAGTAGCGACAGTGGATCAAAGTGGTGTGATAACAGCAGCATTAGCTGGAACAGCAACCATCACCGTAACGACAACCGATGGATCTCGCATAGCGACAATAGTTGTTACAGTAACCGCTGGAACAGTAAGTGTAACGAGTGTGAATGTTGATCTTTCTGAAGTAAGTTTAGAAGTAGGATCGACAGCAACAGTCGTAGCGACAGTAGAGCCAGCAACTGCAACAGATAAAACAGTGACATGGTCAAGTAGTGATGATCAAGTAGCGACAGTGGATCAAAGTGGTGTGATAACAGCAGAAGGAGTAGGCACAGCAAATATCACCGTAACGACAACCGATGGATCTCACACAGCGACAATAGTTGTTACAGTAACCGCTGGAACAATAAGTGTAAGTGGTGTGAATGTTGATCTTGTTGAAGTAAGTTTAGAAGTAGGATCGACAGCAACAGTCGTAGCGACAGTAGAGCCAGCAACTGCAACAGATAAAACAGTGACATGGTCAAGTAGTGATGATCAAGTAGCGACAGTGGATCAAAGTGGTGTGATAACAGCAGAAGGAGAAGGCACAGCAACTATCATCGTAACGACAACCGACGGATCTCGCATAGCGACAGTAATAGTAACCGTAATAGCTGCACCAATCGGAACAATAAGTGTAAGTGGTGTGAGTGTTGATGGATCCATAGTAAGTATAGTAGACGGATTGACCGCAACAATCTTAGCGACAGTATCACCTGCTAATGCGACAGATAAATCGGTGATATGGTCAAGTAGTGATGCTCAAATAGCGACCGTTGATAACGGTGTGATAACAGCAGAAGGAGTAGGCACAGCGGACATCACCGTAACGACAAGCGACGGATCTCACACAGCAACAGTAGCAGTAACAGTAACAGCTGCACCAATCGGAACAATAAGTGTAAGTGGTGTGAGTGTTGATGAATCCACAGTAAGTATAGTAAATGAATTGACCGCAACAGTAGTAGCGACAGTATCACCTGCTAATGCGACCGACAACTCGGTGACATGGTCAAGTAGTGATGATCAAGTAGCGACCGTGGATCAAAGTGGTGAAATAACAGCCGTAGGAGTGGGAACAGCAACAATCACCGTAACGACAACCGACGGACCTTACACAGCAACAGTAGCAGTAACAGTAACACCGATATTGGTAAGTAGTGTTAGTGTTGGAAGTGCTACAGTAGGTATAGTAGACGGATCGACAGCAACAGTAACGGCAACAGTATTACCAGCTAATGCTGCCAACAAAGGATTGATGTGGTCAAGTAGTGATGCTCAAGTAGCGACCGTGACTCAAAGTGGTGTGATAACAGCAGTAGGAGTAGGCACAGCAACTATCACTGTAACGACACAAGATGCATCTAACATAACAGAGACAATAGTTGTCACAGTAACCGCTGGAACAGTAAGTGTAACGGGTGTGAGTATTTCTGGAAGTGTTACAATAAGTATAGTAGACGAATCGACAGCAACAGTAACTGCGACAGTGTCACCAGGTAATGCGACCGACAACTCGGTGACATGGTCAAGTAGTGATGATCAAGTAGCGACCGTGGATCAAAGTGGTGAAATAACAGCCGTAGGAGTGGGAACAGCAACAATCACCGTAACGACAACCGACGGACCTTACACAGCAACAGTAGCAGTAACAGTAACACCGATATTGGTAAGTAGTGTTAGTGTGAAGTGCTACAGTAGGTATAGTAGACGGATCGACAGCAACAGTAACGGCAACAGTAGTAACCAGCTAATGCTGCCAACAAAGGATTGATGTGGTCAAGTAGTGATGCTCAAGTAGCGACCGTGACTCAAAGTGGTGTGATAACAGCAGTAGGAGTAGGCACAGCAACTATCACTGTAACGACACAAGATGCATCTAACATAACAGAGACAATAGTTGTCACAGTAACCGCTGGAACAGTAAGTGTAACGGGTGTGAGTATTTCTGGAAGTGTTACAATAAGTATAGTAGACGAATCGACAGCAACAGTAACTGCGACAGTGTCACCAGGTAATGCGACCGACAACTCGGTGACATGGTCAAGTAGTGATGATCAAGTAGCGACCGTGGATCAAAGTGGTGAAATAACAGCCGTAGGAGTGGGAACAGCAACAATCACCGTAACGACAATCGACGGACCTTACACAGCAACAGTAGCAGTAACCGTAACACCGATATTGGTAAGTAGTGTTAGTGTTGGAAGTGCTACAGTAGGTATAGTAGACGGATCGACAGCAACAGTAACGGCAACAGTAGAACCAGCTAATGCTGCCAACAAAGGATTGATGTGGTCAAGTAGTGATGCTCAAGTAGCGACCGTGACTCAAAGTGGTGTGATAACAGCAGTAGGAGTAGGCACAGCAACTATCACTGTAACGACACAAGATGCATCTAACATAACAGAGACAATAGTTGTCACAGTAACCGCTGGAACAGTAAGTGTAACGGGTGTGAGTATTTCTGGAAGTGTTACAATAAGTATAGTAGACGAATCGACAGCAACAGTAACTGCGACAGTGTCACCAGGTGATGCGACCAACAATTCAGTGACATGGTCAACAAGTAATGCTCAAGTAGCGACCGTATCAGGTGGTGTGATAACAGCAGAAGGAGTAGGCACAGCAAACATCACCGTAACAACAACCGACGGACCTTACACAGCAACAGTAGCAGTAACAGTAACACCGATATTGGTAAGTAGTGTGAGTATTTCTGGCAGTGCTACAATAAGTATAGTAAACGAATCGACAGCAACAGTAACGGCAACAGTAGAACCAGCTAATGCTGCCAACAAAGTATTGACATGGTCAAGTAGTGATAATCAAATAGCGACTGTGAATCCAAGTGGTGTGATAACAGCAGTAGGAGTAGGCACAGCAACTATCACTGTAACGACACAAGATGCATCTACTATAACAAAGACAATATCGGTAACCGTAACACCGATATTGGTAAGTAGTGTTAGTGTTGGAAGTGCTACAATAAGTATAGTAGACGAATCGACAGCAACAGTAATGGCAACAGTATTACCAGCTAATGCTGCCAACAAAGGATTGACATGGTCAAGTTCTCGTACATCAGTGGCGACCGTGACTCAAAGTGGTGTGATAACAGCAGTAGGAGTAGGCACAGCAACAATCACTGTAACGACACAAGATGCATCTACTATAACAAAGACAATATCGGTAACCGTAACACCGATATTGGTAAGTAATGTGAGTATTTCTGGCAGTGCTACAATAAGTATAGTAGACGAATCGACAGCAACAGTAACGGTGACAGTATTACCAGCGAATGCCACAAACAAAGGATTGACATGGTCAAGTTCTCGTACATCAATAGCGACCGTGACTCAAAGTGGTGTGATAACAGCAGTAGGAGTAGGCACAGCAACTATCACTGTAACGACACAAGATGCATCTACTATAACAAAGACAATATCGGTAACAGTAACACCGATATTGGTAAGTAGTGTGAGTATTTCTGGTAGTGCTACAAGAAATTTAGTAGTGGGAGAGATGACAACACTAATCGCGACAGTATTACCAACTAATGCAACAGATAAATCGTTGACATGGTCAAGTAATTTTTCAGTAATAGCGAGAGTCAGTCCAAGTGGTGTCATAACAACAGGAGGAGGACTTGGACAAGCAATCATCACCGTAACGACAACAGATGGATCTAATAAAACAGCGACAGTATCTGTCACAGTATCAGCCATAACAGTAAGTGTAAGTAGTATAAGGATTATTGGTAGTGCTACAAGAAATTTAATAGTGGGAGACAATTTACAACTACTATCAACAATATTACCAACTAACGCAGTAAACCGAGCATCAACATGGTCAAGTAGTTCTAATGCAATAGCGACCGTTAATTTGGGTTTAATAACAGCAATAGGAGTGGGTACAACGGATATCACCGTAACGACAGCAGACGGATGTCCAGCGACAAATGGATGTATAGCAACAGTAACGGTAACAGTAGCACCTTTATTGGTAAGTAGTGTGACTGTGGATCAGTCTGCTGTGATGATACAAGTAGGAGCGGAAGCAACAGTAATCGCGACAGTATTACCAGCACTTGCGACAGATAAATCGTTGACATGGTCAAGTAGTTCTAATGCAATAGCGACCGTGACTCAAAGTGGTGTTATCGCAGGAGTAGCAGCAGGCACAGCAACCATCACGGTAACGACAGTAGACGGACCTTCAGCGACAATAGCGGTTACAGTATCAGCATCAGCAATAAGTGCAAGTGGTGTGACTGTTGATAAGCCTACAATAAGTATGGTAGACGGATCGACAGAAACAGTAACGGCGACAGTAGCACCACCGACTACGACAGATAAATCGTTGACATGGGGAAGTAGTTCTAATGCAATCGCGACCGTGACTCAAGGTGGCGTAATAACAGCCGTAGGAGTGGGAACAGCAACCATCACAGTAACAACAGCAGACGGACCTTCAACGACAGTATCTGTGACAGTAACACCGATATTGGTAAGTAGTGTGAGTGTTAATAATTCTGCAGTAGAGATAGAATTAGAAGGTACATTGACCGTCGTGGCGACAGTATTACCAGCTAATGCGGCAAACCAAGTATTGACTTGGTCAACTAGTGATGCAAACATCGCGATAGTATCATCTTCTGGTGAAATAGAAGCATTAACAATCGGAACAGCAACCATCACCGTAACGACAGCAGACGGACCTTCAGCGACAGTAGCTGTGAGAGTAATACCCCAAGCCATAAAAGTAACTGGTTTAAGAATACTTCAGGCCACTATCACTCTATATACAAGTTTTCAATCAACAGAGCAACTTGCTATCAGATTTACACCAAATGATGCTGCAAACCAAAGAGTGACATACTCAAGTTCTGATTCATCAAAGGTCACAGTATCTAGTACAGGTCTAGTAACAGCAATAGCTATGACTGAGTTTGGGAAACCTGTAGTAATCACAGTAACGACAGAAGATGGAGGGTTCACGTCGACAGTTATAGTTAGTGTGCCAATATAAATCTATTAAGATTTAATGTTAAGAGAGTGTCCCCTTGGGACTCTTTTTTTTTGTGGCAACAAATTGATTAGATGGGTCAGGATTATCTCTATAGAACATTGGTTAGTCGTTGTTGAAACAGTGACAATTAAAAATCTGACAAAGGATAAAAGGATATATAGTAATTTCAACCTATCAATACCTTTTAATAAAGCGGTGAAAAGACTTGTCTTTTTCGTTTGTGATTTACAAAAAAAATATTTTAAATCTATTAATAATTTAATGATTAAGAGAGTCTCCTTGGGACTTTTTTTTGTGGTAACAAATTGATTTTGTGTGAAGCGAAGACATGAAAATCTAAGCTAAGTTTAGTGGTGGCATAAATTTAAGGCTTTTTTAAAAATTGGTGATTTTGATTTTTAAACAACACCATAGCTTAGCATAGCTTCTGCAACTTTGATAAATCCAGCAATATTCGCCCCTTTAACATAGTTGACTGTAGAGCCTTCAGTACCGTATTTTATACATTGTGAATGAATATTTTTCATAATGTTTTTGAGGCGTTCATCAAGTTCTTCAATTGTCCATGAAATTCGCATAGAGTTTTGGGACATTTCTAGAGCAGAAACAGCGACTCCTCCAGCGTTTGCTGCTTTACTAGGACCATATAAAATGCCAGATTTGATAAAGATATTAGCAGCGTCCAAAGAAGATGGCATATTTGCCCCTTCGGAAACACCTTGACATCCGTTATCAATGAGTGCTTGGGCATCTTGACTTTCTATTTCATTTTGTGTTGCAGATGGGAATGCTAAATCACACCAAATGTTCCAAGGACGCTCTCCAGGATAAAAAGTTGCTTTAGGGTATTTTGTTGTGTATTCACTAATTCGAGCTCGTTGTTCATTTTTTAGTACTTGGATGTATTTTAACTTTTCAAGACAAATTCCTTCAGGATCGTGAATAAAACCATCAGAGTCGGACATGGTTAAAACAATCGCTCCTAATTCTATGAGTT
This sequence comes from Fibrobacteria bacterium, assembly GCA_965261055.1. Classification (GTDB taxonomy): domain Bacteria; phylum Fibrobacterota; class Fibrobacteria; order UBA11236; family JADFYW01. The sequence continues at coordinate 1,205,103 of OZ253440.1, read as the reverse complement.
TTTTAGCAGTATATTGAGCAACATTTCCAGAACCAGAAACAATGCATTTTTTGCCGTTAAAGTCTTGTTTTTTGGTTTCTAACATATTTTGCATGAAATAAACATTTCCGTATCCAGTCGCTTCGGTACGGATAAGGCTTCCTCCTGAGGAAAGACTTTTTCCTGTAAGTACTCCAACGAAAGAATTTTTGATTCGCTTATATTGACCAAACATATAGCCAATTTCACGAGCTCCAACACCAATATCTCCAGCAGGAACATCAATATTTTCTCCAATGTATTTAGATAGCTCTAACATAAATGATTGGCAAAATCTCATGATTTCACCATCAGATTTTCCTTTTGGATTAAAATCGGATCCACCTTTACCACCACCAATAGGAAGTGTTGTTAAACTGTTTTTAAAAATTTGTTCAAAACCTAAAAACTTAAGAATACTTTCGTTTACAGATGGATGAAAACGCAGACCACCTTTATAAGGACCTATGGCGTTATTGAATTGAACGCGGTATCCACGGTTTGTGCGGATGTTCCCCTGATCATCATCCCAACAAACACGGAAAGAAATTACGCGGTCTGGTTCACAGAGTCGTTCTAAAATTTGTGCTTTGTTGTATTTTGGATTTTTTTCTAGAAAAGGAATTAAACTTTCTACAACTTCTTGTACGGCTTGGTGAAATTCGGTTTGACCAAGGTTTCTTTTGATAAAACCAGCCATAAAATTTTCAGTAGAATTTGCTCTAACTTTTGACATATGATTCCTTTTTATTTGTGATAATTTGTTTTCTAAGATTGTGAATGCTTAAAGATTTTTGGGTCAATTCAATGCCTTTATCTGCAGTAAATATACGATAGTTAGGGTATTCAATGGCCTCGTCTTCGTATAAATCAATTTGAATTCCGAAATGAGTCTCCCAATATTTAATTATTTCACCACGTTGTTCTGTAAGGATAGCACAAATTTTAAAATGTACTGCTAAAATAATGTGTTTGTATTTTTTTAAAGAATTAATGCGGTAAATCCCTCGGTCAATATTAGCAAGTAAGTTGTCGAGATTAGGGATAAAGCGATTGCCTCTGCATGTTGGACAAATTTTAGATTGGTTTGTGGTTAAATTGAGGCGGACTCTTTTTCTTGTAACTTCCATCAAGCCTAAATCTGTGATATTAGTAAAATTTACAGGAGTACGATCTGATATAATTCCTTTCCTAAATTCATTTTCTAGTTTGATGATATCATCTTCGGAATTCATGTCAATAAAGTCAATGACAATAATTCCACCTAAATCTCTAAGACGCATTTGTTTGCAAATTTCATGAGCAGCAGCGATGTTGGTTCCAAAATTATTTTTAGCTTGATCTACAATCTTGATTCTTCCACCTGTATTAACATCAATGGAAACTAGGGCTTCTGTTTGTTCAATGATAAGATAGCCACCACCTTTAATGTTAATACGAGATTCAAAAGCTTTAGAAAGTTCATCTTCTATACCATAAAAATCAAAAATAGGCTCTTTGCTGCTGTAAACTTCAACGCGACTCATCATATCGGGAGATAGGATTTTTAAGTAGTCAATAATATTGCGATATTCTTTTTTATTGTCTACAATTATTTTCTCAACATCGTCAGAAAAATAGTCCCTAAGTGTTGTTTCAACTAGATTTGAATTTTGGTAAATTAAACCAGGTTCTTCCATTTGTAATGAGTGTTCTTGGCAAAACTGCCAACGGTCTACAAGAATCTGAATTTCTTTTTTAATTTCTTTTTCATCTTCCTCTAAGCCTAAAGTACGGACAATAAAACCCATGTTTCCAGGTAGATTTTTCTTAATGACTTTAATCATTTCGCGACGCTTTTCGAAATCTCGACTTTTTTTACTAACACCAACAAAATCAACATTCGGTAGTCCAATTAGAAAGCGACCTAGCAAACAAATTTGCATACTGAGTCTAGCACCTTTTGTATTAATTGGTTCTTTGGTGACTTGAACTAAAATTTCTTGCCCTTCTTTGAGAAGGCTTTGAATATCTTTGGTGCTTTTTGTGATGGGTTTTGTTTCAGGCTGTCCATCTTTGGATACAAAAGAATCAGTTATGTAATTGTTATTAAATAGCTCAATGTCATCGACATGTAAAAAACCTGTTTTATCAGCACCAATATCAACAAAAGCTGCGTTCAAGCTAGGTATAATGGCAGTTACAATTCCTTTGTAAATACTATCTAATAGAACAACATCGCTAGGCTGTTGGTAAAAAACCTCTGAAATTTGTTTTTTGTGGCGAACAACAATCCTTTTTTGAAAAGGGGTTATATTGATCAAAATGTCTTTTGAATTTGGTTGATTTATCATTTTCATATGGATGTAATTTTTTTAAAAATATAAGGTAATAATAGAGTGGAGTTTGCTTTGCCTTCGTAAAATCTTGTGCGACAGATAAACTTTGAATAAATAAGTAGATAGGATTTAATAAGCTAAACATATGCACCAATATAGCTTATTATAATCTAATCGTAAAGACAGCACTAAATTGTATAAAATGCTCGGTGTCTTGATTAATTGTTTGAAATTCCTTTTTATAGCGATATTGTAAGAAAAAACGAGCATCAACATCAGAAAAATTGTAATTCATTTCGGGTTGTAGAAAAAAAGTAAGTTCATCTCTTATATGTTCACGATTCAAGATAAGTGCTCCATCTGTCAGATTAAAATTATCATTGATGGTACGATTCCATCCGATTTGAAGAATGTTTTTCAGAGAAATGTGACTTTGTAATCTAAAATACCATTTCCAAAATTGAAAACCTTTTTCTGTTTTAAGATCTTTTTGTATAGAGAAAACATTATTAAGGCGCCAGACACGCGTTGTAAATTCTCCTGTTTTTGTTGTTGTGAATGTAGGTAATCTGAGTAAAACATCAGTTGAATTTTCTCCAAAATTCCTAAAGCTTAGGACATTTGCAGAATCAAGTACTACTTTTGGAGTAAAGGTGTTTCTAGTAAAAGAGAAATTAAAACTATTGCTGAATCTAATTTTAGATTGAGTTTCACCATTTATTTTAATCAGTGGATTAAAGTTATATTCCATAGAATGTCTCTCATTATTTTGATTAAAAGTATTGAAAGAGTTAGTTGCTTTAAATATATAGCTAGTGCTAACATTTAATTTCTTGATATTTTTACTTAGTATATGAGGAAGCCATTTCTCGACTGAATTAAATGTTGTGCTTAAGTTATATCTAGGCCATACTAAGTTGGTATCAATGTTTCTTTGTTGTAAAGGATCTCTATGAAAAGTGTATCCGATATTTAGACCTAGACTCCCTCTTATATTGGTTCTGAGTTTAGGAAAAAATATGCTAGGTATTTTGATATCAAAGTCTCGATTAATTTGATGTGCTAGTTGAATTCGATTGCTATCAACTAAAGGTGCTGTGAGATAGTCCAAAGTACTGGTTTGACGAGGGTTTCCAATAAGGAATTCATTGTTAAATCTTGACCAACTTAATAACATAGCAGGATCATAAACAAAACCAAATTGGTAAAATAATAAATCAAGATTTGAATAATTACGTTCATTTAATTGTTGTAAATTAAATTCTTCTCCTGAAAAATTATGTCGAACAGAGTAGGTCAAATCAATTGTATTGATTATAAATTTCTTAGAATTTTGACTTAAAAATTTAGAAAGAGGAGATAAGAAGGTATGGTTGGTTAAACTATTGAAGTGTTTAAACATATTTGCAAGTTTCCATTGTATCTTAAATTGAAATTGATGGGTAGATTGTCCTACATCAAAAAACTCTTTATTTTGATTAGAGTCAATAAGGGTAAGTTGATTTCGGTTATGAGAATAATTAGAAAAGAAAGAAATAGAAGTGTTTAGCCATTCAATGAGTTTAGGGTTGAAATTTGCTTGGAAGTTTTGTGATCGGTAATTTTCTCCAAATAAAATAGTGTAACCGTTTTGATTATCTAAAACAGGCTCGCCTTTTAAAATAATATTATGAGCAAACAATCCTTGTTCATTATTACTGAAAAAATTCTTTTTTGTAAAAGCTTTTGAATTGTTATCTAAGTCTCGTTGGATATTAATGCGATAATTAAATTTAAAGAATGTGAATAATTGCCAATCTAAATCTAAACCGTGCGATAGAGAAACTTGTAAGTCATTTTGACGACTAAAAATAAGAGGGTTGTCGATATCTTTAATTGTATTTTGAATGTTTTCAAAAACGAAATCACTAACAACAAAATTGAATCGATTAGGGTATGGGTTAAATTGAAAACTTGGAATAAATTTAGGAACCCATGAAACCTTAGCTAAAAATCCAAAAGGGTTTAGAGAGATATGTTTGTTTACTGATAAATCATAAGCTATATAGGTTCGATATGTATTTTTATTAAGGTCTTGTTGAGGAGCATTTGTTTGCGATTTCTCAAAATTCCACCTAATATTTGGGCGTTCTAATAAAAATTGAGTTAAGAGATTATCTGAAATTTTCTCTTTGGAATAACTTAAACTTAAAGTTTGTGCATTAGAAGTTGTTTGGTAAAAAGAAGATTGAGAAGAATTTGTAGATGCTCCTAAATTAAGGATATCTGAAATTCCTGTATTTTGTAAAAAAATATCCGAAGAAGGTATTGTAAAGGGGTGTTCAATACTACCACTAAAAGAAAAAGACATGGGAAGAGAGACTCTCCATTGATCAGGAAAAATTTTGTTTAAAGTGATTTGTAAATTAGAACTATAATCAATTCTTGTTTTGGACTCAGATGGAAAAGATTGCTTTTGAGTTAGTGTTGTGAATTTTCCGTCGGTGGCTGTTACATTTCCGCCAACAGACATTACATCTGAAAAATCAAGTTGTAAAAAGGATCTAAGGCTTGTTCCTATAGATTTATTAATACCCTCTACTCGAAGATCATTCAACCATATTTCTCCATTTTGTCTTTCTCCATTGAAAATGGAATCATTGACTTGAATTACAAATCGAATCCAATTAATATTAGCAAGAGACGGATTACCAATAACGCTAATTTCTAAAGAATCACCATTTGTTTTAGAAGGAATTTTTTGGCTAAATGTATTTTGAGAAAGCCATTCAGGATTTAGTTTTAGAGATGATAATTGTGATAATGAAACTTCAATTCGATGTCGATTCCAAATTTGTTCTGGAGATAAATTTCGAATGTTTGTATCAATATTCAATTTAATTTCGTAGTAGTTATTGGAGCTATCACTACTGTTGCTGTTTCCTAATTGAAAGGCAAGTTTTACATTGTAGGGAGAAATAGAGTTAGTTGGAATGACTTCGTTGTTAGGATAAACCTCTATGAGTAGTCGGTCGTATTGAGTTAAGTTTTTCACATTGTCAGAGAACACTTGTGTTGCGGTAACGACTTCACTTTGATGTAAATTATTGTATCTTAAGACTAAGGATTGTTCGCGAACAGGATCATCAGTGTCAGCATTTCTTTCAATGACTGTCTGAGGAGACGCTCTGTATTTTTGGTTGTCTTGATTATTGATGACATCAATTGATAAACGGTTACTGTCTCTTTGAAGAACAGACGGAATTGAGCTTGATGTAGTTTGATCTATGAAAGGGACTGAATTTAAATCAAAATTAGTATTGCGAGGTGAATTTTGCCATTGATTACCTTTAAGACGAAGTTGGGCAATGAAAACTTCGGATTCAGAAACGCCGTTAGTAAGGCTATCGATCCACAATCGGATAAAAGATGTATTGAGTAAAATTTGTTCGGGTGTTGTGTTTCGATTAGAAATAATTTGGTAAAATTCTTCGCCTTTAAGAGGTATTTCGTAGCGTAGCCATCCTGATTCTAATGTTTCGCAGGTTCTAGAGTGTTCACAAGATTGATTTAAGTTAATACTATACCTTAAATATTCATTTGTTGTGTTGAGGCTTCCGTTTCCAGATAAATCTTCTGTATCAAAATTCAACCCATTAGATCCTAGATTATTTCCTTCAGTCCCGTTGACAGTATAACTGGGATTACTCTCTCCTTCACGTGGTGCAAGCCAATTATCATTAGATGGATCTTCAAAACCACTGCCAATGGATCTTGATTGACATTCTGGTAAACACTGCCAAGAAAGAGAATTTTCTCTGGAATCTGGTAAATTATCTAAACCAAAGTCATTACGATTAACAGACTCTCCTGGTAAGACTTCAGCATCTAATTGTTGGTTAGGAGGTAATCCAGCAATAGAAATATCTTCTGAAATTTGACCTAAATCAATATTAATTTTACCACCTTGTCCAGACACTACAATTTCTAAGAATATTTTTTCGGATTGATTCCTCAATCCAGAAGGAATAGGTTGCATAATACCACCCCAAGAATTTCCTCTTAAATTATCATTTGGATTAAATCTAAGTACTAATAAATTGAGTGAGGATAAATTTGTTTCACGGTTTGCTGTGAATCCAAAAATACTAGAAAAATTTTCTGTTAAATTAGAATGCCAAATCAAGCGTCCTTGATGACGATAATCTCTATTTTCATTAAACTGAAGATCTGTGTGTTGATTGCCTGTAGGGGATGCTGTGAACCAGTTCTCACGATTTCTTAGAAAAGTATAATTTCTTTCGGTCCTCTCAAAGTCATCAATAAAAGCTGTTCCGTTAAGATTTCCGTTATATAAGCTTTGAGCTACTTCAAGCTCAAAATTATACTTTGAGGGAGTATTGGTTCTGATTAGAGAGAAAAAGTTGATAAATTTTGTCATCCAAAGAGAGGTGTTTTGTAGCTTGAGATTAAAACCCCATAAAAACTGATCGAATGGTTCTAAACCCAGTTGAGGGATATTGGAAACGGTTGTTTGTTTTTTATAAAGTAAAGTTGCCCCTATTAGACTGTGATCGGAAAAATTATTTAATGAGTACTCAACCCTTCCCCCTAATAAAATGTCATCCTCTACTTGAAAAAGAGGCTCGCATTCATAATTAATATTAATATTAGCGTTAGGGTCTTTTGCTCTAGATGAAATAAGAATGATTTGACCACTTTCATATAGAACTTCATAATCTTTATTTTTTTCTAAAAGAATAGAATTGTTTAAAAGAACTCTTTCTGTATTCGGAGTAATATCTATGCAATTATTGTTACTTAGGTTATGAGACGCTGTTTGTACATTAAAAACAGAAGTTGATTTTCGACTTGTTACAATAAACTCGTGAGTAGATGTAATTCGATTTAAGAGATTTGAAGGTTGTGAATAAAAGTTTGTTTCAGAATTAATTCTTTTTAGTGGCTCTAAGCAAAATCCGTCAGGTTTAAGTAAAAGACCTTCTTCTCCAATTATGCGACAAGGTAAGACAAGAAGACCTCGATCAAAATCAAAAATCTGATTTTGGTTTGTTTTAAGTGTTGTACTATTTGTCCTTTCAGTAAGTCCTAATTGTTGATTAAAAGAAAGGGTTCCATCTGTTTCTAGGTTATTGGAGATTTGAATCGTTCTTAGTTTAAACCGATTACGATCTTGAGTATTGACAACACCAATAGAATAGATGTTACGCAACATAAGAGAGTCTAGTCTAGGTTCAAATATATTTCTTTTTATTAAGATAAGTGTATCTGGACTTTGAGAAGAAAGTTCTTTGTTTACTGAAATATCTCTTTTTACAACAAGGGGGTCATTCGTCCATCTAACGGCTAGGATTTGATTTTCATGCCCTCCAAAAACATTTAAAATTTTTAGGTCTTTATTATAATCGTAATCCTCTCTGAGTCCTTGTTTAAGTTTTATCCAACGACCATTGTCAAAAAGATTTAGATCTAAGTCTCCATTCGCATCTAAAGCAAAAGCTATAGCAGAATCTGCTTCTTGATTTAAAAGATCCTCTGTTAAAGCCCAAACTTCTATCTCTATATTTGATTTTAAATTTAGGTATTGTGCTGTTCCGACTCCGTTTAATGAATCTTGATATAGTTCTCTATCATTGAGTTCTAAAAAAAAGTGTCGGAACAAAGATGGTTGAATATCTTGAATGGTAAACTCAGTTTCGGAACGTGTACCTTTAAGTGATTGTGATCCAAAAGACGATCCTTCAATAGAGGCTATTAAAGATAATTTTAAATCTCCAAATTTAAATTTGCCTTTGATACCAAATAAACCTTCGTGCTGTTCTGTGTAGCCTGTTAAGTTAGTTCCACCTAATGACAAAGATGTATTTCCAATTTCTATTTCTTGAATGATCTCATCTTCCGCTTCGTCTTCTGGTGGTTTGTAGTTGATCTTGAGTTGATCTTGAAGGCTATTATCAAAGCCATTTTCTGAATTTACTTCAATTGTAATTCTATCTCCTATCTTACCCACAATCGCAAATTTTGGGGTTTGTCGTATTTCTAGATTAGGAATCCAGCGGGGATTGTTTGACCCTAAGTTTGTTTTTAGTGCTTCGGCTTCAAATAGGAGCTGATAAGATCCGCTAATGTTTACTTTGGGTTTAATAAAATCTAGTTTCTCAAGCCAAGCAGGTATTTTGACAGGTAAATTCCATTGAAATAAATCTGTATAAGAATTGACAGATCTTTGACCACTAATACTTTGTTGCCACTGTTTTTTTAAAATGAAATCTTGTGAAATGGAATAAACTTCGTTTAAACTAGAAAAATAGTTCTTATAAAGAAGAGTGTTGAAAGTTAATGGCTTCTCAACTTCAGAGTAGTATTTTAGAATAAGATTTTGTTGTAGCAGAACGTTTTTGTTTTTCCAATCAATGTGGAATTTTATCCTAAAAGTAGGAAAAGGATGGTTGAGTAAATTTGTAGGTTGATAAGAGTTAAAGGTAGGATATAGGCTCTCAAAATACATTTCTTGAGGTGTTTTTAATAAAATCTGATCACTTAAAGATGGGAAAACCCAGCTTTGTAAGCATAAAATAATACAGAATTTTTTTAAAAACACGATTTGGAAAGGGATCTATTTTTTAGAAGTAATCGGTTCTAGAAAAATGCCACCGTTTTTGGTGGAGATTCTTAATAGAGTATTAGGTTTAATTTCAAGTAAATCTAAAATCGATTTGTTTAGAATAATACCTTGACTATTCCCTATTTTTGATAGTTTTTTAATCATATTCGTTTCCATAGAGTTAAAACATTGTTATAACAATGTAAATATTTTCTAATTTTAATTCATATTAATTCACACTTCGTACAAAATGAACTTACCTTCTCAAGAACAACAACACAAATTTGGTCAAATTTTTTTGATTGATTCACAAGTTGTTGAAAACTTAGTTCAAGATATTTGTGATGTATCTTCTTTAGATTGGTTGGTTGAAATTGGTCCTGGAAAAGGAGCAATTTCAAAGTATCTTATCCCAAAATCAAATTATTTTATTGCAATTGAAAAAGATAATTACTACTGCGAATATCTTACTAAAAAATATCATTCACCTACTGTTCGAATAATACAAGCAGATGGGAAGTATTTGTCTTGGGAGCAGATACAAATTTTTTCTGAAGTTGCAACTTTAAAGCCAACAATTGTCGGAAATTTACCCTACAATCAAGCTACTGCGATTATTATGAATTTATTGTCTTGGGTAGACAAAGTAAAAGTAATGTATTTTATGGTGCAATATGAAGTTGCTAAAAGACTATGTGCAAGACCTGGAACGCGTAATTTTGGAGCTTTATCGGTAATTGTGCAAAATTGTTATCATACAAAACTTAAACAAAAAATAGGTTCTGATGCTTTCAGACCTAGACCTAAAGTTTTTTCTGCTACAGTGGAGATGATTCCAAAAAAGAAAGAAGAGATCTTTCAAGATCCTTTGTTTTCTCGTTTTGTTCATTTGGCTTTTTCCCAGAAAAGGAAAAAATTAACAAATAGTTTACAGATTGAATATTCTAAGGAAAAGACAAAAAGGGTATTGCAAAAGTTCAATTTGGGTTTGAATACAAGAGCGGAACAAATGAATATTAAAAATTTTGTTGATTTATATCAAAATATAAGAGGAGAAAATGAATAATCATCATACTATTGGAATAGGGGCGGCGTTAGTCGATTTTTTAGTTACAGAGAAAAAGACATTTATTGAAAAGTTTGTGGATGAGCTTTATGGAATGACATTAGTTGATCGTCATAAAATAAACGAAATTTTAGAAAAAACATCTGCAGAAGTAAGTGTTGTTCCTGGTGGTTCAGCTTGTAATACAATTGTTGGCTTAGCTAATTTAGGTTCTAGTACAGAGATGTTTGGTGTTTGTAGTCAGGATGAATACGGTGATTTGTTTTGTAAAGGTTTGGAAAGTGTTGGAGTCAAAAATTCGATTGTTTGCGGTAGTTTTGAAGAAGGTACAGGACAAGTTTTGTCTTTAATTTCAGAAGATGCTCAGAGAACAATGTTGACATCTCTAGGTGCTTCTGGTCTTTTAGTTCCAGAATATATTCCTGATTTCGATCAAGCCAGTCAAATTCACCTAGAGGGTTACTTGTTGTTTAACCAAGCTATTGTTGAGTCTATCTCTAAAAAAATTCAGACTCAAAAAGTATCGTTAGATTTGGCTTCTTTTGAGGTTGTTGAAATTAACAAAGAGTTTTTAACAAGTTTTATTCCAAAGCATGTCAATATTTTATTAGCTAACGAGGATGAAGCAAAAGCTTTTACTGGTAAAAGTGAAGAGGAATCTTTAGAGATTTTTGCTTCTATGTGTGATATTGTTATAGTTAAGTTGGGAGTGGAAGGTGCTTTGATGGCTAGAGGTGAAGAAAGAGTGCGTATAAAAGGCTCTAAAGTTAATGCTATTGATACAACAGGAGCAGGTGATTTATGGGCATCAGGATTTTTCTATGGTTTGCAAAACTTTGATAGTTTGGAGAAAGCAGGTCAACTTGCAAACGCGGTAGCCACAGAAGTTGTTCAAGTTATTGGAGCAAGCATTTCTAAAGACCGCTGGGTTATTTTAAAAGATTTGGCTAAAAAATTATCATGTTAATTTTAATTCGTTATCTGTTTAAATTTTTTTAGATTATCAAATCTGGTAGATTTAGGCTTATTGAAATTTACGCAAGATGAATATCCTGTTTTAATATTTATTTAGGTACAGATGATTTCTTATTTTTATTTATATTTGACTGTGTATTAAAATAGTGTTATTCATATGAATTACAAGGGGTTCTTAATTATTAAGAGAGTCCTTTCGTGGCTCTTTTTTTGTGGTCACAAATTGAATATCCTGTTTTCAAGTTAACTGAACAGAGATCACAAAAAAACTAAGGTAAATGAAGATATTGCTAAACAGAACGTAACAGTAAATTCTGAATCTTTTTCTCAAAAGAAAAAAAGTGTTCTTAAAACAACATATCCAAATAATGAAAGCTACATCAAAAATGTAAACCATAGCAAAAGTATTGTTGTAAAGCAAACACAAAATTTAGGTGAATTTTAAAAGTATGCTACAAATCAATTGTTAAGATCTTTGAACTTAAAAGAATTTAAAGCAAAGAGAAAAAAAGAAGTTTTATTAGAAAATTTTAGTTAAAGAGAGGTGTTAATAAATTGAGGGCTGTAGTAATGATTATTTCCAGTCATACAGCAACCTTGAATTTTGTCTAAGCGTAATTCTCCATTATTTTGTAGACAATCTTTGTTAACTAGCAAATGTTGAACCTTCCCAACTATTAAAATTGTTTCATTACTTTTTATAGTAATTATTTCAGAAAGCTCTAAGCCCATTTTAATTTGACTTTCTTTTACAAAAGGAGGATGGAACTGTTCAATATATTCTTCTCGTAAACCACAAGAATCGAATTCAGAAATTTCTGGAGGAAAATGCTCTGAAGTTTGATGTGCCTGAGGTATAAAATGTTCTTGTACATGATTGATAGTATAGAATTTAGTTGCTAAAATATTATGATAAGTATCCCTAGTAATAACGATAGGTCTCATAAAAAACCCGAATAAAGCTGGATTTGAGCCAATATGAACGACAGAGCTTATAATGGCTAAGTTTGTTTCTTTTTTAACAGACGTTGTCCCTACTAAGTTGACAGGCTTAAATCCATTTAAAGAACTTATAAAATTAGATCGAAATTCAGGAGAAAGATTTTGAATTTGCTGGTAAGAATAATGTAACGATTGCATTTATTTCTTTTTTTTAGTTAATTTTTTAAAAATGCCGATTAGAAAGTCCATTTCAGTCTGATTCGGACTGGCTCGATTCCATAAATCTTGTAAATAATGAAAATGGGCTTCTTCCTTTTCTTGTTTAAAGAACTTTTCTTTTTTTAAAATTTTTAAAAAAGAATCTAAAATTTGATTTTTTTGCCCAATGGTAGGTTTTTCTATTAAATGTTGAGTATTGTTAATAGACCGTAGAGGGTTATTTGCTTTTATGGTGTGATAATAAATTTCATGTAAAACTACTGTAACACAATGTGATAAATTAAAACAAGTTGTGGAGTCAGGTAAATCAATATAAACTAGTTTATCCATAAGACGACAATCACTTTGCGTTAAGCCTTTTGATTCTTTACCAAAGACTAATGCTACCTTTGGATGAAAGGAAGTACTAGCAATTGTTTCACTAATGTCAGTTACGCGACGGTCTTGAATAGATCGTTTACGGCGAGTAAAACCTAATGCTAAATGAATATCATGTAAGCTTTCCTCTAATGACGAATAGTATTGAGCTTTGGATAAAATCCTTTTCCCTTTTGTTCCTGTTTTATAAGCTTTGCTCATTGGTAGAAGTTTTCGTGTTCCTATAAAGCGAAGGTCTGTTTGTTTGTAGCAATTCATTGTTCTAGCTATAAAACCGATGTTTTCTGGAGTTTCGGGTTCCACTAAGATGATGGATAAAGGCATATTAATTTTCTAAGTCTAAAAGTTCTATTTCAGAGAAAGTACTATCAATGTCTTTCTTATTTTGTGTAATCTCTTTGATTAATATTTCGGCTTCTTTAAATAAATTATTTTCGTAGTGACTTACCAAAGTTTCTTCTTGATTTGTAATAATTGATTCTAACTTCCCAATGCGTTGTTCTAGTTTGTTTAAGCTTTGCTGTATTTTTCGTTGTTGTATTTTTTGATTTTTGTTTATTAAAAATGTAGAAGGTTTATCTGTTTTAGTATTGGTATTTTCTAAATTCTCTTCATTGCTCCAACCTTTTTCTGATAAAAATGAAGAGTAGGTTCCATTAAAAACAAAATGTTTATTTTTTTCAAAAACAATGAGTTGATCTGCAAATTGGTGAATTACATCTTCATCGTGAGTTACGAGGACGATTGCTCCAGGAAAATGCTTAATAGCAGTTAAGAGGCATTCTACAGATTCTGAATCTAAGTGATGAGAAGGCTCGTCCAATAGAAGTAGATTACAAGGAGTTGCTAAAATTTTCCCAAGACAAACTCTGGCTTTTTCTCCACCAGATAAGACTTCAATTTTCTTTTGAGCTTTGGTGCCTTCAAATAACATTGCACCACAAATTTGGCGTATCTTAGTACGGTCTAAGTTATTTCCAGATAGGGCAATTTCTTCTTCAATACTGCGTTGTGAATCAAGAGAATTTATATTACTTTGTTCAAAATGACCAATGAGGGTATTTATATGTGTTTTAATTTTTCCTTCTAAAGGTTTTATTTTTTTTCCAATTATTCTTAATAAAGTTGATTTCCCTTTACCATTTGGCCCTATAATCGCAATTCTAGAGCCATTATTAATGTCAAGGGTTAAATTTTGAATGATAGGTTCTTCAGGTTTGTAATTAAAATGAGTATTGTGCAGGTGTAGTAGGTTTTTAGCTTCAATTTTAAAATAAGTAAATCTAAAGTCTAAATTTTTGACAGCAACTTTTTTATGTAAAATTTCTTTTTTATTTAAAGATTTAATACGAGATTGAACCATGCCAGCCATTCGAGCTTTGGCTCTAAATTGATTGATGAATTTTTCAGATTGTGCTTGTTTTTTTTCTTCATTAATTCTTGTTTGCTCGTAGACTTGCTCTTCTGTTTGAACTTGTCTAAAAAAATCTGTTGTTTTTCCCTTTATTTTTCGGGCAGTATGTAGATGGAAACCTAAAGAATGAGTGCAGAAGCTATCCATAAAATTACGGTCGTGACTGATACATAGAATTTCACCTCTCCACTGCTGAAGCATTTTTTTTACCCAACGAATAGATAGGATATCTAGATAGTTTGTAGGCTCATCTAGCAATAGAAGATTGGGTTTAGAGAGTAAAGTTTTAGCAAGATTAATACGAAGTTGAAATCCTCCAGAAAAAAGAGTGGGATCTTTATCAAAGTCTTGATTACTAAAACCTAAGCCAGATAAAATTTTTTCGACTCTCCAATGGTCATTCTTTTCTAGTCTAGGCAAACTTAAACAAGTTTCTTTTAAAACCGTTTTTTCTGTGAAGTGAATATGTTGCTCTAAAATACCTACAGAATAATTTTTGGAAAATGAGAAAGTGCCACCATCAGGAAAGTCTTTGTCAATTAAAATACGAAATAAAGTTGTTTTTCCTTGACCATTACGACCAATAATGGCAATTTTTTCACCTGTATTGATATGAAAAGAAAGATCTCTGAAGAGAGTTTGACTTCCAAAGGATTTAGAAAGGTTTTCAACTTGAAGCATTAGTACCAAAGATAAAAAATCATTAAGTTAGTAAAGTGGCTTTCTACTAAAAATAAAGTTCAACTCATATTTAAAATCTATAATCTTTATTATTTTTGAAATCATTAGAGTTGTGTGAATTTAATTGAGATGAGAAAAAATTGAGAATTCTTTTGAAATTTATCAATATATAACGCTTTTAGTATTGATGTTGTTTTGGGAGTTGGTTTATCTTCTGTAGCCTTAAATTATAGTCTTAGTTTAACATTTTCGTACTCATTTTTAGTGTGTTTAGTGGGTGAGGTTTTATTAATCTATAACATAGATCACAAGTGGGATATTTTTTACTTAAGGCAGAATTCTCAGAGAATAAAAAAGGTAGCTGGTTATCACTTACATGATAAATATAAATACCAAGTTTGGTTTTTCGTATCTTTTACCATTGTGTTTATAACTTATTTGTCTTGAGGTTTTAATTTAAATCAAATTCTGTATTCTTGCTTGATGTTGTTCTAATGTTTGTTTATATGTATCAAAAATGCGTTAAATTTGTCTTCATATCAAAAGAAGCTTTTATTTCTCTAGTTTATACTTTAGGGATTTACTTTAGGGATTGGTTCTTTAAGTTGGTTGGAATCAAAATGGTATTATCCTTTAGTTGGTTACTTTTTTATTAGTTTATCTTAATATTATTGTTTTGGGTTTATAAAAAATTTTATTTGATTTAAGAAATAATTATACTTCTTGTGTAATTGAGAGCAGTTATACTAAACCTATTTTTTCTATAGTTGGTTTCTTTTTATTGTTTATCACAAACATTATGATTTTATGGTTAGACTCAAAACAATTGATATGGAATGTTGCTTTTTTAATGGCAGTAGTGACTTTGGTGATTTTAGTATTCCAAACTTTTTTCAAAAAAGGTGAGCTTTATAGAATGTTAATAGAAGCTGTTTTTCTTTCATCAATATTGTTTATACGAGAATGATTTTAGTTTTAAAATGAGTTTTTGATTTAGATTATCAATTCAAATGTATCGTTAAGAACAATTTTTCCATTAATTTGAATCTCCAAGGTATGAATTCCTGAATATAATTTTTTTGTGGCCATCAATTTGAATAAATGCTTTTTTTTGAGAGTAATTTTTTGATTAGATTTTGACTGTAGTGTTTTGATTTTAAATACTTTTTGATTTATTTGTTGATTAGACTTTAGAAATCCAATACGGTAGTCAATCATTAGCATGGATTCTTTTTTTGTTGCAAATGAAAAATCAAAATTTAGGTAATCGGGTACTTCTATTTTTTTAGGTTTTAAATTTAATTTTGTGTTTATGAGTCTAACATGAGAAGAGTACCCCAAAAAATTAAGAGTAGGGCGGTGTCCTTTTTTAATTAAAGTTCTAAGACTATGTTTTTTTAACCACTCAAATTCTTTACAACTTTCTGTACTTTCTTGCCATTTTTGAAGAGTTTTAATAACAAGATCTGGGTGGTCTTTCGAAAGGTCGTTGAGATTATTGGCGACACTCCTCGTTACGAATCGATAAGGATCATTGTGAAGTTCTTTTAAGATAGAAATGATTTTTTTAGGGTTTTCTTTGAGGTATGTAACTCCTTTTCTCCAAGGTAAGCGAGAACGTATCCCTTCCGAACATAATCTACGAACATGGCAGTTATCACTTTTAGTCCAATCTTTAAGAGTATTGAAGACTTGTTTGGCATCATAAAGAAGAAGTTTTCTAATTGCGAATTCACAAGAAAATCTTTTAGTCATTTCTTTTAGAGAGAGTAAGGATTGATTAAAGTAATTTGGGTGACATCCTTTTTCTGCTATTAATTGTGCTTGTGGAACAGAAATGAAATCGCCATAGTTATCGTCTTGAAAATTTTTTGGTAATTCAGGTAATTGGGCAGAGAGAATAATTTCGTTAAGTTTCTTAAAATTTTTTGGCAAAAGTTCTTCTAATAAATTTTTTATAAAAACTTCTCGTTCTTTAAGAGTTAGTGTATACAGATTTTCTTTGATTTGATTAACAAATTTCTTTTCATCAAATTGATCGTAACTTTGAATTAAACGAGAAGCGAGCTTTCTGCAATTTTTTAAGTTATAACAAATGTCTCTAACTAAAATTTTTGAATTGCTCATACAAAGGAATTAAGAATGAATTTTTTGTTTTAATGCTTTTGTTAAAATAGCAGTGTGTTTATTATTAACGCGGGTTATAAATAAAGTTCTAACTTCTACGCCATTAAAGGATTTTTTTTTTCTTAATAGGTCAATGTTTAAATGAACACCTCTCTTTTCCATTTTTTTTAAATGGAATGACAAAATAGAGATGACTTGATAGCCCTTTCCCTTTAATAGGGGGCGTTGTAGTAAATCGTTTGAAGATAAATATACAATTTGAGAATCAATGTTCCATAAATTTAATTCTTGAGCTAATAATCCGAACAGATGAGAATGAACGACTATTTTTAAAGGTTCGTAAAGGTAAGAGCCTAAAGGTTTGGGTAGATTGAAATGTACTGAATGTAAGTCTAAGTCTAATGAAATTCCAGATATAACTTCTGTCGCACGAATATGGGTTAGTGTATTTCTTTCAAACCATAAAGATAATTCAGAACACTCGTCCTCTTTACCTAGGTATTCAAGAGTACAATTTTGTTTGAATTTTTGAGGTAGATTAATTCCACGTGGAAGTTTAATATAAACTTGATCTTGTTTTTGTACAATTTTATAAAGTTCATTCCAGTTTGGACTAAGAGAGGCTTCGCACCAGTGTTTCTGATTTTTTTCTTTTACTCTGACTGGATCGATTAAGACAATGTCATTTTTAGGGGTTTGAATTTTAGTAATATCACCACAAATTGTTAAAATTTCCTTATTTAATTGATTTAAATTATATTGATAGAATTGTACAGTTTGAACATTAAAGTCAATACCTGAACAAGGATTTTGTATAAAGAAAGAGTCTTCACCTAATCCAGAACAAAGATCAACAGCTTTAGATGCTTTCTCAATTTGGTTCGCTTTATATTTGGACAAAGATTCGCGAGTCATTTGTTGTAATCCTAAAGGAGTGTATAAAAGGCGATCGGAAAAAGAAACTTTTGTTGGAGCTAGAGAGCGTAGGTGTTTTTGCTCTAAAAGAAGCGTTCTTTCTTCAATACTAAAATTTTTTAGAAGTGGAGATTGACTTAAAGATAAATCATTTAGTTTCATTTTAGAAATTTGGCTGAAAAACTCTCTTTGTTGTTGTAAAAAAGTGTATGCATTAGACATGTGATTAAAAATCTAATATATTAGAGGTTGAATTGCAGTGGAATGAATGGTTAGAATTTTAAAATGTGGACGACTCAAAAAAGTTATGCGAAAATCAATCTATATCTAGAGATTATAGGTCGTAAATCAAATGGTTATCATGAATTGTGGACACTTTTCCAAGCAGTAAATGTTGCTGATACTTTAAAAGCCCGAGTGATTGACAATAGTTCTGAAATTCGTATTGTTACAGACAAATATGTCACAGAAACTGTGAATGATAATTTGATTTATAAAGCAGCAAAAATTTTACAAATTAGATATAATGTAACGCAAGGAATTGAGTTTGAGCTTGAGAAAATTCTGCCAGTTAAAGCCGGTTTAGGTGGTGGGAGCTCAAATGCAGCTACTGCTTTACAGCTTTGTAACCAGTCGTGGAATTTGAATTTGTCTGAAGCTGAACTCAGAAAAATTTCTCTAGAGCTCGGAGCTGATGTGTCGTTTTTTTTGAGTAGTACAACCGCTATTGGTGAGGGGTTTGGAGAAAAATTAACTTTAGCTCCATCACCATTTCCTTTTTTTGTAGTGATACTAACTCCTAAGGTAGAATCTAGTACTAAAGAAATGTTCCAGTCTTTCTGTGTAGAGGGAAAGAAGTCAAAAAATATTTTTAAACAAAAATATACCCAAGAATGCCAAAACCCCGATTTTTATCGTTTTTGTTATAATGATTTTGAAACAGTATCTTTTAATTTATATCCCGATATTAAAAATTTGTATCTAAACATGCACAACTATAAACCAGTTCATGTAGGACTCTGTGGAAGTGGAGCAAGTCTTTTTGCATTGTTTCAAGATTTTATTCAAGCTCAAAAGGTGGTTCAAGACTTACAGAAACAATGTCGTTTTACAGTGTTAACACATTTTAGAAGAAGTTTTTCTTGAAAACGAGAAAAAAACTTAATACATTTCTTTGCCTATTGGTGGGGTATCGTCAAGCGGTAAGACAACGGCTTTTGGTGCCGTCATGCGTTGGTTCGAATCCAGCTACCCCAGTCAATATTTAACTTTTTATTTAAGTAGGTCTTATGTCAACATTAATTGTCACTAACAGAGAAATTTCTACACAGGGTGATTTGCGTAAGCAAAGAGATGCTAAATTTATTCCCGCTATCTTATATGGTTTGAAAAAAGATTCTGTTTCCGTTAAAATAGAGGAAGCAGAATTGCGTAAATATTTAAAACTCAAAAATAAAAATACAATACTGGATCTTAGTGTTGATGGTAAAGTTGAGCAAGTCATTGTCAAAGAGTATGTTTATCATCCTATCAAGAGAAGTCAAGTTATTCATATTGACTTCTTAAGAGTTGATGACAAACAACCAGTGACCGTCAAAGTTCCAATAGAGTATTATGGAACGCCTTGTGGTGTTAAAAACCAAGGTGGTCAGTTTACAGTTATGAAGCGTTTCGTAAAATTGCGTTGTTTAGCTTCTTTAATACCAGAATCTTTCAAGCAAGATATTTCTGATCTTAATGCTGAGGATGTATTTTATGTTAGAGATTTGTCGTTTGAAAACGGGACCTTTGTGACTCCGGGTAAGGTTTCTTTGTATGGTGTGTCAAAAAGTCGTGGTCAGCAGGAAGAAGAGATGTCAGAGGTCAATACAGAAGAAGCTGGAGAATAATTTTTGAGAGTGATTTTAGGGATAGGTAACCCCGGTCTTAAGTATCATCAAACAGCTCACAATGTAGGCTTTCTTTTTTTAGATGCTTTATTAGCTCAAGGTTCTTGGAAAAAACACGGGAAATCTTTAATTCAAAAGACATTTTTCCTTGGTCAGGATTATTTATTGGTTAAGCCACAAACTTTCGTAAATTTAACGGGAGAAGTGCTTCTTTCTGTATTGTCTTTCTATAAAAAAAAATTATCACAGGTTTTAGTCATTGTAGATGATGTTAATTTACCTTTTGGGGAAGTGCGTATTCGTTTTGGAGGTAGTGCTGGAGGACATAATGGTTTAAAGAGTATTATAGATTGTTGTGGTCAAAATTTTCCTCGCTTGCGTATTGGAATAGGGAGGTGTCCTTCTGAATGGAATTTATCTAATTGGGTTTTAAGAAAATTTACTCAAGAGGAAATGGATTATATTGGTGGACTATTTGAAAAAACACAAGAGATTGCGGAAACTGGATTTTCCGAAAATTGGGAAAAGGCTATACAAAAATATAACTCTAAAAGTGAGTTTAAATATTCCCTTAATAAAGCTATATTAGAGTAAAATATATAACGAAAGGACTTAATGAAAACTGACTTTGATGCCTTGATAGAGCTGAATAAATTGGATATAGAAATGTTTGAGCTTAGAAGAGCAAACTCTAGTATTCCTCTTCGTATTAAAGAATTAAATACAGAAATATCCGTTAAACAGAAAGCATTTAATGCTGTGGTTGAGTCTATAGCTCAATCTCAGAAAGAAATAGAAGGTAATACAGTAGGTTTAGAAGACTCAGAAGTGGCTGTAATTAGAGATGAAGAGCGTCTTGGAAATATTTCTACCAATCGAGAATATGATGCTATTCATAAAGAAATGGCAGTACATCGAAAAACAATTGAAGACAATAAAGCTAATGTTTTACATTTTAGAAGCTTAATAGAATCTTTTGAAAAAGATAAAGAAGAATTAGAAGTTTCTTTAGAAGAAGTGAAGGTAAAGAACAAACCTTTATTAGATGAACTTAACACGGAACTTTCAGGATTAGAAGATCGTATTAAGCAAATGCAAGATAAAGCAGATCTATGTCAGAAAGAGGGAGGAGTAGCTAAGCTATTTGGTTTGTATTGTCGTATTGTAAAAAAATCTAAAAATCCTTATGTTCTTTCTTTTGTAAATTGGGAAGAGCAGTTTTGTGACGTTTGTCAAAGAATGCAGGCTCCACAAAGACTTACACTCGTTGCCAAACAAGATGAAATTTGTCTATGTGAAACTTGTGGTAATATTTTAATATGGAAAGAGCCTAAAAAAGATCCAGTAGATCAGCTTTCATAAGTTTTTGAACTCATCCTTTTTTTTTCTTTTACAAAAATTTCCTTTTTCAGACTCATCAATTATTGCGAAGGGTTTTGATTCAGAGTTTGGAAGAATTACCCTTATCCTTAAGGGAAGTAAGTGCTTAAAATCTACAAATAAGTTAGATTATTTTAATTTATATCAGATTAATTTTAATTTTTCTGCTAAGAAAAAAATACAAAATTTAAATCAAGTTTATATTGAAACTGAATATAGAAATATCAAGGAAAATTTCTCGCGTCAAGCATTAGCCAATGTTATTTTGGAAATATATTTACGCTATTTACAGGAATTAGAAAAATCTCCATCTTTGTTTTATTATTTATTAGAAACTTTAGAGACAATTAATCTACCTAAAATTAAAATACACAATCTTCCTATGATTTTATGTGATTTTTTACTGGGTTTCTTGAATTTTCTGGGTTTCTCTCCACAACTTGACTTTTGTACGCAATGTCAAGATAAATCTTGGAAAAATTCCCTTTTCGTATTTGAAGCAGGGGGAATCATGTGTTCAGATTGTTTTTATCAAACCAAAGGGCAGTTTAAATTTGAAAGATTATCTATTTTAGATATTTTAACTTTGCGAAAATTGAAGAATAAAAATTTTAATTTCGTATATTGTTCGTTGAGTAAAGGACTTTTTTTAGAGCAATTTCTAATAAATTTTTTAAATTATAAAACCGAAACAGGAATTTATATTCGTTCATTGGAAACTTATAGAGATACGGTACATTATTGATGAAAACAGCGGTTCAAATTAAAAACACAAAGACTTCTTTTATATCTATGTTGAGCATCTATGATAGTTGCTTCTCTTCATTAGCAGAGGAATCTAACATTGATTTAATTTTAGTAGGAGATTCTCTTGCGAATGTAATTTTAGGTCTAGAGAAAACTACAGAAGTGGGTATAGATATTATGAAAATATTTGTATCAGCGGTTAGTCGAGGTGCTCGGAATACGCATACAGTGGCAGATATGCCTTTTAACTCATATGAGACAAAAGAAGATGCCTTGTTAAATGCTAAGGCTTTTATGGAATTAGGTGCACATTCGGTAAAGATAGAGGGTTTTAGACCTAAGTTAATAAAGCATTTGGTACAAAATGGTGTTCCAGTGATGGGTCATTTAGGTATACTTCCTCAGACAGCAACATCCTACCAGAAATTAGGTGAGATTGAGTACCAAACTCTCTTAGAACAGGCTAAGAAATTGGAAAAAGAAGGTGCTTATAGTTTGGTTCTAGAACATATAAAAGACAATATTGCAATTAAGATTACTGAAGCTTTGTTAATTCCTACTATTGGAATTAGTTGTGGAGTAGGTACTAATGGCCAAGTTTTAGTTGCTCACGACTTACTAGGATTAACTGCTAAAATTCCAGGTTTTGTACAACCTGTTCTGAATTTAAGGAAAGAGATTTTAAAAGCTTTTAAAGAATATTCTAAAAAGTAAAACAGTGGAAAGTTTATACGATTAGTAAAATGGGTTTACCATGTTCCTCGAAAGACTTCAACGGCATGACCTTTCATTTTAATTCCAGTTTTTAAATCATAATTAATCTCTAATGTACCGCCTAGTAAGTGGACTTTAATTTTGGATTCTGTTTTTTTAGTGAGATAGCAGACAACACCAACTGCAGATGCTCCTGTTCCACAAGCCCATGTTTCTCCAGAACCTCTTTCCCAAGTACGTTGTTTAACTTCTGTAGGCGATATTATTTCAACAAACTCTACATTGGTTTTGGATGGAAAAAAGGGATGATTTTCGATAACAGGACCTATTTTTTCAACAGGAAAAGTTTTTACTGAATCTACAAAGATAACACAGTGTGGATTTCCCATACTCAGAGCATAGAAGGTATAATGTTTTTCATCAATTGTGATGATTTTTTCAAAGACTTTTTCTTCATTGAAAGTCGTTGGAATTTGAGAGCCCTCAAAAATAGGTGATCCCATATCAATTTCAATTAGATCTGCTTTATGATCGGGGGATTTAAAAACTTTTGCTTGTAGTATTCCTGCATTTGTTTGAATTTTTAGAGTATCTTTATCAAAAAAATAATGATCGTGAATGTATTTAGCAACGCAGCGTAATCCATTGCCACACATTTCAGAAGAACTTCCATCGGCATTGTACATGATCATTTCAGCATCGCATGTTGAGTGGGGTTCAATTAAAATTAAGCCATCAGAACCTACTCCAAAGTGACGATGAGACATCTCTTGAGCTAATTTTGGAAAATCAAAGAACCTTTTTTCTTTAAATCGATCAATATATACATAATCATTACCGATTCCGTGCATTTTAACAAAATTCATATTTACCATCCTAAAATTGTGTTCTCAACAACGAGTTGAGCTAAATTTTCAACGGCTTTTTTGCGACCGTCAGATTCTGTTTCTCCATTGACAATAGAATAAATAGAATATCCTATTAAGTTTTTTTCATAAAATAAAGTATCTTGTTTTGTGTTGTCTATAAATGCAACTTCTGCAGAAATTTTAATTTGTCGACTTGTAATTTGATTTCCTGATAGATTATCCTCTGTATTAGAGTAAGAAGTTAGAATTAGATTTAGGCTACTATGAGCTCTAGTGGTTGTCAATAGTAATGAACTTCTTTGTCGCATACTATCTGTCACAATAGATTTAACCTCAAGGTTTAAGGATGGTTTGGTTGTTTTATTTTCTAATAAGTTAATGTTAAATGATTTAATATGGGAAGGAATTGATGAAAGGTTAAAACGATAGCAACTAAAAAGTAAAATAGATACTAGAAGTAAAATTTGGGTAAGGGATTTGTATTGTATCATATTTTATTTATTGTGGTTGTACGGATACTATTGTTTTGTTATTGATTTCTGTATTTTGAGAAATATTTATATAAGTCTCTTGATGAAACCACGGTGTGACAGAACCTGAATTAACAAGGCCATTGTTATTGTCATCGTAAAAAATAGAGATATCATAGAAGTCAACATCAAAAGGACCTAAGGTGTCTAGTTGGTTCTGTAAATTTTTTAAAGGGATTGCGTCAATAAAAATTTGGTTACTTTTTTTTGCTTTAATTTGGTATTTCCAATTAAATGGATTTTTTAATAATACACTTTTAGGTAAGTGTACTTCTACAAAGCCTTGCTTGTCATTTTCTTTAAGGTTTACAAAGCCAAGAGTATCTAATTTTGTTGAATCTGCATTGATGAGATCTTTTGAAGACAGAGTAAAATAGAGTTTTTGGTTATTTTCCTGTATTTTTTTAATTATAAGTTCAAAATGAAATTCATTGAGTTTTCTCCAAAAGAAAGGAGCAGGAACTGTATCCACAATAGATGTAAGTGATTTTTTAAGTTCAATAAAGAGTGAGTCTGATAAATAGTAATTGGATTCAAAAATATATCTAAATTGAGAAGAGAGATGATTTTGCTTCCATGCAAAATTGTCGGGAGTGTAAGTTTTAGTTCTTTCAAAGAAAAGAGAGTCGTATTTAAAGTACAATTTTTTTTGTGTGGAATTTATCTTTTGATAGGATAGGCTAAAAAGTTTCTCAAAGTAAATTTGATATTTTTGATCTTTTGAAATGGGTTGATCCAAAGTCAAAAATACTTTTTGGTTATTATCATACCAGTGTACTTGAGAGTGGTTTAATTGCTTTTTAATAGAGTCCTGAATAACAGGGTTAAAGGAAGTTTTTAAGATAGGTTGATTAAATGAAATTTTTAAAAGACCTTTAGATGTATTTCCTTTTTCAAGCTTTAAAGGAAGCCATTCGATTGTATTGATTTGAACAGGTGTTTGAATGATCTTACTTGTCTTTAAAAAAAGTAAAGATGTACTGTCACCAATCCATATTTTTTTAGGCCCTACTCCAATGTGTTCTGTTTCAATATCTGGACGAAGATTTTTGTTAAGATCAACAAATGCAAGTACGGAATAAAATCCTGGTTTAATTGAATTGTATATAAAGCTACCATTTTTATTAATTGGAATTGTGTAGTATGGTCTCTCTAAATTTAAATTAGGAATATCTGTGTTTTTTGACTGGTTTGGAGCGATAATGATTGTAGCGATTTCTTTAGAAATTTCGTGAGGATACAACCCGATGTAAGTGAGGCTAGGTGTTGTTGTTTTAATTTTTCCTTGTATCTTTCCTTTATCAATTTGGTTCCCTGTTGAAAATACAAGACTTTGTTCCTTAATTAGATTTTGATTACGAATGCTCTTTAAGGATTGTCTAAAAGAGAGTGTGTATGTTGTATTGTTAACTAAAGGATTTCGTAACTTAATGTTTAAGTTATCAGACCTAATTGATAAATTAAATTTGTTCTGAATTGAAGGAATAATTAGAATGTCATTGTCTTGAATTTTTTTTGTAATCCAATCATTAAATTGAAAACGAAACGAAACATATCTAGGTACATTTAGGCTTGAGTCAATTATAGATGTTTTTTTAATATAAAATAAAGGTTTGTTAATTTCTCCTCCTGTGGGTGGTAAATTTTTGGCACAACCAAGAAACAAAAGGCTTAAGAAAAGATGTTTAGATATTTTAAAAATGATCATTTAGTTAGATTTATGACAAAAGATTACTATCTTGGAAACTAGAAACTAGAAAATTAAAGAAGTATGTTGTATGAAGTTTTTGTTAAAGATGCATTGGGTTTATAAAATTTTCTTTATTGTTCTTGCCATTTTTTATGTGTACCTACTCTTTTTTGTTAAAGGAAGTTTTTTAGAATTGCACTTGTTACGAAAAAGTAATAAAGAGATTAGCCATCAAATTATTGCAATGGAAGAGAAGACTGTGAAATTAAAGAGTGAAGAACAAAAACTCTTACACGATAGTGCTTATATCGATCGTGTTCTTCGAAAAAAATTGGGAGTAGCAAAGAAAGATGAAAAGATCTTTATTTTGCAAACTGTAAAGTGATTAAAGTGTGAAAAATTTAGCAAAGAAATATTTTTTAAGAGGAGTTCTGATTACTCTACCGATAGGTGGTACAATCCTATTGTGCCAAAGTATTTATCAATTTCTTTATGATAATGTGATTATTTATATTTATGTTGTTTTGGGTTATTTTGGTGTAAAGCCATTAGCCATTGTAAACTTCGGAATTTTATTTATATTCATTTTTCTGATAGGGACGCTAGGAGGAAATTTTGTAGGTCATCGTTTTGTTAATTTGTTGAATAAATTTATAGAAAAGATGCCATTGATTAATGTGATTTATGGAACTTTAAGGCAGCTGTTAAGTGCAGTTTTTCAAGACAATAATAAGTTTTCAAAAGTTGTATTATTAGAGTACCCTAGAAAAGGCCTTTATAGTATTGCGTTTGTGACGACCGAAGAAAGGCATCCAATCCTAGAGGGTAAAGAAGATTTATGGGCTGTTTTTATCCCTACAACACCGAATCCAACAAGTGGGGTTTTGTTATTTGTTCCACAAAGTGAATGCCAAGTTTTAGATATTAGTGTGAATCAGGCTGCTAAATTAGTGATGTCAGCTGGAATTGTAGAAGATTTAAAAGATAAAGTTTAAGAAAAAATTGAAAAATATACCCTAATATGGTATATTTTTGGTATGCTTAAACTTTGTTTTTTATTTGTTACTTAACTTCTGGATAGCTTTATGGAACATTCATGTCATCAACACCCTAGTCATATTGAAGAAATTAGTCGTATTAATCGAGTCATTGGACAAATGGAGGGAGTGAAAAAAATGATTGAAGAAAGACGATATTGTCCAGATATTATGATTCAACTTAAAGCAATTCAGTTTGCTTCAAAATCTATAGAATCTAATATTCTTAAGAAACATATTTATGAATGTGTACAGCAATCTTTTGCTAAGCAAGATGAAGCGAAGGTACGAGAAAAAATAGACGAGTTAGTGTTACTATTTAAAAAATGAGATTAAAATGTTTTTTGATGATGTGGGTCACTTTGAGTTTCATAAATGCTTGACCAATTTCTTATGTTGGCAGTTGGACATTAATTCAACAAAATAATGTTAAACAAAATTGTCTATATCTACACTATTCTACAGCTATTCGGCATTCTTTAGGATTGTCTTTAGAAAGATCTTGTACAGACAGTGTAATAGGTGCTAATTTTCAGTGGAATACCCTATTTATCTAGAGAATTCTATATCTTTTCAATCTAATTATTTCAGTAAATTACAATTAGATTTGAATCATTATTTTTAGCCTAATATTAATATAGCTTGGAGCTATGATTTAGAGACTAAGAGATATTTTTCTCTTTTGGAATTAAATGTTACGAAATTATTAATCAAAAAATTTGTTTGACTATCGTGTTAAACTTGGTTTTGCCCCTATTTAGCTTCATATAACTATTTGTACATTTGACTTATGTTGCTGCTTAACCATAGTGTAAATAATTTATCTAATTTTAAATTAACACCCTTGATACGAATCTTTAAAGGAGATCTACTTGGGAGAGATAGGCTATTTATTTAATACAACAAAGTCCTTTCGGTATCAAAATATTCTGCTGAACTTTGTGTTGTATTTGTAACATTGCTTTGTTAGAATTAAAGCAAAGATAATTTAAGTTATTATGTCAGAAACTTTTGAATTAATTGACTGAGGCTTTTGCTGTCAAAAAATTGACCTTCTAACTTAGAACGACAAGCTTTCATAATAAAACCCATGTCTTTCTGAGAGTTTGTTCCTAGATCAGTAATAACGGACTGGATAGTATTTTCTAATTCTTGTGTAGACAGGGCAGAAGGAAGGTATGAACTAATCCATTCAATTTCTTGTTTATTTTGGTCAACTAAATCTTGTCGTTTTCCCTCTGTAAACATTTGTATGGAGCTTTGGCGTTGTTTAATTTCTTTAGATAAGCATTGAATTAAAACAGTATCTGTTATCTCAATTCTTTGATTAATTGAAATGTTTTTGATTTCAGAGTGTATTCCACGAAGACACAAAAGGCGAGATTTCTCGCCTCGTTTCATACTTGATTTGATATCATCCAAAATTTGATTAAATAGAGACATTCAAAAAAAGGAGTAGTATATTAAAAAATGAAATTAGTACAATTTAGTACAATTTAACGACTTTCTTCATTGCTAATTCTCTTTGATTTCGTTTTTTAACTAAATTTTTGTGTTTTTTGTGCACTTCTGTTGGTTTTTCGTAACGCTGTCTTGTTCGAACATCAGAAAGAACACCTGATTTTTCACAAATTTTAGTCCATCGACGAAGCGATTTATCGAAATGATCACCGGGTTTTATTGTAATTTCTATCAAAACATAACCTCTTTTAAATTGAGCTTAAAATCTATAAAAACAAATAATATTGGTCAACAATCAAACATCTTATTCATAAAAATCTATCTTTTGAAAGATGTATGATTTTATGGCTATAGGGGCTCATCCCGACGATGTTGAAATTTCTGCAGGGGGAACAATTGCTAAAATGTCTGCACAAGGCAAAAAGGGAGTTATTGTTGATTTAACGGATGCTTCTATGGCAACTAATGGCACTCCGTCTCAAAGATTAGAGGAATCTAAAAAATCTGCAGAATGTGTGGGTATTTTGGCTAGAGAAAATCTTAATTTACCAGATGGTTATTTACAGAATGATTTTGACAGTCAAAATAAAGTAATAGACGTGATTAGAATGTATAAGCCTAAAATTATTTTAACACATTCTAAATGTGATGATCATCCAGATCATATGGTGGCTCATGAATTGGTTCGAGCTTCTTGGTTTAAAGCAGGTTTGAAGAAGTGGGAAACAGAAATATCTGCTTTTCGTCCTTCAAGATTATTTTATTTTGAAAGTGTGGCTATTACAGATTTTAAACCTTCATTTTGCGTTGATATTTCAGAATATTTTCAAGATAAGTTTACAGCATTACGCTGTTATAAGTCTCAATTTCAGAAAACTAACTACTCTACAGATATTAGTTCACCTGCCTTTTTTGAAAGTTTAGAAGTTCGTAATCGTTTTTATGGGTTGAGAATTAAATCAAAATTAGCTGAGGCTTTTCAATCTGAAGAGTTAGCCGAAGTGAAGGATTTAACAGAGTTAAATGGTTTAAGGTTTTCTTAAACTCTATAACTCTGTTATAACTCTATAATTATACCTATATGAGAAAAAAAATAAAGATAGGAATTACTTGTTATCCTAGTTATGGTGGAAGTGGAGTTTTGGCAACGGAGTTAGGTAAGCTTTTGGCTCGTCGTGGACACGAAGTACATTTTATTACATCGTCTTTGCCATTCCGATTATCATTAAGATTAGAGAAAAATATCTTTTTCCATGAAGTCAATACAGATTCGTACTCTTTATTTGAACATTTTCCTTATACATTAGCATTGGCTTCTAAACAGAAAGAGGTAATAGAATCTGAAGGATTAGATATTTTGCATGTGCATTATGCAATTCCACATGCTATCTCGGCATATTTGGTAAATTTAATGTTGAAAGAAAAGGAAATACCTTTCATTACAACTTTGCATGGTACTGATATTACAATTGTAGGAAAACAAAATAATTTCTTTGATATGACTTGCCTTGCTATTAAGAAGAGTCAAGCAGTTACAGCTGTCTCAGATTATTTAAAGAGAGAAACAGAAAAATTATTTTCAACACAGAGAGAAATACAGACAATACATAATTTTATTGACTTTAATATTTTTGTGCCGAAAGAAAAAGTAGACCAAAGAGATAAATTTTTATCAGAAAAAGATGGAATTCTTTTTATACATATCTCTAATTTTCGTGAGGTTAAAAGAACGCCCGATGTTATTGAAGTTTTTAACAATGTACAGAAACAAGTTTCAGCAAATTTAATTATGGTTGGAAACGGATCAGAAATGTTGTTATGCCAACAAATGGCAAAAGAAATGGGGATACAAGATCGTGTGTATTTTTTAGGGAAACAAGAAGAAGTTGTGACGCTTCTTAACCTTGCGGATATCTTGATATTTCCATCTAGTATTGAAAGTTTTGGTTTAGCAGCTCTAGAAGCAATGGCCTGTGAAATACCTGTAGTTGCTTGTGATTCTGGAGGAATCCCTGAAGTTGTCAAAGATAGAGAAACTGGTTTTTTGTGTTCTGTAGGGGATATTGAATCTTTATCACAAAGTTGTTTAAAATTAGCTAGAGATCCCAATCTTAGAAAAGCAATGGGAAAAGCGGGAAGAGAGAGAGCTGTTAAATTATTTCATCATGATTTGATTGTTGATCAATATGAAGAGTTGTATTACAAAGCACTAGAATGTTGGTCAAAATCTATAGAGTAGCTGTTGTATAAAAAAGGTATCCAATAGTTTTTATTAATACTTTTTTCTATTTTCTAAGAAAAATCATAAAAATTAAATAGAATACCAATATGAATGAATCAATTAAAAACGATTTAGAAAAATATTTTGAAAATAACGAAAAAAGACTTATCTACAAACTAGTTCATTATTTTGAAATTTATCATAGACATTTTAAAAAATTCAGAAACAAAGAAATTACTGTCCTAGAAATTGGTGTGTTCCATGGTGGAAGCTTACAAATGTGGAAACATTATTTCGGTAATAAAGCTAAAATTTATGGAATGGATATTAATCCAAAATGCAAAGAATTTGAAGAAAAAAATATTTCCATATTAATCGGATCGCAATCAAATCGTAATTTTTTGCGTAAATTAAAAAGCACACTTCCTCCTATAGATATCTTAATTGATGATGGTGGGCATACTATGAAACAACAAAAGATCGCTTATGAGGAATTATTTCCTCATATTAAAGAGGATGGTATTTATATATGTGAAGATTTGAGTACTTCTTACGAACCAAAATATGGTGGAGGTAAAAAAAGATGTGGAACTTTTGTTCAGTATTCTAAAAATTTTATAGATTCTTTAAATGCTTATCATTCAAAACAATCATTTTTTAAAATTGATTCACTTACAAAATCTGCTCATTCGTTACACTACTATGATAATATGATAGTGATTGAAAAAAGGAAGAAAGAAAAACCAGTTTCTCTACAAACTGGCAACCCATCTTTCTCAATGGAGACACAAAAAAAGAGTTTTGTTGTAAAGACAGCAAAGTGCATTAATGTTATTTTAAGTTGGTTTAATTTACCGGGTATAGGATAAATAAAAATGAGCTCTGTTGTGGTAACACAGTTATATTCTAAATTAATTTATTTTTTTAGCCTATATTAATTTTGATGAAAACCATAATGGCTTTATCTTTTGGAATTGTTAACTATAATGGTGGCGATTACTTAATTGATTGTGTTAAATCTATTAAAAATCAAAAAAATATCACCTCCTCTATTTTTGTTTATGACAATGCTTCTAGCGATGATTCTATTGTAAAATTACAAGAATTTTTCTTAGGTGATGTCAATATCATTCAAGCCAAAGAGAATAAAGGCTACGCTTTTGCTTGTAATCGCCTTATTGAGGTTATCACAGATTCTTACTTTGTTTTGTGTAATATGGATATTATTTTTGATGATAATTTTGGTGATATTGTTTATGATTTTACAAATAAAAACCCTACTGCACAATCTTTTTCTCCTTTATTTATTCATCAAAATAGCGGTCTAATTAATTGGGCTGGAACTAAATTTTATAAAGATTTACACCCTTTCAGTTTTTTATCTGATGCATCTTTGGAAAATGTTCCGTCTCAAAAAATAACATTTGGTTGTTATGGAGCTGTTATGATTTTTCATCGTAATCTGTTTGATACCGTAGGGTATTTTGATGAAGATTATTTTTTATTTTATGAAGAAACTGATTTTTATTTTAGAACAGAACTTTTAGGTATTCCTACCTATTTTTTACCAAAAGCGAAAGTATATCATTATCGTTCCTTATCTACTGTTCGATTTTCTACCGTTAAACTTTTTTATGGAGAAAGAAACCGTATTGTCACTGCTTTTAAATATCTCCCTATTTTTAAGTTTCCTATTATCTTTTGGTACTCTTGTCTTCGTTTTTATTTCACAAAAAAACAGTTGCCTAAAGAAAAGTCTAGTATCTCTTTATCTTCTATTGACATCATTTTAATTATTTTTAAAGCGTGGATATCTGCTATTATGCTCTTGCCAAAAACATACAAGAAAAGAAAATTATTTTGGTCTAAGGTTTCTGAAGCATCTCCTAAAAAAACTATTTCTCTTTTAAAAAAATATTCAGTATCACTGAAGGATTTAAAGTTGTAAGTGATATATCAAATTATGATAACTTTATTTATACTCCTATTTTCGTAAAATTAAAAGAAGACTCAATGTTATTAAATAGTTCTATTATAAAGAACTGAAATGTTGTTCAAAAAATTTAATTTTTGTTTTATCCAAGACTAAAAGTAATCAAATACCAGAAGTTTTAAAAAATTATTTGATTCAATTGATCTTATTGGTCAGCTTTATTTTTTCTTATATATTATGAGAAGGAATTAGGAAGCAATCTTTTTCATTTTGTCTTGAGTTTTAAAAACTTACAGCAAGCAGGGTTTTTAGCTCAATCAAAATCAAATACGATAGAGCTTCAAAAAATACAAAGAAAATATAACTTAGATATAGGTTATATGGATATAGATAAAATTGTGTTGGCCTTTTATAAAATACAATTACAAAAAATCTTTTTAGAGAAAGGTGTTTTTGCTGATGTACTTCTTTGGTTCTCTAAAAAAGAGTGGCTATTTACTATTCTGATTTAATTTAAATAAGAAACTAAATAAGGAAACTGTTTTAAACAGCAGGTAAAAGAATACATTTGACATATTTTTGTTTTATTCTATAACTGTTATTGTGAATGAATTAAAAAATAAATCTTCATCAAGAGTAGTTGCTTTAATAACGGCATTTCCTATTGAAATACCTTGAACTGTTCCATTGGCATTAACAGTAGCAATAGAAGGGTTACTTGATACCCATATAAATTTTCTACTATTCGCATTTTCAACATTGTTTGCTATTACAGTTAAATAAATTTGATTATTTACAGTGACTTGGTTATTTCCAGTAATTGTAATATTTTGATTTAGAACTGGTAATATAAATCCTTCAGTGATAATAACTCTTTGTTTAGTCGTTGTATTTCCAATAATTACATGGGAATCTGTGCTTTTTATGTGAGCGATTACATTAATCACACCAGTATTTACAGCTATTAAATTATGAGTTCCTATAATTTTAGCTTTTCTAGCAAAAGACAATGCGTCAATGGGGTCCAATGGATATCCTGACAGTGCTAGTGAATCGTTGATACTAGAGAGTGAGTCAAGAGGTTTTTCCCATGACCATGTTAGTAGTGTATCATTTACATTCAAAATATTTCGAGAGTTTATACCAACTAATTGTGCTTTAAGTGTGACTGTGTCATTGATGTTTATCTCATAAGGAATGTCTAGAACAAGTTCATATTCGTCTGGCAGAAATGACAAGTCACAATTATATATGATTAACAATACTAAGAAAATTAAATATTTCATTTTATATCTACCTTTAATGTGAAATATCAGACCACATGCTCATTTGTGTGCTGAAGTTATGAGTTGAAAGAATAGTATCTCCAGTTAAACACTGTTTGTGTGGCTTCTGCTTGGCTTATCACTAGGGATTCAAACAAAGCTAAACTTTTTAACTCGTCTTCTGTTAAATCTAAAAGTTTATTTTGTTGGGTTGGATTGTTAGATAAACAACTGGCTAGTAATTAACCAACTAAATAAAAATACTAAACTGATTTTATTTTTAATTTTTGTTGCATTGTTTTGCTTCCTATTTGGTAGGATAGAATACAATATAGTATCCTTTAGATAAGGATAGTTAATAATTGTTAATAAATTTTGATTAGCATCAATATTTTAATATGCATGATTTGGGTTATAAATAATTGAGAGTTAGTTGAGACGCGTGAATAATTTTAAGATCTTAACTTTTTGTATAATTATACTAATTGTTTATTGTTTTTAGGTTATTCTTTTAAATTCAAGGTTTTCAGAAATGTGTGATGTGTTTTCCAGTTTGGGCAAAATACTTCCACTATTTGATGGAACTGACGACTGTGATTGAAATGAACTAAATGAGACAGTTCATGAAAGATAACATATTGAATACATTCTATAGAAGATTGCATCAAATAAGAATTTAAATTAATACAACCTTTAGAAGACAAACTACCCCAACGCGTTTTCATTCTTTTGATTTTAAGAGTTGGTTTGGAATAAGAAAACTGTTCCGAAAAAATAATCCAGCAATCTTCTAAAATAGAAGGTAACTTTTTTTTGGC
This sequence comes from Fibrobacteria bacterium, assembly GCA_965261055.1. Taxonomy (GTDB): domain Bacteria; phylum Fibrobacterota; class Fibrobacteria; order UBA11236; family JADFYW01. The sequence continues at coordinate 1,170,892 of OZ253440.1, read as the reverse complement.
TTCTATAAGATACCATTGAGATAAAATGTTCTGAATGTGTTTGGAATCATTTTGAGAAGCTTGAATGAAAATATTTTTGTGATGACAATAAATGTTAGTTGATTTTGAAGTAGATATCTCTAAAGGATAGAGTTTTCCTAGATAGTAGTGTTCTTCTTGATTTTGATAAAGATAATGATTGAGGTTTTTAACCTTTTTAAGGTTTTTGAAAATCCACTTGGATTTTTCTTGTATAAAAAAATGAGCCTTTTTATCAGACATATAAGAGGGAATATGAATACTCACTTTTAAAGATGGGTTAATCTTTATTTGCATGTGTTTTCGTCTAGGAGAACGCACGATTGTATAAAAGCAAGACCGATTCTGTACTGTCAATAAAAAGTCTTTGGAGCTTGAGTTCCTTTTCGTTACGGGAGAAGGTTTCGGACTTTCAAGAGATTTTATTAGAATATCTTTAAAATGGTTAAGAATGCTCATTTTGATTTTCAGTTAATATTGTACCTTGATAATTTTTTAAAATATTTGCAATACGAGTGCCTAGATTTTCTTTCCAATGTTCCCAATTATGTTTCCAAACATTTTCGGGATACTTGTAAAATTTCAATACCTTTTGAATGCTATCTTTACCGAGACCTGAAATAGAGTGTAAACTAGTCTTAGAAACAGTTGGTTTTCTTTTAGATCTCTGGAAAGTAATTGCAAATCGATGCGACTCATCCCGAAGGTGTTGAAGAAGTTGGAGTTCACTGGAATGGTGTTTTAGAACAAGAGGCTCAAATTTATGAGGAAAAAAAACTTTTTCTAATCTTTTAGCTAAACTCACAATGGGAATGTGAATACATTTTAGATCCTTTAAAGCTTGATAAGAAGAACTTAATTGACCCTTTCCACCATCAATTAGAATTAAATCAGGAAAAGATTTATTTTCTTTTTTTAAACGGGAAACGCGACGATAAACAACCTCGTACATAGATGCAAAGTCATTAATTTGATTGACTGTTTTAATTTTAAATCTTCGGTACTCACTTTTTTTAGGTAAGCCATTTTTAAAGCAGACCATGGATGCGACCGTATTTGTTCCTGATAAATGAGAGATATCAAAAGCTTCTATATGATAAGGAGGAAAAGGTAGGTTTAATTTTTTTTGTAATCCTAATAAACTTTCAGAATGTAGTTTTTTAGATAATTCTTTGATTTCTTTTTCTTCTAGTAAAAGGAAGGCGTTTTTAACAGCTAAATCTATTTTCTTTTTTTTATCCCCTTTTTGGGGAGTAAGGATATGGATACTCTTTTTGTTAATATGAGTAAGAATATTTTTTATTTCATTTATATCTTTAGGTTGGAAGGGTAAGAATATTTTGGAAGGAATATTTTCTTTTAAATTGTAGTGTTGCATTAAAAAATGTTTATAAATAACTTCAAGAGGTTCTTTGAGAGGGCAGGAAATCTCAAATTTATTTTTATTTGTGATAATGCCATCTCTAAGTTGTAAGACAATTGCAATGGCAGATTGATTTTTTACAGCAATGGCTATGAAATCTTGAGAAGTGTGATTGCTTGAAACATCAATTTTATGGTGTTGGGTTAAATCTTCTAGATTTTTAATTTGGTTTCGAATTTGAGCGGCTAACTCATATTTTTTATGATTAGAGAATGAAACCATTTTATCTGTTAGTTTTTGAATAAGAACTTTATTTTTTCCTTCTAAAAATAAGATGGTATCTGATACTAATTTAGAATAGTTTTCTAGAGTAATTAAATTATCACAAGGTGCATCACAGCGATTGATATGATAACTTAAGCACGGTTGAATTTTTCTTTTAGAAGGTAATACGAAGTCACAATCACGGATGCGAAAAAGTTTAAATACAGTTTCTAATGTTTTTCGAAGAATTCCAGAATAAGGGTAAGGTCCAAAAAATAGATCTTTTGTTTTAGGTTCAATTCTGCGTGTAATGTAAACTCTAGGGTATGCCTCAGAAATAGAAATTCTTAGATAAGGATAGTGTTTGTCATCTTTAAGCATGACATTATAACGGGGTTGATGTTGTTTAACAAGGTTGGCTTCTAAAAGAAGAGCTTCTTGCTCTGTGTTTGTTACAATCCAATCTATTTTTGTGATTTTCCCTTGCATTAAATGTGATGCATAATGAGAATTGGAAAGATGGTTAGTAAAATATTGTTTGACCCTTTTGTACAATATTTGGGCCTTTCCAATATAAATAATTTGCCCTTCATGATTGTACATAAAATAAACGCCTGGTTCTTTGGGCAAAAGAGACAGTTGTTCTTTAATCTCTTTAGAGGTTATCATTTTAGAGTATCAAAAAATAACTTTAGTATAACTTGAGTGCCATCTGTACGGTGTTGTTTCATTTTTTTTTGATAGTCTATTTTGTTCTCCCAAAGTTGTTGCAAAGTGCTTAATAATTTTTCTTTAGAAAGCTCCTCTTCTTGTAATACTAAACTGTAACCTTTTTGCTTGAATATTTGGGCGTTTAAAATTTGATCCCCACGACTTGCTTTTTTAGATAAAGGGATAAGAAGATTTGGTTTTTGTAGTGCAAGAAGTTCAAAAATAGAGCCAGAGCCTGCTCGAGAAATAACAATGTCAGATATAGAAAGTAAATCTTTGAATTGTTGATTCACAAATTCAAAAGAACAGTAATGAGAAGAGTTTTGGATTTTAGGATTGGTTTTACCTTTCCCACAAATATGAATGGCTCTCCATTGTTGTTGATGAAAATCAGGAAGAATAGCTTCTATGTTGTAGTTTATGTTTTTAGAACCTAAACTACCACCAACAATTAAGAGTGTTTTTATTTTTTTTTCAAAACTCCAATTGCAAAGATTTAAGCCTTTTTTTGTGTCTCCTTGAAAAATTTCATCGCGAATTAACGATCCAATAGCTTGGTATTTTTTTTTATTTTTTTTGAAAAATTGAAGAGATTCTTCAAATGTGAAAAAGACATGAGTTGCGAATAGACTAGAAATTCGGTTAGCAAGTCCCATCGTTAAATCAGACTCGTGAATCATGATGGGAATGCGATGAAGAAATGCTGCGAGGACAACAGGAACACTGACGTAGCCACCTTTTGAAAAAACTATTTTAGGTCTAATCCAGAATAAGTAAAAAAAGGCTTGTATTAATCCGCAAGAAAAGGAAAAAAAATCAACAAAGGTTCTTGCTGAAATATAACGTCTTAGTTTACCAGTTAGAATTGAAGTGTAGGGGATGTTTTGTTGTTGAATGAGGCTTTTCTCAATCCCAGTATAAGATCCTATATAATGTATTTTTATATTATTTTTTAATAATTTTGGGAAAAGAGAGAAATGAGGTAAAACATGTCCAGCTGTGCCACCACCTGTGAATAGAATTGTCTTTTTTTTCATAATGAAGAACGGTCTAGAATTCAATTTTTTCTACAATAACAAAAGCAATTCCTTTTTCAATATAAGCGGCTTCTCCAATAAAAATAGGACACATTTTTTTACCACTTTGAATTTTTTTCAATAATTCTTGAGGTAGATTGAGATCAATTAAAGTTAGACTTTCATTCTTATGATTTATAAAAATAGATTGATTAAGAGATAGAGGTTGGTAATCTTTCCCCTCTAGAGATGAGTGTATGAATACTTGGGGATATCCATCAGAATCACGAGGGTAATCTATTTTAAAAGGAGTGCGATAGAAATAACAAAAATCTTTAATGGGCTTAACTGAGAGAGGTTTTGTAGATAAATTTGAAAGATGTTCTACCTTTTCTATAGCATCTAAAATGTTTTGAAATACTTGTTTATAATCATTAAAAAGCTTTAGGTTTGCAACGCCTTGCCCTATAGGGCCAACTTCTAGAGTGATCGCTTTTTTTGATAAGCTTTCTAAAGAGCCTTCTAAAACATCTTCGTACAAGATGAAGGTATTGGGTGTTGTCTCTATTATAATTTTACATATTTCTAGGATATAAGAATTCCATTCTGTTATGATGATAGAATTTCCCATATTTGAGGTTGTAGAATGTAAATCAATAATAAAATCTACAGAATCAAATTGTTTATGGAGCTCTTGAACACGTTGTATTTCAAAATTAGTTTTGTGAGAATGATAAGATTCTTCTTTGAACAGTCTATTCAAGTCATTATGAATGTAACGACTATTCCTACGACTGGCTTGAGGATTTGCTAAAACAGGAACTAAAGAGAATTTTGTATTAAAGGATATATCTTTTTGTTTTAAGGCTTGAACAAGATGAACACCTAATCTTTCGTTTCCGTGTGTTCCCCCAAATAAATGAATTTTTTTATTCATAAGCATAATTTAGAGATGATTTAAATAATCGTTATAGGCTGTAATAACATTAGAATAGCTAATTAGTCCAATAACTTTATTATCATTAGATAAAACAGGTAATTCCATATGTGTTGATTTTAAGAAAATTTGAGATGCTGAATGTAAATCCATTTCTTCAGATAAGTAGTAAAGAGGAGTCATCATATCTTCTACAATTAGTAGTTTATGAGCTTGTTCTTGAAGCATAACTTTACGAATTTGGTCAATGCTAAGAAGACCAATAACCTCTTTCTTTTCTAAAACGGGAAATACTTTTTGATTACTTTCTTCTAGTAAGTATTGGATCTTTTTAAAATTTTCATTATTCTCAACACAAGTTGCTTTTTGACTCAATTCAAAGATAGAGTCAATTCGGATTGATTTTAGAATATCGACATTAATTTCATGATGATGAACAGGAGAATCAAATTTATTTTGTTTTTGATTTTTGTAAATAGACCAACGGGAAGATAGCATGACATGTACTATGCTTGAAAACATGAGAGGAGCGAGTAAAGCATAGTTTCCAGAGAGTTCACAGACCATAATAATAGAGGCAATAGGAGCATTGGCGGCTCCAGCAAAAAAAGCACCCATTCCAACAAGGATGTACTGTGAAGGAGATGAGATAAGTTCAGGAAAAAATAAATCAATACTGTATCCATAAATTCCACCGAGCATTCCTCCGATAAAAAGAGCGGGACCAAAAACACCACCTGAGCCACCTGAACCAACAGTTAGTGAAGTTGTAATAATTTTAAATAGAACGATCCAGATTAATGTGTGAATGGCAAAATTTCCATTAATGCCTTGTTCTAAAAAGCGCCATCCTTCTCCAACAGCTTGGGGACAAATAAAAGCAATGCCACCTACACAAAGACCTCCAATAGCTGGTTTGAAAGGGCGAGGTATATTTAATTCTTTAAAGAATTTAGAAAAAGTGTAAAAGACTTTAACAAATAGCCAAGAGACGGGAACGCAAACTAAACCCAAGGTTCCAAAGAGAATGATTTCCAAAGGTTGGAAAGAAGCAATAGATGAAATGGGAATAATAGGGTCTGAGTTACCTGTAAACTGGGTAAAAGTCGCATAGGCAACGACAGCAGCTACAATTGCAGGAAGTAGAGCTTCTGTTTCAAAGTCTTCTTTGTAAATAACTTCTACAGAGGTGAGAGCTCCACCTAATGGAGCATGAAAAATAGAGCCTAAACCAGCGGCAGAGCCTGCTAAGAAAAATTTTCGAGCAATATTCTCTGGAACTCTAAAGAGACGAGAAATAATAGACCCTAAGCCCGATCCAATTTGAGAAGCAGGACCTTCATACCCACCACTACCTCCGCTTCCAATGGTAAGAATGGACGCTAGAGACTTAATGAGTGGCACACGCTTCCTAGATTTTCCATTATGATTATGGAAAGTATCAATCATTGCATCTGTGCCATGCCCTTCTGTTTCGGGAGCAAGAGAGTAAACTAAAAGACCTGATAGCAAACCTCCAATTGCAGGAATAATGAAAAAGATTGTTTTAGGCATGACACCATCAATTAAAAAGGTGTTTATGACCCAGTGTTCTACGGTTGTTAGAGTGTAGTGCAATAAAATAGCACATAAGCCTGTTAAAAAACCAATCAGTAAAGGAATGATTAGCAATTGAGACATTCTTCTGAGTTTAAACCCATGATAAATTCTTCGATTGAGTGATTTTAAGTCCACTCTAAAAAATTAGTTAAAGAGTCATTTATCGGCATTAAGTTTATAATGTTTTAAGAATAGCTGTCATTTACTAGATTTGCCATCATGAAAACAAAATACACAGAGTATCAAAATCCTTTAAATACCCGTTATGCTTCTGAAAAAATGAGTTTTATTTTTTCACCTCAATTTAAATTCCAGACTTGGCGTAAATTGTGGATCACATTAGCTAAAAGTGAACAAGAACTAGGACTGCCTATTACAGATGAACAAATAGAAGAGCTAAAGAAATTTGAATTAGATATTAATTTTGAAGTCGCTAGTGAAAATGAAAAGAGAACACGTCATGATGTAATGTCTCATGTCCAAGCTTATGGTGAGCAATGTCCTAAAGCTTCACCTATTATTCATTTGGGAGCGACTTCTTGTTTTGTTGGGGATAATACAGATTTAATTCAAATTAAAGAAGCATTAAAGTTGACTCGGAGTCGTTTACTTTTGCTTATGGATAGATTAAGTCAATTTGCACTGGAATATAAAGATTTACCTGTATTAGGTTTTACTCATTATCAACCAGCTCAACTTACAACAGTGGGAAAGCGTTGTTGTTTATGGATACAAGAAATACTACTTGATTTTCAGGAACTAGAGTTTTTATTAGCAAAATTGCCATTTAGAGGGATTAAAGGAACAACAGGAACACAAGCTAGTTTCTTAGAATTATTTAATGGAGACGAAGAGAAAGTATCTTTGCTAGATCAAAAAATAACAGATAAAATGGGCTTTAACAAGAAACTTACAATTACGGGTCAAACATATACACGTAAAGTCGATAGCCAGATCATGCACTGTCTATCCAATATATCTCAATCGTTATCTAAGTTTTCTACAGATATTCGCTTGTTACAGAATTTAAAAGAAATTGAAGAGCCATTTGAAAAGAGTCAGATTGGGTCTTCTGCAATGGCATATAAAAGAAACCCTATGCGTTCAGAAAGAATAGGGTCTTTAGCTCGTTTTGTTCAAAGTTTCGTTCATAGTACTGCTTTTACGGCTTCTACACAGTGGTTTGAAAGGACCTTAGACGATTCAGCAAATAAAAGACTATCTATTCCTCAAGGTTTTTTAGCTATTGATGCAATGTTGATACTAGCATGTAATATTTCAGAGAATTTTGTAGTTTATCCTAAGGTGATTCATAGAAGAGTGATGAATGAATTACCGTTTATGGCCACTGAAAATATCCTAATGGTTTGCGTTAAAAATGGTGGCAATAGGCAAGACCTTCATGAGGTGATTCGAGTTCATTCTCAAGAAGTAGCAAAGCAGATTAAACAAGAAGGCAAAGAAAATGACTTAATTGAGAGATTGATTGCTGATGATGCTATTACGATGTCTAAAGAAGAAATTATAGGTATTTTAGACCCTAAAAAATTTACAGGTCGTGCAGCTAGTTTAACAACGGAATTTATTGTTAATGAAATAAAACCTGTTTTAGAGCAATATTCTGATTATAAAGACATTACTAATGAAGAATTAAAAGTTTAATACTTCTGTTTCTAAAGAAAGGTTTACATTTGGTGTATTCTATTAAAATGAAAAGGTCTTTTGAGTTTGTTTTGGGTAATAAAAGCAATAGAAGAAAGATTTAGGTTTTCTATCTTTTAATTCACATTTAACCACTAAGGGATATATTCATCAATGGCTTTAGAAACAAATGATCAAATCAATGCTCGTTTAGAAAAAATTCAAAAAATTAAAGATCAAGGAATTAATCCTTATCCATATTTTTTTAAGCAAACGCATTTCTTAAAAGATTTGATTACTAACCAAGATAAGTTGATTCAAGAAGAAACTCAAATTGCTTGTGCAGGTCGTATCATTCGTTTTAATAGAAAAGGTAAAATGATTTTTCTTCATCTTAAAGATGATACAAATCGTCTTCAAGTGATGATTATTAAAACGACGATAGGTGAAGAAAATTATGAGTTAGTTAAATTACTGGATATTGGAGACTGGCTTGGTGTTAAAGGAATAATGTGTTTAACGCAAACAGGAGAAGTTAGTGTTCGTGCTCAAAAAGTAGAACTTCTTTCTAAAGCAATTCGCCCTTTACCTATTCCTAAAGAAAAATTAGAAGATGGTAAAAAAGTAGTTTATGATGAATTTAAAGATACCGAAACGCGTTATCGCCAGAGATATGTTGATTTAGCTTTGAATGATGATGTTAGAAACATATTCTATTCTCGCTCTAAAATTGTATCAACCATTCGAAATTATTTGTTAGAACAACATTTTTTAGAAGTAGATACTCCAGTATTACAAACTATTTACGGTGGTGCAAATGCTCGACCATTTATAACGCATCATAACTCTCAAAATATGGATTTGTTTTTGAGAATTTCTAATGAGCTATTTTTGAAAAGATGTGTCGTAGGTGGGATGTCTAGAGTCTTTGAGTTTTCTCGTAACTTTAGAAATGAAGGAATGGATAAAACGCACAATCCAGAATTTACTGTACTTGAATTTTATCAATCTTTCGCCGATTATAATGACATGATGGAACACTGTGAAAATTTATATTCTATGTGTGCTAAAGTAATTCACGGTACAACTAAAATTGAGTATGAAGGAACTAAAATAGATTTAAAAACGCCGTGGCCCCGCATCACTATGAAAGAGGCTTTACAGAAGTATGCACACATTAAGGTTGATGATTACTCTGATGAAGAACTTAAAAAATTACTTACAAAACATGAAATTGTTTCTTCAGGTCAGTTTAAAAGAGGTCTAGCAATTCAAGCATTGTTTGAGGAACTTTGTGAGTCTCATTTGATTCAGCCTGTATTTATTATTGACTATCCTTTAGAGTCTTCACCTCTTTGTAAAGTTCATAGAGACGACGCTACATTAATTGAACGTTTTGAGCCATATATCAATGGTTGGGAAGTTGGAAATTCATATTCTGAATTAAACGATCCTTTGTTACAAAGAAAACTTTTTGAAGACCAAATGGAACGAGGAAGAGGTGGTGAAGCAGAAACGCATCAAATGGATGGAGATTTTCTAAGAGCAATGGAATATGGTATGCCTCCTATGGGAGGTGCTGGTATAGGTATCGATCGTATGGTTATGCTTTTAACTAATGCTAGTTCAATCAAAGATGTATTACTTTTTCCTTTGATGCGTCCAGAATAATATGTTAAACAGGTTTGAATTAAAAATAGCTTTTCGTTACCTATTGGCACAAAAGAGGAATTTGTCTTCTTCTTTTGTTGTTGGTTTCTCTTTTTTGGGTGTTGTTATTGGAATTTGGTTATTGGTTTTTGTATTGAGTGTTAGTAATGGATTTGAACGAGAAGTAAAAGATCAAATTGTAGGAAAAGATGCTCATTTTGAGATTAATCAATATTTTTATCGCCCTTGGAAAAAAAACACTAATTTTCTAAACAAAATAGCCCAAATACCAGAAGTAATTCATGTGGCTCCGTATGTTAATAAGCAAGCTATTCTTTCGGCAAATAGTGAATTTAGAGGTGTTCAATTTTTGGGAATAGATTCGTCTAAAGGTAGAGAAATTTTAGGTATCGTGAGTCAAATTAGAGATGGTGATTATGTTTTTTCGGGTACAGATTCTAAAGAAAAGAAAAGAAAAGGAATTATACTTGGTTACGCCTTGGCTGAATATTTAGGTCTATCAGTAGGGGATCTATGTTATTTATATTTTTTAAATGAAGAATCTTCTTTATCTAATTTAACACCAAAAATTAGTGTTTTTTTAGTCACCGCCCTTTTTGAATCAGGTATTTATGAACATGACTTAGCATCTGCATATCTTAGTATATCTGATGCACAAAAAGCCTTTAATTTAAAGAATCGATGGATTGGTTTACAGGGAAAGGTCAAAGATTTAGAGAATACAAAACCTGTACTAGATCAAATTGATTTAGTATTACCGCCTGGTTTTGAGGTTTCTGATTGGAAAGAGAAAAATTCAAATTTGATTCGTTGGATTGACTATGAAAAAATATTAATAGGTCTCGCTTTAGGTATTATTATTATTATTGCTGCTTTTAATGTTTTGGGCTCTGTTTTTATGTGTGTGAATAACAAAAAGAGAGAAATAGGAATTTTGAGAGCAATGGGAGCAACTCGTAAGAATATCCTTTTTATATTTCTGGTGCAAGGATCCATCTTGGCTTTTCTAGGAACTATTTTTGGTCTTATTATAGGTTTATTAAGTTGTTGGCTACAATTTAAATTTGGATTCATTCGTTTACCAGGAGATGTTTATTTTGTAACACAACTACCGATTTTAGTCTTATGGAAAGATATTGTATGGATTATTTTTATAACACATCTTTTGTGTTTAACTGCTTCTTTTTTTCCAGCATTGTATGCTTCCAAACAAAAGCCTGTTAGTCATTTACGTTATGAATAATGTATCACCTTTACTTGAAATAAAAAAGGGTGGAAAGGTTTTCACTCAAATAGAAAAATTGATTTTATTTAAGAATTTAAATTTTAAAATAATGCCTCAAGATTTTATCTGTGTTCAAGGTGTTTCGGGAGTTGGAAAAAGTACTTTGTTACATATATTGGGTTTAATTGAAAATCTTACAGAAGGTGAGCTTTACTTTCAAGGAAGAAAAATATCAGGCTTAAAAGACTCTTATTTGAGTTTAGTGCGCCGAGAGTTTATTGGGTTTGTATTTCAATTTCATCATTTACTGGCTGATTTTACGGTGCTTGAAAATGCAATGATGCCTTTAATTTTACAGGGTAAAAATCAACCTGAACATAGAGAGTGGGTTAAAAAACTTTTAGAACTTGTGGGAATGTCTCACCGTCTTAAACATTTACCTAAGGAAATTTCAGGAGGAGAGAGACAAAGAATTGCTTTAGTTAGGAGCTTGTCTCATCAGCCAAATGTGTTGTTTGCAGATGAGCCATCTGGAAATCTAGACCAAAAAAATACGGAGTATCTCTGCGAAATTTTAACAAAAATACATGAAGAATTTAAGACCACTATTGTTTTAGTAACCCACGATCCTATTTTAGGGGAAATCGCTAAAACTTCATACAAGATGGATGGTGGGTTTCTGAAACAGTAAATTTGTTTCTGTATTTTTTTTATACTAAGCGACTTTCAGAATTGAATGACAGAAACTGTAAATTACAAACTCATTCAATTTTTACAATAGGTTACTTTGAACTTCAAGAACTGTAGGAGTTTTACGAGAACTCCAAAAATTTGATTTACTTTTTCTAAAAGGATCTGTTGTTGTAGTTTTTGATGAGCTTTCGGTAAATGATAGGGCAAGTTTTAGATGTAGAAAGCATCAATGTGTTGAAGTAACTCTGTATTAAATGTTACAGTTTCTTCAAACCCCGTGGTGGAAACTTGGACATACATTTAGGATGTGTACTTTTCTTTATTGTTCAGTAAGGGCATTGCAAAAGAAGTGATAAAATTTTAGAGGTAGTATATGCATAAAGAGACTAGGTAAGAAAGAGGCTATTATAGATGAAATTAAAATATTAGAATTGTTTTTAACTTTTTAAAGTTCAGGTAAAAATGGGTTATGTGTAATATGCTTATAATGTTAAGGTCAATGATTTGATTGTGTTTTTCCCGATCTGCATCAGAAAAAAAATTAAAAACCCCCATATTTGTATTATTAACTAGAGTATTTACGGGACTTACCCACTGTTGTTGTTGGATTGTAGAGAATAAAAGGTTGAGTCCTTTTATATCAAATAAATCACAGACAATGGTTTGAACAGAGATCGAATAGGCTTCTTGTCGCTTCTTTTGTAAAGTTTGTAAGCGATCTTCTTAACGGACTGTTAAAATAAGAGAATGCCCTTCTTTTCTATAGCGATGGCTAGTTTTCACCAATTCTGTAATAAGCATATAGGTCGTATTTTGAGATGAATTTTTCATATTTGGTATTCTCCTGTAAATTTATTTTCTGTAAGATTAGAAATGTTATTGGATTCTCTGAGATTTTTTAAGTGGGTGTGCCGTGTGTTATATCACCATTTTCATATTCAATGGCTATTGTTTCAACAGGACAACTGTCAGCAGATTCTTCTATGATATCTGTTAGAGAGAAGTCAGGTTTATCTACAAGAATCATTTTTTCTGGAACTTGAAAAACTTCTGGGCAAGTTGCTTCGCAGGCACCACACATAGTGCATTCGTTTTCACTTTCGTCTAACCAAATTTTTTTGATTTTACGAGGAAAATCCATCTAACAAAATTTATTGTAAGCTTGTGTAATATCGCTAGCAATTTCTTGTGCTGTTCGACCTTCTATTTGATGGCGTTCTAAATGAAAAACAACTTTACCGTTTTTGAATAGCCCTATGTTAGGTGAAGATGGAGCGTAGCCGACAAGGTGACCTCTTAAGCGAGATGTTGCCTCTAAATCGTTGCCTGCGAAAACAGTTAAACTGGCTTTAGGTTGTTTTTCGTTGCTTTTTGCAATGGCAACGGCTGGTCTAGCATTTGCTGCAGCACAACCGCAAACAGAGTTAATAATGCATAGAACAGTTTCATTATTTTCTAAAGTTTGGTCAACAAGGATTGCAGTTTTAGCCTCAATAACACCTAAATTAGCAAGCTCATCTCTCATAGGTTGGATCATAGTTGGATCATACATATAGTGTCTCCTTTAAATTAAATTGCAATAATAGTTAATTTCTGATACGACTGAAACCAACAAAAGAAAAAAATAATTTAAGATATTGTTCACTTGAGTTGGATGAATTTTTCCATTGTCGTAATCCTATTTCAGTATTAAAATCAAAAATACCTTCTCTTTGAATAGGAATGCCTAAGCCAGCTGTAAGTCTGTAAACATTTGCTTTTGCATTGTGAATTTGTTGATAACCAGTACCAAAACGATAAAGTAGCCTTTGGTAGAGCGGACTAAATGGGTTTAAATTTCCTGAGTTTTCGTATCCGAATCCAAGTTGAGGATAAAGGGTTTGATTTGACTGTGTTAATTCTTTGTCCCAACGGGCTACTGATAAATCAAGAACAAAATTTTTGTTTTTAGCTAGCTTCCAATTTATGCCAACAGTATATTGTAAAGGTGATTGAAAAGATTGCGTTTTAGTGGTGTTACTATTATTGCGTTGTTCTGGAAAAGAGAGGTCTTCTTTTCTATTAAAAAGTAGAGGGATGTCTCCACTTAAGGCAATGTTAAAATCAAAGGATCTAAATGTTGAAGAGAGATTAAGTCTAGTTCCTTTGAAAAATTGGGAAAGCGTGTCATTTTGAATTAAAAGAAGAGGGTTGTTGAATTGTCTTCTGCTGTGATCTTCAATTTTTCCAGACAGGGAGTAGAGTCCAATTCCTATACTCCAAAGAGGATGAAAATCAAAAGCATAAGCAATCCCGACCTCAAATAATTGTCCTGTTTTTAAGAACTCGGAACGCGTGAGATTGCTATCAATAATTGTTTGATTGTAGGTTGCAGAAAATAACTGTTGATAGCTTCCAGCTAAAGCACCCCAAGAGCCAAGTTTAATCACGAGTCCAATATTGGATAAATCACTGGAGGAGAATGTCTTGCTTTGAGAGTTTGTATTTAGATTCACGAAGCTAGTGTTAAATTGAGCTTCTACAGAAGCTATTTTATTAAAGGCTAACTTAGAAGGATTTTTAAAAGATATACCAGAACCACTAACATAAGCAATTCCAGCATGACCTAAACCGATAAATCGATTTCCGTAAGATGGTTGTTGAAGAGATAGTCCTTTTTCTAAACTTAACGCACTAAATTCTCCATAGGCAAAACCAATGAGAATAAAAAATGAAATAAATCGAAAAAAAAAACGCATTATAATGAAGATTGTTGAAAATAATAAATAGTAAGATTAACTTCTAGTTTATTGTTGGAGTTGATGTTTAACGGAACTTCTGAGAAAAAGATTTGAGAAGATGTTAAGAGGGTATCGATCGCGACAACAGGATTTCTGAAAGGGGTAATTGTAAATGCATTTTTTTGATTTGTATTTAGACTACGATTAAAGAGAGCCTGTAATCCTCTTGTTGCATTAACAAAAATTGAATCTTGCTTTGGATTGAAAATGTTAATGGTATCTTGCCTTTCTAGAAGACTCAGGAAGTGCTCAAATGCACCTACAAATACTGAATCTTGTTTTGTTGAAATGAAAAACTCTAATTGATATAAAAAATTAGAAGAGTTAATTTCGGAAAAGCTATAGCTTCTTTGTTGATTTGGACCGAGTAGAACAGTGTCCGATCTAACATTGTTGTTTTCAAAAGAAATAACAAATAGATATGTTGAGTCGCTTGTAGATGGGGTCGAAAGATATTGTAGTTGAAGAGTATCTATAACATCGTTAAAGGGTGGGGAAGTGACCAAAACCGAAGTTTTTGTTTTTTGATTGGTATCATCTGTTGCTTTAAATGAAAATTGAAGTAAATTAGGTTTATTGTTATAAAGAGAGTCTAAATTGGAAGTTAAATAAAATTGTAAGCGGTAGTCACTAGAAAATTTAGTTTTAGCTGTATCTATAGGAATATGCAAGCGGCTATAAGGAATAAAATAATTGTTATCAAAGTCAGTGTTTGAGGTTGTTAATGCACTGTGTATAAAATTTGAGTCTTTTTGGCTAATTGCTTTAAGGATTGTATCGCGGTTTAGCCAAAAGTGAACATTTTGATCAAATCCAGTCAGCAATAGTGGAGATTTTTCTTTGAATGCAGAGTTATGAGTTGTGATAGAACGGCTATAATAAGTTGAGGAAGTAAAAGAAATGTTTTGAATTTGAGGCAGAATTTCTAGAGTGTCTAAAATATTGTTATTTTCAGTTATGAGAGTAAGCGTTGGGAGTGAGGAGCGAGTGATAAAGGTTGTATCTAAATTAAGGTATTCTAATTCTATAAAAATCCAAGTTGAAGAATCTCTAGCCACGGTATCTAACAATTGAGTAGTATCTAGAATTGAGGAGAAAATAATGATAGAGTCATTTGTAATATTGACGCTGTCTGTGCTGGGAGATCCCATCGCATTGAGAGTATCTTTAAAGGAGATTGAAGACTGACTTGCAATAGAAATAAAGTTTTCAAATGAAAGAGGTGTTTCTTTTAACAAAAAACGATTTAAAGCAGTAGTAATATTGGTATTATTGGTAGAGCTAAATTTCTGTAATACACCACTGACTAATAAAGGTTTTAGAGAGTGAGTTGGGTTCTCATTTTTAAAAAAAGAAGAGTCCTCTTTTGAAAAAATACTTCTAGGAATTTGCAGATTGGCTTCTTTAACATCGAAAGAGAGGGATCTTTTAAAAGAAGAAGGTAAGGAGAAGGCGTAGCGAATTTTACTTGAAAAACCTGAAAATGAGCCCATCACATGAGATCGATCTGTTGCAGTATTGTAAAGGGAATGAATCGCTGATGGCGATGTACTAACCCAAAATGAGTCTGCTACAACTTTTATTGTGAGTGAATCAAGTCTTTTTGATAAGAAAGAAGGGTTTGCTTCCTCTAGTAAAGAAGTATTAAGGGTGTTCTCTTTAAAACACTGCATAACTATAAGAAGGCAGATAGAAAGTAGAGTCAATTTTATCATAAAATGGACTTATAAATATAGAAAAAAAACCTTTTTGTTTTCTATTTTAATATTATGATTAATCAATGTTCATTAAAGTCTCAGGCTACGGGTGAATCGTTCTCCATAGATGAGATTGTCTATAGAGATTCAAAACAGAATTTATTACATGTTCATCACGACTTAGATGCCTTGAAACAAAAATCGCCTCAAGAATGGAAAGATTTATTTAAACAAAGACGTTCTAGTTTCTCACCTATACATCAATCTGGTGTATGGAACAAGAAAGAATGGGTGTTACCTTATTTAGATGATTCAGATGTTGTAACCTTAAATGAGGGCTGGTCTAGCCTTTTATCTCCCAAACCTTTTTGTGAAGCTTTTGGTTTGGAAAACCTAAAAATTAAGTTGTGTGGAAATAGTCACACTGGATCTTTTAAAGATTTGGGAATGACTGCTTTAGTTTCTCATGTGAAATATCTTATTAGAAAAGGCACTAAAATTAAAGCAATTGCTTGTGCATCTACAGGGGACACTTCTGCGGCCTTGGCAGCTTATTGTGCTGCTGCTGAAATTCCGTCTATTGTTTTTTTACCAAAAGGCAAAATTACGACAGCACAACTTATACAACCCATTTCTAACGGATCACTAGTTTTACTTTTAGATACTGATTTTGATGGATGTATGAAAATAGTACAACAAGTAACGCAAACTGGAATAATTTATTTAGCAAATTCTATGAATCCTTTGAGAATAGAAGGTCAAAAAACGATTTCTTTTGAAATTTGCCAACAGATGGATTGGGATGTTCCTGATACAGTAGTGATTCCAGGTGGAAATTTGGGAAATGTATCTGCTTTAGGACAAGGTTTTGATATGCTTTTTGAGTTAGGATTGATTACAAAAAAACCAAGAATTGTTGTTGCTCAAGCAGAAAGGGCAAATCCTTTGTATTTATCTTACCAAAATGATTTTAAAACATACCAGTCTGTTAAAGCTCAAAGTACTTTGGCTTCAGCTATTCAAATAGGAGATCCAGTCAGTTATGAACGAGCTGTGCGTGTTCTTAAAAAATATCAAGGAGTTGTTTGTCAAGTTTTAGAAAATCAACTTGCTGATGCAGCACATCTTGCAGATCGTGCTGGACTTTATTGTTGTCCACATACTGGAGTTGCATTGGGAGCTTTACAGCAAATGGTTGCAAATAAACAAATTCATCCCAAGGAAAATGTTGTTGTTGTTTCTACAGCTCATGGGCTTAAGTTCTCTGAATTTAAGATTGGGTATCACGAACAATCTATAGAGGGGATACGATCTAAATATCATAATTCTATGATCGAGTGTAAGGCTAATATTAATGCAGTAAGAAAGACTTTGGCAGAAAATTTAAATTTTTAGTGATATGATTCCAGTCCAAGAATTACAAGAAAAACTCTATTTTTCTAAAAAATTGGCAGAAGAAGCAGGTCGCAAAATTTTAGATTACCATCAAAAAGGTTTTAAAGTTGATTACAAAACAGATCATTCACCCGTCACAATTGCGGATCAAAAAGCTGAAGAATTAATTAGAGAAGCTTTAGCAAAACAAACACCAAATTATGGTATCATTGGGGAAGAATTTTCGGATAAAGCTGGCAGTAGCTCTATGCAATGGACAATTGATCCCATTGATGGAACTAAATCATTCATTTGTGGTGTCCCCCTTTTTAGTGTTTTAATTTCTTTACTTGAAAATCAAAAGTCCGTTTTAGGTGTGGTACATTTTCCAGTGTTGAATTTGACTTTATCTGCAATACAAGGTCAAGGTTCTTTTTTAAACGATTCTCCATGTCGTGTTTCGGAAGTCCAAAGTATTAAAAAATCAGTTCTGTTAGATGGTAGTATTACAACTTTGGAATCTATGGGATATACAAAAGCTTGGAAAAGTTTGCGAACGCAATGCAAGTTTCATCGTGGCTGGGGTGATGCTTATGGCTACCTTCTTGTTGCCACAGGGAAAGCTGAGGTTATGTTTGATCCTATTGCTGAAATTTGGGATTTAGCTCCCATGTCGGTTATTATTTCAGAAGCAGGAGGACAATTTTCCTCGGTTTCAAATGGTTGTTTCATAAAAGACCGTAGTGGTCTGGCAACGAATGGTTTTTTACATCCAATGGTTACTAAAAGTTTATCAGAGAATTTGGAATTAAATGCAAAAAGATGAGGATAGGAACTTAGTTTCTAATCGACTTTTAGCCGAGGCATTTGCTTATATTCTTACAGGTACTTTTCTTTTTTATCT
The DNA here is from genome assembly GCA_965261055.1 of Fibrobacteria bacterium. Lineage (GTDB taxonomy): Bacteria > Fibrobacterota > Fibrobacteria > UBA11236 > JADFYW01. Next base: position 1,152,999 of record OZ253440.1, on the reverse strand, counting down.
AAAGCAATTTGTATAAAATTATGGAGTTTATATACTTACTGCCACGATTAAAAAGCTTTCATCTTATACAATAAGCATGATGGTTTAATTTTTACTTATCTATTTCAATAGTTGTATGCTTTTTATTTAAACCTAGGATTATAGCTAAATGGAACTACATACAAAAATATTTTGATTTATTATTACTGTATAGATATACTTGATAGTGTTATTTTTTGTTATTCCATACAAAATAGAATCCTAATGATTAAGCTAATTATATTTATATTACTAGCATTAACCATTGTCAATTGTAACCTATTTGATTCAGGTGAAAACGCATCACCGATTCCAGTAAGTAGTGTTAGTGTTGATAATCTTGCAGTAAGAATAGTATTGAGAGACTCGTCAACAGTAATAGCGACAGTATCACTATCTGAAGCTACCAACAAGCAGTGAGATAGAAGTAGTGCAGGCACAATAGCTACAGTAAGTTCTAGTGGGTAAGTCACTGGAATAAGAGTAGGAATAATCAGAATAACAGTGACTTCTACAGCAGATCCCACTAAAAAGCAGAGTTAGAGATTACAGTATTAGAAAACATTTCAATAGGGTCTGTCTTATACAATAGTGTTTAATTTCTCTACTGTTTAAACAGCGGATACTAGTGGTAATGAAAGGTTTCAAGTACACATTTGTAAATAACTAATGCCACGATTACACGTAGCTTTTCTAAGATTTATAATAATGGTGTTTATACCTATTATGGTCGTAATCAGGGTAATGCTATTTTAGCTATGAATGGTAGTACTATACAGTTTATGAATGATATACTGTTATTGAAACAGTGACAATTAGTGACAATTTCAAATGTGACAAAGGATATTACAGTGGATCCTAATCCACTAACTGTTTTTAATAAAGTGATAACAATTTTTTCTATTGCCTTGGCTACTTTTTATGAAATAGCAATTTTTGGATCTGATACTGAATAGTTTTTAATCATAAAAATGATAAACAGGCATCTCATAACAGAGATGCCTTTTTGTATAGGTATAGATATAAGCGATGAATATTGTGGATTAGCCAGAGAACGGATTTTAAATCATGGAAATCAATTAGATTTTTTTAATAAATAGGTTGGTTGATATGAAAAAAACAGGAACAGAATACATTAGAAGCGATTAAGTTTAGACCTAAAGAGTCTTTAAACAGCTTGAAAAGGAAGTCTACAGCAGAGGAAAAAAACAAGCTATGGAAGTTTGATGATCGTTTGAGAAGATTTAAAGAGGTTTGATTAGAATGCACTTCAACTTAACACAGAACTTTGGAGTATTAAGTAAGTAATTCCCAAATTTAAAGCTTATAAAAACATTAACTTTTATTGATTTTTGTGTAGGTGTTGGAGGTGGAAGATTTGCATTGGACGATCTAGGGATTAAATGTTTTGAGTTTTCTGAGATTAATAAAAATGCAAAAAAAACATGTAGATTATTTCATGGGGAAGATGAAAAAATTAAGGAGACTTAACAAAAATAGATACAGATAATCTACCTAATTTTGATATAATGGTTAGAGGTTTTCTTTGTCAGACTTTTTCTGTGATTGGGGAAAGAAAAGGAATGGAAGATGAAAGAGGTGAAATAATTTATTATCTGATAAAGATAATGAAGAAAAAAGTGTAAAATTTGTTCTTTTGGAAAATGTAAAAAGCCTAGTATATCATGATAAGGGACGATCTTTAAAATTATCTTAGGAGCTCTTGATCAAGCTGGTTATTATGTTGAGTAGGAAGTTTTAAATAGTATAAATTATGGAGTTCCCTAGGTGAGAGAAAGAATCTATTTTGTAGGAATTAGAAAAGATTTGTTAAAAGATAGCACAAAATTTTCTTTCCCAAATGGCAATGAACAAATTACAAATGTAGAAGATTTTTTGATTAATGATAATGAGACTATCTTTCATGAAAAAGAACAAGCATATATAACTTTTTTGAAATATCTTAGTAACAAATACAACCAAAAGAAATACTCAATAGAAAAATTACGAGAAAGAGAATATCTTGTTTTAGATACAAGGTAATCAGATCTGAGGTTGTATTATAACAAAGTTCCAACACTGAGGTTTGGAAGACATGGAGTTTTGTATATAAAAAATGGGAGATTTTAAAAATTGTCTGGTTATGAATCTTTACTTTTACAAGATTTTCCCAAAAAATTAGCACAAAAAGCAAAGGAAAATATTGCCGAGGCTCATATTTTGAGACAAACAGGAAATGCGATGGCAGTAAATACTGTACAAGCAGTAGCTAAAAAATACTTGATTTTGCAAGTAACTTAAAATTTAACTAAAGAATTCTATGAATGATAAATAAGCAAAAGATTCCAAAACAGCAAAAGATGGATGTAAAAATGAAGATTTTGTAATCCACTGTTTTAATGACTGGGAGAATAACGAATTTGCTCTAATAATAGCCCAAAGAAATGGAATATGATTTGAATGATATTAAATCTGTTCAAGCAAATAAAGTAAAAGATTCTCTACTTAATACAGTAATATGTGATTCGTTTTCGATTTACCTCTTTCGCTTTCTAATATGTTGCTTCACTCTATTCCGTAAAACACCGTACTGTACATCCTCTCTGATTAAATTTATTGATAACTAAATTAGCTCTTATTTGATATTAGTCTTACTCCTAGTAAAAGTGTAAAAACAGACTATCTTCAATGACTATCTTTAGCCTATCAATTTCCGTAATAGCTATTTTAATAGCCTGGTGACTAACTTTATGTGTACGAATAATAATAGGTGTAAATGTGCCCTGAGATGGTTTCTGAATAACGGCTTCTATTGAAACATTATTTTGAGATAAAATTTTGCTAATGCTGGCGAACGCCCCAGATTCATCTTTTGTAATAATTCTGAGATAAAATTCTGTCTCAAAGGTATCAATAGGTAAAATATCAATGGAATTAGATGGATTAATAAATCCAAGAGAATTTGTCATTTTTTGTTTAGATAAATGAGATAAGCAAGCTTGAGTCAAATCTGACATGACTGCACTAGCTGTTACGTCTCCACCTGCACCTGCACCAGTTAAGAAAATAGGTCCAGCAGCAGAATTTTCATAATATACTGCATTTAGAACACCATTGACGGAGCTTAGCTGGTGTTTTGCAGGAACAAGTGTTGGAAATACAGTAATGTAAATTTGCCCTGAAGGTTGTGTGATGAATTGCCCTAAGAGTTTGATTGAAAAGCCGAATTCGGTAGCCATATCCAAATCTAAGGTTGTAACTTTTGTGATACCTTTTACAAAAATATCTTTAAAAGAGACATATTTTTGAGAGACTAAGGAAGAAAGTAAGGCAACCTTATGGGCGGTATCGGTTGCTTCAATATCCAAACTAGGATCCGCCTCGGCATAACCTTTTTCTTGGGCTTCTTTTAATACAAAATCAAAGCTTTGTTTAAGGTTCTTCATCTGAGTCAAGATGTAATTACATGTTCCATTAATGATGCAAGTAAAAGAATGTATTTTATTACCACTCATAAGGTCTTGAATAGAACGAATAACTGGAATCGCTCCGCCTATAGCTGCTTCAAAAAAAATGGAACAGCCTTGTTTTTCAGCTAATGGAAAAAGTTCGTGACCATATTTAGCTAGTAAGGCTTTATTAGCGGTAATAACATGTTTATTGTGTTTTAAGCTTTCTAAAACCCATTCGCGAGGAGATTCGTAGCCTCCTGCTAATTCTACTACAATATCAATCTCTTCATGGCGACAAATGTCTAAAGCATTTTTTGTTTTTAAAATAGCGTCAACATGATTTAAACTTTCGGAAGTACGAGCAGAAATACCGTAGATGATTATTTTAGCTTTTAAAGACTGTTGTAAGAAGGATTCTTGTTGTTTGATAAGCTTTACAAAACTTTTTCCAACAGTCCCTAGCCCTATAATCCCCAAATTGATTGTTTTCATATTAATAAAAGTAAAAATTCTTTAGCTATGGATTTAAAAATCTTTATAGTAGCATATGAAAATAGTATTTTTGTTAACACCATCCTAATTATGAATGATAAAAACAACCCATTTCAAAGTAAAGTATTAGAACATCGGATTCTTACTGCTCCTGGTGCTGTTCGTACAACTTATCATATTTCTTTAGATTTAAGTCAAAATCCTAATGATTATAAACCAGGTGATACTTTAGGGATTGTTCCTCATAACACAGAATCACTTGTAGATCAATTGTGTAACCTTCTGAAAGTAAATGAAAGAACTACAGTTACTTTAGGCTCAAGGTTAAATGTTTCTGTTCGAGAAGCGTTGACTCATGGTTTAGATTTACATAAAATTCCATTAGGTTTATGGAAATTATTGGAAGATAGATGTCAAAACAAAGAAGAGCAAGATAAATTATTGGAGTGTAAATCCAACAAATTGTTAAAGAGGGAAATTTTTTTGGATGTTCTGGATGTTTTGGAAGGTTTTCCTCATGCTTGTCTTGATGCGGAATTAGTTTTACCTTTATTAACGCCCCTTAAACCGCGTTTATATTCTATTGCGTCTTCTTTATCTCAACATCCTCAAGAAGTGCATGTTTTAATTGCAGCAGTTAAAACTAAACACAATAATCGGATAAGGCATGGAGTCTGTTCAAGTGATACTTGCTTATCTCTTCAGAAAGGTGACGATCTTACAATATTCTTTGTTAAAAACAAACATTTTAGGTTACCTGAAACTCCAAACACTCCTATCATTATGATTGGACCTGGAACAGGTTTAGCTCCTTTCCGAAGTTTTCTTCAAGAGAGAACCTTTCATAATGAATCTGAAAATTGGCTTTTCTTTGGAACTAGTTCTAAAGAAAAATCATTTCTGTATCGAGATGAGTTAGAAATATTAGAGAGTCAAGGTGATTTAAAACTTTCTACAGTTTTTTCAGATAAAAAAGAATATCCATATTATGTGCAACATTCTATAGAATTGCAAGCAAAGGAATTTTGGTACTGGATTCAGACAAAAAAAGCCTATCTTTTCATTTGTGGAGATGCCGAATATATGGCTAAGGATGTTCAAAAATCTTTAGAAGTTATATTTTCTGAGCAAGGTTTAATGTCAATTGAAGATGCTCAATTATACATTAAGAGAATGAAAAAAGACAAACGCTTCTTGTTGGATATTTATTAATCATGAAACAAGCTCCTTTTAATCTTTTTGATTTTGATAAAGATGGATATTATGGTCTGTACGGAGGGGCTTTTATACCTGAGGTTTTAAGGTTAACGATTGAGGATTTACGAACGAATTTTGAAGCTGTAAAAAAGAATCCATTATTTTGGGATGAATTTATAAACTTGCTTCAGAATTATGCAGGTCGTCCAACACCTATTACACATTTAAACAATTTATCTAAAAAACTGAATGGGGCTCAAATTTATGCTAAGCGAGAAGATTTAAATCATACTGGTTCACATAAGATCAATAATGTTCTTGGGCAAGGTTTGTTGACTAAATTTTTAAAAAAAAAGAGAGTGATTGCCGAAACAGGAGCTGGGCAGCATGGTGTCGCTACCGCAACTATGGCAGCTAAAATGGGTTTAGACTGTACAATCTATATGGGTGCTATTGATATTGAAAGACAAAGGCCAAATGTATTTTGGATGGAGCAACTGGGTGCAACTGTTGTTTCTGTAACAAGCGGGCAAAAAACTTTAAAAGATGCTATTACAGAAGCGATGAGAGATTGGGCTTTTTCTATGGAAGAATCTCATTATGTTTTAGGTACGGCTTGTGGTCCTCATCCTTTTCCAGAGATGGTGAGTTGGTTTCAAAGTGTTGTTGGTCAAGAATCTAAAAAACAAATGTTTGCTCTTATAAATAAGCTACCAGATCGCGTTTACGCTTGTGTTGGTGGAGGTTCAAATGCTATGGGAATTTTTCAAGGTTTTCTAGATGAAAAATCTGTAGAGCTTGTTGGAGTTGAAGCTGGTGGCACTGGAATGGAAACAGGTAAGCATGCATCTCGTTTAGCCGAAGGGACGAATGCTAGTATTGGTGTTGCACATGGTTATAAAACACAGTTTTTACAAAGTTCAGAAGGTCAAATGCAAAAAACAAGCTCTATTTCTGCGGGTTTAGATTACACTGGTGTTTCACCTATCTTAGCTTATCTCAAAGAAGAAGGCAGAGTTCGCTTTGAACAGTCTTCGGACGCTAAAGTAATAGATGCCCTTAAATTAGTAATGCGAACAGAAGGTCTTGTACCTGCACTTGAATCATCTCATGCTTTTGCTAAAGCAATAGAAGAAGCTCCAAAAATGTTAAAAGATCAAGTGATTTTAATTAATCAGTCTGGACGAGCAGATAAAGATATTTTTACTGTTGCTAACGCTTTGCAAGATGAGAAGTGGAATAATTTTTTGAAGACGCAAATTAAGTAATGGAACTATCAACCTATATTAAACAATCTGCTCAAAACAAAAAAATTTGTTGTATGGCTCATGTTATTTGCGGTTATCCTTCAATGGAAGCTAACCTAGAAATTCTAGACGCAATAGATAAATCGGGAATAGAATTAGTTGAAATTCAATTTCCTTTTTCTGATCCTATTGCAGATGGTCCAACATTTACCGTAGCGAATCAATATAGTTTAGAAAAAGGTACAACAGTAGAAGATTGTTTTAATTTGATGAAACTAGCAAACGAAGAGTTTTCTTTTAAAATTTTGATGATGGGCTATTACAACACTGTTTTTTGTTATGGAGAGGAAAGGTTTTGTGAAAGATTAGAAGAATGTGGAGCTGTGGGAATGATTATTCCTGACATTCCTGTTGATGAAGCCGTTTCACTTAAGGAGTTTTGCCAAAAGCACGGTTTAAGTTTTATACCTTTAATTGCTCCAGTAACGCCAGTTTCTGATTATCAATATATTTTGAAGGATACAACAGGCTTTGTTTATGTAGTTTCTCGTAAGGGTGTGACTGGTAAAGATACAGACTTTGAAAGAGGAACGCAAAAATACTTCAAAAAAATAAAAGAGTACTCTAATATTCCAATTGGTGTTGGTTTCGGTATTAAATCTAGAAAGGATGTTGCTTTTTTAGAAGATAAAGCAGATATTGCTATTATTGGGACAGCAATTTTAACAACATATTTCAAAGAGGGTCAAAAAGGTGTTAGACTTTTTTTATCTTCCTTACGAGAAATTTAATTTTAAATAAAATATATGGAAATTTTTGTAAACACAGAAAAATCTCAAGTAGGGAGAGATAGTAATTTATTAAAAGTTATTGACGATTTGAAATTAAAAACAAAGTTAGGAATTGCTGTTGCATTAAATGAAACTGTAATTCCACAAACAGAATGGCAACAAACTAAACTTAAGCTTAGCGACAAAATTACGATTATTGAAGCGATACAAGGTGGATAAAAATGGCAGACTTTAAAGATAAAATAACACGAGACTCTTTTCCTAAATCTAAAAAGGTGTATATACAAGGAAGTACTTCTGATATTCAAGTACCAATGAGAGAGATAGAACTCTCTAATAAAGAGTCAATAAAGGTTTATGATACAAGCGGACCTTATACCGATCCTAACATTGAAATAGATGTTTATAAAGGTTTACCTGATATTCGTTCGTCTTGGATAGACAGTCGGCAAGATACTGAAAATTTCAACGAGCCTGAATTTGTTCCTATTGAAAACTCCGAATTGCCTAAGTTTAAGAACTTGCGAAAGCCTCGTAAAGCAAAAAAGGGTGAAAATGTTTCTCAATTGTATTACGCAAAGCAAGGAATCATTACTCCAGAAATGGAGTATATCGCTATTCGTGAAAATCAAAAATTACAAAAACACCCAGATACAATAGGTCAACATTCAGGAGATGCTTTGGGTGCAAATTTTCCAGAAGAAATAAATGCTGAGTTTGTACGCAAAGAAATTGCAGAGGGTAGAGCAATTATCCCTGCTAATATAAATCATCTTGAATTAGAACCAATGATTATTGGGCGTAATTTTTTAGTAAAGATTAATGCTAATATTGGAAATTCTGCTGTAAGTTCTTCAATTCAAGAGGAAATTGAAAAACTTGTTTGGGCTACGCGTTGGGGAGCCGATACTGTAATGGATTTGTCTACAGGGAAAAATATTCACGAAACACGTGAGTGGATTTTACGAAACTCTTCTGTACCTATTGGGACTGTGCCGATTTACCAAGCTCTTGAAAAAGTCAATGGTAAGGTAGAAGATTTGACTTGGGAAATTTTTAAAGAAACGCTTATTGAGCAAGCTGAACAAGGAGTAAGTTATTTTACAATCCATGCTGGAGTTTTATTGCGTTATGTACCAATGACTGCAAAAAGAGTTACAGGAATTGTGTCTCGTGGTGGTTCTATCATGGCTAAATGGTGTTTACATTATCATAAAGAGAATTTTTTATATACACATTTTGAAGGAATTTGTGAAATTATGAAAGCTTATGATGTTTCTTTTTCTTTGGGAGATGGTCTCAGACCTGGTTCAATTGCAGATGCAAATGATCAAGCTCAATTTGCAGAATTAGAAACCTTGGGTGAGCTTACAAAAATAGCTTGGGAACATTCTATACAAGTGATGATAGAAGGCCCAGGACATGTACCTATGCATATGATAAAAGAAAATATGGATAAGCAATTAAGAGAATGTCATGAAGCACCTTTTTATACTTTAGGTCCTTTGACAACAGATATCGCTCCTGGGTATGATCATATAACTTCTGGGATTGGTGCGGCAATGATTGGCTGGTATGGTTGTGCAATGCTTTGTTATGTAACTCCTAAAGAACATCTTGGTTTACCAAATAAACAAGATGTTAAAGATGGAGTCATTACCTATAAAATAGCAGCTCATGCTGCTGATCTAGCAAAAGGTCACCCTGGGACACAAATTCGAGATAATGCTTTAAGCCAAGCTCGCTTTGAATTTCGTTGGGAAGATCAATTTAATTTGTCTTTAGATCCAGAAACGGCTAAATCTTTTCATGATGAAACATTGCCTTCTGATCATGCTAAAGTTGCTCATTTTTGTTCTATGTGTGGTCCCCATTTTTGCTCTATGAAAATATCAGAAGATGTAAGAGAATACGCAAGAAAACAGGAATTATCTGAGCAAGATGGCTTAGAGAAGGGTTTAAAGGAAAAATCGAAAGAGTTTACTGAATCAGGTGGTGATATTTACATTAAACAATAAAAATCTATTGTTTAGACTTGTCATTTGGAAAATGGTGTGCAACGCTTAATTGTACTTACTTCTTCTTCTTTTATTGAAAATGAGGTTTTTTGGATTAGAGCTTTATTTGATTTGGGATTAGACTGTTTACATGTACGAAAGCCTAATCAAAGCGTTCAAAAGGTTCAGGAATTGTTATTGATGATTCCCTCTGAATTTTATTCTAAAATTGTGATACATCATCATTGGTCATTACATGACATAATACAATATGGAGGTATTCATGGTTCTATTGAAAAGCACCATCAAAAAAAATGGAATAAAGTAAGGAGTGTTCCTTGTCATAGTATTGAAGAATGGTTGGAACTTCCTGATTATGTTTCGTACTGTTTTTTGAGTCCTATTTTTAATTCTATCTCTAAAACAGGATTAAAGGCTAATTTAGATTTGTTAAAAGTAAAAGAATTTTTTTTAGAAGAAAAATATGGTAATAGGTTAAAACCAATCTTTGCTTTGGGAGGGATTGATGAAAATACTATTGAAACATGTTTCAATTTAGGTTTTCAAGGAGTTGCTGTTTTAGGTGTAATTTGGGGGCAGAAAGATCCTTTATGTTCCTTTTTAAGGATACAACAGAAAATTAAAGAAGTTTATGGTGAGTAAAGTTTTAAGCATTTCTGGATTTGATCCTTGTGCTGGTGCAGGTATGTTAGCGGATTCAAGAATTTTTGAATTTTTGAAAGCTTCCTTCATAGGTGTTTGTACTTGTTTAACATATCAAAATCACGACAGTATATCAGGAATTAAATGGTTCACCAAAGAAGAAATTTTAAGTCAAATTCAGTCTCTCTTACAAAAATATAAAATAAGCCATGTTAAAATTAGTTTAGTTCCTAATTTACATGTGTTAGAAACTATTATAAAGTTTTTCCAAGATCATTCTCCACAGAGTGTATTAATTTGGGATCCAGTCTATCAATCTTCAACAGGCTTCTTTTTTTATTCCTCAGTAGAGTATGAATCTTTAAAGAAAATGTTGCCGTTTATAGATATAGTAACACCTAATTTCTTTGAATTTAAGACTTGGTTTCCTGATTTGAAATTAGAAGACTTGAAAAAAAGTTTAAAAACAAAATGGATCATCAAAAGTTACATTAAAGATTCTACGACTATTGGTGACCTTTTGGTTTTTAATGGTCAGTATAAGATAAAAAAAAACAAATTCTTAGAAGAGTCTAAAAAACATGGAACAGGATGTACGCTTTCTTCTGCTTTAGCTGTTTTTTTGGCACAAGGTCATTCTTTAGAAGATGCATATGAGAAATCAAGCCAGTATTTACAAAACTTTTTGAGAAGTTCAGACAATACTTTAGGTTATTATTTTAATCTCAAGTGAAGCGTTTTAATCTAAAAAAAGATCCTCAAATTTTTTTTGTGGTACCCAGCATGTTGCTTTTGTTTTAAAAAATTTCTTACGGTATTTTGCTATTAAAAAATATAATGCATCACGCAGGCTTTTAGGTATGATTTTAAAAACGAAAAGGACAGACCATAGATTAGAAAGGTCTTTTAAAACCCATAGTACAGCATCACTAGCATACCAAAAGCCTTTGTTGTTAAAGTACACAATACTTTCTTTGTTTAAAGAATTTAAAAGTTTTGTAGTATCATAATTTTGAAAACCAGAACTAGCTATGTACCCTTTTAAAGGAGCGTATAAAAACTTTTTTTTGTGATCTATAGTTAAAAGAACTTGGATAGAATATTGGCAAAGACCACATTCATTATCAAAAAACAAAATGCCACTAGCATTTTTTTTGACCAGTTCTATTTGAATATCTTGCAGATTCAAAAAGAATTTAGGAGATCAAAGAGTGGAAAGTACTAACTGTATAAATGTTATTTTAAAATAATTATTTAGCTTTTGTACGAGCGATTGCTTCTTTTAATTTAGTACCAGTTTTGAAAGCAACTCTTTTAGAAGCTTTTATTTTAATATCTTCTCCAGTTAATGGATTACGACCTTTTCGGGCAGCTCTTACTTTGACTTTAAAGGTTCCAAAACCAATTAATTGAAGTTCTCCATCTTTTTTGATACCTTTTTGCATTGCATCAAGAACGGAGACTACAGCACGAGTGGCTTCAGCTTTCGTTTCAAATTTTGATTCCTTATCAGCCAAAACAGCTTCAATTAACTCTTGTTTTTTCATTTTAATTCCTTTTTATATTGAAAGTGACCAATAGTTTAGTTTTTTATGCTTATTGTGACAAGGGTTTTTTATTTTATAATAAAATAATTTTCATGACAAGGATTTTCTAAAATGGCAAAAACTGAATCAACAATGCTTTCGTTGGGAACAAAGCTACCTTATTTTGAGCTTAAAAATACAGAGGGTCAACGGATTTCTTCTAATCAATTTTCCAAGACAGTATTAGTGATGTTTATTTGTAATCACTGCCCATTTGTCATTCATGTTCAAGAAGAACTCATCGCATTAGGTTTGGATTATCAAGATAAACTTGATATTATTGCAATTAACTCTAACGATGCTATTGCTTATCCAGATGATGGTATCGAAAAAATGAAAGAACATCAAAAACAATACTCCTTTCTTTACCTAGTAGATGCTTCGCAACAGGTGGCAAAGGATTTTTTAGCAGCTTGTACACCTGATTTTTTCTTATTTGATACGTCTAAAAGTCTTGTTTATCGGGGACAATTAGATTCTAGTAGACCATTTAACAATTTACCTGTTGATGGTTCTGATTTGAGGAAAGCAATTGATTCTGCCTTAGAAAATAAGGTAGTTGAACAAAATCAAAAACCAAGTATAGGTTGTAATATTAAGTGGAAAGAGGGGAATGAACCTTCCTATTTCTTAAATTAATATATTATGATACATATTGTTTTATTTGAGCCAGAAATCCCTCAAAACACTGCTAATATCGGTCGACTTTGCGTTTGTAATGATTTTTGTTTACACCTTATAGAGCCTTTAGGGTTTCGTTTAGACGAAAAAAAAGTTAAGAGAGCTGGCTTAGATTATTGGCAACACCTCAATTTAATAAAACATAAACATTGGAGTAGTTTTTTAGAGATGATCGAACAAGAAAATAAATTAGACAATTTGTTCTTTTTTTCAGCTAAGGGTGAAAAGAGTTATTGGCAACAATTGTATACTGAAGATGTTTACCTTTTATTTGGAAGTGAAAGAAAAGGGTTGCCTCAAGAGATACATTACAGGTTTAAAGAAAATTTTTTGAATATTCCAATGCAAGGAAAAAATTCACGCTGTTTAAATTTAAGTAGTAGTGTTTCTATTGCTTCTTATGAAGTACTAAGGCAAAAAAATAATCATAAAATGTACTTCTAATAAATACATTTTTATGCTTAAAAAGCATTATTCATTATGAAGGTTAATCTTTGTTGTAGCTTTTTTTTCTATCGCTACGATTTCTTTTAGGACGGCTTGAATGCTCTTTTTCATCACTATTGGAACGGCTTCTTCTACTTTGATTTTTTTTATCGCTGCCTATTCGTTCTTTATTACGGCGACGACTTTTAAAAGAACGCCCTCTTCGGTGACCATCTCTACCACTAGAGTCCTTATGATCATGAGTATCTGCAACGACGCGTTCTACTTCTTCAGGAGATAGGCCAATTTGGTCTGGACCTAAAATAACATCCTGTTCTAGTATAATTGATAAAAGTTTCATTGCAATATTTTCAATAGAATCTTCTTTGATAAGTTGGTCAATATAATTTTCACTTAAAGAATTGATTTTCTGGTTTAAAACATTATTAAGAGTGTTTTGAGTAGAGGCTTCTCGAAGCTCCTTTGTGGTAGGTACTATACAAGGAAAAAGCTCTCCACCTAATACATTTTTAAAGCGACGTAGTTTATAATATTCTCTAGATGTGACTAAAGTAATAGCCGATCCTTGCTTGCCAGCCCTTCCTGTTCTTCCGATACGATGTAGATAAAGCTCAGGTTCAAATGGAATATGATAATTAAAAACATGAGATACATTTTTAATATCTAGACCACGAGCAGCGACATCAGTGGCAACTAAGATAGATATTTTTCCACCTTGGAAGCGTTGAATCGTGCGTTGTCTTTGGTTCTGATCCATATCTCCGTGCAAACATCCAGATGGATAGCCATTGGCGATTAAATGTGTATTGAGTTGGTCAACTTCACTTTTGGTACGGCAAAAGACAATGGCTTTTTTTGTGTCTTCACTATCAATTAATCGGATGACAGCATCGCTTCTTTCATGATTTCGAATGATGGAATAGAATTCTTTGATGTTCTCATTAACAGTATTTTTCATCCCATCAGTAACATTTATAATAACGGGATTTTTTAAAATAGATTCAGCAAGCTTTTTAATAGGTTTAGGCATTGTAGCCGAAAAGAGTAGGGTTTGAGGTTCACTATCTATGTAGGAGAAAACTTTTTCAATATCTTCCAAGAAACCCATATCAAGCATTTCATCGGCTTCATCTAAAACCACTGTATGTGGTGCGAAATTGTTAAATATTTTTTGTTTAAGTAAATCTAGAAGACGCCCTGGGGTCGCAACAATAATATTTGGTTTTCGTTTAATTCCATCAATTTGTTTTGTATAGGGCTGACCACCATAAACAGTTAAAACACTTGTTTTTTCGGCGTGACCTAACTTGTAAAGTTCTTCACTAACTTGCATTGCTAATTCTCGAGTAGGAGCAATCACCAAACATTCAATACCACTATTATGATTTAACTTGTGAATGATAGGAAGTCCGAAAGCTGCAGTTTTACCTGTGCCAGTATGTGCTTGCCCAATAATGTCACGACCTTTCATGATAAAAGGGATTGCTTTTGCTTGAATAGAACTTGGCTCTTTGAATCCAGCTTTATTGACAGCTTGCATTATAGTTTCTTTGAAACCAAAGCTATCAAAAGTAACTTGGTTTGTTTTTACGTCGCTCATGGGTATCTTTTAAGTAAGTGAGATTTTTCGGATATGAATAAATCGTAAATTTTAAGTAGAAATGTAGCTTTATTGTAGTTCAATTCTAATAGATATTGAGAAATGATGAAAATAATAAATAGAAAATTTGGTATATTAATCAAAATAAATAAATTATTCAAATGTTTGTACTCTCAATAAAAAACATTGGGAGATTATATAGATGAGTTCTCAATTAGAAAACTTTTATTTGAATACTTTCTATTCTCTGTGTAATATTATCTAAAGTAGCTTTTACCCATTCTTGCTTATTTTCAAAGTGATTATGCAGATCTTTTGCAATCTCTCTATATTAACAACAGAAACCTCTTGGTTTTTGTTGTTTTTCCTTAATTATAATGCTTTTAAAAATAGCTCTGGAGTGTTTTTGTGAAAAAAGATAAAATCTACATTTCCAGTCCGTAGCAATTCCAACTTTGTACCGTTAGAATACTATAATATATCCATTTTTTAGTAAATCTACAAATGATTTAAAAAGTATAAGCGATTTTGGGAAAATAAATTTAGTATTTTTCATTTTTTTTATACTTGACAGAGCTATAGAATATTACTAATTCTTTTTAGATTATGAAATTTTTGACTTAAAAGGGAGAATTCATGGGTATCTTAAATTTGTTTACATTACTGATAGTGATTCTTATTGTCAACTGTGGAGATGCCCCACCGACAGTTGCAACACCAATTTCAGTGGATTTTATAGAATTGAATCTAAAATCTGTGACAATTCAACAAGGGTCGAGTACAACATTAACAGCAACGGTGACTGTTACAGGAAATGCAGATACTACAGTTGTCTGGTATTCTTCTGATACAAGTATAGCAACGGTTGATAGTAGTGGAGTTGTAGTTGGGAAAGCAGTTGGTTCTGTACAGATTAAGGCAATATCGACAGTTACAGATACAATTTTTTCTGAATCCGAGATTACAGTAGAAGCATTACCATCGGTGACAAGCGTTGAAGTAATTTCAGTTGGTGGTAGCGTAGTGCTTGCTGTTAATGGAACGACACAGTTGCGATCTATTGTTGACGTTATTTCGGGAGCATCAGAAAGTGTAGAATGGTCAACGAATGCTTCGCCGAGTGTTTTAACAGTTAGTGCTACAGGTTTAGTGACAGGTGTTGGATCAGGATCAGGAATGATTACAGCGACATCTACATTTGATAACACTAAGTCAGGTAGTATAACAATTACAGTTTCTCTAGATCGAATGGCAGCTGAAGTAACATCAGTGAGGATAGATTCCCCCTCCTCCTCTAATATTGAAGTAGGAGGAAGATTAACTTTAACAGCAACAGTTACAGAAGAGAGAGGAGCATCTACGTTATTAACTTGGAGCTCTTCAGATACGTCTATAGCTACTGTTAATTCAGGGATTGTTACAGGTATATCAGTAGGAGAGGTCACGATTAAGGCAACCTCTATTGTAACACCAGAAGAATTAGATAATATAGATATTATTATAGTAGTGAACAACGTTCCAGTATCAGTGACAGGTTTATCAGTTATTCCACAAGTTTTAGTAGGCAATGCGATAAGTGGTTCTCCACAGCAGTTAACTGTAACGGTATCACCGCTAGACCATACCGCTGGTACAGTGACTTATACGTCGACAGATACTACGAAAGCTTCAGTAGATGGAAGTGGCTTGGTCACCTTTTTATCACAGGGTGCGATAGAAATAAATGTAGCAGTAGGTGGATTTATTGTCACTGTACCAGTCACAGTTTTAAGAGAGATTATTCCAGCGATAACATCTATAACTATTGATTCAAGATTAGATACTATTTATAATTATGGTAGGCAGAGTGATCCAGATTTTAGCCATCAAATAGTTACTGTAGATGGGGCAACAGATTCTGTTGTATGGTCTTCAAGTGATAGTAGTATAGTTATGGTTGATAGTACTGGAGTAGTGAGGGGAGTAACAGGAGGAAAAGCAATAATTCGGGTCACCTCTGTTTTTGATCCTACGAAGTATGCAGAAATACCAATTCATATAAAATCTAGACCAGAATTAATTTCAGATTTATCTGTAACCACAACGCTAGTTGCGGGTAATTGGGCTTCTTCAGGTACCGCTGCCGAGAATATAGCTCGTATAACAGATGGTGATACATTGACCACTGGTAATAATGACGGAGAAGTATCAATAAGGAATGCTGATGGACATACGTTAACATTTACTTTGGATAGAACTTATACTGATGGTATCCTTATATACTACAGTACTAGTAATGGGTTAGAAGATGCTACTATTGATTTTATCTTAGAAGGAGTTGTACAGGATTCGATTATGGTTGATCGTTACTGGGAACTTAGGCGGATACATGGGGATGGTGTTCCATTTACTATAGTACCTAGTATTCAGTTTGATGAAGTGAAGATTACTTTTGAAGGGGGTTGGCAAGCGTTGTATGAGGTAGGAATATTGGGAGCTCCAGTATTATTAGAACCTGCCTCAGTGACAAGCGTTCAAGTAATTTCAGTTGGTGGTAGCGTAGTGCTTGCTGTTAATGGAACGACACAGTTGCAATCTATTGTTGACGTTATTTCGGGAGCATCAGAAAGTGTAGAATGGTCAACGAATGCTTTGCCGAGTGTTTTAACAGTTAGTGCTACAGGTTTAGTGACAGGTGTTGGATCAGGATCAGGAATGATTACAGCGACATCTACATTTGATAGCACTAAGTCAGGTAGTATAACAATTACAGTTTCTCCAGATCTAATGGCAGCTGAAGTAACATCAGTGAGCATAGATTCCCCCTCCTCCTCTAATATTGAAGTAGGAGGAAGATTAACTTTAACAGCAACAGTTACAGAAGAGAGAGGAGCATCTACGTTATTAACTTGGAGCTCTTCAGCTACATCTATAGCTACTGTTAATAATTCAGGGATTGTTACAGGTATATCAGTAGGAGAGGTCACGATTAAGGCAACCTCTATTGTAACACCAGAAGAATTAGATATTATTGTTATTAGAGTGAACAATGCAGTAGCAGTGACAGGTTTATCAGTTACTCCACAAGATTTAGTAGACACTGCGATAAGTAGTTCTCCACAGCAACAGCAGTTAATTGTAACGGTATCACCGCCAGACCATACCGCTGGTTCAGTGACTTATACGTCGACAGATATTACGAAAGCTTCAGTAGATGAAAGTGGCTTGGTTACCTTTTTATCAGAGGGTGCGATAGAAATAAAAGTAGCAGTAGGTGGATTTATTGTCACTGTACCAGTCACAGTTTTAAGAGAGATTATTCCAGCGATAACATCTATAACTATTGAGTCAAGATTAGATACTATTTATAATTCTGGTAGTCAGAGTGATCCAGATTTTAGCTATGAAATAGTTGCTGTAGATGGGGCAACAGATTCTGTTGTATGGTCTTCAAGTGATAGTAGTATAGCTACAGTTGATAGTATTGGATTTGTGAGGGGAATAACAGGAGGAGAAGTAATGATTCGGGTCACCTCTGTTTTTGATCCTACGAAGTATGCAGAAAAACTGATTGTTGTGAGATCTAGACCAGTATTAATTTCAGATATATCTGTAATAACCACAACGCTAGTTGCGGGTAATTGGGCTTCTTCAGGTACCGCTGCCGAGAATATAGCTCGTATAACAGATGGTAATAAATTGAAGACAGGTAAGCATCCTGATGATCCGGGTCTGGATAATGATGGACAAGTAGCAATAAGGAATTCTAACGAACATACGTTAACATTTACTTTGGATAGAACTTATACTGAGGGTAAGCTTATATACTACAATCGCGGTGCTAATAATGGGTTACAAGATTCTGATGTTGAGTTTATTTTGGAAGGAGTTGTACAGGTATCGTTCGTGACTAGTCGTTTCTGGCAACTTAGGGAGATACATGAAGAGGATGTCCCATTTACTGCAGTCGAAAATATTCAATTTGATGAAGTGAAGATTACTTTTGAAGGGGGTTGGCAAGGGTTTCGTGAGATAGAAATATTTGGAGTTCCAGTATTATAACAGTAAAATATAATTATCCTAAAGGGTTCTTTTTTTGTGTAACCTTTTGTGTAACTAGTTAGAATTGACGCAAGATGAACATTCTGTTCTCAAGTTAATAAAAAAGTGATAGTGCTTTAAAGAACAAAAAACGAGCAATTTATCTTGAGATCATGTACAAGAAGTATTTTACTAAATCAATAAATTCAAATAATGCTTCATGAGACGGTCGTATTTAAAAACACTATGATCACAGATGTTTAAGAACAGAATTTCTGATTATAGGAGATTCTATTTCTTTGATAAGCTCTAATAAAAACCCAAAGGTAAGGGCTTTTTCGGCTTGTTCTTTATTGTAACCACGAGATTGTAAATAAATTAATTGATTTTCATCTAATTTTCCAACGGTAACACCATGAGAACATTTAATATCATCTGCATAAATTTGAAGATTAGGTTTATTGTTACTTTGAGATTGATCAGAAAGCATTAAATTATTAATTAATTGATTACCATTAACTTGATTAACTCCTTTAATGATAGAAATAGTTCCGTTAACACTAGATTTAGCTTGATCGGTGAGTACATTTCTAAATAATTGATTGGAAAATGTATCTGATGCAAGGTGATGTACTTCTAAATGACGGTGAAATTGGTTTTTAGAGTTTAATTTAGACAGTCCATACCAGTTAAACTGGGTTTTAGGTTCAAGTAAAAATATATCGGCTGATTCTCGAGCAACTTCTTGACTTCCTTTAGAAATAGAGTGTCCTTTGAAAATGGAATTTTGTTTTTGCCAAATATTGAGTTTATGAAACCAAGAGTGAGGCAAAACATTTTTATGGTTTGCAGTATAATGTAGCTTAGAATAAGGTTTTAGAAAAAAGTTTGAAACCATATTAATGGGTGTTTTTTCATGACCTATTATTTCTACAGACAAATGAATGTCCACTTGTTCATCCAAAAAAACTGTAACTACAAAATTTTGTGGAAGTGTATTTTTGTCAGAATGACAATAAACTAGATGAATGGGTGCTTTGATACTTTTTTTGATACGAATTGCTAAAGCTGGAGCATTAGAGAACGCTTGCAGAGCTAACCAGTCTTTTTCATTTTTAAACATTCCTTCAATGTGTGTTTGCCAATCCTTTTGCTCAAACAAAGAGGATAAAACTTCAATGCCGTCTGGAAGTTGACTTTGATCTTGATAAAAACCGTTGTCAAAAAGAAGAAAATATTTTTTATTTTCAGTTAATTGATCGTATTCGTTTTGTGTACAAAAACGATTTTTTGAAGGATCATTTTGGTGGCTTGAAGTTAGCGTTTTAAAATATTGAGTAGGAACATATGTAAACCTTTCATCCTTAGCATGAGGGATTTTTGTGTTTAGGCTTTTTTGTTGTGCTTGTTGTTGTAAAGAAAGTTGTTCCATTAGCTTCTTAATTTGAAGTAATCCAGTTATAGCCTTTCTTTTCTAATTTTAAAGCCAAAGACGCGTCTCCTGATTGAACAATTTTACCATTATACAAAACATGAACAAAATTGGGTTTAATGTAATCTAATAGTCTTTGATAGTGTGTAATAAGTAAGACAGAGTTCTCAGAATTACGAAACAAATTAATGCCATCGGCTACAATTTTAAGAGAGTCTATGTCAAGACCAGAATCTGTTTCATCTAAGATGGCTACTTTAGGGTTTAGGATAGAGAGTTGTAATATTTCATTGCGTTTCTTTTCACCACCAGAAAAGCTATCGTTGAGAGCTCGTTCTTTATATTTTTGATCTGCTTTGAGTTGTTTGAGTTTTTCTTCCAGTAAAATGTCAAAATCAAGAGCATCAATAGGGTCTAATCCTTGATATTTTCTTTTAGCATTATATGCTGTATGTAAAAATTCTGCATTGTTGATTCCTGGAATTTCAACAGGATATTGAAAACCCATAAAAATACCTTTAAGGGCTCGCTCGTGTATTTCTGTTTCTAAGATAGAGATATTGTCTAGTAAAATATCTCCTTGAGAAATGCTATAGCTAGGATGACCAGCGATAACTTTGGATAAAGTGCTTTTTCCAGAACCATTTGGCCCCATAATAGCGTGAACTTCTCCTTTATTGATTTTTAAATCAATCCCTTTCAAAATGGATTGGTCTGTACTTTCAATTGTAACTTGAAGAGATTTTATTTCTAACATTTTATCCTATACTGTTTTCTAGTTTGAGAGATAGGAGTTGTCTTGCTTCAACAGCAAACTCCATTGGAAGTTGATTAAAGACTTCTTTGCAGAAGCCATTAATAATAAGGCTAACGGCCTCTTCTTGTTCAATACCTCTAGATTCAAGATAAAAGAGTTGTTCTTGACTAATTTTAGAAGTTGTTGCTTCGTGTTCAATTTGAGTAAGAGAATTAGATACTTCAATATAGGGATAAGTATGTGCACCACAATTTTCTCCAATAAGCATACTATCGCATTGACTATAGTTTCGAGCGTTTTTTGCTTGAGGACTAACTTTTACAAGACCACGATAGGCATTATTAGAATTATCTGAAGAGATTCCTTTAGAGATGATTTTTGATTGAGTATTATTGCCAATATGGATCATCTTTGTACCAGTATCTGCTTGCATTTTTCCGTTTGTTAGAGCAACAGAATAAAACTCTCCCTTGGAGTAATCTCCTTGTAGAATACAACTAGGATATTTCCAAGTAATTGCAGAACCTGTTTCAACTTGCGTCCAAGATATTTTAGAATGATGTCCTTTACACAAGCCTCGTTTTGTTACAAAATTATAAATGCCACCTAGTCCTGTTTCGGGGTCGCCAGCATACCAATTTTGAACGGTACTGTATTTGATTTCAGAATTGTCCATAGTAACTAGCTCAACGACAGCAGCATGAAGTTGATTTGTATCAAATTTAGGTGCAGTACATCCTTCTAAATAAGAGACATAACTATTTGCTTCACAAATAATTAAAGTGCGTTCGAATTGTCCAGAGTCTTCAGTGTTGATTCTAAAGTATGTTGAAAGCTCCATAGGGCTGATGGTATTTTTGGGGATGTACACAAAAGAACCATCACTAAAAACGGCAGAATTAAGAGCTGCAAAATAGTTGTCACCGATAGGAACAACAGACCCTAGATATTTTGCCACAAGCTCAGGATATTCTTGGAGGGCTTCTCGAATAGAACAAAAGATAATACCCACTTCCATTAATTTTTTGCGATGTGTTGTTGCAACACTTACACTATCAAATACGGCATCAACGGCTACATTAGCAAGTTGTTTTCTTTCATCAAGTGGAACTCCTAGTTTGTCAAAAGTACGGATTAATTCGGGGTCAACCTCATCCATGCTTTTAAGCTTTTCTTTAGGTTTAGGTTCAGCATGATAAATGATATTTTGATAATCAATATTTTGATACTTTGATTTAGCCCAATGGGGTTCTTTCATTGTTAACCATTTTTTGTAGGCTTTAAGCCTAAAATCAAGCATGAAAGAAGGTTCTTTTTTTTTCTTTGAAAGAAAGTGAATAACATCTTCATTTAAGCCTTTTTCAATAAGCTCTGTTTCAATATCACTTTTAAAGCTATAACGATATTCTTTATTTTGATCTACAATTTCTTGGTTAGATCTTGTCATAAAGTATTCTCAGGTTGAATGATTTCAATTTTACTGAATAAAGTATCTCTAAGTTTATTTTCAACGAAAGAAAGAGTCGCTCCACTAGAAGAAGAACAGCCTCCACAAGCACCTTCCCAGCGGATCAAGACACGATAATGGTCTTCAATATCAAGAATGGTAATGTCGCCACCGTCCATTTGTAGTCCAGCACGAATATGTTCATCTAAAACGCTTTCAATCGCTTGTTTTTTTTCTTCAAGACTTGTGTTTGTCCATTTCTTTTCTTGTTCAGATAAGGAAGCAATATCTAATGATTTTTTAAAATTAGATTGTTTAATTTCTTTTTGTAATTGAGTGACTTTTTTTGCTTGAGGATAAGCCTGAGCCAATATTAAAACTAGATTTTTAATAGGTTCTAGATGTTGAGGGTCTAATGCTTCAACTAGGGGGTCATCTCTTAGCACAGAGTCAACCATTTTAGGGGTAATTTTTAAGGCTTCTTGAACTGTTTTTTCTTCAGCTAATTGACATAATACCTCTCCTAAAGCTAAGGAAAGAGTTCCACCATAAGCAAAAAAACGGCAGGAATAGACGCTTTCTTTTTCAATGTCAATGAGCCAATAACATTTGATATCATTATGTTTAGCTTCTAGAAGAGCTAAGCCCTTACTATGGGCATCTTCTATAAAATAAGCCCCTCTATGTTGAGGAGATTGAGCTAGCTCAATAATAGTATTTGTATAGTTCAAGGAATTCACAGTTCAATAATAGTTTTTAAAAATGGTATTATCTACTAAATTAAACTACAATTGAAAATGTATCTACATTTAAATTATTTATAAAACTCTTTTTATTAAGATATATTGAGGAGCTTATTTGAACGAAAGCAGGTTTATTCGTAATGCAAAGACAAATCCTATACAAATAGTTTAAACCAAATAAGTAATAAATAAACGAAATTTTGTTTATTTAGCTACTTAAATAGAGTCAATTAAACTATTCTGCTTTTTTATTTTGCTTTACTTTCGCGTAAACAGCTTCTATACCGTTTTTATTGATTTCACGGATGCCCTTAGAACTGATACGTAAAATGACCCAACGATTTTCAGTTGGTAGCCAAAATTTTTTTTTTCTTAAGTTAATCTGTTGGTGTTTAATCGTATGGTTCATAGCATGAGAAACTTGCATTCCTTTAAGACTTCCTCGTCTGGTTACATCGCAAACTCGACTCATAATAATGTCCTTTAGCTTTTAGGTAAATAGGTAAAATTTGGAAAAAAAATAGTAAAGATTTTTGAAAATGTAAATGGAGTTTTATTTGTTGTATTGAGTGTAGAATGAAACTTAAACTTTGTACAATTTTAATTTGGAAGAATAATTTTTATAAAACAAAGAATAAGTATACGAATTGAATGTATTCTTTCTATCCCTTTAAGGAATATAAATTGTTAAATAAAACTAATATTGAAAAATTGTTGATAATCTCTCTTGCTACATTACTTTTACTCAAGGCCTGTGATCTCATGTAGTTTGAAGAAAAAAATAAGAAAAAAATAAATACAATATTATTAACGCAAATCTTATCATTTGAGGAAATGATATTACAGATTTAACCTCTTATAATACGATAGATTGTATAGAGAATTATTTAACAATTGAATCTAATTAATATGCTAACCCCTTTTTCTGGATTTGATAATTTGACTTATTTTGACTTATATTTATATAATAGGGGATAATTTACTTTTGAAAAGTAATAATGCTCTATTTATTTTTAATAGGCTTAGATATATAACTTCTATTACAGGTAATTTGTCTTAATTCATTTTTCATTTTTATTCCCCCTTGTATCTGTATGTTTTTTCTGAAATTTAACCCATAAACTCTCTCGGGTAAGTACCATGCAAATGTGATAACCTAACGCGGTTACCCAAAACTTAACCCCTATAACACTCATTTTTAAAATTAATACCGCTATGTGTGCGATTTTATTGTTCATTGTTTTTATCGTTTACCCTTTATTTGTTTATCCATTTCAATTGTTGTTTTATTAGTGCCCTTCTTAGTTATTTTTCATTCCTACTTTTTATACCCCAAATTATAAACTTTTTGTCAACCTTTTATTTATTTCTATTCACTTTTTAATTACTCTATACTTAAACCCTGTTTAAATCTTTCTCTTGCTTCTTTTCCATTAGTAGTAACAATTATTAACGAATTTATGTGCTTTAAAAGCATATTTACATGGGTTTTCTAATGCATGGTTCTATCTTACTTATAATTCAACATTAGCGGAAATGCAAAATTCTAATATTCTAATATATGTGGTTAGTGACCGAGAATAAAGTTTGAGAAGGATTTGCACCTTATAAAATGAATTATTTTGAAATAAAGTTTAACTTTAAAAACAAATATTCTATTATTGATGATAAATCTGTTCTAACATAACTTTTTATATAAACATGGGGAATTTTGATATGAAATCTTTGTATTTGGGAAATTTAACCATTCTTTTTATTCTCAGTTTAGTGTTTTTAAACTGTAAATCAACAACAGACCCAGTATCTTCAACAATAACTTCTTTTGATTTAACAGTAAGTGATGCAAATATTAGATTGGGAGAACAAAGTCAGGTTAGAGTTTCTTTTGTTAAAGAGGGAACACCAGATACTTCTTTAATTTGGTTTAGTGATAATAGTGATATTGCTACGGTAAATGATAGTGGACTTATTGTTACTCAGTCTAGAGGCATGGTCGTTATTACAGCAGCTTCTAGACTTGACATAACTAAATCAGCTAATATTACAATCCAAGTTACAGAAGTGAGTAGAGTCACTGCTGTTAATATTGCAGGACAAGTTTTAGATGATAGTTTAGAATTAACAGCTGGAGTAACAGAACAATTAGTTGTATCTGTTGGCGTTGTGGGTAATGTCTCAACTGATGTGTCTTGGCATAGTACGGACAATGATATAGCTGATGTTAACATAAGAGGAATGCTTACTGCCAAAAAGAAGGGCGAAGTTACTATCATAGCGACTGCAAGAGCAGACGCGACAAAATCAGATTCTTTTTTACTTATAGTGAAGCCTCTACCAAGTGTTACATCAGTTGAGATCAGACAAAATGGACCATATATGATTACAGTTTCAGATGCTCTCCTTCTCGATGTAGATGTTGAGATAGAGGGTGGACGTGTTGATACTTCTGTGGTATGGATGAGTAGTGATACTAGTCTAGCAACAGTGAGTGCAAACGGTTTAATAACTGCTGTTGGTGTAGTGGCAACTGGAGAAACTAGAGTTAATATCATTGTTTCCTCTGTAGTTGATACATCTAAAGCAGATACAGTTTCAGTTCTTATTATCTTACCTCCTATTGTAACCGATGTTATATTGGAGCCAACGGGATCTTCTGTTGTTGTTGGAGAGACTCAAATATTAAATTTAACTGTGCTGATATTGAATCAAGCTAACTCTAGTGTGGTTTATAGTATTAGTGATAGTAGCATTGTAAGCATAACTATGAGTGCTGACAGTATCATTGTAACTGGTTTGTCTCAAGGGCGGGCAACGATTACAGCGAGATCTGTTTTTGATCCTACAAAATTAGCAGAAGCTACAGTTAATGTTATAGAACCAAAGGTAATAGTAGTGACATTGCTGAGCACAACTACGAGTATAAATTTAGAAGAAAATATAAGCTTAACTGTGATGGTAGAGGTTGAAGGAGGTGCTTCGCAGAATGTAAGGTGGTCCTCAAGTAATATGTCTATTGCAACAGTTATAGATGGTGTTGTTACGGGAGTTGCTCTAGGCAGTGCTACAATTACGGCGACTTCAGTTTTTGACAGTGATAAAACAGCGATAGTAATTATTACGGTAACGAATTGAGTGACTAAAGAGTGACTAAAATTTTGTGTGATAGAATGTGATAATGAAAAAGCAACTATGAAAGAGGTGCTTTTTTATTTAATTCCTGTAGTTTTTATAAATTTGATGGTTGAAAAAAATTGAGTTTAAATTTTTACTGCTTCTAAATAGTATTGTACTTAACTTGTTGTTTAGAATCTTATAGAACTTGGGATCTAAACTTCTTGCTTTTGTACAAATGAAAAATATTGCCGTCATTGCTCATGTTGATTCAGGTAAAACAACTCTTTGTGAAAGGTTGTTATACTTTTCTTATACGATTTCTGCATGTGGGGAAATAGAAGAAGGTGTAACCGCTTTAGATTTTTTAGAAGAAGAAAGAACTAGGGGAATCACGATAGAATCAAGTTGTATTTCTTTAAACTGGAAACAAGAAAGATTAGGCTTATTAGATACTCCAGGTCATCTTGATTTTGAAGTAGAAGTTGATTTAAGTTTGAGTGCTGCTGAAAGTAGTCTTATTTTGATTTCTGCAGTAGACGGTATAGAATCACAAACTTTAAATGTTTGGAAAAAAGCAAAAGAAAAGAAGCTACCATCAATTTGTTTTATTAATAAATTAGATAGACTACATCTAAATTTAAATGATTTGGTTATTTCTTTAGAAGATGTTTTGGAGGTTAAGGCGTTGATTCTTTCAAGACCTCTTTATCGTGAAGGGCAGCTAAAAGGAATCATAGATGTTTTAAATCAAAAAGCATTATATTACAACGCAAAAAATCCCCGTGAAATTATTATTAGAGAGGTTCCCTCAAGTATGCAGGAGGATCTAAAGTATGACTTTCAGAGATTAATTGATATTGCCTCTTTGTATTGTGAATCTCTAACTCAGCTGTTTTTAAATGAGGAAGCAATACCAATAGAAGATATTTTAAATGGTTTAAAATTAGCGGTACAGAGTCAGGAATATATGCCAATTTACATGGGATCTGCTTATCGTAATATAGGAGTTAGACAACTCTTAAATGGTTTGATATGGTTCACTCCTGAATATTTAGAGAAAGGTTCGGAAATAGGCTTTGTTTTTAAGGTACAAGTGTTAGAAGCACAAGAGTTAGAGAATGAGAAAAAATATTGGGTTAAATTAAATCAAGATTTTTCTTTACCTTATCATAATTTCTCTGAGTTAAGTGAAATTAAAGCTCAAGAGTTTCTCCCAATTCAAACAGCTAAAGCTGGTTCTATTGTTGCTGTGACATGTAATGACGACAGAAGATTAACTTTAGGTTCTGTATTAACTACAGAGGGAATAAAAGAATCCAAACAAATTTTAAAAACTGAACCTTTATTAGAAGCAGTTTTGGAGTTGAAAAAAGAGGAAAAATTATCTTTACTAGAAGATGGCATACAAACATTGTTGAAAGCCTACCCATCTATTAAAGTGCGTTTGAATAAGAGTAATGGTCAATGGATTGTTTCTACTTTAGGAGAGCTACAATTACAAGTTTTTTATAAAAGATTATGTAAATTAACCCAAGCAGTCGTCTTGAGGAAAATTAAACCAATTTATTACGAGAAATATCAATTAAGTGAATCTTACATTGGAAAAAATAAAGGTTCTTTAAAAGAACAGAGTCTAGAATTAGAATATGAAATTTATCCTAGTTGTTCTAGGCAATTAAAATCAAAAGTAGATTTAGAGGAAGATTTATTAAAAGTGGCTCAATCTGCTTTTTTATCCTTTGTTAAAAAACCAGTTCTAGGTTATGGGGAGTTGATAGGATTTTCAGTTCTTTTACTGAATATAAACCACAATCAAGAAAACATATCGTCTGTTTTGTTGCACAAAGTATTGTATGATGCTTTAAATTTATATTTCATTCCTAGTTTATTGCGAAAACAGGAACCTTTTGTGCGTTTATGCGTTTTTACTCCTGTTCAGTATTGTGGTAATGTAGTTCAACATTTGGAAAAAGAAAAATCCTTGATTAAATCTTTACAAAATATGGATTTAATGATAAAAATAGAAGCGGAAATAACTTTGAAAGCTACTCTCGGTTATACAACGACGATACGATCAATGACAAAAGGATTAGGGTATTTTTCTTTAGAGTATTTGTGTTACCGTTGAAAAAATAATTAATAAAAAACTATACAATATGTTCTATATATGCTATATTGCATCTCTCTCCTAATGAAGATCATTGGGTAGGTTTCTTTTTTAAGAAAGTTAAAAGACAATAAATTATGGTTTTAGAGCCGCAAAGTCTAAGAGTATTTTAATAAAATTCTTTTTCTGTTCTAAGCCAATAAGGAAGCTATTATGGCAGAACAAAGAATAAGAATTAGATTAAAGTCTTTTGACTATAACATGATTGATAAGTCTACAAAAGATATTGTTACAGTTACTAAGAATGCTGGAGCTAAAATAGCTGGTCCAGTTCCTTTGCCAACCAAAAAAACAATTTATACGGTAAATCGTTCTCCGCATGTTAATAAAAAATCTAGAGAGCAGTTTGAAATACAAACGCACAAAAGATTGATAGATATTTTAAACGCTAACCCTCAAACTGTGGATGCTTTAATGCGTTTAGAGTTGCCTGCTGGGGTTGAAGTTGATATTAAAGCATAGGTAAATTATGAATGGAATTCTTGCTAAAAAAATAGGTATGACCCGTTTGTTTGATGCTGGAGGAATAGCTACTCCTGTAACTGTCCTTCGAGCGGAAGATACAACTGTTGTTGGTCTTAAATCAGTTGAAAAAAATAATTACACAGCTGTTCAAGGTGGTTGTTTTTCTGCGAAAGAGAAGCATCTTACAAATGCTGAAATAGGTTTTTTCAAAAAAAATAACATTAAACTTTTTCGTCGGATAAAAGAGTTTTCTTTTGATGTATCACAAGATGTGAAAATAGGTGATACATGGAATATTTCTATCTTTGAAGGCGAAGCTAAAGTTCAAGTAACAGGTTATAGTAAGGGACATGGTTTTTCAGGAACGATCAAAAGATACGGTTTCTCTTGTGGTCCAATGACTCATGGTTCTCGTAATAAAAGAGCACCAGGTGCAATTGGAGCTTGTTCTTCTCCTTCTCGTGTTTTTCCAGGTAAAAAAATGCCAGGGCAATATGGGGATGCAAAAACAACAGTTAAAAACTTGAAAGTTTTTAAAGTTGATGCTGAAAAAAACCTTCTTTTTGTTAAAGGAGCTGTTCCTGGGGCAAAACAAGGTGTTGTAATGATCCAAAAGACGAAATAATGACTAAAGCAAATTTATATACAGCGGAAGGTGCTCTTAAATCACAGGTTGATTTAGATGAAGCTTGTTTTAATAGTCCTGTTGATGCAGGTTTAATTCATTTCGGAATTACAGTTCAAAGAGGTAATGCTCGTCAAGGTACTGCTAAAACGAAAGGTCGAAGTGAAGTTAGTGGAACGGGTAAGAAGCCTTGGAAACAAAAAGGAACAGGTCGTGCTAGATCTGGATCTAATACATCCCCTATTTGGGTTCGAGGTGGAAAAGCACACGGAGCTGAACCTAGAGACTATACACGCAAAATAAATCGTAAGTTAAAACAAAAAATTTTGAGAGGAGCTTTGACTGAAAAAGCTGTGGATTCAAAAATATCAATCTTTGAAAAGTTTAACTTATCTGAAGTCAAAACAAAAGTATTGCAGGGTTTGTTGAACAAAGCTAACTTTAAAGATTCTGAAAGAAAATGTGTTTTAGTTTCAAGTTTGAATGAGCAATTGATGTTGTCTGCTCGTAACCTAAAAAATGTCTGTGTTTGTTCTATAGATTTATTAAATGTTTATGATGTTATTTTGATGGATCAAATTATTTTCACTCAAGAAGCCATGCGTGCTTTTACTGAAGGAGATTCTAATGGCAATTAACCTTATAAACTCCCCTTTGTTTACCGAAAAGTCATCAGAAGTTCGATATAAACATAATCAGTATGTTTTTAAAGTGGATCGGTCTGCTAATAAACAAGAAATTAAAAAAATAATAGAAAGTCATTTTAATGTTTTAGTTGAATCGGTTAATATCTCTAATTATCAAGGTAAACTTAAAAAAGTGCGTCGCGATTATGGTCGTTGCTCTTCTTGGAAGAAAGCTTATGTTTGCTTAAAAAAAGGTGATACAATCTCAGAATTTGAAGGAGTGTAAGTGAAAACCTATAGACCATTAACTCCAGTTCTACGTTATAAACAAACTTCTGAATTTGCAGAAATTACGACTAATAAGCCATATAAACCTTTGTGTGAAGGTTTGAGTAAAAAAGCTGGTCGTAATAATCGCGGTGTTATCACAATGCGTCGTCGTGGTGGTGGACATAAAAGATTGTACCGTATTGTTGACTTTAAACGAGATCGTCAAAATATTCCTGCAGTCATTGAAACAATTGAATATGATCCGAATCGTTCTTGTAACATTGCATTAATTCGCTATGAAGACGGTCAACATCGTTATATTGTTGCTGCTGAAAATTTTGCAGTTGGACAAACAATTGTAAATAAAGAAACTGCAGCAATTGAAGTGGGTAATGTGTTACCTCTTTCTAAAATACCTTTGAATACAAGTATTCATAACATAGAACTTAAACCAGGTAAAGGTGGACAGTTCGTTCGTTCTGCTGGTGGTAAGGCTGAAATTGTAGGTAAAGATGATCGCTATGTTCATGTTAAGTTGCCTTCAGGAGAAGTTAGACTTATTTTTTCGCAATGTTGTGCAACTTTAGGTCGTGTTGGAAATATTGATCATAATAAAATTGTAAGTGGTTCTGCAGGACGTTCTCGTTGGTTAGGTAAAAGACCTAAAGTTAGAGGTGTTGTGATGAACCCAGTTGATCACCCAATGGGTGGTGGAGAAGGTAAAACTTCTGGTGGTGGACACCCAGTTTCTCCTTGGGGATTAAAATCCAAAGGCAAGAAAACGCGTAGTAACAAGCGTACTGAAAAGTTTATTGTATCGCATCGACCTAAAAAAAGAAGAAAATAAGGGAATTAATTATGACTAGATCTCTCAAAAAAGGTGCTTTCATTGATACTCACTTACTTAAAAAAGTAGAAGTGATGAGTAATGAAACAAAAAAGAAAGCTATTAAGACTTGGAGCCGTCGCTCTATGATTTCTCCTACATTTGTAGGCATTACTGTTGCTGTACATAATGGAAAATCTTTTATACCTGTTTATATTAATGAAAATATGGTCGGGCATAAATTAGGTGAGTTCGCTCCAACGCGAACCTATAGAGGTCATTCCAAAAAGGATAAATAATGGAAGCAATTGCAAAAGCTATGAATTTAAGATGTTCTGCTCGTAAAATGAGACAAGTGTGTGATTTGTATCGAAATAAACCTGTTGAGTCTGTATTAGCTTCTCTGTTTGTATTGAAACAACAAAAGAAGAGTGCTGAGATGGTTGATAAAGTTTTGAAAGCAGCAGTAGCTAATTTGAAAGATCAAAATTTAAATACTTCTGTTGAAGTAAGTGAATTTAGTATCACTAAAATGACAGTAGATCAGGGTGCGCCAATTAAAAGAATTCGCCCAAGAGCCCAAGGTCGAGCGTTTAAAATTTTAAAGAAACAGTGTCATTTAACTGTTGTAATTAGTAACTAAGTAGGAGTATTGTGGGACAGAAGACAAATCCAATTGGTTTTAGACTTGGTGTTTTCCGTAAATGGGAATCAACTTGGTTCGCTAAAAAGAATTTCGCAGATCTTCTTTATGAAGATATAGTTATTCGTCGCTATCTTAAAAAACGTTTGGAAAATGTTGGTTTATCTAAAATAGCCATTTCTAAAACAACAAAAAGAATAACTGTTAACTTACATTCTTTTCGTCCAGGAGTTATCATCGGGAAAAGAGGAGAGCAAGTTGAGAGTCTTAGAATGGAAATACAACATCTTACTGGTAAAGAAATTTATATTAACATTGTTGAAATCAAACACCCAGAATTAGATGCTCAGATAGTTGCTGACAATATTGCTCGTCAATTAGAAAGGCGTGTGGCTTTTCGTCGAGTGATGAAGAAAACAGTTTCAGGTACAATGCGTTTAGGTGCTAAAGGAATTAAAATCCAATTGGGTGGGCGATTGGGTGGTACTGAAATAGCTCGTATTGAAAAGCATGGAGAGGGGCGTTTGCCTCTACAGACTCTACGAGCTGAAATAGATTATGCTACCTCTAGGTCTGAAACAACATACGGTACAATAGGCGTTAAAGTTTGGATTTTTAAAGGTGAAATTATTAAGAAACAAGCACTAGCTGTGCGTTAAAAGGAACGGATATGTTAAGCCCAAAAAGAGTAAGAAGACGAAAAGTCCAGAAAGGAAGAATGAAAGGTCTTTCTAAAGCTGGAACAAGTCTTGCTTTTGGTGACTTCGGAATGAAGGCACTACAAGCTGCTTGGATTACATCTCGTCAAATTGAAGCAGCTAGGGTTGCTATGACTCGTAAAATAAAACGAGGAGGACAAGTTTGGATTCGTATTTTTCCAGACAAACCATACACGAGAAAGCCCGCTGAAACAAGACAAGGTAAAGGTAAAGGTCATCCAGAAGGATGGGTTGCAGTTGTGCAACCAGGTCGTATTATGTTTGAAATGGCAGGTGTTTCAAAAGATGTAGCCCAAGATGCACTTCGTATAGCTGCTCAAAAATTGTCAGTTAAAACAATGTTTGTAGACATTGAGGATTAGAACATGAAAGATTTAAGTAAATACAAAGAAATGAAGCAAGAGGATTTGCAAACAACATTGGTTGATCTTCGTAAAGATTACTTTGATACAAAATTTCAATTTTCTTTAGGCAAACTAGAAAATACATCTTTGATTCGTGAGAAAAGACGAACAATAGCCCAAGTTAAGACATTAATTCAAGAAAAACAATGGCAAGATAGCCTAGGGGAGAAATAGTGGTTACAATGAATACATCCCAAAGAAATTCAAATCGCAAAGTGCGTCAAGGTATTGTTTGCAGTGATAAAATGGACAAAACCATCACACTTTCATTTGTTGAGAAAAAGAAACATTCTCTTTATGGTAAGATGATGTCGTTTACTAAAAAGTTGAAAGCTCATGATGAAAATAATGAAGCCAAAGAAGGTGATTTAGTTGAAATTATGGAAACTAGACCTTTAAGCAAATTGAAGTGCTGGCGTTTAATTAAAATTATTGAGTTAAAAAAGTAGTATAAATTATGATTCAAGTAGAAACAAGATTGATCGTAGCTGACAACTCGGGAGCTAAAGAGGCTCAATGTATAAAAGTACTGGGAGGCTCTCGTCGTCGTTATGCTTCAGTTGGTGATGTTATTGTCGTTACAATTAAGAAGGCAATTCCTAATGGAAATATCAAAAAAGGGACAGTTCAAAAGGCTGTTGTTGTCCGTACAAGAAAAGAGGTTCAGCGTCCACAAGGTTCAGCAATTCGTTTTAGTGAGAATGCGATAGTTCTTATTAATGACAATGGCGATCCTAAAGGAACACGTGTTTTCGGCCCTGTTGCTCGAGAATTACGAGATAAAAAATATATTAAAATTATTTCTTTAGCAGTGGAGGTTCTATAATGTCTTCTATCAAAAAAGACGATATCGTTAAAGTTATCTCTGGTAAAAATCGTGGAAAAACGGGTCAAGTGTTAAGATCTTTTCCTAAAAAAGACAAAGTACTTGTACAAGGTGTTAATCTTTGTAAAAAACATGAAAAACCTAGTCCTAAAAATGAGAAAGGTGGGATTGTTGAAAAAGAAATGCCTATACATATTTCGAATGTTGCCTTAGAGAAAGTATCTAAGAAAGAACAAAAGGATAGATAGCAGTTTAAAAGTCATTTTAAAAGAAATAAATTATGATAGAATCAAAATCAAAAATAAAATTTAGAGACGAAATCAAAGGCTTTTTAAAAAATAAATTAGGATTGTCTAATGTAATGTCTATTCCCCATTTGAAGAAAATTGTTTTAAATATGGGTGTAGGTAAAGCAACTCAAAACTCTAAAATAGTGAATGAGGCTGTAGAAACTCTTACCAAAATAACAGGGCAAAAAGCTGTTGTTACTCGAGCAAAGAAAGCGATTTCTAATTTTAAACTTAGAGAAGGTTCTCCAATTGGAGCAAAAGTAACTCTAACAGGTGATCGTATGTGGAATTTCTTTGATAGACTAGTTCACTTGGCTTTACCTCGTGTCCGTGATTTTAAAGGAGTTTCGAATAAAAGTTTTGACGGTCGTGGAAATTACACATTAGGAATTAAAGAGCAAATAGTGTTTTTGGAAATAGAATATGACAAAATACCTTCTATTATGGGAATGGACATTTCTTTTGTAACTTCTTCGGATACAGATGAAGGTGGTCGCGAACTTTTACAACAATTAGGAATGCCTTTCCGTAAAAAATAGGTTTAGAAATATGGCTAAAAGATCATTAATAGAAAAAAATAAAAGAGTACCAAAATTTGCGGTACGCAGTTATAATCGATGCAATCGTTGTGGAAGACCTCGTTCTTTTATGCGTAAATTTGGAATTTGCAGAATTTGCTTTAGAGAGATGTCTCTAGAGGGATTGATTCCAGGAATTAAAAAAGCAAGTTGGTAGAAAGGAAAATTATGAATACAGATCCTATTGCAGATTTATTAACACGAATTAGAAATGCTTTGGCAGTGAATAAAAAAACTGTTCAAATACCTGCTTCTAATTTAAAAATAGAAATCTTGAAAATATTAGTTAGAGAGGGTTTCTTAGAGAAGTTTCTTGTTATTGAAGATAATAAGCAAGATATGATTAAAATCAAGTTGAAATACATTGGATCTGTTGCCGCAATACAAGGATTGAAGAAAATAAGTAAACCTGGTCTTAGAAATTATTCAAAACTAGTTAATATTCCTAAAACAATTAATGGCTTAGGTTTTACAATCCTGTCGACTTCTAAAGGGATTTTGACAGATATCCAAGCTCGCCAAGAAAATTGTGGTGGTGAAGTTCTTTTAAAGGTCTGGTAAATTATGTCTCGAGTTGGAAAACTACTTATCAATGTTCCTGCATCTGTTAAAATAAAAATAAATGGAAACCGCTTCTATGCTGAAGGTCCAAAAGGCAAAAGTGATTATACTCTTCCAGAAGGAATTCAAGCTGAAATTAATGAGAATGAACTTACTTTTTCTCGAGCTACTGAAGCTAAAAAGTTGATAGCTTTACATGGTACAACTCGTGCTAATGTGGCTAATATTATTCAAGGTTTATCAGAAGGTTGGTCAAAATCTTTAGAAATTATTGGAGTGGGTTATCGTGTGGAACTTAAAGGAAAGAGTCTTAATTTCTTATTAGGTTATTCACATCCAATTTTATTAGATCCTCCTGAAGATATTGAGTTTAAACTAGACGGAAATACCAAGTTAACAGTTTCTGGAATTGATAAACAAAAAGTTGGTCAAGTAGTAGCAAATATTAGATCGTACCGTAAACCAGAACCTTACAAAGGTAAAGGTGTTCGATATGCTGGTGAAGAAGTCCGAAGAAAAGAAGTTAAAAAATCATAATTAGAAAGGTTTTGAAATGCGTGATATAGCAAAAGAAAGAGTTAAAATTAGAAGAGCGAGGCGCCAACATATCCGCCAAAAAATACAGGGCACAGAATCTCTGCCTCGTCTGTGTGTTCGCCGAAGTTTAAATCACTTTTATGGACAACTAGTTGATGATGAAAAAGGGATTACTTTAGGTTCTTCTTCGTCTGTAGTTAAGGATACTAAAATTTTATTAAAAGGTAAGACCAAAGTAGAAGCTAGTTTTATTCTTGGAAAACAATTGGGTGAAATTGCGAAAAGCAAAGGAATCAATGAAATTGTTTTTGATCGATCTGGTTATTTATATCATGGTCGAGTTAAATCTTTTGCTGATGGTGCAAGAGAAGCTGGTCTAAATTTTTAATAGGAGTTATGTTGGATACCGAAGAAAAAGAATATCAAGAACGTGTTGTAACAATCAACCGTTGTACTAAAGTTGTTAAGGGTGGTCGTCGCTTTTCCTTTTCTGCCCTTGTTGTTATTGGTAACAAAAAAGGAATGATTGGCATTGGTAAGGGAAAAGCCAAAGATGTTTCAGAGTCTGTACGAAAGGCAACCGAAAATGCTTACAAAAGTCAAGAAGAAGTAATCTTAGAGGATGGTACAATCTTTCATGAGACAACAGGTCACTTTGGATCGGTTGATGTTTTCATCAGACCTGCTTCAAAAGGAACAGGCGTAATTGCTGGAGGAGCTGCTAGAGCTGTGTTAGAATTGGCTGGAGTAACAGATGTACTGACTAAGATTTTTGGATCTACAAACTCTTTTAATGTTGTTAGAGCAACCTTAAATGGTTTAAAATCACAAAAAGGTAAAGAGTTTTTTGAAAAATTAAGACAGACAGTTTAATATTATGAAGTTAAAAATAACACAAGTAAAAAGTAAAATAGGAAGTAAACCTTCCCAAAGAAAAACATTAGAAGCTTTAGGACTTAAAGGGATTCGAAAAAGTGTTGTTCATAACCAAACGTCTGCTATAAAAGGTATGTTAAGAGTTGTGAATCATTTAATCTCTGTGGAGGAACAAAAATGATTGATTTATCAAATTTACAACCAACTATTGGTTCTACTAAAAAATCAGTACGATTAGGTCGTGGTCTAGGTTCGGGTTGTGGAAAAACTTCAGGTCGTGGTCACAAAGGAGCTGGAGCTCGAAAAAGTTCAGGTATTGCTCGTGGTTTTGAAGGTGGTCAAATGCCTTTGCAAAAAAGAGTTCCTAAATTTGGTTTTAATTCAAAATTTGACCAAACGACACAAATTGTTAATTTATCGGATTTAGAAAAAAGAATGGAGAATGAGGTTACAAATGAAACTTTGTTCAAGGCTAGACTAATTAAAAAAATAGATCACCCAGTTAAACTTTTAGCGAATGGTTCAGTGACTAAAGTTTTTCAAGTATTAGTTGATCAGTGTAGTAAGGTAGCAGCAAAATCAATAGAAGCTGCTGGCGGAACCGTTCAAGTGACAAAAAAATCGAAATAGGAGAAGCATTTTGAGATTGCTGACAGGATTAAGTAATGTATTTAAAATAAAAGAGCTAAGAGAAAAGATTCTTTTCACTCTATTGCTTCTTTTTATTTATCGTTTAGGCGGATATATTCCTATACCAGGTGTGAATACAAACGCGTTGGCAGAACTTTTCTCTGGAGCATCTACAAATCTTTTTACTCTCTATAATACTTTTGTTGGGGGTGCTGTTTCAAGGGCTGCTGTTTTTTCTTTGGGTATTATGCCGTATATTACTGCCTCTATTATTATCCAACTTTCAGGTACGGTTATTCCTAAAATTGCTGAATTACAAAAACAAGGTGACGAAGGTCGCTCTAAAATTACTCAGTGGACACGTTATCTGACAATTTTGATTGCGATGGGTCAAGGTTTAGGTGTTACAATTTGGTTGAGCGGGACTCAACTTGCTTCTGGTGAAAGTATGGTTGTTGCTGGTATTGCTCGTATTCCATTTATTTTATTTAGTACATTGACGCTTACGACTGGAACCGTTTTTATTATGTGGTTAGGAGAACAAATTACATTTCGAGGTATCGGTAATGGTATTTCTTTGATTATTTTTGCTGGAATTGTTGCGGGAGTCCCTTCTGCAATTTTTAGCGAATTTGAATTATTTATTAATCAAGAAAATTCTTTAGCTCAAGTTTTAATGACAATCGCTGTTGTGATTGTTGTAATTGGATTCATTGTATTTGTAGATCAAGGAATTCGACGTATTCCTTTACAAAGTCCTCGTCGTCAAATGGGACGAAAAATGGTTGCTGGTGGTAGTAGCTTTTTACCGTTAAAAGTTAACACAGCTGGAGTTATGCCTGTGATTTTTGCTTCTGCTATT
Source organism: Fibrobacteria bacterium (assembly GCA_965261055.1). Classification (GTDB taxonomy): domain Bacteria; phylum Fibrobacterota; class Fibrobacteria; order UBA11236; family JADFYW01. The sequence goes on along the minus strand of OZ253440.1, from coordinate 1,115,410 downwards.
ATGTTTGTTCCCGCACAATTTTTTTCGTTTTTTCCAAATTGGCAAACTGGACAAACAATTGGGCGTTTAATGTTACCTGGAGAGTGGTTACATTCATTGGTGTATGTTGTTTTTATTGTGTTTTTTACTTATTTTTACACAGCTATTCAGTATAATCCTACTGAGATTGCGGAAAACTTAAAAAAATCAGGTGGATTTATTCCTGGGATTCGTCCAGGAAGAAAAACGGCAGAGTACGTAGATCTTATCTTGACTAGAGTAACTTTGACTTGTGCAATTTTTTTGGCAATCATTAGTATTGGTCCCTTTTATTTAAAAGATGTTTTAAATATGTCGTTTTATATTGGTGGAACGAGTGTTTTGATTTGTGTAGGAGTTGCTTTAGAAACTCTTCGACAATTACAATCACATTTGCAAGAGCAACATTATGAAGGTTTCATGAGTCATGGTAAAATTCGTGGAAGGAAATCGGTTTAGTTTATGGCAAAGCAAAATGGAATCCAAGTCAGAGGTAAGGTTAAGAAGTCTCTTCCTAATGCAACTTTTAGGATTGAATTAGAGAATGGGCATGAAATTTTGGCGTATATTTCTGGAGCTATGAAAAAAAATTACATTAGAATTCTTCCTGATGATAGTGTTTTAGTAGAATTATCGCCTTATGATTTAAATCATGGTCGAATTGTTTATAGAGAAAAATGAGAATATTATGAGAGTAAGAGCTTCAGTAAAAAAAAGATGTGATAATTGTATCATCGTTCGTAGAAAGGGCGTGATACGTATTAATTGTAAGAAAAATCCTAGACATAAACAAAGACAAGGATAAAAGGAAAAATTATGACTCGTATAGCAGGTATTGATTTACCAGATAATAAAAGATGTATTATAGGTTTAACTTATATGTACGGAATAGGTGGCTTTTTTGCCACTCAAATTTTGGAAAAAATAAGAATTGATCCTAACAAAAAAATAGGTGATCTTAATTCTGATGAAATAGGACTTCTTCGTAAAACAATTGAGAAGGATTATGTCACAGAAGGAAATCTAAGAACACAACAATTAATGCATATTAAACGATTGGTTGAAATAGGTTCTTATAGAGGATTACGTCATAGAAAAGGTCTTCCTGTCCGTGGTCAGAATACTCAAAAGAATGCGAGAACTAGAAAAGGACCTCGTAAAACAGTCGCTAACAAGAAAAAAGTAACGAAATAATAATATAAAAGGTTCTTTATGTCAGAAAATACTCAAGATTTGGAAAAAAAAGAAGAAACTCCACTAAAGGAGCAAACTTCAACAGAAGTTGTTTCAGAAACAACAACAGATACTTCTGCTGTTAAAGTTAAAAGAGGAAAAACACAAGCAAGTCCCTATGGACAGTGTACTGTTTTAGCTTCTTTTAATAATACAATTGTTACAATTATTAATGTTAATGGGGAAACTGTAAGTTGGAGTTCTGCTGGTTGTGTCGGAATTAAAGGCTCTAGAAAAAGTACGCCTTTCGCTGCTCAATTAGCTGCAGAAAGAGCCGCTCAAAAAGCTCTTGAATTAGGTGTTAAAAAATTAGATGTCAGAGTTAAAGGTGCAGGTCCTGGTAGAGAATCAGCGGTTCGTTCTTTAAAGATGACGGGTTTAGATATTTTATCTATTCAAGATGTTACAGGTGTTCCACATAATGGATGTCGACCAAAGAAAAAAAGAAGAATTTAATATTTACCATAGTACAAAAATAACGGAGTCATCAAGATGAAATGGAAAACTCTCCCAATGCCAGAGGGAATAAAAAAAAGTGAAGAAAACGATAACAAGTATGGTCGTTTTGTCATAGAGCCTTTAGAACGAGGTTGGGGTGTTTCTTTAGGAAATACTTTGCGTCGTATCATGCTTTCAAGTTTACAGGGTCCAAGTGTTGTTGCCGTAAAAATTGAAGGCGTTAACCACGAATTTGATGTCATTGAAGGTGTTAAAGAAGATGTTGCTGATTTGCTTTTGAATTTAAAGCAGTTACATTGTAAGTTAAATGCAGATGAAGAAACTGTACTTCACTTAAATATTTCGGGAGAAGGTAAAGTCTCTGCAGCAAATATTGATCTAAATCCTGATGTAGAAATTTTAAACCCAGATTTACATCTTGCAACTTTAGATACAAAAGCTCATTTAGAAATGAAAATATATATTTCTATAGGTCGTGGTTATGTTGAAGCAAGTCAAGAAGAAGTTAAAACAGTTGGATTAATTTCTTTAGATGCTAATTATTCTCCAGTATTAAAAGTAAATTATGATGTTTCTGATACGCGTGTTGGTCAAAAAACAGATTTAAATTCTTTGACTTTTGATATAGAGACTAATGGAAGTATTTCTCCTGAAGATGCTTTGGCGTATTCTGCAAAGTTATTGAGTGATCATCTTGATCTTTTTATTAATTTTGAAGGTGAACTAGATTCAGCTGAAGAAGCTTTACAAGATGTTGAAAGCGAAAGACTTTCTTCATTGTTACAAACGAAAATAGATGAATTAGAATTGTCAGTTCGCTCAAGTAATTGTTTAAAATGGGCTCAAATTCATACTTTGGGTGATTTGGTGAAACATTCAGAATCTGAAATGTTGAAATACAAGAACTTTGGTCGGAAGTCTTTAGTTGAATTGAATGAAGTTTTAATTTCTTTGGATCTTCATTTTGGAATGTCTATTGACAAAAACAGTTAAAATCTAAATTAAGATTAGGTAAAATTTATGAGACATGGTGTAAAAACAAAAAAATTAGGCAGAAATAGTGCACATCGCAAGGCAATGTTGAAGAACTTAGCAACTTCTATATTATTGAAAGGTTTGTCTGAAAATCAGATGGATAGGCATGTTAGGACAACTGTTCCGAAAGCTAAGGCCGTAAGAAGTTTGGTCGATCGTTTAATTACTTATGCTAAAAAAGGTGATTTGGCGGCAAAAAGACAAGCGGCTCGTTTTGTTAAAGATAAACAATCGTTTCAAGGGTTGTTTCAAATCTTAGCTGATCGTTATAGAGATCGTAACGGTGGTTATACACGTGTATTAAAACTTTTAGATTATCGTCATGGAGATAATGCCAAAATGGCAATAGTGACCCTAGTAGATGATGCAATTTCTAAATCCAAAAAAAATGAGGGTTCTAAATCACTTAAGATAGCTAAGACAAGACCATCTTCAAAAGAGGAAGTTGTCAATGAACCAAAGGAAGAAGATGCTTCAGTAGAGAGCATAGTAAAAGAAGAGTCAAAAAAAGCAGAATAGTTTTTTTGCCAGCTTTAGTAAAGGCTTTGTTGTGAAACAAAGCCTTTTTTTATTACCAAATACCTTTAACTTGAATTTGATAATATAAATTATTTTGCAATGTTGTTTTTTCAAAGGATAGCAAGGTTTCGTTAAAAACGATTAAATAAGAGTTTAAATTCCAAGAATGAGATAGCTCAAAGTTCCATTTTGCTAAAGGGTTTAACATATCATGCGTTAAAATTTCTGTATGAAAGGTAAACAGATTTGTTTTGTACAGCCATTTTAAAGATGAGGGAAAAGGATAACTACCCTGATAGGATTTAGATTTCAGTTCATTTTTAAGATGAATTTGTTGTCTTTGGTGAATCCAATTCTGTTTAATTCTAATTGATGAAAAAGGATTAGAACTTGTGTTTTGGTATTTTAATTTTATATTTGTTTTAAAATTGTTTGCTTTAAGTGATAGATCTGCTGAAGAAAAGTAAAGAAGTTTGATGCCCTCTCTTTGTACCCATTGAGCTTTTGTATTAAATAGAATAGGAGAGATCTTAATCCAATTTTTTCTAGACTTCCTCCAAAAAACTACTTTTTGTCTCCAATGTAATCTATTCTCATTAGCACCGTAAGCGGTAATTTCAGAAAAGAAAACAGAATCAGAACGACTATAATATGGGTGAAGAGGATTCCAATAATTTGAATTTGCTTTAGAGAATTCAAAGAAAGATGTTTTTCTTAAATCTTGCCACTGCCAAGAAATAAACCAAGGTAGAACGTCTTGGTTGGAATGAAAAGAAGAAGATGGAGATGTTGATATAGATATACTTTGATTAAGCCAGAGCTCTTTGAAGTGAATACTATTTAAAACTGTATACACATTTAGTTTTTTCTGGTTAAAATACTGTAGAGTTGAATGAAGTCCAATATTGATTTGTTTCCATTTTTTAATAACTCTGACACCTATAAAAGTTGCAGTTATTTTATTTTTTGATAAAGAGGACAAATTAGTGTTATATGAATACCATAAGTTAAATTGAATTTGTTTCGTTTTTTTTTTCCAATATAATCCATGAAATTTTTTTCTAGGAGAACCTAAAGATGAAATTTTTGTAGATAAAGGATTTTGAGAAACCCAATAATTTCGACCAACAAGGTTAGATCGAGGTATAGATAAATGTCCGAATTGAATAAATTGGTTTTTGTAATTAAGATTGACTTGAGAAATATCATTAATAGAATTGTTGTTTAGTTTTTGTTTTAGTGATAATATTTTGTTTTTGAAGGAGAACAAAAACTGATGGCGATACAAGTTAATCTCAGGAAAAAATTGACTTTGATAAGATGTTTCAGTTTTGGTTGGTATTTTCTTTTCGTCACATTCAAAGTCATAAAGGTTCCCAATAGATGAGTGTAAAATTTGAGAAGCTTTTTGACAAGATACATTTTGTTTCAGTTCTTCTAAAACTTGTTGATACTGAGAAAATTCTAAAGCTCCATCATTTAAAGCTTCGTTTAGTAATTTTAAAATTTGTGGATTGAACGCAAAAATTTGCTCAAGGAAAATAAAAAAACCTAAGTACCTAAGAAAAGTCATTCATCTATAAAGATAGAATATAATGATTTAAGAGCTTCGGCTGTTTCTTTTACATCATGCACGCGTAAAATGGTGGCACCTTGCAAACTAGAAAAAAGATTTAAAGTAACACTAGGAATAAGTTTATCTGATGTTTCTAAGCCCTGAAGTTTTTGTATAAAAGACTTACGAGATAATCCGATTAAAATATTACTATTAATTTTTTTGAAAACATGTAAATGTTGTAGAATGTCAATATTGTGTTGTTGGTTTTTTCCAAAGCCTATACCAGGATCTAGGCAAATATTTTCTTTTGGAAGGCCTTTTGAGATAAGTTTATTTGATTGTTGTTCTAAGAAAGAATAAATATCTTGAACGACATTTTTATATGTAGGTTTTTTCTGCATGGTTTGAGGGGAGCCTTGGATATGACATAAAACAATAGTGGCTTGTTGTTCAATTATGAATGATTCCATGTTTGGGTCAAGAGACATTCCAGAGATATCGTTGACAATAGTCGCACCAACCTCAAAGGCTTCTTTTGCGACATCAGATTTATAAGAATCAATTGATATTGGAATATCAAAATTCTGTTTGACTTTTGAGATGATAGGAAGAATTTGATCAATTTCTTCTTGAATACTTATTACTTTCGAATAAGGTCGGGTAGATTCGCCACCAATATCAATTATTTGAGCTCCATCTGCAATATATTGTTCAACTTTTTTTAGAATGCTATCCGTTGTCTTTTTCACTGATCCATCAAAAAAAGAATCGGTGGTGATATTAACGATTCCCATAATTAAGGGTAAAGAACTTTTAATGTTGTAGGGGTGACAATTCAGTAAAAAAATAGGTGTTTTCTTTTTAAAATTTGAAAGAAAAGAAGCAAAATCATTCATATAAAAAGTCAATTACTAATTTGAAGTCGTTTTTTGTTCCAACTTTATGACTTTGATAAGTATTTTTTTAAATATGTTAGGGAACATAAAATAAAAATAAAAACCTAACTGAAGAATGGGTGGGATAAAAAGTTGTCTTTTCGGCTTTTCAATAAGAATTAGAATCTTTTGAGCACACTCTTGACTGCTAATAGAAAAAAGGTTGTTATTATTTTTTTTAGGTGGAGCTTTTTTATTCTGTTTAATAGAATTAGACTCAATCATTCTATTTGCTCTGATTTCTGTACCACGAACCCAACCTAGTAATACTTTAGAAAAATTAATAAGAGGTTCTTCTAAAGATATTGAATCTATTAAACCATGTAATGCGTGTTTGGATGCGGCATAAGCTGAATGCTTTGGTAAACTAATAATTCCCTGTAATGATGAAATAGCAATAACATGCCCTTTATTTTTCTTCAAATGAGATAAAGCATGGTATAGTATATAGGCTGGTCCCGTATAGTTTGTATCCATAATTTTTTTAATGGAACTAATTTTAGTGATATTTGAAAATTCAGACCACATACTAATACCTGCATTTAAAACAAGGTGAGTAATTTTGTGGTATGCCTTAATTGTTTCAAAAACAACTTTTTGATTGTCTTTTTCTTTGGTAACATCAGCAACAATAGTGATACAAGATGATTTATTTTCTTCCACTAAATTTTTTACTTTATTTAATTCATCTGACGAGCGGGCGCAAAGTGCAAAAGATACATTAGTTTGATATTTTTTGGATAAACTTAGGGCAAGTTCTTTTCCTATACCTTTTGATGCACCTGTGATAATGATAACTTTATGAGTCATAGGGTTTAGCTATTTTTTGTAAATAGATTATTTTGAATACCAAAAATATTATGAGGATCTACTTTGTCTTTTACAGATTTAAGTAATTCTATATTAGATTGAGAAAGAGTTCTTTTAGAAAAAGGCTGTCTCAATTTACCAATACCGTGATGGTGAGATAAAGAACCTCCCGCTTTCATGATAGAGTCTCTAATCGCAGATTCAATTTTAGTATAAATTTCAGTCGCGTTTTCAATTCCTTTGGTACAAAGTCCTAACATTATATAGATACAAACGCTAGAGTGATATAGTTGTGTAATACGATAAGAAAAGTAAGGTTTTCCTGGCAAATTATACTTTTGATGTTGATCAATTAAAGTTTGATGAGCTGTTTTTGAAACATTTTTAATTTTGTCCCAAGTGACCGTTGTTTCGAGCGTTTCTCCGATACATTGGTAGTCACCTAGAAAATCACGAATATAAGCAATAATATTGGTTAACAAATAAGCTCTTTTGCCATTTTTTTCACCTCCAGTAATTCCTTGGTGCTTTTTTCGTAAAAGATCTATGGATTTTTCCAGTTGTTTTACTTCTTGACTGGAGCCTTCCATGACAAGAGTTAGTAGAGAGATCTTTTTAGGATCTAGTTTTTTTACTTTTAATAATACAAACTTTTGAAGTTTTGTGATTAGTTTTTCTTTCCAGTTTTTAGGTGCGACTCTAAGGGCAGCACCGAAAGTGAATTGAGCGTTATCAACGAGTCTGATGCTGGATGGTTTTATACTAGATTTAGATATGTCTCTTAAAAAATTTGTACCTGTATCCATATCTTTAAAGATAATGGATGCGTATTTTTGTTTTTCAACTAGTTTGTGGATTTTTACAGTTGCTGTTGTAATGACTCCTAAATTACCTTCACTACCAAATAAAAGTTTGGTTGGTTGCATCCCAATGGAAGATCGGTCAAAATTTCCAATTTGGTACAGTTCTCCAATAGGGCTAACTAGATTAAATTGAAGAACGATATCTTCAATATTTCCGTAACGATTTTTTTTCATTCCACTGGCATTTGTGGAAATCCATCCTCCTAAAGTTGAGAACTCCATGCTATCAGGTTCATGTCCCATAGTGTAGCCTAAAGAGTTTAAGGATTCTTCAAGTTCTTTTCCAGTTATTCCCGCTTGAATACGAGCTGTTAAGTTTTTTTCATTTACTTTTTCGATAGTATTCATACGACGCATATCAAGAGAAACCATGAGCCTATTCTCATTTTTAGGTAGTATCAAAGCTCCACTTACACTTGTTCCGCCTCCATAAGGGACTAAGCAAATATTATGTTTCAGACAAATTTGAATAATTTGATTAACTTGAGTCTCATCTTGAGCAAACAAGACTAGATCGATAAATCTATTAAGAGTTCCTTCATACAGGATTTTATAGATTTCTTCGCTTGTTGTTTGACCGTGGCTGTGCACAACTCTATCAAGAGTGTCTATTGAGATTTGATTATGATTTAAAATAGATTGTAATTCTTGTAAAAATTGATCTGGGATTTGAGGTTTAGGAAGCTGAGGGAGAGATTTCTCAGACTTAATTGTTTCCTTTGTTAAGTCTAAACCTATATTTTCCGTAACATAATTTAAAAATTGTGGCAAGGGTTGGTTGGCAAAAAAAGAGTAACTATTACGGGGGCTTTTAAAAATAACTTGGTTATTTTCTATTATAAAAAAGGAGTCTTTAAAGCCCCAACGATGATGATTTTTAAATTTTAAATCTCGTGTTTTAGCCATTAGAGGCCATCCTTTGTATTTCTTGAAAAATGAGCTTAGTTATTTTTTTTGCCCGTTCTTTATAAGGCAAAGATAAATCTATTTCCTGTGGAAAAATAGGTGCTCCTATGTATACAAAAAATGGGTGCGGACGCATAAATAATTTACCTTTGCCCCAAATTTCATGAATACCCTTTAGATAGACGGGAATAATTGGAATATTTAAATCTAGTGAGAAGAAAGAAGCTCCATCTTTAAATTTTTGAATTTTACCTGTTTTTGAACGCGTTCCTTCAGGATAAATTACAAGTCTTTTGTCGTTATGGTTTAAAAAAAGTTTAGCAATGTTAACTGTATCTTCAAGTGTTAGAGAGTCATCATTAGATAATTTGCTGTTTTTTCTTTGAATAGGAATTAATTGAAACATGCAATTCGCAATAAAGTGAAATAAAGAGTTATCAAACCAATAATCTTTTGCGGCTAGAGCTCCTAGAAAATTATTGCTTTTACAAGCAACGATTCCTAGAATAGCCGTGTCCATATGGCTATTGTGATTACTACAAAGAATGATAGGAGTATTTTTTTGGATATTTTTTTTGCCCGTTACGGTTAATGGGGAATAAATTTTGAAAACAATACGGCAATAGATACGGAACAAAAAGCGAATTACTTTGGTAACCCAATGAACTTGAAGATATTTATTCAGTTCGGGTTGACTCATTTAGTTTCGACCGTATTTCATATGTGCCGAGACCCAAGTGTCAGAAATAATTGCGGACCAAAGTGAAATTTCTAAACACAGTGTTGAAGCACAAATAATTTCTGCTAGTTTTTTAGAGGAGTTTTCGCCCTTATGACATCCCAATATTTCTAGGTTTCTCCTTTGTTGTTCTAGCCTAGTTCCACCACCTACAGTACCCACTGTCAAAGACGGCATTGTTAAGACAAATTTAGCACCCTCTTTAAGAGGAATCATTTGTGTGTAACCTATTGCATTTTCTGCAACACAAGCTGTGTCTTGACCTGTAGCTAAATATATAGCAGTTAAAGCATTTGCAATATGAAGTTGTATTCCTTGCATATTGCAAAATTGAGCGACATAAGGAACTAGTTGTTGTTCAAAAATGTAATCTTCTACATCGGCTTTGAGAAATCGTTTGAGAGTTCTTCGAGATAGGGTTGTTTCGGCAACGACATAATGTCCACGTCCGCGAATACTATTAATCCCGGACGCTTTTTTATCACTAGCAAAATTAGAATCTAGAATATAATTCAATTTTTCTTGATAGTTCATTTTTATGTACTCACAAGCTTTATAAGTTGCCAGAGAGACCATGTTTTGACCTGCAGCATTTCCTGTTGTATAGATAAAGTCTAATATGACATTTGCTTGAATAATATAAAAGTCAATTTTAGTGAGTCTTCCAAATCGGGTAGAGCTTTCAGCTTCTGTTTTGATTTTTTCGAAGTTTTTGTCAATCCATGTTTTAAAAGCTTTAATGGGTTTAACGCTATTGAATCGAAACACAGGTGCTCTAGAAACTCCCTGTTTAATATGTGTTGTTTGAATACCTTCTTCACGGCTTGTCGCTAACATTCCACGAGTCATAGATGCAGCTAATGTTCCTTCGACAGTACAAACTGGAACAAAAAAAGAACCTTTTGCGTAATCTCCATTGACTTTAAGAGGTGAACAGATTCCCATTGGAATTGTAACTTCTCCAACATGATTTTCAATAATACCTTTCATGTCTTCAGGGTCATGGAAAGTTTGAGATGGTAATTTGACTCCTGTTTGCTGTTTAAGTAGATCTTGCCTAGCTTGGACTGTTTTCGGATCGTAACCAAATGGTAAAAGAGATTTATTCATAGGCTTTATCCTTCACGATTTTAGTAGATTTTTTTAGTATTTTCTTTTTGTAGTCAACTAAATTACGACTTTTTTTAGCGTTTTTAATAGTTTTTCCTGCAAAGGCAAGTTGAATTTCATCGCTTTCTAATGTTTCATGTTCTAATAATGCTTCAGCTAAATTTACGAGTTTCTTTTTATGTTTTGTGATCAGTTGTTTGACTCGCTCCATTTGTGTAGTAATAATGTTTCTGATTTCAGTATCAATTTCTTGAACAGTAACACTAGAGTATTGTGCATTTTGTATAACACCTTGTTCTAAAAAACTATTTTCCTGTTGAGAAGAGTAGTTCAATGGACCTAATTGTTCAGACATTCCATATTCACAAACAAAGCGTCTAGCTAAATTGGTTGCGACTTGAATATCGTTAGATGCACCTGTTGTTCGATGTTTAAAAAATAAATACTCAGCTTCTCTTCCCCCCATTAGAATAGCAATACGGTCTAAAATGTAATCAGCAGAAATAGTATATTGATCCTTTTCTGGGAGAGAAAAAGTGATTCCTAAGGCACTGCCACGAGGAATAATAGTCACTTTGTGTAAAGGATCCTTGTTTTTAACAAGATTAGTGATTAAAGCATGTCCAGCTTCGTGATATGCTGTAATTTTTCTTTCTTCATCTGAAAGGATACGAGAAACACGCTCAGTACCGATCATAATTTTATCTTTTGCTTCTTCAAAGTCAATCATGGAGACTTCTTTTTTATTGAAACGGGCGGCTAGTAGACATGCTTCATTGATTAAATTCTCTAAATCGGCTCCAACGAGTCCAGGAGTTCCTTTGGCTATATTAGAAACGACGACACTATCATCAATCGGTACTTGTCTTAAAGCTAAATGAATATTTAAAATAGCTTCACGACCTTTAGAATCAGGAGCATCCACTACAATTTGTCGGTCAAAACGACCTGGTCTTAACAAAGCTGGGTCTAAAACATCTGGGCGGTTTGTAGCTGCTAAAATAATGATACCTAGGTTATTTGCAAAACCGTCCATTTCAACTAGTAGTTGATTTAGAGTTTGTTCACGCTCGTCATGACCTCCTCCAACTCCAGAACCTCTTTTACGACCTACCGCATCAATTTCATCAATAAATACTACACAAGGAGCACTTTTTTTTGCTTGTTCAAAAAGGTTACGAACTCTAGAAGCTCCAATTCCAACAAACATTTCAACAAAATCAGATCCAGAAATACTAAAAAAAGGAACTTTTGCTTCACCAGATGCTGCTTTTGCGAGTAAAGTTTTACCTGTTCCAGGAGGACCTAACAGCAGAGCTCCTTTAGGAATTTTTGCTCCTAAATTAGAAAATCTTTCAGGATCCTCTAAAAAACCAATAATCTCTTCCAGATCTTGTTTGGCTTCTTCACAACCTGCAACTTGATTAAAAGTAACTGTAGATTGTTCAGGCTCATTCATGCGTACTTTTCCAAAAGAAAAAATCCCTTTGTTTCCGCCAGCCCCTCCTTGAGATTGTCGTGAATAAATGAACCAGAAGATGCCAAAAATAATGAGGAAAGGTAATAGAGACGTTATCCAACTCTGCCAAGCTGATTTTCTTTTAAACTGAATTTGGATACCCTGTTTTGTCCATTCTTCAACTAGAGAGTTAAATTCATTACTGGCTGGTGCTTGTGTTTGATATATTATTTCATTAGTATGGAATGAAAATGGAGTTGAATTACTCTCGCTTGATGATGCTAGGTAGGCTGAAATGGCGTAGCCTTCTGGGTTGCGAAGAATGAGCAACCTCTTGACTGAAGGGGGATTGCTTTGCATCAATTCTTGAAATTCTGAATAAGACAAATCTTTTTGGGATGAGTTTTGATCTAGCAACTTAATAACAAAAAGAAAAAGTAAAGAAATAGCAATAAAAATAAAGATATTTTTCTTAAACCAAGGTTTAGGATCTTCTGTGTTTTGTTTGTTTTTCATAAAATTTGATTATACAAGATTGTTTGTTTCGGTGGGACAAACTTAGTTTTTAATTACTGTTTTTTCAATTATAATGATTTGGGCTGATTCCTGCTTTCTCCATTTGAAGATAGATGAAGCATTCAATTGTACTTGAACCAGATAAGGTGATACTTTGTATTGTCGGATCATTTCTTCTAAATGATGGGAGGTTAAATTTAGCCCTTGCTGATGCATGAAATACTGTAAATCATGGAAATAAAGCCAAGGATCTGTAGAAAACCATAATAACATGGTTTTATCTGGAATAGAAAGTTTATTTTGCTTTTTTTCGATGTTATCAGAAAATTTTTTTTCTAATAAAGGCCATTGTTTTTGAGAAGATAAACTGATTTTAGAAGTTTGCTTTAGATCACTGATCGTTGGTGGGAATTTTTTTCGGATTTCGTTTCTTAAAAACTGTTGATTAGAATTTGAAGAGTCTTCAAACCATATTAATTTGTGTTGATGAGCATAGTCTAATAACTCCTGTTTAGAAAAAACTAGAAAAGGACGAACACAATTAGATGTTGTTTTAAAATGTATTCCTTGTAGCCCCTTTAAACCTGTACCCCTCATAATTTTCAATATTAAGGTTTCCCATTGGTCATTTAAGTGATGTGCAGTAAGAGTGTAGTCAATGTTATTTTGAAGGCTGATTTTAGAAAAATAAGTATAGCGTTCATGGCGACCCCATTCTTCTATGGATTTTTTAGGGCTTTTTTTTGTGATATCTAATTTTTGATAAAAAAAAGGGAGGTTGTTTTTTTGACACCAATCTTTTAAATAAACATGTTCTTTTTCTGATTCCTTTCGTACACCATGGTTTAAGTGAGCAACGAACATATTACATTTAAAAAGAGGTTGAGCTATTTTCTGCCAAAAGTGCAATAAACACATCGAATCCATTCCTCCCGAAATAGCTAAGAGTAGATTTTTTTTGACAGGTTGAAAGGATTCCTGTTTAAGAAAAAGAAGTTGTTTTTTAGTGAATGACATAGCTTCCTATTGATAGAAATACAAAGCAATCTATTCCAAAGATTTTTTGATTAATCTTGAGGTAAAATTTCTTTAAATTGTAAATGGGAAACAATATTATTGTGAATAACATCAGGTGAAGATTTGCTTGAAAAAGTGTGGAAAAGATTTTGAGCTTTATAAAGCTTAGATAAGGATTTGTTGTTTTGGTTGTAAAGTTGAATACGCTTTTTTATTGCATCAGCATTGAGATCATCTAAACGGACGATTTTTTCTTTTAAACGGTTTTGTGTACGCTGAACTGCCAAATATGGGCTTAAATCTAAGTGAATAACAGCTGACATGTTGTAATTGTTAAGGAGGTATTCTGCTTGTTGTATGTTTCGAGGAAATCCATCCAAAATAAACAATGAATGCACTTTTAGAGATTGTATTTTTTCTTCCACAATTTGTATGATAGTTTCGTTGTCTACAAACTTACCTTGGTGAATAACAGATAATTTTTCTCCGAAATGAGTTTGGTTTCCGAGATGCCAACGACATAAGTCCCCAGAGCTAATATGAACATATTGTTCAAACCGCTTTGCTAGTAAACGGGCTTGAGTTCCTTTGCCAGAACCTTGTATGCCAGAAATAATTAAATGTTTATTTTTCATATCTATTAACGCCGTAAAATAGTAAATTTGTGATGAAATTACTTTAAATTTTAAGAGGTTTATTAATGTTATTGATTACGGGATCGGCTGGTTTTATAGGGAGTCAAGTTGTGCAAGGTTTGAATAAAAAAGGTATTAAAGATATTATTTTAGTTGACGAGCTACAAAAAGATCAACGGTGGAAAAACTTAGTCGGTCTTCAATATTGTGATTATTTTGAAAAAACAGATTGGTTGGAAGAGATAAAAACTAATAATGTCTTAGCTCAAGAAATCACAGGTTGTATTCATTTGGGAGCCTGTTCTTCTACGATGGAATTAGATGCTTCTTTTCTTATCAAAAACAACTTTGGATACAGTAAGAATTTGGCAAAATGGTGTTTGGACAATGATATTTGTTTTGTGTATGCGTCTTCTGCAGCAACCTATGGAGATGGTGGGTTAGGTTATAATGATGAAGAACCAATCCTTCATCTCTCTTCTTTGAATATATACGGTTATTCTAAACAAATGTTTGATCAGTGGCTGTATTATCAAGGTTGTTTTAAAAATAAAAGAACAGGTGTGTATGGATTAAAATATTTTAATGTTTATGGTCCTGGAGAAAATCATAAAGGCAATATGAAAAGTATGGTGGCGAAGGCTTACACTCAAATTAAGAAGGAAAAAAAAGTACAACTTTTTAAATCGCATCATCCATCTTATCAAGACGGAGAGCAAATGCGAGATTTTATCTTTGTTGAGGATGCTGTTGCAATGTCTTTGTTTCTTTTAGATAATAAAGCTCAAAGTGGTGTTTATAATGTTGGAACAGGGATTGCTCGAACTTGGGTTGATATGATGAAAGTTGTATTTGACAGCTTAGATTTACCTTGTCATATAGAGTTTGTAGAGATGCCAGAGTCAATTCGTTCAAATTATCAATATTTTACTCAAGCAACAATGGAAAAAATATCTAAAGCCGGTTTTGATTTAAAACAAATGCATTCTTTGGAAGAGGGCGTTAAAAAGTATATTTCTGTTTTGAATCGTTCATAGAACTTTATTTCTTAATGTCTTAATGTCCGAGACCACTAATTAAGGTTACGGCAAAGATCACATTACAGATGAGTAGTTGCATTTTTTGCTGTTTATAATAACGAGGAAGACGGGGTAGAATACCAGAGAAGGTAACATAAAGTAAGATGCCAATACTAAAAGACAGAATGTGTTCAGAGACAAATGGAGAAAGTTGTGTTGAATGTTTAAATAAAAAATGAGTTAGAAGATAAGTTGCTGGAGTTGCTATTAAAATGAGAGTTCCCATCGTTCTTTGTAAATTAAGATGTATTTTACAACTGTAGATGACTCTAGCAATTAGAAATGAAGTCATAAATTTATGAATTAAAATCCAAAGAATAAGTGAGGAATAAAGGGAGCTTTGAGAAAGATATAAGAAAAAGCCATCGTTTAAAGAACATAAGCAGATGGATGCTAAAGATAAAAGCCCCCATTCTGTAGTAACAAACCCGTTTGAACAACAAACTTGTTTCTTAAATAGAGAATGGTTTAAAATTTTCATAGTGATAGCACCCCCTAAAATTAGGAGTAAATTTAATAGTAGAGTTTCTTTTTCCGCTAAAGTATGTAAGAGGTGACTAATTGTATATCCTAAAAAAATGGCACCACAAACAAGAAAGACAAAGTCCTCTTTGACTTGATTAAGTTTGATTTTAGATGGAAAATAGCCTAACCCAAAACCGATTAAACTGATACAAAATATGATAAAAGATATAGAGAAATAATGCATTAAGACAAAGTTGAGGTGAGGACATACACCAGCAAGGGGTTGAACCTTGGGCCTACGGTTTAGAAAACCGTTGCTCTATCCAGCTGAGCTACTGGTGCATGAGGTTGTAAATTTACCTTTTAATAATGAAGTATACCAATAAAAAAATAAAAAGAAACACTACAAGTATAAAAAAGCTAAATTTTGGAATTATTTATATTTAAAAGGAAAGTTATATGAAACCAGATATTATTTTATTCATACTAATGGGTGTTGTCATTTTTATGTTTGTAATACGACCTCAAATGAGAGCAAAAAAAGAAGCTCAAAAAATGCTTGCATCTTTGAAGAAAGGAGATCAGGTTGTTACAAATAGTGGTATTCATGCTAAAATCAATAAAGTTTCAGGTGATAATACTGTTGAAGTTGAAATAGCGAAAAATGTTGTGGTAACGGTATCTAAAGAAGCTATTGTTAAGAAAATTTAAATTGCAATAGCTTATGGCTTTGTTAAAAATACATACATATGGTTCAGTTGTATTACGCAAAAAAGCAGAACCAATTAAAGAGATTGAAGAAAAACACTTAATGTTGGCTATTGATATGTTGGAAACAATGTATGATGCTTCTGGATTGGGTTTAGCTGCTCCTCAAATTGGAAAATCGGTGCGTTTAATTGTAGTTGATGTGTCTCCAATGACTGAAAATAAGAATCCTGAGCCTATTATTTTATTTAATCCTGAAATTATAAAGTCTTCAGATGAATATCAGTATCAAGAAGGCTGTTTGTCTTTCCCTAATATTTTTGTGAATGTAACGCGTCCTGCTAAAATTACAGTTTCAGCAGTCAATGAAAAAAAAGAAAAAATCATACTAGAAAATATAGATGGAATGTTAGCACGCTGTATTTTACACGAGATAGATCATTTAGATGGAGTGCTATTTATAGACAAGATATCTCCAGCCGATCGTTTATTAATAAAAAATAAGCTAAAAAAATTATCTAAGCAGTAAAGAGGTTTCTCTGAATTTTTTTTCAGTTTGTCTTTTACTGCTTTATATTGTTTCTTGTTCTTTATTAAAGCCAGCAGGAATTGATACTTATGGTAAAAATCAAGAGATAAGTCATTCTGAACTCAAAACTTTTTTAGATCATACATTTTTAGAGTGGTCCAATGAAACGGGAATAAAACGAAGAAGAATAAGTCTAAAAGAAGTTTCACAAGGTTTGGTTTCTGTTGGATTAAAAGTTGGAGTGAATTTAGTTAAATTTCAATTTGATCACCCTTATGATGCATTCATTTATAAAGGAGACCAAAGAGAAAAAATAGATAGAGTTTCAGGTTCTGTGTCTATTTCTCAAAATGATTCTCAGATGATTTTGGTTAGTCAAGAGGGAAAGGTTTATTTTAGTGATACAATTGTCTTTCGTCCTATACAAAAATCGACAGTATATAAATTCAAGAGTTTAAGTTATAGTGGAGATTTAAGAGTTTTTGTCCACAAACCAGCTGTTAAAACAGGAACGGTTAAACGCTGGAAAGGGAATTTGGTTGTTGTTAATCAGCTAAAAATAGAAGAATACTTAAGAGGAGTTGTCCCCTCTGAGATGCCATCAGGAAGAATTGAAATCTTAGAGGCTTTAAAGGTTCAAGCAATTTCTGCTAGAACATATACTTATGCTCATTTAGGTTATAATTCTTCTTTAGGTTTTGATGTTTATGATGATGTTCGTGACCAGGTGTATCTAGGTAGAAAAGTTTATCCAGCTTCAGATGAAGCGATTAGACAAACACAACATACAATTTTAGTAGATCAAAATAAAAGAATAGCAGTAACCCTTTACCATGCCGTGTGTGGTGGCGAAACTACAAACATAGAGGAAGTTTGGGGGACAGGAAGAAAAAAGTATCCATATTTGAGAGGAAGAAAGGATAGAATTATCCGTGGGAAAGATCTTTGTAGAGGATCTACTTATTACACTTGGCAAGTAAAATGGACAAAAAAACAGCTTGCAAAAATTTTACAAAAATCCCTAGCGCGTTGGATTAAAAACGAATATAAACCTTTTAAATTTTTGAAAGAAATAAGGATACTTAATAGAAATTCTTCTGGAAGAGTTACCAAGATCAAAATTGTGACTGACAACAAGACATATAAAATTTCTGGAGACCGTATTCGGTGGGTCTTAAGGCAGGCAAATGGAAAGTCTTTAAACAGTATTTTATTCCGATTATCTTACAATAAAGGTATATATACAGTTAATGGGAAGGGGTTTGGTCATGGTGTTGGGATGTGTCAGGTTGGTGCGATGCAACAAGCTCGAGAAAAACGCTCTTATCGTAAAATTTTAAACCATTACTATTCAGGAACACAATTAATTAAGGTAAAATCGGAGCATTTAAGATAGTATGATAGGTTTATAGTTGTTTTTTAATTAGATTTGGTCTATGTATAAGATTAAAATGATTTTTAAATGGTTTATGCTTTTGTTAAGCTTGACTTTAGTTTTACTCATTAAGAATAATTGGAGTACTATTGCTTATCCATTCTCAATTAATTTTTATTTTAAAACTGTTACTCTAGATTACTGGATGTGGTTTTTGATTTGTTTTTTAAGTGGGTTTTTTCTGGTAGGAATTCCTCTTTTTATAAAAAATTGGAAACTTAAGTTCAAACTCAAAAAAATGCAAAAATTGACTCAAGTTACTCAGGAAGAACAAGAGCCTTTAGAAGAATAAATGCAACCCAATGAAAAGAATATTCTTTAGCATCCTTTTATTATTTATTTCTGTACAGTCTAAATCTGTACCTATGGATTCAGTTTATAAAGTTTTAAACACGGGCTCTATAGGTCAAGTGCGTAAGCTAGTGTTAGAAAATTTGAAAGAGTCGCCAAATAATTCGGAATTACTTTTATTGGTGGCGAAATTGTCAATGGAGCAAAAATCCTTCTTTACTTATTATCAAAAGCTACTGAAACAAACCAAAAAAACAGTTTTTCAAGAAGAGGCTTTATATAGAATTGGTCAGTTTTATTATTCTAAGGGTAATTATTCTAATGCGATTAAAAGTTTTGGTCGTTTAGTTAAAGACTATTCAGACGGTAGTTGGTTTACTTTGGGTTTATATTGGTTGGGTTATAGTTTTTTGAATCAACAAAAACCAGTTTCTCCTGAAAACTTAGCGGTAGCACACAAACACTTTACCCATCTATTGACTTCAACGCCGTCTAAGAATAGTTATCAAGTATTAGTTTTGATGGGTTTGATTGATGTTTCTGTTTATCAAGGGAATCAGGAAAGAACTTTAGAGTTATTAGATATTGCTTTTGAGTCATTAGTGAGTTCTTTTGCACCAGAACTTTATTTATTAGCGTACCTTAATAATCAAGGAGAAACTAGGCAACGGTACAAACAGACTTTAAAAAAAAAATATCCATTGTCTTTTGAAGCAAGGTGGATGAATCAAATTGAATTGAACCGAAAACAAAAGCATAAAAAATCGGTAGAAAAAACTGTCATTAAAGGAGAACCTAAAAAAGAGCTTAAGAAGAAATCTAAAAAGCGTATTGTCAGTAAATCAAAGAAAGGAATATTTATCCAGCTAGGTTTCTTTTCGAGCTATGATAATGCAAAGAGACTATTAGATAAGAAGCAAAGAATTACAAAAATGAATTTACATATTGAAAAAGAAGTTGTGAATAAGGCATCTAATAAGGCATCTTTTTACTTAGTAAGGTCTAAAAATTATGCGTCTCGGAAATTAGCTTATAAAGTAGCTCAAAAAGAATTAGAGCCACTTAAAATTCCTTATTATATTAGGGATAAATAAATTATCTTTGTAAATAAGGTAGCCGAGGTGGTGAAATTGGTAGACGCGTTGGACTCAAAATCCAATGGAGGCAACTCCGTGGGGGTTCGATTCCCCCCCTCGGCATCGGGTTTTTCAGAATTTATGCGTTATGTTTAAAGATTTTTTTAAAGTAGGAGCGTATTGTACGATTGTCAGTCAGAAAAACAATGCATTTGTAAAAAATGAGAGTTAGGATGTTGTCTTTTTTGAAATTTTGTTATTTCAGTTTTATTTAAAACTCTAAGTTTATATCATTCTAACTATGAAAAAAAATACTCTTGTTATCTTATTTTTTTCTTTATTGGTTTTGTTCAGTTGTGAACAAAAAAAAGAAATGAAAGTTTTTAAAAATGCGAGTCAAATAAAAGTTTTGAATGGTTGTGGTGTTTCTAAAATTGCCCAAAAAATGACGGATTATTTAATGTCGAAAGGATTTGATGTTGTCGAAAAAGGGAATGCAGAACATTGGCATTATAAAAAAACAGTTGTTGTTGCGACTGATATTAACACCGAAGTTGCTGAACAGTTATCAAAGTATTTAAATAATGCTGATTGGATTCCTCTGGAGGATTCTTCTCAATTAGTTGATGCTGTCGTCATTGTTGGGCACGACTTCTTTCAATTGTTAAAATAAAAGTAAAGAATATGAATAAAATTATAAAAAAGAATATTTTCCTTAAGGCCACTACTGAGGTGTTATTTCAAAGAAAAATGGAAGATATTTGTTTAATAGATTTAAGAACAATTTCTAATTTGTTGGTGGACTATTTACTCATAGGAACAAGTCATAGTGAAACACAAATGAATGGAGCTTTGAGTGAAATTAAAAAAGTGTTAAGTAAAAAAGGTGTGAAAAAAATACGCTTTGATAATGGAACAGGAAGTCGTTGGGGTGTCTTAGATTCTGAAGAAGTTGTCGTTCATTTATTTGAAGCTAAAACGCGTGAGTTTTATTCTTTAGAACGACTTTGGGTGGAAGGTAGTTTGTATAAAATTGACTTAGAAGAAGTCGTTCCTGAAATTAAAGAAGATGATGAACAATTTATATAAAAAACAATTAGCGAATCACTTAGCAGACTTTTTAAAAGTAGACGCAGAAGAAGTTTTTTCTTTAATTTCTAGTGTTCCTAAAGATAAACAAGGAGACTTTTCCCTGCCTTGCTTTTTTTTAGCTACAAAGTTAAAACAATCTCCAGCTATGGTTGCAGAAGAAATTTCTAAAAATATGGAATTGCCTAAAGATTTTTCTGATCTTGTTGCTGTTAATGGGTATTTGAATTTTACTATAAATCAGAAAAATTTTACTTTAAAAATTTTGTCCTCAATTTTAGAAGAGAGGAAAAATTATGGTAAAGGGTTTGAAGGTAAAAAACAAAAAGTAATTTTAGATTTTTCATCTCCAAATATGGGAAAAGAACTTGCTTTTCACCATTTGCGAGGAACAATGTTAGGGCACTCTTTATCTTGTTTGTTTCAAGCATCTGGTTATGAAACATTGAGAATAAATCATTTAGGTGATTGGGGGACTTCTTATGGAAAACTCATTGTTGCTTATTTAAATCAAGTGAAAGAGAATGCCTCTTTTAAAGATCAAAATTTAACGATTGAAGAACTCAATCTTTTATATACACAATTTAGTCAGAATGCAAAAAAAGATACTTCTTTAGAAGATCAAGCACGACTTGTGTTTAAAGAATTGGAAGAAGGAAAAGACGAGTATCAAAATCTTTGGAAAATGTTTAGGGAAATTACACTGAAAGAATTACAAAAAATGTATTCTATTTTAGGAGTTTATTTTGACTCATATAAAGGCGAAGCTTTTTTTGTTGATAAAGTAGATGGAGTTGTGAATCAGTTGCAAAAGAACAATTTAATGACTCAAAGTGAAGGGGCTTCAATAGTAGATTTAGAACAATTTGATATGATTCCTTTGTTGTTACAAAAATCAGATGGTTCTACTTTATATGCTACTCGAGATATTTGTGCTGCTATTTTTAGAAAAGAAAAGTATGATTTTGATTTGAATTTGTATGTTGTTGATAATGGTCAATCCTTACATTTCAATCAATTTTTTAAAGTGCTAGAACTTATGGGTTATGAATGGGCAAAACAATGTCAACATATCCCTTTTGGTTTAGTTCTAAACCAAAGTTCCGATGGAAAATGGGAGAAAGGAAAGACGCGTACTGGTCAATCCAGCCTTTTAAAAGATGTTCTAAAACAAGCTTCTCAAAAAATCTTAAAAATTATAAATCATAAAAATCCAGATTTAGAAAATAAAGAAAAAATTGCTCAGAAGATCGCTGTTGTGGCTTTAGCATTTAATGACCTTAAACATAAGAGACAAAACAATGTTAAATTTGATTGGCATCAAACATTGAGTTTTGAAGGCGATTCAGGGCCTTATGTTGTGAATGCTTTTGTAAGACTAAAGAGTGTCTTGAGAAAATATGAATTAGAGAATTCTAAAATAGATGCGGTTAGTTTATTAGAACTACTTAAAAAAATACAGAATTTAGAGTTAATTTATAAAGAAGAGCAAGCTCAAGATTTAGTCACTCTTTTAGCTCAACTTTCTGAGAAACGATCAAAAGCTTGTGAGTCTCAAGAGCCTTATATTTTAACGCAATATACTTTGGTGTTATCAGATGCTATACATCGATTTGTACATCACTGTCGTGTTTTAGGGAGTGAAGAACAAGAAGAGCGTATTTTGCTTGTGTATTGTGCACAAAGGGTTCTTAAGAATGCACTGAATTGGATTGGGCTAGATCCTGTAGAGTATATGTAATGTCTAATCTAGATCCAACAAAAGGTGTTCGCTTAGCGATTTTAGGAGATTTTCATTATCATGAGAAAGACAACGCTTTATATGAAAAAGCTCGGCATCAAATTTTAGAATTTTCTCCAGATGCGATTGCTTGTTTAGGGGATTTAGGTAGAGGAGTGACTTGTGGAACTTCTCAGTCTTTTCAAGATGCAAAAGATTATTTTTTAAGTTTTGATAAGCCTTATTATCCTTTGATTGGAAACCATGATTTAGAGTCAAATGAATTTCAAACAGATGCAGAAGCTGTTTCTAGGTGGACAAAATGTTTTGATTTACAGAATCATTATTATGCTGTAGATTTAGAACATACTTTATTATTGTTTTTATCTTCGGTTTATCATCGAGAAAACCAAGGAAGTCCTCATGAGGTTTGTTTGGAAGAAGAACAAATAGAATGGTTTCAAAAATCAGTGAAAGATAATAAAGATAGACCTATTTTTATTTTCTCTCACGCTCCTGTTCTAGGGTCGCACATCAAAATTTTACAAAATTTACATTTAAAAGTTCCGAATGCTTGGACGAATCATATGAATCAACCAGAAAGATTTATTGAGATTATTAAAAATAATCCTCAGGTTAAACTTTGGTTTTCGGCTCATAATCATTTAGGACAATATTACAAAGATTCTGTAGGTAAAAATGGTTCATGCTTATTTGTTCATACGGGAGTTATATCTTCTGTGACTCGTGATGGTTTTCATCATAGTCGGTTTTTAGAATTTGGGGATCAAGGTTGTGTTCTTTCTACAATTGATCACGATTTAAATCAATGTTCTGTTGATCTTTTATATGATTTTAAAAATAACAATGTAGAGTCTTACACGAAATTTATAGAGGATCAGCAAAGTTCGTTTTATAGTCCACCACCTTTTCCAAAAATGATTGAATATCAAATTGAGAAATCTATTTTTGTGATTTATCATCATGAATTAGTTGAATTTGATCTTCAAACGCATGATGCTTTAGGGGTTGTTGAGCAAAAAATGGAACATAAAACAATTGAAATTAAAGATAATAGGCTTTATATTATTTTAAAAAATGGTCAGAAAGAAGAAGTTTTTAACAATCGTGCTGGTCGTTTTTACAAAATTTTTTCTCCGCACCCTCAAGTGATTAAAGAAGGAAACAATGAAAAAAGTTAGTGTTATTGGATCGGGTGCTTGGGGAACAACTTTAGCTAAAATTTTGGCTGAAAATGGATTTTCAGTCTATTTGTGGACACATTCTAAAGATGTTGTTGAGTCAATTCAAAATGATAGAATCAATAAGTTATACTGTGCTAATATTGTTTTACCACAAGCGATAGAGACTGGATTAGATTTGCAAAAATCTTGCGAAGCCGATTTAGTTGTTCTTGCAATAACATCCTCATTTTATAACGATACTTTAGTTCAGATTAAACCTTTTTTAAAAAAAGAGACTTTAATTTTAAGTGCAACAAAAGGACTTAATCCAATTAATTCTTGTCGAATGTCTGAAGTTGCTTTTTCTTTGTTGCCAGAAAATTTTCACACTCAAATCGGTTTTTTATCAGGCCCAAATATTTCTAAGGAAATTGCTTTGCAAAAACCAGCAACCACAGTTATTGCAGCTAAGACTTTATCTGTTGCCAATAAAATCGGTGCTTTTTTTAATAATGCTTATTTTAGAGTGTATGTCAATGATGATATCATTGGTACCGAACTTGGAGGAACTCTTAAAAATATTATAGCAATTGCATCTGGCGTTATTGATGGTTTAAATTTAGGAATTAATGCTCGTTCTTCTTTAATTGTTCGAGGTATGGTTGAGATAGAACGCTTTTCAACTTTTTTTGGGGCAAAACAAAAGACGCTATATGGGTTAAGCGGAATGGGTGATTTAATTACAACTTGTTCTTCGCCATTAAGTCGAAATAACATTTTAGGAAAAGCATTGGCTCAAGGAGTTTCTTTAAAAAATTTCTTAGAGAAGAATAATTTTGTGGTGGAAGGTGTTGAAACTTGCCGTTTTGTTTATCAAGTTGCACAAAACAATAATATAGAAATGCCAATTACAAATCAAATTTATGTGGTTCTATTTGAAGGAAAATCAATCCAAAAATCAATAGAATCTTTGATGGATAGAAACATTGATTTTGAGTAAAACCAAGTTTTTAAACTCTTAAAAAATAAAAGGGATATTGCGAAAAAGTCATTTTTATTGACAGTTTTGTCACAATATATATAGTTTGTATATGTAGTTTGAAAGGAAATTTATGTTTAAAAAAATTAATCTCTTTACTGTTTTATTATTATCAATAATGGGGTGTTTAAATCAAAATACGACAGAAGTATTAGACTTAACCCAAGTCTTAGATGATCCTCAACAAAAGACTAGCTTAACAAATTCTAGTGGTCGAATTATACTTGGTAAAAGGTTAGAAGATCCTTATACAGTAGAAGCGATGCAAGAGGCATTAGATTCTCTTATCGCTAATCGTAATGTTTACAATCAAACACAAGGTTTATATAAAACAGTAAGTGAAGTACCCACCATTCAAGCCAATTATCTGTACATTCGTTTTTTGCCTAGAGGAAAACGACAAGCAGATTATATACAAAGAAGAGATCAAGATTTAGTATTACATCCGCAACCACTTGATTATGAAATTTTACAAGATGGTGACTTTTATATTGATTCTACACTTCCAGATAGTGTCGTTGCACTTTATACTGTCGTACCAATAAATTATCAATTTACGGATACTGTACAACATGAAATATTAAAAGAAGTTTTTTTAATTGAACAACTTTTAGATCAACTAGCAGAAAACTTACAAGGATTAGCTAAAACAAGTAATCAAAATACTTTATTAAATTTATTGCCTAATAATACAAGCTTAGCAACAACTCTTTTGAATTTAGGGGTTAGTTTAGAGCAGTTAGAGAAAACATCTTTGTATTTAACCAATAATTTAGGAGATTTATTTAAATCATCAACAGATCAACGGACTTTTTTATCTAAACAACAAATAACAAGTTTGTCAGAAACGAATTTAGATAATGTAATTGCTTGGGGATTGCCAAGAAAATGGAGACCGAGAGGTACAATTAAATATATGGATGATACGCTAAATGAACAACCAGTAGTTGAGGTAAGGATTACAATTGGAAGATGGTATGGGTGGCAAAGTCGTCATACCAATGAACATGGTTCTTTTTCAGGAAGTCGTCGTTACACGAGAGTAAAGTATCAATTACATTGGGATGATAACAATTTTGTATTACAAGATGAAGGTTGGGAACTAGATGGGATAGTCCCAACAGGTCACCATACCTATCGTAGAGGAAGTTACTGGAGTACCTATAAATCAGCTTGGAATGTAACATTACATGGTAAAGAGGCACGATTTGCTGTAGTTTATGCTGCTGCAGAGATGTATTATTATGGCGATATTGATGGATTGCCTAGACCGAGAAAGGATAAATGGAACACCCCAAGACTAGATATTGAGTTACATAATGTTAACCGTAAAAGTCATTCATTGCCTGGAGTCTACAATTTAGGTGAGAATGTTACCCTTTATACAAAAAATAATTCTGGCACACTGAGTCACATGAATTTATACGGTTTAACTATTCATGAATTAGCCCATAATGCTCATTGGGAAAGAAGTAAACATTTTAATCAAATATGGGATTTAACAGCTTATCTTCTAGGGCCCTACGATGTTCTAAAACTAACAGAAAGTTTTGCTGAAGGAATGGAATGGTGGATTACTCCAAAAAGATATCCAAATTATCAAATGGAACAAAATTCAGAAGATGACCGAGAATACACGGCTATTATACAAGATTTAGTAGATACAAATATTCGCTTTGGGGGATTTAAGATAGATAGTGTCAGGGATTCTAGTGAATCAGTAAATGGTTATAATATACTAAAATTGACTCAATTGTTAATGAAAAGTACTGATTGGAATGATTGGAAGAGAAAAGTTTTGGCGTTGAATTATTTGGAAGCTTTAAATCAAAATGTTAGTGGAACATTAGCTCATAAACTTCGGATACTGAATGATATTGTAATTCCAGCGTACGGGATAACTGATCCAAATGCAAATAGATGGTTTGGTTTTGTTAAAGATAAGCTCAGAGAAGATAGCATTATTTCAACAATTGGTATTAATGCAATCACAAAATTGATGTTTTAAACAGTAGTTTAGATAGTATTTATAACCAATATCAAGAACATGATCAACCATTAGTCAGTGATCTATTTAATCGATGGAGAAGTTTTTAGTGAAAAAGCTACTTTTTATTTTTTTAATTACCACTATTTTTAATAGTTGTGGTAAACTTTTTCCCCTTAAAGCTCAAGAAGATACTGTGAGACTTAAGAATATTTATGGATATGTGAATCAAACCGAAGATTTAATTTACATATCTACAACTATACGACTTAATATAGCTGTTCTAATAACGGTATCACCTAATAAAGGAGTGGGTTTACCTTTAGAAAGATATTTTCCTATAGATGAAGATACTTCTTTTAGTCTTGTGCCAGTTCCTGATTCAAATGATACTGTAAACATAATATTTTTAAGTACTCCACCAAAGTGTTTAGTGTTTCAAGGGGCAATTCCTGCTAGTTCTTTGGATGTAAGATCACATGATAATGCGACTGATACTGTATTCACTGAAGAAATATCCTTTGGACCTTCAGAAGTGGGTGTTACAGTTTTTACTTATACACGGGAATTTGTTTATAATATAGACTCAACTTACTTAAACCAAGCAACGGAAGCAATATGTACACAAGCTTCTTTACTTCCATTACCGACACCTACAAAACCTGAGGTGTATGTACATAAACCGAAATCTACGAGACCTGATGTTTTATTACGCTTTATTGATTTTTATGATTATACTAATCAGACTAAAGAGTCCGTACGTATTTTTGGTTTAAAAAGTACAAACTCTATAGAGACTTTATCCTTTACAGAGACTTTACCTAAAGAAACATCTGTCCTCTTTTTTTCAAGCAGAGCTATTTTGGCTAATGAAGAGTTTCCTTTTAGTCTTCCAATTCTTGATGCTAAAGATTCAGCATTTAGTCTTGTACCAGTCCTTACTGCGAGTGATACAGTTAAAATAAAGTTTTTGACTGACCCACCAAAGTGTATCGTATTTAAAGGAGAAATACCTTCCAATTCTTTAGATACGAGATCTCAAGAAAATGCAGCAGACACTACTTTTTTTGGGAGAGACATTACTGTATCTCGGCGGTTTATTTACAATATAGACTCAACTTACTTAAATCAAGCAACAGAAGAAGCGTGTGTAGAATAAATTGAAATGATTGGAAGCAGTTTTACCCAGAAGTTTCGAAATTTGATTTTTGTAAGCTATGGCAAAAAATCTTAGATAATTTTAAAATAACTTATTTTATGGATTGTATTATATCCGTATAGGTTATTTGAGAATGTACTATTTTATCCATTTTATTAGGGTAATCTAAATTATAGTGCAGTCCTCTAGACTCTTTTCTCTTTAAAGAATTTTCAATAATAGCTAAGGCAATTAAAGCCAAATTTCGAATTTCAATGAGTTGTGTACTTACTTTATAAGAGTCGTAATCTTCTGTGATTTGTTGATAAATAATTTGTATTAGTTTTTTAGCTCTAATTAAACGATTATTAGTTCGAACAATACCAACATAATTCCACATTGTTGTTTGAATGCCTTGTAGAGCTGAAGCATAAAGTCCAAATTCAGAATTAAATTTAACTTTAGAATCATCCCAGGGTTTTATTCTTTTTATGGAAAGAGGTTTGGTTAGAGTATTTTGGCTAATTTTTTGCAGAGCTCGATTTGAAAAAACAGTAGCTTCTAATAGAGAATTACTTGCTAAGCGGTTTGCACCATGAACACCTGTATTAGCTGTTTCTCCACAAGCATATAAATTTTGTATAGATGTTTGTGACCATTCATTAACTTTAATTCCGCCACAAGAAAAATGAGCCGAAGGCACCACAGGGATTAGGTCTTTACTTATTTCAATATGATATTGTAAGCAGTGATTATAAATATTTGGAAAGTGTTTTTGTAAGCTTTTTTTATTAAACTGACTCATGTCCAAATAGACGCAAGGGTGTCCACTTTCTTTGATTTGTTTATCAATTTCTCTAGAAACAATATCTCGCGGAGCTAAATCTTTTAAAGGATGGACATTTTGCATAAATGCGATGCCTTTATTATTTCTTAAGATACCACCGTGTCCTCTTAGAGATTCTGAAATCAAAAAAATAGGTTTTCCAGGATTATAAAAGCTAGTAGGATGGAATTGGATAAACTCCATATCTTCCAACTTTGTGCCAGCTCTTAATGCAATTGCCATACCGTCGCCAGTAGAAACTGTATCGTTAGTGCTATATTGGTAAATTTGACCTAGACCACCTGTACATAGAACTGTATTACCACCTGTAAAAGTTTGTACCTCGTTGTTTTTTTGATTTAAAGCGTAGACTCCATAACAATTTTTGAGTGATTGAGTCAAAATTGAAGCTACTTTTAAATGTTTAGAAGTAATTAAATCAATGATGGTGTAATTTTCTAAAGTTTTAATTTGTGGATGATCAAGACAGGCTTGTGTTAGTGCTCTTTGTATTTCTAGTCCAGTTAGATCTTCAGAATGTAAAATCCTGTAGTTTGTGTGTCCACCTTCTTTGAGTAGATCAAAAGACTTTTGTTTTGTTTTAGAGAAAGAAACACCCCAATTAACCAAGTCTTGTATTGCCTGAGGACCGTCTTTGATTAAAATCTGTACACGGTCTTTTTTACAAAGGCCAGCACCAGCGATTAGAGTATCTTGAACATGAGAGTCAATACTATCATTAGAATCTATGACAGAGGCAATTCCTCCCTGTGCACGAGCTGTTGACCCTGCATTGAAGTTAGATTTGGATAAGATTAGGACAGTACCCAATTTAGCGGCTTTTAATGCAAATGAAAGACCCGCTAAACCAGAGCCAATGACTATAAAATCATAAATCATGAACTAAAATTAATAAATAATTACTTTTTATTGAATATCAACCTCACACTACATAAATTTAACCCTAAATTTCTAAATTTATTATTTATTAGGAGAGTGATTTATGATCATGGATGAAATTCAGAAGAAGACAAAGTATATTATTATTTTCTTGGGAGTATTTATTTTAATTGGATTAACATTTATTGATGGAACGGGAAACTCTTTGATACAACCTTCAAATGAGACGGATGTTGTAACTGTAGATGGAAAATCCATATCTGTAGAACAATTTCAAAGAACAGTGGAACAGTCGCAATTACAATCAAAAAGAAAGGGGGAATCTTTAGATGGAGCTTCGTCTTTAAATGTTAGAAAAAAAGTATATGATCAAATCATTTCATCAGCAGTATCAGAAAAAAGTGCTAAGGATTATGGTTTAAGTGCTTCTCCAGCTGAAATGTGGGCAGATCTTGATAATGAACCATTACCAGGAGCAGACACAGACACTACTTTTTATACAAATGGGAAATTTGATAAGAAAAGATACCAAATTTGGCTTCGTAAGCCAGAAGTCTTGAGTAGTCAAATGATGAGAAATGTTGAATTGCAATTAAAAAATGAAATTATTCCGCAAAAGCAAATGTTAGTTTATCTGGGCTCATTTATAAAGCCTACATATTTGGAAGCTAATTTTAATAATTATGGTACCCGAGTAAAGTCTGATTATAATCTTTATAAGGTACATAAAGATTCAGTTGTGTTTGATTCAAGTTTAGTGACAGAGAAAAATTTGCAAGAATTTTACGAAATAAACAAAGGTCAGTTTCTTTTTACAGAAGATGCTATTGAATTGAGCTATATCAAGATAGAGGTTCAGCCTTCTTCTTTAGATTCAATATCTAGTGAGGAAACAGCAGAAGATATTTCTTCTCAAATTAAAGCGGGTTCTTCTTTTGATGATATGGTTTCATTTTATTCTGACGATCAAGCTACCATAGGAAAAAAAGGAAGCTTAGGTGATTTTAGAGGAAAAGGATTTTTTGTCTCTAAATTTGAAGCAGTTGCTTTTTCCTTAAAAAAAGGTGAGATTTCTAAACCAGTACTAACGCGTTATGGTTGGCATATTATCCGTTGCGATGCTATTAAAGGAAAAGGTCGTAAGAAAAAAATAAAAGTAAGTCATATATTGCTTAAGCCACAAGTTGGAGTTGAAACAATAGATTCAGTTAAGCAGTATGTTGAGAATTTAAGGCAAGAGAGCTTAAACGAAGAAAACATTTTAGAATTTTTGGTGAAAAAGCATCCAAATGAATTTCAAGAGGTTAAGGGGTTAAGGTTTGACCGTTGGGAATTTTCTCCTATTTCGGGTGATTTTATAAGTGGACTCCATTCCTTTGCTTTTGGTAATTCAGAAGAAGGTGCTTTATCCTCTACTCTTCCTAATGAATTTTCTACTTCTGTGTACATTTTTCAGAAGGATCAATTTTTTTCTACAGAAGAAGCTTATTTTGTTAGAGCTAAAGATAAAGTTAAAGAAGCTTTGATCAAATCAAAGAAACAAAAATTGGCTAAACAAAAATTGGAAAAACTTTTGCCTAGAATTAAAAAACAAAGAATTAAAAAATTAGCTAAAAATATAAATGGAGCGACTTACAGTTCTGGAAAAGATATTAATACAAAATCATGGGATTTTGAAATAGGGTATCAGCAAGTTGCTGCTTCAGCTTTTTTAAAAATACCATTAAAACAGTGGGGTTCTGTTGAAGTTGTGGATGATGGTGCTATTGTTGCGTATCCAACAAAGAGAAATATTAAATACAGTTTTTTAGAATATAACGAGAAGAACTTATTACCAGAGCCTTTTCAACTTGTTGGTCTAGGTGTGCTTTCCTATAACTTCAATAATAATCAGAAACAAAAATTAAATATTGAAAACAAATTTGATTTAGCTTTAAATAATTAATATGGAACCTTACGGAACATTCATTGCTTTTGATGTCGAAACCATGGGTTTGGATGTGACTAAGCATAAAATTGTTGAAATAGCGGGTGTTAAATTCACTTTTGAAAAAGAAGGCTCTAAACTTATTTCTAAGACGACCCAGACTTTTTCAAGTTTGGTTAAACCGAATTGCTTTATCCCAAAGGAAGCCACCGCAATTCATGGTATTACAAATGACATGGTGGAAGATGCTCCTGCAATTGATTCTGTGCTTAGAAAGTTTATTCGGTTTTGCGGTTTGAGTTCTATCCTAGTTGCTCATCATGCACCATTTGATATAAAATTTATCAAAAAAGCTTTAGTTGATCATAAAATACCTTTGATAGGGTCCCCTGTCGTTGATAATTTAAAAATTACAAAAAAGATAATGCCAGAATCACCTTCTCAAAAATTGGGTCAGTTAGCAAGAATCTTGAGTTCTCAAATGAATTTGGATGTTGGATCAGGTGCCTTACACAGAGCATTGTATGATTGTAAAGTTTTGAAAGAGATTTTTAGTATTTGTCTTAAAAAGCGTTTTGAAGATAAAGATTTACAGTTAGACCAAATTAGTACTAGCTTAGAAAAGATACATGGACCTTTTTTAAAGTTTAGTGGGTTGTAGTTGTCTAATACTATTCTTACTGTTTTAAACAAAACAATAGAGTACTTTAAAGATAAAGGTATTGAAGAAGCCAGACTTGATGCCCAATTACTTTTAAGTGAATGCTTGAAAATAAGTCGTATTGATTTGTATGTTCAATTTGAGAGACTCCTTGTAATAGACGAATTAAATTCTTTTAGAAAAATGGTTTGGCGTCGAGGTTTAAGAGAACCTATTCAGCGAATATTAGGTCACACTCACTTTAGGTATGGAGTTTTTAAAACAAATAATAATTGTTTAATTCCTAGAAAAGAAACGGAGATTCTTGTTGATTTAACTCTTGAGCAAATTAAGATGAAAAGTTATCCTGAAGTTCTTGAGGTAGGTGTAGGATCTGGAGTAATTTTATTGTCGATTTTAAAAGAATCGTCTAATATTAAAATACAAGGTTGTGATGTAGACGACTTTGCACTGGAGCTCACAGCTGAAAATGCAAAAATGAACTCTCTTGAGATTGAAGGTAAATTAGTTAAAAGTGATTTGTTTTCTAGCTTTTCAGAAAACCAAAAATGGGACATTATTGTTTCCAACCCTCCCTATATTTCTGAAGAAGAATATAATAATTTAGAACCTGAAATTAAGAACTGGGATCCGCGTATTGCTTTGGTTGGCGGAAAAACTGGCTTGGAGTGTATTGAACTTTTGTTAACACAAACTTATTCTCATTTAAAGTCTAAAGGTGTTCTTCTTTTAGAGACTGGTTTTAATCAAAGTTCAGCTATACAATCCTTAGGAGAGAATTTAGGTTTTACCAATATTATGATTACACAAGATTATGCTAAAGTAAATCGCTTTATTTCTTTGCAAAAAGAATAATCAGATAGAATAGATTTAATACTGAATTATAAAGATTTATTTTGAATTATAATTTGAAAAGTATTTTTTAAAAGCTAATTTTTAAAGTGAATTTATCATAGGAGTTTTATATGTTGAAAGTATCGGAAAAATTAATTTGTATTTTGAGTGTCTTGTTTTTAGTCGTGGGTTGTGGTACAAATAAAACAAATTTTGTTGCGATAGGAACAGGAAGTTTAACTGGAATTTATTACCCTACAGGTAATGCTATTGCTAAGTTAATTAATAAAAATACATCTACTCATAATATTAAAGTTGCAGTACAATCTACAGGTGGATCTGTTTTTAATATCAATGCAATTATTTCTAAAGAGTTAGAATTTGGTGTTGTTCAATCTGATAGGCAATATCAAGCCTATCATGGTTTGGAAGAATGG
Organism: Fibrobacteria bacterium; assembly: GCA_965261055.1. GTDB lineage: Bacteria > Fibrobacterota > Fibrobacteria > UBA11236 > JADFYW01. Next base: position 1,082,273 of record OZ253440.1, on the reverse strand, counting down.
AATGGAAAGCCTTACAAACAGTTACGCTCTGTCTTTTCCATACATTCTGAGGTTGTTCACTTACTTGTTGCTATTGATAAAAACATACATTCTATACAAGATTTAAAAGGTAAGAAAGTGAATATTGGTGGTTTAGGGTCAGGATCTCGGCAAAATGTTTTAGATGCTTTAGCATTTTTTAACATGACTCAAAAAGATTTCATTGCAGAGTCTGTTCAAGCTTCAGACGCTCCTTCTTTAATACAAGATGACCGTTTAGATGCATTCTTTTATACTGTTGGGCAACCTAATGGAAATATTCAATCAGCCTTGTCTGGCGGAAGAAAACTTCGGTTCATTCCTTTAAATATGAATGAAAGCTTTTATAAAAAATTTCCTTATTATGCTCCTTCCAAAATTAAAGTAGAAAGTTATCTTTCATCTTTAAAGAAAGATGTCTCTTCATTTGGTGTTAAAGCAACTTTAACAACGCGTGAAGATGTTCCTGAAGAAGTTATATACCAAATGATAAAAGCTGTTTTTGAAAATTTTGAGGAATTTAAAAAATTACACTCTGCTTATAAATATTTAACAAAAGAAAATATGTTGGAAGGTCTATCTGCCCCTTTACATCTTGGAGCAATTCGCTATTATAAGGAAGTAGGTTTAGGTCGCTTTAAAGATAAATAACAAGAGAAATGTTTGTTAAAACGGTTGCTGTTTTTTGGTCTTTATTCCAATTGTCAGCAGCGAGTTGGTTGTTACTAGATTCTAGGTTAATTCGCATTATTCATCTTGGATTCGCACTTGTCCTTGTTTTTAGTTTGTATTCATTTAGAAGAAAGAAGTCTCTTACGGGCGAACCTTTATTAAACAATTTTACAGTATTAGAAAGAATCATAAACAGTCTTTTAATAATGACTGTATTAGTGGGTTTATGTTATTTACTTGTAAATCCCGCTATAGTTATTTTTCGCTCTGGAGATCCTTTATTCTTAGATATTTTGATTGGGCTTGCATTTATTTTAATTTTATTAGAGGCTTGCCGTCGAGTGATTGGTCCTGCATTAAGTATTACTGCTTTATTTTTTTTAACTTATCTTTTCTTAGGAAGTTCTTTGCCTTCGTTTTTAGCTTTTAAAGGTGCATCTTTATCGCGTATTATTGGGCAAACTTATTTGACAAACGAAGGGGTTTTTGGAACGCCTCTAGATGTTTCTGCTAATGTTGTCTTTTTGTTTGTCTTGTTTGGAGCGTTCCTTGAAAAGACGGGTGGTGGACAGTTTTTTATTCGTTTAGCTTTAACTTTGGTTGGACATTTTAAAGGAGGTCCAGCTAAAGCAGCAGTAATAGCTAGTGGTTTAACAGGAATTATTTCAGGCTCTAGTATTGCGAATATAGTAACAACAGGAACATTCACGATTCCTCTAATGAAGAAAGTAGGCTATTCCTCTGAAAAAGCCGCGGCAATAGAAGTTGCAGCTAGTACGGATGGTCAAATTATGCCTCCTATTATGGGAGCTGCAGCTTTTATTATGGCAGCAATGATTCCTAATGTTTCTTATGTTGATGTGATTATTGCAGCTAGTATTCCTTCTTTTGTGAGTTATATTACTCTGTTTTATGTTACACACATTGAAGCGACTAAAGCTAATTTAAAAGGGATTCCTAAAAAAGAATTAGAGTCTGTATTTATAGTGCTTAAGTCTGGGATACATTTTTTAATTCCTATTTTCCTGTTATTATATCAACTTGTAATACAGCGTTCTTCCGCAGGCAAAGCAGCCTTCTTCTCTATTATTTCTATGGTTGTTTTAATTATAGGAAAAGAATTTTTTCAAAAATCTAAACAATCATTGGTACAGAAATGCAAAAATATTTTAAAATTGTGTATCGCTTCTTTAGAAGTTGGATCTAAAAATATGGTGGGAGTTGCTTTGGCTACTGCTGGAGCTGGAATTATTGTCTCTGTTGTTAGCTTAGGTTTAGGAGGACAGGTTAATAGTATTATTGAGTTTTTGTCTTTCAATAATATTTTCTTAATGCTTTTTTTGACGGCGATTCTTAGCCTGTTTGTAGGAATGGGATTGCCAACGACGGCGACTTATGTTGTCATGGCCTCATTAACTGTACCTGCTTTATTACAAACTTCTGCTTTACAAGGCTACCAAATACCTATTATCTCGGCACACCTGTTCTGTTTTTATTTTGGGATTTTAGCTGATGATACTCCACCTGTAGGAGTTGCTTCGTATGCTGCATCTGCGATTTCGGGATCTTCCCCTATCGCTACAGGATTGCAAGCATTTTCTTATGACATTAGAACGGCGATTATTCCTTTTATGTTTATTTTTAATCCTTTAATTATTTTGCATCAAATTAGTAGTGTCTTTCAAATGATTGTTATCTTTTTGATGACGATTTTAGCAAGTTTTTCTTTTGTAAGTGTGATACAAAATTTTTGTTTAACTAAGAATAAACTTTTAGAAGGTTGTCTGTTCGGACTGGCTTCTTTTGTTTTGTTTCAACCACAAATTGTTTCAAAAGTACTTTATTTAGGTGATTTTCCTTGGACTGGATATTGTTTAGGAAGTTGTTTGTTTATTTCTGTTCTTTGGATTCAAAAATTAAGATTAAGGACTGTTTAATCATTTGACTTTAATGATAAAAAAGTACTGATCTATGGATACAAGCTTTTATTTAACCAATTATAAGTCGTATATCTTATTTGAAAAAAGACTTTCGAAAGAATCTGTTGCTGGTTATCTTCAAGACTTAAATCGATTGCAACAATTTTTAGAAGTAGAGCGTCAAACGGAATTATTAAAAGTATCCTCCTTAGATATCAAAAGCTATGTAGATCAATTAATGGATTTGGGTTATGCTCATACTAGTTTACATCGTTTTTATTCCTCATTTAAGGGTTTTTATCGATGGCTACTTCAGAAAGAATATATTTTAGATGATCCTATGAGTGGTATTCTGTTGCCTAGGGTTCAAAAATATAAGCCAGTGTGTTTAAGTATTTCTGAAGTCAATCAAATTTATGATTCTTTACCTAAAAAGACGGCATTTGATTTTAGAAATCTTGTCATGATAGAATTTTTATATAGTTTAGGGTTAAGAGTTTCTGAAATGATAAATGTGTTGATAAGCTCTGTTCGTCTAGAAGATAGTTTTATGATTATTGTGGGAAAAGGAAACAAAGAAAGAATTGTTCCAATGGGACAAAAAATGAAACCTTTTTTAGAATTGTATTTAAAAGAGTATAGACCTTTGTTAAATCCAAAGTCAAATCATATTATTTTGAATCGATTTGGTCGTTCTTTGTCTAGGATGGGTGCTTACAAAATGGTGCAAAAGATTGTATTGGAATCAGGTGTAAATCAAAAAGTTTCTCCTCATAGTTTTAGACATTCCTTTGCGACACATTTAATTGAAGCAGGTGCTGATTTAAGGGTGGTGCAAGAACTTTTAGGACATAGTGATATTTCTACGACTCAAAGATATACTCACTTAGATCAACAATATTTACAAGAAGTGCATCAAAGTTTCCATCCTCGCAATCAAATTTAATTGTTGTCAATTTCAGTTTTTTAACTGATTTTTTTCAAATGATTAAAAATGAATGGTTTCTTCGATAAAATGATGCTATATCGTACTTTGAGTGTTACCCTAATTTTTTGTTAATAACTTCTAGTTATCTATTTTCTAGAATAATACCTTTGATACCTTGCCTTAATCGGTCTTTATTGATGGTAAGTATTACAATTTACAATCTAATGAAGAAAGTGTGGTCTGTGGTGGAACACATTAGAGCGATTGATGGGTGGTGAGCAAATGCGTATTGAATAATATATCCATCATATTTTTAGGGTGTATGTAGAAATTTACTATAGTATTTAATTAAATATTAGTTCTCCACCGTATATAATCCCATTTATTTAAAATAAAACTGTAAGCAACTTCAATGTCTCTTGTTACTGATTGAATTTTAAATAGATCTATTGTAAAGAAAGTTTTAAAATAAGAAAGCTCTCTTTGTTATGAGATGCCTGTTTATCATTTTTTATGATTAAAAACTATTCAGTATCAGCTCTAAAAATTTCCATTTCATAAAAATCAGCCGAAGCAGTCGGAAAAGTGGTTACCACATTATTAAATGTAGTTAATGGAGTAGGAGTCACTATAATATATCCCTTTTCGCATTTGAAATTGTCACTGTTTCAACGATTTGAAGTTATAGAACTATCCTTTTCAAGAATTGGGTCTGCTATTTTTACTTCAGAATGAGAGATTTTGAGAGTTTGGGCTTTCTTATTAAAGATTCTTCATTTAATATTTTAGATAACTCGTCAAGACGATATTCGAATATTGATTATTGTTATTCATTGGGTGTTGCAATTTAGAGTTTTAAAATTTAGAGGTAGATTCGAATCAATTACCACATCTTAAAATAGGAATAAATTTTACTTTTGAAATTGAATCCTCAAAAATTGCTTGAGAAATCGTTGAAGTTTCATATCTAGTTCTACCAGTTTGATTTTCAGCTTTGTTTTATAGTTTGGAGTTAGAATTACAAGGACTTTATCTGCTTTTTCAATTGAATTTTCCATAAAGTGGAATAAATACTTTTCTGGATTTGATTCAAATGCTCAAGAGTAACATTAATGCCGTATTCTTTTCTTAAATCAGTAGCTAGTACTTTTTATGTTTTTTTATTATCCTAAGAATAGGAGATAAAAACTGTTTTTTGTTTGCCTATAGATAGTTTTTAATTGTCTATATAGGTTTCTCATAAGAGTAAGAACTTACAAATCTAAGTTTTTAAACAAAACAGATAGCTTATCGGCAATTATTTTATGATTTAATTTTTCTTCTAATGTTTGCAAATTATGTTTGATTGTTTGTTTTCTTTTTTTAAAATCATTCATTAACAACCAACCTTCTCTTACAATGTTTTTCATTAAACTAGAATCGAATGACTCAAATTCTTTTGTAAGATTGCAGTTTAAAATTCCTGGTAATTCAAATCCTAGTGGAGCAATGTCTCTCTCATAAATAGGGTAGCGATTAATCACTGTCGGAAGTCCAGCACTAGTCATTTCTAATAAGTTATTGCCATAACCTTCAACTTCACTGAAATAAACTCCTAAGCCTCCAAATTGAGAAACAATTTCTGGGATTTCTGAAAATTGATACATTTTTTTATCAACAATAATTTCACGGCGAGGTAAAATATGTTCTTGAGCAAAGTTTAAAATAACATCAATGTCTGAAAAGTATTTTTCTTGTTTTTCAAAGTAATTTTGGAGTTCTTGTAAATAGTTATCATGTTCATCTCCTGAATAACCAGAAACAAGTAAAACAACACATTTTCGCTGTTTCTTCTCTTTTATTTTTAAACCTAATTGAAAGGCAAAATCAATGGCTAGGTCAATTCTTTTACGGCGTACAATACGAGTGTGTTGTAGTAAAAGGGCCATGTCATCTAAAAGATAGCCTTTATTTTTAAGAGCTTCTTCAATACCAATATCACAGAAAAAGGATTGATTAAAGTTTTTATGATTAGGATAAATTTTATTGTTTGATAGATTCTCTTTCCAGTTCCAAGGAATAGAACAGGTGTTTGGAAGAACGATTGTATTGTTTTCAAAAAAAGAATCTACATCAAAATTTTTAAAGCTCTGTGTGTAGTATTTTTTTGCTATTTCAACTTGCTCTGTGTTAATGAATACAATCCCATCGGCGTGAGACCCAGGCATATAATCTAAAAACTTGATGATGATGTTATTACTTAAAGCAAAACGGTCTCTTTCGAAATGAGAATCGTGCCACCATAAAATGTATTTAGGAGTTTTTTTTCCAGCTTCTCTAAGTTCTTTAAAATAAATTCCAATAGCGACTGCATAAATAAAATTGGAAGGGTGACAGCTATTGTGGACAATCATTAAATCAATTTTATTTTTGTTAATGAAATCTTCAATTTTTTGTTTTGCATATAAAACCTCTTTCCAAATGAAATTTTCTAAATCGGCAGGTGGGCTTGGGTTTGAATAGTGCTTTAAAATATATTTGTTTTGATCATTTTTATGCCAAAAAATATCGTCTAAATCACAGTGAAAACGTATAGGAGAATGACCTGCTAAAAAGTATAAATCATCTAAAGGTATTTTCATGTGATCTAGCATACTTTCTACCATTCCATCAATAACAATAGAGACACCGTCATTTGCTCCAATTAAAGAATGAAGAACGCCTATTTTTACATTTTTATTTGTCTCCATTTTATTATTTCCCTAGGCAAGTTAAAATTTGAGTTAGATTTTCAATTATAAAATCGGGTTGTAAGTTTTTTGTTTTATCATTATCTTTTCTTAATCTCAAAGATCTTTTATCACCAGCAAATAAAACTGTTTTAAAACCTACTTGTTGTGCACCATAAATATCGTTTAACATATCATTGCCAATATATAAGACTTCTTCTGGTTTTATTTTTTGAAGTTGTAGTTTATGAGCAAGCTTTGTATGTAGTGTTACACTAGGTTTGGCTATACCTTGTTGATACGAATAAATACAAAGTTCGTTCTCAAAATAAGGTAAGTCCGTTTCTTTTTTAAAATCTTGACTGCCTAAAAAGTAATGCATTAGCATTGGTGTAAAGAATTGAGCATTTGATACAATTCCCAATTTTAAATTCATTTCAGAGAGGGTTTTTAAAATGAATTTAAATTCTGGCATAGGATAGACTAAATTTGATAAAGTTTCATAGTTTAAACTGAAATCTTTAAAATCGAAACTGTTAGGTAAAATTAACTTCAATTGTTTTTGAATTTTATTGAAGACTCTCTCCCAAATGGATTCAATTAAAATTTCTGGATAGTCAATGCCTTTTCTTTTTTTCTCCTCATGGTCATTGATGATTTCTTGAACATAGAGCTTTTGAATGGTATTTTGTAATTCAGTATTGTTTATGTCAGAATTCCATTTGATTCCACTATTTTTAAAAGCATTTAAAATTTTGGAATGATTTTGTGTTCCAATATCTCCAGAGCTAGAAATAAGAAGAGTGCCATAGATATCAAATACAACGGTTGTAAATGTTGTTTTTTCTTTGCAATTTTTTTGAAACTGAATGTTCGTAGGTATCGGTTCTAGTTTTTGAAATTTTTTAAAATGAGAAGAGAGAATCATATATTACTGTAATAAAAGATAGAAGCGATCGTGAGAGATAAAATGTTTTGTCCAATCAGAAAAATCAGAAGATAAGGTTTTAGATGTAGATTTGATATTATTTTGAGTATTTTGTTGATTTAGATTTTTGTAGATGTCAGATAGAAAAAGTCCGTAGGAGGTTAAATTAAATTTGTTTATAATGATACTTTCATTTTCTTTTATGAAAGTAGATTTCAAAGATAGATTATTTTGGAGATTGTTTAGATACATTAGGTGCTCCTTTTTTTTAGGGTTATGAAATACAAGTTTAATGATATGTGCTTGATTCTTTAAGTCTAATCGTGCAAAATCAATCCAAGAAGAGTTAGAGTTTAAAATAGGTAAGTTGTTTTCCAAAGGTAAATTCATATCTTTGTAAGTGTTTTTCAAATATTGTTGGTAATCTAATTTTAAAGCATCAACATTGATAACCCAGTCAGTAGGTATTTTAATATTTGAATATAAATTCTCTAATTTAATTCCTAATTCTTTAAAATCTTTGGTTAGAGAAGGAATGCTTCGACCTATTAAAGGTTTTCCAAAAACCCAAGGTTCTAGGAATGTCATTCCAAATCCTTCCATCACGCTAGTTGTGACAAAACAATCAGATCCCATACAAAGAGTTTCAAAGTTCATTTCTTCTCCAGCAGCAAGTACGATTGGTAGTTGTAAATTTTGAACACATTCTTTCCAAAAAAAATATTGATTTTTTTCTGTTTCATTTTTAGGAGGTTGGGTGATTAACCAAGTTGAAGATTCTTTGTATAGTGTACTTAGAAGTAAAATTTCGCCTATATTTTTTCTTCTAATTGCTCGAACAGGGTATAGAATGATATTGTGGTTATTTGGAATGTTAAACTTTTTTTGTAGCTGTTGTCTTTGTAAAGTAAAATCTTGATTTATTTTATTTGACATTGTTTCTATAGGATTTGTTAATAATTTAACTCTAGGAGATAAATTTAAATCGTTGTTTAAAATATGGAAATCACGAGAATTGATTGTGATGTAAACTAAATTGTTGTATTGTGGATATAGCGTTTCAAATAAAGGTATTTTAAAATAAGAAAAAACTGTTTTTAATTGTTGGAACAAATTTAATCGCATGTCTTCGGCAAAATCGTGACAGTGATTTACAATTTTAAAGCCTTGTTCTAAAAGAGATAATATGGCAATATTTAGTAAGGGATTTTTCCCTAGGTTTAGGTTGTGAATATGTAATATTTCTGATTTTTGAATATGAATTTTTAGAAAATCAATGATGGTATTGACTTTTTGAACTAAGGCTTGTCTGGGCTCGTGACGAAAATTAAAATAATCTAGTTCAGGGAAAATGTACTTAGGAAACGAATTAAAAATAGGGTTAGAAATTTCTCTGCCACTTAATAAGGTAGGTAGAATATTTAAATTTTTATAGGATTTAAGTTGAGAGTGAATGACTTTTGTGACACCGCTTTGATCAAAGTGATGATGAAGAATAAAAACTCTCATAATTTTTTAGTTTTATGAAGGGTATTTTAAATGGTAGTCTTTTACTTCTATCATAGGTGGGCGTTCAAATTCTTTGATGTATTGAGGTGAAATATGAGGAATATTTTCTTCATTAAATTTAACCTGTAGCATATTAAAATTCTTAATTTTTAGGTTTTTAATGTCATTTGTTTTAGATAAGCGGTTAAAAAATGTTTGTAAAATACCAAAGGACATTTTCCCTAAAGATTTTGTAGTTTGATTTTGATGGATTCTTTCATCTAAGTCTGTTTGGGCAATGATGTCCACGCCCCATTTTTGATATATATCAATGAGTATAGATGTCTCAACACCATATCCGATAGGAAATGCTAGTTTTTCTAAAATAGATCGATAGCCAGCATATTCTCCAGAAAGAGGTTGAATGATTCCAGCGAGTTCTGGATAAAATTGAGAAAACAAAGGGCGAATTAGAATTTCAGTAACCCTTCCTCCTCCAGATGTTCTTAGACCCTTAGATAAGGTAAGTGGACGGTCGTAAAAGGCTTTTACAAATTGAATTTTTGGATTATAAAGCATTGGACCAACTAATCCATAAACAAATTTAGGGTGGATGTTTTGGATATCAGAATCAATGTAAATGATAATGTCGCCTTTAAGTAAGTACAATGCCTTCCATAAATTTTCACCTTTCCCTTTTTTATCACCTAAGTCTTTAAGGTGTTCAGAAGATAGGTAGGTATCTGCACCAAATTTTTGAGCTATATTAACGGTATTATCGGTAGAGTCGGAATCAATTACAGCGATTTCATCAAGTAGCGGATAGCGGTCTTTTAGCTCTGATTTTAATAGAATAACCTCTTTACCAATCGTTTTAGATTCATTTAATGTAGGTAAGCAAAGGCTGATCGTAATGCCAAGCTCTTCTTTTTTTTTAAGTAAGGCCTTGATGTCTTGAAATTGGGAATGATGAAATGTGTGTTTTTGTAAAAGGTTGTTAATTTTATTCATCACATTCTCCTAAGTCAATGCGTTGTAACATAGATAAAATTTGATAAATTCCTTTTGGAATTGGTTCAATATCTAGTGTTCCTCCTGGTAAAGAACGATCGACTCCAGAAGTAATACCTAAGGTTATTGTTGGGATATCCAAACTCATAGGAATAGATGCTTGGGATTGACGAGAAGAAATAATTGGCTTGTATCCTAAATCTGTAACATTATTAATAGCTGTTTTTACAAAAGGATGTGTAAAACGAAGTCCACCTGCTTTTTGATGATTAAAAAAATCAACATGAATTGAGGAATGTGTTTTTGCTAAAATATCAATACAACAGTTTTTGATTGCTGACATAACATGACTAACTTGCTCATCTGTTTGACTGCTAACATAAAAGCCTAGTGAAGCTTTAGGACAGGGCAGTGAGTAGGATGTTCCTCCTTTGATTTGCCCAATATTCATGGTGGTTTTGTGGCGATTAGCTATAGGTATATCCAGCAAGCTATTAATGAGTTCATTTAAAATTAAAATGGAATTATTTGTAAAATTGGTATTCAAATCGTCAACAGATTCTAATTCACAAATGATGTCACCTCTAACAGAGCTGTAACTGTAATGATCGATGCGTCCAATGTTTGTTGCTACTAAGTTGAGGCAAAAATCAGTAGGGCGGTCAAAATATTTGAAGAAATGACGGATTCCTTTAAACTCTCCTCTCCCTAAAGCGGCAGATGTTGCAACTAAAACTAAATCCAGTTTAAGTTCAATTTGACAAATTTTTAAAATTTCGGGTAAAGAAATAAGTACGGCTAAGCCCAAAGAATTATTAGCGATACCAGGTCCTTGTATGTGATTGTTGTCAAGTTGTATATGGTGATCGATTAAATGATTAAATCGAGTGTCTAGATTGGCAGAAAGAACGACTCTTTTCGTAGATTGAGTGCCTACAATTTCACCAACTGCGTTAATATTCCCGTCACAATATGAATTAACATTATCAATTTGACGAAAGCGTTTAAGAACGGCTTCAAGTCGTTCCTTTTCTTTGTTTGTTTCTGCAGGAATTTGTCCCAATAAAATCAGGTTAGCTAAAACGAGATCACGACAGGTGTTTAATTGTTTTTCTAGCTGATTTATTTTGGTGTGAGTCATAAGATTAAATATAATAAAGTCTTCTTTTCTTCGCTCTAAAATTAGGGTTATTTTGTTAAGTTAGAACTAAAGTTAGTGTATCCTTTAATAATAGAACAAAAAACGACAAATATTCTTTCTTTCAAAAAAAACAACACTTATATACAATTTTAGACAAATTAGAATTTCGTCTCATTATATGGATAGAAAAAGTATTTTAAAGTAAAATTAGAGGAGACTTTATTTCTGGCATTAGTTTTGCTTATATATGGTTAGAGACGAAAACAAACCAAAAGAAAGGGAGAGTTAAAGTAGATTTTAGGTAATCTTTAATTTACTTTAGCTTTTCCAACTGTTTAAAATTTCTCTGTCTTTGGGCTTCATATAAAAATAAAGACAAAGCAATACTAGCATTATAGGAGTGGGCATTCTTACTCATAGGAATACTTAAAATATCATTACAATTGCGTTTGATATGAGGGCTGATGCCTTTGTCTTCACCACCCAGTATAAATACAGTTGGTTTTTCTTCAAAAATAGAGTCAGAGATATTTTTTACTCCTTCCTTTTCAATGCCGTAAACAAGGAAATCGTTTTTTTGTAGCTCTTGAAGAGTTGTTTCAAGGTCATGGACACGAACAATTGTTAAGATCTCACTCGCTCCGGCAGAAGCTTTTGCAGCTGTCCCAGTAAGTCCACATGTTCCTTTTGTTGGTAGTAAAACAGTTTCTATACCTAATGCTAGGCAAGATCTTAGGCAGGCTCCCAAGTTACGAGGGTCTTCAATATTGGAAAGTAAAACGATTTGAGGAGCTTGTTTTTGCTTAGCTTGCGAGAATAAAATTTCTTTGACTATTCCCCAGTTATCTAGAGTTCTTGCATTGCAAAATGTAATAACACCTTGATGTTTATCTTCACTGTAATAGTCTAGTTTTTTTTGTGGTAGTTGGTGTGTTTTTATTTTATTTTTTTTCGCTATTTTTTGAAGTTTAAATAAGCGAGAGTTTTGACTGTCTTGAACAAAAATAATATGGTTAATGCGTTCAGGGTCACTAGACAATAAACTTTGGGTAGCATGAATTCCAATGATAATATCAGAGTCAGTTTTTTGAGAATGATGGTGGCTCTTATCACTCTGAGAAGACTTTATACCAGAGGAAGTAAAAGAATGCTTGGGTTTACTAGACTTTTGATGATTGAATGTTTTGTACAAAATGTTTAAATAGATGATGAGAATCTTGGGGACCTGGAGAGGCTTCAGGATGGTATTGAACCGAGAATGCAGGATATTGCTTGTGTTTAATCCCAGCAATGGTCTGGTCATTTAAATTAAGGTGAGTTATTTCAATTATAGACTGGTCAATAGAATTAGAATCAACGGCAAAACCATGATTTTGAGATGAAATGGCAATACTACCGTCTTCTAAATTTTTAATAGGGTGGTTTGCTCCACGATGACCAAATTTAAGTTTGTAGGTTTTGGCATTGAGTGCTAAAGATAAAATTTGGTGCCCTAGGCAAATGCCAAAGATTGGTTTTTTATCTAAAAGTTCACGAACAGTTTGTATTTCTTTTTTTAGAGGCTCTGGATCACCTGGTCCGTTTGAAAGTAGAATACCATCAGGATTTAATTTTAAAATGTCTTGACTAGATGTATCAGCGGGTACAACTGTGACACTTAATCCTAAAGAGGTTAGTTTTCTTAAAATGTTATATTTGACTCCGAAATCTATTACGACAACATTCAAACCCAGAGGCTTAACATGGGTGTTTTGTAAAATAGAGTGTTCTTTTTGATCCCATGTATATATTTTAGATGTTGTTACCACTTTTGCAAGATTTTTCCCAGTTAAAGATGGAACATTTTTCGCTCTTGAAATAACATCTTTTTTATCGTAATCGTTTGTTGCAATAATTCCATTTTGAGCTCCTTTTTCTCTTAGAATAAGAGTAAGTTCGCGAGTATCAATGTTTTGAATGGCTGGAATGTTGTTTTTTTCAAGATAGGATCCTAAAGAGTTTTCGTGATTCTCTGAGAGATAAGTATTACTTCTCCAATTGGAAGGGAAGTCACAATAATTTTTAACAATAAAACCTTTTGCCCAGATTTTTGAAGACTCTTCATCTTCTGATGTTACTCCATAATTTCCTATTTCCGGATAAGTCATTGTAATAATTTGATTACAGTAGGAGGGATCGGTAAGAATCTCTTGATAACCAGTCATAGAAGTATTAAAGCATACTTCACCTTGAGTTTCTGCTTTTGCACCAAAGGAAATTCCTTCGAAGTAGCTACCGTCTTGTAATGCGATAATGCCTTTTTTATTCATAAATTATTCAAATTGAAGGATACGAGATTCGCTAATCAATATATTCATTTTTTGATCATGCTGGTCTAAAGATAATTTTTTGTCTGTGATTTGTGTATCAAGACAGATGCCTATTTTAAAAACAGAATGATTTTTGAGGTAAAAATCATAAAAACCTTTTCCTCTTCCTAATCTTCCACCATAGGTATCAAAAACCAACCCAGGAATTAATAGAAGTTTTGGTGTAACTTTTGCATTAGTTTGAAGAGGTTGCTTGGGTTCTTTAATTCCAAGAGGACCTGTTTCTAAATCTGTGTAGATGTTAAAAATTTGAGAAAAGTGCATTTGATTTTCTTTACAATAGGGAAGAAAAAGTTCTTTTTTATCAGAAAGAATTTTTTTTAAGATTAAGGTTGTTTCAATTTCATCCAATTTTCCGTAGAAAGCTCCTATTCTATTGGCTTTTTGATAATGTGGATTTGTCTCTAAAAATTCTATCACAGATTGAACACGGTCTAACATACTTTTTTGAGGTATTTTTTGAACTTCTTTTTTGCCCCATTTTCTCCATTCTTCTTTTGTATTGGATGTGTTTAACGACTGAGGGGTTTCCAGTAAAATTTGCTGAAACTCATCTTGCATTTTTATTTTTGTTTGTTGAAATTTATTTCTCATTTGTTGAAACCAATGAAAAATTTGAGCAATTTGTTTAGCATTAAAAGCAAAGATCATTAAACCTAAAACAATGAAAATTTCAAGAAAACCAATAGATGTCATAAGGATTTAGGAGAAGATGGATTAAAGATACGAATAATTAAAATACAAAGTAGATAAATTAAACTTAAAGGAAGAGCCAATAAAACTTGTGTTGTTGGATCTGGTGGTGTTAAGATTGCAGAAAGAAGGAAAATAACAGGTAAAGCAAAACGAATACCTTTGAGCAGTGTTTTTGCAGTGCATAATCCTAGTTTGGCTAAGATAAAAGCAATAACTGGCATTTGGAAAGTAATTGCAAAAGCAAATAAAATTTGTAAAACAAATTGTAAATAATATTTTTGTGTCCAGTGAGATTGTACGCTTTCGTGACTGTAATGGGATAGATAATCTAAACCGTAAGGTATGATAAAAAGATACGCGAAGAAAATACCTGATAACAGAAAAATAAAACTGCTAGGCAGAATTACAATAATCATTTTTTGTTCTGAGTGTTTAAGACCAGGGGCTATGAACATCCATAAGTTCCAAACAATCCAAGGAAAGCTTAAAATAAAACCACCGAGTAAAGCAATTTTTAGAGAAATTACAAAAGCTTCTGTAGGGTGAGTATTAATAATAGATACGTGTTTGAGTTCTATTAAAGGGAGATGTAAATAGCTCCAAATTTTTTTCCAGTATGCAAAACTAAGAATAGTTAAAGGTAGAATTCCAAGTATAGAAAATATGAGTCTTTTTCGTAATTCTTGAAAATGTTGACATAGAGTCATCTTAGAATGAGACATGATATCTTTTACACCATTTTTTTAAATGTTTTTGCCAAGGTTTTAATAAAATTTCTTCTTGCCAACTTAGAATTTCAACATTTAACTCCTTAAGGTTTTTACATTCAATCAGTAGTTTTGGTTGAGAACCTAGTTTTTCTAAAACTCTCTTCTTTGGTAAAACTTGAATGGATATATTGTATTTAACAGAGATTTTATCTCGGACTGTTTTCAGTTCAGAAATGATTTGAGGAGTATACATCTTTTGTTTGATACTTTTTCTTTTTTGTTCTTCAGGCCAAAGAGATGGATCTATAGTCCAACTATCCTCAATAATATTTTGGACTTCAGTTTTGTTCTTTGCTTCTGATATGATATTAACCCAAGAAAAAGAGTCGTTTAAATCCTGTGGAATAAAAGAGATAATTTTTAGGACTCTTTGGTTACTTAGAAAGGAAGATCGAGAAAGGTTGTTCTTTTCACAGAAGTTCTCTCTCCAATTCCAAACCGCTTTTAAAGCTTGTAGTTGTAGAGAACAGAATTTATTTGAACCTTGTATTTTCCATATATTTACTTCAGGATTGATTAATTTTTGATTTAGGTCTGCTAAATAATTTTCAAAATATTCTTGGTACCAGTGAAGTTTCTTTTTCTTTTTAAGTTGTTTATAAATGTTGTCTTTTATCTTAGGTAAGTAAAAAGTATCTTGAGCAGCATATTTAATCATACCTAGTGTTAGAGGTCTTTTGAACCAGTTTGCTCTTTGATACTTTTTGTTTAAAGAAATTTTAAAAAACTTTTTAACTAGATGATTGAGCCCGACTTGATCATAGTTCAAAAATTGTCCAGCAATCATTGTATCAAAAACATTGGTAATGAAGTAATTATAATTTTGATGCAAGCAACGAACATCGTAGTCGCATCCGTGTATAATGAAATTTTTGTATTCAAAAGCTTTAAACAAGGAGGATAAATCTTTAATAGAAAGAGGGTCTATTAAATAGCATGTATCTTCTGCTAAAATTTGTATTAAACAGATGATAGGCTTAAAAAAATGAGTGTTGTTCATTTCTAAATCAATGTAAAGATGATCTACGGGAAGAATTTTCTCAATAAAATTTTCGAGTTCCTCAGGTGTCTCAACTCGTTTGATTTGTTCAATTTTAGACATACACTCCAAATTTAAAATTTTATTTGTTTATCTGTGGTGTTAAAGGTAAATTTAATGCATGAAAAAAATATTTTTAACAGGAATTAAGCCAACAGGAACCCCTCATATTGGTAATTGGTTAGGAGCAATTCGTCCAGCTTTAGAGTTTTCGTGTGATGAACATGAAACATTATATTTTATTGCTGACTATCATGCTCTTACAATTACTCCTACTGCAGATGTTTTACAAGAAAATATTCTTTCGGTAACTGCCTCTTGGCTTGCTTTAGGTTTGGATTCTCAAAAGGCAATTTTGTACCGTCAAAGTCATATTCCTACGATTGCTGAACTATCTTGGATGCTATCTTGTTTTACACCAAAGGGTTTTATGAATCGGACTCATGGTTATAAGGATAGTATTGCTAAGAATAAATTACAGAACAAAGATCCTGATGATGGCGTTAATATGGGTTTTTATTCTTATCCAGTTTTGATGGCAGCTGATATTTTAGCTTTCAATACAGATGTAGTGCCTATAGGATTAGATCAAAAACAACATTTAGAATTTACTAGAGATATTGCTTCTCGTTTTAATTCATTCTATCAGCAGGATGTTTTTAACTTGCCAGAACCTTTTATTAAAGATTCTTCACAGATTGTTGTTGGATTAGATGGTCGTAAAATGAGTAAAAGTTATGATAACACGATTCCGTTATTTTTGTCTGAAAAACATCTTAAAAATAAAATTAATCAAATTGTAACAAATTCTCAGACCCCAGAAGAATCAAAAGATCCTGAAACAAGTTCTATTTTTGCTTTGCATTGTCTCTTTTTGTCGAAAGATCAAATAAGGGATGTCGCTAGTCTTTATCAAGCTGGTGGAATGGGTTGGGGAAATGCTAAATCAATATTGTTTGAAAGTATCAATGAATGTTTAAAGAAGCCTAGAGAGGAATATCACAAATTAATGGGTGATAGAAAATATTTAAAAAGTGTTTTACGCGAAGGAGCTCAAAGAGCTACAGAGTTAAGTACTCCATTAATGGAAAAAGTTAAAATGGTTGTTGGGCTGTAATTTATGCAATGTTTATCTCAAATTTATGTAGATGATAAAGGTTTAGACTTTCAAGAAAAGTGTAAAACAATTCAGTTAGAAACAACAGAACATTATTTGTCATCCCTGCTGAATCAAAAACAGATTATAGAATTAAGTTCTCTTATGGACACTTTTCAAGGTCAATTTTTTGTTAGTCAAAGGTTTCCTAGGCTTAAAGAAGAGATGCATTTTCATTTTCGTAGTACTTGGTTGGATAGTCAAAACTCTATGTATAAATTAGTACAAAGTGTTAATTTTTCATGGGATGAAGAAAAATTGGTTAAGTTTTTCGCAAAAAATAAATGGTTAAAGAAAGATGAGCATGGACTATGGTTTTTGGAAGGAGAGGGCCTTAAGTTTGATAAAGACAGGTTATATCAATTCTTTTTTAAGGATAAGCTATTTGACATATTAAAAATTTTAGCGATTTATGAAGCACATTTATTTGAAATAAATGAAAGGATTTTTAAAAGTTGGAAAAAAGAGTGTAGTAAATGTGAAAAAGTTTCGACTTTATTACCGTTATTTTATTCTGCGTTAGTAGATAAACTTCATCGTCAAATACAAAGGAATAGAAGCTCTATTTCTTCTTTTTTGCAAAAAAAACTTTTAAATGGTTTGGGTCGCTGGGGACGTTTGAAAAATGAAAACCCTATGATGATTATTAACCAAATTATGGAAAGTTGGAGAAAAAAACTAGGCAACGCTTTTTTACAGTGGTTCGAGTCATGCTCCAATCTTGTTCTAGGATATATTTTAGAAACCAACGATCTATTTGAAAAGCAATGGGCATTGTTTTTAGAAGGGCCTAAAGATTTTTTCGCTCATCAAGAAGATGTTTTGAATTCTGTTGTTTCTGAAGAAAGAGCAGAGGTTTCTTTAAATCAAAAGAATTTATTTTTTGTTCTAGAAAAATATCAGAGTCTTTTACCTTACTGGGAGGTTAAATATTTTGAAAGTAAGATTATGAATTTAGATAACGCAGATTCTAAAAGTACTTTAGAAAGCGAACAAAATAATTTTTACCATTTACAAAATGAAATGATTGACGCCAGTATGTATGTTAAAGACATAGAAAGTCTAGACGATCTAGAATTAAATACAGTGAGTTATTACAATAGCTTAGGTGTTTTAATTCGAGTTATGAAGTCTTTCGAAAATCAAGACAAAATTTGGTGCCAAAGTTTGAGACAAGAGATGCAAAGAATGCAAAGGTTATCTTTTCTATTTGAAATCAATTGATTTTAAAATAGTTAGTTTTGAGAATTAAATTGTAAGCAATCTTGGTATTGTACAAGATTTCCCCCAAATAAATCAAGGCTAGAACCAACTGTAATATCAATTTTCCCTTGACTCTCTTTTTTGATTAGTTTTAAATCTTGAATGCTTTTGACACCCCCAGCATAGGTTGTAGGAATATTCACCCATTGCGATAACTTTTGAATAAGCTCCAAATCGACTCCTTCAGAAAGTCCTTCAACATGTGTTGCATGAATTAAAAATTCATCACAATAAGGTTCAATTTCTTGTGTGAAAGAAGCATTTATTTCGTAGTCTGTAATTGTTTTCCAGCCATCAATTGCAACCATCCATTTGTTTTGGCTTACTTTTTTACAACTTAAATCAACAACTAAATTTTTTTTTCCAATACTTTGGGACAATTGTTTTAATTTTTCTAAGTCAAATTGTGCTCGTGGAAATAAGCAAGAGGTAATAATGACATGACTAGCTCCTTTTTTCAAATAATAGGATGCGTTACCTTCATTTATTCCTCCACCAACTTGTAATCCCTTGGGGTAGGCCTTTAAAGCAGACAAACAAGCCAGTTTGTTCTCTTTGCTTTGACCTAATTGAATCATGTGTCCACCTTTGAGTGCATTTTTTTGATATAGTTTCGCGTAGTACGATGCAGGTAAGTTTGATTCAAAATTAACTTGAACAGAATTTTTATGTTTTGACGGAAGTGAAGAGTTTGTTGAGTGGTGATCTAAAAAAGATGCTCCCACAATTTGTTTAACCTTTCCTTGATGTAGGTCAATACAAGGTCGAAAGAGACTCATCGTAGTTTTTTTTTGATTTGATTTAGTTCGTGAGACAAGATTCCGTGAGACACAGATGCATTTAAAGATTCAACACTGTTATGTAGTGGAATGGATATTTCATAGTCAGCTGAAATACTAAGGCGTTCACTAACTCCAGATCCTTCATTTCCAATAATAAAAGCAATTTTATTTTTTAGAGTAATATTATTTAAAGTATTGAGAGAACGAATTGAAGTTGATAAAATGGTAAAACCTTTCTTTCTTAAGAAAGAAATTTTGTGATCAAGAGAGAGGTTCACTTCAAAAGGCATTTGTAAAAATTGACCAACAGAAGAACGCACGACCTTAGGGTTATAAGGTTCGCAAGTACCTTTTCCCAAAAGAATAGCATCGTGTTTCATAGCTAAAGCTGTTCTAAAAATAGCTCCTACATTTCCTGGATCTTGAACGCTATCTAAAATGGTGATTGTTTGAGCTGTATTCCAATTAATTTTTAAGTTAGAAAAATATGCTTTTGCAATCACCCCTGGAGGTGTTTGTACAGTTGAAAGAGCTTTGATTTCATCATCAGAAATAGCTGTAACTTGAATTGGACTATTTTTTAGTTTACGCGTTTCTTCAGAGTGATCAATTTCATATTGTTTTGAGATGAATATTTCATTGAGAATATTAGGTGAAATCTTGATAACATCTAAAATTTGATTTGTTCCTTCAATTAAAAACATAGAAGATTCTAGACGCCCTTTTTCTGTTTTTAAACGAGAAACGCGTTTGACTAAGGCTGAAATTTCTGGCTTAAGAGTTCTAGGTTCTTTTGAATTAGAATTGAATTTGGTAAATTTACCATCACCATTAGAATCTCTATGAGAATTAGAGAACCGACTTTTATGTTTAAAGTCCTTATTGAATTTAGGGCGTTGTTTACTTTTAAAATTTGAGTGAGATTTATTGCTATTGGGTTTTAAATCAGAACTTTTATTAAAATCGTTTGAAGAGTTAGGATTAGAAGGGGATTTAAACATTGATTTTTTTTACCATTTTTTGGACTGATTTCACAATTGCTGAAGCATCCATTTTAAATTCTTTATGTAGTTCAGGAATAGAACCATGAGTAACAAAAGTATCTGGTATACCTAAATGTTGGATTGGTAAATTGTAAATTTCAAGTTGACTTAATAATTCAGAAATACCACTTCCGAATCCACCGTTGATAACATTGTCTTCTATGGTTATGATAGATTGATGCTGCCTAAACAGCTTTTTGTATTGAATTTTGTCTAGGGGTTTAATAAAGCGAACATCAACAAGAGTGGAGCTAATATTGAGTGCATTTAGTTTTTCTTGAGCTTCTTTAGCATAGTTTAACATATGACCGACTGCAAGTAATAAAACAGCACGTTTGTCAGTTCCTTTTGTTAGAACTTTGACTTGTCCTAACCGGATGTTGTTTGGTTTTGTTTTAATTTTTCCAGTTTCTGGAATATTAGATTTTGGATAACGTACTGCAATAGGACCTTTGTCATACTTGTATGCAAAGTGTAGCATATCATTTAAATCTTGACCACTAGAAGGAGCCATAATTACAAGATTAGGAATCATTCTAAGATAAGTAATATCCATTACACCATGATGTGTTGGACCATCGGCTCCAACTAGTCCTCCATGACTTAATGCGAATATAACATTTAAATTTTGTAAAGCAATGTCGTGAATGATTTGATCAATGGCTCGTTGTAGAAAAGTAGAGTAAATTGCAACAACAGGTTTCATTGACTCACAAGCAAGTCCTCCTGCAAAAGTAACAGCGTAAGGCTCTGCAATACCAACATCGTAAACTTGTTTGGGTAAAGCCTCTTGCATGTTTTTTAAATTTGTTCCATCAGGCATTGCTGCTGTAATTGCGATAACTTTTTTATCTTTTTTAGCGATTTGAATAATGACTTCTGAAAATAATTTCCCATAACTCTTTCCAAATACGGGTTGTTTTACAATGCCAGTCTCTAAGTCAAAAGGAGTAGCCGCATGCCATTTATAAGAATCTTTCTCTGCGTTTTTCCATCCCTGACCTTTTTGAGTATTAACATGAATTAAGCAAGGCCCTTGATGATTTTTAAGCTTATTAAAAATATTAACTAACTCTTTGATATTATGACCATCGATAGGACCATAATATCGGATACCTAAGTCTTCAAACAAACTACCAGGCAAAATTAAATTTTTAAGAGAGTGTTCTATTTTTTGACTGAAGTCTACGATGTTCTTTCCAATACCTGGAAATAGACCTGTAATATGAAGAACCTCTGTTTTGATTTTACTATAAAGAGGGTTGGAAATAATTCGGTTTAAGTATTTTGAAATACTCCCAACATTTGGAGCGATAGACATACGATTGTCATTGAGAATAAATATAATATTTGATTTTTCGTATCCAGCATTATTTAAAGCTTCATATGCCATTCCACCAGTCAAAGAACCGTCTCCAATCACAGCGACAACTTTATTTTTCTTTTTTTGATGTTTAAAGGCATTACTAAAGCCCATTGCTGCAGCAAAAGATGTCGAGGCATGTCCTGCTCCGAAGCAATCATAAGGACTTTCGGAACGTTTTAAAAAACCGCTCAACCCATTAGGTTGCTTTAGTGTATAAAAATTTTTATAGCGTCCTGTTAAAATTTTATGAGGATAGGCTTGGTGCCCTACATCCCAAATAAGTTTATCTTCAGGAGTATTAAATACTTTATGTAAAGCAATTGTAAGTTCAATTGTTCCTAAGTTAGAAGAGAAATGGCCACCTTTTTGAGAGACATGATCTAAAATAGTGTTGCGTACTTCTTGAGCAAGTTGCTTTAATCTGCTTTCTGAAAATTTTCGAAAGTCTTTAGGACTTTTAATTTTGTCTAATAGTTTATTCATAATTTTAGTGGACTCTTTTGATAATGAGTTGGGCTAAATAAGAAAGTTCTTCTGTTTCAATAGATTCTTTTTGGATTATTTCAATTGCTTCAGTAACAAGTTCTGAGGCTCTTTTTTTAGAATTTTCAATACCAACGATTTGAGGGTGGGTCATTTTTTTACGATTTTGATCAGAGCCAGCATCTTTTCCAAGAGTTTTGCTACTTTGTTCTATATCAAGAATGTCGTCAATGATCTGAAAAGCAAGTCCAATATTTTGACCGTATTTTTGAAGATTTTGTTTTTGAGAAAGGTTGGCATTGGCTAGTTCGGCACCCAACATGATAGAGGCTTCAATTAGTTTTCCTGTTTTGTGTTGATGAATAAGATCAACAGTTTGGGAGTTAGGTATTTTTCCTTCGTTGAGGAGGTCTTCTGTTTGACCTGCTAACATTCCTTGAATACCTAAAGCTTTACATAAAATGAGGCAACATTCAATATTTTTAGTTTTACAGATAAGTTCAAAAGCATGGATACATAGAGCTGTTCCTGATAAAACGGCGACTCCTTCTCCATAGACAATATGGTTTGTTGGTTTACCCCTTCTAAGATTATCATCATCCATACAAGGTAAGTCGTCATGAATTAAAGAAAATGTGTGAACCATTTCTAAAGCACAGGTTGCTATAAAAATGTGTTCTGAGTTAGCACCTTTTAGAGCTTGAAAAGTACTTAATGCCAGCATGGGGCGAATACGTTTGCCTCCAGCAAAAAGAGAATAATTCATGGAATCAATTAAAGTTTTATCGTATTGATTAGACAGTTGTGGTTTGTGCAAATGTAGAGCCTCATCAATTTTCTTAGAATTGTCTTGATACCATTGAGGGTGTTCTATTTTTTTTGAATCCATAGGCTTTTTAAAGAGTGTTCTTGTTACAAAAATAGAGCTTCTAAACCTTATTCCTCGTAACGATTCCGATCTAGAAAAACAAAAAAGCGGTCCTATCGAAGTAGGCATGTTTTTTCTGATTTTTTAAATCTAGTTTAATTTTTAAATATCAAGATAGAGCTGAAAAATTTATAACAAGAACGAGTAAAATTTAAATATTTTTATGCTTATGGGCATTAAATAAGCTTCTAATTCGAAAATTTTTCCAGATTTTTTTTAATAGAAGAAATTTTATTGTCTATTTTAGAGTGTTTTTTTAGTTCCTCTTCTAAAACAAAGCATTTACTTGCTAATTTTAAAGAAACCAACATTAGAGTTTCAATTTTATTTCCACTTATTTTTCCTTGATTTACCTCAAAAATAGCCCTTTCTATAAGTGAATTTAGTTTTTCTAGAGTTTCTTGAGAAATATCAGAACGCATCATGGTCGTTTCTCCTAAAAAAGAGATACGGTAATGATTGTATTTTTTATCGTTCATACCGAGTTTCTATTGTATCCAAAAAGAGTATTTTGTTCTTGGTCTAAATGGTTGAGAAGGGTCAAAATTTTATTTTCAATAATTTGTGTTGCTTGTTCTTTTTTCTTTAAAGATAATGTAGCTTCGTCTAGATTATCTTGTATTTTTTTTTGTTCGTCTAAAGCGTTCTTAAATTCTTCTTCCAGTTTGCTGTTTTTAAGAATAAGTTGATTTATAAAATTTGAGATTTTGTCTAAATTATCTTCAACAGCATTATTCAATTTATCTGTTGTATCTATATTGTTATCTAAGGAAGTATTTTTAATCATAATATTTTATTTAAAGGTAATCTCGGGTTGTTTTTGAAGTTGATTTGCTAAGTCTTCTTGATATTGATTTACAACTTTATCGGTTAGAGTTGCTTCTAAACTTTGGTAAAAAAAACTGTAATGTACAGCTTTTTTCCCTTTAGGAACTTCAGATCCTTGGTAAACGCTATTCAATTCCACATTGGTAAGGCAGGGTGTCTTGATTTTTTTTATCCAATTTAGAACTTCTTGATGTGTTGTTTCTTGAGGAAGAACGATGTTCATTTCCCTAGAAACTTTAGAGTACATACTAATTACTTTAAACTTAGGGATCGTTTTTACAGATTTTAATGCGTCTAAACTAATTTCACAAATCCATGAATCTTCTTTGATTGCAAATTCTTTTTGGGTTTGTAGATGAAGTGTTCCTAAAAACCCAATAACCTTTCTATTATATTGTATGTCAAGGGATTCTCTAGGGTGGAGTAAGGTGTTTTTAGATGGAGTAAATAAAATTGTTTGTTTTAAGTCTAAAAACAAATTTTGGATCAAACCTTTTAAGATATGGAAGTTTGATTTTTGATTTTCAGAAATCCATTTAGAATCTTTCCAATAACCATTGATTAGCACTGCTAAGTTGTTCTTTTCTTTAACTTTTGTATCTGAATTTAAATCTTGGTGAAAAACTTTTCCAATTTCGAAAAAACGACAAAAAGTTGATTGTTGATTGTAATTAAATTGTGAAGATTTAAGTAGATTGTAAATTAAAGAAGTTGGTAAAGCATTTTCTTTTGGGTTTAAAGCGTTTAAGATCGAAACAGTTTTTTGTTCTGTTTGTTGTCCTTGATAGAGTGCTGTTTGATGATCTTGAGGAACAAAACGCAAATGAAGGCATTCATTTAGACCATTCTTTGAAAGAAAATTACGAATTTGAGTTGATATTTGATTTATAAAAAGGGGTTTTGTTGCTTTGTGTGGTAGTTGAGGAAATATTGTTGGGATTTGATTAAAATTAAATAAACGAGCAATGTTTTCGATCAGGTCAATTTCTCTTATTATGTCAACTCTAGAGCTTAGTATAACGAAATTTTGAGATGGGGTAGAAGGGTTTATTTGGTTGTTTTCAATTTCTATGCCAATACTTTTTAATAAAGTAACAATTTTAAGCCAATCTATTTCGAGACCGAGTATTTTTTGAATTCTTTCTTTTCTCAAAGTTATAACTCTATTTTTTGTTGGGTGCTCAGAAGATTGTTGAACCTCTTTTGAAATAATTTTTCCTCCTGCTAACTCCGTAATCATTTCAGCAAGGTAGTTCGCAGTCGTTTCTACAGAAATAGGATCAATACCTCTTTCAAATCTAAAAGAAGAGTCAGTTGAAAGTTGGTGTCTTTTGGCTTGCTTTCTAACCATTGTAGGGTCAAAATAAGCAACTTCTAGAAGAATATTTGTTGTGTTTTTTGTTATCTTTGACTTCTCTCCACCGATAACTCCAGCAAGAGAGAGAGCGTTTTCTGAATCTGCTATAACAAAATCTTGCGAATCAAGTTCTCTTGCTATTCCATCTAAAGTGGTAAGTTTTTCTTTATCTTTAGCATATCTTAAATTAAGTTGAGAGCCCTTAATTCTATTTAGATCAAATGCATGTGAAGGTTGTCCGAATTCCATTAATACAAAATTGGTTAGATCAACAATGTTATTGATGGACTGAAGATGAACATTTTGTAATGATTTTTGTAACCATTCTGGGCTAGGCTCTATTTTGACATTTTTAATAATATAACTTGTATAGAAAGAACAAAATTTGTCGTCTTTAACTTGAACATTACAGTGAGTATGTTTTGAAATAGGTACATTTTGTTTAGATTTAGGAATCGTTAGTGTTTTATTAAAATAACTAGCAAGTTCTCTAGCACAGCCAATATGGGAAAGAGCATCTGGGCGGTTCGGTGTGATTCCTAATTCATAAACGGGGCTAAATAAATTTCTTAAAGGTTGTCCGACTGGGATTGATGTATCTAGAATCATAATGCCTTCATGACTTTTTCCAAGACCAAGCTCATCTTCGGCACAAAGCATTCCATAAGAAGTTTCACCACGAATTTTACTTTTCTTAATCTTAAAATTGCCAGGTAATACGGCTCCGACTTGTGCTAATAAAATAATTTGCCCTTTTTTCACATTGGGGGCACCACAGATAACAGGTAGTATTTCTACACCGTTGTCAATTTGGCAGATAGATAACTTATTTGCATTAGGGTGAGTTGATTTAGAAATTACTTTTGCAGTGACAACAAGGTCAATGTCTGTCATTTCAATGTTTTCAACTTCAATACCTCTTTCTGTAAAGGCATAGGATATTTTTTGAGGTGCAATATCAAGGTTAATATACCTTTGTAACCAGTTATGACAAATTTTCATAAAAATTCCTTTTATAAACAAAAATTAGATATATTCTAACTTTTTGTAAGGTTTAAAATGGAAAATTGTATGTGCATATGCTTATTATTAATTTCCTGTCAAGAAAATGTGAATTAAATAATGGATGATTGTTACTTGTTATAAGACTCAAAGCAAGTATGATTTTAAAGGGTTTTGTTTATTTTTGTTTTATCTTAAAATTTCCATTTAGATGATAATGATTAGATGTTCCTAATTCTTGATGAAAAGAGTGGGTTTTCCCTAATTTAAAATTTTTGAAAGCAACTAAAATTTGAAAAGAAATTTGTAACGGTTTAGGTTCAATTCCAATGGAAACTTCAGAAAACGACAGGATAGAAAATGTTTGACCAAAGGTGCTTCTCCATTCTTTTCGAATTGGATCTTTGAAAAAGTCAAAATAGAGAGAAACTTTGCGTTCATAAGAGTAGAGAGAAAAGCCTAAAAATAACGGATTTTTAAGTTGTGTTTTGATTTTAGATTGACTTATAAGATGTTGGGTATAAACTCCTATATCAATCCATTTCCAAGGTGAATAAATGACTCCTATACTAGAGCTTGTTAATGTTTGTTTTCCTACAGAATAAATTCGAACATAAGAGAAAATAACGCTGCCTCCAATATAAATGTTGTAGGGAATTTTTTTAGAAATTTGGATTTCGAAAGTATAGTCTTGGTATAATTTATCAATAACAGTTGAGAATAAATTGAATGATTTCCCTAATCCTTTGTCATGAAAAAAACTCAACTCATTGACACGAATGTCTTTAATAGAAAATGGTTTATAGGTATGTAATGCCAATCCCCATAGTTTGTTTTTAAAGCCAGCTGGATTTTGACTTATTCCAGTTCTTTGGCTACTTACGGACTTACCTGCACCTAATGTTCCGGCATAAGAAGATGTGTTTACAAGGTTTTCTGTATAGCTATAAACATTTAAGGTCGCAAAGCAAAAAAACAAAGAAAATAGAGAAAGGATAAATGTCCGTTAAAAGATAAAAAAAATAAACATATAATTATTGAGTTAGAATAAGTATAGTTTTTATAGGCTTTTTACCTTGTTCCTGTATCCATAAAATGTAAGGACCCATGGGTAGAAAAGAAGATTGTTTTGTCCCGTTCCATGTTAGATTAAGGCTTCCCGTACAAAGAGAACAAAGACTTTCAACGACTCGTCCTTTTAGATCAAAAATTTTAACATCTACTGTTTTGCCTAAATTTGTTTCAATCTCAACTTCTAAATTTTGGTTTTTGCGAATAATTTTTGAGTTTAAATTCCAAGTAAGTTGTTTAGAAACTGGAGGGAGAAAGCCTGGAGAAGAGGTTGAATTAATTTGATTAGATACTGGAGTCCATTTTCCATTTGAATCTTTTATCCAACAATTATTTTTTTGTGTTGTTGTGATTTTAGGATAGAACATTGAGTCTAAAAGAGTAAATTCAGATAAAGTGTGCTTAAAATAAATAATTACAGAATCTCCGTCGTTACTTAAAATATTCCAAGTAGGAGGTTCAATGACTGTTAAATTTAGAGAACCAAATTTAAGATTAAACATGTCTTTATTATTTGTCACAATAATAGATTGTTGAGGTTCAATAGAAATTAAAGAAGATAAGGGCTTTAGGTTGTAATGAATAAAACGAAGAGAAAAAGTTTCGTTACCGCTGTTTGTTATTTCAAACCATTCAGCGTCTCCTTCTGTAGGGTTGGGGCAAACCTCACTTATAATAATAGGTGAAGGTTTGCTAAAAAAGATAGTTTTTATATTGTTAAGGGTAAAATCATCTTCTGATAATTCAAAATGAAAAAGACCTTGTTGTATTTTTTGAAACTCTAGAATAATTTTTTCTTTTTGTAGGGATGAGATAGAGCGATCTATTAGACTGCTATCTAATTCAAAACCATTTTCTAGTAGTCCATTTCTATATAGGACTGTTTTGATATGAAAGTTAGGCAAAAGTTGTTTTCCTATATTTTTAATAAAAATATGAAACTGAATTGTCGATTTTGTTTCAAAAGTATAGATAGAGTCTATTTTTAGATCACGATTAAACATGAACAGAGAGTCAAAGGGTAAGATAAAAGGAGATGCAAGATCTCCTTTTAATATGTCAGAAGCGGTAGTTGCTAATTTCCATTGGCTTTCGTTGATTAGGTTTTGATAATGGTTTTCCCAACTTACTCCAGATTTTGCTGGAGGAACTGTAAAATTTAGGGTATCTAAAATTGTTTGAATGGAAAAACGAAGAGAATCACTATTGGTGAGAATTAAATCGTTCCAGTTTAAAAAGCAAGCAATGCCTACAGAATTTAAAGCAACAGAATCTCTACAAATTAAAACAGGTACGCCTGGTTTGAGATTTAGAGCAGAAAGAGTATTGTTTCTATATAAAAGATTTATATCTAAACTAGATGAACTCAAATTAACGAGTTCAATGAATTCAGATTGACTATCTTCTAAAAAACTAGGGTTAGCAAAAACCTCTGAAATTATGGTTTTAGAAAAAGAAGTTTCACAAAACAGTAAAACAATTAAAATAAATGGTTTTACCATACGAGAGTAGTCAGTAAATTTACAAGTGTTTATCTATTCTTTTTCTTATGTCTATCGCGACGACTACGTTTCTTTCTTTTATGAGTTGAAATTTTGTGTCTTTTTCTTTTTTTACCACAAGGCATGAAACTAATTCCCTTTTAACATTGAAGAGCCAAATTAAGAAACTTTTAAAACTCTTGTCAATATTTTAAAATTCTTGTTAGTAAAAAGGATTTATCTATTTATTTTAGAATAGTAAAGTTTTTTAACCATTGTTTTTTTATCTTGATTAGGCTTTTCTTTTTTAGAAAAAGGTTTTATGAAAAATATTCAAGGTATTATTCTATTATTGTCGTTTTTATTTACCATTCAGTGTGAAGACATTTCGTCTCCTAGTAATAAAATTGTAGGTTTAAGTGAAGAGCAGATTGCTAACTTAAGAAAAGATACGAATGTTGTATTTATTGACTATCCTGTATTAAGCCCTAAAACTCAAGAGGCTGTTTTTCTTCGTCGTGTGATGGTTGAAGAAGTTATTGATGAGGAAAAAACTTTATCCGTCAGTTATATTATACGTGAAAAAGGTGTCTCTTCAAGTGATTCAGCTTTAAAGGAATTACTCTATATTCAAAATATGATTAAGTTAAAGTATAGTGATTTTTGGAATTTAAAAGGAAATGTTCGTTCTGATAGTATTTTAAGTTTTTCCAACCAAATTTTGAACGAAAAGAGACCTTTAGATCCGTACAGCAATTATTCTGCCCCAGTTATTGCTGATAAGACTTTAGATAATCTTATAGGTCCGACTCAAGTGATTGCAGTTGGGTTTCGTTCACAAGTTGAAGAAACAGGAGATACTTTAGTTGTAACACAAGTTTCTCCAGATTCTCCAGCACACGATGTTGGTTTAAAAGTTGGAGATCGTATTATTTCTATTAATGGAAATTTAGTCATTGATAGTTCTTTAGATCAATTTTCTACTTTGGTTGCAGGTGGAGAAGGAACTAAAATTATATTACAAATTTATCGTAATTCTGAACTGTTAGTATTGCCACCTGCACTTAAAAGACAGGTTGTTTTTCCTACTGTTATTGTCGGTGACGGAGGAGATCATGGATATATCATGATTACTAGATTTAGTAGTTCTACAGTTACTCTAAATGGAGTAAAGCAAACAACAAGTTCAGAGTTGGTCTTGGCATTAGAGAAAACGAAAACATATCCCGTAACTATTTTAGACTTAAGAAATAATGGTGGAGGTCTTGTTAGTCAGGTTTTAGAAATGGTGAATCAATTTTTAGTTGAAGGCAACATTGTTACTTTTTTCTCTAGAAAGCTTGATGGAAATCAAAATCCTATTAATCACAAAGATATTAGGCAAGCTACAGCTGATGGTATTGGTACAAGGCGTAAATTTGTGTTATTGGTAAACCGAGGTACAGCTAGTGCTTCTGAAATTTTTGCGTCTTCTTTAAACGAAGGCTTGAACATTCCTATTGTGGGAGAGAGGACTTTTGGAAAAGCTGTTGGTCAAAGTTTGTTTAAAACACCTTTAGGTGGTTTGTTTCAGTTAACGACTTTAAAGATATTGTCTCGTAATGGAAATAACTATCAAGGAATAGGGTTGACTCCAGATTATCCAGTTGCTTCTGAATTTGCTCTTCAAAAGGCTAACGAAGTTGCAAATTCTATGTTAGGAATAATAGATGTCTCTTTTAAAAGAACAGCATTACAACCTTTTCTTGATATTGTTCATGAAGTTAATCCAGATGAAAACACGAATACTGACATGATTTATGATCTTTAATGAATGAAGAAATAATCATGAGTTTGTTTTTTAAGCATTTAAAATATTTTAAACTCCAAAGAAACTTTGGACTGCTCTGATAAGGCTAGTAAATATTTTTGCTCCTCCAATACCAGATGCTAAGAAAGAACCTAAAGAAGTCAAAATTAAAACAAGAAAAATTTTTAAAGCTCGGTTAGACCACCAGCGAGAAACGAATTTTATGTCAGTCCGTATTTCACTTAAATTTTTAACTGTTGGTGGTTGAGTGATAACTTGTACTAGGGCACAAACATAGCCAACACCTATAATGGGTGTTAACGAAGTCAGTGGCGATAGCAAGGATGCTAGAAATGTTAAAGGGTGAGCTAAAGCGATAAGTGCTCCAACTCCAGAAAGGCTTGCGTTAATAACAAACCAAAATATTAAATCTTCCCCTCCATTTTCTAAACCATTTTGCAAAGTAATGAAAATCAGAGAGAGAATAATTGCTAAAGAAATTCCCCAACCAAACATTTTATAAACTTTGGAAGTTGATGGGATGATCTCAAGAGATTTTAGATCTGTAACAGGTTTTTTAAACTGTTCAAGCATTCCCAGAACATGACCAGCACCTACTACAGCTAGAATGACTTTTTGAGATTGAGATTTAATCTTTTCTGCTAAATAAATATCTCTTTCGTCAATTAGAATTTTTTTAATTGTTGGTAAATATTGACCTAATTCTTCCATCATGTTAGACATAAGGTCTTTTTTTTTGAGCTCGTTAATTTTAGATTCATCAATTTTTGAAGAATCAAAGAGGGATGAAAAAAGGGCGCCTATTAATGACATTTTTTTAAAAAAAGGTGTTTTTCTCCAAGTTCGTCTTAGGGTAATTCCAACTTCTCGATCACATAGGACAATAGGGATGTTTTGAGATTCTGCGATGTCTTTACCTTTTAGCATTTCTAAACCAGGTTCGGTTTTGAGTTGTTTTCCCATTCTGCTTTGATAAGAAGATAAAACAAGCTGTACAAATAAGGTTGCTAGCTTTTTTTCTTTAATAATTTGTTTGAAATTAAGAGATTCCCAATGTTTTTTTTGTGTTAGGGCTTCAAATCGTTTTTTGTCTAACTCTAAACAAACAATATTAGGTTTGTAAAAAAGGATAGCTTCCTCTACAATTTGGGCAGATTGAGGAGAAATGTGTGCTGTTCCAACCAAAATAATTTGTTTGTTTTGGTATTCAGTAATATGAATGTCGGTGGAATTTTGGAGTAGAGGAAAATTATTCATAAATGTTTTGTATCTTTTTGATTATATGTGAGGTTGATAAACCTTTTTTAAGCGTAACAATGTGTAATTTTGAACCCATTTTTTTAAGAGTAGGTGCTTCTAAACAATTTTTACCATATTCTGATCCGTTGACATGAACAGATGGTTTTAGAATCCGAATAAAATTCAGAGGTGTTTGTTCTTGGAACAGATAAACAAAATCAACCGATCGTGTGTGCAATAGCATTAAAGCTCTTTCTTCTTCGGGAATAATAGGTCGATTTTTGTCTTTATATTTTTTGATGGAGGAATCTGAATTTAAACCAACAACGAGAATATGACCTTGCTCTTTCGCTTCTTGTAAGATTTTCATGTGACCTGAATGAAGGATGTCGAAAGCTCCATTTAAACTGACGATTTTCTTGTTTTTCAAATGTAAGTGGTTTGCAAGTTGCTGAAGTTCAGATGGGTTTTTTAAGAAAGTGCGTTCTAAATTAAAGTCATTAGGATAGATGATGGATGTTCCTCTTTTTGCAACAACTAATCCTGCAGCAACATTAGCACAATGGATCGATTCTTGTTGTGTTAAATCAGAGGCAATTCCCATGGTAATCCATGAAATTATTGTATCCCCAGCACCACTAACATCAAAAACTTCTTTAGCCTGTGTCTCAAAGTAATTAGACTTAATTAGGTTTTTATCTTGGTAAAAAACACCTTTAGATCCTAGTGTTAGAATAACATTGCTTTTTAAATCTTTTGCAATTTGTTGGGCTACTTTTTGAATATCATCTAACTCAAATTTTGCTTGAGTTAAATGACTTAA
Organism: Fibrobacteria bacterium; assembly: GCA_965261055.1. Lineage (GTDB taxonomy): Bacteria > Fibrobacterota > Fibrobacteria > UBA11236 > JADFYW01. The sequence goes on along the minus strand of OZ253440.1, from coordinate 1,049,954 downwards.
TGCTTTTCCTTCTGTCCAATTTGGAGAGATATAGTCACAATTTTGGTAAAAATGTTTATGTGTTGGTTTAGGATCGACAAGAACTGGAATCTTGAATTGTTTAGCTAGTTTAATTACAGATGCACACAGGTTTTCGGTGAGAAAGCCTTTGTTGTAATCAGACAATAAAATAGCAGATTGTTTTTCAATTATTTTTTTTACACGATTTAAAATTTGTTGCTCAAGCTGTGTTTTTATTGGAGAAGTTTGTTCACGGTCAATTCTGAGAAGCTGTTGTTGAGGAGCTAGTACTCTTGTTTTGATAGAAGTAGGGCGGTTGTTGCTCCAACTTATAAGTTTGATCCTTTGTTCTAAACAAAGTTCTTTAATTCTTTGTCCTTCAGAGTCTTTCCCAATAAGTCCCATGATTGTTGGTTTTGCTTCCATTGCACTCATCGCTGCACCACAGTTCCCTGCACCTCCTAAGACAGAGTATGAAGTACGAACGGAAACTATAGGGATTGGTGCTTCTGGTGAAATTCTTTCACTTTCTCCAACAATATATTCATCTAATAAAAGGTCCCCAATGATGAGAATTTGTTTATTTTTAAACTTTGAAAAATACTGTTGCATAACCAAAAGATAAAATAATTTACAAGATAAATTGTGTAGACTTTGTGATTATTAAATTAGATTGTTAGATTTTAATGGTGTAGTAAAAACAATAAATATTGGAAAGGTCAATATAAAATAGAATTGAGTTTGTTTGTTAAAGGAATGAGAAACTCTTTCGAAAACAGCGAAGTATTATTTGAACTTCTTTCGTGTATCATTTTACTTGGTTACCCCTACAAATAAAAGCTTTTGTTGTCTTTCTGGAAGGTTTTGTAACTTGAGATGAAATTTTTGAAATCTTCTCTTCAATTCAAATTCAAACAATTAAGAAGTCTTCAGTCATTTTAGTGGGCTCAGATTATTGGAAAAGGTCTTTAAGTTGGTTGAAAAACCGTTTTAGGCGTTAAATTATAATATTGATGTTGATGATTTAAACCTTTTTTGGGAAGTTCTGAATGATACAGAATTATCAAGCTATAAAATTAAATGAATGAAATTTGATTTGAAATCTTAATTTATCGGTTTATTTTTTTAATTTTAGTAGAAAATATATTTTTTAACTTTAACACTTAAATGTTCTCTTTATGAAAAATAATGACACGCTTAGCTTATTGAATATTTTACAAGATTTAAAAACAGCAGATCTTATTCCTCAATTTTTGAGCGATAGGAATGAAGATGGCTGGATAAAGTACAGTAATTTGGACTTTGTAGAAAAAATTGAAAACTGTGCTAAAGGTTTACAATTATTGGGAGTGAAACAGGGAGACAAAATTGCTTTAATTGCAAATAGTTGTTATGATTGGTTAGTTATAGAGTTTTCTATTCTTCTTTTGGGAGGAATCTCGGTTCCAATGTTCGCTAATATTTCAAAAGAAAACATGGAATTTCAGCTGGTTGATGCAGCAGTTGATTGTTTATTCATTATTGGTCAGGAACAATGGGGTTTAGTTGCCTGCAAAGATAAGCTTAAGTATGTGATTACTAAAAATATTGAAAATACAACTGATAACATGATGACTTTAGATTTCTTAGTTAATGAGGGAAAAAAACAAGAAGAAAGTGATTTAATTTCGAAAATGTTACCAAAAATTAAACCAAAAGATCTTGCAACTATTATTTATACTAGTGGAACATCTGGGAAACCAAAAGGTGTTTGTTTGTCTCATCAGAATTTGATGCATCAAGTTATAGGGTGTCAATCTACTTTTGATTTAAACCGTCAAGATCATGTTTTATGCTGTTTGCCTTTAGCACATATTTTTCAAAAAACAACGGTGTATTATTTTTTGACTCAACAAAGTTTTCTTTACTTTTTAGATGAAATATCGAATTTGGGTATGGTTTTAAGAGAATTAAAACCAACAGCAATGATAGTTGTTCCTCGTATTTTAGAAAAAGTCCATCAAAAAATTAAGCAGAGTGTTCAAGCAAATAAAGGTTTGAAAAAAAAGCTAGCAAGTGCTGCAATGCATCGAGCTGAAACAAAAAAAATAGATGAGCCTGTTAACTTCTTAGATCGTATTTATCAAAAGGTTGTTTATAAGAAGTTTTTAGAAGCTACGGGTGGGCAATTTCGTTTAATGGTTAGTGGAGGTGCACCGTTAAGTGAGCATGTCTCTAGATTTCTAATTAATATTGGAATTCCTCTTTGCCAAGGATATGGTTTAACTGAGACTTCTCCAGTGGTTTCTACGAATACCTTAAAAGAGAATAAAGTAGGAACGGTTGGACCTCTTTTTAAAGGTGTTCAAATTCGTTTTTTAGAAGACGGAGAAATTTGTGTAAAATCACTTGGTGTGATGCAAGGTTATCTAAATAATCCTGAAATGACACAGGAGGTTATGACTGAGGATGGCTGGTTCAAAACAGGTGATTTAGGTCAGCTAGATAAGGATGGATACCTTCAGATTGTAGGTCGTAAGAAAGAGTTATTTAAAACATCTACAGGAAAGTACATTAGTCCAATTAATATAGAACAAGCTGTTTGTGAAAGTCCTTTGATTGATTTTTCTTTAGCTATTGCAGAGGGTTATTCTTTTGTGACTGCATTGTTATTTCCAAGTGAAGAAATTGTTGCACAATTAAACAAAAATGATATCTCTGTTTCCAGTTATTTTAACTCTAAAGAAGTCAAAGAAAAATTAGATGTTCATATCAATCAGGTTAATAAGAGTTTGAATGAATGGGAAAAAATTCGTTATTACAAGTTAATTCCACAAACTTTGACTATAGAGAAAGGTTTTCTTACACCTAAAATGAGCCTTCGTCGAGCTGTTCTCATGAAAGAATTTTTGGAACAAATCCAGAATTTTTATCAAGTTTAAATTAATCAGTTTTTTTCTATATTTGGTTTCTTTAATTAGGAGAAGGTATGAATATTCCCGAAAATTTAAGTTATACAAATACTCATGAATGGGTGAAAATAGATGGTGATATTATTACTCTTGGAATTACGGATCACGCTCAAAAAGAACTAGGTGATATTATTTTTTTGGAATTACCTGAAGTTGGTTCAAAATTAGAAATAGGTGGTGAGTTTAGTACAATTGAAGCTGTTAAAACAGTAGCAATTCTTTATAGTCCTTGTCTAGGTGAAGTTGTGGAAGTTAATACAATATTAGAAGACGAAGCTGAAATTATTAATAAAAGCCCCTATGAAAAGGGATGGATTGCCAAAATTAAATTTACCACTTTAGGTGAGAACTCATTACTTGACTTTAAAGGTTATTTAGCCCATATTGGTCAATAATAATTAAAGAATTTATGCAAGATTTATTTAGTCAAGTAGAAGAAGCTAAGCAGTATATTCTTTCTCAAACAAAGCAAACAGAGTTTGAAGTAGGAATTATCTTAGGGACTGGCTTAGGAAGGTTGGCGGAAGAGTTGCAAGTAAAGGTAAGAATACCTTATGATAGTATTCCGTATTTTATCCACTCTACAGTTGAATTTCACCAAGGTGAAATTCTAATAGGAACTCTTGCTAATCAAAAAATAATTATGATGAATGGTCGATTCCATCTTTATGAAGGATATACGGTTCAACAAATTACTTTTCCAGTTCGAGTTATGAAGGCTTTGGGTATTGAATCATTAGTTATTTCAAATGCTTGTGGAACTGTTAACTCCGATTTTAAAGCAGGTGATATCCTTCTTGTCAGAGATCACATTAATTTGTTAGGTCAGAATCCTTTAATAGGAGTGACAGATCATCGTTTTGGATTACGTTTTCCAGATATGAGTCGTGCTTATTATCCAGAGTACTTAAAACAAATGAAAGAGATTGCAGTAAAACAAAAAATAGCTCTAAAAGAAGGTGTTTACGCGGCAATGACTGGTCCCTGTTTAGAAACAGCGGCTGAATATCGCATGTTGCAAATTATAGGAGCAGATGCTATTGGAATGTCAACGGTTCCAGAAGTAATTGTTGCTGCTCAAGCTAATCTTAAGGTTTTAACTTTAGGTATTATTACAGATGAATGTTTTCCTGAAACATTGGAAGTTGCTGATATTTCCAAAATAATAGCAACAGCTAAAGTCACTGAACCAAATTTGACTTTGTTAATTAAGTCATTCTTACAACAATTATAATTCATTTTTCCTAAAATCATATATGTTCCGATTACTAGATAAAAATCTATCTTTTGAAACTCTTGACCACAAAATTTTAAAATTTTGGGATCAAAATTTATCTTTCAAAAAATCATTGAATTCTTCACGATTTAAAGAAGAAGATTCCAACTCCAATTCTGAATATATTTTCTTTGATGGACCTCCATTTGCAACAGGTTTGCCGCATTACGGTCATTTATTAGCAGGAACAATTAAAGATATTCTTCCTCGTTATTGGTCTATGAAAGGAAAAAAAGTAGAGCGTCGTTTTGGTTGGGATTGCCATGGACTACCTATAGAAAGCTTAATCCAAAATGAATTAAAACTTTCAGGTAACCAAGAAATAGAAGACTATGGTGTAGATAAGTTTAATGAGGCTTGTCGAAGTTCTGTTTTTAAATATACCGATGAATGGAGAGCGATAGTCACATGTATGGGTCGGTGGGTTGATTTTGAAGATGACTATAAAACGATGGATTTATCTTTCATGGAATCCGTATGGTGGGTTTTTCAACAGTGTTTTAAAAAAAAATTAATTTATTCTGGTTATAAGGTACAGCCTTATAGTCCTAGTTTGGGAACACCTTTATCTAATTTTGAAACAAATCAAGGTTACAGAGATCGTCAAGATCCTTCGTTAACTGTTCAGTTTCAGTTATCTGGAAAAGATGAATATTTTTTAGTTTGGACAACAACGCCTTGGACTTTGCCTAGTAATTTAGCAATTGCTGTCAATGCTAAAATAAAATATGTACTTGTTGAAGTTGGTGGGAAAAAATATTGGTTGAGTGAGTCTAAGTTATCTTTCGTTTTTCCGAAAGACGAATCAGTTGTTTTAGAAACAAAACAAGGTAAAGATCTTGTTGGGAAAAAATATCAAACTTTATTTTCATATGCACCTTTGCAAAGTGGAAAACAGTACACAATTATAGCAGCTAAATTTGTTACTGATGGAGATGGAACTGGGTTTGTGCACATTGCTCCTTCTTTTGGAGAAGATGACTTTAATCTTGGAAAAGAAGAAGGTTTAGGTTTATTTGATCCTTTAGATGATGTATGCCGTTTTACGGAAGAAGTTTCAGAATGGAAAGGACTATCAGTAAAAGAAGCAGATAAATCTATTATTAAGTATCTCAAAGAGGCTGGATCTGTTTTTAAACATGACACTTTCGTGCATAGTTATCCACATTGTTATCGTACGGATGTTCCACTTATTTATAGAGCAGTAAAAACTTGGTTTTTAAATGTAAATCAAAATGTTACTTCTGATGAAGGGATAACCAAAACTCTTAAAGAATGGATGATTGATTGTAATGAGCAAATTAATTGGGTTCCAGATCATGTTAAAAAAGGTCGCTTTGGAAAGTGGTTGGAGGGAGCAAAAGATTGGAATCTAAGTCGTAACCGATTTTGGGGTACTCCTATCCCTATTTGGGTTGCAAAAGACGGAGATTTACTTTGCGTTGGTAGTATAGATGAATTAAAAGCTCTGGCAAATCAACAAGAAATACAGGATTTACACAAGCACTTTGTAGATGATTTAGTGATTTCTACGAGTGATAAAAAAACTTATGATGTTAATGGGAAGAAATATTATAGGACTTCAGAAGTTTTAGATTGTTGGTTTGAATCTGGTTCGATGCCTTATGCTCAAAAACATTATCCATTCGAAAATAAAAAAGAATTTGAAAATAATTTCCCTGCTGATTTTATTGCTGAAGGTTTAGATCAAACAAGAGGTTGGTTTTATACTTTAATAGTTATTTCAGCAAGTCTATGGCAAAAGCCAGCATTTAAGAATGTGATTATTAATGGAATTATTTTGGCAGAAGATGGTCAAAAAATGTCGAAGCGATTGCAAAACTATCCTGATCCAAATACTCTTATTTCGAAAATAGGAGCGGATGCTATTCGTTTGTTTATGATAAATTCTAATGCTGTTAAAGCAGGAAGCTTAAAATTTTCGGAAGAAGGTGGAAAAGAAATGATTCGCTCTGTTCTTTTGCCACTATGGAATTCACTCAATTTGTTTGTAACTTATGCAAATGCTGATTTAAGTAAAAACCAATTAACTTGGAAACCAGGGATTAAAATAAATTCTAAGAATGTATTGGATCAATGGATTATTTCTACATTGCAACTACTATTAAAAGAAGTTCAAGAGGAGATGGAGCAATATCATTTATATAAGGTTGTTCCTGCAATTCTTAAATTTATTGATGATCTTACAAATTGGTATATTCGTCGTTCCCGTCGTCGTTTTTGGAAATCAGAAAATGATGATGATAAAAACCAGGCGTACAGTACATTATATGAAGTACTAGTTACTCTTAGTCAATTGGCTGCACCTATTCTTCCATTTCTTTGTGAAGAAATATATCAAATTTTAGTTGGAGAACTTAATTTAGGGCAACCTGATTCTGTTCATTTATGTAAGTATCCTGTTTGTGATGAAAAGAAGATCAATCACAATTTAGTATATCAAGTTCAGTTAACACGAGAAGCTGTAAATTTAGCCAGAACAATCCGAAATGAACGACAAATTAAAAATAAGCAACCTTTAGAAAGTCTTAAAATTATCGTTGAATCTGCAGAGAGAGAGAAATTGTTGTTACCTACTATTGACATGATTAAAGATGAAATTAATGTTAAACAGGTTTTAATTTCTATGGGTGATTCAGATTTGATTCAGTATGAAGCTAAGGCTAATTTTAAGACCTTAGGAAAGAGAATGGGTAAGAATATGCAAGCTATTGCTGGTATGATTTCGAATCTGTCTCATGCTCAAATTGCTGATATATATAAAGGGAATATATTTGAAACTGACTTTGGGACCCTTGGAATCAATGATCTTCTTATTGAGAAAAAGTTTCCAAAAGGAATGTCTGTTAAAGTAGGCGAAAAGCTTATCGTTGCTTTAGATTTAACTTTGTCAGAAGCTTTAATCTCGGAAGGACTTGCTAGGGAGTATATTAATCGTATTCAGAACACGCGAAAGACAATGGGTTTACAAGTTACAGATAATATAGAAGTTTATTTTTATTCAGAATCTAAGTTTTTACTGGAAGTTGCTAAAAATCATCAAAAGTACATTTGTGATGAAGTTTTAGCTTTGTCTTCTCAGTTTTTAAATAAAAAAGAAGAAATTACGACAAAATCCTTTCAAGAAGAAATATCTTATGAAGGGGAATTTATTACATTTTCAATTAAAAATTTAAATTAAGAGTATTATAGGTATGGTTAAAAAAACAATGGGAAAAAGACAATTAAATTTTTTTAAAAAATTAATTGAAGAGAAAGTACTAGAATTAAGAGAACATGTTAAGTTTTTGGAAGAATCTTTTTCTGAAGAGTCGAGTGAGTTGACTCAATCTCATCAAACAGGAGATAGTGCTTCTATGAATATTGATATTGATCAGTCTTTCAGATTAGTAAGTCGAGAAGGAATTTTTTTGAAACATTTAGAAGAGGCCTTGCTTCGTATTGAACAGGGGTATTATGGGAAATGTCAAGTTTGTAAAGAATTAATAACAGAAGAACGATTAAAGGTAGTACCAGTTGCTAAAATGTGTGTTAGTTGCAAACAAGCCCTAGAAGTTGAAGTGCTCTAACGAATGCTATGAAGCTTTTTTTAAGCATTTTACTTTTCGTATGCTTATCTCTGTTTGCTAATGGTCGAAAAATAGATACACTAGAGATTTTTGTTCTTTACACGCAATTTAAAAAAGAGGAACCAGATAATCAATTGACGACGGGTTTTGGATTATTTGATTCTGATAGTGGTACACAATATACTTTAGATCCTAGTGGGTTTCGTCAATATAGAACTTATTTAGAAAAACACTTGGAGTATGCGAGAGCATATTATAAACGAATTTCGAATAATCGTTTGTATATTAAGTGGAAATTATTTCCTTCACCTAATGTAAGTACAGGAAAAATAGACGCTCCTATTCAGTTGTCTGAAACGATGTCATTTTATAGTCCTTCTCAAATTTCAGAGCAAAATGCTGAATCTTTCAATGCTTTAACAGAGGAACAATATATTTCTTTCGTTTCAGAAACATTGAGGAAGGCTACAGTTTTACAAAACAATCCTTTTGATGAGCCTTTACCGTCTTTAAATACACTAAGAAGTTATCTTATCTTTCACGCGGGTCATTCTCGTTTAACGGATGCTTCTAATTTTGGATTAGCTGGCGACACACCTAATGATTTAATTGATATTTTTGTTTCTGAAAGTGATTTTGATGTTTTAAAAAATGTTGACAACAATCAATCTGCTATTCTTTTGCCTCAGAAAGAAGATTCTTTCGGGGTTGTCGTTTCGGATAGTCAAGTAATTAAATCGGTAATGGTTTTAAGTGAAAGTGCTTCACAAAATGGTGTTAATTTTGGAATAAATGGTATTTTAATTAATCAAATAGCTCGACAATTAGGTCTTCCTAATGTATTTAACGAAGAACAAGGATTTCCTCAAGTTGGATTGTTTGATGCTATGGATTTTGGACAATTAGCTGGATCAGGTTTTTTTCCAGTCCATCTTGCTGCTTGGCACCGTGTTTTTCTGGATTGGGAGTCTGTTGAAACAGCCTACCCTGGAAGTGATGAAAAAAGAATGTATTCTGTATCTACTGTTCAAAATTCTCTTGTAAACGAAGGAATAAGTATCGTTCAAGTTCCCTTAAACGACCAAGAATATTTATTAATTGAGAACAGACAAAAAACAATTTCAGATTCTTTAACAGTTTATTTTAGTTACTCAAAAGATGGGAATGACACAAAGTTTTCGATGTCTGATTCTGTGCGTGTATCTGCTAATTTTATAGATTCACTATTGCTGGATTCTCTTTGTATTTCTGTTAATAACTGTAGAAAAAATTTGAAGAAACCAAGAGGTGTTATTACAGGAGTATCAGATTACGATTTATTTTTGCCTGGATCAGGGTTATTAGTTTGGAGAATTAATAATACAGTTGTACAAAGAAATTTAAATAGAGGCTTTGTCAATCAATCTAATAATGGACTTATTAATGATGTAGGAATTCAACTCATAGAAGCTGATGGCAATCGTTCTTTAACTGCTATTGGTCAAAATGCATTAGGTTTAGAAGTTGTAGATTTTGGAAGTGGTGCTGATATGTTACCACATATTTTTCATGAATTGGAAAATGGAAATGTGACTAGTATAGACACAATTATCCAAATTAGTGCTAATAGTTTTGTAAATACACAATCTTTTAATCAGGGGCGTACGCATTTTAATTTAAGCGTTGGTATGCCAAGCAGTGGTTTTTCTTTTAGGAGTCGTTCTTTTCGTGGCGATTCCATTTTAACGATTTTAAATCAAACAATACCATTAACAATTAATTGGAACGTAAATAAAAATATACAAAAGCTTAGTAATTCAAAATGGCCAGTCTTTTCTTTACCATCTTCAAGTTTCTTCAATCACACAGTTTTAAATTTAAGAGATACCCTTTTAATTCAATCCATTAGTGATTCAGGGATTGTTCAGTTTTATAACTTAGAAGGGATGCCTGTTTTTTTAGCTAATGATAGTCTTATTTTTAAGAATATAGATGATGTTAAATTAAAAGCTAACTTTAATCTTCAGGATACAGTTTTTGTTTATGGGCTAAAAGAAAAATTGGGAGAAATCAAGTCAAATGCAGTTTTACAAGATTCTATTTTAATTATTTTAAATCAGAAAAATGTATTGTATCGATTAAATTTTAATCGTACAGAATTTCCATCTAGCCATTCTTTTGATTTAGATTCTCTGATAACTTCTTCCAAAACTTCAACTTTAGTTCACAATGATTTCATTTGGATTGTAGAAGATCAACAACTTTTAGCTTATGATGCTAATTTACAAGAGGTCAAAAATATCATGTTACCAAATCGAAACTATCAAGATCAAGCTTTAATTTCTTTAGATAATAATCAGTGGGGAATTGCTCTTGTTGACTCTTTAGCTCAGATATTTTTGGTTAATTTAGATGATCAAAAAGTTTCATCTATCTCAAATTCTCAAAAGCTACCTTTTCCAACAGAAAAATTTTCGTTACAGACAAGTGATTTTAATCGTGATGGTGTGGAGGAAATTTTGATACTAGGGTCTTTTGGAAGTATGACGATGAAAACAATAGATGGGGAAACAATGAATGGTTTTCCACTATTTTTTTCTAGAATAGATTCTAATGTTGTAGGTACGAATACCATTCTGTTTGATGATTCAACACCAGCTTCTTTAGGTGATGTTAACGACGATGGGTTCGTTGATATTTTAGTTACTATTCCAAATGGAATACAAGCTATATCCTATCAAGGAGAGAAATTGTGGATATTTTTTGTAGATAAAAATCAGGGAAGACAATTAAAAGGTCTTTCTTCAGGAGTTTCCTCTAGATTGATTATGTCGCCTCCTTTGGTTGTTTATATGAATCGAAATTCTAATAGAGATCCTATTGTTTTATTTGCATCATCTAATGGATTGGTTTGGGCTATTGATGGAGATGGAAATGCTATAACAGACAATAATGCAATAATAAACGCTAACGATAAAAGTTTTTCATCTGCATTTGTTTCGGATTGGCCTTTATCAATAGGTGGCACATCTATAGATACTAATGAAATAAGTTCAGTGCAAATATCTGTTTTTGAAAATGATTCGAAATATTACCTTTTTGGTCAAACTTCTTTGGGAGGCTCTTATTTATGGAATATTACAAATTTACATTCAAATCAATCAGGGTCTTGGCGGTATTTAAAGAGTAATCAACAGAGACAATCTCGTTTTGATGCAGAGTCTTTATTGAAAACGCCGAATATTATTGAAAGTGATAATCAGATTCAAAGTTTTTATCTTTATCCTAGCCCTTTGTCACGTAGAAAAGTAGCAACAGTACGTTTGAATATTGAGGCTCCTGCTCAAAGTCTAAAGTTTAAAGTATTTGATATTTCGGGATCAGAAGTTTTTGTTCAAAATTTAGGATCGGTTGCTTTTTCTGGACAGCACGACTTTAAAGTGAATTTAAATAATCTAGGACCAGATGTGTATTTAGGGTCGATAGAAGTTAAATTCACAGATGGAGTAGTTAAGGTGGCTCACCAAAGATTTGGTGTGACTCACTAAATAAATTAAAGATTTTTGAATGGGTAAGTCAGTTGTTTTAAAAATTTATTAGGAAATTTTTGAATATCTTTAAAACCTAAAGAAATATCTTTTCCTGACCTTGGAATATAAGCTGTTCTAAAGATGTAATCCCAAATACTTAAGGAAATTCCAAAATTAACTCCGTATCTTTTATCTTTAGGTAAAACTTTTGCATGATGCCAAATGTGCATAAAAGGGTTATTTAGAATATATTTTAAAGGTCCGTAAGAAAGATAAATGTTAGCATGATTTAAGTGTCCAATAAATATGCTCAAGTAATGAACAATAAAAATATATTTAGGTTCAAAGCCACCAAGGATAACAACGATTGTATATTTCATAGGAGTGTAAAAAATATGCTCCATCCAGTGAAAACGAAAATGAGCTGCAAAACCCATTTCTTCTACAGAATGATGAATTTGATGAAATTTCCATAATAGAGGAATATGATGTAATAGATAATGGACACACCATTGGATAAAATCTAATGCGACGAAAAAAATTACAATTTTCCAGAATTCAGGTAAATGTTGTAAATTAAAGACGGAAAAATTGAGACTATTTATTTCTAAATAATGAAGAGTCGATAATAAGATTTTAGAAAGAGGACTCAAAATTAAGATGGGGAATAGACTGAAATTAAAAATTAAATAAAATGAATCTAACCAAAATCCTTTTCGGATTTTATGTTGTGTTTTCCTCCAAGGAAACATAACTTCTAAACCATAGACAACTAAGGATAATAGAATGAAAATAATAAAGTAATTTAGATAGAAAGGCTCTATGTCAAAAGAAATTTGTTTCCAATAATAGTCCAACGAAGGAAGATATATATTTTTTAGGGACAGGAGTAAATCAGAAAAAGAAAACATGAGAAAAGGATTTAAAATTAATATGAAAAAGCAGTTTCGAAAAAAATGACAAAGAAAAATTTAAGAGTATTAATAGTCAATAAACTGATATTACTTTAACCACCAGTCCATTTAGATGAATAACCTTCTTTTGTGAGTTTATCTAAAATGACTTCTTTGAAGTCGCCCTGTATTTCTAAAATTCCATTTTTATTTGAACCTCCAGTGGCACAATTTTTTTTAAGTTCTCTTAAAAAATCATTTGCTTTTTTTTGAGGAAAATATTGAATTGTAATGACAGGCTTTCCGCGTCTTTTCTTTGTTTCTCTATGTACTTCTATAATTGGTACATTCTCGGATCCAGAAACTTCTTCTTTAGCTTTCTTTGGTTTAGAGAAAGAAGGGTTAGATGAATAAACTATTTCTTCATTTTGATTAAAATTGAAATCCATAATAGCTTTTGTTTATTTTAAGATTAATAGCTACGACCTAAAGAATCATTGTTATAAAAGTTGATAAAAGACTTACAAACGACTCTATAACCTCCGCTTGTTGGATAGTTTCCAGTAAAATACCAATCGCCACAAGTATTTGTTAAACATTTATGCAAGTCAGAAACGCTTTGAAAAATAACCTCTACTTTTCCCTTCCATTCAATGTTCTCTGGAGAGGCTAATTCAGAGATGACTTTTGATATTTGTTCATCAGTGAATACATCGTATATGGCTTGAATAGGGTTTGTCGTGCAAACTGATTTTTCAATTTCGTTCATACATGTTTTAAAGGTATCTTCTAGAATTTGCATTTGATTTGAGCGTTCTAAAAGTTTGAGTACAGCTTGAAAAGCAATAAATTCACTTAAATTGGACATGTCAATTCCATAGCAATCAGGATAGCGAATTTGTGGTGCTGTAGAAGCAATAATTATTTTTTTAGGATTGAGACGGGACAAAATATGAATAATAGACTTTTTAAGTGTAGTTCCTCTGACAATAGAGTCATCTAATACAACTAAATTTTCGTTCGCTTTTACAGAGTTATAGCTAATATCATAAACATGTGAAGCCATTTGAGATCTGTTTTCTTCTCTGTTAATAAATGTTCTGAGTTTACTATCCTTAATAGCCACTTTTTCGATTTTAGTCGTGTGCTTTAAGAAAAGAGAATCTATTCGGTCTTGAGTTAAAGGGGTCGTGCTTTTTAGTAATTCTTTTTTAATTTCTTGGCGGTGGTATTTTTGAATGCCTTCAATTAAACCATAATAAGCAACTTCAGCAGTGTTTGGAATAAAACTAAAAACAGTTTCTGTAAAATTTTCTTCACAGGCGGTTTTGATTTTAGAAATAAGTTGTTTACCCATTTTTTTTCTTTCTTGATAGATTTCAGGATCATTGCCTCGAGAAAAGTATATACGTTCAAAAGAACATCGTTGGGATTTTTGTTCTGGAATAATTTGATGTTTTTCAAAACTACCATCTTTACGGATAATGATTGCACTTCCAGGAGTAACCTCTGTGATCTCTTCTTTATTACAGTTGAAAACGGTCATTAGAGGGGCTCGTTCAGATGCTATGGCAATAACTTCATCACTTTCATAATAAAACATAGGTCGAATACCGTGAGCATCTCTAAAACCAAAGACATCACCACTTCCTAAAACTCCAGATAAGGCGTAGCCACCATCCCAATAACGAGATGATCTTCTGAGTATATGAGGTATGTCTAGATTTTTGTTTGTATATTCAAAAATTTGAGAGCTTGTTAGGTTTGAATCTAAAGCCTCTTTAATAAATTTGTTATGTTGCTGATCAAGGTAGAACCCAATTTCCTCAAGTAAAGTTTGAGTGTCTGTTCCAAAGATAGGATGTTGTCCGAAATTAATAAGTCTTTTGTTTAGTTCAGAGGTATTTGTTATGTTGAAGTTTCCAACAAGCATTAGATTTTTTGTTGGCCAGTTGTTTTTTCTGAAGTAAGGGTGGCAAGAGCTTATATTATACTCTCCAGAAGTTCCGTAACGTAAGTGACCTACATAAACTTCACCAGCAAAATCAAATTTATCTTTAAGGATATTAACATCTTGCTTTTCGAATTCTGAAAGAGCATCGTATTGTTTGAATAGATTACTGAACAAGCGAGATAAAGAGTTACTTTTTATATTTCTTTCTCTAAACAAATAGGGTTTACCAGGTTGGATATTTAGTTTGCAACAACCTACGCCAGTACCATCTTGCCCACGATTTTGTTGTTTTTCAAGTAAAAGAAATAATTTTTCTAAAGCCCACAAAGGGTTATTGTATTTCTCTTTAAAGTGAGATAAAGTCTTTTTAAGACGAATTGTAGCAATTCCACATTCTTCGTGAATCTCATCTGACATATCTAATCCTTTCAAAATTAAAAAAATATAGAATTTATAAAAGAATAAGAGTTGAAAAATAAATTAGATTTTAACTCTAAAAGTGTTACATTCTTTTATAAAAATGAAAAACTTTATTACAATGAAAAAAAGCAGTTTAAGCTTTCATACTCGGAAGTTCAAATTAAAAGGATTATATCTAAACTGGCTTTTAAAATCCATAAAAATTTAGTTAGTAATTTATTACAAGAAAGGTCAGAAAATTTAGAAACGCAATCTTTTGTGTTCATTGTGATGTTGGAAGGAACCTTTTTCTTTGCTTCTGATTTGATACAGTATTTAGGTCAGTTAGGGGTATTCGGAACACTTGATTTTATTCAGTCATCTTACGAAGGGAGAAAAAGTTCTAAAAAAATTAAATCTATGTTACCTTTATCTAATCCTAAAAAAGTGGAAGGTAAAACTTTAATTTTAATAGAAGAAATGGTTGATACGGACTTGACTCTCAAAAATATAATAAAGGATTTACGGAAGCTTAAGCCTTTGTATATTAAAACTGTGGCTTTATTTTTTAAATCCAATATTATCAATAAAAAATTGTAATAGATTATATTGGAGAAGAATTACAGAATGATTTTGTAGTTGGGTATGGTGTGGACTATGATCAGGAAGGCCGATTACTCAAAGGTGTTTATTACAGAGGTATAAGTTTTGTTTAGTTTAAAAAGTCCATTGACTAAAATTTTGAAGAAATTGTAGACCCCACCGTCCTGATTTTTCAGGATGAAATTGACATGCAATTAAATTGTCTTGTTGCAAAACTGTTATACAGGCATTTTTTCCATATTGAGTTATCCCTAAAGCTTGTTGTTTATCTGTTAAACTTACAAAGTAACTATGATTAAAATAGAAGTCACTTTGATTAGGAATATTTTTAAATAAAGGGTGTTGTTTTTCGTAATTTAATTGGTTCCAACCAATATGAGGAATACGAATCGATTTTTTAGAATCGTTTTCTAACAGAATAGCATGACCCTCTACAAGATTGAGACATTCTGTATCGTTCTCTTGACTATAAGACAGAATGATTTGACAACCTATACAAATACCAAGGAAAGGCTTTTTGATTTTTAAATACTCTTTTAGAACAGAATCAAGTTCTAGACTTTTGATATTTTCAATAGCTGAACGAGCGGCACCAACACCTGGAAAAATAACGCGATCGGCATTTAATATTTGTTCTTTATTATTTGTAATAACACTAGGAATTCCTAAGTGTGTTAATGCTCTTTGAACAGATGTTAAATTTCCAGCACGATAATCAACGATTGCGATCATGAATTTACGAGAGTTTCTTGAGGAGTTTGACTGCAAGCATGCTCACTAACATAGAGTCCGCTATCTTTAATAACATTGAGGTCGTCTTGAGGAGTTCGCCCCGAGGTTGTTAGGTAATGCCCAACCATTGTAGAATTTGCTCCAGTTAAAAACATCATCGATTGAAATTCTTTAAGAGTTGTTTCACGACCTCCAGCAATTTTAATCACATTGTGTGGTAGAACAAAGCGAAAAACAGAAACAATTGTTAAAGCTTCTAATGGTTTGATTTGCTCTAAATTATTGATAGTGACAGCGTTTCCATCGGTATGATGATAAAAATTAAGTGGTGTTGTTTGAACATCAAGTTTTTTAAGTTCGAAAGCTAACTCAATGCGTTGTGAGTTTGTTTCACCCAAACCAAAAATTCCACCACTACAAATTCGCAGTCCAGCAAGTTTAAGATTCTGAATAGTTGTTACACGATCTTGAAAAGAATGTGTTGTACAAATATTTGGGAAAAAGCTAGGACCAGACTCAAGGTTATGGTTGTATTCAATCGCTCCAGCCTCAGCTAAAGTAACAGCTACTTCAGGATCATCAATCAATCCTAAAGATAAGTCTGGAACAATTCTACCTTCAGCTTTGATTTTACGAATAGCTTCACAAATGATATCAAGTTGTTTTCCTTTTTTGATACCTTTCCAAGCAGTAACAATTCCAAAAGCTTTAGCTCCATTACTTGCTGCTTTGCGCGAAGCATCTACTAAAGAGTCTGGATCTAATAAACTGTAGTTTTCAATAGCAGTAGGATGTGATGCTGATTGAGAGCAAAAATTACAATTTTCAGAACAAGCTCCGCTTTTAGCATTCACGATACCACAAATATGTATGCCATTGCCTGTAAATTTTTCTCGGATACGGTTTGCAGCTGAAAATAATAACAAAGCATCTGAACCTTTAGAGTCTAAAAGTTTAAGAGCCTCTTCAGGTGTGATTGAATCTCCTGCAAGAACATTATCTTGCATTTTTAAAATAAAGTGCATATCTTCCATATTCTTAAATTTAGAAAAAATATTAGTTTAATATTAGTTTAAGATTATGATTGGATAATGATTGGATAAAATTTAAAGGAGATTTTAGTTTAGTACAAGATCCCAGTCTTTCCAAACAGGTTCGTAATTTTGCTTTGAGATGACTGCTGACATTTCTTGTGGAGAACGGTTGTCATCAATTTCAAATTGTTTTAAACTTCCGTCAGTTTTTTGATATCCACCAGGATTTGTTTTAGATCCAGCACTCATTGAACTCACTCCTAAAGGGATTAGCTGATCTCTAAAAGTTTGAGATTCTCGAGTAGAAATAGATAAGTCTAGGTTTTCATTCCATATACGATAAGCCAAAAGAAGTTGTACGAAATCTTTATTGGTGATATTGTGGTTTGGTACAAATTCTCCTTCATGTGGTCTTAAACGAGGAAAGGATATAGAAAAGCGTGTTTTCCAATAGTGTTTTTCTAGATATTCAAGATGAGCTGCAACAAAAAAAGAATCAACCATCCAGTTGGATAGTCCTAATAAACAGCCTAGTCCTATTTTATGAATACCAGCCTTACCTAAACGATCAGGGGTATCAAGACGGTAATCAAAAAGGCTTTTTTTACCTTTGGTGTGGTACAATGAATAATTAGTTCGAGAATAAGTTTCTTGATAGACTAAAACTGAATAAAGACCAAGCTCAATAAGTTCTTGATACTCTTGTTGTTCTAAGGGCTGAACTTCAAGTGAAATTTGAGAGAAAAAAGGTTTAATTAACTGAATTGCATTTTTAAGGTATTCAACGCCAACTGTTTTATTAGCTTCACCTGTAACTAGAAGAGCATGTTCATATCCCATGTTTTTAATGATTTTAACCTCTTGGAGAATCTCTTTATCTGATAGTGTTTTGCGAGGTATTTTATTGTTGTAGCTGAAACCGCAATAAGTGCAAATATTTTGGCATTCATTAGATAGATATAAAGGAATAAACATTTGTATTGTTTTTCCAAAACGTTTTTGAGTCAATTTTTGACTTTTTTGTGCCATGGCTTCAAGATGATTCTTGGCCGATGGCGAAATTAGGCTACAAAAATCTTCGAGATTAGGTTTTTCGGTTTGCAAAGTTCTTAGGACATCGGAATCTGTTTTGGAATTAATATTTTGTTGTATTTTTGCCCAATTGAATTGATTGAATTGATTTAAAAACATAAATCAAAATTATAAAATAATTAACTTCTAGTTATGATTATAATTCCTTTTGATATAAATGCCAGAGTAAATAGAATTTTCTATTGTTTTTGTTTTAAACTTTAAAAGGAGCTTCCATGGACAGTTTAGATATTGTCATCACTTCCAAAGGAATGGATTTAACCGATTCAATGAAAGCGGATGCAAGTATAGAACTAGAAAAAATTCATAAATTCAAATCGTTACTACATCGTATAGAATTGACTTATCATTTTGAACATAAAAGATTTTTTACTCATTTACATGCATATGGTCCAAATTTAAATCTAGAAGCAAAATCAGATGAGAATAAAGTGTTACATGCATCTTTGTATCAAGTTGTTCAGAAAATATTGCGTCAAGTTTCGAAAGCTCATGTATTTAAATAATTTAAATATGAGTTTTGTCTTTCAGTTTTTATCTTTATTGTTCCTCGTTATTTATGCTTGTGGGGAACGGAAAGTAAAAGAAAAGATAAAAATAGATCAGAATCAAGCCAATGTTACGCGAGAGTACAATAGTGTTCGTGAGAAAAAAATATTTTTTTTCTCACATATGATTCCTATTATACAAGCTGAAAATCTAAAAGTAAGTCAAGAACGTAGTCAATTAGAAGAAGCAATAAAGAGTCAAGATACAGTTGTTATTTTAGAATTAAAAGATAAGTATCGTATAAAAAAAACGAATGTAGAAGAGTCTTTATTGCTGGCAATAGATATAGTTCCATTAGAACTTGTTTTAGCTCAGAGTGCAAATGAATCACAATGGGGAGAGTCTAGGTTTGCTCGTCAAGGAAATAATTTTTTTGGACAATGGTGTTTCGTAAAAGGCTGTGGAATTGTACCTTCTTTACGTTCTAAAAATGCTTCACATGAAGTCAGAGTTTTTAAGAGTGTTAATCAGTCTGTTGCTAGTTACATATATAATATTAATAGCAACAGAGCTTATCGTAATTTAAGAAAGTTGCGTTTTCAAATGAGGGAAAAGAAACAGAATTTAGATCCTGTTGTTTTAGCAAAAGGTTTGCTTTTATATTCTGAACGCAAGCAAGAATATGTTAGAGAAATACAAGAGATGATTCGTTACAATCATAAGATTATAGAGGATTTGGTAAATCGTTAGGAATCTTTTTATTTTTTAAGATACCTAAAAGACGAGAGGTTTATTTCAGAGCATAACAAGAACACAACAGAGCACAAAAATGTTATGATTTTTTAGATTCTTGATTATTTGACTCTCCGTTGTTACTCTTTGATTTTTCAGGATTTATTTGGTTTTCTGAAGGAGTTGCTTTACTTGCTATTATACTTTTTAGTGGATTAATTCCATTTTGTCTTTGGGTTTTCATATAATTATTCCTTATATTAAGTTAAAAATTGCGTTACGATTGAGATAACTAGAAAGAAAAAAGAAACTAGAATCAAATAGAATGATAATTTTGTTAATTGGGATGAAAAGTTTCTTTTTTTTCGGTAGATTTTTCGTTATCTTCTGACCAATATTCAATACATTTTAGACTTTCAAAAAAGACCATAATAAAACTAATAATGAACCCATTAAGCTCAATAATGCAGTGGATACTAGAGCTTTAGTATAATTAGAACAACATTCAATAGAATTTAAATAGTTAAAGAGGAGGGGAATTCCAATTGCAGAAACTCCAAATAAAGCATAATTTAACATTTTGGCATTAATTTGATAATATTCTTTTATTAATTCATTTTTATTTTGATTACTCATACCATAGAATGTAGAAAAGTGAAACAAATGTCCAGTTGTTTTTTGTATATCATTATTTGTTATTTTCAATTACACAAACATTTGTTGTAAAAGCCCTTTTTATAGGTTTTAGTATTTTCTATTTGTTGACTTACCAAGGCTATCTATCTATTGCCGACAAAAAGGAGGCTATTTTGGTTTGTTCTACAAGTGAGGGAACTAATATTTTTTCTTTAGAATAATCGCGAAAATATATATGAGGTATAGTGCTACCTTAATGTACATTGCAAAGTGAATCCTATTAAGTATTGAGTATATAAAATTAAGATTATTGACTTCCTTAGGTCTTATTATATCAAGTGTACCTAGAACTGATGTTTTAGGCTTACACACAGTATTTTTCTACCAACTCCAGACTATCTTTTACTATTGAAATATAGGCATTATCTTCTCTATAAAAATTAACATTTTGTAAATATATAGTTGCTCCATATAATTTATAATTCCTTTCATTTTGTTCTACAGAATTAGCAGAAATATTTGAAGATTGTTTTTCACAAATCTCCCCCAATTTTTTCTCTTCCCACTTTGCAAACGCTTTGCCATCGTTATCTTTAAAGCTAATTTCTTGAGAAAATATTTTTTGCATAAGCCATTTTTTATATTGCTCTAAAAGGGTTTTATTTTTAGTGAGTTGTTGCAACTTTTCATTTATTGCATTTAAAAAAGTGGCTATCTTGGTTTGTTCTGTAAGTGGAGGTAACAGGATTTTTGTTTTTTTAAATTATTGTTCTAAAGTCTAGCTATTGTTGTATTTTCTATATTCCATTTTATCATTTTATAACAATAAAACAGAAATCTATTTTTTATTGTTTGTTCATTATTATCAATCCAAACTATGAATCTTGAAAATATGCAAGAGCCCCATCATAGATAATTGCTCTTTATATCGTTCCTGATGTTGAAATCAAAATATCTCCCTTTCTAGGATAAGGATATTTTTTAAAGTATTTTTGATATAAACCCTTAGATATAAAAGAACTTGCTTTTTATCGAATCTACCTATTGTATAAAAGGGAACATTTCCAGTTTGTAATGTTTCTTCTTTAAAAATTCTTTTACACATTAAAATTTTACCTATTTCCTCCAATTTCACTACCTCCCATTCTCCCTCAAACTCTTTAAATCTCAACTTGGGTACATGATGATTATAGACTCTTAAAGGGCTTCACAGTTCGCTTTTACTTCGTTTCGACTTTGCTGAACGAACTCGTTTCTATTATTTTTCTGGTGTTTTGTCTTTCCTCAATGACTGAGTGGAGTCAAAGGCAGAGAACAAGTTCTATTAGAACGAGTTCTTTGATCATTGTAAAGATGATAGTCATTATTAAAATTGAGTTTATAAAATTATAGAAATTATTTTTTAAGGGTTTAATTTTTATTAGACCGTAGTTTTAAGACAATTGTCAGTTTTCACTAACATTTTTTGTCTAGTGATAGGATGTTGAAATTCATAGGCAAAGCATTGTAAACATTGATGAGTCAATCGCAGGAGTTTCCAATCATCTTGAGTAAGTTTGTCTTCTAAAAATTGAAGATAGAATTGTTCATTAACACCGTAAATTTTATCACCAACTAAAGGTAAATTTAAGAATAAAAGGCTGGCTCTAATTTGATGTGTACGGCCTGTTTTTGGATAACAGTGTAGAAGAGAGGTGTTGTTGTTAAAGGTTTTGAGGAGCTTAAATTTTGTAGAACAAGTTTTAAAGTTAGCTTGAATTTGATTCTCTATAAAGACTTGTTTCTTTCGAATTTGACTTTGAGCATCTTTACCAATGAAACCAGTTAGTTCGAAATCATTTGTTTTAGGAATACCTTCTACTAAAGCGTAGTATTTTTTTAAAATAGTCCGTTGTTCAAATTGGTAAATAAGGTATTTTGCGTATTCCTTGGTTTTTGCAATCAAAACTAAACCCGCTGTTTCACGATCTAAACGGTTGATTAAATAAAAGCTTTTTTCTTTGAGTTGTAAATGAGTCCACAGCGTATTTTCATAAAAACAACCTGAAGGATGAACAGGTAAATTATGGGGCTTATGAACAACCCATAAGGCTTTGTCTTCATAAACTGTAGAAACATTTAAATTGACTGAAGGCTCCTCTACAGAAAAGTAAAAGCAGACAATGTCATTTGGAACAATTAAAGTTTCAGAATGAGCTATTTTTTGATTCACTTCTAAGCGTTTATCTTGGATACATTGTATCCATTGATCCATTGAGAAGTAAGTAAATTTTTGACTTAAATAATGAACTAGAGAAACTTCTTTTTGATTGAGAATGTGATCCGCTTTTACTGTATGTTGTCTAAAACTAGTTTTGCTAGACATCAGAAAGTAAATTAATCATCTAAGAAAGCAGTCAGAGAACTTGTACTTTCACCTAATTTACCTTGTGAACCTAAACCAGCTTCAAAGCCTCTTCTACCAGCGATAACAGCTTCTTTAAAAGCGATTGCCATTTCGATAGGTTTGTTAGCTACAGCAATGGCTGTATTCACCAAGACGGCATCAGCTCCAAGCTCCATTGCTTGTGCCGCCTGTGAAGGTCTACCGATACCTGCATCAATAATCACAGGAACTTGACTTTGATTAATAATGATTTTGAGCATTGACTCCATTTGTAATCCTTCGTTACTTCCAATAGGAGAACCTAAAGGCATAACGGTTTGAACTCCCACATCTTCTAATCTTTTACATAAAATAGGGTCAGCATGAATATAAGGTAAAACAATAAAATTTTGTTTGACCAATTCTTTAGCTGCCTCAAGAGTTTCAATAGGGTCTGGTAAAAGTGTACGAGGGTCGGGGTGGATTTCTAATTTAATCCAAGAAGTTTGCAGAGCTTCTCTTGCAATATGTGCCACAAAAATAGCTTCTTTTGCGGTTCGTACACCAGAAGTATTTGGTAGCAAATGTAAGTAAGGTTTTTTTAAATGAGTCAAGATACTATCGCTTTTGTGTTTTAAATCAACTCTTTTAAGTGAAACTGTGACAAGCTCTGATTCAGAAGCGACTAAAGAATCTTCCATTAAATTAGGAGATGGGAATTTACCTGTACCTGTGAATAGGCGGGAATGGAATGTACGATCAGCTATTTTTAAAATTGACAAGAGTTCTCCCAAGCTTGAAGGTGGATTTGTGTTTTTATTTTGGTTTGTTTGTGTTTATGAATTGTTGAACATAAAGCAATGGTATTCAAACCAGAGTGAGCTAATATAGTTAAATCTTTAAGTTGAATTCCACCAATTCCTACAAATGGAATATGTGAAAAGGCTTTTGTAAATTTTTGGATTCCTTTAATTCCTAGAAAAGAGCTCAATTTTTTTTTAGTTGTTGTTGAAGAAAAAGGGCCTAAACCAATATATGAGGCACCTTGCTCCCATTGTTTTTCAATTTCTTGTAAATTATGAGCAGTGCCTCCAACGATAAAATTTTTAGGGCATTCTTTTTTTATTTGATATATTGGAGTATCATTCATACCGAGATGAACCCCATCGGCTTGAAGATGAAAAGCTAAGTCAACATTATCGTTTACAATCCAAGTTGCTTGATATTGTTTGCAAATGCTTTGGCTTTTTTTTGCTTCTTCTATGTAAGAATCGGAGGATTGATTTTTACAGCGAAATTGAATCCACTTAGCACCACCTTCACAAGCAAGTTTTGTTTGAAGTGAATGAGAGAATAGTGGGTCATCATAAGTTAAAACTTGAACTGGCAAGCGACTGGGAATGCTCATTATTTACTTTAATATTATAAAATATATTTTACTGAGACTAAATATTTATGTTAAATACGACCTTTGCGTGCATTGCGAAGAAGAGATTTAATTTTTTTAGGAGACATCTCTGGAGTTTGTTTTGATTTGTGCAAGGATTTACAATCGTCACAAACATGAATAACTTCTTTATAAACAGAGGTAGCCCCATCAAAATGACCTGTACTTGTCACCCATTGAGGGAGACACATTTTTTCTTGATTACATTTTTTACAAGTTTTGAGTTCAGGATCTTTGCCTTTTGATATTTTTTTAGTTGAATCTTTTTTATCTAAGTCATAAGCTCGGCTAAGGGATTGATTTTTTATCAAATAGCGATCATGGTCTTCACTGCGATCTAAATCATCTAGTAAGTTTGATTTGTTTTCATCTATTGGCATGATATACCTTGTTATTAATTATAATTTTAAGACAAAAGATAATTTAATTGTAAATTAAAAACTATACTCAATTTTAAAACCCTGTTAAAATTAAAAACTTAATAAAAAGTATTTCTATTAAAAAATGAATGAATTTTTATGGGTGGTATGTCGAGTTTAAAAGTTTTCCCCAACGTTTGTTATAAGGATGTACTTTTTGAATAATAGAATCACTTTGGTAGACAGGTAGATGTTGATTTGCCCATTCAAAAATAGAGCCTTCTAAATTATAAACTTGCCGATAGCCTTGTTTTGACAGTTCTTGAACGAGCTTAGCGGAACGCATTCCTACAGAGCAATATAAGATAAGTAAAGTATCTTTATTTAGAAACGTTTCTGTGATTTCAGATACTGAAGTCAAAAGCAGAGAATTTTTTAAGTGACTTGTTTCGAATTCTAAAGGCTCTCTGACATCAATAAGAGAAATATTCAAACCTTTTTTTTGCCATTGTAAAAGTTTTGAAATAGAAATTGTAGGGGTATTTGGATATTTTTGGTCAATATCTTGTTTAACATGATCCCAATTTAAATCATTACTAAATGAACTTGAAAATATAATCAAAACCCATACAAATAATTGACTCATAGTGAGTGTAGATAGCTATAACTGTAAATACCTGATTTATGGGAGTCACTCCAATCAATCGCTAGAGCATAAAGGCCTACAGAATAAATGCGTACAGGTTTAACTGAATCATCAATTGATTTGAGGTGAATTAATTTGTTTCCAGTCCATTCGTCAATACAACGAGCACAAGGACAGGCAAAACGTAACTTTTTTAAGTTGTAGAAGGACTCTTTTTGATTATTCCATTGGATATATAATTGATTATCGTTTGTTTTTTTTATGCTTTGAGGCTTAATTTGTGTTTTCATAATTGTTCTAGTGTTTCCCAAGTATAATTAAATGTGATATTGGGATCTGAACTTTGATTGAGCTCCTGTACTGTCGTGTCTGCTAAATCACTAAAGACTTTTAAGGTTTCTGTTTTTGATGGAGAAAGAGCTGATCCTTTGTCTCCAGCAGAAGAAATTTGCTGTTCTAAAGGAATTTGTGCAATTAATGGAAGACCATTCTTTTTAGCAATAGATGCTCCTCCATCTTTTTGTAAAATAAAATGCTTATGATTGCAGTTTTCACAAATAAAATAACTCATATTTTCAACAATTCCAATCACAGGGACAGAAACTTTATTGAACATTTTAATGGCTTTTTGAGCATCTGCTAAAGCAACATCTTGAGGTGTTGTCACAATTAAAGCTGCTGATAAACTTGCATTTTGTGTTAGGGTTAGTTGTATATCGCCTGTTCCAGGAGGTAAGTCAATGAGTAAGTAATCTAGGACTCCCCATAAAACATGAAATAGAAAATTTTGAACCATTTGAGAAACCATAGGACCTCTCCAAATGACTGCATCATCTTCTTGAGTGAGCATATCCATGGAAACCATTGAAATACCTTCTTCGGTTTGTACAGGGATTAATTTACGGTCTTCTGTCACTTGTAGCTTGTTTTTTGTTTTAAACATAATACACATAGAAGGACCATATACATCGGTATCCATAACGCCAACTTTATAACCTCGTGATTTTAAAGTACGAGCGAGGTGAGCTGTTACTGTAGATTTGCCAACACCACCTTTTCCAGAGGCGACCGCAATGATATTTTTAACTTGTTTTAGACCTGTTTCTTTTTGAGCTGGTTTTTCTGATTCTATTTGAAAACCAATATTAGCTGTAATATCAACATCGTAATAGCGTTCTTGAAGTTGAGCAATGATTTCTTTTTCAAGTTTATCTTTTAAGTGTCTTAAAGCGAGAGGAATTTTAAGCTCTACTAAAACTTTATTTTTATTAATATTTATGTTTTCAAGATAACCTAAATCCACAATGCTTTTTTTGTATTGTGGGATGGTGATTTGTTGAAGCTGTTCGTGAATGATTGATTCGGAAATAGTATTCATACTCAAAATATAGCTAAAATCTTCGGTCTTTAATATTAAAAGAAAGAGTTAATAGACTGTGCTTATTTTTTTAATAAGATCATCTTTTTTAGTCAAATCCGAAATGGTTCTATTAAAAATTGCACAATTAAATTGATCAGTATAATGATTTGTACTGAGAGAATAAAATTTTAAGAATTTAAACCTAAAATTTTAAGAATTGTTTCTGTATCAGGATCTCCAACCAGAAAAATCGTCAAATTTTTTTTGGTGATACGAGTCATAATACGAATTGTATGTTCTTTAATCAATTTAGCGCCTTTAGTGACTCCATCTTCTGGGTATTTCATACAAATTCCCATTCTAACGCAGTATGTCATAGAAGAGAACCAGAAAAAGAGGCGTGACTTTTTAGATTTAAGTTTGATTTTACTTACAAATAATGATGTTTTGGTGAGGTGATTTTTTAACAAGTTTTTATCATTAAACAAAATGGAAAAAATGTTTAAATTAATAATAAACATGTGTATTGTGTTTTTGGTTTTGAATTGTAATAATTTCGAATAAACAACATCGGCAATAGATGCATCAAATCAAAGTATTATTGTTTTTGGGATAACATGATGTATGCTGAAACATCAAAACAACACTATTCAGTGGTTATTGGAGGAACGACTCAAGCTGTAAATAAAAAATAAATCGTCGTTCATACTAATAATTTGGAGTGAAGTTTGAAAAAAATAGTTAGTTAAGAATGGTTTGTGAACAGAAGAGTTGCAATTGTTTTAAAGGGGTAAGTGGGTAAATAATTTTTTATATTGTTCTTTTATCAGATTAAAATTAAAATGTTTGAACAAAGTTTTAAAAATATAGACGACATACTACACAAAGATGCAGGATGCGGAAGTGAATTAGATTATGTAGAACAAACCTCTTGGGTGTTGTTTTTGAAATATTTGGACGATTTAGAAAAAGACAACGAAAATGCAGCACTACTATCTGGACAAGAATACACAAGACTAATAGAGCCAACCTACCAATGGACTACTTGGGCTGCTCCAAAATCAGCAAACGGAAAAATTGACTACAATGCACAAACAGGTGACGATTTATTGGACTTTGTAAACAATGAACTGTTTCCCTATTTCAAAAAATTCAAAACCAATGCCACCAGTGCAGATACCATTGAATATAAGATTGGTGAAATCTTTAGTGAGTTAAAAAACCGTATTCAGTCGGGTTATAATTTACGAGAAGTAGTTGCTTTGGTAGATGAACTCCGTTTTAGAACCCATGCAGAGCAATTGGAAATGAGTCATCTGTATGAAGGGAAAATTAAAAATATGGGGAATGCTGGGCGTAATGGTGGAGAGTATTACACGCCACGACCTTTAATTAAAACCATAGTAAAAGTGGTTGATCCAAAAATTGGCGAAACCGTTTATGATGGTGCGGTAGGTTCGGGCGGTTTCTTGGTAGAGGCTTTTAATTACTTGAATCCAACAGGATTAGCCATCAAAGACGGATTATCTACACAAGACATAGAAACACTCCAAAAGAAAACCTTTTACGGTAAAGAGAAAAAATCGCTTGCCTACATTATTGGTATTATGAATATGATATTACACGGAATTGAAGCTCCCAATATTATACATACCAACACCTTGGCAGAAAATCTTACCGATATACAAGAAAAAGACCGCTACAATGTGGTATTAGCAAATCCACCCTTTGGAGGCAAAGAGCGTGCCGAAGTGCAACAAAATTTCCCCATAAAAACAGGGGAAACTGCTTCACTATTTATGCAGCATTTTATTAAAATATTAAAAGCAGGCGGTAAAGCAGGTGTGGTGATTAAAAACACTTTTCTAAGTAACACCGATAATGCCTCCATCGCCCTGCGTAAAGAATTGTTGGAGAACTGCAATTTACATACCATTTTGGATTTACCTGGCGGAACCTTTACAGGTGCTGGTGTAAAAACAGTAGTGTTGTTTTTTGATAAAGGAGAACCTACTCAAAAAGTATGGTTTTATCAACTAAACCTTGACAGAAATTTAGGCAAAACTAATGCCCTAAATGAAAAAGATTTGCAAGACTTTATCGCCTTACAAAAAACCAAAGCAAGTAGCATAAATTCATGGACAGTCGATATAAAAGATATTGATCAAGCAACTTTTGATCTATCTGCCAAAAACCCAAATACTCCAGAAAAAGATCCTTTGCGACAACCCGCAGAGGTACTCAAGGAAATGGCACAATTAGATCAGGCAAGCAAGTTGATAATTGATGATTTAAAATTGAGAATTGAGAATGAACAGCAAAGATAAAATCAAACTATTTCAAGAGTAAACTGTCAGAAAACATTGTGCCTAAGAACAATTATAAGAACAGCTATGAAAATTAGAAAATACCAAGAATCAGATTGGGTTGAAATATGGCCTATAATAAAAAAAGTATTTGCAGCAGGTGAAACCTATGCCTATTCTTCAACAATAACCGAAGAAGAAGCACATAAAGCTTGGATAGAATCACCACAAGAAACATACGTTTCAGTTAATGATGAAAACATAATATTGGGCACATATTATATAAAGCCCAATCAACCTGCTCTCGGCTCGCATGTTTGCAACTGTGGATATATTGTTTCGGAGAAGTCAAGGGGCAAGCATGTGGCATCTAGCATGTGTGAGCATTCACAAGAAATAGCGGTGCAACATGGTTTTAGAGCTATGCAATATAATCTTGTTGTTGCCACAAACGAAGGCGCAATTCGATTGTGGAAAAAACTAGGATTTAAGGTGATTGGTCATTTGCCAAAAGCATTTAATAGCAAGAGCAGTGGTTACATTGATGCTCTTATAATGTATAAAGAATTGAAAATTGAAAATGAATAGAAAAGATAAAATCAAACTGTTTCAAGAACAAGCTGTTAGAAGCCATTGGGATGAAAAGCAGGAAAAATGGTATTTTTCTGTTGTTGATGTCGTCGACACCGAGCAGATTTTACGCCTTATCCAGTCCATTCCTTCTAAAAAAGCAGAACCCTTCAAACGCTGGTTGGCAAAAACAGGCAGTGAAAGAATAGACGAAACAGACGATCCAGAGTTGGCTTTTGACCGTGCAATGCAAGCCTATATTGCCAAAGGCTACTCTAAAGAATGGGTAAACCAACGATTAAAAAGCATAGAAGTTCGCAAAGAGCTCACTGATGAATGGGCTGTGCATTGAAAATTGAGAATTGAGAATGGAGAATGGAGAATGAAAGGAAATATCATTGCCTTAAAATCTTATGATTTTGCACTGCGGATAATAAAGCTGTATAAGTTTCTTGTTTCAGAGAAAAAAGAATATGTGCTCTCTAAACAAGTTTTAAGAAGTGGTACAAGTGTTGGTGCATTGATAAAAGAAGCCGAGCATGCCCAATCAAAAGCTGACTTTGTTCACAAGATGAATATCGCATTAAAAGAAGCTAACGAAACAGAATATTGGCTTATGTTACTAAAAGACAGCGATTATATTGATAAAAACAGTTTTAATTCCATCCATCCAGAAAACATTGAACTCATAAAATTATTGGTAAGCATAGTTAAAACATCAAGATTAAATAATGAAAAGTAATTCTCAATTAACAAACAATTCTCAATTAAAATGTTTGGATTAGACCCTGATACAGAAAGAAACATTAAACAGGCTTTTGCAAAAATTACTGCAATTGACAAGGTCATTTTGTATGGCTCGCATGCCAAAGGCAATTATCGCAATGGCTCGGATATAGATATAACCTTATTCGGCGACAAGCTGACATTAAGCAATTCGGTTTATCCATTGACGGATGAATTAGAAGAGCTTAATTTGCCCTATATGTTCGATATTTCCATTTTTTCGCATATTGATAATGAAGATTTAATTGAGCATATCCATCGGGCTGGTAAGGTTTTGTATTTGAAAGAGAAAGGATTGCCGAAGGGCGATGCCTTGAGCTTGCCGCAAGGCGATGCCTTGAGCCTGCCGAAAGGGTGGGAGGTTAAGAAGTTGGGGGAGGTTTGTGATATTGCTCTTGGTAAAACGCCAACTCGTAGTAATAAAAAATTTTGGGATATAGAAAAAGAAACAAACAATATTTGGCTTTCAATTAGAGATTTAAGCAACACACAAGGAAAAGAGGTTTTTGATAGTCGTGAATATATTTCAAACTCTGGTGCAAAACTCGGTAACTTGGTAAAAAAGGGGACTTTACTGGCAAGTTTTAAATTAACACTCGGGCGATTGGCATTTGCTGGAACCGAACTATATACGAATGAAGCTATTGCATCACTTGAAATAAAAGACAATGGGTTAGATAACGGGTATTTATATCATTACTTAACTTTTTTCGATTGGGACGCAGAAACAAAGGGAGATGTAAAAATAAAGGGTAAAACATTGAACAAAGCCAAACTAAAAGAAATAAAGACCCTAATTCCACCACTCCCCGAGCAAAAACGCATCGTAGCCAGTTTAGACCAAGCCTTTACTGCCATAGATCAAGCCAAAGCCAATACCGAAAAAAATCTGAAAAACGCCCGCGAGCTTTTTCAATCAAAATTGCAGGAAACTTTTGATAATGGAAAATTGAAAATTGACAGTGGAGAATGGGAGAAAAAGAAACTGGGGGAGATACTAAAACTTAAAAGTGGTGAAGGATTGACTGCAAAGAAAATGATTGATGGTCCATTTTTAGTTTATGGCGGCAATGGCATAACAGGGCATTATAACAAGTTTAATTTTGAGGGTCCGCAGGTTATAGTAGGAAGAGTCGGTGCTTTGTGTGGAAACATCCATTTAGTTAATGGAAAGTTCTGGCTTACTGATAACGCTTTTAGAATATCGGAAGGATTATCCGATTTTTATAAAGAATTTGTTGTTTTTATGCTAAGACAAAAAAATTTAAGAAATTTTGCAAGGCAAGCAGCACAACCAGTAATCTCAAATTCTTCGCTTAAAGATATTCCTCTTGTCTTTCCAAAGATGTTAGACGAACAAAAGAGAATAGCTAACAAGTTAAACTATCTTTCCACCGAAACCAAAAAAATAGAAACCATCTACCAGCGAAAAATAACCTGTTTAGATGAATTGAAAAAGAGTATCTTGCAGAAAGTGTTTAATGGGGAGTTATGAGAAATAGGAATGTAATATTTATTGGTGGTATTCATGGTGTTGGAAAAACCACATTATGTAAACAGATACTCGAAGAGATTAAAATAGGCTATTACTCTGCAAGTGAGTTAATTAGGAGGCTAGACGAAGATTCTCTTCATAGTGAAAATAAAGCCGTATTAGATGTAGAAGTTAATCAAGATAAATTAATGACTTCTGTTGATCTTTATATGAATAAAACGAAACCGTGTTTGCTAGATGGTCATTTTTGCCTGCTTGATTCAGAACACAATATTATCAAAATACCGAAAAAAGTTTTTGAAAATATATCTCCGCGAGGAATTTTAATTGTTTGTGATTCGGCATCCAATATAAGCGATAGAATTTTTTGCAGAGATAAAAGAAGATGTGATGTTGAGTTGTTGTCTTTTTTTCAAGAGAGGGAGGTAGAGTATTCGGAAAGAATTGCAAAAGAACTGAATGTACGTTACAAAGTATTTAACGTTAATGATAGTTCTAAAAAGGCAATTGCTTTTATTAAAGGTTTAGTTGAGGAAAATTCCATATGATAAAAATATTGTTAGATACAAATATATTAATTCACAGAGAAGCAAGTAGTATCATTAATGAAGATATTGGACTTTTGTTTAATTGGCTGGATAATTTACGCTACAGTAAGTTTATATCACCATTATCGTTAACAGAAATTAAAAAGCATAAAAATGAGGAAGTCATAAAACCGATAGCAATAAAAATACAAAACTATAATTTGTTGAAGACAGAAGCTCCCGAGTGTGAAGCAATAAAAAAAATAAGAGATAAATACGACACAACTAAAAATGATGAAATTGATACTTCATTGCTAAAAGAAGTTTTTTCTAAACGAGTTGATTATTTTATAACCGAAGATAAAGGTATCCACAAAAAAGCAAAAATTTTAAATATTGATCATTTAGTATTTTCAATCAATGATTTTTTGGAAAAGGTAACTACCGAAAATCCAAAATTATCTGATTACAAAGTTTTGTCGGTTAAAAAACGTTATTTTGGAGACTTAAATGCGGGAGATTTATTTTTTGATTCTTTTCGCAATGATTATAAAGGTTTTGATAGCTGGTTTAATAGTAAGTCAGAAGAAGAAGCTTTTGTGTGTAAATCTCAAGAGGAAAAAATAGTAGCATTTTTGTATATAAAGGTTGAAACAAAACAAGAACATTATGAGGATATAAAACCAATATTGTCCCCCAAGAAACGATTAAAAATTGGAACTTTTAAAGTTATATCAACGGGATATAAATTAGGAGAAAGATTTTTAAAGATTATTTTTGACCATGCGTTGAAAAATAAGGTTGATGAAATTTATGTAACAACTTTTAATAAAACTAATAATCAGATGTTTCTTATCTCATTATTGGAAAGTTGGGGTTTTATATATCATGGGATTAAATTTACGTCTTCTGGTGATGAGCAAGTGTATATAAAAAATTTTCATCCGACTCCAAACAAGAATAACCCAAAATTAACTCATCCTTTTATAGATAAGAATAGACAATTTCTTATGGTGCCAATTTACCCAGAATATCATACTGAATTATTGCCTGATTCCGTGCTAACTAATGAAAACGTTGAAAATTTTATTGATGATAAACCTCATAGAAATGCGATTCAAAAAGTCTATATTAGCAGGTCAGTCAATAAAAATCTAAACAAAGGTGATGTCATTCTGTTTTATAGAACTGGGGGTTATCATAGAAGCGTAATAACAACTATTGGTATTATTGATAATATTTTCAAAGATATAAGAGATTTGGAAACATTTATGAATTTATGTAAAAATAGAAGCGTTTTTTCTGATGAAGAGCTATTAAAGCATTGGAATTATAACTCTAATAATAGACCGTTTATTGTTAAATTTTTATACTTGTATTCTTTCAAAAAAAAATTAAATATGAAAAAACTAATTGAATTAGGCATTATTCGTGATACAAATAGTGCACCTAGAGGATTTGAGCTAATCACCAAAGAACAATTTGAGTTAATATTAAAGGAGTCAAATACAGATGAGTGTTTTATTGTCAATTAAGCCAAAATATGCTGATTTAATTTTTTCTGGAGAAAAACAATATGAATTTAGGAGAGCTATTTTTAAAACTCGTCCTGTAACAAAAATAGTTGTTTACGCTTCAAGTCCCATAAGTAAAATTATTGGAGAATTTGAGATTGATAAGGTTCTAACATTAGAGATTGCTGATTTATGGAGTCAGACGATGAAATTTTCTGGAATCAACAAAGATTTTTATGATAGTTACTTCATAGGAAAAGATATTGGACATGCTATAAAAGTTAAAAAGCCTAAAAAATATAAAGTGCATAAAGAGTTAAAAGATTTTAATATAAAGAAAGCCCCACAGTCCTTTACATACCTTAAACAGTAAGACAAAAAACATTAACAATGTTATGTTTATAGCGATTACATTAAAATTTTTATAAACACATGATGAACGAAGCCGACACTAGAGCAGAATTAATTGATCCCAAGCTAAAAGCTAGCGGTTGGGGTGTTGTTGCAGGTGCAAGGATTTTGCGTGAGCATAATATTACCGCTGGTAGGATACAGGTGGGCGGTGGACGATCTGAGAGATTAATTGCCGATTATGTGTTAACCTATAAAGGTATTAAATTAGCCGTAGTGGAGGCAAAACAGAAGGCATTGGCAGTGAGTGAAGGGATTCAGCAGGCGAAACTTTATGCACAAAAATTAAATGTGGCAGTGGCTTATGCCGCGAACGGTAGAGAGATTTATCGTATCAGCATGGACACAGGCAAGGAAAGTTTGGTAGCGGATTTTTTAAGCCCAGATGAAATGTGGGACAAGGCATATCCACAGAAATTATTGTCTCCACTGATCACTGCATGGCGAGATAAATTTGCCAGTATTGCCTTTGAAGATAAATCGGGTACTTGGCAACCACGATATTATCAAGAAATAGCTATAAAAAGGACATTGGAATCGATAACTCAAGGCAAAGACCGTATTTTATTAACCTTAGCTACAGGTACAGGTAAAACGGCGATTGCCTTTCAAATTGCTTGGAAATTATTTCAAACCCGTTGGAATCTAACTGCCAATAATCAATATCAAAAAAGAAGACCACGGATTTTATTTTTAGCTGATAGAAATATATTAGCCAATCAGGCATTTAATTTTTTTTCGGCATTTCCAGAAGATGCAATGGTGCGTATTAAACCGAAAGAGATTAAGAAAAGAGGAAAAGTACCTACTAACGGTAGTATATTCTTTACCATTTTTCAGTCTTTAATGGCAAATGACAATACCGCAGAGGCAGAAGAAATAGAAGAAGAAAACACAACTGATTATAATGAAGCTACTGCTTATTACAATCAATACCCAAAAGATTATTTTGATTTAATTATTATTGATGAGTGTCACAGAGGTGGTGCCAATGATGAAGGGAATTGGAGAGGTATTTTAGACTACTTCTCACCTGCGGTTCAATTAGGTTTAACGGCAACACCAAAACGCAAGGATAATGTAGACACCTACAAATATTTTGGCGACCCTGTTTATATTTATTCGTTAAAAGAAGGTATTAATGATGGTTTCTTAACGCCTTTTAAAGTAAAACGAATCAAGACCACCCTAGATGATTATATCTACACAGATGATGATACAGTTGAAGAAGGTGAAATTGAAAAATGCAAATTGTATGAGGAAAAAGATTTTAATCGCAAAATCGTAATCCCTGCACGAGAACGTTATCGTGTACATGCCTTTATGAAGGATGCGAACGAAAATGAGAAAACCATTATTTTCTGTGCTACACAAGAACATGCCGCTATGGTGCGTGATATGGTGAATCAGAATAAAAAAATCAGCAAAAACACAGATTACTGTGTTCGTGTCACTGCCAATGAGGGTGCTATTGGAGAAAAGGCCTTAGAGCAATTTCGAGATAATGAAAAGAGTATTCCAACCATTTTAACCACATCTCAAAAATTATCAACAGGAGTAGATGCTCGTAATGTGCGTAATATCGTATTGATGCGTCCCATAAACCAAATTATAGA
Source organism: Fibrobacteria bacterium (assembly GCA_965261055.1). Lineage (GTDB taxonomy): Bacteria > Fibrobacterota > Fibrobacteria > UBA11236 > JADFYW01. Next base: position 1,014,662 of record OZ253440.1, on the reverse strand, counting down.
ATTCAAACAAATTGTTGGTAGAGGAACAAGAATCTTTGACGGTAAAGATTACTTTACCATTTACGATTTTGTAGATGCACACCAACGCTTCCTAGACCCAGAGTGGGACGGAGAACCAGAAGAATCTATTGTATGTAGCAAATGTGATGAAGAGCCTTGTATTTGTGAAAAAGGAGAATCAAAACCTTGTGCTATTTGCGGAGAGCAACCTTGTATTTGTGTAGTAGAACCACTTGAATGTCCAATTTGTGGAAACCTATCTTGTACCTGCACGAAAAAAGTAAAAGTTAAATTGAAAGACGGTAAAGAATTAGAAATTCAACACACAATGCAAACAATGTTTTGGGATGCGAGTGGTAGACCCATAACTTCTGAAGAATTTTTAAATAATCTTATGGGAGAAATTCCAAACCTATTTAAAAGTGAAGCGGAATTAAGAGAGTTGTGGAGCAATCCATCAACTAGAAAAATTTTACTTGGTAAATTAGAAGTAGCAGGTTACGGAACAGAAAAATTAAATGCTTTAAAAAAGCTGATAGATGCAGAAAATAGTGATTTATTTGATGTGTTGGAATATCTCTTTAACAGTAAAATAAAGCCAATAACACGAGCCGAAAGAGTAGCAGCGGCAGAAGCAACTATTTTCAAGTTGATGAATGATAAACAGAAAGAATTTATTGAATTTGTGTTAAGTAAATACATTGAAATTGGTGAGGGCGAATTAGACCAAACTAAGCTTAAACTTTTATTAAAAAGTAAGTTTCAATCACAAGAAGACGGAATTGCAGAATTAGGTGGAAATATACAATCAATTAGAGAAATGTTTATCGGTTTTCAACGGCATTTGTATAAGATTGCATAATTAATAATTTCAATTTATGAAAATACCTTTGCATAGAACTTCTAAAAATGAGCAACAGCCGTTTATAGCGTTAGTCGATAAAATCCTCACCGCAAAACAACAGGGGCAGGACACCCACACACTGGAAAGCCAAATCAACCAGATGGTGTATAAACTTTATGACCTCACCGATAATGAGATAAAAATTATTGAGAAAACAAAATGAATGATAAAGTAAAAGCAATAGAATTTTTCAAAAAAGGCAATGCCCATCTTAACGCAGGTGAATTTTACCGAGCCATTGAGTATTACAACCAAGCCATTGCATTAGACCCCAAGTTTGCCGATGCTTTTAACAGTCGTGGCGCAATTTATGAAAGGAAAGGCGAATTTGACCGAGCTATTGAAGATTATGACCAAGTCATTGAATTAAACCCAAATTTGGCCGATGCTTTTAACAATCGTGGGTTGTCTTATAGAAAGAAAGGTGAATCTAACCGTGCCATTCAAGATTTTAACCAAGCTATTAAATTAAACCCAGAATTTGCGGGGGCTTTTAACAATCGTGGGGTAGCTTATGAAAGGAAAGGCGAATTTGACCGAGCTATTGAAGATTATGACCAAGCTATTAAATTAAACCCCAAGTTTGCGGGGGCTTTTAACAATCGTGGGTTGTCTTATCATAAGAAAGGTGAGTTTGACCGATCCATTGAAGGTTTTGACCGAGCGATTGAATTAGACCCCAAGTTTGCGGAGACTTTTAACAGTCGTGGGTTGTCTTATCATAAGAAAGGTGAGTTTGACCGAGCCATTGAAGATTTTGACCGAGCGATTGAATTAGACCCAAAGTTTGCCGATGCTTTTAATAATCGTGGCGCGATGTATGAAAGGAAAGGCGAATTTGACCGAGCCATTCAAGATTTTAACCAAGCTACTAAATTAAAACCAGAATTTGCGGGGGCTTTTAACAATCGTGGCTTGGCTTACCGAAAACTAGGCCAAGAACAAGAGGCGATAAGAGATTTTCAAATGGCAAATCAATTAGACCCGACTGTTATTCCAAAGAAGCAAGTTGAAAAAACAGATGAGAAAGTTGAAGAAGTTAAAGATTTTCAAGAGATTTTCAAAGAGTTAAGAGACGAGTATAAAAAAGGAGAGGATAAGTGGTTTTGTACAAGTATTGTTATTGCTTCTATGGCTTTTATTGTGTTCTGTATTCTAATTTTCTGTCTTAAAGCAGATTTTCAAACATTTTATCCACTCTATATTTTTTTGTCAGCCATTACATTTTTTGTTATCCGCCAATACACCAACGCCAAACAGCTACGCATTGAAGCCAGCAACCGGTTGGCGATGGCAAAGATGTTTGAAAAAATACAACAAACTAAAAACAATCAACATTATCAAGATTTTATACCCAAAATAATTGATAGCATCGCCTATTCAATGCGAAAAAATAAACAAGAATCGATAACACCAATTGATGAACTACTAAAACACCTTAAAAAATAAACCAACGATATGGAAAGCCAAATCAACCAGATGGTGTATAAACTTTATGACCTCACCGATAATGAGATAAAAATTATTGAGAAAACAAAATGAATAATAATATGAATTTTGCGGAATTTTTTGCGGGTGCGAGCGGACTGGGTGAAGGGTTTATATCAGAAAAATTTAATCCAATAGCAACGGTAGAGATAAATAAGCATTGCTATGAAACATTAAAGACCCGATCGGCATACCATTATTTAATGAATAATAATAATGTAGATACTTACAATGATTATCTTAAAGGAAAAATTGATAAAGATGCTTTGTATTCGCAAATTCCAAAAGAGGTTTTAAGTCAAACGATACATCAGGAAATAAACAAGGCTAATATGCAAGGCATAAAGAAGAGAATACGAGAACAACTGGGTAGCCAGAAATTGGATGTCATATTAGGTGGACCTCCTTGTCAAGCCTATTCAATAATTGGGAAATTTAAAAACGGCTATAAAGTAAATGACCATCGGCTTTATTTGTATAAATTTTACATCTCTTTTTTGAAAGAATTTCAACCAAAGATATTTTTATTTGAAAATGTTTTAGGGCTTCTATCGCTGAATAAAGGAAATTTATTTAACACTATCAAACAAGAATTTGAAAAAGCAGGCTATAACATCGCATATAAAGTATTGGATGCTAGTCAATATGGCGTATTGCAAAAAAGAAAAAGAGTTATATTGATAGGTATAAAAAAAGGTTTAGATATAGAGTTCAATTTTGATTCAATATTAGAAGAAAAAAATCCTTATTTGGTTAAGGATTTATTACAAGATTTACCTAAATTGCAGGTCGGAGAATCTTCAAAGAAATATGCTACTAAAACAAATAATTATCTTAAAAAATTTAATATCAGAAATGAACAAGACAATATTCTAACATGCCACCAATCAAGACCGCACAATGAAAGAGATTTAGAGATTTATAAAATAGTTGTTCAATCGTGGAATAAAGGCAAAGAAAGATTGAAGTATAGTAAGTTGCCTAGTGAACTAATAACCCATAAGAATATAAAATCTTTTTTAGATCGCTTTAAGGTGGTTGCTGGCAACATGCCATATAGCCATACTATGGTGGCACACATTGCTAAAGATGGACATCATTACATTCACCCTGACATCAAGCAAAATAGAAGTTTGACAGTAAGAGAGGCGGCAAGAATACAGTCTTTCCCGGATAATTATTTTTTTGAAGGACCAAGAACCGCACAATTTACGCAGGTTGGCAATGCCGTTCCCCCGATATTATCTCGATCTTTGGCAAAACAAATAAGGAAGTTATTATGAAGCATAATTTTAATTTTGAATTTTCTCCGAATTTGATCATTCTTTTGGGTGAGCAATTAATTCACGATAAGAAAATTGCTCTGTCAGAGTTGGTTAAAAATGCTTATGATGCCGATGCCAGTAAGGTAGAGGTAGAAGTTAGCAATGACCAAATAACCATAACAGACGATGGCTGTGGAATGGATTTATCCACTATTCAAGATATATGGCTTAAACCCGGCGTAAGCGACAAGAAAGACAACATAAAAAACGGGGAATTAACACCTAAATTTAAGAGAATGCCTCTTGGAGAGAAAGGTGTTGGACGACTTGGTTCCCATAAGCTGGGGCATTTGATTGAGGTTTATACGAAACCCAAAGACAATCAAGAAATCTATTTAAAGATTAGCTGGAGAGACTTTGAAGCCGCTAACAGCCTTTCTGATTTGCTACCTATTGAGGTTGTGGAGAATAACGAACCCAAAGTTTTTAATAGCCAAACAGGAACAAAAATTATTATAAAAGACTTAAAAGAGGACTGGGCAGAAAAAGATTTTAAGCAAATCTCTAATGATTTAACGAATTTGATAGCCCCTTTTAGTAATACTGAAACATTTAACATTACGCTAAAAGTAAACAATGAATTGTTTAGTAACGACTTAAAAGAACAGGTAAATAATATCAGAAATAACGCTCTGTTTGATTTTGATGTAACAATTAAAAATGGCTTGGTGACAAAATTCACCTATAACTTTAAGCCATGGTTGGGTTTGGGCAAAGTGGATGCAAGAGTAATTAATATAAATAACGATATTATATTACTGATAAAAATACTCGGAAAGAATAATGAACAATTAAGTTTTGATAAAGAATTAAAGGTTTATAAAGAATTAGAAATTGGTGAAATTAATTTTTCAGGATTTGTCTATGACTATGACAATACCTTATGGAATACACAGAAGCAAATGTCAAAAAAGGATAAGGCTTTTACCAAAGATTATATGAAGAATAACGGTGGAATTAGAGTGTATAGGGATAATTTTAGGGTGTTTAATTATGGTGAAAAAGGACAGGATATTTTGGAGTTGGACTTAAAAAGAGTCAATCGTCCGGCTGGAAAAATAAGCTCTAATCAAATCCTTGCCTCTATTCGGTTAAACAGAAGCGAAAGTGCTGGATTGTTAGAAAAGACCAATAGAGAGGGATTTATTAATAATGATTCTTTAACCGCCTTGCAAAAAATATTAGATGAAGTCATAGATATTATTAGTCACTTTCGTCAAGATGATAAAGCAAAAATTATTCGAACTTATCTAGAACCGCCAGAAAACAAAGCAAATATTGAAAACAAAATAAACAAAATTCAGAACGTTATTGAGTGCTCTGATTTACAGGAAGGTGAAAAGGAAAAAATCAGCAAAACGTTAGATGGCTTTGCTAAAGATTTTGCCAAGACGAAAGATATTTTTATGAATGCCGCTAATACGGGAATAAGCCTAACCATTGTTATCCATGAACTTGAAAAAATTATCGCTAACTTAGACCGTAGCATTGCGGAAAAGGATTGGATAAGCGTGCCAAAAATAGCCAAATACCTGCAAGACACAGTTAATAATTATAAAGATACTATTAAATTAGATAAAAAGATTTCGCTGGTGAGCATAAAAGAAATTATTGAAAAATCAATTTTTAATGTTAATGCAAGATTTGAGTTTCATAAGGTGGAAGTGCAGCAAGAATTGACACCAGATATAGAAATATCGGTTAAAAGGAATTTAATTATTGGTGTGCTTAATAATTTATTTGATAACGCTATTTATTGGCTTAACTATCAGGGTATTGAGCATAAAAAAATAAGAATTATAGCCTATAAAAAAGATAAGCAAATCCATTTAGTGATAGCAGATAACGGCAAGGGATTTACTATTGATTTTGAATCCGCAATTATGGCTTTTATTACAGGCAGAAAAGATGAAAGCTCGATGGGAATTGGTCTGCATTTGGTAGATAACATTATGGAGGCTCATCAGGGCTTGTTAGTAGAAGGCGATTTTAGAGAAGAAAAATTGTCCACAGATTTTAAGGATGGTGCAATTATTAAACTAATATTTAAGGAACAATAAGTATGTACGATGTTTTATTTATTGACGATCATTTTGAAGAGATAAACGATACATTTCGCGCTCTCCAAAAAGAACATATACGTTGTTTTTATTCTGATGGAGACAAATATTTACCGAGTAGTGATAAAGAAAGGTTGCCTTTTAAGAATTTAAAATACATCTGTTTGGATTTGCATTTGGAGAATAGAGGAATTTCTTCACTTGATAATAAAAATGCAGTAGCAACTCTTGCTGGCATTGTAAAAAGTTTTACTGAAAATAAAGATATATGTATCATTATCAACACTTCTCATTTAGAAGAATTTAAAAAATATGAAGACGATTTTTGTAAATATCTTAAGTTTACGCCTGAAATAAAAGAGGAAGAAAAAACAGAAGAAGATGACAAGAAATTTTCATCCTTACACGACAAGGAAATAAAAGAAGATATTGTAAAGCAATCACATCAATCCGTGTTGAGAAATTTGGTTATTCGTGAAGCAATTGAAATTGAAAATTTGATTTGGAGTAAAATTTTGTTATCGGATGCTTTTAAAGATTTAGGAGAAGTAGAGAGAATTTTGGAGAAAGTAGATATAAAAATGAACTTTCATCAAAAAATAAAAACATACAATCAGTCTGTAGATAAAAACACACAAAAACAACTTAAGACGCTAAAAGAAACAAGAAACAAATTTGCACATAATAAAAACCCTTCAGAAAAAAACTTGTTAGATTTTTTAGAAGAGATTGAAGCATTAAAACAAAAAATAAATTAGTAAAATCTGTAACCCAAATCCCTAGATGCCCTTTTTCCTATATCGTTTTATCTAAAAATAAATATAAAGATTTTTTAACTGATGATAAAATGAAGGATCTTATTTTAAAGTAGATATAGCTCAAAAGCTCAAAAAATTGATGAACTACTAAAACACCTTAAAAAATAAACCAACGATAAAAAGCAAATGTTGAGCTTATTACAATATTAAAAAGTAAGTTTCAATCACAAGAAGACGGAATTGCAAAATTAGGTGGAAATATACAATCAATTAGAGAAATGTTTATCGATTTTCAACGGCATTTGTATAAAATTGCATAATTAATAATTTCAATTTATTGTTTGTGTTTTCATTGAAAATTGTTAATTATAAACAAGCCTTAATTATTTTTTCTCTTCAAAAAATCTAAAAAATAAGATAGATTACCATTAAAGATTGAAATTTTGACAGTTTTCTAATAAATTTAGTTTTTCTTGCAAAAGTGGCGGAATTGGTAGACGCACTAGACTTAGGATCTAGCACTTTCGGGTGTGGGGGTTCAAATCCCCCCTTTTGCAGAAATTTTCACTTTAATAGTAGGGTTTATGAACTTACAAACTAAAACTAAAGATATCTCATCAGTTGAAAAACAAGTTTTTATAGAAATACCTCAGAGTTACTTTGACGATGAATTTGAAAACAAAATCAAAGATTGTAGTAAAAAAGTTCAACTTAAAGGTTTCCGAAAAGGAAAAGTACCTAAACGAGTTATTTTAGAAAAATTTTCAGAGAGTCTCAAAGGTGAAGCTCTAGAAAAAGTAGTACATACTAGTATTGACGAGGCCTGTAAAAAAGAAAAAATACAACCAATTGCAATTAAAGATGTTAAAGATTTGCTTTTTGAAAATGTTGACCCAATCACTCTTAATGTTGCTGTTGAAATCGATCAAGATGTTGAAATAGAAAATTATAAAAACTTAGGAATTAAGATTAAAAAAGCTCAAGAGGCTTCATCAGCAGATATTGAGAAAGAGTTAAATAACTATGCAAAAAGTATGGCTGAAGAAAAAGAGGTCACTACAAAAGCTGAAAAAGGACACCTAGTCATTGGTGTTTATACCGAAATCCAACTTGATGGAGAAAAACAAGAAATTTCAAAACCTGAATTTCGCATTGAAATAGGTGTGCAAAAAATTAAAGAATTTGATGATGCTCTAATAGGTGTTACAGTTGATAAAGAAGTTAAAGTAAAATTTAAATATTCTAAAGATTACGAGATAGAAAGTTTCCGTAATAAAAAAGCCATTTATATTTTAAAAGTGAAAGCTATTAAAGAACTCATTTTGCCAGAACTGAACGATGAGATGGCAAAAAAAATGGGTGTGGAGTCTTTAGATAAATTACGAGAAAGCATACAAAAACATTTACAAAATACTAAAGAACAAAAATCATTACAGAGTTCTCAAGATGAGGTTATTCGTAAAATTTTAGATCATAACCAATTTGACTTACCTCAAGCTAGAATTAGTCATTATATGAAAATGCAATTGCAGTCTAATCAAAAACAAGAAATGACTGATGATGATTTAGATCGGTTACCAAAGGTTCAAAAAAAAGCTTTAGAATCTGAAGCCATTTTTGCTTTAAAGCGATATAAAATTCTTCAAAATATTGCTCAAAAAGAAAAAATTAAGGTAACTCAAGTGGAGGTTGATGAAAATATTAAACAAATGGCAACTCAGTGGAATATGCCTTTTGAAAAAATTAAAAATTCCTTAAGACAGAATGGTCGTGTAAACGAAATCCGAGAAGAACTAAAAATGAAAAATACGCTTAATTTTTTATTAGATATCAAAGAGGGGGAATAAGATGTATGTCCCAACAGTAATTGAATCAACAGGTCGAGTTGAAAGAGCCTATGATATTTATTCTCGTTTACTAAAAGAAAGGATTATTTTCATCGGTACTGAAGTTAATGATATTGTTGCGAATACAATTATTGCTCAAATGATATTTTTGGAACACGATGATGCTGAAAAAGATATCATTCTGTATATTAATTCTCCAGGAGGATTGGTTTCTTCTGGATTAGCAATCTACGATACAATTAAGCATGTGCGTCCAGCTGTACAAACAATTTGTGTTGGTATTGCTGCGAGTATGGCTGCAGTGTTATTAGGTGCAGGTGCACTAGGTAAACGATTTATACTACCTCATGGTAAGGTAATGTTACATCAGCCTTTAGGTGCTACTACGGGTCAATCTACCGATATTCAAATTCAAGCTAAAGAAATCATTCGTATTAAAAAAGATATGAATACAATTTTATCAGAATCAACAGGTCGAACGGTCGAAGAAGTTGAGAAAGCTACGGATCGTGATCTTTATATGAGCCCTCAAGAAGCTAAAAATTTTGGCTTAGTTGATGAAATTTTGCAACCACAGTCATAATGAATGATGGATCGGTTGTAACCCAAAAATGTTCTTTTTGCGGTGCAAAGGCTAGCGAGAAAAATCGTTTAATCAGTAGCGGAATGGATGGTGGTTCTGTTTTAATTTGTACAGCATGTGTAGAAACCTGCCAGACTGTTTTGGGTTCTGAAAAAAAAATTGAACAAACAACCCAACAAAATTTTAAAAAACTACCTAAACCCCCACAAATTAAAGAACATTTGGATCAATTTGTAATTGGTCAAAATGAAGTCAAAATTATGTTGTCTGTTGCTGTTTATAATCATTACAAACGATTATTATATAGGTCAGAAGATAATCATGATGTGGAAATAGACAAATCAAACCTTCTTTTTTTAGGTCCTACAGGGATCGGTAAAACTTTGTTAGCTCGCTCTATTGCCCGTCTTTTAGATGTTCCTTTTACAATAGCGGATGCAACAACATTAACGGAAGCTGGCTATGTTGGTGATGATGTTGAAAGCATTGTTGTGTGTCTATTACAAGCGGCAGATTACGATGTTGCTAAAACTCAAAGCGGTATTATTTACATTGACGAATTTGATAAAATTGCACGAACAGCTGGAGCGAATCCTTCTATTACTAGAGATGTTTCTGGTGAAGGAGTTCAACAAGCTTTACTTAAAATTCTAGAAGGAACAATTTGTTCTGTGCCTCCACAAGGAGGAAGAAAACATCCTGATCAGCCTCTAGTTAAAGTTGATACAAGTCAAATCTTGTTTATTTGTGGTGGAGCTTTTCAAGGTTTAGATGAGATTGTACAACGGAGAATGAAAGTTTCTTCAATGGGTTTTTCAACTGATTCCACTCAAAAACAAAATGTTAGAGAAACAAAAGAAAATGTTTTTGCGTTAGTTGAACCTCAAGATCTCATTCAGTTTGGTTTAATACCAGAATTAATAGGCCGTATTCCTGCTGTGGCAGCTTTACATGATTTAGAGGAAGAGCATTTGTTGCAGATTTTAGTTGAACCCAAAAATTCCTTAATAAAGCAATATCAAGAATTGTTTCATTTGGACGGAATACAACTAAAGTTTGAAAAAAAATCTTTGAAAAAGATCGTACAGATGGCAGCTGAAAAAAAAATGGGAGCGAGAGGATTACGTTCTATTTTAGAAAAAAGTCTGACTCCTATTATGTTTGAACTTTTTTCAAAGAAGGAAGTTAAGCAATGTACTATCACAGAAGAAACAATTTTAAACCCTTCTAAAGTGCGTTATAATGCATAGTGAAGTTCAAGAAGAAGTCCTATTAAAACATTATAAAAATATTAAAAACTCTATTATTTCTACCTGTCAAAGAGTAAGTAGAGACCCAAAAAAAATACATTTAATAGCTGTTTCTAAAACTAGAACGATAGATCAAATGAAAATGATTGAGAATTGTGGACTTTCTTTATTTGGAGAGAATAAAGTTCAAGAGGTTTTAGAAAAACAAACTTTTTTTGAAGACCCTAAACGAGAATTACATTTTATTGGGCATTTACAAACTAATAAAGTGAATAAAATACTTCCTTTGGCAAAAGTGATTCATTCTGTTGATTCTTTAAAACTATTGGATAAAATTCATACTTATTGTGAAAATTATAAGCAGGAAAGAAGTGTTTTTTTACAAGTCAATATTGCAAATGAAAAAACAAAATATGGTTTTTCATCTGCTAATTTAAACGCTATTGTTCAAGATTTGAAAAATTCTCAATATCTAAATTATATAGGATTAATGAATATTGCACCGCGTGTAGAGGATGCAAATCAAAACAGAGTTGTTTTTAGTGAAATGAAAAAAATACTAAATGAAATTCAACAAAAATCCTCTATGAAAAATGCGTTTAATTTTCTATCTATGGGAATGAGTCAAGATTACGAAGTGGCTATTGAAGAAGGATCGGATTATATCCGATTAGGAACAGTTTTATTTAACACAAAGGTATAGATGGATTACATTATTAATGCTTTATCGTGGACAATGATTATCCTTGTCTTAATTCGAGGGTTTGTAAAAGCATTCCTTCCCAATTTAGAAGATAGACATTGGTTTTATAAGATTGAAAAAGTAACAGATCCTGTGATTGTTCCTTTAAAAGGTATTATTCCATCTTTCGGGAAACTAGATTTGAGTTACTTGGTAGGAATTATAATGATTCGATTGTTGAGTATAATTTTAATGTGGTTATTCTAAAAGAATCAATTTATGATTACTCCAATAGAGATTAAAAAGATAGACTTTTCTAAAACTTTAAGAGGTTATAGTGTTGATGAAGTTAATTCAATTTTGGAAATTATAGTTCAAACTTTAGAAAAACATGTATCCGAAAAAACAGAACTACAATCTAAAATAAAAATTTTACAAGCGAAACTTGAAAGCTTTCAGCAATTAGAGTCTTCTATACAGGAATCTGCATTAATGATGCAAAATTTGATAGAAGAAAAGAAAAAAGATGCTAACCGCGAAGCCCAAATTATTATTGATGAGGCTTATAACAAAGCGTTTGCACAGAAAAACGATTATGAAGACCAAATGAATCAGCTTAAGAAAGATATTAATTATCTTCGCAGTCAAAGAAAAGATTACTTCATCAAGTTTCGGCATTTTGTGAATAGTCAAAAAGATTGGCTTGAGGCTATGGATGAATCCTAAAAATGTATTTTTGTAGAATTAAATTTAATTAATTTTACTTATGAATTATAAAAGAGTTTTATTTTGGCTTGTTCTTGTTTCAGCCGTGGCTTTAATTATACGTCATAATAGTGAGAAAAATTTAAAATGGGTACATTGGCAGCGTACGGCATTACACACTGAGTTAACGATTCAATTCAAAGGTGGAGCACTTCAAAAAATTCGTGATAAAATGGATGTGTTTTTAGAAACATATGATTCTGCACTTAGTGATCAATTTCCTGAAAATGCTTTTGATGTTTTAAGTCGTTCTTTTAAAAACACCCGTGTTCCTTTGAATTCTTATCAACAAAAACTACTAAATTTTATTCAATTAGAAAATCAAAATTATTCAAATCATTATGGTTTAGTTAGCCCTTTTCAAATTGGTGTTGCAGAATGGCTTTATTATTATAAGTTATTATATCAAGGCACTGTTGATGCAGGTCGTCCAAAATTAAAATCTAAAGCAAGAATAAAGCGTCGTTTGAATGGAAAGTATTATTTCTATGATGCAAATGCAGGAGAGATAACAAGTCTTTACGATTCATTAAGACTTACTTTGGGAGGAGTTAGTAAAGGCTTAGCATTATTAGAACTAGGTCAAATTTTAGAAGAGAAAGCTGTTCAGAATTTTTTAATTAATGCTGGTGGTGATATCTATTATAAGGGTTTGAATACTGAACAAGAACTCTGGAGAGTGGGAATTAGGAATCCTAAGTCAACACACTATGATGAGTATCTTGGTATACTAACTTTACCTTTGGACTACCAAGGTTTAGCGACTTCAGGAGTCTATGAAAAATTTGTGGTAGATAAAGGTAAGACACGAAATCATATTATAAACCCTTTTACTGGAGAATCTATTACAGATAAGTTAAGTTTAACTGTATTAGCAAAAGAACCTTTATTTGCTGATTTTTATGCCACATTTTTGTTTTTGTTGCCTTTAGAACAAGTTTTTTTAGAAGCGGAAAGATTAAAAATAGAAGTCTTAGTGATTGATAGTCTAGGTCGTTTACATCAAACGGAAAGAATGAAAACATTGTTTAAAATAAGTCAAAAAAAACTTATCAGGAGGGAGTCTGTTTCAAAAACAAGAACCAAAAAAAATCAATTGAAATAGATATATCACTTCTGAAAAAAGGAAAGAATAAATGAAAACAAAAGAAGCTATTCTAAAAATATTAGAAGATAATATTGGTTTTTTCACTTATGTAAAAGTTTGGAAAATGATTGATGAAAAAATACATTGATTGGGGAATTAGTGTAATTTCTTCTTCTACTATTTCCGCTGAATTGGGTAGCTTTATAAGGCAGAATGATTCACGAGTGAAACGAATAAAAGGTACAAAGGGATTTGAATACTATTGTTTTAAATACGAAAGAGAGTTAAACTTATCAGAAGTTTTTGAAAATGAATCATCATTTAAAAACAGATTTCTAAAAAATATCAAGAAAGAGGTTTATATAAGCTTTTAAGTTCTTACTTAAAAAGTTTAAATATTTATTCAAAGACAATATTCCACGAAAAATCAGTTCACAGTAAAGATGAACATCAAAAATGGTTTCATCCAAGTATGTTGGGTATCAATTTTTTAAATCTTAGAAATTCATCAAGTAATTCTTTACTAAAAATGACTAATACAGCAGATTTTTTTAATCTCATATCCTTAGAATTAAAGAGAGAAATAAGATCTGATTACGAATTAAAAAGTGTTTTTTTCAAGCTGTTTCAAATTCAAGTTAGGCTAATTATGGATATTTAGTTGCATTTGAAATAAGCCAAAATCTAATGGATGAAATGGAACGACTGAATCAATCATTTAGAATAGGAATTATTGAACTGAAAGCAAAACTTTACGAGAGTAAAATTCTATTCCAACCAAAATATAAAGAACTAGATTTTAAAAGAATGGATAAGTTGTGTGAAATCAATTCGGAATTTTAAAAATTCATAGATCAAGTTAAAACAATATTGATGGCTTCTGAAGAGTATCTGAAAAGCAAAAAAAAGAATTTGAGGGTTTTTGTGATGACTGTCTCAAAACGACTCTGAAATTGAAAAATATTGTAAAGACAAAAATATACCGATTGAGTAGGAAGAAGAAGTTCTTTCTAAAAATTAAATGCAAAATTCTGATGGATTAGATCAGATAGTATCCTTACTTCAAAGAAAAGATTGGTCACAGTTTGGAAAGGTTGAAAATTTTAGCTCTTCTGGAAAGGGTGGACAGCGAAAGAACAGAGTGAGAACTGCAATACGCTTAACTTGCCCTATCACTCAGAAAACAGTTAAACTTGGGAGGCATAGAAAAACCAAGAGAAATTTGGAAGAGGCTATTTATTTATTAAAATTGAAAATAGTTTTAGATTCTTAAAAAAATATTTCAGTGCTTCATTTCCGTTTTCCAATCAACACAAAAATTTTTGAGTTTCCTTTACTTGTTTTCCGTGCTTTAGCTGTTTTGTTATTTTACAAAGGGCGTATTTCTGAAAATGCAGTATTTTTGAAGATAACATCATGAAAATTAGTCCATTTCTTTTTTTTGGGATCAAAAGTAATTTCTGAAGTTCAAAAAATAAGAAAGACTGTCGGATTTGATAATTTAAAATGATTTTAGGATGTGATTTTTTTATATTCTTATTTTAAACATCAAATAATACTAAGTATGATAAAAAAAGACGAAACGATATTAAATGAAGTAAAAGATTATTATGGGAAAACTCTGTCTTCCACTGATGATTTAAAAACAACAGCATGTTGTACAGAGGAATCAATACCAGATTATTTAAAACCAATTTTAAGTAAAATACATTCTGAAATTATGGAAAAATTTTATGGTTGTGGTTCCCCTTTACCATTAGCTTTAGACGGAGCTATTGTATTAGATTTAGGTTGTGGAACTGGTAGGGATGTTTATTTAGCTTCTGCTTTAGTTGGAGAGAACGGAAAATCAATAGGTGTTGATATGACCGAGGAACAAATTTCTGTTGCTAAAAAACATGAAGCTTACCATCAAGAACAATTTGGTTATAAACAATCTAATGTTCAATTTATAAAAGGAATGATAGAAGATTTATTAGCTATTCCCAGTAATTCTGTGGATGTTGTTATTTCTAATTGTGTTATCAATTTATCTCCTAACAAACAAAAAGTACTAGAAGAAGTTTTTAGAGTTTTAAAGTCAGGTGGAGAGCTTTATTTTTCAGATGTCTTTGCTGATCGCCGTGTGCCTCAAGAACTTGTGGAAGATCCTGTTTTATATGGGGAATGTCTTTCGGGAGCGATGTATCTTGAAGATTTTCGCCGTATGATTTCAACTTTAGGTTGTTTGGATTATCGCATTATGCATAGCCGAGTGATGGATATCAAAAACAAAGAGCTTAAAGAGAAGTTGGGGAATATTGTGTTTTCATCTGTTACTGTTAGAGCTTTTAAAATAGATGAATTGGAAGATCTTTGCGAAGATTATGGACAAGTTGCGATTTATAAAGGAACTATTCTACAAGCTAAAAACAAATTTATATTAGATGATCACCATACTTTTGAAACAAATCGTCCTCTTTTGGTTTGTAGAAATACAGCTTATATGCTTAGTAAAAGTCGTTTAAAATCTCATTTTAAAATCTTTAGTGAGGATGCGTCATCTCATTTTGGTCTTTTTGACTGTGCACCTAGTATTAGTAGTACTGACAGCTGTGATAGTGGATCTTGTTGCTAATTTGGATTACTTATGTTTGATTTGTTAAAACCAGCTTGGAAAAGTAAAAATTTAGAAGTTCGTAGAAAAGCTGTTTGTCAATTAAGTTCAGAATTACAGCCTAAAAAATTAGAGGTCGTAATTCTTGAAGATGAGGATTTTCAAAACCGAATGGTAGCACTTAAGGAGATTAAAAGTGAAGAATCTTTAAAATTACTATTAAAAAAACTAGACAAAAAAAAATCTTTTAGGGAAAACATTGAAAAGCATTTAGAGAGTATTCTTTTAAAGAATATTTTGAAGAGTCAATCATTTTCAGAAGTTGAAAAATGGCTACTATCTATTAAAAATAAGCATAGTTTAGAAAAAATCGTTTTAAAACATACAGATTTTGAAATTAGAGCAAAAGCTTTGAGTCTTTTAACAGAAGAGTCTTCTTTTTATCAAATTCTTTTACAAATAACTGATTCTGACCTAGCTTTAGACGCTTTAGATCAAGTTTCAAATGAACAGTATTTAAAAACACTCTCTCAAAAGGCTAAGATTAAAAGTATTCGTTCTAAATTAAAAATACTATTTAGATCGAAAGAGAAACAGAAATTTACAGAAACAATTATAGATGATTTTGTGAAAGTTGAGTGGATATTAAACAGAGTAAAAAATTTATCTGTTTTAGAAGATCAAGTGATGGCAACTTTTTCTCAAATAACAGATGAATGGGATGTACTAAAGATTAAAGTTAATTCTCCAGAAAAAGAAGAATTAATGAAAAAATACTGTCAAGATTTTTTGTATAATTATCAAGAGTATCTTGAAAGTCAGCGAGAAAAAGAGCGTGAATTACAGCTTTTGGATCCTGACACTGAATTTTTGAATTTTCAAGGTCAGTTTGATGATTCTGCTTTTCTTGAAAAGTCAGATAAGGAAAATGAGAATAAAAAACCTAGTTTAAAACCTCAAGGTTCTAGTCAACAGACATTAGATTTTGTTAAGGAATTGATAGAAACACTTAAGCAGATTGAAAAACTATTACAAAATAAAGTTTTCCCTAAGATTCAATTTGACTGTTTGAAATTATTGAGACGAGTGGCTGAAATTACCCAGATGAAATTGATACGGCAACATGGTAATTTTGAAGATCTTTTTGATAGATACCAACAATATTCTAAACAATTTTATGACCTTCAATCATGGTTTCATTGGTCTAATTTAAAACTAAAAACAGAGCTTTGTGAAGAAATTAAAAAAAGCATTAAGGAAGATTATTCAAATCAAGAATTTGTTAATCAGCAGTATCTATTATTTCAAAAAAAGTGGCGTCTTATTGGTGTCGTAAGTTATTCTGAGAAAGAAAAAATACAGGAAATGTATCAACAATCTATGAATAACTTTCAAGAGAAGTATCAAAATTTATTGGCTGCATCTTTACAAGATCAGAAGGAAATTCTATTGAAGAAAGAAAGATTGTGTGAGGTTGTAGAGGCCTATGCTGAAGTAGAAGATTGGTCATCAACTATTAAAGCTCTTAAACAATATCAGATTGATTGGAAAGAATTAAGCTCTGTTGAAGGCATTGAAGAACAAAGGCTTTGGAAGCGTTTTAGAACAGCTAACGATATTTTATTTTCAGAATATTCTAAATATCTTAAGGAAATCCGAGGGCAGCAAGATCAAAATCTAAAAGTAAAAAAAGATTATTTTAATGAAGTAGAACAGTTAGCTGGTTTTAGATTTGAGGGTGATTTAAGTGAGTTTTTAAAAAGCCAAGATTGGCAAGAGTCTTTGCAACGGGTGAAAACTTTACAGCAGCAGTGGAAATTGGCAGGTTCTGGTGGTCGTCAAGATTATAAACTTTGGCAACGATTTCAAATTGCTTGTAATTATGTTTTTGATATTTCTAATTCAGATTTAGAAAGCGATTTGAATTTTGAAGAGAATTTGAAATTAAAACAGTCTGTTGTTGAAGAAATGGTAAAAGTTGTAGACCAAACAATTTCAGACTCTCAATGGGAAAGAATAAAAACCTTGCAAAGACAATGGTCTAAAATCGGTCCAATTGATATCCAGAGCTTTAAGGAACTTAATAGTAAGTTATTGTCTGTGATGAAAAAAATGTATAAGAACTTAGATGCCTTACAGAATAATTAAAAATTAGAGAATTAGTTTCAGTAAGATATGTTTGGTAAACCTTAAGAAATTTAAAAAATACTTCTGAACCTTTTTAAGGTTTTAATACAAGCAATTTTTTCTTCAGATTTTTAGAAATGAATTTGAAAAAATTTATTTATTGAATAAGATACTTTGATTTTATCTAATTTTTAAAGACATTATGGTTGTATTTATTTTACTTATTGTTTTAATCATTTTAGCATCTCTTGTTTTGTTTCTACAAATCAAAGATAAACAAAATGATGGTCACTCTTTACTTAAAGAGTCTATAGATGATTTTAAAAGAAATACTAGGGATGATTTTAAAAGAAACCGTGAAGAGTTGAATACATCTTTACGTAGCAATCGTGAAGAACTAAATCAATCGTTGTCTAAAAGTCGGACGGAACTTTTTAATTCTTTTAATTCTTTTGAGGAAAAATATTCTCAAAATATGAAGAAATTGAATGAGGCAATAGGAGATCAGTTTAAAAATTTTGGTCAAGAGCAGAGAGATCAAAATCACAAGACTTTGCAAATAACACAAGGGCTAGTAGATACTGTCTTTAATCAACTTAAAAATATACGAGAAGACAATACTAAACAGTTGAGTGAGATGAGGCAAACAGTGAATGAAAAGCTTCAAAATACTTTGGAAAGGCGTTTGGGTGAGTCCTTTAAAATTGTCACAGAAAGGCTTGAGGCTGTGCATAAAGGTCTTGGAGAAATGCAGAGTCTTGCAACTGATGTTGGAGGGCTTAAAAAGGTTTTGTCTAATGTTAAAACTAGAGGTATTTTAGGTGAATATCAACTTGAAAACATATTAGAACAAATTCTAGCACCTCATCAATATTCTAAAAATGTGGCCACAAAGAAAGGAAGTCAAGCGAATGTAGAGTTTGCTGTTAAATTTCCAGGTTCTTTAGATGAAGAGGTTTGGCTTCCTATTGACTCTAAATTTCCAATGGAAGCATATTCTATTTTATTAGACGCTTATGATAAAGTTGATAAAAAACAAGTAGAGAATCAACAGAAAAAACTGTTTTTGGCGATTGATTCTTTTGCTAAAGATATTAGTGAAAAATATATTGACCCTCCTCATACAACTGAGTTTGGAATTCTGTTTTTACCGATTGAAGGATTATATGCGGAAATTATTCGCAATACAGCATTATTTGAAAAGTTACAACGAAAATACAAAATTACAATTGCAGGTCCTACAACAATGGCGACGATGTTAAATAGTTTTAAGATGGGTTTTAATACCTTGGTGATGAACAAAAAGAGTGGCGAAGTTTGGAATGTTCTAGAAGGGGTGAAATCTGAATTTAAAAAGTTTGGAGGTGTTCTTGAAAAGGTCGACAATCAGATTAATACAGCATCTAAAACGCTAGGTATTTTAAAAACAACACGTGTAAATACAATTGAACGTAAACTAAGAGAAGTGACAATGCCTGACGAGATTATACAAGTTTCCAATGAAGGGTAAGGTTTATTAGGAAAAAATATTTGTGAATAATGTGTTTTATCAAGTGAAGGAGAGAAAATGACTTTATGGAATATTAATAAACTAGTTTCAAAGTTACAAGCTAGAACTCTTTCAGAGTTTGAAGTATTTCAGTATTTTATGTTACCATTGTTGTTTGTAATTATATTCGGACTTTTTGCGATGATAACGAATTTGATTTTGATTGAAGTCACTATCTTTGATTTTATTACTTCACTAATTATTTTTATCGGAACTACTATTTGTTACAGTAGAAATAAAGGAAATGATAATCAAGATTTCGTTGTTCGTATAACATGTTTAAGTGTAGTCTTAGGGGTTCGTTTTTTTGTGATTATCTTTTCGGTATTTATTGTTTTGTTGCCTATTGGTATATTTTTCATTGGTAGTTTTAATTTTTTGAATGATCTTCTTAGTGATGTAATCTTCTCTGTATTAACAATGTTTTTTTATAGTGTTTTTTACTGGCGGCTTCATCGATACATTCACTTTGTATCAAATTCAAACACTATTTTAGATGCACATTTTGAATAATTATTATTTGTGTCTAATATATATATAGATTATTTTAAATCACCAATAGGTTGGATTGAAGTTAAGGCATCTGATAAAGCAGTTACTTTTGTCTCCTATGTTCAAAAATTAGGAGTATCAAATTCGAATTTAATGACAGATTCATGTATAAGTCAATTAGAAGAATATTTTTTAGGTCAACGTCAAGAGTTTGATTTATTGCTGTATTTTAATGGAACATTATTTCAAAAAAATGTTTGGAATGCTTTACAAATAGTGCTGTATGGTAAAACATGTTCTTATTTTGATATTGCTATAAAAGTTAATTCTCCAAAAGCTGTAAGAGCGGTTGGTAATACTAACCGTATTAACCCTATTTCCATTATTATTCCTTGTCATCGAGTGATAGGCAAGAATAAAAATTTAGTTGGTTATGCTGGCGGCATAGATAAAAAAGAGTGGTTGTTAAATCATGAAAAAAAATTCATTTGACTTAATTTATTCATACTTTAACTTTGATTGAAAAGGTTGTTAGAGTATGAAATTAAGTTTGTTACATCTTCATAGAAGTGAAATGATTTTTATTGAGGTTTTTTGAACAAGAGTCTTTTTAATAACTAAAAGATTGATAAAAAGATAAAAACTATTTGATTTAAGATTAATTTTATCTAGTTTTTAAATTAGTTAACTAACAAGTGAGAACAGTATGAAAAAAATATCTATTGGCTCTTGGGCCTACACAATCGGACCTTATGCTTCAAAACCTGTTGATTTTGATACAGTTTGTAAGCGTTTAGTTGAATTGGAATTTGATGGCGTTGAGTTAGGCGGATTTACTCCACACCCTAATCCAGATGATTTATCAACAAAAGAAAGCCGACAAGAAATTGTTAATAAAGTAAAGGGCTATGGATTAGCTTTTAGTGGACTAGCTGCAAACCTTTGGGGTGAAAAATTAATTAATACAGCTGACAATTCTAGCTATATTGCTGAATTTAAAAAGAATTGCGAATTTTGTGTAGATTTAGGAATCAAAACAATTCGTGTTGATACAGTACAACCTCCTACAATTTTTGGAGAAGTTGATTATCACACTGCTTTTGATCGTGTTGTAAATACATGGAAGCAATGTGCTAAAATTGCAGCTGATCGTGGTTTGTTGGTAACTTGGGAATTTGAACCGGGATTTGCTTTTAATAAACCTTCAGATGTAATTAAAATTCTAGATTCTATTCAAGATGATAATTTCGGTATCTTATATGATACTTGTCATGGTCAAATGGTCAGTGTTGTTGGAGCTCGTCAGCCAGGTCAAAAAGAAGTTTTTGAAAATGGACAATCTGATTTTATTAAAAAATTAAGTGGTCGTATTAATCATATTCATTTGATAGATTCTGACAATAAATGTCATAAAGATGCAGATGGTAACGATGAGACATCAACTCATATACCTTTTGGACAAGGCTTTGTAAAGTTTGATGAAATTGTACCTTTATTAAACCAAGTTAATATGCCTCATGATTGGTGGACAATTGATCTTTGTTTTTGGGATAATGCTTGGGAAGTGACTGAAGAGTGTAAAAAAGGAATAGATAAATTGAACCAACAGTACTTTAGTTAATCAGTATTAAAAGATTTTATTTTGAAGAATTTATGGCATAATAGTGAGGCTCAATCACATCTTAAAAATGATTTAGCTTTGCGTGTTTACACGTCGCGTCTTATTGGAAAATCCTCTAATTTAGTTTTACACGGAGGTGGAAATACTTCTGTTAAATCTGTGGTTAAAGATGAATTCGGTGATAAGCAAGAAGTATTATATGTTAAAGGTAGCGGTTGGGATTTAGCTACAATTGAAAAAGCTGGTTTTGCCCCTGTGCTGATGTCAACGCTCCTTAAAATGGTTGCTTTAGATAAGTTGACTGACAGTAAAATGGTGGAGTTGCAACGTCGTAGTATGTTGGATATATCTGCTCCTAATCCTTCTGTGGAAGCGATTATGCATGCTGTTATTCCTTTTAAATTTGTAGATCATACGCATGCAGACGCTGTTGTTACTCTTACAAATAATTCCTTAGCTGATAAAATTTTGAATGAAGTTTATGGAGATAAAGTTTTGATTGCTCCCTATGTGATGCCTGGTTTTGTCTTAGCTAAAGAAATTTATAAGCTTACTCAAAAATATGATTTATCTAAATATCAAGGATTGATTTTAAAAAATCACGGTGTTTTTACTTTTGATGATGATGCTAAAAAGAGTTATTCTAAAATGATTTCTTTAGTAACTAAAGCTGAAAAATACATTAAAGAAAATACTAAACAGCAGAAAGTAGCGAAAACTAAGAAATCTTCAGTTGATTTATTAGAAATTGCTAAGATCCGTAAAGAAGTATCTATTCTTCGTGGAGAACCTGTTTTATCTCATTTTAAACGAAACGCAAATTCTATTCAATTTTCAAACTTGAAAAATGTTAAAGAATTATCATCCCGTGGTCCTATAACCCCAGATCATACGATACGCATCAAGCCATATCCGGTTACCTTAGATAAAGGAGTTAAAAGTATTTCAGGTTTTGTTGGTGAATACAGAAAGTATTATGAAAAGCATGCTTCCTCAAAACAACAATGTTTAGATTTAGCACCGCGTTGGGGAGTTCTTCCTAAACAAGGGTTACTTTCTTTTGGAACAACTGTTAAGGAATGCTCTATTATTTCAGATATTATTGATCATACTGTTGTTTGCATACAACAGGGAGAACAACTTGGAGGCTGGAAGCCTTTAAAGCCTAAAGATTTGTTTGATATGGAATATTGGGAGTTAGAGCAAGCTAAACTTAAAAAAACTCAAATTAAGTCATCTTTACAAGGTCAGGTTGTGTTAATTACAGGTGCTGCGGCTGGAATTGGGCGAGCTTGTGCTGAAAAAATGCATGCAGAAGGTGCGGTTGTGGTTGCTCTTGATTTAAATCCTAAAATTGTGGAGAATTTTAATAAGCCCGATTTAATGGGAATTGTCTGTAATGTTACGGATGAAGTTAAAATGAAAGAAGCTATTGAAAAAGTTGTAGAGACTTTTGGTGGCATAGACATTGTTGTTTGTAATGCAGGGATTTTTACAGCAGGTCAATACATACAAGATTTAGACCCTATTTTATGGGCTAAAAGTATGGCGGTGAATTTAACTAGTGTCCAGCAATTACTTAAACTAACGATTCCTTATTTGGAGCAAGGAATAGATCCTTCTATCGTTATTATGGGTTCTCGTAATGTTGGGGCTCCAGGTCCAGGTGCCGCTGCCTATTCTGTTGCAAAAGCAGGTTTAACACAATTAGCTCGGGTTGCTTCTTTAGAGCTTGCTCCCAAAAAAATTCGTGTTAATGTGATTCATCCTGATGCTGTTTTTGATACAGAATTATGGACAGAAAAAGCTTTAAAGCGTTCTGCAAAACGATATGGAATGACTGTTGAAGAGTATAAGACTAAAAATCTCCTGAAATTTGAGATAAAATCTAAACATATTGCAGAGATGGTCTGTTTGGTTTCTGGTAAGTCTTTTGCCAGAACAACGGGTGCTCAAATACCAGTTGATGGTGGAAATGACCGTATTATTTAATGATTTAAACCAAATTAATTGATTTTATTTGGCAATATGGTTATTTTGGTTAAGTTTTAAAATATTGTAGGATCTTATGAGAAGTAAAGTAATAAAAAAAGTAATAAATGATCCCAAAAGAGCAGTTGATGAACTCGTTGAGGGTCTTGTTGGTTATTATCATGGCTCTGTTAAAAAAATAGATGGTTTGAATGCGATTTATAAAACAGATATCCGCAAAGATAAAGTTGCACTTGTTGTAGGTGGTGGAAGTGGTCATGAGCCTCTTTTTCATGGTTTTGTGGGTGGAAATTTAGCTGATGGCGCTGCTTGTGGTGATATCTTTGCAGCTCCAACACCCGATAATATTCTTGCCGTGACAAAACAAGTGAATCAGGGAAAAGGCGTCCTTTTTCTTTATGGAAATTATGCTGGTGATAATATGAATTTTGATATTGCTGCTGAATTTGCTAAAGAAGAGAAGATTAAAGTTGAAACTGTTCGTGTTTGGGATGATGTTGCATCAGCTCCAATGGACAGAGAAACAGATCGTCGAGGAATTGCAGGCGATCTTTATATGATTAAGATTGCAGGTGCTGCTACTGAAACAATGGATTCTTTAGAAGAAGTTGTACGTGTAACTAAAAAAGCTAGTAAAAATTTACGCTCTATGGGAGTTGCTTTATCTCCAGGTTCTATTCCAGAAACAGGTTTAACTACATTTACATTGCCAGAAGATAAAATAGAAATAGGTATGGGTATTCATGGTGAACAAGGTGTTTTACGTAAGTCTTTACCAACTGCAGATGAGTTAACAGGAATAATGCTTGAGAAAATTTTAGAAGATTTGCCTTACCGATCTGGTGATGAGGTTGTTGTTCTTATCAATAATTTGGGTGCTACAACAATGATGGAATGTTTGATTGTGAACCGTAAATTACAGGCTCTCCTAAAACAAAAAAATATTAAAGTACATAATACAGATATAGGTAGTTATATCACTTGTCAAGAGATGGCTGGCTTTTCAATTTCTCTTCTAAAATTAGATGATGAATTGAAAAAACTTTATGATATGCCAGCGGATTCATTTGGATTTAACAAAAGGTAGGTAGCATGAAAGCAATTGATTTAGAAGTATTAAAGTCAATGACACTTTCTGTAGCAGAAAGAATTATTGAACAAAAAGATTTACTGACTAAAGCTGATCAAGATTTGGGTGATGGCGATCATGGTATTGGAATGGCTCGTGGCTATATAGCGGTTCAAGAAAAATTAAAAGACGAAAATTCTACTACTATCTCTGAATTTTTATCATTAATAGGAACAACTTTAATGATGTCTATGGGTGGTTCCTCTGGTGCTATTTTTGGAACATTGTACAGAGCTGGGTCTAAAAATATGTCTTCTGATACTGAATTTAGTGCGAAAGATTTATCTTCTTTTTTAGCCGATGGGTTAGAAGCGATTCAAAAACGAGGTGGAGCTAAAGTTGGAGATAAAACGATGATAGATGCTCTTTCTGCAGCAGTAGCTACTGCAAAAACTTGTGAAAATGAAGATGTTTCAAAAGCTTTAGAAACAGTTGCTCAAGCTGCAGCAGATGGAGTTGAAAAAACCAAAAATATGGTGGCAATGACTGGTCGTGCTAAAACTTTAGGTGAGCGTTGTATTGGTTTCCCCGATCCAGGAGCAATGTCTACGGCTTTCATTTTGCAATATATGTCAGATTTTACTAAAGCAAAATAATTACAATTAACAAAAGGATTTCAGAATGGCTGATTTAGATGATATTAGAGAAGGTGCTAACTTTGGATTAGGAATCAAAGCTAAAACAGAGGGGTTTTATCTTGGAGGAATGAATAACACAGATTGGGGTTTAAAAAACCGTATGTCCCGTATTTTTAATAAAAGATCGGGTCGAGCAGTTATGCTTGCATTTGATCACGGTTTTTTAATGGGTCCAACTTCAGGTCTTGAAAGAATTGATTTGGGTATAGCTTCTTTAGTAGAGCATGTTGATTGTATCATGGGTTGTCGAGGAATGATTCGGTCTTCTATTCCCGCAGATTGTTCAAAACCTATTTGTTTGAGAACAGATACTGGTACTACAATTTTGACTGAAATGAATCATAATGTTTTAATTGCGGAAGAAGAAGCGATTAGAATGAATGTATCAGCTATGGCGGCAATGCTTTCTATTGGTGAAGATACTACAGAAGCAATCACAATTGCTAACTTTAGTAGACTTGTTGATATTGGTATGAAATATGGTATCCCTGTAATGGGTGTTACTGCAGTTGGTAAAGATATGACTCGTGATGCTCGTTATTTTGGTATGGCTGCTCGTGTATGTGCTGAAAATGGTGCTAGCATTGTCAAAACATATTATACAGAAGGCTTTGAAAAAGTTGTTGCAAGTTGTCCAGTTCCAGTTGTTATTGCTGGTGGTAAAAAACTTCCAGAATTAGAAGCTCTTGAGCTTTGCCATAACGCTATTCAGTGTGGAGCTTCTGGTGTTGATATGGGAAGAAATATTTTCCAATCTGAAGCGCCTGTTGCAATGATTACAGCTGTTAATGCTGTTGTTCATGATGAAGAAGCACCAGCGAAAGCTTTTGAATTATTCAATTCCTTGAAGAACTAAAAGCAATACGAAAATAAAGTTATTTTTAAAAGACTTTGAGAAATTTCTCAAAGTCTTTTTTATACTTTTTAAATAAAAAGCTATCTTTAGAAGACAATTTAATTTTTGGAGATTATGGTGGAACGCGTGCCCTTTTTCTATGATGTAACATTAAGAGATGGAAATCAAGCTTTAAAAAGACCTTGGGATTTACAAGAAAAAGCTCGTTTATTTGAAAATATTATTAGCCTTAAAATTGATGGAGCTGAACTAGGTTATCCAGGAGCTAGTGAAATGGATTTTAATGCATGTCAGCATTTAGCAAGTTTAGCTCCTGATACTATGGTTGTAGCTGGTTTAGCTCGTTCTGTTTCTAGAGACATTTTGAAAGCTTGGGAAGCTTTAAAAGAGGTCAAAAACCCTCGTATACACATCTTTATTACAACTAGTCCATATAATATGGAGCATGTTTTGAATAAAACGCCTCAACAAGTTTTAGAAAAAGCTCGAGAAGCTGTAGGTTATTGTCAGAATCTTATGAAAGGAAAGGGTAGTATTGAGTTCTCTGCAGAACATTTTGGAGATTGTAGAGATAATATGGATTTTGTTTTAGAGGTTTTTAAAGCAGTTGTTCAAGAAGGTTCAACTGTTCTTAATTTGCCTAATACTGTTGAACGATATAGACCATCTATTTTTGTAGACATGGTTGGACAAGTTGTTGACGCCTTTCCAAATACGACAATTTCAGTCCATAATCATAATGATTTAGGAATGGCAACAGCGACAACAGTAGAATCTTTTTTTCGTGGAGCAAATCAATTAGAGACGACTTTAAATGGTTTAGGAGAAAGAGCTGGTAACACTAATATGTATGAAGTCGCTTGTTCTTTACATCAGTGTGAAGTTGATGTTAATCTTCAATTTGATAAAATATATGAAACAGCAATTTTAGTAGAACAGTATTCGGGTATTCCTATTCCAGAAAAGGCACCTATCATTGGTTTGGATGTCATGTCGCATCGTAGTGGTATTCACCAAGATGGTGCTACTAAAACTAAGGGGAAGCAAAAAGGTGCTTACAATGTTGTTGTAGCTGATTTTATCGGTAGAAAGAACGGCGAATTTATTGGATTTACAAATCAATCAGGAAAAACAGCTGTTCTTGAAATAATTCAATCACAAGGTTTACCTATTACGGTAGAGGAAGCTCATTTTTTACAACCTAAATTAAAGAAGCTAGCAGAACTAAAAGGAGAATTGGCAATTGATGAAATTGTATCTGTATATCAAAAAGAGATTTTTGAAGTTGAAGGTCCTTTAGTTTTTGAAAGTTATGAGTTGTATCCAGAAAAAAAACAATATCAGTTTAGTATTGTGTTTAATGGAAAAAAAGAAATTCAGAAAGTGGAGGCTGAAGGTCCTATTGAAGCTTTTTCTAAAGTATTGGAGAAATTAAATGTTTCTATTCATTTGGTAGAGTACCAACAAAAATCGTACTCTAAAGATCATAATGAATTTGCATCTTGTGCTTTATCTGAGTTTAGAATTCAAATGAAAGATAAACCTGAAAAAACAATAATTGCTAGAGCTAAAGATCAAAATACAGTTAAAGCAAATTTGAAAGCAATGACAAATGGAGTCAATTGGTTGTTAAAATCAGTTTAGCTGTAAGATTTGATTTTAAACTGTTAATTATATGAAATCTTTAGACTCTTTTCGAAATTTTTGTATTATTGCTCACATTGATCATGGGAAATCTACACTTGCTGATCGTATGTTAGAAACGACAAAAACTTTGTCTTCTAGGGAGCTTCAAAATCAAGTTTTAGATGACATGGAACTTGAAAGAGAACGTGGTATTACAATTAAATCACATATGATTCAAATGAAATATCATTTAGATGGTATTGACTATCATTTGAATTTGATTGATACTCCTGGGCATGTTGATTTTAATTACGAGGTAACACGGTGTTTAGCGGCTTGTGAAGGAGCTATCTTAATTGTAGATGCTTCTCAAGGTATAGAGGCTCAAACATTATCTAATTTATATTTAGCGATGGAATTAGATCTCACAATTGTTCCTATCATTAATAAAATTGATTTATCGTCAGCAATGCCTGATGTTATTGCTAAGCAAGTTGGTGAATTATTAGCTTATGAAGCTGGTGAAATACCTCTTGTTTCTGCAAAAGATGGAATAGGGATTGAAGATGTTTTAAAAAAAATTGTTCAAGAAATTCCAGCTCCCCAAGGAAACCTTGAAGCGCCAACACAAGCGTTAGTATTTGATTCGGTCTATGATTCTTTTCTAGGAAGTATTACTTATCTGAGAGTATTCCAAGGTTCACTACATAAAAATTCTAAAGTGCGTTTTTTGGCAACTAACAAAGAGTATAAAATTACAGAACTGGGTTTTATGACTTTAAAACGCAATCCTACAGACATTTTAAGAGCTGGAGAGGTTGGTTATTTACTAGGAAATATTAAAAATGTAACTGATATTAAGATTGGAGATACTGTTACTGAAGTTAATAATCCCTGTACAGATAGTTTGTTGGGATTTAAAGAAATTTATCCTATGGTTTTTGCAGGAATTTATCCTGTAGATGTTAAAGATTATGAGAACTTAGGAGAAGCTTTAGAGCGCTTAAAATTAAATGACTCTGCTTTATCTTGGACGAAAGAGACATCCGAAGCTTTAGGATTTGGCTACCGTGTTGGTTTCCTAGGTTTGTTGCATTTAGAAATTGTAGGTGAACGCTTAGAGAGAGAGTTTAGTGTGCCTGTTCTTACAACTGTTCCTAATGTTGTTTATGAGGTTGTAATGCCTGATGACTCTATCTTAGTTGTTGAAAATCCTGGGAGACTGCCACCATCAGGTCAATATCAAAAAATACGTGAGCCTTTTGTAAAAGTACAGTTTATTTTACCTAAAGAATACATTGGTGCATTAATGAAACTAGGGGAAAAAAAGAGAGGTATTTATAATAAAATGGAATATCTCACTGAAGATAAAGTGAATGTTTCGTACGATTTTCCATTAGGTGAGATTATGTTTGATTTTTTTGATCAACTTAAATCAACAACTAAAGGTTATGCTTCTATGGATTATAAATTCAAATCTTATGAAGTTTCAGATTTAGTTAAACTAGATATTCTTGTGAATAATAAACCTGTTGATGCTTTTTCTATTATTATTCATCGTGATAAAGCTTTTTATTGGGGGAGAGCTTTGTGTGAAAAATTGAAAGAGTTAATTCCTCAGCAAATGTTTGAAGTTGCAATTCAAGCAGGAATAGGTACCCGAATTATTGCTCGCACAACAGTGAAAGCTTACCGAAAAAATGTAACAGCAAAGTGTTATGGAGGTGATATTAGTCGTAAGCGAAAGCTATTAGAAAAACAGAAAGAAGGAAAGAAAAAAATGAAATCTATTGGAAATGTTGAAATTCCTCAAGAAGCTTTTCTAGCTGTTTTAAATGTGGGTAAGGACTAATGTCTTTTTACAAGAAGCCTACTTTAAGATAATTGTTGTAACATTATTATTTGCATTCTTTGTGCGTTGGTTTGTTATTGATGTAGATATTGTTTCTGATGTTTTAATGGAACCGACAATTAAAAAAAATAGTCTAGTATTCTCCTTGAACAAATATTCTTTTTTAGATATAGAGTATCGTAAAAATATGTTGTTGATTTATAATCATCCACAGTTAGAGACAGAAAAGTTAAGTCGTATTATTGCATTAGGTGGTGATAGTGTTGTGATTTTTGATCATAATTTTATTGTAAATCAAGAAGAAATTATTTCCAATACTAGATTGGAAAAGTCTTATTTAATACAACCTAGATTTTACTCTTTAAATTATGTTGTACCCAAAAAAGGAGATATTGTTCTCTTGGATTCCCTAAATTTAAGAGAGGTTGATATGCTTTATAATATTATTAAACAAAACGATCCACACCAAAAATATACATCACAAGTTTACTTATTAATTGATGGAAAAAGAGCTACAGCAGATGATTTTAAAAAATATATAGATGTGAATGCTTTTTTTGGAATAGACTATAAATTTTCTGCTTTATCATGGTTTAGTTTATTGAATATTGAAAAACAATTAAGCCTAAGATTCCCGTACCAAAGTTTTCATTTTAAGAAAGAAATTTTTCTAAATAACAATTTAGTTTCTTCTTATCTTATTCCACAAAAATGCTTTTTTGTTTTAGATGATAATTTTAATGAAGGTATTGATAGCCGTTACTTTGGATCTATTTGTGAATCACAGATAGAAAATTTACCTTTTTATATTAATTAAAATAAAAAGTATTTTGATTGCTTTAGATTATTTTTATATTAATCAAGCAATGAGGATTTTGTCATTCACTTAACACTAAAGGTCATATGAAAAAAAATATTTTATTTTTTATTTTATTTGCGATTATTTCTGTTTCTACAGTTTTTTCCCAAAACTTAAAAATTGCTCATGTTGATTCTAAAGTCGTGTTTGATAGTTATAAGGGAACAAAAGCCGCTCAGGATGATTACGATACTCAAGTAAAAAAATGGGAAAGACAGGCCACTAGAATGCAAAAAACTGTAGAAGAAATGAAACAGAAATTAGAAAAACAATCTCTATTATTAAGTGTTAAAAAGAAAAAAGAACTGCAAGAAAGAATAGATGTTGAAGAAAAAGATTTTCAAATTTTTGTACAAAAAATTTATGGTCGTGAGGGGGATCTTACCAAGAAAAATGAAGAGTTTTCTAAACCGATTATTAAAAAAATAAAAGAAGTGATCCAAGAAATAGCAAAGCAGTATGATTATGATCTTGTATTAGATCGCTCCGCGGGTGCGGTTGTGTTTTGGAAGGCTGAACAAGATTTCACGGATAAAGTTATTTCAGAACTTAATAAAGAGTAATTTTTTGGAATTTAAGAATCCTTTTTCTCTTACTGATTTTTTAGAGAAAACAGGTTTTTCTTGTTCTCAAGTTCAAAATTCAAATTCAAAAGAAACTATATTAAAAGGAATAGGTTCTCCCAAGTTTTTGAAAGAGAATCAAGTTGTTTTTTTAGATTCCAAAACTTCTTTTAAGAGTTTATCCTACAGACCTGTATTTGCTTTTATAGAAAAAGTTTCGGGAGAAGAATCATTTGCTTTTATTAAAGTAGATTCTGTGATACAAGTTTTAAAAGAAGTGGTAGAAAATTTAAAATTAAATTTTAAAAATTTAATTGAAGAGTATATATTTATTTCAAATACACAAGATAATATTTCGTCATTGGTACATCCATCGGCAATTGTTGAAGGAATTATTGAAGAGAATGTTCAGATAGGATCTCAGTGTTTTATTGCTAAAAATACTCTTTTAAAAAAAGGTGTTGTTTTGGAGGCTGGAGTTATTATTCATGAAAATGTTGTAATAGCAGAGAATACTTATATTCAATCAGGAGTTGTAATTGGGGGGAGTGGTTTCGGGTTTTTTAAAAAAAATTTAAGTTATCAACATATTCCACATTTTGCAGGTGTTTATATTGGAAAAAAATGTTGGATTGGTAGTAATACTATTATTTGTGCAGGTGTTCTAGAGCCAACTACGCTTGGAGATTCTTGTTATCTTGACTCTCTAGTACAGATCGCACATAATGTTTTTTTAGGTTCTCACGCTAGGATGGCTTCTCAATCAGGTATTGCTGGATCAACGTGTATAGGAAAGCGTTTTACAATTGGTGGCAATTCTTCTATTGGAGGTCATTTGGAATTAGGAGATGATGTTACTGTTGCTGCATGCTCCGGTGTAACCAAGTCCATTTGTTCAAATCAAACAGTTGGAGGTTTTCCTGCTCAAGATTTAAAAAAATGGAAACAACAACAAATTTGGATCCGAAATAGTAAAAATTTAAAGATCTAAAATTTTTTTAAAAATGACAAATCATTTATATTTTAAAGGAAAAGGAATTCATAGTAATCAAGACTCTGTTGTTAAAATACAAAAAGTATCGAAGCAAGGTCTTTCTCTATGTTTTCATTCAATTCAAAATCAACTTCAAAAAAGAGATTGGAGTTCTTTCCTAGAAAAACCAGCTTATGCAACACATTTAAGGTCTTCTTTAGGTTCTTTTAAAACTCCTGAACACTTGATGGCTGTTTTATTGGGATTTTCTAAAGCTCCTTTAGGTGTTCATTGTTATGGTTCAGAGCTTCCAATAAAAGATGGAAGCGGACAAATTTTTTTTGAAGAAATTAAAAAAAAATGGAATTTTAAACCTGAAATACAGCAATATACAAGCTGTTTAAAAGGCTCCATAGAATGTCAAAAAGGTTCTTTTGAGTATGAATCACATTCTTGTTTTAAAGTTGATTATACAGTTTGTCAAGGAGATGTTCATCAACGATTTGTTTTTGATTTAAGTGATTCTAACGCAATAGAAATTTATCAAAACGAAATTATTCCTTCGCGTACCTTTATATTTTGGGATGATTATCAAAAAATTAAGAATCAGAATTTAGTTTTGGGGGCTAGCCTTGACAATGGAGTTTTGTACGCAAAGGATATGCAAGATTTTAAAAATGCTTGTGTTGAATTAAGGGTTAAAAATCAAGTGTATCCTAAAATAGAGTTGAAAAAAAATAAGCTAGAGATGGAATGTGCTAAACATAAAATTCTAGATTTGATAGGAGACATTGCTTTATTTCGTTTACAATTACCAAGGCTTTCCTTTAAAATTGTAAATGCAGGGCATTGGCAAAATTATTTTTTTATTAAGGAGCTCATTCATGAACACAGATAATCAATCAACAAAAATTGTATTGGATCATAAACAGATTTGTGAAATTTTGCCGCATCGTTATCCTTTCTTATTTGTAGATCGTGTCGTTGCTATGGAAAAGGGTGAAAGCATAACTGCTATTAAAAATTTCACTTGGAATGAAGAATTTTTTCAAGGACATTTTCCAAATGAACCAGTTGTTCCTGGTGTTGTTCAAATAGAAGCTTTAGCCCAAGTTTGTTGCTTACTTATTTTTGTTTCTTTTCCTGAAATGAAAGGTCGTAGACCAGCATTCACAGGAATAGATGGTGCTAAATTTAAAAGATCTGTTGTTCCTGGAGATGTACTTACACTTGAGGCTAAATTAATACAGTCTCGCCGTGGCTTTTCTACTTTTAGTACCATTGCTAAAGTTGATGGTCAAGTTGTAACAAAGGCTACAATTAAAGCGACGATGGTATAAATTTTTAATATTTATTTATGAACATTCATCCTTCAGCTTGTATTCACCCTGATTCCAAGATTTCTAAAAATGTAACAATAAGTGCTTATAGCATTATAGATGCTCATGTTGTTGTGGAAGAGGGTGTTCAAATAGGCTCTTTTTGTCATATTTATCAAGGTTGTACACTTCATCGAAATGTTAAAATTTTTGATAGTTGTATTGTGGGGTCGCCTCCTCAAGATCTAAAATATGAAGGTGAACCTTCTTATGTTGTGATTGGAGAAAATACTCAAATTCGTGAATATGGAACGATTAATGGTTCAACTAAAGCCTCATCTGGAACGATAATAGGAAAAGATTGTTTAATTATGTCTTATGTTCATATTGCTCACGATTGTTTTTTAAGAGACAATCTTATTTTAGCAAATGGTACACAACTTTGTGGTCATGTTTATATTGATTCTGATACTGTTATTAGTGGAATGTGTGCTTTTCACCAATGGACTTCTATAGGTAGAGGATGTTACATTGCTGGGATGATTAAAGTCGACAAAGATATATTGCCTTTTTCCAAGATTCTGGGTCTTCCTATGGCTTGGGCTGGTATTAATGTTTCTGGATTAAAGAAGCAAGACAAAGAGAAAATGAATTTAGAACAACAAGAATTAGAGTTAAAAAATATATATAGGAAATCTAAATCAGAAGAAAATTTGATAGAGAGTTTAAAAAGATATCCTGATAATGTTCTTTATCAGGATATACTAAAATTTTTATCAAAAAGAAATTTAAGACCACTATTGCCAACTTGGTTGTAGTTTGTAAACGGTTCTTTAAAGTCGAAAACTATTCTTTACGGTGTTCTAATTCTAAGGTGAGTGTACTTAGATTGGAAGTTGAACCATAGTATTGAATAGAGCCTGGAAAAAGATATTGATTTTCCGATTTCCATTTAGAACGATTGTTTTTAAAATACTTAAAGACGGGACCATCTAAATCAACTAAAGCTTTTTTTATGACAGGTTTATTTTCTCCATATCGAAGCTCTAAATTAAGCATAGATGTGACTGGAACAGCATTGATTTCCCAATGCTCAATGTTGGCTAAGATATTTTGAATAGAAATCATGTATCCAGTTGCTTTTGCAAGTATGAGGTTTATACTTGCATAGCCTAGGGTGTAAGTATAATTAGAGTCAAAAATAGAAGGAAAAGCACTTCTGCCTTCGTATCCAAAAAAATGGTTTAAAGCAGCAAAAGAACCTGTATAATTAGGATTGTTTTTTAGATTTTTCTTAACTAATTGAATCAGAAGAGATTCTGTTTCAATACGAGATACTTGCACATTACCATGGGGATCTCGGTCTAGTAGTAGTTGAGATTGGATATTGTTAGGTAGTTTTGAGAACTCTGTAGCATTTTGTGGTGATAAAATGTGTTGAGCAAGCTCAATTTTTTTAGAGAGAATTTCAGTTTGATTAAATGCTTGTTGGTGTTCTAAAAGTTTTTGATTGAGCTCTGTAATGAGTTTATTTATACTATCAATAAATTCTATTAATCCTTCTGGAATTAAAATAATTCCATAATCTTTACCATTTTTCGATCGATCAATAATCACTTCACAAATTGAATCTACAATTGAATCTAGGCTCATTTTTTTGTGTTTAATTTCTTCAGAAATAAGAGTTATATTAGGTTGGGTTTGTAGACCAACTTCAAGAGTAATATGGCTAGCAGAACGACCCATAAGTTTAATGAAATGCCAATATTTTTGTGCAGAACAAGCATCTCTTGCAATATTTCCAACTAACTCTGAGTAAGTTTTACAGGCAGTGTCAAAGCCAAAAGAAATGGGGATATATTCGTTTTTTAAATCACCATCAATTGTTTTAGGTATTCCTATAATGATTGTTTTTTGAGATTTACTTTGATAATATTCGGCTAGAATAGAAGCATTTGTATTAGAATCATCTCCTCCAATAATAATGATTGCATCTAAATTCAATTTTTTTGAAACTTGTATGCAACGATCGAATTGCTTTGTTGTTTCTAGTTTTGTTCGTCCTGAACCAATGATATTGAATCCACCTGTGTTTCTATATGAAGCAATCTTATTTTTATCTAAGATATTGTATTCCCCATTTTCTAAACCAGAAGGACCTTTTTTAAATCCGTAAAGAATGCTTTCAGAGTGAATATTTTGTAAAGCGTCATAAACTCCAGCAATGACATTATGTCCACCAGATGCTTGTCCTCCAGATAGAATGACACCTACTTTTAAAGGTTTATCTTGAGTTTGTGTCACAGATGTTTGAAGCTTTAAAAGAGGTAAGCAATGTGTGTTGGGAAACAATTCTTGAATTTCTTTAGGATTGCTTTGACTTTGTAATGTTTTTTTTTGATTAAAGGTACAATTTAATAACCCTTTTTTTAGTATTGACGGTAAAGGGCATTCTCGTTGAATAAGTTCTTTTTCTAGTGCGGATATTGTCATAGTAAATAGTTTAAATTTGTTATTCTATATTAGAAATATAATAATGCGAGAATTATGTTATATGGTATTAAAATAAATAAAGGGTGTGAGATTTCTATATTTTTAAAAAACTTAACATTCTATAATCATGACAATTCAAGAACAATTTGCAAATTTAAAAAGAGGTTCTGTTGAAATTTTACCTGAACAGGACTTATTAACAAAATTAAAAGCTAAAAAACACTTAAGAGTTAAATTAGGGATAGATCCTACAGCTTTTGATGTACATCTTGGTTTTACTGTTGTGATGAGAAAATTAAGAGAATTTCAAGATTTGGGACATCAAGTTATCTTAATTGTTGGCGATTATACTGCAATAGTGGGAGATCCTTCTGGAAGAAATAAAACAAGACCTCTTTTAACGCATGACGCAGTTTTAGAGTACGCTAAGAGTTATCAGGAACAATTTTTTAAAATAGTAGATAAAGAAAAAACTGAAATCGTTTATAATGGAGATTGGTTTAAACAAATGAGCTTTAATGATGTAACTAAACTCATGTCTAAGATGACGGTGGCTCAAATGTTGGAAAGAGAAGATTTCCAAAACCGTTATCGTAAAGGGCAACCTATTAGCTTGCATGAGTTTATGTATCCTATGATGCAAGGTTATGATTCGGTTCAAATAGAAGCTGATGTTGAATTAGGTGGAACCGACCAAAGATTTAATGTCATTCGAGGTAGGGACTTACAAAAGAGTGCAGGACAAGAGCCACAAGTAGGTTTTTTAATGCCAATTTTAATAGGAACAGATGGTAAAGAAAAAATGAGCAAGAGCTTAGGAAATACCATTGGAATTAATGAAAGTCATTCGGTGATGTTCCATAAACTCATTAATATTCCAGATCACATCGTTGAAGATTATTGTATTTTGTTAACAAATTGGAGTGAAGAAAGTGTTCATCAAAAAATAGAACGAATGAAGAACGGTACGATACATCCTAAAGATGTGAAAGAAGCATTAGCTAAGGATATTGTTTCACAATATCATGGGCATAAAAAAGCAAATGAAGCTTCTGAAGAAGAAAAAAAAGTACATTTAGGAGAAGTTTTACCACAAGATATGCCACTGTTTGAGCTTGAAAAAGGGTCGCATTGGATTGTAAGCTTGATGGTGGCTTGTAAACTTGTTTCTAGTAACGGAGAAGCTCGTCGTATGATTCAGAATGGGGGAGTTTCTTTTGATAAAGAAAAAATAATTGACTACAAAGCAAATTTAAAAATTTTAGATAAAGAACACATTTTGCGGATGGGAAAGAGAAAATTCGTAAAAATTGTAGGAATTTAAAGATTTTAAACTTGCTCCTATTTCATTCAAGTTAGATAGATCTTATTTAAAAATTAATTTTTATAGACCGTTATTTAAACGATAGTATTTAAGTCAAACAATAAGTATAATTACGATGATTTTAGTAGGGAAAAATTTATAATCTTTTGAATTTTAGAAAATAAATATTTTTAAAATATCACTTAGATAGAGAGTTGTGATATATAACCTCTGGGTCAAGATGGGTTCGAACCATCGACCCACGCCTTAAAAGGGCGTTGCTCTACCAACTGAGCTATTGACCCAAAGGTTTGGAGAATATAGATAGTTTTGAAATTGAATTCAATTATTAAATTGTTTTTATTTTAACAAAATTTTGTTGGAGAAGAGACTTTGTGATTAATATATGGTTATTTTAATAACGATTATATTATGAGTTAATTTTTAGCTTCGCCTTTTGTATATTGGAGTGAAAACTCTTTATAAACTGTAGAAATTAGGGTGAGATTAGTTCTCATTTGAAAATATATTCGTTAAAGGTTCTCACTTTGATTCAACACTTTGTCCGCTTTAATTTTCGCCAAATTAGAGGATAACCATAACGTATTAAATTTCCTTTACTGTTCTTAATTGTTCTTAATTTCGCTCTTACGGCATCCTGTTTACCCCAATCCACTGTGTCATTTTTTCTTATGATTTACTATATTATGAATAAGTTCTTTCATTTTGTTGTCATTTAAAAAGCTCTTTTATGTGTTTTCGGTTATTGGTTTGCACTGGTGTTTGCCTAACAAACCAACACAATTTACAAATGTTCCAAATAGTTGGTCATCTAAATCATTTCTATAGGTAAGCATTACAATGATCGGATTTCTCATTTGTGGATGCATGATAATTTGACCTGTAAAAAACCATTGATAAAGATTTTCCAGAATCTTGTGTATGCCATATTACGTTAATTTTACGGTTATCATCTTTAGGACATGTTGCCATATTAATATTTGTGCAACCGCTTTTTGTACTGAATAATATTGATGATAGTCGTGGATTTTTTAATTTTTATTTTAAAAATTAAGTCTGTTTTTTCGTCTTTCTTTTCTTTTTGCTCAAAAAATAGTACAATAGCGAATTAATTCTATCAACATTTTTTTGTCTAGCATATATTCTGTTAGAATTTGTAATTTTGTTGTAACTATTCAGATGCTCTATAATATACACTTTACTGGCTATTAGCCTATTAAAGCTAAGTTATTTTTTAATAAAACTTTACACTTGCTTGCTATTAGTCTTTTACAAAAAATTGGCTCTATGTTCATTTAGATGAGTAAATATAAAAACTAAAGGTGATAAATTATTTAATCATTAAATTGTGTAATTGAAAACTCTTTTGCTTTTTGACTATGTGTTGATTTATCTAACACTAATTTGAGCACAAAATGTTATATAAATAAATTGAATTATTTTTTGTTTAAACTAGACAAAAACATAAGCATAGTAGCAACTTTTGTAAGTTTGTTTTGTATTATGTTTTTTATTTGATATAATTTGATTGTCATAACTAAAATCATAGATAGCATACGGTTTTAGTTATTTTGTCAATAGTAATGGCTTTAATTTTACTCTTGTTTAATAAAGTCAAAAATAGATGAAAAAATGACCTCTACATTTAGTAAAATGGGATTTTTTAGGAAAGCAAGCCCTCTTTTATTCGCTTATTCAAAATTTACTGGATGAAATAGCTGACATAAATATATACACTCAAAATATCAGCGTAGAATATTTTAGCCGTACTTATTTATATAATAAAGAAAAATTAAAAAACTAGAAAATTTTTAACTCTTTATATTTGGTTGTGGAGTTGTTCTGAGATAAGGTTTCACTTCTTTATGTCCTTTTGGAAATAAACTTGGAATATCTTCGTTTGAAACTGCTGGTATAATAACACAATCTTCTCCATTCTTCCAATTTGCAGGTGTGGCAACTTTATGAAAAGCGGTTAATTGAAGTGAATCGATCACTCGCAATAATTCATCAAAATTTCTACCAGTGGAAGCAGGATAAGTAATCATCAGTTTTACTTTTTTGTCTGTGCCAATTATAAATACTGACCGCACGGTCATTTTATCGTCTGCCTTTGGATGGATCATATCGTATAATGCAGCTACTTTCCCATCTTCATCAGCTATGATAGGAAAGTTAACAGTTGTGTTTTGAGTTTCATTTATGTCTTTTATCCAGCCATGATGAGATTCAACACCATCTACACTTAAGGCAATTACTTTTACATTTCTTTTATCAAATTCTGCTTTATATTTTGCGACTGTACCTAATTCAGTTGTACAAACTGGAGTGTAATCCGCAGGGTGAGAAAACAAAACTCCCCAACTATCCCCGAGCCATGTATGAAAGTTAATGTCTCCTTCTGTTGATTGAGCTGTAAAGTTTGGTGCTTCATCACCTAGTCTGATTGTGTTCATATCTTTCTCCTTCTGTTGATTAGTAGTTATAGATTATACTCACTTAAAAATATATTTAAAAAGTAGAAATATTATGATAAAAAAACAGAAATTAAATGACTGATAATTATTTCATAAATCTATGGGATAAAAGTTAAAACTACTTATAACACAACTTTTAATCTCCTCTCTTTTTAAATAATTCTATAACATCGATCTCTAAAGAATTAGCAATTTTAACAAGAGTTGAAAGTTTCGGATTTTGTTTTTTTCTGTTTAAAAGTTCACTGAGTGTAGATTTAGGAATAGAATTTTCTAAACAAAACTTCTCCACACTCACATAATCCTTTTCTTTGATTAAGAGTTTAATATTTTGAATAATGATAAATAATGGGTCCAAGAGTTATTTTAACACAAAAAAAATTAATAGTTATTAAGAGAATATTAAGAGAAATTATTAAAGACATAAAATTTAGAGATATTTTGAAAATTAATAGTTCGCTATAGCGAACTATTATGCTATCTTTATTAGAATATGAATTTTATTTATAACTTCACTTAAAAAAAGGAAATTCAGTGCAAAAAATAACTATACCATTACTAATCGCTTTATTCTCTCTTACATTAATAAACTGTACTCAAAATTTAGGACGCTTTTCACTAGCAAGTAATAAAAATATAAGCCACTTAAAAGTTAATCCAGAAAAAGGAAAAAAAGTAGAAGCATCATATTGGGATTGGCATTTTTTATACCTTTTTGGACTCAACCCAGTAGCCCAGCAAGAGGCAGTTGAGAATGCTTTAAGCAATGCGGGTAGTGATTACAGTTTACTAGTTGATGTTGGGACATTTCTTGGTGTATTACCTCCTTTCCCTTTTCTTATTATTTCGACTGTGAAAGGTACTGCCTATAAGAAGAATGATGTTAAACTACTCTCAACTTTAAATTCAAATAATTAATAATTTTATTAAGTGGAAATCCAATGCAAAAAATAACTACACTATTACTAATCGTTTTATTCTCTCTTGTGTTCATGAATTGTACGATGAGAACAGGGCATTTTACAGCCTTGAGCAGTAAAAACATAAATCATTCTAATCTAGGAAAGAAAATAACAAAAATTGATTATTACATTCCTTTCTATACAGGGATAAAATTTCTAATGAGCGGCGAGAGTCCATTTTCATCAACGGATCTAGCTGTTCATCAAGCTTTAGACTTTGCTGGTCCTGGTTATGATGTTTTGCTTGATTTTGAAAGAGACTTGACATTGTATTGGTTTTTTTTCGGTATGCAAGAAATAAGAGCTACCGCCTATCGCAGTAGTGATTTCAAGTAATCCAAATCTTTAACTAGATTTTAAAAGGGTTTGTATTTTAAAATACAAACCCTTTTTTA
Organism: Fibrobacteria bacterium; assembly: GCA_965261055.1. GTDB lineage: Bacteria > Fibrobacterota > Fibrobacteria > UBA11236 > JADFYW01. The sequence goes on along the minus strand of OZ253440.1, from coordinate 974,070 downwards.
TTCTCACTCTCACTTCGGCTCCGCTCAGCGTTCGTTCAATTCGTTCGTTGTTTCCGCTGGTTGTGTTGTTTGTTTTTACCGCTGGCTGTGTTGTTTGTTTCTACCGCTGGTTGTGTTGTTTATTTCTACCACTGGTTGTGTTGTTTGTTTCTACCGCTGACTGTGTTGTTTATTTCTACCGCTGACTGTGTTGTTTATTTCTACCGCTGGCTGTGTTGTTTATTTCTACCACTGGTTGTGTTGTTTATTTCTACCGCTGGCTGAGCGGAGCCGAAGACAAGGTGTGTTTAATGTTTGGTTGAGAAATTTTGTTTAAATTGTATAATATTTATAATTCTAATTTTCCGATGAAAATGTTTCTGCTAAAGATTCTCCTTGTGCTAAAACCTTATCAGATTCAATGCGTGCTAAATTAGGCGGATAACCATAACGCATCAATATCTTCTTTACTGTTAATCTTAATTTCGCTCTTGCATCATCTCTTTTACTCCAATCTACGGTCGCATTTTTTCTAATTACATCTACAATTGTATGAATTAATTCTTTCATTTTAACATCATTTAATATCTTAGTTGAGTCATTTTGATTTAAGACACTATAGAAAGCGTATTCTTCTGCAGTTAATCCTAAATCATCCGCCTTGCTATCTTCCAAACGCATTTCTTTTGCTATCTCTGAAAGTTCTTGGATAACCTGTGCTGAATCAATCTGACTATTATGATAACGCTTTACAACTGATTCGAGCATTTCTGAAAACTTTTTTGCTTGTGCTAAATTCTTTGTTTTACGTACTTTTACCTCATCATTCAATAGCTTTTTAAGTAATTCAAAAGCGACATTCTTTTGTGGCATATCTTTAACTTCCAATAAAAATTCGTCAGATAAAATACTCACTGACGGGCTTTCAATTCCTGCGGCTTCAAATATGTCCATTACACCTTCACTTGAAAGTGCGTCATCTACAATTTGTTTTATTGCAGTTTCTACTTCATAATCTGATTTTACACCACTTCTTGTAAATTTATTAATCCGTGCTTTTACTACCTGAAAAAAAGCGACTTCATCTTTTATAACTTCTGCCTCTTTATTTGGTATTGACATTGCAAAAAGTTTAGATAACAAGGTTACTTCTTTTAAAAAGCGTTCTTTTAGTTTTTTATCTGAAAGAATAAAGTTTTGAGCACCCAATAAAACTTGTAATTTTTGAGTAGTATCTACTTTAAAATATGCTCTGTAATCAAAACCGTTAAACATTTGTTCTATAATTTCAAATTTTTCTTTCATCTTTGCAATTGCTTCTTCAATATCTACAATTGGCTTTCCTTCACCACCACTTTGTAAATAGGTTGACATTGCATCTTTGAGTTCTTGCCCAATACCAATATAATCAACAACTAATCCGCCGGGTTTATCTTTATAAACTCTATTTACTCTTGCAATAGCTTGCATCAGGTTATGACCTTTCATCTTTTTATCTACATACATTGTATGTAGATTCGGGGAGTCAAATCCTGTGAGCCACATATCTCGCACAATCACTAATTTCAAATTGTCATCAGTGTCTTTCATACGAGTGGCTAAATTTTTTCTTTGTCCCTTGTTAGTATGGTGTGGTTGAAATAATTCAGGGTCGTCTGACGCACTTGTCATCACTACTTTTATCATTCCTTTATCCAAATCATCATTGTGCCAATGAGGGCGTAAAGCAACAATTTCATTGTATAATTTTACGCAAATATTTCGTGTCATTCCAACAATCATAGCTTTGCCTTCAAAAACTTCTTGTCTTGCTTCAAAGTGTGTTACAATATCTTTGGCAACATCTTTTAATCTATCAGGATGCCCAACGACTGCATCAATTGTTGCGGTCTTTTTCTTGGCTTTTTCTAACTGTTCTTCTGTTACATTTGAAATATCATTGATTTCGTCATCTAATTTTTTTGCTGTTTTTTTATCTAATTTTATTTTTACTAAACGTGTTTCATAACTGATAGGAACGGTTGCTCCATCATCTACCGCTTGTTTTATATCATAAACATCAATATAATCACCAAAAACAGCAGGAGTAGATTTGTCTTCTTTTTCTATGGGAGTTCCTGTAAAGCCAATGTAGGAAGCATTCGGCAAGGCATCGCGTAAATATTTTGCATTGCCGTATCTAATTTCTTGACCTTCTTCGCTTTCTGCCACACGACCCGCAAAACCATATTGGCTACGGTGTGCCTCATCTGCCACAACCACAATATTCGTGCGTTGAGATAAGGTTTCGTAAACATTGCCTTCTTCTGGATAAAATTTTTGAATGGTTGTAAAAATGACACCGCCACCAGAAACTTTTAAAAGCTCTTTTATGTGTTCTCGGTTATTGGCTTGCATTGGTTTTTGTCTTAACAAACCAACACAATTTCCAAATGTTCCAAATAGTTGGTCATCTAAATCATTTCTATCGGTAAGCATTACAATGGTCGGGTTTCCCATTTGCGGATGCGTGATAATTTGTCCCGCATAAAATACCATTGATAAAGATTTTCCCGATCCTTGTGTATGCCATATGACACCAATTTTACGGCTACCCTCTTTAGAATGCGTTGCCATTAATGTTTGTGCAACTGCTTTTTGTACGGAATAATATTGATGATACGCCGCAACCTTTTTTATTTTTGCTTGAGAAATTAAACCTGTTTTTTCGTCTTTCTTTTCTTCTTGCTCAAAAATAGTACAGTAGCGAATTAATTCTATCAACACTTTTTTGTCGAGCATATATTCTGTTAGAATTTGCAATTCTGTTCTAACTTCTCCTTCTATCTCTTTAGGTGATTTCCAAGATAAAAAACGAGTAAAAGTAGCCGAAACACTTGAAGTTGCTGCATCAATCCCGTCAGAAATTACACACAAAGCATTATAATAAAAAATACTTGGTGTCGCTTTTTTGTAATTTTGAATTTGTGTGTAAGCCTTACGAAGTGTTGCTTTTTCATCGGAAGCAGATTTAAGTTCTATAAATACCAAGGGCAAACCGTTTACAAAAATGACTACATCAAATCTTTTCTCGTTGTTGTTTTCTTTTACCACCAATTGATTAACTACCCAAAAACTATTATTTTGTGGCTGAACCACATCAAGTAATTTTACATTAATCCCTTTTGTTCTACCGTCTTTGCTGTATTCTACCGTTACACCATCAGTTAATAATGTATGGAAACGCTCGTTGTTTTCCATTATATCTTCTGTGCCTAAATTGATAACTTTTTGGTAGGCTTCAACACGTGCAGATTCGGAAACATCAGGGTTAAGTTTTTTTAATGATTCTTTAAAATGCTTTTCAAGTAATACAGAAGCAAAACTTTCGCGTTGCGGATTATCAGAGTACGGAGCAATATCTGTACCGTTAAAGTATGTGTAGCCCTGACGGATTAGTTGATCAATTAGGGATTGTTCTATAGTATTTTCGGTTAGCTTCATCAGGTTATTGTATTGTTTTTTGCTAGAGGTTATGTTTTATAAAACATCTAAAACAGATTCTGGAGTGATTAGATTTTTACTAAAAAACAAAATTTCTTTTCCTTTCGTTGTTCTATATGCTGAATGATTGAAAATATATTTTTTTGTCAGTTTTCTTGAAACCCATTTATACATACTTTCTATTTCTGGAATGTTATCATACGAAATAATCCAATTGATATTTTTAATACCCTTTATCGCCTTAGACACTTCTTTATGGTTATTGTCTTTATAATGATTCATATATAAGGATGGACCTTTGAGATAATAAGGCGGATCAAAATAAAATATGGTTTCTTTATTATTAGATTCTTCTTGTATTTTTTTAATTAATTTTAGTGCATCAAGGTTATAAAGACAAATTTGTTTTTTATATTTTGCGATTAATCTTATTCTTTTAATAAGATCTACTTTGTTAAATCTGCAGTTTATTTTATATTTTCCATTTTGTTTTATTCCACCAATAACACCAGCATTTATAATTCCAGAAATATTTGTCCTATTTAAAAAAAATGTAGAAAAACCTAAATCTAAAAGTTTTGCGTTAGATTTATTTTTTTGAATCTCCTTTGCTTTTTTCCAATTTTCAATATTAATTTCAATATTTTCAATTAAACTACAGAGTTTATTTGTATTTTTCAAAATAGAATGCCAAAAAGCATAAATAGATCGGTCAAAATCATTAATTGTAATTTTTTGCACTTTTTCATTAATTAATAAATGAAGTGCAACAGATGCTCCTCCAGCGTATGGTTCAATATAATGACCATTGATATTGTTATCAACACAAATTTTTGCAATAAATTTTGCTAATTTATTTTTACCGCCAGGATACCGTAACGGACTAAGAAATTTAGACTTTATTTTATTATTTGTTGTTATCATTTTGCTTATCTTTATCAAAATAAAATTCTAAAATATTGCCAACAATTTCTGATTGTTTTAATATATTGCCATTGTCTACAGGCATATTTCCATGTGCATATTTAGCTAAAATAGCATCAATTTTCTCATTTTCATTAATCCAACTTAAGGTATTAATAGAAAGAAAATTTTTGTTAGATTTAGACATTTCTTCTTTTGCTTTTTTTAAAAAATTCTTATATACATTATTTTCATCAGCATTTTCGAAATGAACTCTTCCTGCAATTTCTAGAATTAATCTTAAAGACATTCCAATAATTGGTAAAACGGTATGGTCATCTTTATTTTTCTCATAAATTTTAGTTATTGCTAAATATAAATCATTCACCTCTCCTTTTTTTAAATACAAGCCTTTACCAAATATTTTTTCTTGAGGTTTTGTTTTAGGGGTTCTTCTTAAATTATTTGACTCTACGGTTTTATTACTTCTAGAACAATTTTTTACTGGACTTCTAGGATCAAATTGTTTTATTGTATCTTTTAAGCTTTCTACGTTAAGCAAAGGATCTTTTAATTCTTTTCTTCTTGTTCTTGTGTTAATTATATTTGAATCAATTAATCTAACAATTTCTTCCAAAATATTTTCAGAAACATTATCTTGATAATTTGAAACTAATTTTCCATCTTTAATAGAAAAACCTATTTTTTCCAAATTTTCTATTGTTAATATTTCATCATTAACAAATCTTTGATTCATTTTTTTATTTTCACTTATAATTCCAGTACTTTCTTCAATAATTAAAAAATTACTTTTTGATTGTTTTTTATGTATATGTAAAAAATATTGTCTTTCTAATTCTCCCCATGATCCAAAGCCAATATGTTTTCTTTCGATATTATCTAAGGCTATTTTTATATCACAAACATTACAAGGTATTGATACTAATTCTTTTAATGCAACAGGTTCAGAATCATAAAAAAGCCCTCCACCCAAATCTTGAAATAATTCTTTGTTTTGTAGATATTTAAGAACAGCTACTCTCCTGTTTCCATCATAAACAATATTTTTTCCCTTAATTTTTACAACAGTAGGCAGCTCACTTAAATCATAATGTTCACCCATTTCATTTACTAATTTCTGCAAATTCCATTTACTTTTTGGATCATTAATAGCATTTCTAATAACTTCTTCATCAGACAATGAAGTGTCTAGCGGTTGTCTAGGATTTTCTGTCCACAAATACAAATCTTTTATTAATATTTCTTTTATTTCTTGTTCTTCTTTCATAATAATCTATTATAACATTTTTACTCTTATTTCACCACAAATATTATTTCTCTTCTGCCCTTATACCAATGGCTTCCTCAATAGCATTGGATAAATTTTTTGAAATCCAAGCATATTTTTCTTGGCTGTTGCTTCCTTGTGGATTGTAACACTTAACTATTTGAGATAATTTTTTAGTATTGCCATAATTTATGTAATCAAATGGATTGTTTCCTTGTTTAGATGTGTCTCCGCTACTATCTTTCAATCCATGTATGTATATACCTACAACCCCCATACCATCATCCCATGACTTCACTATTTCGTGGTTTATCCATTTTCTATTGGCGGTATTGCTACCAACAAGGACAAGGGTGCATGTTCTGTATTGCATTTCTTTGTTAATCCACTTCTTAATTGCAATATCACCACCTCCCTTGACGGTTTCCCAATCATTGTCAGAAACAGGTTCATTTCCTTCAACAACGCCTATATTACGAATCTGCGAGACACGCCAATTATCTGATTGGTAGTTAAAACTATAAAATACTTGTCTTTTTCTCATTTTTAAATTCCTCCTAAAGTTTTGAAATCAGACTAAAAGCCCCTGCTACAAATATCACCTCAATAAAATAAAATGCAATCAGTGTTTTTGAAAAAATGGAGCGTATCCATGTACACTTTGGTTTATTTGAATATTTCCCAGTGTCCATTGTAAAATCTGTGGCTTCTTGCATTCTAATTTTGTCGTAGAGTCTTCGAAATAACCTTTCTTGCCAGAGAAAGTATCCATCCAGAATCCAGAATCCAAAAATTGGTATAATAAATACTAGTATAATAAATTGGTTTTGCAAATCATATCTAGCTGTTAAAATTATGGCGGCGACAATTATTGTCATGCTCCAACCTTTTATTAAAAAAGAGTCATGCCCCAGGCGGTTAATAATCCTTTGAATCATTTCCAAGTGCTTTATAATTTGATCTTTATCGTTCATTTATCCTCTCCTTCCATTTACTCATTCACAATTTTAGTGATGTTGTAATCATCTATTTTTTCACAAATTTCTTCTGAAATTTTAATATATTTTTCCTTATCACCAATAAAATTAGACCATTGTATTGAAAAAATATAGGAAGAATACCCAGTAAAAACAGTATTTTCAAAGTGATGTTGACAGTCACAGTATGCAGGCTTTTTTATATTAAACATGTTTTTTTGCAATATCCTAAACAACCTATCAGTATAAAGCATTCTGCAATGGCAAACTTCGCAAGTGTTTTCTTTGATAAAATATTCGTAAGAGTTATTGTTGTCTGGCAAAACGATTGCCAATACTGCATTTGTTTGGCTTGTGCGTTCGTTTCTGGTAATTTCCTTAAGAGAATATGAAATTTCCCATGGAATCCACTGTTCGGATTCGTCTCCATCATCTTTCATATTTGGCGAGATTAAGACAATCGTTATACTGCTGTCGTATATCTTACCTCTCAAATGAGATTCTATGGTTTCATTCTTGAATTTACTTAAATCTTCATTTGCTTCTCCTTTGTAAATTTCATCACCCTTAAATAAATCAATTAATTTATCAACATAAGCACGAGCAGTCGTACCTGTGCCTATAGGTGCAACAGATTCGTCACTGTGTTTATAGGAAACAAAAATTTTTCTAGCCATTTTAATAACCTCTCTTGTTGGTTTGGAGCCTCACCTCCCCACTCATCAGTTTTGGTAGCAAGGTGTCGCGAGTTTTTGTGAGGGTTTGGATTTGTGATTGGTTGACTTCTATTTTGTTAAATATTGGTGTTATAAATATTTTAAATTTTAACATTTCTTTATTTTTAGGAATAATAAACTGGATAATTTTTTATTTTTGATACATTTAAATTTTGTTGTGCTGAACCAGATGCCATTGAATTTAGTTCACTTCTTTGGCTTTTTAAGTAAAGATATAAAAATTCATAACAACATAAACTCTCGTTAACTACTAAACCACATGCCGCTTGGTTAAATGCTGCTTCACTTGTTAAGATTCCTAATCTTCCAACAGTAGGTGAAGCATATATTGCTATTAAAACCGTATGTTTGGGAAATAATTTAGCTGATGAGTTATTCAGTCCTTGTTCAGTTATTTTTGACATACTATCAAATAAAAAGCTGTCTTTTAACTCCTTTGTGGAATACCAATTTATATTTCCATTATAATAACTTTCTTGCTCTGTTGGTGGAGTACCACCAGAAGTTATTTTTTTACATAAATATTCTATTTTACACTTCTCCCACCCCTCAGGCAATTCATCACCAACCTGATATTTCCCAAACCATTCTTTAAAAATTGTTTGTCCGATGTCTTCCAATGTTTTGTTTTGGGCTTGGAGTAGATCTATTTTGTCATCAAAGGATGTTAGAATTTTGGCTATTTGTTTTTGTTCTTTTAACTCAGGGAGTAAGATAGGAATAGTTTTTAACCCAGCAATAGTGATTGCTTTTTGTGTCGAACCAATTGTTATTGCTTCCAATTCTTCTTTACCTTTTGAAGACAATAACCAATTATATAGATATTGAGGAAAAATATCTTTAAATTCACTAAACCAAGTTAAATTACCATCTTTAAAATAAAACAATTCCTTAGGTTTTACTAAATATGGTATCCCCAATGTACCTACTGAGGTTAAAAGAATATCGTTTTCCATTGGAGAACCAAATTTTTTATTAATTTCATTAAATTTTTCTATTGTTATAAATAAATTGTTTGATATTTTATTTCCTTTGTGCTTTTCAATAATTTCTTTTGAACGATAAAACGGTATCCCTTCAGAAACATAATCAGAATGAAATATTCTTTTACTTGAACTAATATTTGTCACCTCCCCCAAAGTAGTTTCCAACCATCCCTTAGGAATATTTTTAGAGCCACTGATAATCGTTTTCCCATAAATACGGATATGTTCTTTTACTTCTTTTGAGGTAATAGTTTTATAGGCGATAATGTCGAAGAAATAAGGTAAATTTGTATCATCTTCTAAATGACTTTTAAGTTTGGCAGCAAAGCTATAAGTTATATTCTTTCCTTTTATTGCAATATCAACATCAGAGGCTTCTTTGTGTGTTCCTTTAGCTCTTGAGCCAAATAAAATAGCTTCATCTATCTCTTTATAGGAAGAAAATATTTGTATTATTTCTTTTAATTGTTTTTCTGAAAATCCGTACATTATATTTCTTTTTTCAAATCATTATATAAATCATTAATAATAGGTTCAAATTTATGATTAATAAAATTGAGTATCTTAATAAAATTTTCTTCATTATAAGTATGAGTGGTTAAGTTTCTTTCACTTCCGCTTCGGCTCCGCTCAGCGTTCGTTCAATTTGTTTGTTTCTACCGCTGGCTGAGCGGAGCCGAAGACAAGGTGTGTTGTTTCATTTAAACATTTAGCTAAGTCGTGTAATTTTTCGGGCATAGCATTTATTAAGGCTTCTTTTTTCTTTCTACTCCAACCTTGCACTTGTTTTTCTCTATAAAAAGCGGTGTCAATTCTATCAAACTCTTCATAGTAGACTAATTTTACAGGTAAGTACTTTTTTGTATGATTAGCTCCTTGACCTGCTTGATGTTGTGCTAATCTTTTTTCTAAATATTTAGTACTTCCAGTGTAGTAAGAATTATCTGAACATTGTAATATATACATAAATCCGTAACTCATAAATCAAATCCAATATTAGAAAGTTGTTTTTTTATTTCTTTGTTTAGCTCTGCCTCTTTTTCCATTTGTTCTTTTAAGGTAGTTGTTAATGTAGCCATTTTATCTTCAAAGGGAATGCCGTCATCTTTTTCGTCTGGTATTCCAACATAACGACCTGGGGTTAATACATGGCTATGCTTTTGTATTTCTTCTAGGGTAGCAGATTTACAATAGCCTTTGATGTCTTCATAGTTTTTAGAATTTCTCCAATTGTGATAGGTGTTGGTTATTTTATCAATATCTTTTTCTGCTAAATCACGGTGTACACGGTCTTTCATAAAACCCATTTCCGAAGCATCAATAAATAATACTTCTTTGCTATGATTATTTTTTTCTCTACGCAAAAACCAAATACAGGCAGGAATTCCTGTATTGTAAAACAATTGTTTTGGTAGTGCCACAATACATTCTACCAAATCGTTTTCCACTAAATTTTTACGAATATCTCCCTCGCCCGAAGTATTAGAACTTAAAGAACCATTAGACAAAACAGTAGCCATTATACCTTTTGGAGATAAATGGTAGAGCATATGTTGCATCCAGCCAAAATTGGCATTTCCGTTGGGCGGTATTCCGTGTTTCCAGCGTCCGTCTTCTTGTAAAATATCTACTCCCCATTCTTTTTGGTTAAAGGGCGGGTTTGCTAAAATATAGTCGGCTTTCAAGTCGGGGTGAGCATCTTTTAAAAATGAACCTTCAGTATTCCAAGCCACAAATTTGGAATTTATATTGCGAATTGCCAAGTTCATTTTTGAGAGTTTCCAAGTAGTTTGGTTGCTTTCTTGTCCGTAAACGGTAATATCTTTTATATTTCCGCTGTGTTCGGTGACAAATTTTTCACTCATTACAAACATTCCACCGCTACCGCTTGCGGGGTCATATACTCTGCCTTTGTAGGGTTCTATCATTTCTACCATTAATTTTACAATGGCTTTTGGTGTGTAGAATTGCCCACCTTTTTTTCCTTCTGCATTGGCAAATTCGCCTAAAAAATATTCATAAACTCTACCAAAGAGGTCTTTTGAGTTTTGGTTTTCTGCTTGTAATTCGGTATTTGAAATTAGGTCAATCAATTCACCTAAAGAGGTTTTGTCTAAATTGGCTTTACCAAATACTTGAGGAAGTACATTTTTTAATTCTTTATTCTCCTTTTCTATGATTTCCATTGCCTCGTCAATTGTTTGCCCAATGGTAGGTAATTTCGCCTGTGAATGGATGTAACTCCAACGAGCTTTTTTTGGTACAAAAAAGACATTTTCAGCAATATACTCGTCTCTATCTTCTGGATCGTCCCATTGGTCAGCATTTAATTTATCATAAAGTTGAGTAAACGCTTCTGAAATATATTTTAAGAATACCAAACCCAATACAACATGTTTGTATTCGGCGGCATCAATATTTTTTCTTAGTTTGTCTGCTGCTTTAAAGAGTTTTTGTTCAAAATTGTTGGTATTTTTTTCTTTCATTTTTATTTCTTGATTTATCAGTATAAGCTTGAATTACTTAAAAGCCTAAATCTTGTCTATCTATAAAATCAGAAACTACAGAGAAGAGCTATATCTTTAGCAAGATTGATGTTTAAACTCAATCTTAACTTGTAAACGTTCTGCAGGGTTCGTATTAAAATCATACTTAATCGCATCCCAGTCAAGAGTATTAAAAAAAACTTCAAGTTCTTTTTGGAGTTCTTTTTGGTTTTCAGTAGTGTTTGGACACAAAGCTCTATCATTAATCAATAAATTTAGTTTAGATCTATCAAAATCAATTTTGCTAAATAGAGGGTCTTTTTTTAATTTCTTGGTGCCCAAAAATAAAGGATCTAGAGTTTTTTTAAGTTTAGCTTGATTATCGCCAGTCATAAATTTTTTATAAGAGTATGTAAGACCTTTTTGTTGATCATATTCTTCATAAACAAAGTCAGCATAGCAACCAGCAAGTAGGGTGATAGGGCCACCACTTATGTGTTTGTAATCTATAACATCAACAAAAACTTCTGGAGAATTTGGAATCCAAGTGTTGAAAAGCTTAAAGAAATGATCTGGATTTGGGTTAGATTTTTGGTTGAAAGCAACTTTCCAAACTATTTTCTGTAATTCCATTATTTTTTTCCTACAGTTTGTACTAATTTTTGTTTTTCCATTTTAATATTACAGCTGTGACATGCTTCAATAAATAAACGAGTCTCTTCTATACGAATTTGAGTTTTTTCTTGGTCAAAAATTTCATTTTGGTTATCATGAGCATTAAGATAATATTGAACAAAGCGATCACCTCCAAATTCATCGTAGATGAGTTTTGTATTGTAGAATAGGGGTTTAAATTCCGTCATGATTTGTTCAGGAAAATCTGAAATATCAGGATTGTATTCTTTAATTAAAGCTTGAGCCGAGTGTTTCATTGCTGTAAAACAAAGTTCACCTGCTTTTTGATATTCTTCTTCTTCAATTAAAATTTGTGCTTCAAATAATTCACGGTCAGCTTGTTTTAAACCAAAGTCTGTTAAGGAAACAACTTCACCAGCACACTCTCCAATACCTTTGTCTTTAATGGAGAATTCTCGAATATCACCCCAATCGGTGTAGTAATTAGAATTATCTTCATATAAAGGTACTATACTTAAGGATTTAAGTTTAGCTAATATGTTTTTCTTTCCAACACGATTAATAAAGGATTTAAAAATTTCATTAGATTCACGGGTTTTAAGATAAAGATCACATAAAGCATCTACTACAATTGGGATCGCTTTAGATGGAAAACTACCAACAGCTAAACCATAAGAGCGACCATTGTGTTTCCATTCACCACCTAGTAGTAACTGATAGTGGGGAACAGCGAAACCATTAACAATACGGCTAATACCATAAAAACCAATATCGGCTAGATATTGTTGTCCACAAGAATTGAAACAACCACTAACTTTGATTCTTAGGTTTTTAATTGCTTGATCTAGTCTCATTGATTTTTCAGCTAAGTATTGACGAAGAACAGATGCTAAACCTCTAGAAGAAGAAATCCCTAATTTACAAGTATCGGTGCCAGGGCAAGATGTAATGTCTATTATTGTTCCAGCTCCAGCTGTGTGAAGATGCACTTTTTTAAGATCTTGATAAAGGTTATGTACTTGATTTTTTGGAACCCAACGTAATAAAACATTTTGTTCTACTGTTGTTCTAGCACTATTTTTAGCATATTTTAAAGAACAATCAGCAAGAGTTCTAAATTGATTAGGTGTTGAATCTCCTAAAGGAAGATTAATTGTAACCATTACAAAATTGTCTTGTCTTTGTTGTTCAACATTGGTAGAAACCCACTCATCAAAATTGAGATCTTGTTTTGGTTCAATACCGTAGTTTAAAACATGAGTGATAGAAACTTCTGCTGTTTCGTTAAATTGATTTAAATTATTTAGAAAAGTTGTCCATTTAGGATCGGTAGGGAGGCTCGCTTTTTCTTTAAGAACAGTATCTATAAAATCTTCAATTCCCATTTTGGAAATTAGGTATTTAATTCTAGACATGTGTCTTTTTTTCTTTTCTCCTAAACGAGCATAGACTCTACAGATTGCTTGAATTGTTGGTAAAATTTCTTGTTCTGGTATAAACTCACCAAAAAGTTTAGCATTATAAGGAACGGCTCCTAGCCCACCACCAACATAAAATTCAAATCCGCGTATTGTTTTGCCATTTTCTTGTTTTATTTTTGCAATCATGCCTAAGTCATGTATATTAGACAGGCCACAAGGATGGTCTTTACATCCAGATAATGAAATTTTGAATTTACGCCCAAAGTTTTGAACATCTGGATGAGCTAGTAAGTATCGAAAAACAGCATTTGCGTAAGGTGTTACATCGAAAGATTGATCTTTACAAACGCCACTTTTGGGGCAAGCTGTTACATTTCGGATAGAATTACCACAAGCTTCTTGAGTTGTAATATCTACAGCCGCTAGTCTTCTAAAAATACTTGGCATTTCTTCAATATTTGTAAAATGATATTGAATATCTTGTCTTGTTGTGATGTGGATGATAGAATCAGCATACTCTTCAGCAAGGTCTGCAATAACAATCATTTGTTTTGCAGAAACGCCACCAAAGGGAATTTTAATACGTAGCATTCCAGGAGCGTTCCAAAAGGTTCCAGGTCCTTTTGCTAGATTAGGTTGTGGATAAGGTATTTCTTGTGACTCCTGTCCGTCATACCGTTTCCCGTTATCGTAGCGTTGACCGTATGCTCCTTTTCTAAGCCGAGTTTCGGCAAAAAGTTGATCGCTAATTTTACCTTGTTTTTTTAGTAAAATATCTTTTTCAAATTCCTCAATCAGTTGATTCCATTCTTGAGAAATCTTAGGGAATAATGTGTACTTCCAGTGTTGAGCTGAAGTTTTGAATTCAGGAATTTTATCTTTCATGTTTAAAAATTTAGATAAAGATTAATTTGATGTCATAGGATTATATAAATTTATAATATATGGTATACTTTTTGTTATTGATAAAAAGAAGACTTATGAATTTTGTATGGATTCTTTGTTTGAGTATCTTCATTCCATTTTTGTTTATGGATGTTAAAAATTGGAAAATTTTAGATGTTGTAATTGTCTTTGGAATTTCTGTTGCAACGACTTTTTTACTTTGGTTGGGTTGTAATTTTTGGTTTGCATGGGTTAGGAAGCACTACCCTTGGGAGAAATCACCTCCGCGACACTTATTAATCACGATTTTTCCTTTATTAACCTTAGTATCTGTCTTTTTTGCTTTGGCTGTTGTAATTGTTGATTTAAGCTTGTCAAGTATTCAAATCTCCGTGAGTAGTGTCTATCGTAGTTCCATTGTAACGATTATTTTTACAATGGTGTTTGCTTCAATTTACGAAGGGCGTTATATTTATCGCAAATGGAAGATTTCAGAACTTAGGGTTTCTTTGTTAAAACAGGAAGTTTTAAATACAGAATTAAATTATATTAAAAGACAAATAGATCCTCATTTTTTGTTTAATAGTTTGAGTGTTTTGACACGATTAATAGAAAAAAACAAAGTTTTGGCAACACAGTTTGTACAAGAATTAGCAAAAATGTATCGTTATGTTTTGGAACATAATGAGGAGCAGATCCTTTCTTTAGAAAAAGAGATAGAATGTTTAGATGCTTATGTTTTTTTGTTAAAACAAAGATATCCTCAGGGTTTTGAATTTAAGAATACGATATCCAAAGCAGATTATAATCAGTGGATTCCACCACTAACGCTCCAAATCTTAATGGAAAATGCAGTTAAACATAATGAGTTTAACAGTAAAAAACCTCTACAAATATCTTTATCTTTTAATAAAAAACAAATTATATTTAAGAACGATTTTAGACCTAAGGGACGGTCTATATCATCTACTAAAATAGGACTAAAAACTTTGATTAAGCGTTATCAGTTATTAATTGAAGAGGAACCTTTAATTTTAAATAACAAAAAATATTTTACCATTTATTTACCTGTAATTAATCAGAAGAAGTTAAGTTAAAATGAAAGTTATTATTATTGAAGATGAGATATTATCTGCAGAGTTATTAAATTCTTTTTTAGTTAAATATTCTGAGAAGACGCGTCGCAAAATAGAGGTTTTAGAAATTTTGGAAACTGTTGAGGGTTCTATAGAATGGCTTTCTCAAAATACACATCCAGATTTAATTTTTTTGGATATACACTTACACTCTTTGTTAAGTTTTGAGATTTTTAACCAAGTTAATATTTTATGTCCAGTGATTTTTACAACGGCGTACAATCAGTATGTAATTCAATCTTTTAAGCTGAATAGTATTGCATATCTTCTCAAGCCTTTAAATCAAAAAGAATTAAATGAGGCTTTAGATAAGTATATAAGTTTAGAAATTTTTAATAAAAGTAAAGTGATGCATTTGTGGAATGAAATGGATAATTTGAACGGTACTCCAAAATATTACCAAGTCCGTACTGGTAATGTGTATCAAAGTATTTCTATTAACAAAATTGCTTATTTTTATGCTAATAACAGATATGTGTATTTACGCACATTTGAAAATGAGATTCGAATTCTAAACAAAACTTTGAAAGACCTTAAAAGAGAATCTTCGAAAGAGTTCTTCCAAGTTAATCGTCAAATGATTGTTAATCGTGAAGCAATTTATCAAGGTGCTTTAAAATTAAAGTTAGGCAAAGCAATAATTGAATTAACTCCTAAATATGAAAAAGAAGTAAAAGTCAGTCGAAATAGGTTGAAAACTTTTAAGCAGTGGTTGACTACTTAGTTTTTATTGATGTTAAAATTTAATTTAAATGTGAACCATCACAGAAAGGTGCATTAGCTGATTTTTGACATCCACAAATAGATTTCATTTCAGTTTTTTCTGTTTTAAAAACAATAGGTCGTTTATCTGTTGAGTTATGAGCACCATTACAAAAAGGAAGTTTTGAAGAGAGTCCACAAGAACACCAAGCGTAATTTTTATCTTTTTCTAATTGAATGTTATATGATCCAGGCATTATATTTTCCTTTGTATTGAGTTTGATGTATTATAAATAAAAAATAAAAAAGTTGCTACAAATTAATTGTTGATCCCAGTAAAGTAAAACCACTACGTTTTTCTAGTTGAGTGGTAACAATCTGGCCAGCAGAAAAAGAGGTATCAAAAGGTACAATAACTTTTTTAAAGCAATCAGTCTTACCAATCCATTCAAGATTGTTTTTGTAAGAAGGACCTTCTAATAGTATTTTTTCTTTTTTACCAACCATAGAATCTAATTTTTCTGTAGTGATTTGATTTTGTATTTCAATGAGTTTGGATAAGCGGTATGATTTTTCTTCAGGACTAAGAGTTTCTATTTCAGAGAAAGCTTCTGTCCCTTCACGAGGAGAGTAGGAAAACATATATGCAAAATCAAATCTAATCTCTTTGACTAAGTCTAAAGTATCTTGATAGTCTTGTTCGGTTTCGCCTACAAATCCAGTAATGATATCAGTTGTAATACCAGCATAAGGCATGTATTGACGTACTTCTTGAATAATTTCAATAAATCGTTCTCGTGTATATTGACGCTTCATTTTTTTTAAGATAGAGTTAGATCCAGATTGTAAAGGCATGTGTAAATGAGCCGAAATATTATAATGAGTTGCCATTGTCTCAATAACTTCAGAAGTAAAATGACGAGGATGGGGTGATGTAAATTTAAGTCGTTGTAGACCTTCAATTTTACTGAGACGACGTAATAGTCCTGCAAAGTTTTCACCTACAACACGGTAAGAATTTACAGTTTGACCTAAAAGAATAACTTCAGGAATTCCAGAGGATACGATATGACGCACCTCTTTTTCAATATCTAAAGGATCTCGACTGCGTTCCTTTCCGCGTACAAAAGGAACGATACAGTAAGCACATTTTTTATTACAGCCTCTCATAATGGTAACATGAGATGAAACTTTTGAATTGATTTTGGCAATCAAGCCAGTATAATTTTCAAATGCATCTTGATCGGTTAATATTTGTGTGCTTTTGTATTTACCAAAAAGTTTTTCTTCCAGTTCGTGATAGTTATCGGGACCAACTACAAAATCAACATGATCCAGTTTTACGGGAATTTTTTCTCCATGATTTTGAGCCATGCATCCTACAACTGCAATTTTGATATGAGGATTGTTTTTTTTGTGATAACGCATACTGTTAATACGGGCATAGGCTTTATCTTCAGCACCACCTCGTATAGAACAAGTATTGACGATAATGACATCAGAATTTTCAATTTTAGATGATTCTGAGAGACCTTTATTTTCTAGCATTTCTGCTATCAAATTTGAATCATAAACATTCATCTGACAACCATAGGTTGCTAAATAGTATGTTTTTTTTATATCTGTAGGCATAGAAGTATACGTTAATTTTGCCAATTTTCAATAGGGGGACAGGTGCAAATTAATTGTTTATCGCCTTTGGCACTATCAATGCGTCCTACAGTAGGCCAAAATTTATTGTTTAGAGACCAAGATGTTGGAAAAACAGCTTCTTTTCTAGAGTAAGAGTGTGGCCAGTTTTCCTGTATTAAAACTTCTTGAGTATGAGGTGCATTTTTAAGAGGATTATCTTCTTTAGAAATAATTCCATCTTCAATTTGTTTAATTTCTTTGCGGATAGAAATCATTGCTTCGCAAAAACGGTCGAGTTCTTTTTTAGATTCACTTTCGGTTGGCTCAATCATTAATGTTCCCACAATAGGGAAGGAAACGGTTGGGGCATGGAAACCGTAATCCATTAATCTTTTAGCAACATCTTCTATTTCAATACCAGCGGAATTTTTAAATGGACGAAAATCAATAATAAACTCATGTGCAACACGGTTATTTTTATTCGTGTATAGGATAGGATAGTGTTTTTCTAGTTTAGACATTAAGTAGTTTGCATTCAAAATTGCAATTCTTGTACTTTGAGATAATCCCTTTTCTCCCATTAATTTGATATAAGCCCAAGAGATTAAAAGAATATTAGCACTTCCCCAAGGAGCACTGGAAACAGCTGAAATTCCATCTTGACCACCAGTTGGTGTGAAAGAGTGAGTTGGCAAAAAATTAATGAGCTTATCATTTACACAAATAGGCCCAACCCCAGGACCTCCTCCTCCATGAGGGATACAGAATGTTTTATGTAAATTTAAATGACAAACATCGATGCCAATACGACCAGGATTTGTTAAACCGACTTGAGCATTCATATTTGCTCCATCCATGTATACAAGACCACCATTAGAATGGATGATATCAGACATTTGTTGTATTTCTTCTTCAAAAATACCATGAGTAGATGGATAAGTTATCATAAAAGCACAGAGCTTTTTTTGATGTTGCTCGCTTTTCTCTTTTAGATCTTGAATGTCAATGTTACCTTCATTATCACATTTAATAATAATGATTTTTAAACCATTTAAGCTGGCACTTGCTGGATTTGTTCCATGAGCAGATGAAGGAATTAAAACAATATTTCGTTTAGAGTCATTGCGATTTTTATGATATTTACGAATGACTAAGAGACCTGCATATTCTCCTTGTGCTCCTGAGTTAGGTTGTAAAGAGGTTGCTTTTAGTCCAGTAATCTCGTTTAATGATTCTTCCAACTCTAAGAATATTTGTTGGTAGCCTTGTGCTTGTGACAAAGGTGCGAAAGGATGTATTTTGCTCCAATTATCCCAAGTTACGGGAATCATTTCAGTTGTCCCATTAAGTTTCATCGTACAAGAACCTAGAGCAATCATAGAGTGATTTAGAGAAAGGTCTTTTTTTTCTAGATAATGAATATAGCGTAACATTTCTGTTTCGCTATGATAGTTATTAAAATTGGGATGCTCTAAAAAGGTACTGTTTCTTTTTAAGTCTTCTGGTATTATAAAGCTATCGGTAATAGTGGTTTTTAAAGTTTTTCCTGTAAAGATGGTAATAATATCTTCAATGTCTTTTTGAGTTTTAGTTTCATCAAAAGCAATAGAAACAGAGTGATTATCTTTAGGATAGTGAAAATTAAGGCCCTTTTGAATTGCTCTTTCTTGAATTTGGTTACATCGTTCTTTTGAGTCTAAATGTATTGTTAACGTATCAAAAAAGTGTTTGTTTATTTGTTTAAAACCATTTTCGGTAAGATGGTTATGCAAACAAACTGTTAAATTTTGAATTTTTTGAGCGATAGCTTTTAAACCTTTAGGGCCATGATAACAAGCATAAAAGCTACTCATAATTGCTAATAAAACTTGAGCAGTGCAAATGTTACTAGTTGCTTTTTCTCTACGGATATGTTGTTCTCGAGTTTGTAAGGCCATTCTTAATGCAGGTTTGTTATACTTATCCGTTGATACTCCAATGATACGACCTGGAATTAGACGTTTATATTCAGATTTTGTTGCAAAATAGGCAGCATGAGGCCCTCCGTAGCCCATCGGAGCACCAAATCTTTGAGTTGTTCCAATGACAATATCTGCACCCCATTCTCCAGGAGGTTTTAAAATTGTTAGACTTAAAAGATCGGCAGCAACACAAACGATAATATCATTATCTTTTGCTGTTTGAGTGAGGTTAGAATAATTTAATATTTGACCTTGTTGATCAGGGTATTGTAGAAACAATCCAAAAATGGTGTTATGATTGAGTTCAGATAAGGGAGTTTTTTTTTCGTCCCAAAAACAAACTTCAATATTTAAGGGTTCGGATCGTGTTTGAATTACATTTATTGTTTGAGAATAACAGTTTTTAGAAACTAAAAATGTAGATGCTTGTTTTTTCTTTTTTTGTGAAATATTCCAAGCTAAAAACATAGCCTCTGCGGCAGCTGTTCCTTCATCTAGTAAAGATGAATTAGCGATATCCATTTGAGTTAAATCAATAACCATTGTTTGGAAATTAAGTAGAGCTTCTAAACGTCCTTGTGAAATTTCTGCTTGATAGGGTGTGTATTGAGTATACCAACCTGGATTTTCCAAAATGTTACGTTGAATGACTGTAGGCACGAAGCAATCATAGTAACCTTTTCCAATAAAAGATCTATAAATGATATTTTTTTTAGAGATATTTGAAATTATTTCTAAACACTCGGATTCACTTAAAGCTTCAGAAAGATTTAGAGGATTTTGAAGATTAATTTGTGAAGGTAAGGCTTGTTGGATTAAGTTTGTCAAAGAAGAAGAAGAAATTTCTTTGAGCATGGAGGGTAAGTCGTTAGATAGTATACCAATATGACGAGAAGAAAAACTCATAAGTCCAAAATAGCTTTTTTAGAACTAAGAAAAAAGATTTTTCTTAGTATTTTTATGTTTAAGTCAGTTTAAGGGTATTTTAAATAACCTGCTACATCTAAAAAACTGGCTCCAGGGACTTCATTGTATGTATTGTTACGGCTATCTTGCAAATAGAGGTGAAATTTGAACTCACGAATATTGGTGTTTTTAGAAGGGATTTGGACAGAAACAATTTCTTTGAAACCTTTTGAGTTTGGAACATCAAAATTGGGTGCTTCAAATCTTATATAATTGTCCCAATCGACTCCAGGGGGATTTACATGTGTAACAAACCAAAAATAATGAAACACTTCTTGTTTAATAGCACCTGTTGTATCTATATAATCTTGAGGTGAAGGTGAGTTTGCTAGTAAGAAATAAGATTTTTGTTCAGGATCAACGGAAATGGTATCAATTTGGGTTTCAATATTATTATTACTGTTAAATTTATTTCTAGAAAAGAAAATAGTATCTATTAAAGAGTCATTTAAATTTTTTAAATCATTAGGGTCTTTGATATCAGGTTTGGAAACAACAATAAGAGAAATAGTAGAGATTTCAGCACTTTCATTTGTATTATTGGTTTTTGAAGTTTTGTCTATTTTTTCGGAGTAGCGAATAACGATGTTTTTTGTTATTTCTAAATTGAAGTCAACTTCAGAAACAATTGCTGTTAATTGAAATTGAATTAAATTTTGATTAATCCAGTTAGAAATTTCAGAAGGAAGTACTGGAATAGAATCTAAAATAGTTATAGTTCTATTAAAATTAGAATCGTTTACGATACCAATTTGTTTTAATGCTTCTATTTCACTGGTGGAAGCTTGCTTTAAATTAAAAAACTGTTGCTCAATTTCAAAAAATTTTAAAGCGTTATTAACTCTAAGGAAAGGATGAAAATTTCCAAAATCTGGAATTAAAAATTCAATTGTGTTTAAGTTGTTATCTCTGTTGATTGTTAAAAGATCAAGAGGATAATCAAAAATAGGAGCATTGTTATTGATTCCTGGTATAAAAACTTGCAGTTGCCACTGAATCTCATAAGAACGGTTAGAATTGAAAAGGTGAAGTTGTGCTTTGATGGTTTTTCCAGGTGAAATGTCACTTTGTTCAACAGAAATTCCTAGAGGTCTAAAAACCCCGTTGTCGATAACATTTTCAAAAGTAGAGCTAAATGTACCACAACTTGTAAGTGAGAAGAAAGAATAACAAATTAAATAATAAGACAAAAATATATATTTCATAATAAAAAGACCTGCATTAAAATTTAAGAGATATACCAAGTGTTGGGATGATAGGAATAGTTGTATTTATTTGTTCTGTAAAATCGTAATTGTAATCGACTGTTTCAGGGCTTTCGTACCAAAAGAAAGATGCATTTTGAATATCTAAATAAATAGACCATATTAAATTGTTAAAAATAAATTTTTTATCTGCTCTTAAGTCAAGCTGGACAAAAGGATCAATACGATTTGAAAATGCATCATCTTGGTTTTCAAGGTAAGCAAATGCATCTGAATCAAAAAGCTGTTCGGTACTATTGATGAGAGGTGTTGTTGGATTACCTGAAAAATACCGAAAACGGAAACCGACCTCCCAATTTCTAGGTAGTCTCCAATTTCCAATAATTTGAAAGTTGTGAGGTTGGTCGCTTTGAAACAAAACCCATTTTTTAGGATCAAAGTTTTGATTTCCTAAACCTTGTTTTTGGTTTGTAAGAAAACCTTGGTTCGTTGCTCTGGGAGCTTTCCTTTCACTTCTTGAAAGAGAGTAAGATATCCAACCGAAAAAAGACTGTCCACGATCGTGTTTAAGTAAAATTTCGAAACCGTAGGCTCTTCCTTCCATATCTGGTAAAAAATTAAATCTTTGTCCATTACTTCTGAGGCTATCCGTATTTACAGGGATTTGAGTTTGATAGTTGAAATATGTTTGGACATCTAAAAAAATGAGATTAGAGATCTGCCATTCATGTCCCAAAATGTAGTGTTGGGCTAGGGTTGGAGATAAATCAGGATTTCCAAAAGTAGGACTAATAGATTGACCAAGAGGTTTTGGGGATTGATTATAAGTCCCTATAGCAGCTTTAATGGTTGTCGATTTTGTGTATTGGTAACGACTTGTTAATCTTATACTGACTTCTGCATCTTGAATTTCGTTATAATAGTCATATCTGACGCTAGGGGTAATCAACCATTCTTTTGTTGGTTGGTATTCATAAATAAGATATCCAGCTATATTTGAATAATAAGTGGTTTGGATATCTCTACCTTGAAAAGAAGCTTGGTCGAAATCAATTGTGATATCGTTCTTAACTTGAGCAATATTTAAATCAAGTCCTGCATAGGTATTGATTTTAGGGTTAAAAGTCCATGACAATTCATTTTTCAAAGAGAAACTTTTAATGTTTAAGTTAAAGTCAAAAAGATCAAAAGCATTGGTGGAGTTGTTTCTAGAGCTGAAACTGAAATTAAGATCATTTTCTATTTTAGGGTTGATTTTTGTTTTAAGGCCAGAGTAAATGCTGTTAAAATTAACAAAACTATTCACTTGATTACGATTAGTTGTATCGGTTGAAGCCCCTAATACTAAGCTTAAAGTATCTAAAGATCCATTATAACTTAAATAAAAATGATTTTTTTTAGAGATTTTATAATCCCATCGGATTAATGCATCAGCATATGCAGGGAAGATCGTTGTCCCGTCGGCTAGTGATTTAATAGCTTTTTGAACAATGAGTCCTAAGTAGCTATAACGACCAGAAACAATAAAGGAATGTTTTTTGTTGATGGGTCCCTCTAGTAAGATATTAGCATCAATCCAGCTAATATTTAATTCTCCATGCCAGCGATCCGTTTTTGCTGGGCGTGTTTTTAAATAAAGAATACCACTAATTGCACCACCATAGCGAGCATTAAAACCACCAGGATAAAGAGTAAAAGATTGAATAAGGCTAGAATGAATGACAGAACGCAATCCTCCAAAGTGAAAAACTTGAGGAATATCAAGATTATTTAAAAGAAAACGCGTGTCTTGAGAAGAACCTCCTCTGACAATAATATTACCAGATAAAAAGCCACTTCTAGAGGTACTCGGTAGAGCTTCTACAACGCGAATGGCGTCACCACCAAATCCAGGAAGACGTTTGATTTCACCTACACTTAGTTCGCTTTTAGAAACTTGTTTTCGTTTTGACTTACCATAAACAATAACTTCATAGTCATCATAAACTTCTTTATTCAGACGGTATAGATTCTCTACTTGTTGTTTTTCTTTCAAAATTTCTTTGAAGGACTCTAGTTTATATCCAGAAGCTAAGATTGAAACCTTAAAGCTTCCAGAAGGAAGAGATTTGAATTGGAAATTACCAAGACTATCGGTTTTAGTTATAACAGTAGAGTTTTCTACTTTTTGATCTTTAAAAGAGCCTATTTTTTTAAGGTATTTCGAAAAAGGAATAGGTGTATAATTTAAAGATGTATCTGAAAATGAAACAGTTAAAATTGCATTTATGAGAGGACTACGAGTGCCTTTAGCTCTAACTTGTCCTTTAAAGTTGATGTATTCTGGAATTTCTACATCAGTCATTTTAATATCATATCTATATTCAATAATGACAGGAATAGAATCAAGGCCTATTGTAGCTGGATTGAATTTAAATTGAGATACAGCTCTTTTAGTAGCTGAATCTAAGCTTGGTTTTAATCCTTTCACAATTTGTATAGAATCAACCAACCCTTTTTCATTAACTAATAGTTCAAAGGTAATAGAGCCTTCAATATGATTTTTTAAGTCTTTTTTAGAGTATGTCGCTTGTATAAATTTTATGAGAACAGGTGGAATAATTTTAGGTTCTGTATTCTGTTTAAGGTTTTCTTGTTTAGTTTGTCCATAAACAGATAAACAAAAAATTGTAAAAATAAAGAAATAGAGTTTATTCCTTTTCAAGCTCATAAGAAAAGGAGTATGGAATCCATAATGCAACGAGTTTCTCTTTAACATAAGCAGGTGAAAATTTTGTTTTTAAAATGGCTTCTTTGCTAATAGATCGACTTCCATGACCTAAATCATTCAAAAATATAATTTTTTTTACTTTACCATCCACATCAATTAAGATATTTGCATAAATAATTCCCTCAATGTTATTCTCTCTCATTTCTAAAGTGTATTCAGGAACAACAACATTTTCACGTATTGGTTTCTTGGTAATATAGATAACAGAGCTTAAATCACCTTTTAGATTATTATCAAGAGAGATGGTGTCTTGATATGGTTTTATATTTTCTTTGTCTATATCTAATTTTTGAGCTTTTGAATTATAGACTTTTCTAATTCTTAATGGTTTTTTTCTCTTTTGTTCTATTTTGGGTTGTATTGTTGGAACTTTTTTCGTGTTTTTTTTCTTCTGTAAATGAAAATCAATAGCATTATTATCTAAAATCCCAATAAAGCCCGTAGTTTCAGAAGGTGAGTAAAGCCAAATGAAAATTCTGAGACATAAAAAAAGGAGGGAGAATGTAAATACAATTCCGTAAAATAACTTGTCTTGTTTTGAGTCTATTTTTGAGTTTATAAAAGCTATCATTATTATTGTAGAACAAGTATAGATATATTTTTAAAACTACTGTTTTGGCAAGCTGAAAGTATTTTTTTTATTTGACCAAAGGGAAGACTTTGGTCAGCTTGGATAATAAGTGATTTACTTCTAGAAAAACTTTTTGCTAAAGCGAGGTCTAATTTTTGTAGAATTTCTTCCTCATTGTTAGAATGAATAGGAAGTGTAAAAATGGTGTTGCCATTAAAGATAACCTGTGTTTTTGAAATAGATAAAATGAGTTCATTCTTAATTTGTGCTTTAGGTTGTGCAATGGGAACTTGGATGTTCGGTTCTAAGTTTGTTATTTGTGGGTTTAAAGAAAAGCTTTTCATTAAAAAAATGAGTAAAATTGTTAGTACATCAAGTAAAGAGGTAAGTTGTACTTTAGATTCTTCTTCAAGATTAAATTTTTGATTGGAAGTAAAAGATTTATACCTAGATCTAGTTTGAGATAGTTTTTGTTTTGGATTAAAACTCACGAATCACTCTCGGTAAAAGAAATATTTTTTATACCGATAGTTTTGAGACCTGTTACAGTTTGAATAATGTCATTTAGAACAACAGAGTCACTCACGAAAATAGTTCCATCTTGAGTATTTTGAAATATAGAGGAGTTTGTTTTTAGCCAATCTATAAGAGATGATAGAATAGTTTGAGAATTAAAGTTGTACAGAATTTTATTTTTGAACGCTACTTGGTGTTTCTTATTATAATTCAAATGCACTTCAACGGGAGATGAAGATGTTTCTTGGACTTGATCATCTGAATTTTTTAGGTTCATTTTTACTAATGAATATTGAGTAAAGACTGCGGTGCTAATTAGAAAAGGAATGAGTATAACCAGAAGGTTCATGATTGGAGTGATGTCCAATTCGTTGTTTTCAAAATTTTGGCTTAAGCGACGGAACCTCATGAAACTATTATTCGCGTGTGAGAAGTATTTTATTTTTCCATTCTTGTTATTAGATATGCAATAATAGCGTCAAGTTCTTCTATTTTTTTTTCACAAATATTACGGAGCTGAGTAAACGCAATAAGACAAGGAATTGCAATAATTAAACCCATTGCCGTTGTGTTCATTGCTTGAGAAATTCCCTGAGCGAGTAATGAGGCTTTTTGTGTCGCATCACTAATTTCAAGTGAAGCAAAAGAGGTTTGCAACCCTAGAATTGTTCCAAGAAGGCCTGTTAGTGTTGCAATATTTGCAATAAGGGTTAAATAATTAAGTCTTTTCTGTAGTCTAGGAATTTGCTGAATAGATTGCTGATTTAATATTTGCTCAATGTAATCAACCGGTTTGTTTTTTAGGTGAAGAGTTAATGCACTCGTAACAAGTTGGCGCAAAGGGTCTTGTCCCTTTTTTAAAGTATTTAAATCTTTTTTAGAAGCATTATCTATAACTTTATCAATGTGTTGTATTATATCTTGAGAGTTATATTTTGCTGTATTATAATACAAATGTAGTCTTTCTAAAATAATAGCGATGGCAATTAATCCCATAGCAAAAATAACCCAAACAACGGTGCCGCCTTGATGCAAAAAATCAATCATAGTAACCTTTTCAAATAAACATATATATAAACATACATTTTTACGAGAAGATAGATTTTGTGTATACTAATTACAACAAGTTATTGATTTAGCATTTTGAGTATTTGGGTTGCTTGCTGAATTTCAAGTTCTTCAGCTTTTTTGAAAGATTCTAAGGCTTTTTGAATTTGATTTAATTTTAAATAAATTAATCCTTTTTCGTAAAAAAGAATACCTTCTTTTGGGAAAAATTGTAAACCATAGTTAAGGGAAATCAGGGATAAATAAAATTGATTATTTTTTTTATGTAAAAAAGCAATGCGTTGATAAATATTTAAGTTTTTTGGATCTAAACTTAAACCTTCTTCATAAGTTGATATAGCTTTACTATCTAAATTAGATTGTTCGTATAAATAGCCTAAGTAAAAATAAACAGTAGCATTTGCAGATGGAGATAGAATCAAGGCTTCTTGCACCATTCTTTGGGCTTGTTTAAAATCTCCTATTTTAGAATGTGTTTCAGCTAAGGCATAGTAGATATCTATCTGATCGGAGTTGATTTTTAAAGATTGTTCAAAATGGAAAAGGGCGTCAATAGGACTATTCAGTTTTAAGTAAGATTCTCCTAGAGTGTTCCATGCGTGAATGTAATTAGAGTCTAATTCTAAAACTCTTTTGTAACTACTAATTGCTTCCTGTGTTGCTGAAATAAGGTAGTATAAATCGGCCAAACCTCGCCAAGCCTCAATAAATAGAGGTGATATTTCTACACTTCTCTTTTCGGATTGAATTGCTTTAGGGATTTGGTTTAGTTGAGTATAGCAAAGACCTAAATTGTGCCAAGCAAAAGCAGTATTTTGTTGTTTTTCAATCGCTAATTTATACTGAACAATTGCTTTAGAGAATTTTTTTTGTGAGTAAAAAAAATTTCCTTCTAATAAATAATCTATTACTCTCGTATCTTGGCTATAACAAACATTTAAAATAAGAAATAAGACAAGAAATAGGAAAGGCATTAGCGTATTTGAAAATTAAATTTTTGCTTTACTAAACTGCGGACAGGAGTTTTTTGTATTGTAGCGGGTTTAAACTTTAGCTTTTGTACATATTGAATTACTTTTTTACCAAAGCCGTAACCTATAGGTTCTTCCTGAAGAAGTTCTACTTCTACAGTACGACCAAATTCGTTTACAATCCATTGAGCAACGACTTGACCATTAACGAGTTCTCTTTTAGCTCTAGCTGGAGTTTTTGGAGGGGGGTAATTTCCAATAATTTGAGGGTCAGTATCTGTTTGACCTATTTCATAAGTTGCAATATTAGATCTTTTACTGCTTATAGCAGAAACACCTTGGTTGTTTTGATTTACATTCAAATTCAGTTTGAAAGGTCTTTGTATAGCTGAGACGGGAGAAGTTTTAGGTAGCTTTTGAAGTGAAGGAGGGATTTTGATAATTTTATTTTTAGGTGTTTTAATGGGTTTTGTTTGAAACAGATTAATTTCTTGAGGCTTCCTTTTGGTTTCTTTTTTGTATGGAGAATTTAAGAAAAAATAAAGTAGTGGTAAGGAGAAGAAAATAATAAAATTTGTTAGGAGGGATAAAAAAATAATAAAATAAATTTTTTTCATTTTTTGAGAAATAAAATTGGAAAACATACTTACTTTTTTTCAGCAGAGATAGATGTTTTTTTTATTCCAGCCAAATTACATCGATCTAAAATATCTACTATTACAGATATAGGTGTCTGTTGGTCTGCAATAATGACGACCGTTGATGAGTTACTTTTTTGTGCATATTGTCTTAAAATATTTTGAAGTGTATTTAAACTAACCTGAGTTTCTTTCACTAAAATTTTACCTGATTCATTAACCGCAATTATCAAGTTCTCTTTAGTTGTTTTTTGAGCAGTAGAGGCTTTAGGTTTACTGATGTCTAATCCTGTTTCTTGCGTAAAAGACGCAGTTATAATAAAAAATATTAACAAAATAAAAACCATATCTAACATTGGTGTAATGTTGATCTCTGTATTTTGTTTTTGTTTTTCAGGAATAAGTATCATGACTTTAATTGATTATTTAAAACTAAAATTTTGTTTGCACTTTCTATGCAATCAGATTCAATATTACGAATTTGATTGATTAGATAGTTATGGAAAAGAATAAGAGGAATTGCTAAGATCAAACTAGATTGAGTTGTAATTAATGCTGTAGATATACCAGAAGATATGATAGATGAGTTTCCGTTTCCATATTCTTGAATAATGTCAAAAGTGATTTTAATACCTTGGACAGTTCCAAATAGTCCTAGCAAAGGGAGGGATTTGCTGATAATAGCGATTGTTTTAATAGACTTGTTAATAGAGAATTGAATTTCTTTGGTTTTAATTTTAATAGATTCTTCTAAATTATTGTTTTTTAAGCCTTGAAGGGCAGATTGACAGATTTTTGATAGAGCTCCAAGCCATTGATTTTGGTTTAATTCGTGTAATAATTCTTGGTTATTTTTAGGGGCTAAGGTTAAAAATTTTAGAGTAGAAAACTTGTGTTTTTTAAGAACCCACCATTGTTTAAAACATAAAATCCAAGCAGATTGAGATAAGATAAAAAGAGGAATGAGTACCCATCCACCTTTTCTAAAAATTGAGCCAATTTCATATAAAAGATCATTCATGAGGATATAGCGTTTGGAGTAGTTTTGAAGTATAATGTTGCAAATTTTGTTTGACCTTTTCAAATCGGTTACTTAAATAATTATGAAAAAGTATAATAGGAACAGCGATCGCTAACCCAGTTTGAGTTGTAATTAGTGCTAGAGAGATACCGCCAGCCATTAACTTAGGGTCGCTTGTTCCATAAAGTGTAATGATTTCAAATAGACTAATCATTCCAGCAACAGTTCCAAGTAAACCAATTAAAGGTGCAGTGGAACTGAGAACAAGAATTGTTGTTAAGTATTTATCTAAAAGATAAACTTCTTTTAAAAGAATGCCTTGAACTTCTTGTTCAATTTCTTCGGAATTTTTTAGATTTTCGTTTTCAAGTAGCACTTGTAAAGGCTTTATTGTTACCATTTTTTGATGTGTTTGGCAGATTTTAAGTGCTTCTGAATTTTGTTTGTTTTCAGTTAGGTTTAGAATTTTTTCTAGAATTAATTTATCTCTTTTTGAGAAGTGGCAGTATTTCCACCAATAATAAAAGCGTTCAGAAATAAAAAATAAGGCACATAAAGCAACAATAAGTAATGGAAGCATCCAAATTCCACCTTGTTGAAAATAGTTTAAAATTCTCCCAAAGAAACCTTTCGTATTTTTTTCAGTGTAAATGTTACTAGAAATTTGATTACGCAAAATATCAATAGGAATGAGAATTGTTTTAAGTGTTTTTGTGTTTTCCTTGAGATCAGATAAATTTAGAGCTAAAGAATTCTTGATACTAGGGCTTATAGACTCTTTCCATTGAAATAGATTCCCTTCTAAATTGCTATTCCTAAGTAAAACTCCAGTTCTATTTGTTTTGGCATCTAAATAAAAACTCCCTATTGTCCCCACATGAAAAATTAATCCTTTTCCTTTGGTGTAGTCGGATAAAGTGAGGTTTTGATTAAAAGATAAACTAATGGTTTGAGTAAGATTGTATTCGTCCTGTAGAAATTTTTGTATTGCTGTTAGAGTTACATTGGGGTTAGATTGAGATCTATCCATTTTTTTTAAAACTCTCTTAGATTGCGTAAGCCTTTGTGTAATATTTATAGGAAAGCGTTTATTTAGCAGGTTTAAATAATTTTTTAAAGTATTTTTTTGCTGTATTGTTAAGTTTTGATATTTTTGCAAAGAAAAAAAATATTCGCTTTTTGTTTTCTCAAGTTTTTGAATAGATGTGTTTAGAGCTTCTCGTTGTTGTTGTTGTTTTGAATGTAAATTCTCTAAGGTATTTTTTTGTTCTTGGTATTGTTGTTTAAATTTTTCATAATCATTGTAATATTGCCTACGATCCTTCCATCTTTTAGTGATGACTCTATCTCTTAAATTTTTTAGGTCTTTGAGTTTTTCTTTTAAGCTAATGATTCGTTTTGAATTATCTTCATCGTAGTACTGTGAAAAAGAGTGAGAGAAGAGAATTAAAATAAGCAAAATGTATTTCATTTATTTTTCTCCTTCAATTTGAATGGGAAGTAGCACTAGTTTGGGGGGGGTTTTTCCTTGAGAAATATTAAAGGTTTTAATGATTTCTCGTTTAATATTTGAATTGGGTTTATCGTTCCATTGGAATTTTTGATTGATTCGTGTTAAATAGGAAATTTGCTTTTGGTCTTCACTCATAAAGAAATAAAAAATATTACCAGTTCTAAAATAAACACCATCAAAAGTTTTTCCTTTTGAGTTTGTATAGGAACCATAGAAGTTCTCTACGCTATAGCCTTGAGAAATTAGATCTAGAACAATTAGGTAGAATTGATCTAAACTTTGAGAGATTGAAACTTTCTCTTCTTTAAGATCATCATAAAGATTTTTGAATTGTAAAGTATATTTTTTTCTGTTATGAGGAAAACTTATTTTTAAAATATTAGACCAAATTTGGATTGTTGATTTTAGAGAGTCTAGTGTAGAATTAGTTTTAGTTTTTAAAGAATTAATTTGATTTACAAAAGAGTTTATTTTTCGAATGAGTTGCTTGTTTTCGACTTGAAGAGAGTCTATCTCATTCTTTATAAGATTGATTTGTTGAAGAATGTTTTTTGTTTTAATTTCTTTTTGAGTGTTAAACCCTTTATGTTGTTCTTTTTCCTGATCATGAAATTTTTGTTCCTTACTGATCTCTTTTTCAATGCGTTGAATCTCTTGTTGTAATTCAATTAAGTTGTCTTGAGAAAAAAGAATGGTATTAAGAAGTAGGAATAAGATAAAATAAAAAGGAATAAACATAAGATTAAAAGATTAAAAATTTTTGACAAAGATAAAATGAAAAGGAGTGTTTCCTGGCACGAAGGCAAAAGAAGATGGATGGTTAAAATCTTGAAGTAAAGCATCTACAACACTATCTCCTATGCTGTACAAGTATAGCATAACGAGTCCCCAAATATATTGGTTTCTATTTTTCCTAATGTCAATAAGTTGATTGTTGACAATTTTTGATTGAGAGTTGAAGTTTGATGAGTTCGTAAGAGAAAATATATTTACGGTATCTAGTAAAAGTTCTCGTTTTCTATCTAAGTAATAAGTTACGACTTGTTGTCTAAAAATAGCGGATGAAATAAAATTACCCATTGCCATCCACAACATTCCAAATTTTCCAAATTCTCTATTATAAATTTGCCCTAGTCCAGGTAAGAGCAGAGAACGGTAAAGAGCTCCAGACCACATTGTTTTTGGAGGTTTAGGTTTTTTAGAATGATATACAATATTTAAAGCATCCATAACACCATAAAAATGAAGTCCAATTAGCCAACTAATCTCAGAGCGTTGTAGAGTTTGAATCTCCATAAAATTATCTTCTCTTAGGCGAGCCGAAGCTTGGTCATTAAAGTATGAATTTAAAGCAGTATTTCTTTGGCTATTGGTTGTATCCAAGTAATCATTTAAATGATTAAAAGACCTTTTTCTTAACTCCGATGCATCTCTTTTTGCTTTAGAAATAATAGAGGTGTTATTACCAAAAGCGTCAATAGTTAAAGTTAATTCTAAACCTATTAAAAAACCGCTTCTAACATAACGTTCTGTATATAGGTGACCTCCTCCAGGAACAATTAAGGAATAAAAGAGAGCTTTTTTATAGGATAAAGGTGGTGTTTTTATATACCAATCACTATTCTCCTTATACTTATAAGGACTGCTTTTTTTTTCTAAGGCAGCATGACTTAACAAAGATGAGAAAAAAAAAAGTAAGCAAAAACTTTTTAAATATTTTAAATAAAGAGTCATGATTATATTTTAAAAGTTTTAGGATTAATTTTGTGTCTTTTAATGGCATAGCTAAGCTGTCTAAAAGAGACTTGCAGTTGCTTAGCAGCAAGAGTTTGGATGCCAGAATTTTCTTGAAGAGCTTTTTCAATGAGATCTCTTTTTAAGGGGACGCGTTCGTAAGGCTTTCTATAATTTTTTTCAGTCTCTAATGGAGTTTGTGCTGTGATCTTAGGTGGAATTTTTTCGATATTTGAATGAGGTAAAAAGGAAATGGCGTTAGTCTGTATTTCGGAATTATTTTCGGAGAAGATAATAGTTCTTTCTATAGTGTTTTCTAATTCTCGGACATTTCCTGGCCAATCATATTCTAGAATAAGATTTAGTCCAGCTTTAGAGAGTGATAATTTTTTATCGTATTTTTTACTAAAATGTTGAATGAAATGATAAGTTAAAAGCTGAATATCTTCTAAACGTTCTTTAAGAGAAGGAATTCTAATAGGCACGACCATTAACCTGTAATAAAAATCTTCTCGTAAAGTTTTATCTTTTACTTTGGCTATTAAATCAGTATTGGTTGCAAAAATGATTCTAGCTTTACTTTGAATTGTTTGATTAGAGCCTAATCTTTCAAAAGAATTATTTTGAATAATTTGTAAAAGTTTTAGTTGTGCAGAAAGAGGGATGTCACCAATCTCGTCTAAGAAAATTGTTCCGCCAAGAGCCGCTTCAAAGCGTCCTTTCTTAGTTTTATTGGCTCCAGTAAAAGCTCCTTTTTCGTATCCAAAAAGTTCACTTTCCAATAAATTTTCAGGAATTGCAGAACAGTTCACGACGACAAAGGGTTCTTGTTTTCTAGGACTAGAGTAATGAATGCCTTTTGCAATAGCTGTTTTTCCTACACCGCTTTCTCCTTGTAATAAAATGATGGCGTCTGTATTAGCGGCTAGATGTACCTTAGCTAAAGTTTTTTCCATCACTTCGGATTGACTAAAAAAAAGATCTATTTTAAATTTAGAGTGTAGTTGATTTTTTAATTCTTGATTTTGTTTTTTTAGTAGTGCAGTAGAGTCGTCTACAAATCCTTTTAATTTTAAGGTTTGAGAAATGATTGAAGCGGATGTTTTCATGACTAATAAATCTTCATTAAACATCGTTGAAAAATTAGTTCGGAAAGCGGAAAGAACTCCGATACAATGATTATTTAAATTGATTGGGACAGCAATAAAGCCAATAATATCGGATTGAATATACAAGGGTATATCTAAATCTTCAATTAATTTGGCATCTGGACTTGCAATAGTAATAGAATTTAAGAAAGATTGAATAATAGGATTTTTATTGTTTTCTATACCGAGTGTATTAATTGTTTTTTCTTTTTCAGAAAAACAAATTTTTTTTGTTAGAAAATTAGGGTTATTTTGGTCTTTAGACCATAAACAAAGTTCGGTTAATTCTAAGGTATTTTTTAAAGAAAGTAAGCAGTTATAAGCAACTTCTTGGTAATTTAGAGAAGAATTAATATGTCGAGTAACATCAATTAAAGCATTGAGTGTTTTGGTTTGATGAATTGTTGAACTCACTGTAGTTAGATAAAGAGGTTTAGATTATTGTTTCTTCTTTGTATAAATATCGCCCCAGTGTTTTTCAATGAAAGGAGTACGTCCTGAATAGTAACGGTAAGATTGATAATGATTAGGCTTCTTTTTATAATAATTTTGATGATAGTTTTCTGCAGGATAAAATATTTGAGCAGGGCGAATAATTGTATAAATAGGGAGATTAAATTTTTGAGTTTTTTCAAGCTTATTTTTTTCTTCTATGGCTATTTTTTGTTGGTTTGAGTTTAAGTAAAATATTGCAGAAGTGTAGAGATGACCTCTATCAGAGAATTGACCTCCTGAGTCAGTAGGGTCTATTGTTTTAAAAAAGTATTGAAGAATTTGTGAATAGCTAACTTTAGTTGAGTCGTAAAAAACTTTGACAGCTTCTAGGTGTTTTGTTTTCCCTTGAGACACTTGTTCATAGTTTGGTTTCTCAATTATGCCCCCTGTATAGCCTGATATAGCGTGGGACACACCAAGTAATTTTTCTAAATCTGATTCTGTACACCAAAAACAGCCACCTGCTAAGATTGCTTGACTGAGATTTGAACTAGAGAAATCTTGTTGGAGAGTTTTCTTGTCTGAAGAGTAGAGGAAAGTAGAGAAGAAGAATAGGAGTAAAAGAATAGAGTGACAATAAATCATAAGGAGAATTTAGTAATTTTGAAAAAAAATGGCTTGTATTTGTAATATTTTTTAACTAGATTCTGAACTGCTTTCAATTAGATGGAATTACTTTTGATTAGAATACTCTTTTTTGCTATAAGTTTTTTAATTTGCTTCGTTGCTGTTGCTCAAGACTTTTCTCAACCAACATTTCGTTCTCAACAAGGAAACATTATTGAGTCTCAGCGTAATGTTATTTCTACACGTTATCGAGGAATTGTACGTCAATCTTTGGGTAAATATTTTGATTCAAGGAGTTATATTGTTAACACAAAGGTAAACCTTTTACCAATTTATCAGCCAGATACGACTCTTTTAAATGAAGTAGAAGAATTACCAGGTCTTCCCGTTTTACCTAGTGAACTAAGGCAGCAACCATTTGAAAAAAAAGGTCCTTATAAAGTTGAAAATATTTTTGTTGAAGTTCTGATTGATACTAGCTTCACAGAAGAAGATGTAGAATTTATTGAGAATGTTGTAAGATTGGTGACTTCTTTTGATGAACTTCGTGGGGATGAACTTTTTATAAACCGCCGTGTATTCCCAGCTAAGCGTAGTTGGAATAATCAACAACAACCTTTTGAAGTTGCAAAAGATTCAACAAAAGAAGCTTTGGAACGGTTACAAGAAGAATTACTTAAGGAAAAAGATGATCCACAAGATAAAGCTTTAGAGCACTTCTTTGCATTAATGCCTTTTATTCTTTTAGGTCTTTTTATTCTTATCATCGTTTGGTTTGTTACGCGTTCTATTTCTAAGTCTAGGAAAAAAGATAATGAAACAGGATCTCATCAACAAGATTTGAGTCCAGTGATGAATGATTTACAAGAAATTAAAACAAAAATGTTGGGACATCAAAGTCAGCAAGAAGAAATGCAACTACAGAATTTAAAATCTTTTATTGTAAGTGCTTTTGTTGGAAATGCAAAACAAAGTAGAGATGTTTTAACCTCTTGGCTCAAAGAAGAGCAAGAAGAAGAAGGAATTAAAAATATTGGAACTTTAATTCATAATGTGGATGATCGCTTATTAGAAGTATTACGTACAGAAATGAGTTCCGACCAGATAGGTGACATAGAAGATGCAATTAAAGCATCAGACTCTACCCCAAATATAGAAGAAGTTAGACCGCTATTGGAAAATTTTAGAACTGAATATCGAAAAAAGTCTAAAATTATAACAGATTCTTCTGAACAAGAAGATTTGTTTGGATTCCTTAAATATCTTAATGAAGAACAAATCTTGCATTTAATTAAAAGAGAAGATCCTGGAGTTTCTTCTGTTGCTGTTGCTCAATTAAACCCCGAAATAGCGACACGTATTTTAAGGCGTTTAGATGAAAATCAGCGTAGTCAAATTTTAGGACAAATGGGGAAAATTAATAAGTTATCTGTATCTGCCTATAAAAAATTGGCATTACAGCTTTCCAAAAGAGCTGTGAAAGTATTTAATATGAAGCATGTTGCTGTTGATGGTACCGAAAAAATTATTGATATACTTAATAATTTATCTATCAATGAACAAGAGAAATATCTTGAAAACTTGAATCAAACGGATATGGAATTAGCTCAGAAAGTGCGTCGCTATTTTGTTAGTTGGTCTGGCATACCTGAGTTACCACCTGCAGTTTTACGTGAGATAGTGCCTCAAATTGAACGAAATGAAATTATTTTAGCAACATATGAGGCAGATCCTGCTATTTATGATAAGTTGTTGGAGTTTTTGCCCGAGAGAATGAAACTGTTAATTGAATCAGAGCATTCCGTAAATGAGTACGATAATGAATCAGTTCAAAATGCTAGAAAAGGAGTTTTAACTTTGTTGAGACAAGAGGCTAAAAGTTTAAATCTAGATTTAACAGAAGGAGAAGATTCTGAACTTTCAGAAAATGATGCTGAATCCAATGACACGACTGATAATAATTAGAAAAAACCATGAACTGTAAGCAATTTTTTTTAATTATATTCATTGTTGTTGGTGTTGTTTTTGCTCAAAAAAATGCAAATGAGCTTCCTACAATAGCACCCACATCAGATGATAAAGATTTATCAGGAGAAGCATTAGATGTTTTTCCTGGTTTGCGAGAAAAAAGAGAATTAGATTTAATTAATGTTCTTTTAAATCGTTTAGAGGAATCTTTAAGAGGTGTTGATTTAGATCCAGTTAAGCGAGTCGGCGTACATCGTGTTAAAATGAATTTTGATTTTATTGATAGAGGATTAGCTGGTTATATACAAGGTCGTATTGAAGAGGCATTTGTTCAATATGCTAATTTTAATTTAGTGTCATCACCTGAATTGAGTCAAATCACTGTAATTTCAACCGATACTTCTCTACAAATTTACAATGCTATACCAGACATAGAGACTTTGTGGAAATTAGGTAAGGATCTTTATTTAGATGCTTTTTTACAGGGTGAGATTGGAAAAACTGCAAATGGTGGATATTATCTCAATGTCAGAGTGATTAAACAAAGAACAGGGGATGTTCTTTGGTCTAAAAACTTTTTAATTGGTGAGTATGTGCAATCAGAAGATATTCGTCGTTTTTCTTTAGGCGTTGGTATTCGTTTTTTGACAGTAGCAAAAGATAATATAACAATTGCTTGGGAAAGTCCTACATTTAGTGAGTCTTATTTACAATTGGGTTATCGCAATCGATTATTGGAAACTTACCGCTTTTGGTATACTATCCGTTTAGGTTTAGGTCTATTTACATCTGCTGTTACTAATCCTCAGGCAACGGTTGCGAAAACAGAACAATTTCCAGTTCTTCGTGTTGCTTGGGAAATGGCTTATGTTTTAATACCTTCCAGAAAAGGAATTATTGATGGTAGAGGATTACTTTCTTTAGGAATCTTTGCTGGAGCTACAAGTTCAGTACTCTTGTATGATGGAAGACTTTTGAGTTTATCTGTATTTGCGATAACACATTTTTCTCGTTATTTCTCAATTAAAGCTCAAGTAGAACAGTTTATTGGAGGAACGACTTTGATTGGACGAAATGAAACTTTTATACAAACAACGGGTAATAATTTTAATTTTAGAGGGTTAGCATATAATGTTGAAATACTTTGGGATATTTAGTCTTTTAACTTTTTGCTTGTTTGTTTCATGTGCAAAAAATACGGCAAAAGAGGATAAATATAAAAATAATAATCAGAAAGTCAGGTCGGTGTCAAGTCCAAAGTCAGTGACTTATCGTAGAGCAACGACAGATCAAAAAGACTTAAATAAGATACGTGTTGATTATGCTAATCAATCTACAGATTTGGGTGTAGACTTTGATTTGGATCGGGACGATATTAATATTGTTTTAAAGGGCAATAGAAAAAGAGATAATATATCTAAACTTAAGGAACAACAAGATAAGAAGCAAGAAGAAAGGAATGCTTTGACTAAGGGGGAAAATGTTGGGAAAGTTGTACAAGGTATAAGACAAGCCCAAAATTTATTTTATAATAAACAATATGAAAAAGCTCTAAAAGTTGCTAAGGCTATAGTAAAAGAGAAGGAAACTGCAGAAGGTTTTGCTTTGTTAGGTAGTATTTATTATATGCTTGGAGAAAAAGAGAGTGCTTCTCGTAATTGGAAACAGGCTTTGAAAGTGGATCCAGATATCCCAGGAGTAGTTGAAATGTTAGAACTTTTAAGAATAAAGGCAGGTAATTAGTGTTTTCATTATGGTTAGGGTTGATTGTTGCTTTAGGTAATTTAGTTTATATTTTTTTTAGTTTAAGTGATAATGTTTCTTTTTGGCAGTTATCTAGTTTTGCGTTTATTGCATTAGGAATTTTGGCTGGATCTATTATCGGTTATGGTTTTAGCAATGTTTTATATACTCTTGGTTTTTTATTGAACTTTATGTTGGGTAGAAAAAAAACTCCTTCAGATAATACATTCAGGAAAATGAGTGCACAATTAGTGAATATTGCTAAAACATCAGGAAAAGATAGGGTAGCGATGGTTAATGCTTTAGAATCTTTAGCTGGTAAAAATAAAGATCCTGTTTTAAGATATGCAGTTGATTTAATTTCTATAGGTTATGACTCAGAAAAATTGTCAGTAATTACCAGAAACCGCGTTGATTACTATTATTTTCGAGATATTAAATGTAGCCAAGTTTTGGCAGATATGGGATCAAGTGCACCAGCATTTGGTATGATGGGTACGGTGATGGGATTAATTGTGGTTTTGTCTCGTATTGATGACCCCTCTCAATTAGGGCAAGGTTTATCAGTAGCTTTGATTACAACTTTATATGGAGTCTTAGTTTCTAGAGCTATTTTCTTTCCTTTATCTACTCTTATTAAATCCACAATCGCTCGTGTGCGTCTTTATCGCTATTTTATTATAGAAGCTTTACAGAGGTTGGGAAATAGAGAGTCTCCAGTAGAAATAGAAGATTATTTAAATTCTTATTTTAAATAAATTTTAGAGTACTTTATGAATCTGAATCAAAAACAGAAATCTTCTACTTTTGATAGTTTATTGGAAGGATCTTCAGAAGGTGGCACACTAGTTGATGAATCGTGGCTTATTACTTATTCCGATGTAGTCAGTTTATTGTTGGTTTTTTTTGTTGTTTTCTTTGCCATTTCTAAGATTGATTTAGGGTTTTTTGAACAGTTTAAAGCCAGTGTGGCGGGAAGTTTAGCTAACTCAGAGAAACCAATACGAACACCTTTAGCTGATATTAAGAGAACATTAGACTCTTTGTTATTGGAAGAGAGGAAAGCTAAAATTGTAAATGTTGATTTAGAATTTGAAGGTGTAACTTTAAATTTTACTAGTGCTGCTTTGTATACTTTAGGGAGTGCTGATTTAAAAGCTTCTACTAAAGTGATTCTTGACAAAATTTCAAAAGCAGTTAAAGAAATAGATTATTATCCATTCACTGTTA
Source organism: Fibrobacteria bacterium (assembly GCA_965261055.1). Taxonomy (GTDB): domain Bacteria; phylum Fibrobacterota; class Fibrobacteria; order UBA11236; family JADFYW01. Next base: position 934,734 of record OZ253440.1, on the reverse strand, counting down.
ATGTTGAAGGTCATACTGATGATATTCCCATTAATAGTGTGCGTTTTCCATCTAACTGGGAACTTTCTGTTTCAAGAGCTACGGTTATTGTAAGAGATATGATTGAGGAAGGTTTAGAACCAAAAAGGTTATTCGCCTCTGGATACGCCGATACTAAACCATTAGTTCCAAATAAGGATGAACTTGGAAAAGGTATTCCTAAGAATAGGGAACGAAATCGTCGTATCCTGATTATTATTAATTAGCTATAAAAATATGAGAACTTCTTTACAGGATGTTAACATCCAACATTTAGATTTGTTACCCTCTCCCCAAAAATTAAGAGATGAGATAATTTTCTCTAAAAAAGCTAAAGAAATGGTGGTTCGCTCACGCGAAACAATTAAAGGTATTTTAAATAAAAAAGATTTGCGACTTTTGGCCATTGTTGGACCTTGTTCTATTCATGATTCAGAAGCCGCTCTAGAGTATGCAAAGCGTTTACAAGCTTTACAAGAAAAGGTAAAAGATACGATTTTTTTAGTTATGAGGGTGTATTTTGAGAAACCTAGAACGACTGTGGGGTGGAAAGGTCTTATTAATGATCCTCATTTGGACAATAGCTTTGATGTTGTTGGTGGTATAAGAAAGGCTAGACAATTATTAGTTGATATTTCTGAATTGAATTTACCTATTGCTACAGAATTGTTAGATCCTATTATCCCTCAATATATTGCTAACATGATTAGCTGGACTGCAATTGGAGCTAGAACGACTGAATCACAAACACATAGAGAGATGGCAAGTGGTTTATCAATGCCTGTTGGCTTTAAGAATGGAACTGATGGTAATTTACAAATTTGTATTGATGCAATACAATCAGTCCAAAAATCGCATACTTTTCTAGGTGTAAATGAAGAAGGTCAAGCTTGTGTTGTTCAAACGGCGGGAAATCTTTGGGGACATATTGTTCTTAGAGGAGGAAATCAAGGACCTAATTACCAAGAAAACCATATTAACGATGCAGTTGAGAAACTACAATCATCTAAAATAGATCTTGGTCTTATGGTTGATTGTAGTCATGCCAATTCTAATAAAGATTTCAATAATCAGCCTATAGTTTGGAATGATATTATTAATCAAAAAGTAAAAGGCCAAGCATCTTTAGTTGGTATTATGCTTGAAAGTAATTTGTTTGAAGGCAATCAAAAATTTGTAAATAAAGAAACACTCAAGAGAGGTATTTCAATTACGGATGCTTGTGTTAGTTGGGAAACTACTGAAGAGTTGATTTTGTCTGCTCATAAAAAGCTACAAAGATAGATCTTTTATTATTACTTTAAAATAATAATTGTTGAACCTTCATTATATGGTTCTTGATAGAAGTTTACGATATACTTTTTCCATTTTGTTTGTATATGGTTTTCAATTTGATAACCGATAGATTGGATTGATGAATTGCTTTTTCCGTGGATAATTTTGATTTTTTTAAATTGAGTTTTTAAATGTACATTGATTTCCATTTCTACTTTGGCAATTGCTTCTGGAATGCTTTCATTATGTAAATCTATTTCTATATCCACTTTGGTTTCGTTTGAGATAAATACTTCTTTTTTTCTTTTTTTTCTTTTTTTTGACGATGGTATAAGTTTATTTTGTTCTTGGGAATCTTTATTTTCAACGCCATGTTTTGATATCCATTGAATTTGTTTTTCATTAGTATTTTGTTCTAAATATTTTTGCATTTTATTCAATCTCAATTTTGTCAATTTTTTTCATCAGTCTATCTGTTTCGGAAAGGGCGACTACGATTTTCTGATAATGCAAAATATCATCAAAATTTAAGGTTCTTTCTTTACGGTCTTTTAGCCATTTTTGAGCAGGCTGGTAACCACCAATGTAAAATTCCCAAGCAGTTAGCGGTATGTTGTCAAAATACTGCTCATCATTTATCCATATTCTGCCCAATTGCTTTTCCTTATCAATTAATTCCCAATTTTTTTTTCCAATCCTTGTTGTGATAATGTTATCCCCATCTTTTGGGTAGCTTGTGATGTATTCCTCCACTTTTGGAGATTCTAATAAATGTAGTTGTCTTATTTCTCCACCTAATTTTACCAATTCCCAAAAAATATTTTTGTCTTTTGGAAAAGGCACTTTTGGGAAATCTATTTTTAGAAATTCTTTGTATTTTTCTCTGTAAGTTGGGGAATGCAACACCGCATAGATGAAATCTAAAATATCAATGGGGGAAAAAGTGTTTTCCGTTTGTTCTTTCTCATTTGTGAATGTTAAATCTAAAATTTTAGCAATTTCTTTTACAATATCTCGGTTTAGATTTGGGGTTCTTTCTGTGGTTGCTTCAATAGATTTTTGACCATTTGTTTCGGGATAAAGATAAAGTGGAGCAATGCTTTCTCCACCTTTGTTATCTGACCTAATGTATCCATCAGCAACAATTTCCTTAGAACAGAAAACATATAAGTCCAATGACTCAGGTTGTTGCCTACGAAACACTATACCTAAATTGTTTCCATGCAGAAAATGACACATTACTTTTCTAACAGTTCTCCAAACAAGTTTATCTTCGTAAAAAACATACCTATTGTCAAACGGACGATAAGAAATAGGATAAATGTATTTTTTTAAGTCGCTTTCCTTTTTTATATTATCATATCCCTCTAATATGTTCCACCCTGTTTTTTTTCTGACATTGAACTTTTCATGAAGTAATTCTGCATTTCGTTCGGAACTTTGAAAATCTTGATACATTTCAAGAAGTGGTTTTTTATCCATTTTTATCACAAAGTCGTCATGTGCAGTCGTTAAACCTACGCCATTCACTTTAAACAAAGTATTTATTGAAAATCCATTTGTGTATTGGTCATATTTATTTTCGTCCTTTAAAACAAAATTATAATTCGGTGCTTTTGCAGGTACTTCATTAAAATTGATACTAGAGAATGAATTTTCTAGTAAAAACTTATATTTCTGTTCTCTTTTACCATATAAATCAACTTGAAACACTTGGCCTAGTTTATTATTGGCTTTTATACCTGTTTTTACGAATAAGTTTATTGATACACCTTGTTGGATGTCAAACACATTAAAGTCTGGGCTTCCGTCCGGGCATTTTTCTTGCTTATTGCTATTTCCGTGTAAATCTATGGTATAAATTTTATCATACGTTTTAAGTAAATTCCAACGCATACCTCTAAAAGTTGGGTTATCTAAAAATCCGTGAGGGTTTATGAAAGCTAAAACACCACTTCCGTTTTTCTCAATAAAATGTTGACCATAACGTAAAAACTTTACATAATCATCATTTATCCATTTTGGGTTTCGTTCTTTTAGTTTTTCTTTTCCTCCGGGTTCTTTTTTGTAGTCTTGCATCAAGCTCATAATCCAATCACCTTTGTTAGCACTTTCACCACTGTAAGGTGGATTCCCAATTACACACATAACAGGTGTATCACGTTTTATATGGTTGGCTTCATTAGCTTCACTACTTAACCAGTTGGCAAATAAAGTTCCTGTATCTGGGTGATGTTCCTCTAAACTATTGGTCAGGTAAACTCGTGTCCGTTGGTCTTTTGTTGGTTTAAATCCCGTTTCTTTTAGCAACAAATCCAATTGCAAATGTGCCATAGCATAACTTGCCATCAGTAACTCAAAACCGTTTAAGCGCGGGAGTAAATTATTTTCTACATAACTGCTCCAAATTCCTTCTTGACCTTTAAATTTCTTGTTTATGTGTTTTATTACTTCCGCTAAAAAAGTTCCTGTTCCTGTGGCTGGGTCAAGAATTTGTACTTTGTGTACTTCTTGTTCCATTTGCTTGTAGCCAGTTGCAGAATGCTTGTCAGTAATTTGTGTATTTACAGTAATTTTTGTTTTAGAAGTATCCGCTAACCCTTGTGGTAATTCAAATTCTGTTTTTAAAATATCGTCAACCGCACGAACAATGAATTTTACAACTGGAGCAGGAGTGTACCAAACACCTCTTGCTTTTCTCAATTTAGGATCATATTCCGCCAAGAATGTTTCATAAAAATGGATGATAGGGTCTTCCATTTTTGTAGTCTTTCCGTAGTTTTTTAGAATTTCTTCAACGTTACAGGCTAAAAATATTTCCGCCAAATTATCTACAATCCATTTAATTCGGTCGTCAATATCGGGACCGGCTATGTAGCCAAACAATTTTCTTAAAAACGGATTTGATTTGGGTATTAATTCCGCTGCTTCTTGTCTGCTAAAAGTATCTAACGTTGGATCGTGCAAACGAGCAGCAAACATTCCATAAGCAATAGTTTGAGCATAAACATCTGCAAATCCTTTAGGAGTAATGTCGTGAATCAAAATACTTTTAAAGGCTGTCATTTGCTCCTTTAAAGTACTGTCTTCATTGTGCGTTTCGTCACTGGTCAAGGCCTTTTCAATAACATCAGAAAGAAGACGGGCTTTTCCTGCCATCATTTCTGCTAATTTTTTTGAACTTTTTATGTTTTGTCCAATGTGAGTACAGAAGTCTTTGATAAGATTTTCAAACGTTCCAAAATTTTGAGGGAGCGCACTAATTCCTTTTTCTGTTATTTCTGCAATAGCAATTTTTGTGATAAACTTCCCGTCATTGTATACATGAAAATCTATGTAATCGGTGAAAATCAGATTGTCTAATGATGCTTTGTATCGGTCAAATTGTTCTTTGTTTACTGATCTCTTTTTTCCTTCAAGGTCTTTGTCGCCAATGTCTTTTGCTTCAATAAAGCCAACAGGAATATCTTGTTTAGTCAATATGTAGTCAGGTGCTCCGCAAGATTGTCTTTTCGGTTCGTTAGTTGCTCTTACTTCTGGGGCTAAACCTTCAATGAGTTGTTGCAAGTCACCTCTAAAAGTATGCTCGGTAGCATTTCCGAGCTTATATCTCTGATTTATGTTATCAATGTATTGTTGTAATATCATTTTTAATTTTTTATTTCGTTAGGTGCTGACTAAAAGTGGTTATTTTAGTTTTTGAAATAAATTTACAAATATTGAAAGATTAAAAATGATTTCATTTCTTTATTTTGAATTTGGAATTTTCTAGATTAGAGTCTATGAAAAGACAGAATGTAGCAATTATGGGTTCTACGGGGATTGTAGGACAAGAATTATTAAATTTACTAAGTGAAAGAAACTTTCCTTTAGGAGAGTTGACTTTATTAGCATCTGTTCGCTCAAAAGGTAAAGTGATTAATTATCAAGGCAAAGAAATAACTGTAAAGGAGCTAACGCATAATAGCTTTGAAAATGTAGATATTGTTTTGGCATCCGCTGGAGGTAGTTTGAGTGCGGAATATGCTCCCTCTGCTGTTAAAGCTGGAGCAGTTGTTATTGACAATACATCTCATTTTCGAATGGACTCAAATGTTCCATTGGTTATACCAGAAATTAACTCTCAAGAAATAAAGAATCACAAAGGGATTATTGCTAATCCTAATTGTTCTACAATTATTATGCTTCTTCCTTTATGGCCTCTACAAAAAAAATACGGTATTAGAAGATTGGTAGTATCAACATACCAAGCTGCTAGTGGTGCAGGTGCTTTAGCGATGCAAGAATTAAAAGAAGAAATGCAAGCTATCTTAGACGATAAAAATTATGACCGCACAGTTATTCCTCATCAATACGCGTTTAATTTATTTCCTCATAATTCACCAATGACAGAAAATGGCTATTGTGAAGAAGAAATGAAAATGGTAAATGAAACTCAAAAGATTTGGAATCAGCCTAATTTTAAAATATCAGTAACATGTGTGCGTGTTCCCGTTTTAAGAGCTCACTGTAAAAGTTTAAATATTGAATTTGACCAACCAGTAATGGTAGAAGAGATCTATAAAGGATTAGAATCAGCAAAAGGTGTTACAGTTCTAGAAAATAGAGAAAGTAATCGTTGGCCTATGCCTATTGATGTTTCAGGTCAAGATCCTGTTTTTGTTGGTCGTGTACGACAAGATGTTTCAAATCCTAATGCTATTGAAATGTGGGTTACGGGTGATCAAATTAGAAAAGGTGCTGCTTTAAACGCAATTCAAATTGCAGAAGAGTTAATCAAATAAATCATGTCAAAAAAAATATTACAATCTCAAGATATTTTAAACTTAATTAATAAGTATCAAACACCAGCTTTTTTTTATGATTACGAAGTCATGCAGAAAAGAGTAGAAGAAGTTCAAATTTTTGATGTTGTCCGTTTCGCTCAAAAGGCATGTAGTAATATTTCGATTTTAAAGCTCATGCGAAAATGGGGGGTTTATGTTGATGCTGTTTCTGCTGGAGAAGTTTTGAGAGCGATAGAAGCTGGTTATAAAATTGGACCAAATTCTTTTGAAGTAGTTTATACAGCAGATTTGTTTGATAGAGATGCTAAGAAATTAATTCAAAAATATTCTCCTCCGGTCAATATTGGTTCACCTGATATGTTAACTCAATTAGCTGAATTTTCACCAAATAGTCCAGTAATTCTTCGTATTAATCCTGGTTTTGGGCATGGTCATTCTCAAAAAGTAAATACAGGAGGTGATTTATCAAAGCATGGAATTTGGTATGAAGATATTCAATATTGTTTGGATTTGGCAGAAAAACACGGTATAAAAATTGTAGGATTACATATTCATATTGGTTCAGGAGCTGATTTTGAACATCTATCACAAATTTGTGATACGATGATTCAATTAAGCCACCAACTAAAAGGGCATCTTAAACTTATTAGTGCAGGTGGTGGTTTACCTATTCCTTATCACGAAAATGAAGATCGTATTGATTTACGACATTATTATAATTTATGGGAGAAAAGTAGGAAAGCAATTTCCGAGATCAATGGTTTTGAAGTTAAACTAGAGGTCGAACCAGGTCGTTATTTGGTTGCAGAAAGTGGTTTCTTAATTGCTCAAATTTGTTCAATTAAAAAAATGAAGAACAATTGGTTTTATTTAATTGATGCAGGTTTTGATAATTTAGTGAGACCAGCGATGTACGGAGCGTACCACCAAATTGAAATATGTTCTAAATCTGGTGAAATATTCAAAGAGGAAGAAAAACGAGATGTTATTGTCGCTGGACCTTTATGTGAATCATGTGATGTATTCACTCAATCTGAAGGTGGCCTTGTAGAAACACGTAAATTACCAAATGCAAAAGTAGGAGATTTTGTTGTTATTAGAGATACAGGTGCTTATGGTGCAGTGATGTCATCTAATTATAATACTCGTTTGCTTGCTCCTGAAATCTTAATTAGAGATCAGAAAGGTTATTTAATTCGTTCGCGTCAAAGTTTTGAACAACTTTTAGGTAATGAAATAGAACATAAATTAAAGTTTTTTAACTAGAGATTTTTTAATGCCTATTTATGAGATTAGATCTAACCCTCAAATTTTTTTAGATGGACTTTTACCTTTTTTAAAATTACATCGAGAGAAAATTTTAAAGTTTTATAGTTATCCTTCTTTAGAATATAATATCTCTGTAGAGATGGTTAAGAACTTTCTTTTGGAGTTTAATGAACCTGTAAATATGTGTGAGTTTCTTGAACTACAAATTTCTTATATGAAGTATGATTTAGACAGAAATATTTGTGAGGATAAAGATCGTACTCAAGTTATATCAAACTGGGTACAAGAAAAAGCTTTAGATTTTCGTAGACAGTTTGTTGAAAAACAAGTAGAACACCTTAATTTAATTGACGAAAATCTTCTGACTCAAATTGAAATTATTTTAACACCATAGGAAATTATCTAGAATCAGAATATTTTTTTTCAATAAACATAATGGCTTTTTCTAGACGGGTTAAGACTGTTTTTTTGCCTAAAAATGAAATCATAGGAAAAAGACTAGGACCTGAATTTGTTCCAGAAATAGCAAGTCTTAATGGGCTGTTGATTTTCCCCAAGCCTACTTCTAAAGTTTTAGAGATAGATAAACAAATTTCTTCTAAGTTAGAATTTGTAAATTCAGTAAGGTTTGAAAACTGTGTAATTAGTATTTTTAGAATAGAAGGTGTATCTTTTTTAAATATTTTTTTTACTGCATTGGGATTATATTCATTAAAGTCTTCAAAGATAAAGCGACCTTGTTCCCAAAAATCTTCTAATTTTTGACAACGTTCTTTTAGAAGTATAATAATTTGTTTAGCTTGATCCGAACTTATTTTAATTTGGTTGTCTTTAAATAACTTTACAACTGGTTTTAAAAACATTTGATTGGGAGTTTGTAAAAATTTCTGTTGGTTAAACCAATTTAATTTTGTTGTATCAAAAGTACAGGCTTTAGGTTGGATGCGATCTAATGAAAATAATTGAATGAGCTCTTGTTTAGACATTATTTCTTGATTATTCCCTGGATTCCAACCTAGAAGTGCTAAATAATTATTCAAGCTTTCAGATGTAATTCCTTCATCTTGATAATGAGAGATAGAAATTGCTCCATGGCGTTTACTAAGTTTTCCCCCTTGTGGAGAAAGAATTAGAGGAAGGTGTACAAAAATAGGAGGTGTCCAATTAAAGTATTGATAAAGTAAAATATGTTTAACTGCACTAGGAATCCATTCCTCTCCTCTTAGTACATGACTAATTTCCATTAGGTGGTCATCAACGACATTTGCTAAATGATAAGATGGAAAACCGTTAGATTTAAAAAGAACAAGGTCATCAATGTTTTGATTATCATAGGTAATAGTCCCTCTAAGGAAATCTTCAAAAGAAGTTTCTCCCTCTAAAGGAGTTTTCATACGAGTGACAAAAGGAGTTTTAGAATCTAATTTTTCTTGAACTTGTTTGTCTGTTAAATTCCGACAAGTGCGGTTGTATCCTGTTTTTGATAGCTTTTGTCGTTTTTGATCCTCTTTCACTGTAGCTAATTGTTCTGGAGTACAGAAACAATGGTATGCTTTATCTTTTTTAAGTAAGATTTCTATATGTTCTTTGTAAATAGGAAGACGTTGGGATTGTGTATAAGGCTGGTATGGACCTTCCGAGTATTTTTGAAGATTATTTTGGAGACCTTCATCCCAGTCCAAGCCAAGCCATTTTAGATTTTTAATGATTTCAGTTTGAGATTCAGAGCTGAAGCGATCTTGATCTGTGTCTTCTATCCTTAAAATAAAATTACCGTTTTGAGACTTAGCCCAAAGCCAGTTAAAAAGAGCGGTTCTTGCTCCTCCAATATGTAGAACACCAGTAGGACTAGGGGCAAATCGAGTTCTTATTTTTATTTTTTTTGAATCCATTGAGTAGCCTCTTTTGCGTAGTAAGTTAAAATAAAATCAGCTCCAGCTCTCTTAATACTTAAAAGACTTTCAAGTACTGCATCTTGTTCGTTAATCCATCCATTTTGGCTAGCCGCTTTAAGCATTGCGTATTCTCCGCTCACTTGATAAGCACTTATAGGAATGGAGACTTTCTCTTTGATTGTTTTAATAATATCTAAGTAGGGTAAGGCGGGTTTAACCATGAGCATATCGGCTCCTTCTTGAACATCTAAAAGAGCCTCTCGAACTGCCTCAATACAGTTTGCTGGGTTCATTTGGTATGTTGTTTTATCTTTAGGGATATTATCTAGGTTTACTGGAGTAGAATTTAATGCATCTCGAAACGGACCATAAAAAGCAGAAGCGTATTTAACTGCATAAGATAAAATGCTGGTATTAGAAAAATTTTGATCGTCTAAGAATTGACGAATAAAAGAGACACGAGAATCCATCATATCGGATGGGGCTACAATATCAGCACCTGCTTGTGCATGGAGAAGGCTCATATGAGCTAGTCGTTCTAAGGTCTCATCATTTTGAATAATACCATCACGAACAATTCCATCATGGCCATGACTAGAATAAGGGTCAAGAGCAACATCACTAATGATAGTAAGATCTGGAAACCGTTTTTTAATATTTGCAATGGTTGTTGGGTAAAGTCCATTAATTTCTAAGGATTCAGATCCTAAAGGATCTTTTTTATCGGCTGATAAATATGGGAAAAGAACAATAGAAAGAATTCCCTGATCTACAATTTTTTGTATTTCATCCAGTAGTAAATCTAAGCTGTAACGATATTGGTTTGGCATTGAAGAAATAGATGTCTTTTGATTTTGACCTTCCTGTACGAAGAGTGGAACAATAAAATTATCTACTCTAAGGTGTGTTTCTTGCAATAGTTTTTGAATATTAGCTGTTTTACGGTTACGACGAGGTCTGTCAGGGCTGAAGAAATGATGTTTATGATTTGTTGACATAAGTTATAGAGGATTAGAGATTTTTTGACGGATTTTTTGACCATATTCTTTTAGTTGATCTGGGGAGGCTGGTTTAGCATTTGAAAAGCTAAGGTCGGTCTCTTTATAGATGGGAACAAGATGGATATGTGCGTGTGGAACTTCTAAGCCTGCAACAATCATTCCAACTCTTAAGCAGGGGAAAACTTCTTTTAGAGTATTTGCAATTGGTTTGGCAAAGACTAAAATTTTAGCTAAAGAATCATCAGTAAGAGAGAATAGTTCATCAACTTCTAATTTGGGAATAACTAAAGTATGCCCTGGATTAATAGGGCGAATATCTAAAAAGGAAAAGAAGTTTTGGTTTTCTAAAATTTTTTCACAAGGAATTTCACCTTGGATGATTTTAGAAAAAATCGAAGGCATTAGTGTTAAAATTTTAGTGGATTAAGAAAGTTATTTAACTTCTTTGTGTATCGTATGTTTTTTCAGAGCTGGATTGTATTTTTTAATTTCAATACGACCTAGTTGTGACGATTTATTTTTAGTTGTCATATAACGAGAAGGGGATTGATTTAATGAACGAGCTTCAGTACATTCAACAGTAACGACAACCCTTTTACCTTTAATTTGTGGCATAATAAAACCTCTTATATTGAAGTAATAAATTAATAAAAATTAGGAAGCATTTCAAACTTTATTGTTTCAAATTCTACATTTATATTGTGTTTTATAGAGCCTATTTAAGTTGGATACAGCTTTTACGAATTATTTTATGCTTCTGTTTATTTTCAGTTGTATTTTCACTCCAAGCACAAAGGCGTTCTAGTCTTATCAAGGTTCATCAGCAAGATCAATTTATAAAATGGATTCATGTAAAATCTTTGCACATAAGTTCTTATACTTATCAGGAGTCTTCGTTTTTGAAAAAATGGAAATTGGGATCTAAAAGAACTCGGAAACAAGTAAGTTCGGAAAATATTCAAGAATTACAACCTGTGATAGAGATTGCCCTCTTTTTATCTATAATAAAGGCAATGCAATCAATTCCTAAACTTAAAAAGCCAGCAAAAAGTTGGAAACCATTTCCTCTTCGTAAATGCAAATTTAGATCTGATGATTATACAGATTGTTTTCGTTTAGAAGGTGATTTTTTTGTTTTAGGTACTGGATTACCAACATATTATAATCGAGTATATTCAAAAGGAAGCCTAAGACAAGTTCAAATTAAGTCTGCGTTAAATCCAGCTTTACATTATTCTTTTCATAAAACAGGTGGGTGGATTCAACCTAGTACTTATAAAAAATCTTTAAATTTAACTCACTCTAGTATTAAAGAAAAAATAGTAGTAGATCAATGGGAGCAAATTCCAATTACTTATATAAATTGGCACCAAGGTGTATTCGGTTTAAATTCCTTTGATATTCAAATTAATAGAGCATTGACTCCTAATTTATATCTTTCTTTTACAAATATTTTTAAATCAGTTTCATCTCGTGAAAATTATGAATATCAATCCAGTGTAAACCAGTTTTATATAGATGTTTTAGGTAGAGATAGTAGTTCAGTTGTTTTTTCAGCAACTTCTCCGAGTATTTCAACATTGCATTTAAGACCGTCTTTAAGTTGGTTTCTAAACTCTTCTAATAGTTTCCAATTATATTGGGAATCTTTTAAAAACTCAAGTAATGCTGTTTCTTTAAATAATAACACGGTTAATATTGGGTCAATTTCCCAAGAACAGGAAAATTTATTGTTACAGTCTTTTAGAAGTGAAGTGTTTGGTATTTTATGGTTTTGGAAAAATGCAAGAACAAATTTTTATTTACAATTGATTGCTTTTTCATCAGATCAAGAACAACAAGCCATTTCTCATTTTGATGTTAATACAACATCTATAGACACTCTTCAGCAGGGAGTTTCTGATTCTGTGTTAAGGGTCTCATATCAATTAGACGTTAGCAATAATTTACAAAATAATTTTTATAATTTAGAGGGACAACATATTGCTTGGAAATATCAGCAGTGGATTAGCCAAGATTGGAGATGGAATTTCAATTTAGATTATGAGCAGTCCATTCTTTTTGGAAATTATGTCACAAGAATTCCTAATGATAGTCATTTTACAACAATACCGCTTCAAACAGATTTGATAAGAAGTGATCAATTGTTTTTAATTCAAGGAGATTACTGCCGTCGTGAATTTAATGCTCAAGTTGCTTTTATAAAAGATCACGGTTCTGTTCAAATGGAATTTCGGACTAATTTTCAAGCTTTAAAATATATATCAGGTATTGTTGAGCATACATTTGGTTTAGAAGTTAATACACGTTGGTTTTTAACTCCTTATTGGTTTATTCAAAGTGAATTCGCTGTAAAACCAAAAAATCCAGATTGGAAAAATCTATATGTAAGCAATGCTGTTTTAGGTTTTTATCCCAATCCCTCTTTAATTTCAGAGTCCCAACGTTCAGCTTCTTTCAAAACGCAATTTGATGTTTTTTCTTTTTTAAGGAATCGTTCACAGTCTTTATTTTGGATTTTTCAAGGAGAGTTTCATGTCTTTGATATTGAAAATCCTATTTTAACAACTCAAATTTCTTCTGCTAGTTTAGGGAACTCAATCGTAAAGGATGATTTATCTTTACGCTTAGAAAATCATAAAAAATTACAATATTTTACTTTTAGTGTTAGTTCTGAATTTATTTTAGGAAATTGGAATCTATTGTTAAACTATACAGCTCTTTTAAAGAGCTCTATAGAATCCAAAAAAGGTGGTGATTTAGGTTCCAATTCAAGTTTAATACCTTCATTAATTAAGGGGCAATTTTTCTGGGAAAAAGATCAAGTTCTTAGAAGTAGAGATTATCGTTTAAAAGTAGGTATTTATTGGGAATCGGTAGGACAAAGGAGGCTTTGGAAATCTTTATCAAATTTAACTTCGGCTTCAATCAATCAAGGTTCATCACAAGTTGCTATCCTGAAGTCTTACCATAGTATTGATTTTTTTACTGAACTTCAAATAAAAACATTTACTTTATATTATCAAATGAAAAATATTAACCAAGATCGCTATCAAGCAACCTTAGGAACACACCCTGTCGGTTTAAATTTTCGTTGGGGCGTATCTTGGGAATTCGACCGTTAGGGGATTTTGATTGTTAAAATATTTAAACTTTTTCAACTTTAATTGTGACACCAAGTTGTTTAAATTTTTCAACAATTTGATTGTAGCCCCTTTCAATATAAGCGATGTTATGGAGTTCAGATGTTCCTTCAGCAATAATAGCAGCTACTAAATAAGAGAAACCGGCTCTTAAATCAGGGATGTCAACTTTTGTTCCTTTTAATTTTGTTGGTCCTGTAATAACACCAGAGTGTAGATGATGGGTATTATCAAAACGACAGTGTGTCTTACCTAAACATTGGTTAAATAATTGAATTTTAGCTTTCATATCGTTCAGAGCTTTGACATAAGTAAAACGGTTTTCATAAACAGTTTCATGAACAATAGAAATTCCCTTTGCTTGCGTGAGAAGAATTACTAAAGGTTGTTGCCAGTCTGTCATGAAGCCAGGGTGTACAGATGTTTCGAGAGCCACTGGTTGCAATTCTTTTTGTTTTCTAAAAAAGCGAATTCCATCAGGATAAACGGTATAATCTCCACCGACTTTACGAATGATATTTAAAAAACTTTGTAGATGTAAGGGGTCGGCTCCTTTAATTGTAATGTCACCATCGGTTGCAATTGCTGAAACGGCAAAAGAAGCCGCTTCAATGCGGTCATAAATCACTTTGTGTGTACAGCCTTTCATTTCTGTAACACCCTCTATAACCCAAGTACGATCTGTTTCTTGATGGATAATGGCTCCCATAGATTGTAACATAATAACTAGGTCGGTAATTTCTGGTTCAACAGCTGCATTTTTAATGACGGTAATACCTTTTGCTAATGTTGCCATCATTAGTAGGTTTTCGGTAGAGCCAACGCTTGGAAAAGGCAGGGTGATATGAGTACCTTGAATATTTGTAGCTTTAAAGTTATAAGATTCTTCATCAATAGAACAAGAAATACCCATTTTCTTAAAAGACTCAATGTGAAAGTTAATGGGTCTTTCACCAATAGGACATCCACCCATGTTGGGAATAGATGCTTCTTTAAAAAGATGAATCAAACCAGGAACCATTAGAATAGGTAGTCGGTTGATATTTTTAAAACATTCATTAATAGTAGATGAAGAGACATTTGAATTGTCTATAGTCAAAGTGTCACCTTGCCAGTCAAATATAGAGCCTAGGCTTTCCATCATTTTTTTTGTGGCATGTACATCCCCAATGTTAGGAACATTTTTAAGAGTCATTATTTCACGAGTGAGTAAAGAGGCAACCATTTGTTTGGTTACAGCATTTTTTGCACCTTGAATAGAAATAGTACCTTTGAGTAGGTTTCCACCGTTAATGATATATTTTGAAGACATTGTTGTTCCCTAGTTAGAAAATAGCTATTTTTTGTTATTTGCAAATGTATTAATTTTTATTAAAAGTGATTAGAATTCTCAATACTAGACCTCAAGAATATGCGAATAAGTTTACTCTAGATTTACAAAAAAATGATTTTGAGGTGCTTTCGTTTCCTTTTATAACATTTGAGTTTATTGAAGATAAATTTAAAGATAAAAATCCTTTAAGTTATCAAGGTTTGTTTTTTTCAAGTTTAACAGGATGGAATGCTTTTATTTCTAACCCTTTGTTTAAAAAATTTAAGAATATTTCTGTTTATTCATTGAGTGAACTTGTTGCAGAAAATTGTAATAAAATGGGTTTTAAATTAGGGTATGTTTCTAAAAAAAAATCGTGGAAAGGTTTCTTAAAGGAATATTCAACTTTGGAAAATTCTCAAAACTGGTTGCACTTTTGTTCAGAAAAAACAAATATATCAATTCATGATTTTCAAAAAAAAAATATAAAGTTAGAGAATAGCCCTTTATATCGTCCTGTTATCCATTTAACAGGTTTCCAAAATTTAGCTCAAAATTATGAGCAATTTGATTGGGTCTTACTTACAGCAGGTTCTATCGTAGAAGCTTTTTGGGAGTGTGTATTTCAGCTTTCTAACAAACAACAGCAACGTTTTTTTGAAGATGTGACTTATTGTTGTTTAGGTGATTCGGCACATGATACATTGTTAAGAATTTTATCTTCTAGATTAACTTTAAAACAACAACAGCACATAAAAATCATCTACTCTTCAAAAATAGATTGGAATGATTTTTTAAAATTATTAAGAGAAAAAGGGAAATAGATGAACGATTTTGAAAGAGCCAAAAAAGTAATACCAGGTGGTGTTAATTCTCCAGTACGAGCATTTAAATCTGTAGGTTTAGATCCAGTTTTCATTGATAAAGCACAAGGTCCTTTTTTATATAATGCACAAGGAAAAAAATACATTGATTATGTTGGTTCATGGGGTTCTATGATTTTAGGGCACCAATATCCTCCTGTTGTGGAAGCTGTTAAAAACATGTTAACGAAAGGAATGAGTTTTGGTACTTGTACTCTTTTAGAAGTAGAGTGGGCGGAGAGAATGTGTGCTTTGGTTGATTCAATAGATAGTGTTCGTATGGTTAATTCTGGGACAGAGGCGACAATGAGTGCGATTCGTTTAGCTAGGGGTTATACTCAGAAGAATAAAATCATTAAATTTAGAGGCTGTTATCATGGTCACGGTGATAGTTTTTTGATCGATGCTGGTTCAGGAACCTTAATACATGGTCAGCCCTCTAGTCTAGGTGTGACAGAAGGGGTGAATCAAGATACTTTAATTTGTGACTATAATAATATTGAGATGGTGGAAACTATTTTCAAAAAATATGAAAAAGAAATAGCAACGGTTATCGTAGAACCTATTGCGGGTAATATGGGTGTAATCTCTCCTAAAGATAATTTTTTACAAGGGTTAAGGAACCTTTGTGATCAATATCAGTCACTTTTAATTTTGGATGAAGTCATGACTGGTTTTAGAGTTTCTTTAGCTTCTGCACAAGGGTTATATGGAGTAAAACCTGATTTGACAACCTTTGGAAAAATTATTGGTGGTGGGATGCCTGTTGGAGCTTACGGTGGATCTCAAAAAATCATGTCTTTCTTAAGTCCTGAAGGACCTGTTTATCAGGCAGGAACTTTATCTGGAAATCCCCTAACGACAACTGCTGGATTGGAAACTTTAAAGAATCTAACACCAAAATTATATGTAGAACTAGAAGAAAAATCTTCTTATTTTGAACAAGGGTTTCAAGAAATTATTAAGATAAAAGGTTACCCTTTAACAGTGAACAGAATCGGATCCATGATGACTTTATTTTTTACACAAACTCAAGTTAAAACATATGGTGATGCCATGTCTTGTGATTTAAAAACTTTTTCAAAGTGGTTTTCTGGAATGTTGCAGGAGGGAATTTATTTGCCTCCTTCGCAGTTTGAAGCTTTTTTTATTTCCAATGTTCATACTCAAAAAGAATTAGATTTTACTTTAGATAGGGCTAAAAAGGTATTGGAAATAATATATTAAATCTCATAATTTAATTTTGCAAGTTAATTATCTTTGAGTAATGCTAAATGAAACACAAATGAAAGAACAAAATAAACCTGATACTCTGGAAAGCCAAGGAAAAATACAAAATATTCTCAACGTCCATTTAGTAAATCTTATTTGTTTTGTTCTAATTATGTTTTCTTTAATATGTTGTTCTACTCTTTGTTTTTTAGTTATTTGGGGGACTGCTGAAAATGATTTGATTTGGAGAGTAATTTTCTCTTTTTTAGTGATGAGCATTACTTCTTTTATCTTTGCAACCATTAATAAAAAATTAGGCTAAAATTTATGACTCAAGAAATTAATCAAAATCAAGACAAACTTGAAAAATTGTTAGAAATGCAAACTCAATTGAATAATCATATTTTTAAAAAGAGAAATATCACAGGTATTAATGGAAAGATTCTTGAAATGGATGATTTCAAAAAGGAAATATCACAGGGTGATGTTGATTCAAATTCAAATGTAAATCGTTGGCTTAAAAATTTTTTGGTGGCGATGAATGATGAAAGTCGAGAACTAGACGAAGAACTTTTGTGGAAATGGTGGTCTAAGGATTCTTTAGATTTACAAAATATCCGAATTGAAATCATAGACCAACTTCATTTTTGGATTTCTTTAGCCTTGGTTTCAGGAATGGATGCGAATCAAATTTTTGATGTGTATTATCAGAAAAATAAAGTGAATTTTGAACGACAAGAAAAAGGCTATTCTAAAAAAACAAAAGATGAGAATGATTGTCGTTCTATTTGATAAAATGAAAATACTCTTCTTTGACTTGGCTTAGCATCGAATTGTCCTATCCAAACATTGGAAAATTATATGAATACATTATAGATTATATTAAAATAAGTAACTTAAACTAGGTTAGACATAAAAATTCTATTTTGAGTATAAATTTATTTAATTCTTATTAAGAAGGAATAATATGAATATAAATATTAGGGAACTTTTGTTTCTTAAAAGAAAAATTAAGAATTGTTTTAGAAGGTTATTTTTTATTAAACCTAAACCTGCAAAAGAATCAAAAATAGTTCATCAATACCTAGATGGGTTGAATGGGATAGAAATAGGAGGATCGACACACAATCCTTTTGGATTAGATAAAACGGGGGGGTATGCAAATTTAGATTACACTACTAATCATGCTCCAGAGAAGTGGTTTGCTCAGGGTTTTCCTGTTGCTAAAGTTAATATTGTATCTTTGGGAGATGATTTGCCCTTTAAAGATAGTGCTTTAGATTATGTTGTTTCCTCTCATGTTATAGAGCATTTTTTTGACCCTATCAAAGCAATTAAAGAATGGTTAAGGGTTGTAAAAAAAGATGGGTTTGTAATTATGATTGTTCCTCATAAGGAAAGAACTTTTGATGTAAATAAGCTAGAAACAGATTATGAAGAGCTATTAAAAAGACACAGTGGTGAAATTCAAATTCAGGATTATATTGAACAACATGATAAAACACATGATAAAACTAGTATTAAATCGTTTAATCACAAACTTATAAAAAACAAAGAGCTTTCTAATGATGCGATTCGATATACAACAGATGATCATCATCATTGGTGTATTTGGAGAACAGAAGATTTTTTAGAATTGTGTAAAGTGTCTAATTTTAATGTAGTTGAATACCAAGATGTAGATGATAAAGTAGGTAATGGTTTTTTCGTTGTATTAAAAAAGTAAAAAGCTGTCGAAATATTATAAAATCTTTAAAATAGAGTTTTTCTAAATCAAAAACTAAAGATTTTATTCTTGTTTCTCCAATTTTAAGTTTGATTGAATCTAGTTTTTAGTTTATTAGAGAAACTTCCTAATAAGACTGTTGGTATTAAATTCATTGTCGTTTTATTTTTAGTAGAAAACTATCTTTTTAGACAAGTTTTAGAGATGTTGAGTGGATTTTATTTTGAAAATAAGGGTTTTTTGTTAAAAACTAACCTACTTTGAGTTTATATTATACAAAATAGGTCATTTTTTGTTAAATTATTAACTAATAATTGTTCTATGGTAGTGAAAATGGATAAAATGAAGAAAACAGGTGCTCAGGTTTTAATCGATTGTTTAGAAAATCATGGTGTTGAACATATATTTGGTTATCCTGGTGGGGCTAATATCCCTATTTTTGATGCTTTGATAGACTCTTCTATCAATTTGGTTTTAACTCGGCATGAACAAGGTGCTTCACATATGGCGGATGGTTTTGCCCGTGCAACAGGTAAAGCAGGTGTTTGTCTTGTGACTTCTGGTCCAGGTGCAACAAATACTGTTACTGGAATTTTAACAGCATACATGGATTCGGTTCCTATGGTGGTTATTTGTGGACAAACAATAACAGCTAATTTAGGTTTAGATGCTTTCCAAGAAGCAGATGTTTTAGGTATTACTTACCCTATTGTTAAGCATTCTTATTTAGTAAAAGATCCAAACGATATTTTTCGTATTGTCAAAGAAGCATTTCATCTTGCAGAGACAGGACGACCAGGACCTGTTTTAATTGACCTACCTAAAGATATTTCATCTGCTGAGATTGTTCCAGAATACAATGTTGAAATAGATTTACCAGGTTATACTATTCCAAGTAAGGGAGATAGTCAAATTATAGAACAGATTGCTCGTGCTCTAAAGAAAGCTAAAAAACCTCTCTTTTTGTTAGGGCGGGGGGCTATTATTTCTGAAGCTCATAAAGCGATCCAGTCTTTGGTTGAACGGACTCGAATTCCTGTGGTTAATACTTTATTAGGAAAAGGAGCCTTGTCAGAGGCTCATGAACTAAATTTAGGAATGTTAGGAATGCATGGCACAGCTTATGCTAATTTTGCAATTATAGAGTGTGATTTAATTATGTCTATTGGGTCACGTTGGGATGATAGAATTACAGGTAAACTTAACGAATTTTGTAAAAATGCTGTTAAAATTCATGTTGATATTGATCCAGCTGAACATAATAAAACAATTAGACCAGATTACTCCATTATTGGAGATGCTCGTCTTGTGATTGAAGAATTAAACCCTTTAGTAGAGGCAGGTGACACTCAAGAATGGCTTGATAAGTGTGTAAAGCTAAAAAAGAGCTACCCATTAAATTATAAAAAACAAGGTGGTTTAAAAGCTCAATATGTTATTGATGAGTTTTATAAACTAACGGAAGGCAAAGCTATTGTCACTGTTGATGTTGGTCAGCATCAGATGTGGGCTGCTCAATTTTACCCAACTCATGAACCTCGTCAATGGATTTGTTCAGGTGGTGCAGGAACGATGGGTTTTGGATTCCCTTCAGCGATTGGTGCTCAATTAGCTCGCCCTAATAATCTTGTTGCAACTATTGTTGGTGATGGTGGTTTTCAAATGACACTGTGTGAATTATCTACAGCTGTTCTTCAAAGATTACCAATTAAAATTATTATAATTGATAATAAATTTTTAGGAATGGTTAGACAATGGCAAGATATTTTCTTTGATAATCGTACCTCAGGAGTTGATTTAATCGGTAATCCTAATTTTGTTAAATTGGGTGAAGCTTATGGTGTTAAATCTTTCAGAATAAAACGTAATGCAGAGGTTGTAAAAGTTCTTACAGAGGCGATTCAGTATCAAGATGGTCCTTGTATTATTCATGCTGAAGTTGAAAAAGAAGATAATGTTTTTCCAATGATTCCAGCAAATGCTCCTTATGAAGCAATGCTTTTAGAGCGTCCTAAACATAAAATTGAAAAACCAGTTGGAAGCACCTAGAATAAATAGAATTTTTAATATTTGTAAAAATAGTTTAACGAATAAAGTGAGTTTGATATGTCTGAAAACAAAATGTGTAAACAATCCATCAGTCTTTTAGTTTCTAATAAGCCAGGTGTTTTAGTGCGTATAGCAATTATATTCGCTCGTCGTGGTTATAATATGGAAAGTGTGGTAGTGTCTCCAGCTCATGATATTAAATTTTCTAGAATGAGTATTACTGCAGTTGGAAAGGAAGAAACACTAGAACAAATTATAAAACAATTAAATAAGTTAATAGATGTTATTCATGCAGTAGTTCACGAAGGAAAAGATACTATAGAAAAAGAAATGGCTTTGATTAAAGTGTCTTGTGAAGGAACTGAAAGAGTAGAAGTTCTTCAAATAGCACAACATTTTAAATGCGTGACAGTTGATATTACTCATGAGTCTCTAGTTTTACAAGTTACAGGTGCAACCGATAAATTAGATGCCTTACATACAATTTTGTCTAAGTATTGTATAAAGGAATATATCCGTTCTGGTAAATTAATTATGGCACGAGGTCAAATTAAAACTTAATTTTGATAAATGTTTAACTTCAAATAGGTATTTTATGTCTAAAAGAGACTTAACACAAGGATCTATATACAAGCACATTATTGCAATTTCGTTACCTATGATGATTGGATTGATTGCCCATATGTTTTTAAATTTATCGGACGCAATTTATGTTACTCGGTTAGGAATAAATGAAAGTCAGGCTGTTTTAAATTACTCTTTTCCTATGTTTTATATTCCTTTCGCCATCTTTAATGGTTTAAATATTGGAATAACTGCAATTTTAGCACAAAAAATAGGAGCTAATCTAAAAGAAGAAGCACAAAATATTCTGGCACAGTGTATGATCATTTCTATAGCTATTTTTGCATTTTATTTTATCTTTTTTACTCCTATTTTAGAACTTTATTTTGGTTTATTTCAGGTTGATGAAATTGTTAAAAGTTTATCTACTGACTATTTAAAAATCTTAATATATGGAATTTTTTTAGTTTCTTTATCTCTAGTTTTGGGTGGCGCCCTAAAGGCCGAGGGAAATGTAAAAATTTTAATGAAAGCAATGATGTACGGAACTCTTGTTAATTTAATTGTAGATCCGTTTCTAATTTTTGAAAGTTTTCGATTTGCTTGGATTGAATGGTCAGGTTTTGGTTTTGGAGTTAAAGGGGCGGCTTGGGCAACTTTAATTTCGGATGTAGTCATTTTTACGATTATTTTTCTTTTCTTTTTAAAACAGGACAGTCACTTTCGTTGGCCTGTTCTTCCTCATTGGAGAAATATGAGTGGTTTAGTTTCTGTTTTTAAAATTAGTCTGCCAGCTATGATATCACAAGCAGTTTTAGCGATGAATTTGAGTTTTCTTACTTTTTTGTTAAAGCCTTATGGAGTTGAATCCATTTCTGCTTTGGGAATTTCAGTTCGTTTGGATATTATTGCTATTTTCCCAGCCTTATCTATTACTACAGCTGTAATTAGTTTAGTTGGTCAAAACTATGGTGCAGAAAACTTAGGTCGTATTCAAGAATCGGCTAAAAAGTGTTTAATTGTTGGTTTTTTTTCGTTGTTAGTTTTAGGAATGTTTATAAATATTTTAAAAGTGCCGATTATTGGACTTTTTAATCCAATAGATGGCGTTCAAGAAAAGGTAAATTATTATTTATCTGTAATGACATTAAGTTATGGCTTCATTGCTTTATCTATGATTTCAGGGGGTATTTTTCAAGGTTTAGGTCAAGGTTTACATGCTATGATGTTTACACTTATACGATCATTGATACTTACTTTTACTTTAGCTTGGATTTTTTCTAGTTATTTAGGCTTGGAAGAATATGGAATCTACAACGCTCCAGCATTGTCAAATACTTTGATGGGTCTAATTGCTTTGTCTTTTGTTTATAAGGCACTTAGGAAGTTAAGAATTAAATTAAAAACAGAAAAGTAAAGTATTAAGAGGCATAAACTCTTGATTATAGAGGAGGCTTTATTCAGGTCATGCTTTGTTACAGAAGAAAGTCCCATTCTTTGCTTGTCTTAGATTCTACTAATTCTAGAGTTTGCTGTTTAAATAGATTAAAGTGCGGAGTTTGTTTGTGACTTTCTAATGAGGAAGAATCTTCCCAAGCTTCTAAGATGATAAAGTTTTGTTCCTGTTTGAAAAAGTAATAAAACAAACAACCGTCTTCTTTTTTAGATTGCTTTGTGAGTGAGTATAAGCTTTTTTCTAAAGACAAATCTTGGCCTAATTTGGGGGTAAAGCTAATTTTTTTTGTAATTTTCATATGAATAAAGATTTAAGAGTAAAAAAAGTATGTGTGTTTCATATACCTTTAAAAGTTTATTATTAAACAAACTGTTAGGTAGCTAGCCATCCTTTAACAGTATTTTGGATGTATTGACCATCTTTAATTGTGATTCCATCAGGATCACCGACTGCTGCTTCGCATTCATCCTCAAAAATAATCCAACCTTTGTAGTCTGTTTTAATCAGGTCTTTAACGATTGTTTCAAAATCAATACAGCCATCCCCTGTGAGAGCCCAATCTCCATTTTCATACATATCTTTAAAATGAATGTGATTTACTAAAGAACGGTATTCACGAATGAGTTGTACTGGATCCATTCCATCTTTGGCAATATGACCAACATCTGGTGTCCATTTGATCACTGATTCGTCTAGAAGAGGAAGAAGTTTATCATAGTCTTCTCTTGTTCTCCAAACAGATCCACTAGGAGAATTTGGGTGGTATGTACAAATAAGACCTTTATCTGTTGCTCGACGAGAGATTTCATTAATATTAAGAATAAGATTTTTTTGTTTTTCTTCTAGGTTGGAGCGATCTGCTTGTGGCATTTGAACTAACATTAGTTTTGCCCCAGGGAAAGTGGCTGTTAGATCTATTAAACGATCAGATTCAGCTTTTTCTTCATCTGTTTCTTTAGAACCCAGCCAGTCACAAACGACAGTCATAGAGGATAATTCCAGAGAATTTTTGGATAAAGCTTCTTTTAATTTTTCAGGGTGATAATATTCGCCAAGTTGAAGATTAATAGGTTCTATTGCTTCAAACCCTGCTTTATTTGTAATATCTGACATATGGTCAATTTTACCCATATATTTGTCTCCACACATGATCCAAGCATAAGTTTGTTGTCCAAATCGAATATTGTTATTCATAATGATTTCCTTTGTTATCTGTTAAATTGAGTATTTTTGAAAAAAGTAATGGTTTCTGAGTTGTATTTTTCAAGATCTTCCCAATGATGAGTATGACCCCAGCCTTCAAAAGAAAGGAATTCAGAATTTTTGATATTTTCATGTAAGTATAATGAAAGTTCAATAGGAACAAAAATATCTTTAGTTCCAGCTGTAATTAGAGTTGGAGTAGAAATATGGCTTAGTATCGCTGTCGTATCGTGAGAGATACAAGCATCAGCTTGACCTTCAAAACCATGTTGCGTTTGTAAAAATTGATATTCAGCCCCTTGTTTTTGTCCAGCTTGTAGATCTTTTCGGTTTTGATTATAAAATGTAGATGTAAAAATCCGTAGTTGTAATAACTCCATAAAATCAGGAAAGGATAAATCGCGGCGAGTTTTTTTAAGCATAGTATAGACATCGCCTGTATATGCATCAAATTTAGACCAAGTTGCTGTCAAAACTTGACTTTGGACTTTTTGAGGATGGCGAATAGAAAGTTGTTGAGCAATGGCACCACCCATAGAAATTCCGTTAACATGAGCTTTTTCAATATTAAGGTAGTCCATCAAGCTAGCAATATCATCTGCCATTGTTGTGGTTTGGTAAGGACCTTGTGGAGCGTCACTTTGACCAACACCACGATTGTCTGGCATGATACAACGAAAGTGTTTTGAATAAGTAGCAACATGTTGTTCCCAAACAGGACCATCAGCACCAAGCCCCATAATTAAGATTAGAGGCTCACCTTCGCCTTGTTCTGTATAATTGATTGTGATGTCATTAAATTTGACTTTTGTCATAATAAATCTCCAGTTTAAAATTACTATTGTAGAAAAAAAGCACTCTTTGTAAAAGGCACCTAAAAGAATTATAACAAATTTTTAATACGTAAGACTTCATTTGAATTTTTGCATTGAGGTGTGTTAACAAGTTGTTTCCAGGTATTTATTTTATCTTGATGTTTATTTTGTTTATCTAAGACTTTACCGATTTTATAAAGTGTTGCACATAATTTTTGTCCTTTAGGATAAATTCTAGTCACATTTAGATAATATTTAATAGCATTCTTGTATTGTTTAAGTTTATAATAGCTTTCGGCACTCCAGTATATAGATTGCTCTGTATAAGAGCCGATGGGTTGCCTAAGAACCTTTTTAAAGCCTTTTAAAGCTAATTTATAATTTCCTGTAATGTAATCTTCACGAGCTTGGTGGTATGTTTTTTCTATATGAATAGATGCTTTTGGAGGAGAATGTTTCTTCTTTTTTGTTCTCTTTCTTTTTTGAGAATTGAGTAAAAGCTTCTCTACATTTTTAATACGATGATCTGTTGCATCAATTTTGTGTTGAAAAATGATGAGTTGTTCTTTGATTTCAGTAAGAAGGGCAGAAATATCTGCCCTATAAGTTGCACTACTGACAATGTGGATTTGTTCTGTTGCAACTTGAATAGAATTAAGTCGATTCTGGATGTCTTTAACATCTTTTTGAGCCTGCCCTTTTTGATAAGGGAGTTTGGTGCAACTTGAGAAACAGAAAAAAAATGTTACCAGAAAGAGATAACAAAAGTATCTGTTAATTGTCATAGAAAAAATTATTTAGAAGACGTTGAAAAAGAAACACGACGGTTAAGAGGTTCTCTTTCGTCTGTATTAATTTTTAAAGATTCCTCACCATAGCTAATAGCGTTTAGTGTAGATTGATTTAAACCAAGTTGAACTAAGTAGCTTAGTGCCGTTTGAGCTCTAGATTCACCTAGTGCGAGATTGTAGCTAACTGTACCTACAGCATCAGTGTGACCCTCAATACTAATTGAGAGATTAGAAGCGTTTTCTTCTGAAAGTAATTTATTTATTTTTTTTAAAGCATCACGATTATCATGAGATAAACTAGATTGGTCAAAGTCAAAGTAGGTTTCTGTTGCGTTAATTTGATCGATGATATCTTGAGTAGAAAGAGTGTTTGAAGTTTTTATTTTAGCTACTGTTTCAGGCTTAGGTTTACTACAGTTAAGTAATATTAAAGCAAACGATATAGCTAATATTGTTAATAATTTATTCATGATAATCCTTTTAAATAAAACATAGAAGGATCAAAGTATAAAAACTATTTAATAAATTCAATAGTTTGTCGTTTAGTTAGACCAACTAGGGGTAATAGAGTGTTTTCGGTAAATTCTTTTTTGACCATCTCCATTCCATTTCATTATAAAAAGTTCGTTTTTTCCGAATCTTGTAGATGAAAAAATAATAGCTTTGCCATTAGGACTCCAAGTTGGATTTTCATTTCTATTAGAGTTTTTGGTCAACTGTCTTAAATCTTGACCATTAGGTTTAATTGTATAGATGTTTGTTTGCTTATTGGCAATGCCAACAAAAACAATTAGATCACCGCTAGGTGACCAAGCTGGAGAAGTGTTATATGAGTTTTCATAAGAAAGTCTTTTAAGGTTAGAGCCATCTTTATCCATAGTGTAAATTTGAGGAGACCCTGCTCGATTAGAGGTAAAAGCAAATTCGTAACCATTTGGAGACCATGATGGAGTTGTTTCAATTGAGCGAGAATAAGTTATACGTGTTTGACTAGGGCTATCCCAGTGGCTTCTAAAAATTTCACTGTTACCATTAATGGAAAGAGTATAAATGAGTTCATTATCCAAAGAGTTATAATCTGGACTTAGGCTTAGGTATTTAGATGCTAGGAAAAGCTTGTTTTTTTTTGTTGAAATTTGATAAGAAAAAAGTTGAGGTCGTTTTGTTTTATAACTTGTGTAGATAATGTAATCGTTATTTTTCCCCCATGTTGGGATAAGATTAATTGACTTATCATTTGTAAGTTGAATAGGATTTTTACCGTCGTAATCTAAGAGGTAGAGTTCCTTATGACCATTTTCTTTAGAAATGAAGGCAATTTTACTTTGAGCAAACCCTTTATTACCAAAAAAATTTTCAACAATAGTGTCTGAAAATTGATGAGCAACTTGTCTAAAATTTTTGGCATTTGCCGTTAAAGTTTTACTCCAGATGATTTTTTTTGTTTTAGTATCTTTGAGTATGCAGGTCAAAATAAATTTGGATTTTTTGTATTGATAAATTCCAGTTATATAAGCAGGAACAGATTTTTTTTGCAAATTTTTTAAAGAGACTGAATCTTGACCCTCTAAAGGAATGAGTTGACTTTGTCCGTTGTAGTATAAATCATTCACAATGATGTATACGATTGGTTGTGGTAAATTAGGTGTTGAACGTTTTTCGGGTTCGAATTGTAAATAACCTAATGGAAGTAGAGCTTTTTCATTATTTCTGGCTTCAATAGAACCGTCTGCACTCCAAGAATTAAGAACAGTGAAAAAGTAAATTAAGCTACAAAAAAGAATTTTAAGGTTTTTAAGGTTCATAGTGGTAAATAAAATTTAGAATATAGTATTTTTTGATGTAATGGGGTGGGATAGGAGGCATTTGAGATATACGTTGAATAGCTTGTAGAGCTGTTTCATCAATTTGAGAGTATTTAGATTTAGATAAAATCTTTAGTTTTGTAATTTCCCCACTTTTTAAAATTGTAGCTTGAATTACTCCACTAGTCTTTTCTTTTTCTTTTAAAGTTTGAGCTTGTAATGACCAATGTGTAAGCCAAATTGTTTCCATACGATTTAACCAAAATTGCATTCGCACGTCTTTAATAGTGTCGGTTTGAATTGATGTTTTTGGAAGTGGAGTATGAGAGATTGGTTTTTGTTTTTTTATGGTGGGTCTTTTTTTTTCTTTTATGGATTTGAGTTTGGTTTTTAATTTAATTTTTTGTTTAACAATAATTTTAGGTTGAATAGGAATCAATTCAAAAACCAGAGGATTGTTTTTAGGTTTAGGTTGGGTATCTAAAAGCTTAATCCAGCCTAAAATTAAACTTAAAGGGAAAAAATGAACAAGTACCGAAAAGAATATTGCCAAGGTGAACCATTTTTTTCTAGTTGTGAACATATGAATTTAGGAATGAGGTTGTGTCAAGAATCCAATTTTTTGTGCTCCTTCTTTTTGTAACATTTCAACTAAACGAATAATAAATCCATAGGGTACTTTTTTATCTGCATTCAGGGTTACGACAGTTTGAGTGTTTCCAGTCCAAGTTTTTTGGAAAGAGTGTCGAAATGAACCTAGGGAAACTTGTTTTTTATTAATAAAAATATGTCTTTTAGAATTAACGCTAATTTTAATTGTTTTTTCAGCTTCAATACTTCTTGAGTCTGCTTTTGGTAAGCTGACTTTTAAACCTTCATTTGCCAATGGAACGGTAATCATGAAGACAACTAAAATGGAAAAAACAACATCAATAATATTAGTTAAATTGATAGGCGAAAAACTTTTTCGGTGAGAAGAACGATGGTTTCTCATAAGAATTATAAAGTATTTTGCTTAGATGTGTGATTACTTGTATCTAATTTTAGAACCTTTGAGCTAAAGCTGTAAAGTAGATTTTCAATTTTTTTGAATTGATGGTCAAAATAAAAATAAGCAATAGTTGCAGGAATTGCTACGAGTAAACCCCAAACTGTCGTAATCAGAGCTTCAGCAATTCCAGGAGCAACAACTGAAATATTTGCAGAGCCTTGAGCTCCAATACTGTAAAAAGCATTCATAATGCCCCATACTGTTCCAAGTAATCCCAAGAAAGGGGAGACTTGACTAATGAGTGAAAAAGCTTGTAAACCTTTTTCGACTTCGTAAAGTTCTAATTCTATTTCTTTATCCAAGAAGTTTTGAGTGTTTTCAAAGGTTGATGTAGGTTGAGATGTTAAGTAAAGGTGAAATTTATGGAGAATGTTTTTAAGAGAACTATCGTTGCTTTGTGTATTTAAAAAAAAGAGCTTTTGTAGATTTGAAATTTCTTTTAAATTTCTATGAACTTTGCGTAAATTTTTAATTTCTTTTTTCGATGAAAAAAAATTAATGATAATGAGCGTCCAACTGATAATAGACAACCCTGTAATAAAAAGTAAAATTAAATTTCCAAACAGTCCAGATTTTGAAATAAGATCTAAAACAACCATGAAATACTCCTAAATTTTACCAATATAGCTATTATTTTTACTTAGAACTTTCTAATATTAAACCTTAAGATTATAATTTATACATCATACTCTAGATGCAACTTATCAAATTCCGTCCTATACTACAGTCTAAAATTTGGGGAGGGTCTGCTCTATTTAAAATGTATCCACAAAAATTCTCAGAAGCTGTGGAGTCGGATTTAAATTCTATAGGTGAATCTTGGGAGCTTTCGGATCAACTCCCTTTAGAAAAAAATAGTACTGTAGATGGAGGTAACTGGGATGGAGTAACTTTGCGTAGTTTACTTGAGAAGTATCCCAAAGAAATTTTAGGAAAGTCATTAGAAAATTTAGAACATTTTCCTTTGCTTTATAAGTTCATTGACACTCAGGATTATCTTTCAGTTCAGGTTCACCCTGGGTTAAAAGGAGTGCCTATTTTAGGTCAACCTAAAACAGAATGTTGGTATATTGTAAATGCTCCTGAGGATGCTGAAATTATTGTTGGTCTTGATACGAATTTATCGAAAGCAGAAATTCTTTCTGTTTTACAAACTCCAGATGTTAAAACAATTTTAAACCATATCCCAGTGAAGAATGGTGATGTGTTATTTGTTCCAGCAGGAACGGTACATGCAATTACTCCAAACTTAGTGATTTATGAGTTGCAGCAAAATTCAGATGATACTTTTCGTTTGTATGATTGGGATAGATTAGATAAACAAGGAAAATTGAGGTCGCTTCATGTGGAACAAGCTAGTCAAGTTTTAAGTTTTGATATACAAAAAAGATATAAGATAAGACCTTTAGGGGTGCACATTCAAGGTGCTTTGGTTGAGTATTGTATTGTTTGTCCTTTTTTTGTACTTAAAAAGTATCAGTTTCATCAGTCTATTCGATTTTCTCAACAAACAGTTTTTAGAGTTTTGACTTTGTTGGAGGGTGAAGCTACCTTAGAATTTAATGAAGAGGAGCTTACTTGGAATAAAGGAGAGACTGTTTTACTACCCTCTTGTTTGGAGCAAGTTACAATTCTTGGTCAAGGAACTTTTTTGGAAAGTTTTGTACCTGAAAATTTAAGTTTGATAGAGAATGAACTCGTAAACTTTGGGTTTAACTTTAAAGAAATAAAAGGTTTAGGCCAAAATCTTCTATAAAAAGTTTCTTTTTATGTATTAAAACATTAGTTTATTAAATAAACAAGTGAATTCTTTTTTTCTAGAGAAGCTATATATTGCTGACGAATAAAGTGTTTTCGTTTAAAATCATTACGATGTTCTGTACAAAAACGAGGGTAGATAAATTGTTTAGGAAATACTTTAGTCGTAAATAATTGCTCACAACCTTTTAAGCAACATCTGAATTTTAATTCTTTGATTAAATTGAAGTTATGTGTAAAGTGAATGTTTTTAATCTCATTATCAACTACTTTTTTGTTGTGTTTGGAGCGAAGTTTAATATCTTTGTGTTTATCGCAGTATTTTGCGATAGGGTGACCCCAAAACTCTTGTCCGCAACCAGGTTCTTGACAAACCTTTAACTTAATTCTCTTCTTTTTTTTGTACTTAGGCAATTGCATAGGCACAAAGCTATAAAAAATATCATTGTTTGTAAACGATACAAGATTATTATACCTTTGGTCTTTTGATTTCCTAGGAGTCTTTCATGCGGTTGTTGTGTCAAATTTTGTGTTGTGTTGTTTTTATTTCTTTTTCGTATGCTTCAGAGGAAGTTTTGCTTTTGCCACTAAATCACTCTGATGTTGATAGTATAACTCTAATGGAAAACAATGAGTTAATTAGAGAGAACTTAAAAAAGGCATATTATAGCCTAGGAACAGTTATTTTACTGAATAAGTCTAAATATAATTGTTTAGAGGTTACTTGTGCTAAGAAATGGGGTAATGTTTTTCAGGTTAATTGGGTTTTTTTTCCAAAAATTTTGAGAGTTTATCGTGAATGGGTTATTCAGGGATTTTTGATTGATATTAAAGCAGATACAGTTTATTCAAGAGCAATTCCTATTCCTTATGGTATATATAAATTAGAAGATATTGTGAAACCTATGGCACACCATTTTATGAATAGGACAATTAACAAAACAGATTGGGAAAATGATGAATGGATCGATTCTGTAGAAGTTATTTTAAAAGATTCATCGTTGGTAAAGATTAGCCCTAAAATCAAATCTAAGATTGGAGTAAAAACTGATACAAATTCTGAAGTGAAAGTTGATCTCTGAAGAATCTAAAGCTAAACTTAAATAAGTTGAAATTAAGTCTTAAGTACAAAATTTTAAAGATGATATAAAGTTTTATTAGGATTAAATATGAATGTAAAGTCTACAAAAACTTATGGAATGGATGTGGTGCGAGTCACTATCGGAAGTTTTGTTCTGAATATTATTCTAACAGTTATTAAATTACTTGTTGGTTTTGTTTTTGGATCTTTCTCTCTTATTTCTGATGGTTTTCATTCGTTAACTGATTTGGTTACAGATGTTGTGGTTGTTTTGGGTGTTAAAATGGGAAGTAACCCTCCTGACGAAGATCATCATTATGGACATGGTAAATTTGAAACCTTTGCTGAAATGGTTGTATCTCTGTTTATTATGGGAACAGGTTTATCTATTATATATGTTACTATTCAGGAAATATTTGGTTTAAATTCTTCTTCTGTTTTGGAGTTTGTAGAACAAAAACCAGTTATTATTGTATCAATTGTATCTATTGTAATTAAAGAATTTTTGTATCGTTGGACATTGCGTTTGTCGGTAAAGTGGAAATCAAGTTTGTTGAAAACAAATGCTTGGCATCATCGTTCTGATTCTATATCATCTTTTGTCGTTTTGTTAGGAATGATTTTAATGTT
The DNA here is from genome assembly GCA_965261055.1 of Fibrobacteria bacterium. Classification (GTDB taxonomy): domain Bacteria; phylum Fibrobacterota; class Fibrobacteria; order UBA11236; family JADFYW01. The sequence goes on along the minus strand of OZ253440.1, from coordinate 903,030 downwards.
TTTTGGTTTTGAACAAGCAGATGTTTTTGGTGGTTTTGTTGTTGGCTGTATTATTTTTATTACAGGTATTAAATTTTCAAAAAAAGTGATTCAAGAGTTTTTAGAGGCAGCTCCAAATAAAGATGTTCGAACTTCTATTCAAAAAGTGTTAGATACTTTTTCGGTGATACATAATTATCATAATATTCGTGTGAGAAAAATGGGTTCAAGGCTTTTTATGGATATGCATATTATGTTAGAGCCGACTATGAACTTAAAAGAAGCTCATGATATTTCAGTTGAGATAGAATTAAAACTACGAGAAGTTTTTGGGAATAAGACTAATATATTAGTGCATTTAGAGCCTTTTGAAGAAAAACATCATGATTTAGATGATTTTTCTTAAATAAGTTTTGCTAATTTGCTAATGTAGTGTAGTTTTTCAAATTTTATTTTATTTTCCCCTTTATTTTATTATCTTTTCATTTGGAAAAGTGAGTTGGATAATCGCTTTTAATGGCTATTACATTGTAATATTGCGTAGGTATTAGGAGAGGAAAGTCCGAGCACCATAGGACGGAATGCTGGCGAAAGACCAGATCTGGTGACAGATGGAAAGTGCCACAGAAATTAAACCGCCATTTTGGGTAAGGGTGAAACGGTGAGGTAAGAGCTCACCGCTTTTTTGGTGACAAAAAAGGCAGGGTAAACCCCATTCGGTGCAATATCGAATAGGAAAGGAATTCGAAAGAATAGGAAGTTGTTTGTTTCCTTTGACTTCTGGGTAGATAGCTAGAGGGTTATAGTAATATAGCTCCCAGATAGATGATTATCCCAAACTTTGTAAAAGGTTTGCGACAGAACTCGGCTTATAGATTCACTTTTTCTTTTTAGATAACCTTGGAGAAATTATTATCTCCATGGATCATTTTTTAAAGTACTACGATTATATGGTAACATCTGTTTTTTACAAAAAAGTTGTGTTTTATTAAAATTTATTAAAAAATAAAGATTTTTATAGTGGAATTTTTTACTTTTCAAGTTTTGCAAATAAGCTAATTGGGGGTGCATATGTATAATAACCTATTTAAGGTTATGATGGTAATGACTTTGATGGTATGGAATTGTAAAGGAATTTCTGTCACTACTCCAGTAGATGTAATGGGTGTGACCGTTAGTAGTATTACAGTAAGTATAGTAGACGGATTGACAGCACCAGTCGTAGCGACAATATTACCACCGACAGCGATCGACAAAAGAGTGACATGGTCAACAAATGATGATCAAGTAGCGACCATTGATAACGGTGTGATAACAGGAGTAGGAGTGGGAACAGCAACAATTACCGTAACAACAACCGACGGATCTCACACAGCGGAAGTAACCGTAACAGTAACACCGATATTGGTAAGTGGTGTGAGTGTTAGTAGTGCTACAGTAGGTATAGTAAGCGGATCGACAGAAACAGTAACGGCAACAGTAGAACCAGCTAATGCTGCCAACAAAGGATTGATGTGGTCAAGTAGTGATGCTCAAGTAGCGACCGTGAATCAAAGTGGTGAAATAACAGGAATAGGAGTAGGTATAGCGGACATCACCGTAACGACACAAGATGCATCTAATATAACAAAGACAATAGTTGTCACAGTCACCGCTGGAATAGTAAGTGTAACGGGTGTGAGTATTGGAAGTGCTAGAATAAGTATAGTAGACGGATCGACAGCACCAGTAACGGCAACAATAGCACCGACTAATGCGACGGACGACTCGGTGACATGGTCAAGTGATGAAACATCAGTAGCGACAGTGAATCAAAGTGGTGAAATAACAGGAGTAGGAGTAGGCACAGTAACGATCACCGTAACGACAATCGACGGATCTCACACAGCGGAAGTAACCGTAATAGTAACAGCAATAGTAAGTGTAAGTGGTGTGAGTGTTGATGAATCCACAGTAAGTATAGTAGATGGATTGACCGCAACAGTAGTAGCGACAGTATCACCTGCTAATGCGACAGATAAATCGGTGACATGGTCAAGTGATGAAACATCAATAGCGACTGTTGATAACGGTGTGATAACAGCATTAGGAGTGGGAACAGCAACCATCACCGTAACGACAATCGACGGATCTCACACAGCGGAAGTAACCGTAACAGTAACACCGATATTGGTAAGTAGTGTGAGTGTTGATGAATCCACAGTAAGTATAGTAGTAGATGGATTGACCGCAACAATCCTAGCGACAGTATCACCTGCTAATGCGACGGACGACTCGGTGACATGGTCAAGTGATGAAACATCAGTAGCGACAGTGAATCAAAGTGGTGAAATAACAGGAGTAGGAGTAGGCACAGTAACGATCACCGTAACGACAATCGACGGATCTCACACAGCGGAAGTAACCGTAACAGTAACAGCTGTACCAATCGGAACAATAAGTGTAAGTGGTGTGAGTGTTGATGAATCCACAGTAAGTATAGTAAATGGATTGACCGCAACAGTAGTAGCGACAGTATCACCTGCTAATGCGACAGATAAATCGGTGACATGGTCAAGTGATGAAACATCAATAGCGACCGTTGATAACGGTGTGATAACAGCATTAGGAGTGGGAACAGCAACCATCACCGTAACGACAATCGATGGATCTCACACAGCGGAAGTAACCGTAACAGTAACACCGATATTGGTAAGTAGTGTGAGTGTTGATGAATCCACAGTAAGTATAGTAGATGGATTGACCGCAACAATCTTAGCGACAGTATCACCTGCTAATGCGACAGATAAATCGGTGACATGGTCAAGTAGTGATGCTCAAGTAGCGACAGTGGATCAAAGTGGTGAAATAACAGCAGTAGGAGAAGGCACAGCGAACATCACTGTAACGACACAAGATGCATCTAACATAACAGAGACAATAGTTGTCACAGTAACCGCTGGAACAGTAAGTGTAACGGGTGTGAGTATTTCTGGAAGTGCTACAATAAGTATAGTAGACGGATCGACAGCATCAGTAACGGCAACAATAGTACCGGCTAATGCGACCGACAACTCGGTGACATGGTCAAGTAGTGATGATCAAGTAGCGACCGTGGATAACGGTGTGATAACAGCAGCAGGAGCTGGCACAGCAACCATCACCGTAACGACAATCGACGGATCTCACACAGCGACAGTAGCAGTAACAGTAACACCGATATTGGTAAGTGGTGTGAGTGTTAGTAGTGCTACAGTAGGTATAGTAAGCGGATCGACAGAAACAGTAACGGCAACAGTAGAACCAGCTAATGCTGCAAATAAAGGATTGATGTGGTCAAGTAGTGATGATCAAGTAGCGACAGTGAATCAAAGTGGTGAAATAACAGCAGTAGGGGTAGGTACAGCGGACATCACCGTAACGACAAGCGACGGATCTAATATAACAAAGACAATAGTTGTCACAGTAACCGCTGGAACAGTAAGTGTAACGGGTGTGAGTATTTCTGGAAGTGCTACAATAAGTATAGTAGACGGATCGACAGCACCAGTAACGGCAACAATAGCACCGGCTAATGCGACCAACAATTCAGTGACATGGTCAAGTAGTGATGCTCAAGTAGCGACCGTGGATCAAAGTGGTGAAATAACAGCATTAGGAGTGGGAACAGTAACCATCACAGTAACGACAAGCGACGGACCTTACATAGCAACAGTAGCAGTAACAGTAACACCGATATTGGTAAGTAGTGTGAGTGTTGATGAATCTACAGTAAGTATAGTAAACGGATTGACAGCAACAGTAACGGTGACAGTATTACCAGTTAATGCGACCAACCAAACATTGACATGGTCAAGTAATGTAACATCAGTAGCGACTGTGAATCAAAGTGGTGTGATAACAGCAGTAGGAGTGGGAATAGCAAGTATCTTCGCAGAGACCACAGACGGATCTGATATAAGAGTGAGAGTAACCGTAACAGTAACACAACCACCATCACTTATCAGGGCAGAAGGGTTATTGGCAGGTTTAATGGTTACACAAACAATTGATGCCAATAATGTTGTGAATATTCAGAAAGATCCAATGGGTCCTTATGATAAACAAAATTCTATTTTTGCTGGAAGTTTTAATTCATCAGCGACTGAAGGGTTGATTTATGAATCTGGAGGTGGAACAGGTTTTACATTCGGTTATGAAAACGGTGCTTTTATCGTAAGTGTTGGTGTAGGTGCAGATATAGATGCACAAGTAACAGGTTTATCTCAAAATACAAATTATGTGTATATACTCCAAATTGTGGTTGCCCCTGATGCAATGAGCAATGCAAGTATTAAGATTTGGGTTACTGAAGGAACGACTATTTCCCAGATTACGGGAGCTTCAAATACAACAGAAATGATTCTAGGGCTAGTTGATTATACTGGTGGAGGTGCTCCAGGTTATCTTATTGGAGATGGTGTCGTACAATACCCTTTAGCAGATTTTCAGGGAACTGCATCAGAGATTCTTTTCTTTAGTGAACAAGGTCCAATATAGATTAGATATTTATATCGCTGTATACTAATAACAAAAACCAAGAGGTTTTTGTTGTTGTTTCTTTAACTGTAGGATCTTTTTACATTTAAAGAAGCCCTGAAGGATTTTTTATTTTGTGAATAATAATAAAATATACCTTGACAACATCTATTCAGTATTTTAAACAGGAAATCTGTAAAGGATTTGATTAGTCTGACATTAAATATTTTGCAACAATCTTTACATTGATGACCTTTTCCCTTTTTTATTTCAATCCTGTCGCTTTTATAATGGACATAAGTTATTTTATTTCCCCATCTTAGATTTTCTAAAAATTTAATGTATTTTTCTCTGTATCAAGAGTTTTCACAAATTCAAATGTTAATATTATTTCGACTTTTTTCTTGTTTTGTATTTATGCTATAAAATAGCGTATTATTTTGAGAACTTATCTATATAATTTCCCTTAAAATTGATAATTTTTTATATTTAGGATATATTTTATTTTAAATTGACATGTTTTTATCAATTGTTATACCAGCCTATAATGAAAAAGAAAGTTTGCCTACTTTACTTGAAGAAATTACTGAAGTTTGTGGTTCTTTAGGAGAGTATGAGGTTCTTGTGATAGATGATGGCAGTCAAGATGATTCTTTTCAGTGGTTAAAATCTGTTAGAGAACAATATACAAACTTAATCCCAATACGTTTCAGTTGTAATGTTGGCAAAGCTTTTGCTTTGAGTGAAGGGTTTAAGCGAGCAAAAGGTCGCTTTATTGTCACAATGGACGCTGATTTACAAGATGACCCTAAAGAAATACCTAATTTATTTAAAAAATTAGAAGAAGGTTTTGATTTAGTTTCAGGTTGGAAAAAGAAACGATTTGATCCTTTAGGAAAAACTCTTCCATCTAAATTCTTTAATTTTGTGGTGAGAATTGCCTCAGGTACTCATTTGAACGATTTTAATTGTGGTTTTAAACTATACCGTAGAAAAGTAACCTCACAATTAAATTTGTACGGAGATCTGCATCGATATATTCCTGTAATGGCATCTTGGAACGGTTTTAAAATCGGAGAGTGTGTTGTAGAACATCGTTCGCGTCGCTTTGGCGAGTCTAAATATGGTTGGTCTCGTTTATTCCATGGTTTTTTTGATTTAATTACGATGCTTTTTTTACATCGTTATAATACACGTCCTTTACATGTTTTTGGAATGGTAGGTTTTTTGCTTATGGCATTGGGTGGAGGACTTGTTACTTATTTTCTTATTTTATGGCTTATGTATGGACAATTAACCTTGCGTCCTTTAATGGTTGGTGGTTTTGTTTGTATTCTTTTAGGAGTACAGATTGTATCCTTGGGTCTTGTTGGGGAAATGATTGTATATCGAGATCATCAAAAAAAATTTAAAGTAGAAGATTAAATAGATATGCAATTTTGGAATATAATACAAACTCAGCAATTTAATAGAGATTCTCTCAATCATTTATTTTCTTTGGCAGATGCTATAGTCCAAATTTCAAAAAGTAAAGATGGTCTATTGTTTTTAAGAAAAAGGTTAGCTCATAAACGAGTGATGCTTTACTTTTCACAACCTTCTACTCGTACTTTTCTTTCTTTCAATACTGCTTGTCAGTTATTGGGAATGCAGACTAGTGAAATTCGTGATATATCTATTTCCTCAGAAATTAAAGGTGAAAGCTTTTTAGATAGTATTCGAACATTTAGTTCTTATGTTGATGCCATTATTATGAGAACAAATCAGTCGGGTCAAGCACAAGGGGTCGTAAATTTTTTTGAATCTGTTCAATTAAATGTCTCTATTATTAATGCTGGTAGTGGACAAGACCAACATCCTACACAAGCCTTGTTAGATGTTTATACTATTGAGAGAAGTTTTGCTAAACTGGGGGGAGTTGATGGTAAAACTATAGGTTTCATGGGTGATTTAAAGCGAGGTCGAACTGTACGCTCTTTGTGTTATTTGATGAAAAATTATAAAGATGTTCAGCTTGTTTTTATTGCTCCCTCTATATTTCAAATGGGTTATGATATTCTAGAATATTTAAAGAAAAAAAATATTAATTATACATTAACTCAAGATTTAAAAGAAGTTTTACCCAAATTAGATGTTCTTTATGTGACACGTTTACAAGATGAACATGACTATGATTTTAAATCAAGTTCTGTTAATATGTCTGAGTTTAAGTTGAAACAAAAACATTTAGAATTTATGAAATCAGAGTCTATTATTTTACATCCTTTTCCACGTCGTGATGAGATAGATGTTTCTATTGATTTAGATCCTAGAGCTAAATATTGGATACAAGAACGCAATGGAATGTGGGTTCGAACAGCTTTATTAGCTACAATTTTTCAAGTGCAATCAGAAATTTTAGAAAAGGTTGGAAGATGAATTCAAATAGAATATTAATTATTATTCCTACTTACAATGAAATCGAAAATTTACCAAAACTAATTAAAAGTATTGTTGCTTTAGATTTGTCTATACATATTTTAGTTGTAGATGACGGTTCACCTGATGGTACAGGACAATGGGTTAAAAAGCAAATGAAAACAAAAGAATATTTGCATTGTATACAACGTTCTAAAAAAATGGGTTTGGGAACGGCCTATGTTGAGGGCTTCCGTTTTGCAATTCAAAATAAATATGATATTGTTTTTGAAATGGATGCTGACTTTTCGCATAATCCAAAATATATTCTGGATTTTTTAAAAGAAATAAAGTCGCATGATGTTGTGTTAGGAAGTCGTTATTTAAATGGTATTAATGTTGTAAATTGGCCTCTTAAGAGGGTATTGTTAAGTTATTTTGCTAATATATATGCTCGTTTAATTACGGGAATCCCAATACAAGATTTAACAAGTGGATATAAATGTTTTAAAGTTAATGCTTTAGAAAAAATTGATTTAGATAAAATTTATTCTGATGGATACTCTTTTCAAATTGAGATATCTTATCGTTTGTGGAAATTAAAGGCAAAATTTAAAGAGATTTCCATTGTTTTTGTTGACCGCCAAGCAGGCTATTCTAAAATGTCTGGCAAGATTATCAGAGAAGCTTTATGGTTATTGTTTTTTTTACGTTTTAAAAGGTAAAAATAGGGTTTTTTTGCTATTTTTTTGAAAATGGAAAAATATACTAGGAAAATACCCAAAGGTCCTTTTTTGGAATTTGAAAAGCCTTTTGTTGAATTTTGTCAAAAAGTTCAAAGTTTAACAAAGCAAGACGATATTGCTTCTGAAGAAATTGAGAAGCTGATGAGTAAAAAATTAAAACAATATAAAAAAGTGTATGAAAAGATGACGCCTTGGGATCGAGTAGAATTGTCAAGAAGAACGGGGCGTCCTTATACACAAGATTTCATTAAAAAGATGTTTACGGATTTTGTTGAGCTTAAGGGAGATCGTCTTTTTGGTGAAGATTCTGCTTTAGTTTCTGGAATTGCGAAATTAAATAATCAAAGTGTTGTTGTTGTTGGTCATCAGAAAGGTAAGAGCACTAAGGAAAGTATTGAGTATAATTTTGGAATGGCTCATCCTGAAGGTTATCGTAAAGCTTTACGTATATTTCGTTTAGGAGAACGCTTTGGGTTACCTATTATTTCTTTTATTGATACACCAGGAGCCTACCCTGGATTAGGTGCAGAAGAGCGGGGACAGGCTGAGGCAATTGCTCGTAATATTTTGGAAATGACTAAAATAAAAGTACCTATTATTTGTATTGTAATTGGAGAGGGTGCTAGTGGAGGTGCTTTAGGCATTGGAATTTCCGATCGTTTTTTAATGCTTGAAAACACTTGGTATAGTGTTATTAGTCCTGAAGGTTGTGCAACTATTTTGTGGGGTGATGCTAGTAAAAAACGAGAAGTTTCTGAAATTATGAAATTAACCGCAGGTGATTTAAAGGTAGCTTCTATTGTAGATCGTATTGTACCAGAACCTTTAGGTGGTGCTCATTGGGATAATGATGAAACAATTAAGATCACGAAAGAAATTGTTTTAGAAGAGCTCTTTGTACTACAAAAATTAACTTTAGATGAGCTTCTTGAACAGCGTTTAGAAAAATATACTGTCATTGGAAATTAAGTAAGATGTTAATAAAATCTGAATTATTAGAAATTTTATGTTGCCCAGTTTCTAAAGAACCTTTGAAACTTATTTCTGATCAAGAATTATCAAATCTTAATGCAAAAATAAAACAGAAAATTGTGATCAATCAAAATAAAACTCTTATTTTGGCTCCTTTTGAAACGGGTTTAATTGAGCATAAAAATCAGATATTTTACCCTATACAAGATCAAATTCCTATTTTACTTGAAAGTGAATCGGTTTCTCTTAAGAACATATAAAGAAATTATAAAATTTATGCCTATTTTATCTCGATTTAAAAAACAAAAAGCAATGTCTTTGGGGGTAGATGTATTTATTCACGAAATCCCTAAGCTATTGAAGCACGGTCGTTTTATAGATGCATGTCAAATGTGTTTGGCTGAAATTCAAAAATATCCTCATTATCTTTTGGGTCATTTGTTGCTAGCAGAGTGTTACTCTTATCTTAAAGATTGGGATAAAGCAATTCATCAGTACACACAAATTTTAAATGCACAACCGCTATGTTTGGGAGCTTATCGTGGTTTGGCAGGTATTTATCGTAGTCAAGATAACTATCAAAAATTGCTAGAGATTAATCAATTAATTTTGAAAATAGATCGAGTTGATATTTTTACATATGAAGAAACTCAAAAGTTAAAAAACATAATTAAAGAAAGTATTCCAACTTATACTGAGAAAGAAGGGGAGGTTGCGACGCCTACTTTAGCTGAAATTTATTTTACACAAGGTCTGTATAAAGATGCTTATCGTATGTATAGTATTTTGAGTAAGCAATATCCTAACAAGACAGAATTTCGCAAAAAAATGCAAGAAATAAAATTATCTTTAGCTACTTTATAAAGGAGTAAAAATGATGAAAATTAATATTATTGAGAAAATAATACAGATTGTAGAAGAGTCCAATTTAACTGAATTTGAATGGGTTACTCCAGAAGATACTTTGAAGCTTAAAAAAAATGTAGTACAAACTGTTGTTGCTTCTGCTCCACAGGTAATATCTGCAGTACCGGAACAAGTTGCTGTTGTACCAGTTCAACAATCGCAAGAATCCGAGCCAGTAGCGGTAGAGTGTAATTTGTATAAATTTAAAAGTCCTATGGTGGGTTCTTTTTATACGACTCCTGAACCAGATCAGCCTGCTTTTGTCGTAGTTGGTTCTAGTGTCAAGAAAGGTGATGTTTTATGTATTATTGAAGCAATGAAACTTATGAATGAAATTGAATCTGAAGTTGATGGTATTATAGAAGAAATTTGCGTCAAAAATGGTGAACCTGTAGAGTATGGTTCTGTTCTTTTTAAAATTAAGGAAAAATAAAATAAGGTTATTATGATTAAAAAAATCTTAATCGCTAACCGCGGAGAGATTGCTCTTCGTATTATCCGTACTTGTAAAGAGATGGGGATAAAAACTGTTGCGATTCACTCAACTGCTGATGCTGATAGTTTGCATGTACACCAAGCTGATGAAGATGTTTGTATTGGCCCACCTAATCCCCAAAAAAGTTATTTAAATATTAATGTGATAATGTCGGCGGCCGAACTTACAGGAGCTGATGCTATACATCCTGGTTATGGGTTCTTATCTGAAAATGCTCGTTTTGCTGATATTTGTGAAAAAAATAATATTGTTTTTATAGGTCCTTCTTCTATAAGTATTAGTGAATTAGGAAATAAAGTTCAGGCTAAAAAAATCATGAAAGAAGCTGGTGTTCCTACAATCCCTGGTTCAGATGGTGTTGTTGCAACAGTGGAAGAAGCAATAACGCTTTCTAAAGAGATGGGTTATCCTGTTATTGTTAAAGCTTCTTCTGGAGGCGGTGGTCGTGGAATGAGAGTTTGCCATAACGGGGAAGAGCTTCGTAAGAATTTCCCTATAGCATCTTCTGAAGCGATTGCTTGTTTTAATGATGGTGATCTTTATTTGGAAAAATACTTTATGAATCCGCGTCATATTGAAATACAGTTGATGGCTGATCAACACGGTAATATCATTTATTTAGGAGAAAGAGACTGTAGTGTTCAGCGTCGTCATCAAAAATTAATTGAAGAATCACCTAGCCCTGCAATTGATGATACACTTAGAAAACAAATGGGAGAAGCTGCCATTAATGGAGCTAAAGCATCTAATTATTATAGTGCAGGAACAATGGAATTTTTATATGATGAGGATAAATTCTATTTTATGGAAATGAATACCCGTATCCAAGTAGAGCATCCTGTAACTGAAATGGTTACGACAGTTGATTTAATTCGTCAACAAATTTTAGTTGCCATGGGTGGAACTTTAGAATTTACTCAAGAACAAATCCATTTACAAGGGCATAGTATAGAATGTCGCATTAATGCTGAGGATCCTTCAAATAATTTTATGCCTTCGCCTGGTAAAATTAATGCGATAGTTATTAGTGGTGGACCAGGAGTAAGAGTTGATACTCATGTTTATAGTGGTTATACTGTTCCTCCATTTTATGATAGTATGGTTGCTAAAATTATTGTGCATGCTTCTAATCGAGAAAAAGCAATTTCTAGAATGAAAAGGGCTCTGGATGAATTTTTAATAGATGGGATTAAAACCTCTATTTCTGTTCAAAAGAAAATTTTAAATCATCCTATTTTTAAGTCGGGTGATTTTAATACAAATTTTATTACAGAGTACTCGGAAGTTCTAAACAGTGATGAATAATTTTTGATTACTATATACCTAACAAGAGGTTCATTTAATTGAACCTCTTGTTTAGGTATATAAATAACTATTATAATATTTTATGTTGGCAGGTCTCGTATACTATTTGAAATAGTTCTTTTAGTTGATCGGTTGGTGTAGATGAAAATGCAATGCGTAATAAATTTCCAAAAGCAATAACTCCAATAGATTGTTCAATCAATTTTTGCCTGATTTCTTCAGCATCATTATTCAAAATTTTAATACACATAAAGTAACCTGAATTAAAAGGTAGGGCTTTAAACTCTTTTTGATATTCTGGGTGTGATTTTAAAATATCTTTTGTTTTTCTATAACGCGTTTGTAACAAATGAAATTTTTGTTCTTTTTGAGATTGATATTCTGGATTTTTCCAGCCATCTACAAGTAAAGACTGAGCAATGTGACTGACATTTGAAATAGAACCACGAATTGCTCCAGCTGTCTTAGACTCAAGAGCTCCATATAAAGAATTTGAGCCGTCTTTAGTTCCAAAACTGACAAATCCAACTCTAAAACCCCAAGCATAATCTTCTTTAGTTGGACCATCAATCTTAATAGCTAGAATATTAGAATGGAGATCGCATAACGAAGAAAAGATAGATTCTTTAACAACATTTTTTTCAAAAATAAGTCCAAAGTAAGCATCATCTATAATTGCGATAATATGGTTTCCTCTTTTTGTCGACTCTTTAAGTAGGTTGGCTATATCTTGAATTTCTTGAGGTATTGGTGTATAACCAGAAGGGTTATTTGGGAAATTAAAAACTACAATTTGTTTTTGATTTGATCCTTCAAGTTGTTCTTTTAAACCTTTCATATTGAATTTATTTTGTGCATCAAATAAGGGATATGTTGAAATTTGCGTTTCATAAGCAATCTCAAAAGATAAATCATAGTTTTCCCAGTATAAATCTGGGGTAATGATTTTATCTGCAGGATCGGCGAATAAAAAACCTGTTATTGAAAGACCATGAGTTAGTGCATTTGTAACGATTGGAGTGCTATACTTTTTTTGTTTTAAAGAAGGATTCTTTTGGATTTGCATGGACTTCCATTGCTCTCGAATAGAGGGAAGGCCTGAGCTAGGGGCATAGGGATAAATTTGGTTTGGTTTTAAATTTAAATTTTTTTGAAAAGATTCTAAGTAAGTAGGTGATCCTGTATTTTCTTTAGCAATACCAATCGTTGCATTAATTTTAGTTGATTTTGCTTCTGCAGATTGTGATAAAATACCCAAAGAAGGAAAAAAAATACTTTTTCCTTTATTTGAAAGCATTTTATAAACGGCTGGATTTTCTTGTTGGATTGTGTTGTTGAGTTGTATTGCTTGAGAATTATAATGCATGAAATTTAATTTTAACTTAGAGGTTTTGAAGTGATACGATTAATAGCTTCTTTGACATTTTCTTTGAGTGCAAAGGAGCTAATTCTAAAAAATCCTTCCCCGCAAGATCCAAAGCCAGAGCCAGGAGTAACAACGATTTCGTGTTCTTGTAACATGTAATCAAACATTTCCCAAGATGTTTTATCTTTTGGGCATTGTATCCATAAATAAGGAGCATTTGTCCCGCCAAAAATGGTATAGCCATTGTTTTGTAAGGCTTCTTTTATACGTTTTGCATTCTCCATATAGTATATAATTAGTTCTTGGCATTGAATTTGACCTTGCTCTGATAACGCCGCGGTAGCACCTTTTTGGATTGGGTATGAAGCACCGTTAAATTTAGTACTTTGGCGACGGTTCCAAAATTGGCTAACAGAAACCATGGTACCTTTGGAGTCTTGAATTTTAAGCTCTTTGGGAATCACAGTGTAAGCACAGCGAAGACCAGTAAAACCTGCATATTTTGAAAAACTTCTAAATTCAATGGCAACTTCTTTGGATCCCTCTATTTCATAGATGGAATGAACTGCATCCTTATCTTGGATAAAAGCTTCATAAGCACCATCATATAGGATAACGGCTTTTTTTTTCTTTGCATAATTTACCCATTCTTGTAAATTTTTCTTGGGCATTACAGTACCCGTAGGATTGTTAGGACTACATAAGTAGATTAAATCAACATGCTCATTTGGGATTTGTGGCTGAAATTGGGTACTTTGATTACAGCTCATATAGACTAGATTTTGATATCTTCCAAGATCATTAAAAAAGCCACCACGACCTGCCATCACATTGGTGTCAACATAAACAGGGTAGACAGGATCTGTAATTGCAATGATGCTTTCTGCATCAAAAATTTCTTGGATATTCCCAGAATCACATTTAGAGCCGTCTGAAACAAAAATTTCATCACTAGAAATTTTTACAGATTGTTGCTTATAATAGTTAGTGATAGCATCTCTTAAAAACCCATAACCAGCTTCAGGACCATAACCATGAAATTTTTCAATGGTTCCAAGGTCATCAATAGCATTATGCATAGCTTTTTGAATGGTAGATGGGATAGGGAGAACAACATCGCCAATTCCCATTCGGATGAGTTTTGCATTAGGCTTTTCTTGTATAAAGGTATTGACTCTTCTTGCAATTTCTGGGAAAAGATAGCCTGCTTCTAAATTTTGATAATTCGAATTAATTTTAACCACATTCTAAAAGTAAAAAATTTAAAGTTGTATTTTTTATAAAAAGGGAAAAACAAATGTTTTTTTATATACAGAAAAAATCTCTTTAAATCTCTAAAAGTACTTTTAAATCTACATTAAAAGATAAACAAAAGCCTGATGCCTTAATATTTGTGTCTAATTCTCTTTTCCTAAGATAAATAATTGCTAACTTTTGTAAGATTATAACTCTATGAGGGAATTATGCCTTTTTTGTTTTTTATGGTTTTGTTGTTTTGTAATATTTCATTTGGGAATAAGAACGAACCTAGTTTCCAAGATTGGGTTCAGGAAATTAAGAATGAAGCGATACAAAAAGGTTTTTCTCAAAGTTTAGTAGAAGATATATTTGATAATATAAATGCTTTTGATTCAATAATTTATAGAAAGCATCAGTATCAGCCAGAAAGAAAATTTTCTTTAGTAGAATATCAAAAAAATATTTTAAGTGAAGAGTGTGTTACATTAGGTAAAAAGTATTTAAAAGAGCATGAATTACTGTTGGAAAAGGTTTTTAAAAAATATAGAGTTCCTCCTGAGATTATTGTTGCATTGTGGGGTATAGAAAGTCGTTATGGAAGTTATTATAAACCTTTTGATATTATTCCAGCTTTGATAACGCTGAGTTATAAAGGAAGAAGAAAGGCTTTTTTTAAACGCGAATTATTTCATGCATTAAGAATTATAGAAGAAGGACATATCTCCTTAAAGGATCTGAAAGGTTCTTATGCTGGAGCGATAGGGCAAATTCAATTTATGCCTTCTAGTTATCATGCTTATGCTGTTGATGGCAATGGTGATTTTAAAAAAAATATTTGGAATGATTATTCTGATATTTTTTATTCAGCAGCTAATTATTTAAAACGTAATCAATGGAAAGAGAATCAAAAGTGGGGAATGAAGGTAAGGTTACCTAGGGGTTTTTCTACAAAAGAATTGGGTTTAAAAACTAAAAAAACAGTTCAAAATTGGAAAAAACTAGGTGTTTTAGATAATGAAGGTTTGCCTTTATCTGATGATGTAAATCAAGCTTCTATTATTCAGCCTGATAGTAATAAAAGCTCTCAAGCTTATTTAGTTTATTATAATTTTGAAGTTTTGTTGAGGTGGAATCGATCATTATATTTCGGAACAACTGTAGGTTTATTAGCAAATTTAATCAAAGGAATAGAAAATGAAAGTTATTAAGACTGTTTCTACACCGAATCTTAACGCACTTAAATTTTATATTAATCAAATTGTCGTTTGGCATGGTTCTCGTTCTTTTGTGACTTTGGAGTCGGCACAATCTTATCCTGTAGCTAAAGCTTTATTTGAAATACCTCAAATTAATTCAGTTTTAATTATGAAAGACATTGTTACGGTAAATAAGAATAATGAATTGACTTGGGATCAAATTATTCCTGTTGTAGCTGATATTTTAGAAGAGCATTTAGCTGTAGATAAGGAAGATCCAATTCCTGTAAAATTAAGTAAAATTCAGAGAGAGGTTGGAACTGAGAAATTTGAACAGATACAAAAAATCAATTTGATTTTAGATGATAAAGTGCGTCCAGCTTTGGCAGGAGATGGAGGCGGTATTGAGGTTTTGGATTATACTGATGGGGTACTATCGGTTCATTATGAAGGTGCTTGTGGAAGCTGTCCTAGTGCAAGTGAAGGAACTTTGGATTATATAGAAAGAACTCTTAAGGAGAGTTTTAGTTCTGAAGTTGTTGTTGTCGCTTGTTAGTGATTTTAATTTTTTACATGTTTCCATTTTAAACTCCAATAGTTATCTTTAGTGTTGTTGTTTATTTTAAAATGGGAGATTATATGACACACAAATTACCTAAACTCAAATATGGCTTTGCTGATTTAGAACCGCATTACGATGCAAAAACTTTAGAAATACATTATTCTAAGCATCATCAAACTTATATTACTAAACTAAACACAGCTTTAGAAGGTCAAACAGACTTACAGAATAAAACGGTTGAAGAACTTATTTCTAATTTAGATGTTGTTCCTGAAAACATTCGAACTGCGGTAACTAATCACGGTGGTGGTCACGCTAATCATACATTATTTTGGGAAACAATGGATTCTAATGGTGGTGGAGCTCCGACAGGTGCTATTGCTGAAGCAATCAATCGTGATTTTGGATCTTTCAAAGCTTTTAAAAATGAATTTTCAAATCAAGCAGCTTTAGTGTTTGGTAGTGGCTGGACTTTTCTGGTTGTTGTTGATGGAACGCTTAAAATTCAAAATACCTTAAATCAAGCAAGTCCTTTGAACAATGGCTATAAACCTATTTTAGTAATTGACGTTTGGGAGCATGCCTACTATTTAAAATTCCAAAATCGTCGTCCAGAATGGATTGAGTCATGGTGGAATTTGATTGATTGGAATGCTGTTAACTCTTTATACTAAGCATAAAGATGAATCTCGTTGATATTAAAGAATACCCTTTGTTTTCAAGAGGTAAAGTTCGAGATATGTATGATTTAGATGATCATTTATTGATGGTTGCTTCTGATCGAATTTCCGTATATGATGTAGTTTTACCTACACTTATTCCAGGAAAAGGAGCAATCTTAAATGATATTTCTATTTTTTGGTTCAATAAATTAGATGTTTCTCATCACTTTATTACAAATAATGTTGATGAGTATCCTGCTGACCTTCATCAGTATCACGATGTACTACAGGGTCGCTCTATGTTGATTAGAAAAGCAAAACGATTTGATGTTGAGTGTGTTGCTCGTGGTTATTTAGTTGGTTCTGGCTATAAAGATTATTTAAATACAGGATTTGTCTGTGGTCACAAACTTCCAAAAGGTTTAAAAAATGGTTCCTGCTTGGAACCTCTTTTGTTTACTCCTGCAGCTAAGAATGATATTGGTCATGATGAAAATATCGATTTTGAAACAATGTGTCAAATGGTTGGTGAAGACAACGCTTTGAAACTTAAAGATTTGACTTTAAATTTGTATCAAGAAGCACGGAACTTTGCTTTAACAAAAGGTATTATTATTGCCGATACTAAATTTGAATTTGGTGAGGTTGACGGAGAAATAATTTTAATTGATGAGGTTTTAACACCAGATTCTAGTCGCTTTTGGCCTGCTGATTTATATAAAGAAGGGCAAGAGCAGCCTAGTTTAGATAAACAGTTTGTAAGAGATCATACAGCTTCTTGTCATTGGAATAAAAAAGCTCCAGGTCCAGAGCTTCCTCAAGAAGTGATTGATAAAACACTAGAGCGTTATCATCAAGTCAAAAATATTTTAATGGACGAGGGATAGAATATTTTAAAGTATTTATAATACGATATGTTTTTATAAAAATCAATTCTTTAAGGGTTGGTTTTTTTATTGTTTGAGACTCATTAAATTTAAAGGAGAATACATTGAAAAGGTATGCATTATTAAGTGTTTCAGATAAAACAGGAATTATTCCTTTAAGTCAAAAATTAGTGGATTGTGGTTATACACTTTTGAGTACAGGCGGTACATTCTCTCATTTGAAGAAAGAAGGAGTTCCTGTTTCTTTAATCTCTGATTATACGGGTTCTCCAGAAGTTTTTGGGGGAAGAGTTAAGACATTACATCCTAAAATTTTAGGTGGCATTTTATTTCGTCGTGAATTAGAGCAAGATCAGAAGCAAGCGGAAGAACACAGCATTAATCCAATTGATGTGGTTGTTGTTAACTTATATCCTTTTGTTGAAATTATACAAAAATCAAATGTGACTTTAGAGGAAGCAATAGAAAATATTGACATTGGTGGTCCTTCTATGGTTCGAGCCGCAGCTAAGAATCATGCTTTTGTAACGATTTTAACGAATCCACAGGATTATCCAAAAATTATAGATGAACTGAAGTCTAATCAAGCGACAATTTTAAAATCTACTAAAGAAGAAATGGCTGTAAAAGCATTTTGTTATACTGCCGATTATGATTCTGAAATTGATCGTTATTTAAGTCAAAAGCTAGTTAATAAACCTTCTTTCCGTTTACATTTTGAAAATGGAAGTGATTTGCGGTACGGTGAAAATTCTCATCAAACAGCTCAATTTTATCACGAGCTTAAAAATCAACACTTAGAAGAAGAAACAATTTCATCTGCAAAGCAATTACATGGTAAAGAATTAAGTTATAATAATTTAGTAGATGCAGATGCGGCTCTTGAACTTTGTAAAGAATTTTATAAAGACCCTGCTGTTGTAATTGTAAAACACACAAACCCTTGTGGTTTAGCAACAGGAAAAACACTAATACAAGCATTTGAAATGGCTTGGATGGGAGATCCTGTCTCGGCTTTTGGCTCAGTAATTGCTTGTAGTCGTAAAGTAGATTTAGCTACGGCCGAGCTTTTAAAAGGTCGCTTTGTTGAAATCTTATTAGCACCAGGTTTTGATAATGATGCTTTAGAGTTTTTACGAAGCAAGAGTAAAGACATTCGTTTGCTAACAATTAAAAATGAAGCCATACCAAAATCTAGAAAAGTTTACAAACATATTTTAGGAGGAATGTTGATTCAAGATAGAGATATTCTTTTAAATGAAACTTGGAATTGTGTTACAAAGTCTGATTTTTCTGAGTCTCAAAATAACAATGCAATATTTGCTTGGAAAGCTTGTAAACATGTTAAATCAAATGCAATTGTTGCTAGTTATGAGTATGAAAAAGATTTTTTTATGCTTGTTGGTATGGGACCAGGGCAACCGAATCGAATTGATTCTAATTTAAAGTTGTGTCAACCTCGTATTCATGATAATGCTCAAAGACTGGCTGAAAAATTAAAAGTAGAAGTTAAAGTAATGGTGCAAAAACTTTTTGAAAATGTTGTTTTGGCTTCTGATGCTTTTTTTCCATTTGATGACAATATTATTGCATGTCATGAACAAGGAATTCGTTACATTGTTCAGCCAGGTGGCTCTAAAAAAGATACTGAAGTGATTGATACTGCAAACAAGTTTAATATTGCTATGTTGTTTACCGGAACGCGTCATTTTAGACATTAAATTGTATTTAATAGAGTTTAGAAATTAACTAATTTTTAAAATCTTTGATATGATATTAGATTATATACATTTTGTATGTAGCTTTTTACAACACAAGGAGAAAGATATAATAAATGATATTTTAATTCTGAATTCATCAAAAAATAATATAAACTTTCTACATTAACTTGGTAAAGATGGGTTAAGGATTGATAATATAATGAAGAGTAAGTTGTTATATTTCAGTTTTAAGTACCCTTAATTTAAGTACCCTTAATACAGGGAGGTTAAAGTATGAAGAATACAATAGATCATTTATTGAGTGAAGAAGAATTTTTTGAATCTTCTGATACTTTTAAAATAAATGCTAATATTAATCAAGAACTATATTTTGAAGAAGCGGAAAAAGATTGGTTAGGTTTTTGGAGAAAACAAGCTAATCAACTGACTTGGGATAAACCTTTTGAAACCGTTTTAGAATGGAATCGTCCTTATTCAAAATGGTTTAAAGAAGGGAAATTAAATGCTACTGTTAATTGCTTAGATCGTCATGTTGAGCAAGGTTTAGCAAATAAAAAAGCTATCATTTGGGAGGATGAGGAAGGTAATGTTCGTACTTTAACCTATTCCCAATTGCTGGAAAAAGTAAATTGCTTTTCCAATATTTTGAAGGAAAAATTTAAGGTTAAAAAAGGAGATAGAGTTACTCTTTATATGCCTATGATTCCAGAATTAACGATTGCTGTATTGTCTTGTGCTCGCATTGGTGCAATTCACAGTGTGATTTTTGGGGGCTTTTCTGCAAAATCAGTACAAGAAAGGATTGATGACTCACAATCTTCTATTGTTATAACTGCGTGCGGAGGATACCGTCGTGGAAAGATAATACCACTTAAAAATATTGTAGATGAGGCTCTTAAAAAGACCTCTGTCGATGTCAAAGTGGTTGTGGTTGTTCCTTACTTATTAGAAGCCTCAAATTGTAATTGGAATATAAAAGATTTTAATTATCAGTCTTTAATGAAAAATACTTCTCCAAATTGTCCTGCTGAAAGTATGTGTAGCGAAGACATATTGTTTATTTTATACACTTCTGGAACAACAGGAAAGCCTAAAGGAATTATTCATACTACTGGAGGTTATCTTGTCCATGCCCATTATTCTTCTAAAGTTGTTTTTGATTTAAAAGAGAATGATATTTATTGGTGTACAGCGGATATCGGTTGGATTACTGGACATACTTATTTGGTTTATGGTCCTTTATTAAATGGTTCTACTGTTTTCATGTATGAAGGAACACCAGATTATCCTCATCAAGGTCGTTTTTGGGAGTTAATCGAAAAACATAAAGCAACTATTTTATATACAGCACCAACTGCAATTCGTGCTTTTATGAAATGGGGCTCTGAAATTCCAAAGAAATATGACTTGTCTTCTTTGAGGTTGTTAGGATCGGTAGGTGAGCCTATTAATCCAGAAGCTTGGCGGTGGTATCATGAAAATATAGGTCAAAAAAAATGTCCTATTGTTGATACTTGGTGGCAAACTGAAACAGGAGGTATCGTTGTTTGTAATTTACCAGGTAAAGATGCCTCTAAGCCAGGTTCTACAGGAATTGCTTTACCTGGATTTGAAATTAAAATTTTATCTGTTGACGGAAAAGAAATAAAGTCAGGAGGAGGTTTACTTTCAATTACAAAGCCTTGGCCGTCAATGTTACGAGGAATCTGGAATGATTCTATCCGTTATGAGGATGTCTATTGGAAACAGTTTGAAACTTATTTTTGTGGAGATAGTGCAGTAATTGATAAAGATGGGTACTTTAAAGTTTTGGGTCGTATTGATGATGTTTTAAATGTTTCAGGACATCGTATTGGAACAATGGAAGTCGAAAGTGCTGTTGTTGATTATCCAGATATTGTTGAGGCCGCAGCTGTTGGAGTTTCTGATGAAATTAAAGGACAGGCAATTATTGTTTTTGCTATCCTCAAAGAAGGTATTGAAAGCTATCAAGATTTAGAAATTAAAGTAAGAGAGCATATTTCAAATTTTATAGGGGCTATTGCTAAGCCTAAGAAAATTATTTGGGTTTCAGATCTTCCTAAAACGCGTAGTGGGAAGATTATGAGGCGTGTTTTAAAATCTTTGGTTAACTCAGAAGATGTTGGTGACATAATGACTCTTGTAAATCCCCATATTTTGGAGGAAATAAAACAAAAAATAAGTATGACTTGTATCTAGGTTTTTAGAGAGATGATAACTGATTTTAAAAAAAATTTAAGGTATGTTGCTTTTGTTTAGGACTTAAAAACTTAAGGCTTTTTTGTATTATTCTAGCTCAAGCGTTAAATTTTGTTAATTGATAGGTGTTTAAATTTAATTGTTTCCAAGCGGAGTTTTCTAATTTTTTCTAATTGTTTCTTCCGATCCGATACAGAAGCAATACAGTAATTTTTTAGAGGGACAGTTTCTATACTTAAGCGACTGTTTAAGTCTTTTAACAAGGAAGTATCAGTTTTGTGAAAGACAAAAATTTTGTCAGCACATTTTATTTCTGATACTTTGGGTGTAAGTTCTTTTAAAGAAATTTTAGAAGGTTCATACCAAACTTGAGTAACTTCGTGTCTACGAATAAAGTCAGCTTCAGTGTAGACCACACCATCAAATCTTCCGATGTGAAATTCACTAGTCCAAAAAAGTACATTTGAAATGCAACTCGTTGGAGTTTAGGGGAATTTAAGTCACTTAGAACCAAATTATATCTAACCTATATTAAAAGTAGAAATATTTCTGTAACCACTAAATAAAAAATCTTTGATGCAGTTCTTGAAATTTGCTAAAGGGTATTGTGATTCAGTAGAATGAAGATAATCTGAATCACCATCAGTGATATCTGTTACTCTTACAATACTGGTTTCTATCCTTTATCCATCATAAATTAAGGAAAAATCCGTTCCTTCAAAAACCCACATATCAATTGTATTGTTGATCAGAATTTGTATTTGATATATATAATTTGTATTTTCAGATAAACCTGTTACTTGTGCATCTATATTATTAACCTCATCTACCTTACGATAAAAGCACCGTTTTTATAACCGAATGTAAGACCTCTTCCAGCTTCTTCAGGTGCTGATAATTAGAACCTCCAGTAAAAAAGTATTTTTCGTATCAAAACCTCCTCTCTAAAGATCCACAATATTATTGGCATTAATTACTTTTGTAGGAGATATTCCTTTCAAGTTCTTCTGTTATGTATATGGTGTCAAGAGATGGTGATGTTACTGTTATATTTACTATCGCTGTGTAAGGTCCGTCGCTTGTCGTTACTGTGATTGTTGATGTACCCACTCTTACTGCTGTTATTACACCAGCATCAGATACTACGCTTTTAATGGATCAGAACTTGACCATGTTACTGCTTTGTTTCCCGCATTAGTTGGTAATACTGTTGCTACGACTATGTCTGTATCTCCCATTCTAGACTTACTGTAGCACGATCAGCACTCATACTGATTATGCTTACTGTTACGACTGTTATTGTTACTGCTACTTTGTTTGGATTGTTGTAGAGTTTGATTGTAGTTTTGTTGGTATTTAAAAGACCAATTTTAACATCTGTTTTGCTAAAAGAATAATTAAAATCAATAAAATCAATAAAATAAATACAGGCATATTCAAACTTTAAAAATTAAGAGAAAGGAGTGACGAGACATTTTTTTCTATTATTTTAGAATTAGTAAATTCAAGATAAATAACTAATTCCAAAAATAAAAACCAAGTCCCATTGCCCAACAGTAAAAGCTAAAATAATACAGTTTTCCTTTTTGGATAAATAACATCAGCCACTTTAAAGCTATATATCCAAATATAAAAGAAACAAGAATACTTATGAGAATAGGTAAAATAGGTAAATTGTTTTGGGGTTCAAGGACTTTAGGAATTTGCAATATAACTGCTCCTAAAATAATAGGAATAGAAATTAAAAAAGAATAAGTTCCACTTTGTTGTCTATTCAGTCCAAGCCAAAGTCCTGTTGTGATTGTTGTTCCCGAGCGAGAAATACCAGGTAATACAGCAAGAGATTGCATGAGACCAATAATCAAAGCTTTAGATTTAGTAATGGGCTTTGTTGACTCAGTATTTTTTAAAGCCCATTTTGAACTTAACAAAATAAAACCATTTAAAATTAAAAGTAAGCTGGTTAGTGAAGGAGAGCCCCATTGATCTTGAAAATAAATAGAAATTAAAAAACCAAAAAAGGCGGTTGGGATAGATGAGATAATAATTGCTTTAATGGTTTGAATGCTTTCTTTTTCTTTTTTGAGAAAACTTAAAGATAACTGGGAAATAGTTTTTCTAAAAAATAGAAGCAAAGAAAAAAGTGTACCTAGATGTAAGGCAACTTCCAATAAAACACCTTGATTTGTATTTTGAGGATTTAATAGAATTAGATGACCAGAGCTACTAACAGGAATAAACTCTGTAATACCTTGTATAAATCCTAATAGAATGACAGTATATAAAAATGGCATAAAAAATGGAGGCGACAAGCGGATTCGAACCGCTGAATGAAGCTTTTGCAGAGCTCTCCCTTACCACTTGGGTATGTCGCCAACGAAAATAAGTTTAGCAAAAAAAAGCCTAAAATTCTATGTTTTAGTTATCTTAAAGTTTATATGTTCAGATTTTTCTCTTTTTATTTTATTTTATCTTTTTTTGCTTTCGGGGAAACACTCGTTTTGGATTTACGTGAATTTGAAAAAGAAGTTTTAAAGAGAAACCCGATTTTAAAAGAAAAAGAATTAGAAATCAAAAAAAGTCAGTTAGTTAAAAGTAGAATTACGGCTAATTTTTGGGCTAAAGATTTTAGATTACGCTTATTAGGTGGGTCAATTCCATCGCTTAAAGTAATTCACGATAGTTCTTTTATTTATTCTAATGGTTTAAAAACGCAATCTTATTTATTAAGGAGCGAAACATTAATTGATTTTCATCGTTGGGGTATTTATTATGGGTTTGATATTGACTTTGTGCAACCTCTTAATTTTTTTAGATACAACAAAGGTTTAGACGCCGCTTCTAAAAATATCAAAGTGAAGTTAGCTGAGTTCAAGAAAGAGAAGAATAAGGTTTCTGTACAGGTTCAAGAGATTTATTATGGATTACTTTTGGCTAAAAAATTATTAGAAGAGGTTAATGAAGCTACAAAGCGTTTAGATAAAGCTCAAGAACAGCTGGAAGAAGATTTGGACGAAGAAAAAGAAAATGTTTCACAAGATGATTTATTAGAAATTATTGCTAGCCGTTATCGTTTAGATAAATCAACGAATGAAGTAGAGCGCAGTTACAATTATGCTTTGAATGCGGCCAGAATTGCTTTAAATCTTCAAAAAAGAGATAGCTTAATGTTAAAGGATAAAAATTTAAAGAAAACGACTTTAAAAATATCTTCTTACGAAAAACTTAAAAAAAAATTATTAAAATCACATCCTGACTTGCGTCAATTAAAACAAGGTTTATCTGCTCGTAGGGATTTAGTGAATATTGCTAAGGGTGAACAATTTTTTGATTTCTTTATTTTTGCGAAAGCCACAGTGATAAGAACTTTTGGTGGTGGAAATGATGTAGATAACGATAGTCCTTTTGCAAGTAATAAAAATCCTTTTAATAAAACGACTGGTGCGTTTGGTATTGGAGCCCAAGTTGATTTAGGTTTTTGGAGAAGTAGAGAAAAGATGCGTCGAGAAACAGTTGAGTTACAACAATTAGAAAGGAGAGAAGTTTATGCTGAAGAAGGTCTTTATTTTATTTTAAATGAAGCGTATTTAAAATATCAAGAGGCCAAGAAAAATCTTAAATCAGCTAAAAAATCATTTAAGGCTCGGCAATCTTTGTTGAAAAGTGCTGGTTTTAATACAACTTTAGAAGATGTAGACATTTCAAAACTTGTTGGACCATATACTCAAAATTTAGAAGCAAAAAGAGATTATTATCAAGCTATCTTTAATTATAACATTTCGATTGCTATATTAGTAAGAGAAATAGGTTTATCTTTATCTGATATCCAAGATAAAGTTTAATTTTAAATCAAAAAGAATTATGAGAGTATTATTTAAGAATAAGATAATTTTTAAGATGATTATGATGGTTGGTTTATTCTTTTTATTGGTTGCAGCAAACAGTTCAACAGAACCTTTAACTATTTTAAAGGAAAGTAGTTCTCAAATTAAGCAATTAAGTGAGTCAAATAGTATTCTTTCTGAAACAAAAAGAGATAGTATCTTAAGAGATGTTGTATCAAAACTTTTTGATTTTGCGTATATGGGTGAAAAGGCCTTAGGTAAAAAAAAATATAAAACTTTATCTTCTGGACAAAAAGAACAATTCTCGAAATTTTTCCCTCTAGTTATTCTTAAGGAATCTGTGCAGCAATTAAAAAATTATAAATCGGACTCTTTGATTTATGGTGATGTTTCTTTTTTTAAAAAGAAAACAAGAGCTTCTATTGAAATTCAAAATTATTATAACGACGAAGAGACTGTATTAAAGTATAAAATGTATATTACTAAGAATGGTCAATGGAAAGCTTGGGATTTAGTAACAGATGATTTAAGTACTTATCGTAGTTATAAGGAACAGTTTAAACGCATTTTGTCGAAAAATGATTTTGATCACTTAATAAAACTTTTAGAAAAGAAATTGTAAAATAATGGCAATGAATTTCACACAATCGCAAGATGGAGTAGAAGAAGAAAAGAAGAAAAAATCTTCTTTCTGGGACTTCTTTGTTCTATTCTTAATTTTGGTCGTTGTATTGAGTTTTTGGGGTTACTATCATTTTACAAAAAAGCAGACTTTAGTTGGATTTGAAAAGGCTAATACTCTATTTGTTGAAAAACAATATCAAAAATCTTTAGATGTTTATGAAGATCTCAAAGGTGCCGATTATCTTGAGCCAATACATGATAGTATTTTGTCAAAGAGACTAGATACACTTTATGATATTTTAAATCTTTAATCCTTGTCCTTACTTTCATTTTAAAATTAACAGAACTCAAAATAATATATACTAGTAGGTTACAAACTATATGAAATACAAAGTAAAAGTTTTAAATAATGTTTCAAAATTAGGACTTAAATTATTGGCAGAAGGAGGTATACAATACTCTTCTGAAGAGACTTTACCTGATGCAATTTTACTTAGAAGTGCTAAACTTGCAACAAAAGATTATCCTTCTTTATTGGCAGTGGGAAGAGCTGGTGCTGGCGTTAATAATATTAGTATTCAGGAAGCGTCTGATGATGGTGTTTGTGTTTTTAATTCTCCAGGGGCAAATGCAAATGCTGTTGCTGAATTGGTTTTTACTATGCTTGGTTTTGGTGCTAGAAATATTGATGAAAGTTCACTTTATGTTCAGAATTTAGATCCTAATTTGTCAGATGAAGAAATATCTAAACAAGTTGAAGTAAATAAATCTCGTTTTAAAGGTTTTGAACTTTCTAGGAAAACTTTGGCAGTGATTGGCTTAGGACAAATAGGTGTTCGTGTTTGCAATTATGGAATTCATCAAGAAATGACTGTTAAAGCTTATGATCCATACCCTACGATTTCAAATATTCATCACTTAGATAGAGAAGTTCAAATAAAAAGTAATTTAGAACAGGTTTTAGCTGGTGCAGATGTTGTCAGTGTACATGTTCCTTTAATTGAACAAACTAAAAATCTTATTGGAGACAGTGAAATTGAGAAAGTAAACCAAGATTGCATTTTATTAAACTTTTCTAGAGATGGAATTTACAGTGATAATGCAGTTGAGAAAGCCTTAGAGAAAGGGAAAATTTCCAAGTATATAAGCGATTTTCCTAAAAAACGATTTTTAAGTAATAAAGATGTGGTATTAGTTCCTCATTTAGGAGCTAGTACTGAGGAATCTGAGGAAAATTGTGCTATTATGGTTTCTAGACAAGTTCGACATTATCTGAATTACGGTAATGTCATTAATTCGGTTAATTTTCCAGCTATTGAAATTCCTTTGGCGTCTTCTGTGGTTTGTCGTTTGATTGTTGTGAATCATGATATACCGAATATGATTGCTCTGATTACTCAAATTATTGGTGAATCTAATTTAAATATCCAATCGTTTAATAACGAAAGCAATGGAAAGATAGGATATAATATTATTGATTTAGGTTCTAAAGTTTCAGACTCTGTGATTGAAAAAATACAAGCCTTAGATAATGTGATAAGAGTACGCCTTTTAGCCTTTTAAATTACGAATGACGCTTAAATTTTATTGCTTATTGTTTTTATTCTTGTGCATTTCTTTTTCATTTGCAAGTGAAGTTAGGTACAATGAAGGATGCTTTTTGGATGGCATTTCTTTTTACAATCGAGGAAAAGAAAAACAAGCTCTAAAGAGTTTTAGAAAATGTTTAAAAGAAGGTAAAAATCATCCAGGGATTTATTATTACGCTGGAGTCATTCGTTACAATCAAAATGATTTCATAAAAGCTATTTACAATTTTAATCAAGGCTTTGGTTATCCTGAAAAAGGATTCAATGGTTATTTTTATTTAGGAAGAATTTATCAAAAGCAAAAAAAATATGAAAGAGCTATTGATGCTTATCGTCAGTACATAAAAAAGACGGCACTAAAATTAGGAAAACAAAAAGCTCAAAATTATATTAAGTATTGTCAGTCTAAATTAAGTAAAAATGAAAAAAAGGTGTCTCTTCAAATTGTTAAAAAAATCAAAAAAATCTCTACACGAAAAATTAAAGAAGTTAGCCTTTTATGGAATCAGGGATTTACTCATTTTTGTATACCTAAAAATACAGAGACTAGGGTTTCCTATAAAAGTTTAAATGAAGCAGGAGATTTAGTTTTAAAAGGTGAGTATGTTGAAGCTCTTAATATTTTAGAGAGAGTTAAGTATAAACTCTCACATTCACCAATATCTCAGTATGCTTCTGCTAACTTAGTTAATTTGTATTTTCACTTAGGTCAGAATAATAAGGCTATTCAAGAAGGTACTTTCTTTGTTAACTCTTATCCTAAAGGTGGTTTATCTGCTTTTGTGAATCTAATCCTAGCCAAAATTTATTTGTCTCAAAATAGTAATTTAAAAGCATCTATAGAGATAAACCAATTAAAAGAATTAGACGCAGGGGGGGCTATTGATACTAAGTTAATAGATCTTCTAGATATAATTCTGATTTCTAGAGAAGGGACAGTTGATGAATGGTTGAATTTGGAAAAAAAAATGGATGAATTCTCTGCAAAAGATGGTTTTATCTTATGGCAATTATCAAAATTATATCAAGAGAGAAAAGATTCTAAAAAATCATTAGCTTATCTAACAGAAGGAATTAAAATGTTATGTGAGAACAATCTGAATTTTTGTTCATCGCTTCAGCTTGATTTGTATAATTTACAGTATTCACAAGGAAAATTAGATCTTGCATTTAAGGGATATATAGGGTTTTTAGAAAGAAAAATTTCGACTCAAGATTCTGTATGGGGTTTATTCCAAATTGCGAATATTTTTTATTTACAGAAAAAATACAAGAAATCAGTTTTGTATTATCGTCGTTTAATAGACCAATATCCACAAGAGTATTGGGTTACGCAGGCTAAATTTCGCTTAGAAGATGCGATTTGGCGATTAGAACATCAGTAATTTCACATCAAATTTAAATAAATAGAAAAGGGTTCTATTGTGCAAGAAGATATAACACAAGATGCTTTAGATGAGCCTCAACAGCTTGAAGTGTCACCTTCAAAAAGTTTCACTAAATCTATAAAAAAAACGATTAAGTTAAAGAATATACCTAAAATACCTAAAAAAACGGAAGAGGATTTTGAAATTAATCAAGATGAACAGAGTCAAAATTCGTCAACTACAGTAGAAAAACCTTCCAAGAATCTTCCGCAAAAAAAAGAAAACCAATCACAATCCCAGAAGAAAGAGCCACCTTTGATTCGATTCTTTGAAAAGAAAGGGTTTATTGTAAGTAGTGAAGAAGAACAAAAAAAAGTTGCAAATCTTACTTTTGAAGAAGCTCGTTTACAAAGTAAAGAATTTGAAAAAAAAACAATACAAGAATTATTAGAACTGTATAAAAAACACAAGATTAAAAA
The DNA here is from genome assembly GCA_965261055.1 of Fibrobacteria bacterium. GTDB lineage: Bacteria > Fibrobacterota > Fibrobacteria > UBA11236 > JADFYW01. The sequence goes on along the minus strand of OZ253440.1, from coordinate 873,975 downwards.
ACATGTTTTAAATCTTCGTTTTGTAAAAAAGCAGGCTTTGATACAAGTTTTATTAAGAGAAATAAATGGTCAAGATACTGCGGTATATGTTGAGGGTATTGTTGAAGTTTTAAATGAAGGTTACGCTTTTTTAAGATCCCCTTTTAATTCATATGTTGCAACTCGGTACGATATTTACATCTCACCTCAAAGAGTAATTAAGAATAATTTAAGAACAGGTGATTCTATTATTGGTCAAGCGAATATTCCTCAAACGGGAGAGCGATTTTATTCTTTAAAACGTTTTGATTTTATAAATGATATGACTTATGCTGATTGGAAACCAAAAATTTATTTTGATCAGCTTGTTCCTATACATCCATTTGAAAGTTTAAAGATGGAACATGATAAATCAGAGTTGTCTACACGATTGATGGATTTTTTTATTCCTCTAGGGAAAGGACAGAGAGCTTTAATTGTAGCTCCTCCTAGAGCTGGAAAGACCGTTTTATTGCAAAATATTGCCAATGCAATTTCTAAGAATTATCCAGAAAGTACTTTACTTGTCTTATTGATTGATGAAAGACCAGAGGAAGTTACAGAGATGCAAAGGAATGTACAAGGAGAAGTTTTTAGCTCTACTTTTGATTCCTCTCCAGATCGTCATGTACAGGTTGCTAATATGGTGATTGAACGAGCTAGACGTATGGTTGAAAATGGAAAAGATGTTGTTGTTCTTTTAGATAGTATTACGCGTCTTGCTAGGGCTCATAATGTTGTGACTCCTCATTCAGGTAAAATTTTGTCTGGTGGAGTTGATGTAATGGCTTTGCAAAGACCAAAACGCGTTTTTGGTTCTGCTCGAAAAATTGAGAATGGAGGCAGTCTTACCATTGTTGCCACAGCACTTGTTGAAACGGGTTCTCGAATGGATGAAGTGATTTTTGAGGAATTTAAAGGAACTGGAAACATGGAGCTTGTTTTAGATCGGAAAATTGCAGAAAAAAGAATTTGGCCTGCCATTGATTTATTTAAATCAGGTACAAGGAAAGAAGAACTTTTATTGTCAGAATTCGTTTTACCTCGTATTTGGGTTCTACGTCGTTACATGCAAGATTTAGAACCATCTGAATCAATTGAGTTTTTGATTTCTAAACTCAATGAGAAAGAAAGTAACGAAGATTTTTTAAATTCGATGAATGATTAATTTACCAAACAGATTAGGTTTTTTAGGTTGTGGAAATATGGGAGGAGCTATCTTAGATGGTATTCTTAATTCCAAAATTTTACCTGCCTCCAGAATCACTGTTTTAGAAAAACCAGATAGTTTAGAATCTTTTAGGAAGCGAGGTATCAACCTTGCAGAGGATTTCCAAGGTTTGTTGAATAAAACAGATATGATTTTACTTTGTGTCAAACCACAAACATTTCCAGAGTTATCTGAAAGCTTTCAGAGCTTTCAAGGAGAAATTAAAGTTTTGGTTAGTATCATGGCTGGTTTATCTGTTGTTAAAATTCAGAATCTTGTAGGTCCTTCATTTCAAATTATTAGAACGATGCCTAATTTGCCTTTATCTGTAAAAGAAGGAATGACTGCTATTGTGAAAAACTCAAATTTTGAACATCAAATAGAACAAGTTGAAGGATTGTTTAGCTGTTGTGGTAAAGTTGTTCAGGTTTTCGAAGAACATATGGATGTTGTGACTGCTTTATCTGGAAGTGGTCCTGCTTTTGTTTTTCAATATTTAGAGAGCCAAATTCAAGCAGGAATAAAAGAAGGCTTAGATTTAGGAACAGTTAAAGCATTGGTTGAACAAACTTTATTAGGTTCTGTGAAAGTTGTACAGAAAAATAGTTTTACTTTATCTGAATGGATTTCTAAGGTTTGTTCTAAAGGTGGAACAACGGTTGCTGGTTTGAGTGCAATGGAAGAATTAGGTTTTTCCAAAGCAGTGGAAAAAGGAATAGAAGTAGCGACACAATGTAGTCGAGACATGTAATAAAAATTAAGAGTGTATTTATATGGCTATCCAAGGCATTATTTGTGGACCTACAGGAGTTGGGAAATCTGATTTTGCAATTCAAGTTGCAATTCAAAATAATTTTGAAATTATTTCGGTGGATGCTTCTCAAGTTTATCAAGATACTGTAATTGGTACGGCTCAAGTTAAAAATCAAAAAGGAATAAAGCACCATTTGATGGGGAGTATTCCTTTTACAGAAGAATTTTCCGTTGTTGATTTTACCAAAAAAGTGAATTATTTAATTAAACAAAACCCTCAGACGCAATTTTTATTGGTGGGAGGGAGTGGGTTTTACTTTAAAGTACTTTTTTCTAAAGGAGAATCTCTAAAATATCAAATTTCTCAAAAAACAAAAGATAAAGTTCAAAAAATTTTAGAAGAAGAAGGTTCTACTTCTATATATCAAAAGCTGAAAAAAATAGAAGATCCCAGAGTTGAAGAGCTTCACCCTAATGACTCTTATCGTTTAACCAAAGCTTATGAATATCGTTTAGAAACAGGTCGAAGTTACATAGAACATCGAGAAAATAATGCTGCTTTTGAGCTACCAGTAGAGAGTTATTTTTTATCTAGTTCTAGAGAGAGTTTATATCAGAAAATTAATGATCGAACTCTAAAAATGTTAGAAGAAGGCTGGATTGGAGAAGTGGAGAGGCTTTTAAAATTATACCCTATAAAAATACAAAATTTTAAAGCATTAGGTTATCCACAAATACTTAAGATGTTGCAAGGTAAATTAAATGAAAACCAAACGATTAAGAATATTCAAAAAGAAAGTCGTCGTTTAGCGAAAAGACAAATTACTTTTTTTAAAAATCAGTTTTTGAATCTGAAAGAAATAGACAATGTTCAAGATCTTGAAAAGCTAAATTTTTCTTCTAACCAAAACAAAATATAACCTTATTTAGCTACATTTTCCTTATGAATCAAAATAATTTACTTGCCCTTTGGGATTACTCTACAGAAGAAATAAAATCGATTTTAGATTTATCTACATCAGAAAAATTGCGTTTTAAAAAAGAAGGCTCTAACGATTTTTTGAAAGGCAAGACGGCACTTTTATTATTTGAAAAACCCAGTTTAAGGACACGAATCACATTTGAAGTGGCTATGAACCAATGTGGTGGTTCTTGTATGGAGCTCCAACCTGAAATGATTTTTGGAAAGCGAGAGAGTCTTGAAGATGCTATTAAGAACTTATCCCTTTGGGTTGATGTTTTAGTTGTTAGAACTTTTTCTCAAAAAATTGTTGAAGAAATGTCTAAGTATTCTAAAGTCTCAATTATAAATGCTCTAACAGATAACTACCATCCTTGTCAAGCATTTGCTTTTATCCAAACTTTGCAGGAAAAAAGAGGTGATGTAAAAGGTTTAAATCTTACTTTTTTAGGGGATCAAAACAATATGTCAAATTCTTTGGCTATTATGGCAACAAAAATGGGAATGAATTTTACTTTAGCGTGTCCTTCTAATCAAGTGATTAACTCTGATTTTTCAGAGAAAATAAAAAATCTTTGTCAAGAGAATCAAACAGAGTATAAAATTGAACATAGTCCTACTATAGCAGTAGAGGATGCAAGTGTATTATATACAGATGTTTGGGTTAGCATGGGACAAGAAAAACAAGATTTTTCTCCTTTTGAGCCTTTTCAGATTAATGATGCCTTGTTAAAAAAAGCACCAAAAGATGTTTTGATTTCACACTGTTTACCAGCTCATCGTGGTGAAGAAATTTCTAAAGAGGCTATGGATTTAGAATCTAACATTTGTTTCTTAGAGGCTGAAAACCGTTTGCATACCCAAAAAGGAATTTTATTAGCTCTTCTGAATTCTCAATAATTCTATAAAATATTATAAAAGGTTTTGGTTTGGAAGGAGAATTAGATTTAAAGCAGGATTATCTTTATCAAATTGTTGGAGTTATTTCGTACCAAGATTTTTATCAAGAGAATGGCGTTTGGGATTTTAGATCATCTGTAAAAGAACATTTAGAAGATTGTGATGTCGTTGAATTTCGAGGAGATACATTTCCTAGTATTTTGATGATAGAGGCTTTAAAGGCTTTTTCTAAAAAGTTTAAAGATTTGTGTTTAAATCACATAAAAATTTTATTTACGATACGCTTAAAAGAAGATGGTGGAGAGTGGTTAATCGAGTACTCTAGGCGAGAGTATTTTGAAAAAGCTCTCCCTTTAGTTGACTGGGTTGATATTGAACTAGAAGAGATTGATTTATACTTAAAATTAAGTGAAAAAATCAAAGAGAACAAGATTATTTATGTTTGTTCACACCATCAATTTAATAGAGATTACTCAACAGAAGAGTATCAGAATCTGTACCAAAGAATGCAAAAATACTCTCCTAATGTTACAAAAATAGTTGTATTTTGTAGAGATGAAAGAGAGCTTTTATTACTCCTTAATTTTGTTGAAGCGATCGCTTTTCAAAATTTAACTTGTCAAAGTTTGACATGTTTAATGTCTATGGGTGATTTTGGTAAAGTTTCTCGTATTGTATCGCCTCTTTTAGGTGCGAAGTTGACTTATGGTTTTTTAGGTGAAAAACCTTTAGTGCTAGGTCAAGTTCCCGTTTCGGAATTAAAGGAAACAATAAGATTTTATCTGAAGTCTTCAAAAAAAAGAACAGTGCAAGATTGGGTTGATACTGTTGCTTAAGATTGATTCCAATTTTAAGTTATAAATCGACTTTAATTGTCCTTTTTTCATAAGATATTTTTATTACTCATCATTGTATATAATTTTAAAAATGAAATTGTAGTAGATTCTTTGTGTTGTGGTTATTATTCTGGAATTATAATTTTGGAGATATAAAACTATTTTAGTGAATGATACAGTTATCTTAGTCACGTTCGGTGGGGAAATCTCTGGAAATTTTGAGTTGGTGTCCAGTAATCCATCTATTACTGTAATTGATAGTATCAAAGGAACCTTTGAAGGAGATGCGTTTTTGTAATCATTCAAGGGGTTTCGGTTGGAGAGAACTGTTACTAAGGTGACTATGATGTATGAAGACAGTTTATATTCAAATTTATGGAAAGTAACAGTTTTAAAATAAGATCAAATATCAGTCAAATTTCTTGATTTAATTCTGTCCTTTTTTCGAAAATGCAAATTTTAGAAAAATATTTTTTTCTATTTTTAATTATTCTTTAGGATTGGAATTATAAATTATATTTTTTGTTAAAAGTTATAATACAGGAAAAAATATGTTACTAGAAAAAGGCTTTACTATTGATGATGTGGTAATACAATCAGTAATAAAAGATAAGAAAGAGGTAATCAAAGAAATGACCTATTCTCTGTGTAATCAACATGGTTTAGATGTTGAGAAAAAAATGTTAGAGGCAGTTTATACTAGAGAAGAAAAGATGTCTACAGGGATTGGTTTAGGAGTCGCAATTCCTCATGCGAAGGTTGATTTTATTGATAAAATTTATGTATTTGCAATGACAATGAAAGAGCCTATTGAATTTAACTCTATTGATAAAAAACTAGTTAATTTAATTTTTTTGATTGTATCTCCTCTTAATCTTACAGGTCACCATATACGACTCTTATCTTTTATTTCTAGGATGATGTCTAGTGCTGATATTAGGGAAGGTTTAGTGGGTAGTAATTCTAAAGAAGATTTTTTTAATATTTTGAAAGAAGAAGAGATGACGCTGAAAAGTTAAATTATGTCTATTAAAAGTTCAAAACAACTCATTATTGCAGAGAAACCAAGTGTTGCTAGAGACTTGGTTGAAGCAATGAACGAAACATTTTCAAATCATAAAAATTATTATGAAAGTTCTTCTTATATCGTGAGTTATGCTGTTGGTCATTTGTTGGCAATTTGTTCTCCACCAGAAATGGATGAGAATTATAAGTCATGGTCTCTAGATATTTTACCTATTCTTCCAAAAGAATTTCTTCTTAAAAAGAATAAATACACCCAGTCTCAGTTGGCAGTACTTAAAAAATTGATTCAACGAAAAGATGTTTCTTGTATTATTAATGCTTGTGACGCGGGTCGAGAGGGTGAACTTATTTTTCGTTATATTTTACAGTATGTTGATATTTCTAAAAGAAAAGAAAAAATTGAATTAAAGCGACTTTGGTTACAGAGTATGACCAAAAAATCAATTCAAGTTGGTTTTCAAAATATCCGTGGTGATGCCGAAATGAAGAATTTAGAGTCGGCAGCTTTATCTCGTTCTGAATCTGATTGGTTAGTTGGCATTAATAGTTCTAGAGCTCTTACTGGTTGGAAGTCTCGCTTTGGTGGGTTTTTTTTAACCCCTTGTGGTCGTGTACAAACTCCAACTTTATCTATGATTGTTGCTAGAGAAATGGAGCGTAACAATTTTAAGTCTAAAAGGTATTGGGAAATCTCAATCCTTTTGAATTGTGTAGCTGGTCAATATGAAGCAAAATGGTTTGATACCGAATTTAAAAAAGATAAAGAAGAGCCGCATCAAAAAGTAGAACGTATTTGGCAGTTAGATAAAGTAACTCAAATTACTAAGGAAGTAAAGGCTGTTAAAAACATTACTGTAGAAGAAGTGACAAAGCCAACACAACAAAATAGTCCAATTCTTTATGATTTAACAAGTCTTCAAAGGGAAGCTAATTCGCGTTTTGGGTTTTCTGCAAAAATGACTTTGGATATTATGCAAGGTTTGTATGAGAAACATAAGGTGATTACATATCCTCGTACAGGAGCTCGTTATTTACCAAGCGATTATTTAGGTACTGTTGAATCTGTGTTGAAAAACTTAAGTCATGGTAAATGGGGTAGATTTGCTGACAAAGCTTTGAAAGAGAAATGGGTTGTATTTATTCCTAAAGTTTTTAACGATAAAAAAGTGACGGATCATCACGCTGTTATCCCGACAGATGTTTCTCCTAAAGTTTTATCTGAAACAGAACAAAAGATTTACGATATGATTGTTCAGCGTTTTTGTGCTGTGTTTTATCCTGCAGCTAAATATTTGAATACAACTCGTATTACTAAAGTAGATGAACATCAATTTAAAACTGAGGGTAAAGTTTTAGATTTTGCTGGTTGGAAAGAGATTTATGGAAATCAATTAGAAGAATCTACTTTAGCACCTCTACAAGATAAAGAAGTTGTTAAGCTTGATGATATTACTGTTTTAGATAATCAAACAAAGCCTCCTGCTCGTTTTACAGAATCAACTCTTTTAACCATGCTTGAATTTGCGGGTCGTTTAGTAGAAGATGCTGAACTTAAAGAAGTGATGAAGGAAGGTGGGTTAGGAACCCCAGCTACAAGAGCATCTATTATAGAGGGTTTGATAAACGATAAATATGTTTCTAGAAATTTAAAAGAACTCGTTCCTACATCTAAATCATTTGAATTGATAGAAACTTTGCAAGCCATGGAGTTACAAGAATTATTATCTCCCGAAATGACAGGTCGTTGGGAAAGCAAGCTCCAGCAGATTCAAGATGGAACAATAAATCGTGAACAATTTATGCAAGAAATTAGTGAGTTTACATCTAACATTGTTTCTAAAATTAAGTCTTTTGATGATGAAAAAGAAAGTCTTAGAAGTAAAGTTTTTAATTTTGAAGATCAAGATTTTTATCAAAGTTTAAGTTATTATGAGAATCAGGAGAAAAGTGTTAGGATTCGTCGCTATTTGGGTGGGCGTTTATTAAAAGTTGAAGAAGTCCAAGAGCTTTTAAAAAGCCGTAAAATAGGACCTTTTTCTGATTTTATTAGTAAGTCTAGAAAAGCTTTTTCTGCTATTTTGACTTTGACTAAAGAAAATAAAATAGAGTTTATTTTTGATGAATCAGATGAAAAGTCTGACTTTTCCACAATGAACTGTGTAGGATTATCCCCAGTTGATCAAACGAAGGTTTATGAAGGGGATATGGGTTATGTTTCTACTTCTTATTATGAAGAGGATGAGAAGAAAGCGAAAGATGGTCTTAAAATTTCAAAAGTAATTTTGGGGCAAACAATTACTCCTGAAAACATGTCCAAAATGCTAACAGATGGCAAGAGTGATTTAATAGGGGGTTTTATATCTAACAAAACTAAACGTAAATTTGATGCATTTTTATTATTATCTAACAAAGGCAAGATTTCATTTGCTTTTCCTGAACGCAAAAAAAGTTTCAGTAAGTTTAAGAAAAGGATATAGAATTTATAAATTACAAAGCTTCATTTTTCTGTTAATCTTTTAGGATAGATGTTTTTTTGACATCCATCCGAGTAGAACTAAAGTATTAAGCCCCATTCCATAAGCTCCAGAACCTAATCCAAATAGGTTAGAAGATGGTATAATCCATTGTACGATGACAAAAGAGGAATAACCTAATGTTAAGCCTATAACTAAAATATTTTGAGGAACCTTTTTCCATAGAAGAAATAAGAAACTAGGAGCTAGGATTGATACACCTGAAAGACCGACTAATGATAAATCGAGAATAAGGGTTGGTGGTTGTAGAGCAATAAGGTAAGATATCGTTAGAAAAACGAGAATGAAAATTTTGATAATTTTTTTTTGTTGTTTTTCGGAAATTTTTTGTTTTTTAAAGCTTTGGACACCATTTACAACAAAAACAGTTCCTAACGAAAATAAGACAGAGTCAGCTGTGGACATAGCACCAGCTAATATCCCAATTAAGAATAAAGCTCCAATAATATCTCCAAAAAGGAGTGTAAGAGGAGAATGTTTAATAACCTCAACAATGGCGAGGTCACTATCCACTAATGTAGGGTAAGCTTCAAGGGCTCCTAGACCTATAATTATAGCGAAGAAACCAATGAGTATAGAGCTAACAAATAAAAGAGCAGATGTTTTAGCAACATGTGATTTGGTTTTAAAAAGAAGTGTTCTAGAGAACATTTGAATCATTGCAATGGATAAAGATCCAATCACGAAAAATTGAGTGATAATAAAACCAGGGGTAAATAAACCTTTAGTTCCAGGAAGGGTCATATGTTCAGGATGATTTCGTTTTAAGGATAGAAAGAGTTTAGTTAAACTACCGTCCCACTCGGTTTGAAGGAAGAAAAAAGATAAGATACTAATCATTACAATTCCATAAATTCCTTGGAAAATATCCGTAATGATAATCCCTTTCATTCCGCCAAAGTCAGCATAAATATAGATTGAGACCAACATAAAAAAAGCTGCAATAGGATAAGAAATTGTATCATTTGAGAGAGAAGATAATACTTTGCTTACTCCAGCAATTTGTATAATAATGTAAGGAAAATTGAAAAAAATGAGAGCGAGAATACAGGCTCCTAAAAACCATTTTGGGATCCCAGTATTTTTGACCTTGATTATAAAAATTTCAAAAGGTGTCACAGCTTTGTGTTCATGGTTAATTTTAACCATCCTTAAACCAACGATATAAAATAGTAGGCAAGTAAGAGTACAACAAGGAAGCGTAATAATTAAAAGAGTCCCTATTCCATGTTTGTGATAATAACCTGGCATTCCTACATAGGTGAAGGCAGAATAAAGGGTAGCGAAGGCAGTCATTGCTAGTCCAAACCATCCAACGGTTGATTTCTCAAGAGCCCATTCTCGTAGGTTATTAAAACCTGAATTTTTGATTTTAATACCGATTAGAATTGTGATTGCAATATAAGCGGTAATTGTAAAACTATAAATTAAAAAAGTAGAATTCATAGGAGAACGAGTTTAAAATTAAAGATTATTTTTAATGATATTGGGATAGACTTGGAGCACCCGTTTTGATAAAGTCTAAAATTTGTTGATGCATAGCCTCTCCACCTTCCATTTCTTCTAAATTAATTAAAGGTAAGTAAACAGGAGAATTAAAGAATGATGCTAATGGAATGGGATTTTTAGCGATAAAACACATTTTGACAAAAGTGTTAACCAGTTCCTGTGTTTTTTGAGCTTCATCAAGATTATTTTTTGAGAAAAAATCAATAATGGAAAGGAACAAAGCCGCAGCCTCTGGAATATTTCCTGTAGCTGTAATAATTCCTTTTCCTCCTAAATGAAGCATTGTATAAAGACTATCATCTTCTCCACTTAACAAAGAAAATTTTTGAGTATTTTCAATGATTTTATTGGTATCATTTTGATAATTTTTATCTGTTCTAAAATTAACAGCTTGTTTTAATCCGATGATTTCTGGAATTTTGGCAAGCTCAATAATTGCTTCAGGAGTAATATAACTTTGAGTGCGACTAGGAACATTGTACAAGATAATATTTACACCACTTTCATTTACAATGGATTCAAAGTGGCGGATAATACCTTCTATAGGAGGATTGTTGTAGTAGCCTGTGACACAAAGGCAAGTAAGATTACCAACTTCTTTTTGAAGTAGATTAATCATTTCAATGGATTCACGGGTACTATTTGATCCAGCTCCAGCAATAATTGGAACACGATCATCAACATAATCAATCGTAAAACGAATAAAGTCTAAATGTTGTTGAGTAGAAACAGTAGCACTTTGTCCAGTTGTTCCCATGGGAACAAGACCATTAATACCTTTTTCAATAAGGCTATCTATCATGCTTTTAGCTTTTTCATAATCAATTTGATTATTTAAAAACTTAGAGCTATCAGAACATAATGGTGTAAATAAGGCTGGAAAGACGCCTTGAAGGTTTTGGGCATTAGTAATTGTACGGTTTATCACGTTCCAAAAGATAGAATAATCTGTTTAAAAAGTCTTTTGTTGTATTTTTTTTATTAAATAATTAATACCGAGTAAAGTAAAATGAGGGTGCACTTGACCTTCGGAAAGCTGCTTTTGAATAATAGACGAAAGTCCTCCTGTTAAAATGATTTCAGGTTTTTTTAGTGCATGTTCTAGCTTAATTTTTTTTAATAGATACTCAATTTGACCAATAGAGCCATATAAGATTCCATTGCTAATAGCATCAGCTGTATTTTGACCTGTGACTTTTGGGTTCCAACGAAGGTCGACTTTTTTAAGCATGGAGGCTTTTTTATAAAGCGTATTTAAGGAAGAGGTAATTCCTAGACAGATGATTCCTCCCCAGTAGGTTTTATCATAGTAAATATCAAAAGTGGTTGCTGTTCCAAAATCAATGATAATCACTTCTTTTAAATTTAGTCTTTGACAAGATAAAATGTTACACAGTCTATCGGCACCAATTTCTTTTGGATTGTCGTATTTTAAATCAAAAAAAGGAGAACAAGTTTGAAAATTAACAATGTATATGGGAATAGAGAAAGTGATTTTTAAAATTTTTCCCCATACAACTGTTATTTCTGGGACAACAGAAGCAAAACCGATGGTTTGAAATGAATGTGTTTGTAATTCTTTTAAAATGGGTAAGGATAAAAGTTGTGATTTGCATAAATCTTTTTGAGTGTCTATTTTCCATTCTTGAATAATTTTATTATCTTTTGATAATCCAAAGTGGATAGATGTGTTTCCAATGTCAATTAAAAGAGCTTGGTTGTTCATTTGTTAATGATCATAGAAAGATCAAAAGCGGTTGTGCTATGTGTAATGCTTCCGATAGAAATAAAGTCTAAATCTAAATGATTGATTTTAGGGATAGATTTTAAAGATAGGTTACCACTTGCTTCAATTTTTGTACGAGGCAAATTTTTTCGTATCCAGTGAATGGCCGTCTGCATTTGTTTTACATTCATATTATCTAACATAATTTGATCTATATTCTTGTTAGAAATGTTTTCTAATTGACTTTGATTTTGAACTTCTACTTCTATTTTAAGTTTTCCTTGAACATAATCAAGGCTTTTTTGAATGGCTAAATTAATGTCGTTATCTAAAGCAGACAAATGGTTCTCTTTAATTAAAATCTGATCGTATAATCCAGAACGGTGATTACAACCTCCTCCTACAAGTACAGCATACTTATGTAGTTTACGATAACCTGATAAAATTTTACGTGTATCTAAAACTTTAATTGAAGAGTTTTGTAATGCTTGAATAATACGATATGTTGCTGTAGAAATGCCACTTAAATTTTGCATAAAATTTAAAATTGTACGTTCACAAACAAGTAAGTTATGTGTGCTAGATTCTATGGAGGCTATAGTTTGGTTTAAATGGACAAAGTCTCCTTCTTTTACATATAATTTTACTCTATATTCAATTTCCATTTCTTGTAAAACAGATTCAATGACAGGTAGTCCACAAATAAGACCATCTTGTTTAGCTATAATTTGAGCTAAGCTTTGTTTAGAAGGTGAAAGACAAGCTAGAGAAGTAATATCACCTGTTGAACCTAAGTCTTCTAATAATCCAATTTCAAGGAGTTTTTTAAAAGAATTTTGAGGGAATGTAGTTTTATTCATTGTAGAGTCAATTAATATAAATTTCTAGTGTGTAATTATTCAAATGTATTGTTATATAAATTGTTTAAAAGAAAAAGGAATATGATTGAAGTCCATTTTTTGTTTGTTTAGAACCATTAATTTTTTCATTTTAGAAAATATAGAATGCTTGAAGTCTTTGTCAATTAAAGTTACTATTTAGGTCGCTAAACTGTGGAGAGGTGCCTGAGTGGTTAAAGGAGCGGTTTGCTAAACCGTCATCGTTTTTCGATGCGTGGGTTCAAATCCCACCCTCTCCGCCATTTTACAATTAAAGGCTTTGCATCGCAAAGCCTAATTTTTCCACAATTTGCCACGCAAAGCGTGGCTTAAAAGAAATCCTTTTGCAGATGGAAGCTTGAACCAATCTTTTTTAGAAAATCCAAACTTTGTTCTGGGTTTTCTTTGGAAGCGATAATTTTAGCCTGTTTACTGTCTTTTATAAAGTTTGCAACGATTATTATTATTTTTTAAATCAAAAGGATTATTCATATTCTATTTATTATCAAAAAGCTCAACAGGGTTTATTTTAAATTGAAGCATTTTTGCCGTATCTCGTCCATTATCTCCACCCTTCCTTTACATTCCTATTTTCCCAATTTTTAAGCTTCCTTGATTTGTTATTCTAATTTCGTCACCACCAAAAATATTCATTACTTCATTTATTGATTTTAAAACCCAATCAGTTTTTCCATTTACTTTCAATATCACCAAAACCCAATCAGCAGAAAACTCACCTCTACCTTTTAGTAAATCAGAAACAATTAAAATTTTATTTTTCTCAAAAAACCCTAAAACCTTTTTCTTGCTTGCTTTTACTCAATTCAGTTAATAACATTCGCCTAGAATCTTTTAAATTTTTTTGTATTGGTTTTGTTTCTCCGGTGAAAAGTTTTAAAATTTTTGTTATATCATTTGGAATATTCCACAGTTCTACATATTTATTAATCCACCTTTTATCAACTTGATTAAATCCTTGTGAATTACTTACAAGCTTTACTTGTAAATTTTGCAAATCTTCTTGGGATTTCAATTTGATTACAATTCTTATTTTAACTTGAATGTCTGCCTTATATTGTCCTCGTACTTTTGATGCTTTGACATATTCAATCATAGAAACATCATACTTCATAGCACTCAGCCAATTTTTAGCAATTTCATCATTTTTCCAATCATTAAATCTGTTAATAACATCTTGTTCATTTCTAAATCCGCTTTTAGCTGTTTTTGATCCTAATTTTACTAAATCTCTATTTTCCATAAAATTATTTGTTTATATAATTTAAAAGGCTTTTGCCAAAATCTCTCGCTACATTTACCGTCATTGCATTTCCAGCTTGACCCAATAAAGACACATCGGCTGTTCTGCCTTTAACTTTATTTATTAATTTTTTGGGAAACCCCTGTAATAATAAAGACTCGCTGCCAGATAATTTTCTAAATTTACCATTCCTAACATATAAAATTCCATTCCTTCCTTTCCGTAAAGTTGGCACTTTGCCACGATATAAACGCAAATCAGATTGCCTTGTGTCTATTACCAAAAAATCTTCTTTTAGTAAATTTTTAATTGAAAATTTATCTTTATTGTACTTATTTTCTAAATAGCTTAAAAAAGTTTCATAAGTTCTTTTTTTGTCATCAAGCTCAAGCTCATCAGTATTTAGCAAATATTTATTTAATTCTGGTTTTTTAATTTCTTTTGGAAATTTAAATGTACTTTCATCTTTTACTAAATCTTTTCTAATTCCAACAAAATAAATCCTTTCTCTCATTTGTGGAACACCGTGATATAAGCTACTTGTTAATTTCCAAAATACTTTATACCCTGTTTTGTCTAATGCATCCAAAATAACTTTCATTGACGAACCATCATTATGATTTAATAATCCTTTAACATTCTCTAAAATAAAATATTTTAGATTTTTTGTTTTCATTATATCTATTAGGCTATAAATAATTTGTCCTCGATCATCTTTCATTCCTTGTCGTTTTCCAATAATAGAAAAAGTTTGACATGGGAAACCAGCAATCATTAAATCAAAATATGGTAAATTATTAGAATTTATTTTTATTAAATCTCCATAATTAGCTTCATCTTGACCAAAAAAAGCTTTATATGTTTTTTCAGCATTTTTATCAATTTCAGAAAATCCAATACATTTCATTCCTAAATTTTCTAAAGCAATTCGTCCGCCACCAATTCCAGCACAAAAATCAATAAATTTTAAATCTTTATTTTTCATAATGTCTCAATTTAGAAAATATGTTTTTAAAATCTTCCAATATATGATAGAATAAATATAATGAATTACAACTATATTTTTTATTATTTCCTCTTTTCTTTTTATGTGTTTGCTTTGCAAACACTCCTTATTCAAAAGGGTAAAAAGGAAGGAGGTTAGGGAAGGAATTTTTGCTCTTTTGAGAGTAAAGGCATTCGCCTTTATTCCTATAGTTGTTACTCTGGGTTATCTTCAAAAAAAAGTTCGGATTTCATCCAAAAAAGGTACCGCTAGTTTAATTCTTAATGCCTAAATAATTAACAAACGCATAAATATATTTTTGAATTACTGTATTTATTATATATTGGAAAATTAAGAGTATTTTTTTGAATAACACTAGCATATTTTGGGAATTATGAATACAGATAAAGAGTATTTCAAAGAATACCGCAAAAAACTTGAGTTCAAGAATCAACAAGAAATTAAATCCTTTTTAGCTGGAAAGGATATTGCACTTGGTATAGATTTTAATTACATAATTTTACTTAATGAAAGGTTAGGGATTATAATAGAAAAATTAAATAGACTAATTTACCGTTCTTTCGAATATAATGACATAGAAAAATTTAAGAACAAATATATTAGAGATGTTTACTTGAAACTAAGAAATAATGAGATAATTTCTAAATTAAACAATCAAGGGAGAAGACCAGAACAAGTTTATTTTTCTTGGATGAGAGGTTTTATAGTTTCAAATTATTTTTAAAAAGCGTTATCAGTTATTTTTGAAATAGAGATTGATGCTATTAATTTAATTGGAGACGATGATTTAGGAAATATTGAGATTTTCAAAAGGACACCTAAAGCAGATTTAGAAATAAATCTTAAAAACAACAAAAAAATTAGATTAGATGTGCAATCAGAGTTTCGGGGAGTTAATGATATTAAATAACATAAAGTTTTAGAAGCTCAAAAATTGTATTTAAGAAATCAAATACTTTCGTTTGCAATGTATTTTGACTTATTTAACGGACCAGTTGCTTTTGTAAAAATTGAAGACATAGAAGAGAATAATGTTTATTGGATTACTAGACAAGAGATGGAAGGGCAAACAGTTTTTAATATAGATTAAAACTACTTTGTATAGAAATTAACAAAAACTCCACCAAAATTTAAGGATTTATGTTTTGATTAATAGGAATAAAAAATAAAATTATTGACTTATTTGCAGGAGTTGGAGGACTAAGCTATGGATTTTTCTATGATGATTTTTTTGATATTATAGTAGCGAATGAAATTTTAGAAGATATGGCAATGGTATATAGTTTAAATTATTCAAAAGTAAAAATGTACAATAAGGATATTAAAGATTTTAAAATTGATGATTTAAAACAAGATTTAGGCATAAAAAGAGGGGAAATCAATTTAATTATTATGGACCTGCCAAGCATATTCAACAGTATGTAAAAGATTAATTAGTGATCCAAGAGGAGAATTGTTTCAAAAATATTATAGGATTCTCAAGGAGATAAAGCCAAAAGTATTTTTGTTTGAAAATGTGAAAGGACTTTTTTATGCAAAAAGGAGAGTTACTAAAGAAAATCATTTCTCTTTTTGAGACTCTAAGTTATAGGGTTAAATACGAAATATTAAATTTAGCTGATTATGGAGTTCCTCAAATTCGTGAAAGAATTATTATTTTTGGCACAAAATTAAATAAGAAATTTAATTATCCTGTAGCCACATATTATAATCCAAATGATAATAATATTACCTTTTTATATCAAGATTTAAAACCTTATGTAACTTTAGCAGATGCAATTAGTGATTTACCTTTTATAAAAAATGGGGAAACATCTTTTGAGTATTTAAGTGAACTAGTAAATGAATTTCAAAAGATGATGCGAAGAAATACTCCACAAAAAAAATTAGTGATGATAATACCTCTAAAAATAATGAGAAATTAGTGAGAATTATGAAAAATCTTCCTGATGGAAGCTCTTCTCAAGATTTACCAGAAGATCTAAGGTCTAAAAGTAGTTTTGCAAATATTTACTGTAAGCTTTGGTGGAATAAGCCAAGTACAACAATTACAAGAAATTTAGGTACACCATCTTCATCAAGGTGTATTGATCCAAAGGCTTCTAGAGCTTTAACTATAAGAGAAGGAGGAAGAATACAATGTTTTCCAGATCATTATATTTTTTATGGTTCAAGAAGTGCAAAAAATTTACAAATTGGGAATGCTATACCAACTTTACTTTCTGTAGCCCTCGTAAAATCTATAAAAATCCATTTTAAATAAAAAATTTAAAAACATAAGTATAAGTTACGTACAAGGTGAAATAAAATAAAAATATTATCATTATATTTAACGAAATTATTAAATAGGGTTTTAATTTAAATACAGTTACAGAGAAATTTTAATTATATTGGGATTGAAAATGAAAGTATTCATTGGATGCAATTATCTAAAAAAACTAAAAGTTAGTTGAATTGTGGTTAAACCGACTATTTTTTAGGTTCAAATCAAATACCTTTTATCCATATATTTTAACCGTTCAGCCTAGAACTGGTTGTATTTTTGGTTGCTAAATAGTAATTTTTCTGCATGATTTATCCTAATTTTGAAAATCCAGTACATACAGCTCATATTCCAGTAATGGGATCAGGGCATTCTATAGATTCTCCTATTCGTGTTGCACCATACGGCATTTCTTCTGTTATTTCCTTGGTTGATGATTTACTACTGGAGCCTATTCGAAAATATTATTGCAAAAATTTTGATTTACCCTTTGAAAGTATCCCTCGTAGTGTAGAGGATGGAAGAGCAAAACGGATTACAGCTTATTTGAATATGGTACATGATGTTGTTGAAATTAAATTTAATCACATCAAAAATTTTCTATTTGAAGAAGGGAGTGAAAAGATTAAATATTTTGAGATGCTACCGAATGGAACGCCGTTAAAAGAAAAATATTTCAGTTATTGCCAAAACACAAATCATCAAGAAAAACTTACTTTAGAGAAAGAATTGACTCAAGGAATGAGACCAGGCTCTATTGATGTTAATATTATGGTAAAGCTTGATAAGATTAATTATAACAAAAAAGGCGAGCTTTTATCACAAGAATTTAGTGATGCTCAGTCTGCTCTTAGAGGTTATGCAATGAGTAAATTGCACTCTTGTATTGTATTTTCTGCTGGAATTAATCAAAAACTATTTAGTTATGCAAGTCAGTTTAAAGATTTTTATCGAAATTCTAGGGGAATCATTAAGAAGAAAATCATACTTAAGGTAAGCGACTATCGTTCTACAATTATTCAAGGTAAATTTTTAGCTCGTAAAGGGCTTGAAATTTATGAATATCGTATAGAGTCAGGTTTAAACTGTGGTGGACATGCTTTTGCTTCTAATGGTTTTTTATTACCACAGCTTTTAGAAGAATTTTCATCTAATCGTAATAATATTTCTCAAAATACAATTCCTATTGTACATTCTTATTATGACAAGCATGATTTAGATTATGTAGGTGAAGACATGAAGCCTCGTTTAACAGTACAAGGTGGATTAGGGCATATTGGTGAATCTAATCGCATGCATCAAGTTTACGGAATGGATGGAACAGGTTGGGCTAGTCCTTTTCTACTTGTTCCTGAAGCAACTTGTATTGATCAAACAACTCGTAATCAATTAGCAAAAGCTAAGCCTGAAGATCTTTATTTAAGTGATGTCTCTCCATTGGGCGTTGTATTTAATAATATGAAGAACACGGGTTCTGAAAAGTGGACAAGAAATAGAGTAGACAAAGGTATACCAGGGTCACCTTGTCCTAAAAAGTTTTTAGTTTCTAATCTAGAATATACTGAAAGAGAAATTTGTACAGCTTCTCGTGAATACCAAAAACAAAAATTGGAAGAGATAGAGAACACTTCATTAAATCAAGAACAAAAACAAGATTTACAAGAAAAGGCATTCGTTAAAACTTGTATTTGTGATCATCTTGGGAATGGGGCTTTAATTAACTTAGGCTTAATTGATGAAAATAAAGCTCCACAATCTATTTGTCCAGGTCCAAATGTTGCTTGGTTTGACCGAGAATACAGTTTACTAGAAATGATGATGCATATTTATGGTCAAGGAGAGTGCCTAGTTAATGTTGAAGAGCGTCCTCATATGTTTGCGAAAGAAATACAAATGTATTTGGATCATTGTGTAACTTTAATCAAGAATTGTGATTACACAAACCTTAAACAAGTGAATGAGATAAATAATTATATTGTAAATTTATTTAAAGGTTTAGATTTATCTGAAAAAATCACTCAAGATAAGGTTTTTTCTTATGAAAACATTAAATCTTTGAAAGAAAAAATTGTAGAAACAAGAAAAGAATTAACCAATATTCAAATAAAGCATCAAGAAAAACAGTAGGAACATGAGAATAATATTCTTAGATTAGATGTCAATTAATCTTTGAGTTTCAGTTTGATTTTTTCTATCGTTTTCTCCGTTGGAGGTACCTATGAAACAAGAAACAATTTTATTATCAATAATACTTATGGCAATGCTTTTTCTGTTGAGTTGTTCAAAGAAAAATGGCGAAGAAGTAGAGCATCTTTTTGATGAAGTTCCTAGTGATAGCTCTCAGGTTGCTGAAACTGAAGTAGTAGAAAAATTAGATCAGGAAGGATCATCAACGCTTGGAGAAAATGCTATTGATGATTATCAAAAATATCATGATCCAAATGGTCAATTTGTTGTTCAAGTTGGTTTGTTTAAAAAATTGTCTTTTGCAAAGAAATTAAAATTTGTTTTAGAAAATAGAGATATCCCAACTTTCATTAAAAAAATTTCAAAGCCAACATCAGATCTAAATGATAATTTATACTATCGTGTGCGTATTGGACCTTTTGGAACAAAGACTGATTCAGAAACTTTCTCAAAAATTCACTTAGGTGAGTATTATTATTGGATTGATGTTATTAAATAGTTTGTCTTAAATATTGTAATGTTATTTAAGGTTTTTGGTTATTATATCAAAAACCTTAACTTTTTTGGGTTAAAAATTTATGTCTGAGCCTAGTATTCACTTAGTTAATTTGGGTTGCTCCAAAAATCAAGTGGATAGTGAAAGTATTTTAACTGAGTTACAAGAAGCTGGATGTTATTTAGAGCCCAATAATCCACAAGCAGATTATGTTCTTATTAATACCTGTGGTTTTATTGATGTGGCGAAAGAAGAGTCTATTCAAGAAATTCTGACATTTGTATCTCAAAAAAAAGAGCAACAAAAATTAATTGTTGCTGGCTGTCTTTCACAGCGTTACAAAAAAGATTTGCAAAAGGCAATACCTGAAGTCGATCATTTCATTGGAACTTATAGTGCAGGTAAAATTGTAGAATTGATTCAAGGAAAAAAGGCAGCGAAATCTTGCTTGAATGCAGATAAAAGAGTTTTTTTAGAGAATTTTTCTCATCATGCTTACCTTAAAATAGCCGAAGGATGTGATCGTATTTGCGGTTTTTGTGCTATACCAGGCATGAGGGGTAAACAAAGGAGCTTTTCTATTTCCAAAATTGTTAAAGATGCTCAAATACTACAATCACAAGGTGTATTGGAAGTCTCTTTAATCGCTCAAGATTTAACCTATTATGGTAGAGAAAAAGGGAAGAACAATACTTTAAGTGAATTATTAAGAGCTTTATTAGAAAATACAGATATTCCTTGGTTCCGTTTGATGTATGCTTATCCTGCTTTTATTGATGATAAACTTTTAAAAATCATGAAGGAAACAAGAGTTTGTAGTTACTTAGATATGCCTATTCAGCATGCTAGTAGCAGTGTTTTACAATCTATGCGAAGAGGTTATAATGCTAAACAGTTAAAGAGTTTAATGCAAAAAATACAATCTTTTGTTCCTGATATTTCTTTGAGAACAACAATGCTTATTGGGTATCCTGGGGAGACGGAAGATGACTTTAAAGAACTTATGAATTTTGTTGAAGATGTTCGTTTTCATCGTTTAGGAGCTTTTGCTTATTCAGATGAAGATGGAACATTTGCTGCAGATGAGCTTAAAAACCCGAAAGTTGATGAAGATGTTATTCGGGAGCGTTTAGACAAGCTTATGAATTTACAACAAGATATATCATTAGATTACAACCAAAAGAAAATAAACTCCATTCAAACAGTGATTATTGATGAACAAGTTAAGAACGAAAATTATCAATATTTAGGGAGAACACAAGCTGATGCTTATGGCGTGGATAACAGTGTTTGTATCCAAGGAGAAGGTGCTGTTGTTGGTAGTTTTCAGAAAGTTAAAATTGATCAAGCCCATGAATTTGATTTAGAAGGTTGTTTGTTCCAACTTTAGTTGGGTTGATTGTATATTATTTTTCCAGATTTCCTAATTCATGTTGAATGCGTTGGATAAATTCTTTAGCTTCGTAAAAACCTACAATATGGTTTGACTTCTGAATGCCTTTTTTCTAGAATGACTGTAGGAATTCCTTGAACTTCATAAAGTTTAATTAAGGAATCAGCTTTAGGATGATGATCTACATTTACTTTTAGGAGAACAAAGTCTTTTAAAAATGTATTTGCAATGGATGTTGAGTAAGTTTGTTCTTCCATTTTTATACAGGCTATGCACCAAATATGACTTTCAAAATCAATTAAAACAATTTTGTTATTATTTTTTGCTCTTTGTATTTCTTTATGAGAATAGTTTTTCCAAGGTAGATTAGATTGAGCTTTACCAAATTTTTGGTAAGCATTGTATAGAATGAAGGCTAAACAGACAAAAATTAAAATTGTTTTAAATAAGGTAAAAAAGAGAGAAGCTTCTTTTTTACACAGAAAAAAAACGATATATAAAAGTAAAGAAAAATAAATAAAGATTAAAATGATGTTATATAGAGTTTCAGAAAAGAAACCTTTTAAATAATAAAAACTTAATAAAATTAAAATAAAGCCAAATCCAATCTTAATATGAGAAAGCCATTCTCCTGTTTTAGGAAGCTTTCCAGTCAAAGTGAAAAGAGCTGCTAGAATAATATATGGGAATCCTAAACCGAAAGCTAAGATTGAAAACGTCCATAAGCCTTTTAATACATTAGCTTGTTCCGCTGTATAAACGACTAAAGCTAAGACAAAAGGGCCTATACAGGGTGCGGCTAGAATACCAGAAAAAAGACCAGCAGAAAAATGAAATAAGAAAGGAGTTTTTTTAGAAGAAGAACTTGAGTATAAATGATTCATCCATTTGTGGGGGAGTCGAATTTCAAATAAACCAAAGCAGGATAGTGCTAGTATCAAAAAGACAATAGAAATAAGAATTTGAGAAATAGGGGATTGCAAAGCAGATCCAAAAAGTTTTCCCGAAAAAGAAGTTAAAACACCTAATACAGAGAAGGAAACCATTATACCAAATACATAGAAGAAACTGTGTAAAACTCTTTTATTTAACGCTGTTGTTTGGGAACCGAATAAACCAACTGAGATTGTTATGAGAGGATAAACACAAGGTGTTAGATTTAGGATAAGTCCACCTAAGAATAAGACAAAAATAAGAATCCAAAAGGGTTTGTCAAAAGACAAGGGGTTTTGTCTAAAAGATTGTTTGGGGGAAGAATTTTCTTTTATTAGAATTTGGTTTTGTGGTGAAACAGTTATTGTTTGAGGCCTTAAGCAAATTTTATCACTGCAACTTTGATAAGATATTAGAGCTTTGATCTGAAATGGAGTTTGCTTTTTAATTGCTTTTGCTGTAATCTGAATGGATTCACTGTAAACGAGAACGGTTTTATTTAGTGATGCTATCCATTTTTTTTCTGCCTTAGGAAATTGAGTTTGAATCATTTCTAAATTTGAAGAACTCCAATCTACTTTTGTAGGATTGGAAGATTTAAGTTCATCAGGATGACCACTATAAATAAACCAGTCTGGCTTCAAAACCAAATTTAGTGTTATAAAGATACTATCTTGTTTTTCAATGAAAGAGAGGTTGTAGTTGGATAGAGCATTTAATTTTTCTTGGCTATGTGAAAAAATGCTTAATATTAAAATACAGAAAATGTAAATTTTGAATTTCATATGAAAAATTTAAAAGTACAATGAAACAAGATAAAAAAAATCAAATATTAATGCGATCCATTTCTGGAATTCGTGGAATTGTTGGGACTTCTTTGACTCCTTTAGTTGTATCTAAATATGTTAATGCTTTTGTACAAACGATACAAGCTAAAAAAATTGTTATTGGTAGAGATAGTCGTCCTACTGGTCTAGTTATTCAAAATTTAGTGGGAAATGTTCTTTGTTCTATGGGCGTTGATGTTATTATCTTAGATATTTGTACGACACCTACAGTTGAGATGATGGTTTCGCATTGTGAGGCTAATGGTGGTATTATTATTACGGCATCGCATAATTCAATAGAATGGAATGCTCTTAAATTTTTGGATCAAGAAGGTATTTTTTTAAACCAAGAAGCAATTCAAAGGTTGTTTGAAATAGTAGATTCTGAAAATTTTGTGTGGAAATCATATTTAGATTTTAAAATACCAACTTCTTTTAAAGACTCAGATAATGTTCATATTGATGCAATATTAGCTTTACCTTATATTAATCAAAAGCAAATAGAAAAACAAAAAATAAGAGTTGCTTATGACGCTGTAAATGGAGCTGGGTATAAAATCATACCTAATTTGTTACATTCTTTGGGATGTTCTGTTTTTGAAGTACATACTACGCCAAATGGTTTGTTTCCAAGAGGAGCAGAGCCTACGGAAGAGAATTTAAAAGATTTAAAAGAATTGGTTTTGGAAAATAATTGTGCATTAGGTTTTGCGACAGATCCTGACGGAGATCGTTGTGCATTGGTTGATGAAAAAGGACAAGCAATTGGTGAGGAAAATACACTTGCTTTGGTGGTTGATTTTATTTTGAAGAATAAAAAAAGTCCAGTCGTTGTTAATTTATCAACTAGTTTCTCTAATCGAGAAATAGCTAAGAGAAACAAAGTTGATTTTTTTCAATCTCCTGTAGGAGAGTCACATGTTATTGAAATGATGAAATTGAAGAAAAGTTTTATAGGCGGAGAAGGTAATGGAGGTGTTATTTTACCTGAATTACATTACGGTCGTGATGGGGTTTTAGCTGTAGCTCTACTTTTGCAAGCTTTTGTTAAAGAAGAAAAAACATTGAGTGAATGGGTTTACTCCTCTATACCAAAATATATTATTGGAAAATATCGGATACCTGTAGATTCTAATTTTAAAGAGTGGATTTTGAAAATAAAAAATCATTTTTCCGATGCTATTATCAATATTGAAGATGGGCTACATTTAAGTTGGGAGAATAAGTGGATACATATTCGAAAATCAAACACAGAGCCTATTGTAAGGATTTATATAGAAGCTAAAACTGAAGGTGAAGTTAATCATTTGATACAAAAAGTAAAAGAGATTTAAAAAGCAGTACAGATGAAAAAGGATGATGTTTTTAAGGAAAAATTAGATAAGGTTTCAACATTTTCATTTGACCAAAAAGTTGTGCAGGTTTTTGATGATATGGTTTTTCGTTCAATTCCAATGTACAAAGAAACTCAGACATTAACTGCTGAAATAATTTCTAAACACTATCAATTTAAAGGTATTATCCTTGATCTAGGATGTTCTATTGGAAGGAGTATTTATACTCTTGCTAAGCATATTAAGAATCCTAATTTAAAAATAGTAGGTGTTGATTCTTCTAAATTTATGGTTCAGAAGTGTGAAGAA
The DNA here is from genome assembly GCA_965261055.1 of Fibrobacteria bacterium. Classification (GTDB taxonomy): domain Bacteria; phylum Fibrobacterota; class Fibrobacteria; order UBA11236; family JADFYW01. The sequence goes on along the minus strand of OZ253440.1, from coordinate 849,615 downwards.
AATTTGTCGAATTATCGATTACAAGGTGATATTAAAATTAGTCAGAATGATATTCTAACAATGGAATTTAAAAATGTAGAGATTTTCATAATGCATTATACTTTACAATTTATTCCTTACGTTCAAAAGGAATTTTTAATACAAAAAATATACGATGCTCTTCCTCAAGGAAGTTTGTTTATTTTTTCTGAAAAATTACAGCAATCTGATGATAAAATTGAAAATTGGTTCACTCAAATTTATTTTGATTTCAAACGAAAACAGGGCTATTCTGAGCTGGAGATAGCTCAAAAAAGAGAATCTCTAGAGAATGTTTTAGAACCTCTTACTTATTTAAGCTTAGAAAAAATGTTGCAGACTGCTGGCTTTTCAAAAATAAGCAATCTTTGTCAGTATTTAAATTTTGGAACTTTTTTAGCTATCAAGTAATTTTAATATTATTTTGTACTATAATGTCTAAATATTATAGATCTGTGTATGATTTATAACAATGGTCTTTTACTTAATTAATAAAGTTTTAAAATAATTTTTTATCCTTGCTCATTTACATAAAGATTATCTATTTGAGGTTGTATGTTTAAATTATTAGTGTGTTTTTTTCATTGTTTTTAATGACTGATTGTACATTGACTTTTAGGGTTTGTTTTATCTATAAAATCTGTAAATGTTATTGAAATTAGTGATACACTTTATATCGATTCCACTTTACAATTGCAATCTAGTGTTGTTGTTGAGGGTGGATCTCATATTCATTAATTTGGAGTACAAGTGATGTATTACTTACAACAGTGAGTAATACAGGTTTGATAACGAGTGTTGGATCAGGTATGGGTAAGATTAAATCAACTTCTGATCTTGGTGGAACGAAGCTTGATAGTATTAACTTACAGTCAGAAAAAATCCACCATTTGTGATTACCCCAATGCCAAGTGTATTTACATTAATAACAAATTACATTAATAACAAATATGACGAATTGGAATGGTAATGGAAATACTGCCCAAAACTTAGATCGTGTAGTAGATAGTAATTTCACTAATGGCCTAGTGGTCAGGTGTTTTTTATTAGTGGTATGAATTATGTTACAAAGAATATGACATTTAAATTTAATAGAGCTTATGATGAAGGTCAATTCATATTTTATAATTGTATTAATTCTGGTGGAGATTGGATTAATGCCCCACTGTTAATTTTAGATTGGCGGGAGTCAAGTAGAAAAGGTTTACAATTTTTGGTGTTACTAAGGAGGAGTTCACTTTAGAATCACTGGTTCAACTTGATGAAGTTGTTTTTACTTTTGTGAAAATACACAGAATTTTAATGAAATGGAGATTATTGAGACTGTAACTTAAAACTATAAATAAATAGTAAGTCATGATATTATCTAATAAAAAGGAGGCCACTTTTAAGACTCCTTTTTTATTATAGTCGTTATAAAGTAAAAGGTAAAGAAAAGATTTATTTAGTTTAGATAACTACAACAATAATCTAAGAAAGATGTAATTATTTTAAATAAAACAATAATAATTTAATTTATGTTTTTAAAACTTGTATTAATTTTTAATTTTAGGATATGAAAATTTTACTTATTGGTTCAGGCGGTCGTGAACACGCTATTGCTTTGAAATTATCTCAGTCTTTGCAAAACCCTCAAATTATAATTGCACCAGGTAACCCAGGAATGGAGAGTCTGGGGGAGTGTAAAAATACTTTAGTAGAGGATTTTGATAATTTACTAAAATTAGCTCAAGAGGAGAAGCCAACATATACAATTGTAGGTCCAGAGGTGCCATTGGTTAATGGAATCGTGGATTTGTTTCAAAAAAATGGTTTTCTTATTTTTGGGCCAACAGCATTAGCCGCTCGTTTAGAAGGGAGTAAAGCTTTCAGTAAGAATTTTATGAAGAAATACAGAATTCCTACGGCTAGTTTTAAAAATTTTACAAATCAAAAAGAAGCTTTAAGTTATCTAAAGCATCAATCTATTCCTATTGTTGTTAAAGCAAGTGGTTTAGCAGCTGGGAAAGGAGCTGTTGTTTGTGGAACAATTAAGTTAGCTCAAAAGACGATAGAAGACATGTTTTCAGGTCAATTTGGAGAAGCGAGCTCTGAGATTGTAATAGAAGAATTTATGGAAGGTATAGAAGCTTCTCTTTTTGCAATTTGTGATGGCGAAAATTATGTTTTGTTAGATTCCGCTCAAGATTATAAACGAATAGGGGAAGGCGATCAAGGTTTGAATACAGGTGGAATGGGTGCTTATTCTCCAACTCCAATTATTACTTCAAAGGTTCTACAAGAAATTCGTAAAAATATTATAGAACCTACATTGAAAGGTATGGTTGCAGAAGGCTGTCCGTATACTGGCGTTTTATATGTTGGTGTTATGGTTACGAAAGACGGAAGCAAGGTTGTTGAGTACAACTGTCGTTTTGGTGATCCAGAGACTCAAGTTATATTACCTAATTATGATGGTGATTTTGTAGAATTAATTGGAAAAGCAGTACAGGGACAATTGAAAAATTTTGAAGTAAAAAATTCAAAGAATCAATCTTCTGTAATTGTTGTTTTGTCTGCAGAGGGTTATCCAGAAGATTATAAAAAAGGTGAGGTTATTTATGGTCTTAGTAATATTCTTCCAGTTAACACGCATGTTATACATGCGGGAACAACAACTAAAGATCAAGAGATTGTTTCTAATGGAGGAAGAGTTTTAGGATTAGTTTCGCAAGCGGACACTTTGAAAGAGGCTGTTGATTTAGTATATAAAATACCTGAAACAGTTTACTTTAAAAATATGTATTATCGAAAAGATATTGCTCAAAAAGGTTTAGATAAAATTTAATTATTAAAAAAGGAAAATTATGAAAGAGAACATTCTTGTTGGAATTTTATCAGGAAGTGCTTCAGACAAGCCAAGTATTGATAAAATTACATCAGTACTAGATGATTTTGGGGTTACTTGGGAATATCAAGTCCTTTCTGCTCATAGAACACCTAAAAAATGCGTGCAGTTTGTAGAGGCTGCTGAATCAAAAGGAATGAAGGTTTTAATAGCGGTTGCTGGTTTAGCTGCAGCTTTACCAGGTGTCGTCGCAGCTCATTCAATTTTACCAGTTATTGGTGTTCCAGGTGATGGAGGTCCTTTAAACGGTCAAGATGCTTTATATAGTATTGTTCAAATGCCTTCAGGGATTCCTGTAGCAACAGTTGGAATTGGAAATGGTAAAAATGCAGGATTTTTAGCAGTTCATATTTTATCATTGATCAATGATGAGATTAAACAAAAATTAAAAGATTACAGAAAAAGTTTAGGCGATCTTTAGATCATTTTTTGTGGAACATCATTCTTCTCAAATAGCACAAACTTTAAAAGATGGTGGAGTTATTTTATACCCAACCGATACTATTTATGGTTTGGGTTGTAATGCTTTTTGTGTAGAAGCTGTACAGAGAGTTTTTGATATCAAACAACGAAAACCTGAAAAGCCTTTTATTTTATTAGCATCGTCTTTGGAGCAGGTAAGAAAATATTTTATAGTAGAACCTATTATTCATATTCTTAAAAATCTTTGGCCAGGATCTTATACAATTTTGCTAGAACCTTTAAATCCTAAATTTTTTTCTAATTTCACTTTGGATAATAAAGTAGCAATTCGAGTTCCTTTTACAACTTGGTTAACTAATTTATTTTCTGTTTGGGATGGTTTTTTAGTCTCAACTTCTGCGAACAAATCAGGTTGTATATATACACCTGATTGGGATAAATTAAAAGAAGATTTTGAAAACCAAATCAATTTAATGTGCTCTAATCCGAGTCCTTTGCAAAATGTGTTTTCTTCTGCTATTTTGAATTGGGACTCTAAAAATATAGATAAACCGTGGTTTGTGATCAGAGAAGGTTTAGAAACTAAGGCAGAGTTATTACAAAAACTAAAGGAATTATGTATTCAAAAATAATTTATAGTTTAGGTTTATTTCTTTCTATGATGGTTTTCTCTCAAATTGTTGAAATACAAGAAGCTTTTAAACCTTACTTGAAAGATCAGAAAGCATTAAGAATTTATCAGAATAGTTTAAAACCTACAGAAGAATTATTGTTTGATATAGATTGGGGCTTTATTAATGCTGGGCAAGCAATGTTAGAATTATTGCAGACAGATGATGATAGTCTTTTGATAATTCGTTCTAGAGCTTGGTGTAATAAATTATTTCAAAGCTTCTATCCAGTCCAAGATACTATTTTTTCAATTATAGATAAAAAAGGTTTTTATCCTTTACGTTACGAAAAAAGAATACATGAAGGGAGTTATCATTCTAATATTTTGATTCGCTTTGATCAGAAAAATAAGAAAGTATATACAAAAACGGAAAGACTTAAAAAGCCTATTCAAGATACTACTTTTCATATACCTCAATTTACACACGATATTTTATCTTCATTTTATTTTATGCGTATGATTGATTTTAAAGTAGGTGATACAGTGAGTATTAATGTTGTTTCAGGTTCAAAGCAATATCCATTAGAAATTATTTGTCATCGAAAGGAATTTGTAAAAGTTCCTATAGGTCGTTTTGAGGCATTTGTGATTGAACCTCGTATTAAGGGTGTAGGTCTTTTTAATACAAAGGGTACTCTAAATATTTGGATAACAGCTGACTCTAATAAAATTCCCGTAAAGATGAAAACGGAAATACCTGTAGGTTCGATTCAAGCAAAGCTTGTTAAAATCACAAAGACATTTAGTTTTTTCTAGAACCTAAATTCTTTAGGTTAAATGAAACCATTGTCTTGTATATTTTGATAAAAATAGACAGGTTATTGGGAATAAAATTAAAAGTAAAGAGTTGTTTTGTATTAAAGCAAGGCAATCAACTAAAGGTATGAGCCATAAGTAAAACCCAATTATTTTTTGATTGTTTATACTTGATTCGGGTTTACGAATAAGATTAGTGAGTAACGGTTTAATCTTAAATCCATACCAAGCTATTACGATGATACCTAGAATTGAAGATAAAATATGAGTTTGTGTACTGAATATGATTATCCAGAGAATGATCCATATCGCTAATCCACAAGAAAAAAAAGCGACTTTCCAAGGCTTATTTCCACTTACTTCGTCCTTTGCCAAAAATGTGATTAAGCTAACATAGAAGGTAAGTGAAAAAATAGGAATCCAAGATGAAAATGAAAGGGTTTGTAAATCAAAAAAACTAATTCCAGCTAGACTCATTCCTATTAGTAGATTAAATCCACGACAGAGTCCCATAGGAACGAAACCTAATCTTGTATTTTTAAAATAAAAATTGTAACTTATAATTGAGATCCATAGTAAGGAAAAGAAGATAAGGCTTTGAGGGTTTGCATTATAATACAGAGTCAAAGAAATGATAAATAGCAAAATACAAGTCAGCCAAGCTTTTGGAAGAGAGATTTTTTTAGAAGGCAGTGGGCGAGTAGGTCTTTCTTTTGCATCTACTTTGATATCTGCTATATCGTTTAATCCCATTCCAGCTAAGATAGAGCAAGCTGCTGCCATGAGTCCTAAACAGAGAGTTGAAAAGTGAAATTCTTTAGCAAATAAGACATACCCTAAAAATACATTAGAGCAGGAGCTAAAGATACTAGGGAATCTTAAAAAAGATAGATATTGAAGAAGACTTTGCTTAAACATTAGAAATAGGCTTTGGTATGAGAGTTAATAGATTTAAATAATGAATTGAGCATCATTGTGAAGTTAAAAAATAATTAAAAAGAATATCTAATTATTTACGAAAAAAGAATCTTTTTAAGTGATTATCTAAAAATAGATAGCTTTAAAAATGATTAAAAAATTATTTTTTGTGGTGAATAGCTGATAGATTCACAACAAATAGGCTATAAAGAGTAGAAAGGTTTTGAATCAGAAGAACTTAGATCCTTTTATATAAAAATTACAAGGGATAAAAAATTACAAGGGATAAAAAGGGAAAATCTTGGAGATTACTTGGAGATTATATAGATGAGTTTTCAATTAGAAAACTTTCATTTGAACATTTTCTATTCTCTGTGTAATATTATCTAAAGTAGCTTTTACCCATTCTTACCTATTTTCAAAGTGATTATGCAGATCTTTTTCAATATCTCTATATTAACAACAGAAACCTCTTGGTTTTTGTTGTTTTTCCTTAACTATAAGTGCTTTTAAAAATAGCTCTGAAGGGTTTTTTTGTAAAAAAAGATAAAATCTATTTTGATAGTTTCTTTTTTTTATAAATTATCTCCTATCAGATTCTTAGAAGAAGTTTTGTGAGTCTGTAAAAAGAGGAGAATTCCTAGGTATCTTAAATTTATTTACATTGCTGATAGTGATTTTTATTGTCAACTGTGGAGATGCTCCGCCGACAGTTGCAACACCAATTTCAGTGGATTTTATAGAATTGAATCTAAAATCTGTGACAATTCAACAAGGGTCGAGTACAACATTAACAGCAACGGTGACTGTTACAGGAAATGCAGATACTACAGTTGTCTGGTATTCTTCTGATACAAGTATAGCAACGGTTGATAGTAGTGGAGTTGTAGTTGGGAAAGCAGTTGGTTCTGTACAGATTAAGGCAATATCGACAGTTACAGATACAATTTTTTCTGAATCCGAGATTACAGTAGAAGCATTACCATCGGTGACAAGCGTTGAAGTAATTTCAGTTGGTGGTAGTGATACTATATCAATTGCTGGAAGGACACAGTTGCGATCTATTGTTGACGTTATTTCGGGAGCATCAGAAAGTGTAGAATGGTCAACGAATGCTTTGCCGAGTGTTTTAACAGTTAGTGCTACAGGTTTAGTGACAGGTGTTGGATCAGGATCAGGAATGATTACAGCGACATCTACATTTGATAACACTAAGTCAGGTAGTAGAACAATTACAGTTTCTCTAGATCGAATGGCAGCTGAAGTAACATCAGTGAGGATAGATTCCCCCTCCTCCTCTAATATTGAAGTAGGAGGAAGATTAACTTTAACAGCAACAGTTACAGAAGAGAGAGGAGCATCTACGTTATTAATTTGGAGCTCTTTAGATACATCTATAGCTACTGTTAATTCAGGGATTGTTACAGGTATATCAGTAGGAGAGGTCACGATTAAGGCAACCTCTATAGTAACACCAGAAGAATTAGATAGTATAGCTATTATAGTGAACAACGTTCCAGTATCAGTGACAGGTTTATCAGTTATTCCACAAGTTTTAGTAGGCAATGCGATAAGTGGTTCTCCACAGCAGTTAACTGTAACGGTATCACCGCTAGACCATACCGCTGGTACAGTGACTTATACGTCGACAGATACTACGACAGCTTCAGTAGATGAAAGCGGCTTGGTCACCTTTTTATCACAGGGTGCGATAGAAATAAATGTAGCAGTAGGTGAATTTATTGTCACTGTACCAGTCACAGTTTTAAGAGAGATTATCCCAGCGATAACATCTATAATTATTGAGTCAAGATTAGATACTATTTATACTTCTGATAGGGACTCTACTCTAGATTTTAGCTATGAAATAGCTACTGTAGATGGAGCACCAGATTCTGTTGTATGGTCTTTAAGTGATAGTAGTATAGTTACAGTTGATAGTATTGGATTTGTGAGGGGAATAACAGAGGGAACAGCAATAATTCGGGTCACCTCTGTTTTTGATTCTACGAAGTATGCAGAAAAACTAATTGTTGTGAAATATATACCAAAATTAATTTCAGATTTATCTGTAACCTCAACGCTAGTTGGGGGTAATTGGACTTCTGTAGGTACCGATGCCGAGAATATAGCTCGTATAACAGATGGTAACACATTGAACACTGGTAAGCATCCTGATGATCCGAATTTGAATAATGGTTCACAAGTAACAATGAAGAATGCTACTGGAAAGACGATAACATTTACTTTGGATACAACTTATACTGATGGTATTTTTACATACTATAATGGCTTTGGCAGTAATCAGGTAGATGGTTCTACTCTTGATTTTATTTTGAAAGGAGTTGTACAGGAATCGATCACAATTAGTGGGATTATGGATACGCATCCTAAGCAGAATGTTCCATTTACTCCAGACAAAGATATTCAATTTGATGAAGTGAAGCTTACTTTTGATGGGAATTGGCAAAGGCTTCGTGAGATAGAAATACGGGGACGTCTAGTATTATAACAGTAAAATATAATTATCTTAATGATTAAAAGATTAAAAGAGCCCTAAAGGGTTCTTTTTTTGTGTAACCTTTTGTGTGACCAGTTGGAATTGACGCAAGATGAACATTCTGTTCTCAAGTTAACTGAAAAAGTGATAGTGTTTTAAAGAACAAAAAACGAGCAATATTTCAATATTTCAATATTTACCTTAAGTACAAATGATTTAAAAAGTATAAGCGGTTTTTGGAAAATGAATTTAGTATTTTTCATTTTTATACTTGACAGAGCTATAGAATATTGCTAGTTCTTTTTAATATAAAGGAAATTTTTGACGCATTTATAAAGAGGAGAATTTATATGGGTATCTTAAATTTATTTACATTACTGATAGTGATTCTTATTGTCAACTGTGGAGATGCTCCACCGACAGTTGCAACACCAATTTCAGTGGATTTTATAGAATTGAATCTAAAATCTGTGACAATTCAACAAGGGTCGAGTACAACATTAACAGCAACGGTGACTGTTACAGGAAATGCAGATACTACAGTTGTCTGGTATTCTTCTGATACAAGTATAGCAACGGTTGATAGTAGTGGAGTTGTAGTTGGGAAAGCAGTTGGTTCTGTACAGATTAAGGCAATATCGACAGTTACAGATACAATTTTTTCTGAATCCGAGATTACAGTAGAAGCATTACCATCGGTGACAAGCGTTGAAGTAATTTCAGTTGGTGGTAGTGATACTATATCAATTGCTGGAAGGACACAGTTGCGATCTATTGTTGACGTTATTTCGGGAGCATCAGAAAGTGTAGAATGGTCAACGAGTGCTTTGCCGAGTGTTTTAACAGTTAGTGCTACAGGTTTAGTGACAGGTGTTGGATCAGGATCAGGAATGATTACAGCGACATCTACATTTGATAACACTAAGTCAGGTAGTAGAACAATTACAGTTTCTCTAGATCGAATGGCAGCTGAAGTAACATCAGTGAGGATAGATTCCCCCTCCTCCTCTAATATTGAAGTAGGAGGAAGATTAACTTTAACAGCAACAGTTACAGAAGAGAGAGGAGCATCTACGTTATTAACTTGGAGCTCTTCAGATACATCTATAGCTACTGTTAATAATTCAGGGATTGTTACAGGTATATCAGTAGGAGAGGTCACGATTAAGGCAACCTCTATAGTAACACCAGAAGAATTAGATAGTATAGCTATTATAGTGAACAACGTTCCAGTATCAGTGACAGGTTTATCAGTTATTCCACAAGTTTTAGTAGGCAATGCGATAAGTGGTTCTCCACAGCAGTTAACTGTAAGGGTATCACCGCTAGAGCATACCGCTGGTACAGTGACTTATACGTCGACAGATACTACGACAGCTTCAGTAGATGAAAGCGGCTTGGTCACCTTTTTATCACAGGGTGCGATAGAAATAAATGTAGCAGTAGGTGAATTTATTGTCACTGTACCAGTCACAGTTTTAAGAGAGATTATCCCAGCGATAACATCTATAACTATTGAGTCAAGATTAGATACTATTTATAATTTTGGTAGGCAGAGTGATCCAGATTTTAGCCATCAAATAGCTACTGTAGATGGGGCAACAGATTCTGTTGTATGGTCTTCAAGTGATAGTAGTATAGCTACAGTTGATAGTATTGGAGTAGTGAGGGGAATAACAGGAGGAGAAGTAATAATTCGGGTCACCTCTGTTTTTGATGCTACGAAGTATGCAGAAAGACCAATTCTTGTGAGATCTAGACCAGAATTAATTTCAGATTTATCTGTAACCACAACGCTAGTTGCGGGTAATTGGATTTCTGTAGGTACCGATGCTGAGAATATAGCTCGTATAACAGATGGTAATACATTGACCACTGGTAAGCATCCTGATGATCCGAGTCTGGATAATGACAGACAAGTATCAATAAGGAATGCTGGCGGAGAGACGATAACATTTACTTTGGATACAACTTATACTGATGGTATTTTTATATATTATAATAGCTTTGGCAGTAATCAGGTAGATGGTTCTACTCTTGATTTTATTTTGAAAGGAGTTGTACAGGAATCGATCACAATTAGTAGGATTACACGTACGAATACTGAGCAGAATGTCCCATTTGCTCCAGACAAAGATATTCAATTTGATGAAGTGAAGCTTACTTTTGATGGGAAGTGGCAAAGGTTTCGTGAGATAGAAATATTGGGAGCTCCAGTATTATAACAGTAAAATATAATTATCTTAATGATTAAGATTAAAAGATTAAAAGAGCCCTAAAGGGTTCTTTTTTTGTGTAACCTTTTGTGTGACCAGTTGGAATTGACGCAAGATGAACATTCTGTTCTCAAGTTAACTGAAAAAGTGATAGTGTTTTAAAGAACAAAAAACGAGCAATATTTCAATATTTCAATATTTACCTTAAGTACAAATGATTTAAAAAGTATAAGCGGTTTTTGGAAAATGAATTTTTTTATAGAATAGATCGTTACGGTGATTTATAATTGATGCAGTTTTAAATATTGTTACGAAAATCATGTAAAGACTATGTAGTTATAGTCTATATTACTAATGATTAAAAATGATTAAAGTAATGAGGAATGTAGTCTTTTTTTTCTTTTTTCTTATTATACTTGCTAGAGTTATAGAATATTGTTATTATTTACCCATACAGGGTTTTACCCATACAGGGGAGATTTCTATGATTAAGTTATTTACATTTATATTGCTAACATTATCCGTTTTCAATTGCAACCTTTTTGACGATTCAACACCAATTCCAGTAAGTCGTGTGTTTGTTGGTAGTGCTACAGTCAATCTCATAGTGGGAAGTGTATCAATAGTAGAAGTGACCGTATTACCAACCGATGCGACAAATAAAACAGTGATATGGTCAAGTAATGATACTGCAATAGCGACAGTAGATTTAAACGGTATCATAACAGGAAATTCAGTAGGAACCGCAACGATCACCGTAACGACAGCAGACGGAGGGTACACAGACACAGTATCGGTAACAGTAACAGCAGAATCAGTTGATGTAAGTAGTGTGAGTGTTGGTAGTGATACAGTCAATTTAGTAGTGGGAGATACATTACCGGTAGAAGTGACCGTATTACCAACTGATGCAAGCAACCCAGCATTGACATGGTCAAGTAGTAATGAAGCAATAGCGACAGTAGATTTAAACGGTGTAATAACAGGAGATTCAGTAGGAACCGCAACGATCACCGTAACGACAACAGACGGAGGGTACACAGACACAGTAGCCGTAATAGTAACAGCAGAATCAGTAAGTGTAACGGGTGTGAGTGTTGATGAATCTACAGTGAGTTTAATAGTAGAGGGAGCGGCAACAGTAGTAGCGACAGTATTACCAACCGATGCGACCGAAAAAACAGTGACATGGTCAACAAGTAATGGTCAAGTAGCGACCGTAAATCAAAGTGGTGTTATAACAGCAGTAGGAGTTGGCACAGCAACAATCACCGTAACGACAACAGACGGATCTCACAGAACAACAGTATCAGTAACAGTAGCCCCCGCACCAGCGGTAAGGAGTGTCTCTTTGAGCGAATCCACCTCAAGTATTGAAGTAGGGAGTAGCGAACAATTAACAGTGACAGTAATAGTAGTGGGTGGAGCATCACAAACAGTGAGTTGGACAACAAGTGATGCGACTGTAGCGACGGTATCAGAGGGAGTAGTAACAGGTGTATCAGCAGGAGAAGCGAAAATCATAGCGACCTCTACAGTAGATAATTCAAAAGCAGACACCGTAACGGTGACAGTCACAGCGGCACTAGCGGTAAGGAGTGTCTCTTTGAATAAAGCGACCTCAAGTGTTGAAGTAGGGAGTAGCGAACAATTAACAGTTGCAGTGATAGTAGTGGGTGGAGCATCACAAGCAGTGAGTTGGACAACGAGTGATGCGAGTGTAGCGACTGTATCAGAAGGTTTAGTAACAGGAGTATCAGTAGGAGAAACAAAAATAATAGCGACCTCTACAGTAGATAATTCTAAAGCAGACACCGTAACGGTAACAGTCACAGCGGTACCATCGGTAACGAGTGTCACTTTGAATAAAGCGACATCAAGTATTGAAGTAGGGAGTAGCGAACAATTAACAGTGACAGTAATAGTAGTGGGTGGAGCATCACAAACAGTGAGATGGTCAAGTCTTCATGAACTAATAGCGACGGTATCAGAGGGAGTAGTAACAGGTGTATCAGCAGGAGAAGCGAAAATAATAGCGACCTCTACAGTAGATGATTCAAAAACAGATACAGTAACGGTGACAGTCACAGCGGCGGCAGTAAATGTAACCCCATCGGTAACGAGTGTCACTTTGAATAAAGCGACATCAAGTATTGAAGTAGGGAGTAGCGAACAATTAACAGTAGCAGTAATAGTAGTGGGTGGAGCATCACAAACAGTGAGTTGGACAAGTCTTCATGAACTAATAGCGACTGTATCAGAAGGTTTAGTAACAGGTGTATCAGTAGGAGAAGCGAAAATAATAGCGACCTCTACAGTAGATAATTCTAAAGCAGACACCGTAACGGTAACAGTCACAGCGGTACCATCGGTAACGAGTGTCACTTTGAATAAAGCGACATCAAGTATTGAAGTAGGGAGTAGCGAACAATTAACAGTGACAGTAATAGTAGTGGGTGGAGCATCACAAACAGTGAGTTGGACAAGTCTTCATGAACTAATAGCGACGGTATCAGAGGGAGTAGTAACAGGTGTATCAGCAGGAGAAGCGAAAATAATAGCGATCTCTACAGTAGATAATTCAAAAGCAGACACCGTAACGGTGACAGTCACAGCGGCACTAGCGGTAAGGAGTGTCTCTTTGAATAAAGCGACATCAAGTATTGAAGTAGGGAGTAGCGAACAATTAACAGTGGCAGTAATAGTAGTGGGTGGAGCATCACAAACAGTGAGATGGTCAAGTAGTGATGAATTAATAGCGACTGTATCAGAAGGTTTAGTAACAGGTGTATTAGTAGGAGAAGCGAAAATAATAGTGACCTCTACAGTAGATGATTCAAAAGCAGATACAGTAACGGTGACAGTCACAGCAATACCGATATCGGTAACAGGAGTGACTTTAGACAAGAGTGTTGTGACAGTAGGAGAAAATGGAACTGAAAGAGTATGGGCGACAGTAACTCCTAGTGATGCAACGGACAAGTTAGTGAGTTGGACAACGAGTAATGCGAATATAGCGACAGTTGATACGAACGGTGTAATAACAGGAGTATCAATAGGCACAGCAACAATCACAGTAACGACAACAGACCAAGGGGAAACAGCAACAGTAGTCGTCACAGTATTAAAAGATATTTCAACAGGAATAGCAGATTCTATGGGAACAGGTGATTCTATTACTTATACAGTAGCTTTCTTTGCTGTGGATATTTCCATAGCAGATCAAATAGCAGCGATATCTGATGGCGATAAAACAACAAATGCTAATGCAGAGGTAGACTTTCAAGTATACATTTCTCCTAATCAGAGGGGTAGAACGATTACCCATCATTTTTCAAAGACTTATCAAAAGGGTGTTTACAGATATTATTCTCATTTTTCTCATGAAATAAATGGTAGTACAGTCACATTTATGAATGATAGTATCGTTGTTGAAGTGATTCCAATTTCAGGTGCTAGTGGATCTAGTGCCACAGTGACTCCAAATCCATCAACTGCTTTTAATAAGGTGGTGACAACCTTTGAGACTGACGACCTTGGTTTTTATGAGATAGAGATTTTGGGATTGGAAGCGATAGCCCCAGTAGGAGGAGTTTATTCTGTAATACTAACTGCTCCCGCCTCTTATGGTGATAATTTTGAAATAGGAGATACGCTTCAATTATCAGCAGTTGCATCAGCGGCAAGTGGAGTCGCAACGACAGTGACTTGGTCAAGTAGTAATTCTTCGGTAGCGAGTGTTAATTCTAGTGGTGAAGTCATCGGATTAAGATTAGGAACAGCCACAATCACCGCGACCTCTACAGCAGATCCAAGTAAAACAGCAGAGTTAGAGATTACAGTAGTAGTCGTATCGGTAACAGGAGTGACTTTAAACAAGAGTGTTGCGACAGTAGGAGAAAATGGAACTGAAAGAGTATGGGCAGCAGTAGTTCCTAGTAATGCTTCAAATAAGGCAGTGAGTTGGACAACGAGTAATGCGAATATAGCGACAGTTGATTCAAACGGTATTATCACAGGAGTATCGGTAGGTACAGCCACAATCACCGTAACGACAACAGACCAAGGGGAAACAGCAACAGTAGTCGTCACAGTATTAGAAAATCTTTCAATAGGGGCTACTATTTCTCATACAATATCACGTTTTGTGATTATTCCTAGACATCAGTCACTGGAGTCCTATCTCTATAACACAATATGGCAACAAGAAGCAGCGATCTCTGATGGCGATAAAACAACTAAAAGTCATGATGATGTAGCCTCTCAAGTACACATTGCTGATAATCAGAGGGGTGCCACAATTACCCATCATCTTTCTAAGATTTATCAAAAGGGTGTTTATACCTATTACGGTACTAATAGAAGAGCTCCAATTGCTGCTATGAATGGTAGTACAGTACAGTTTATGAATGGTAATATCGTTATTGAAACAGTTACAATTTGGGGTGCGACAAAGGATATCACAGTGACTCCTGATCCATTAACTGCTTTTAATAAGGTGGTGACAACCGTTGGGGGTGACGATGATGTTTCTTTTTATGAGATAGAGATTTTGGGATTGGAAGCGATAACCCCAGTAGGAGGCATTTATTTGATAAAACTAATTCCTGACACCTCTTATGTTGCAAAAAATTATCTTGCACAAGGTGAAGTTCTTCAATTTTCAGCAGCCGTATCGGCAACGAGTGGAACCGCAACGACAGTGAGTTGGACAACAAGTGATGCTGGTATAGCGACCGTCAATTCTAGTGGTGAAGTCACGGGGATATCAGAAGGAACCGCAATAATAACAGCGACTTCTACAGCAGACATTAGTAAAACAGCAGAGTTAGAGATTACAGTAATAGCAGTATCAGTAACAGGAGTGACTTTAGAGGATAGTTTGACAGTATCAGAAAATGCAACAGCGACAGCCGTGGCGACGGTAGTTCCTAGTGATGCAACGGACAAGTCAGTGAGTTGGACAACAGGTGATGCGAATATAGCAACAGTAGATTTAAACGGTGTTATCACAGGTGTATTAGCAGGCACCGCAAATATTATCGTTACAACAACAGACGGTAATTTTAAAGACACAGTAGTCGTAACAGTGGAAGCATTCGGAGTAATAAGTGTCTCTCTTGACAAAACAACATCTAATATTGGCATCGGATTCAGCGATCAATTAACAGCGACAGTACAAGTAGAGGGTGGAGCAGGAGAAACAGTGACTTGGACAACAAGTGATGCCGTTGTAGTAACCGTCAATTCTACTGGTGAAATTACAGCATTAACACTAGGCACGGCAACCATCACCGCGACTTCTACAGTAGATCCTACTAAAACAGCGACTGCTATAATCACAGTATTAAAAAACATTTCAACAGGGATAGCGGATTCTATGGGAACAGGTGATTCTATTTCTTACACTCCTTCTGGAGCTTTTGGTTCACTTTTCAATACCAATTATGAGACAGCAGCACAACAAGTAAGAGCCGTATCTGATGGCGATAAAACAACTAAGGCTAGTAGTTCTAAACCGTATCAAGTATTCCTTAATGCCAAATATGGCACGATTACCCATCATTTTTCTAAGGCTTCTAATAAGGGTGTTTATATCTTTTATGGTAGTGACGCCCATAATGCTATTTATAGGACAAATGGTATTACTGTATCGTTTATGTTTAATGATCAGGTTGTTGAAACAGTGACAATTACAAATGCAACAAAGGATATTACAGTGACTCCAAATCCATCCACTATTTTTAATAAGGTGGTGACAACCTTTCCGAAACTTTCGACTCATTTTTATGAGATAGAGATTTTTGGAGATGAATTGATAGGATTAGAAGACATTTCAACAGGGATAGCGGATTCTGTGGGAACAGGTGATTCTATTACTCATACAATAACAGCCTTTTTTTTAGCTTCGAATACCGATTATAGCACAGAAGCACAACAAATAGCAGCCATTTCTGATGGCGATAAGACAACAGATGCTAGTGCTTCTAAAGCGTATCAAGTAACAATTGGTAATCAGAATGGTGCAACGATTACCCATCATTTTTCTAAAACTTATCATAAGGGTTTTTATACCTTTTATGGTCATAACCAGTATTATTCTACTGTGAATCGTAGTACAGTCACATTTATGAATGATACTACTGTTGTTCAAATAGATACAATTAGAAATGCAACACAAAATACTATAGTGATTCCAAGTCCATCAACTGTTTTTAATAAAGTGGTGACAACCTTTAAGGTAGGCAATCTTGCTTTTTATGAGATAGAAATTTTCGGTGTTGAGGTGACGGAATAGTTTGTAATCATAACCATTGATTCTAAAAAATTTCTACACTGTATTTTAAGAGTTCTTTATTGAGTTTTTTGGTATCTATAAACCGCTCTTTTCCTTAAATAAAACGTTAAAGCTGAAATATTGGCAGGACACTGACACTAGGGATATTTTTAGCTTTTTTTAAAGTCAAAGGGTTGTGTTGTGGTAGTTTTTGACGAGCTTCTATACTCAAAGAATTAGCTTTGGTGTAATCAAAATTTTTGAGTATTTTAAACGATGACATTTTTTTATCCGTTGAATTTCTCGTTCTTGTCGTTTAAAAAACATTTGTAAGTGATCTCTAATTCAACTTATAATAGCCACTGTCGTTACAGTTTGTGGAGTGTTTTAGAAAATTCAATAAAAGGGTTACATAAAAATAACGAAAGCATAAAATTAGTACAATGTAGTTGTTTTTTTGGATTCTTTACGATATCATATGTACTGAATTACAGAAAGATTGATCCGTTGAAGGCTTATTTGTGAGCTAAAACGGGAATTTTAAATTTTATTTTCGGATCGCTTGCGTTTACCCGCATCTAAGATCTTTTTTCTCAATCGAATAGATTTAGGTGTTACTTCTACAATTTCATCTTCTTGAATAAATTCTAAAGACTCTTCTAAGGTAAGAATTTTAGCTGGAGCAAATTTTAAGCTTTTATCTGAACCTGAAGCTCTCATATTACTGAGTTTTTTCTCTTTTTGAATATTAACTTCTATATCACCTGCTTTGGCATTTTCCCCAACAATTTGACCAACATATGTTACATCGCCAGGGGAAACAAAGAATGTTCCTCTTTCTTGTAAGTTTGCAACAGCGTAAGGAACAACTTGTCCTTGATCCATTGAAATGATAACGCCATTAAGGCGTGTTGGTATTTTGGCTTCTTTAGGACGATAGTCTAAGAAACTATGTGTCATAATAATATTACCAGAACAAGTATTAAGTAAAAAACTACGAAGACCAATAATTCCCCGAGAAGGTATTTCAAAATTCTGAATTTGTGATTCATTTGTGTATTCAATGTTTTTGAGCATCCCTTTTCTTAAAGAGATTTCTTCAATAACCTTTCCAGCATGCTTTTTATTAACTTCAATAATGAGTTCTTCAAAAGGTTCATGAATAGAACCATCAATGGTTTTATAAATGACTTGAGGTTGACCGACTGCAAGTTCGTACTTTTCACGACGCATGTTTTCAACAAGAACGGATAGGTGTAGAATACCTCGTCCAAAAACAGTAAAACTATTTTCATTGTTTTGAACGTGTAAAGAAAGATCTTGTTCTTTAGCTTTTGCTAAATAGTCGTGTATGTGACGGCTTGTTACATACTTTCCTTCTTTACCAAAGAAAGGAGAATCATTTACAAAGAAAGACATACTCATTGTAGGTTCTTCTACTTTGATACTAGGCATAGCTATAGGATCATTTGCATCAGCTAGAGTATCTCCAATACCTAAATTATCAAGACCAACAATTGCACATAAATCACCTGGTTGAACTTCCTCAACTTCTTTTTTGCCTAAGCCTTCAAAAACATATAATGCTTTAATTTTGGCAGGTGAACTTGTTCCATCATCATTTTTAATGAGAACACAAGGATCTTTTTTATTAAGAGGACCACGGTTTAAACGGCCTATTCCGATACGACCAACATAATCTGAAAATTCAAAAGAAGTAAATTGAATTTGAGTTGAACCTAAGTTAACCTTAGGTTCTGGAATATGATTTAAAATACTTTCCATAAGTGGCTCTAAATTCTCACCCGACTCAACTTCTTCCAAGCTAGCCCAGCCACCTCTTCCAGAAGAGTATAAAATAGGGAAGTCTAATTCTTCATTGTTAACATCAAGCTCCATAAATAAATCATAAACGGTGTCTAATGCTTCTTTAGGTCGTTTATCTGAACGATCCATTTTGTTTATGACTATGATTGGTTTTAGATTTTCCAATAAGGCTTTCTTAAGAACAAAGCGTGTTTGAGGCATTACACCATCGTGAGAGTCAATCAATAATAAGCAACCATCTGCCATACTTAAAACGCGTTCAACTTCTCCAGCAAAGTCAGCATGCCCAGGAGTATCAATCAGATTGATTTTAGTGTTTTTGTAGCTCAAAGAAATATTTTTGGACAGAATAGTGATGCCCCTTTCTCTTTCTTGATCGTTACTATCAAGAAAACAATTTTCTACTTCTTGGTTGCTTCGAAAGATTTGACAGTATTTCATGAGTTGATCAACCAAAGTGGTTTTACCGTGGTCGACATGGGCTATGATGGCTATGTTACGGATAGATTTTTGCATAGGTCGACAATGTAGAATAAAATGTTTCTGAATTAAAACACTTTTATGCTTGACTGGATAGTTTATTTTATTTAAATATGATTGTGTAAGGAGGAACTTCGTGAAATTCGAAGGCGAGTCCGTCACTGTAATAGTTTTACTTTTCAAAAGCCACTGTTTTTTGGTATCAAATGCTGAATTATGGGAAGGAGAAAAGTGTATAGCTAGAGCCAGGATATTCTTTATATACTTAATGATATTAAACCCCCTACGGAACTAGGAAAAATATGGCAATACGCATACATCGTGTTTACACGAAAATTGGTGATGGCGGTCAAACACAAACCGTCTCAGGAAAACTTACATCTAAAGATAATCCATTGATACATCTTTACGGTGAGTTTGAGGAATTAGGAGTGCAAATGGGTTTTTTAAGAACCTATTTAGAAGAACACACTCAATTCAAAGAACTAAATGCTTGGACTAGTCTTTTAAAAAAAATACAAAACTGTTTGTTTGATTTAGGTTATGCTATTGCGGATACAGAAAAGCCTGCTGTTATAACTCAAGAGCAAGTTAAAGAGCTTGAAGTAATGATTGATTCAGTTGAGTTGACACCTTTAAAATCATTTATATTAGCAGGAGGTAATTTTATGAATTGTCATAGTCATTTATGTCGTGTTCAGTGTCGTCGTGTTGAACGAAATGTTGTTGCTTGGTCTAAAGAAAACAAAATGCATCAAATTTATTTAGCTTATGTAAACCGTTTAAGTGATGTTTTTTTTGTATTAGCCCGTTTGGTTTCATCTCTGGAAAAAAAGCCAGAATACTTATGGGATAATGGTTATAAGGAATGATAACCACGCAAGAAAATACAGGTTTTTTATTTAAAATTAGTATTTTTTGTTTTTATCTTAGTTGGATTCCTTGCTTCGGAGAACAGAGTGGAGGATACCTTTTACCTGAATTTGTGATTTTAGAAAATGACAATAATCAAGTTTTAAGGATTCCACAAAATAAAGTACAAAGACAAATTAGCTTAGATGAATTACTTCAAGAAATACCAGGTTTATCTGTTCGAAAACAGTCAGGTTTAGGTGCCTTTAGTTCTTTATCTTTTAGAGGTGGAAAATCTGAACAAATTTTATTCTTTTTAGATGATGTTCTTTTAAATAACCAAGCTAATACTTCTGTAGATGTAAGTAAAATACCAATACAACTTATTTCTAGAATAGAAATAGATGCTTTTGGTTTAAAAAATCCGAGTTTATTTTATAGTGGCTTGTTATCTATTTATTTGTATACAGCTTATTTTGAAAAAGATGATTCTAAAGAATCTGAATTAGGTGCGTCTGCTAAAATTGGAAGCTTTTCTCAATATCAATTTTCGGCTTATTTAAAAGAAAATTTTAAAGGACTTCAGTACAATATTTTTGGAGTTAGTGAATTGGCTAAAAATAATTTCCCTTATCTAAATAATCAAAATACAGCATTTAACAATGAAGACGATGCTATTGACTACCGTTCTAATAATCAGTATTATAATGTTTTTGTTCAAGGGCAATTATTTTATAACTTGAATTCTCAAACTCGTTGTAAAACAAGTTTGAATTTACAGGGATATCGTCGACATTTTCCAGGAATAGATGAAGAGACATCATTTTCTATTGTTACAAAATATTCTATTGAAACACAAATTAAAAATCATTTTAAAAACTCTAAAATTCAGTTTTTTATTACGAAGTTAATGCATAGTTTTAGTCAAGAAGACTTTAAAGATCCTAATGGCAAAGACGGCGTTTATCGATTTGAATTGGCAAGAGAACTTTGGACCTTACAAGGAGATTCTAAAGTTCAATTTAAAATTGAACCTTTTATTTTTCAATTGGGATTGCTCTTGGAATATGAAAAAATTAAAGATTTAAATTTAATACCTAGAAATTCTTTTGTTGCTCCGCCTAATGCGGAAATGTGGTTAGGTTCTTTTGGTAAAAAAATAATTTGGAATTGGTTTAAGTTTAAAACGCAAATCAAACTTAATTATACAGGTTATTACTTAAAATCGGACTCTGTTGAATTAATTACAAAGAATGTACATGCTTTTTCTCAGAATAAGTTTTCATATCATTTCAATATCAGTGAACAATATCAAAACAATTGGATTAGAGTTTTAACTCAATATAGATTTGAACAAAAGTCTCCTAGTTTGGATGAATTTTTAGGTGATAATCATACAGTTTTAAAAAACTTAAATCTGCAAACGGCTAAGACACATTTGTTGCAACTTCAAACAAAATTTTTAACTTGGACGCAGTCTAGATTGTCAGTTTTTATTTATCGTTATCAGAATCCCATAGAACTAGTGTTTTTAAATGAGCGTTATAGTCGTTACGAAAATCAATTCTCTTATATTAGTCGAGGTTTTGAATTTTCTACAAATTGGATTCCATCTTTATCTCGGTACTCAATGTTACTTGCTTGGAGATTAAAAACAACAACAACATATTTGCGAAGTGTCATTAACGATCCTACCTCTCCATTTTTTGGAAATGTTCCAGCTTTTTCACATCGCTGGAAGCATCATGCTGATTTGACTTGGTTCGGTTTTCCAAGATTGAAAACTTCACTTACTTTGAATTACAGGAGTACTTATTTTGAAGGACAGACAAATTTTTCAGACCAACACAATGAAGGATCTTTGTTATGGTCTAGTTTCGTAAATCTTAAATATGATAACTTCTATGTCCAAGGGAGTATTTATAATTTAACTAATGTTATTTATAACGACTTTCGTTATCAACCTAATTCAGGTAGAAGCTTTTTTTTAGGACTTACATTTTATGTCTAAATAATTTTTTTTAATACAAAGGAAAATATGAAGAAAACAACAATAATTTCAATTTTAGTTACAACACTATTTCTTGTATCATGTAACATTTTTGATGAAGGTATGGTAGAAAATATATCGCCTCCTAAATTTGATTTAAGAAGCACAGCTTTAACCTTAAGTGACTTACAGAATGTTTCTTTTGTTGTGGGTCTAGATTCTATTCTTTACATAGGAAATGTTGATTCGACTAATTTTGGGGTTTATTCCTATAATACTAATAGAGATTCAATTTTGGGCTTTTGGGAGATTAGTCGTTTACCTTCTCGTAGTGCAGTTATTCTTGAAGATTCTTTGTTAATTATTGGTAACTCTGATTACAAAGTAGGTTCTTTATCTTTAATTAACACTAAATCTCAGGTTGTTGTTTCTCGTGATTATAAAACAGTACATCAAGACCACGATTTAATAAAACAGGATAAAAAAGTTTTTTTATTAGAAAGAAGCTTAGGTGTTATAACAGGTTTTACAGGGGGTATATTAAATTCAGAATCTGTTTTTCTAAATCAAAATTTAGGTTTGAAGAGTAACCCCCAAGATGTTAGAGTGGTTGAGTCAAAAACTTATGTGGCTCTTTATGGATTTGATACTTTAATTGTGTTTGATAATACCAATAATACTATTGTTAAGACTAAAATAGGATTGTCGTCTGTTTTAATAGAAGGGCAAAGTAGTTCAAATGCACGGACACTAGCTCATTATTCTAATAAATTGTTTGTGAGCATTCAAAGGTTGACTGGTTTTAAGGCATTGGACACAAGTAAAATTGTTGTTATTCCATTATATAATGCGACGCAGTCAATGATTAATTTGAAATTTAAAAATCCTATTAGTGGAATTCAGCAAGGAAAATATCTTTATTTGTCTAGCACAACATATACTGATACCAGAGGAGGTATTGAACGGGTTGATTTAGAAACCTTAGAAACTACAGTGATTCAAACAGAAGAAGAATTGGGTGGTTCTATTTCAAGTTACTATCCTGTTTCAGAAACAGTTGGCTTTGCAAGGGTTTTAGGTTCTAATTTTAAATATTTTCTTGTTGAAGTAACTTTATAAAAATCAATTTTGAATTGTAGTGGATTTGAGGTGCTAAAGTTTGCTACATTTTTATTATGTCTTATAATGAAGAATTGTATCAACGGGTCATTTTAGACCATAATAAAAACCCTAGAAATTTTAGAAAAATGACTCAGGCTACACATGAATGTGAAGGTAGGAATCCTTTATGCGGAGATTACATTAAGCTTTTTTTGATTTTAAACAAAGAAAATAAAGTGGAAGACATCTCTTTTGATGGTTCAGGTTGTGCTATTTCTCAAGCGAGTAGTTCTATGATGACAGAATATGCTAAAGGTAAAACTGTAGAACAACTTAAAGTTTGTTTTGAAGAATTTGGAGCAATGACTAAAGGAAATCTTAATTTAGAAGAACAGGAAACAAGTTTAGGTAAACTTAAACTTTTTGAAGGAGTAAAGGAATTTTCATCTCGTGTTAAATGTGCTAATTTGTCTTGGCATGCTTTAGTGGGTGCTTTAGAAAAAGATTCTGTTACATCTACAGAGGATGCTTCAAATCCTAGTCTTGATAATTCTAAAACTTATGGAATCGTTATTGATGAGTTTTTAGATTTAACAGGCGTTAAATGTCCTATTAACTTTGTAAAAGCCAAAGTTAAATTGTCTACAATGGAATCTAATTCGGTTCTGGCATTAATTTTGGATGATGGGGATCCTGTTCGTAATGTTTCAGAATCTTTGAAAATGGAGCACCATACAATATTGTCTCAAACTAAAATAAACGATCAACACAAAGTAATTGTACAAAAATTTTAAATAGATGAAACATCCTGTTAAAATTGTGGTTGGTAGTCGAGGGAGCTTATTAGCTACAACACAAACACATTGGGTTATAAAAAAAATTCAAGATCAATATCCAGAGTGCGAAATTGAATTTCAGATTATTAAAACATTAGGTGATTTAGATCAAAAAACGGTTTTAACAGATTTTAAAAATTGGGGTATCTTTGTAAAAGAATTACAGAATGCTTTATTGGACAAAAGAATCGATCTTGTTGTCCATTCTCTCAAAGATGTTCCAGAGCAGAATCCTCAAGATTTAGTGTTAACGGCTTTTCCAGAAAGAGAAGAGCCTCATGATTTGTTAATCACTTTGGGGCAATCTTTAAAAGAACTACCAGAAAATGCTACGGTAGGTACAAGTTCTCCTCGTCGTATTATGCAAATCAAAAAAATGAGACCAGATTTACAGTTTAAAGTTTTACGAGGAAATTTACCAACACGTGTTGAAAAACTAAAAACCTCTCACTTTGATGCTATTTTATTAGCTGTAGCAGGTGTGAACAGATTAAATTTAGAAGTTCCTTTTGCAGAGTATTTAACTTTAGATCAAATGGTTCCAGCAATTGGTCAAGGTGCTTTAGCTTTAGAATGTCGTAAAAATGATACTGTTTTGAGAGAAGCTTTACAATTATTAAATCATAAGCCAACTGAAGAGTGTATTAAAGCAGAGCGACAATTTATGAAAGCTTTAGGGGGCGGTTGCCAAATACCAATGGCAGCTTTTGTTGAGGTTTTGAAAGACAATATATACAAAATGCGATTTTCTTTGGGATTAAGAAGTGAATTAGAGAGTGATGATGTTAAAGATGATTTTATAGTTCATTATTTTGAAAAAACGGATGAGAACTTAGATTTTTTAGTTAAACAAATGATAGAAAGAGCTTTTGAATTTAAAAAAATGAATCTGTAAATACTTTGGTGGCGAGTGACACCTCTAAATTAGATGTAATTTACTTATATTAAATGACTTAAAAATAAGTTGATTTAGCTTAGTTTACTTTTAAAGAGTTTTTATTGAAAAAAAAGATTTTTGTTATTACATTGTCTCTAGGTTCAGTTAAACAGAGGAGAATGAATGAATTATTTTAAAACAAAGAAGTTATTTTTAGTAGGTCTTTTAGGAATTCTTGTTTTAGTATTTCTAGACTGTGGATTATCAAATGACGTAGATCCTCCTGCAATAGATCCTCCTGCAATGAGTGATAGTTTGTCTGTTGATGTTACTATTAAAGCGAGCCGTGCTACAGTTACAGCGTTTCTCTTTAGGCCACAACACACAGACACCAGTTTTGAGTGTGATGGAGATAACAATCGTTTCTATTTGTTTACAAGTGCTACTGAAATGGCGAATATGACACAAGTAAAAATCTTAAATAAGGTTGTTACTGGAGGAGCATCAGAAGCTAATGGTTTTTATTCTAGAGGGAGTATTACTTGTAATACGGAGCGTAGTAGAGATTTAGGTGCAGCTGATTTAGTTACAGACAGAACAGCACCAAGATATTACTATGCTTTTTACGGAGATTCTTCTGCATTGGGTGATGCTTCTAAAGTGAGTTCAGTTGTTTCTGGAGTGATTAATATTCTGTATAATGATTTAGATACTCTTTATCCAGATTCAGTTGTAAGTATTTTTCAAAATACATGTAGTTGTCATTCTGGATTTAATATTGGCGACCAAGGCACAGGAGCTACAACTAAAAATGTAAATGGTAAAGCACCTTATTTTGGTGAAATTAGCAATCTATTGGGCGAACCCTCTTATGTAAAATCAGGTGCTTCTGCTGAAGAAGGCGTCTATCGTATCGTTGTTGGTGATACAGCAAAAAGTGTATTATGGGGTCGTATTAGTGGAACTGATTTTGGATCTCAAATGCCTGTACGTGGTGGATTGACAGATATTCAAAGACAAACATTAGGTGATTGGATTCGGAATGGTTTACAAGATCGAGAAGGAAATGCAATTACAAAATAATTTCTTTTAAAATTACATAAAAAAAGCCTTCTTATTAGAAGGCTTTTTTTGTATAAACTTTGTAAGAAAGTAGAAAAAGGATTTTAAACTTGACTAGAGGGAGAAAAGTAATTGACTCCATCTGGAGCTTTGCAAATCGTTGATAAAAGTAAATCTAAATCTTTAGGATGATTTACAAAATCAATATCATTTGTGTTTATAATCAATAAAGGGGATTTTGAATAATAGGCAAAGAAAGAGTTATAATGCTCACAAATCTCTTTAATATAAGAAAGGGTTATCTCCTTCTCGAAAAACCGTTTGCGGTATTGAATTCTTTCCAGTAAAACATCAGGGTCTGTTTGTAGATAGATGACATAATCAGGATTAGACACTGTTGGATTAACAAGATTAGCTATATCATAATACAGTTTGAGTTCGTGTTCACTTAAGTTGATGTTTGCGAAAATGTTGTCTTTCTCTAAGATGTAATCTGAAATAATTTGTGTTTTAAATAAATCTTGTTGAGTAAAGTTTTCTGAAAGTTGTTTATAACGAGAGAGCAAGAACATAATCTGAGTTTGAAAAGCATAGTTTTTCTGATTTTTGTAAAACTTTTCTAAAAACGGATTAGAAGTAAAATCTTCTAACAATAAATCACAGTGCAGATGTTCTGCTAAGCATGTCGATAAAGATGTTTTTCCAGAACCAATAACGCCTTCAATACATAGGTGACGAATATGTTTAGGTAGTTGATAAGACATGTTCTTTAGGAGTTACAAACAATAAGAGGTAAATCTTTGTGATTTGGAAAAAGAGTATTTAATAGCTCTGAAATACTTTTTTTTTGATTAGGTAGAATTAAATTAGTAGCAATGTCTGTTAATGGTTTCAAAACAAAAATTCGATTTAGAATTTCACAGTGTGGAATCTGTAAGTTAGGAAGAGAGATGCTCTCTTGTCCATAAACTAAAATATCAAGATCAATTTCGCGAGAATTCCAATGAGAACGAGATTGTCTACCTAATTTAATTTCTGTTTGCTTACAGAAATTTAATAACTCAAGTGGAGTTAAATTTGTTTCAAAAGAGATACATTGATTTAGATAATTGTTTTGAGGTTTAGGGCCTAATGGAGATGTCTCATAGATATGGGAGTAATTTAAGATAGATTTAGAAATGGTTTTAATCTCATCTAATGCGTGTTTAATATATTGAGAACGATCGCCTAAATTACTACCTAAAGCCAATATAACACTGGTATCCATAGTTTGAAATATAGAAATCAATACTTTAGCTAGTGAAAATTTATAATAAGTCCTTTTAATAGAATAGGACAATTTTAAAGAATTATTTTAACCATAAATAGGCATTTGTTTTTAATCTATATTTTTGCATGCTTTTGCATGCTATTCTTTAGAGAGTCACTATTCAATCCTATGGAAGAAATAAATAATCATCAATTGGATGTAGGAAAGCTAAATGAATGTATTTCTACATTAGAGTATCTATTAAAGAATACTCATGAATTATGGAGCTTGCCTAAAGAAAAGAGAATAGGATTAATGAAATTGACAGGTTTACTTTCAAGACTAAATCAAGATAAAGCTAGGCCTTAGGCGAAAAGATGCTAAAAAAGTAGCAAAAAGAAAATAGATGGAGCGAGATAATTATGCTCGGGAAAATACAGGAATTAGAATTGCAAGAGAAACGGGTATTTTTGTTGCTCCTAAATTATTAGCTTCGCCTAAATCACGAACTAAGAAATTGAAATCATCAAGAAATTGTTACATCTATGGTGAAAAGTTTGATTAACTTCATTATTTTTATGATACAATGTATCCTAGTTGTGGTGATTTTAATTACGCTAAGCGTTTTCAACAAGCAAATTAAAAAACAATTTACTGTTGTTACAAGTTTTCATTTAAAAATAGGATATCATATTATATTAATTTTATTGCGTTCTGGAGCTGAATTTAAACCAAGAGTTAGAGTAGGATAAAAAATGTTTTTGGAATTTAAATTTTTGTTGATAGAGTTACCTCCAAAAACGAAATAAGTCTGTTTGTAAAAATAAAACTGATTTAGAGGTAGAAGGACTTGTTTTTTAATTTTTACTTAGCTTTATTTAATCTATAAATTGATCCGTCTGTAGCAATGATTTGAAGTGGAGGGGTTATTTTTTGATAAGAAAATACTACTTGTTCCTGTCTCACATTTTAAAGCTAAAATAGAATTTTTAGAAAAGTTTGGACAAAATTCATTCATCGTATCAAAAGACTTTATCGCATGACGTGCTTAATGGTTCTTGAAAATGCGTATTAAGGTGTTTTTGAATAATTTTTAGTAATTAAAGTGATGTGTTTTGATGTGATTCTACACGTTTAGAAAGCATAATATAACATCGTTTTGGCAGAGCTAAATTGGAGTTTTATTGAAGGGAGTTGAAATCTAACAGAAGTAAACTCATATGATGTATTTTTTGAATTAGCTTTAAACGATTTGTTTTTATTTTAGGATCAGAATGGTTAATTATAACTTCTTCAAATAGTTTATGAATCTTAGTTTCCAAATTAATAAGTTGTTTTAAGGATTCGGAATAGAGTGAATTCTTAATAGACTCTTCAAAAAGATTTTGTTTTTCTGTTAGGGTATTGAAGATTTCTTGTTCGGCTTTTTCAGAAAAAAGAGATTGATCACATTCACCAGTTAGAGGTTCTTTATGATTTTCTAAAAGATTAGAAATTCTTTTAATAGCCACAGTCAAGTTTTTTAAAGTTTGTGTTGAAAATTGAGAAATGGCTTGAATTCGTTGTATTGTTTGAGAAATATTTTCCCATGGTGTTGTAGCTACTAAAAAAGCCTCTACTTGATGGTGAGATAGAGAATCTTGTAACCATTTGCGATCATTTGTTAGTAAAATATGTTTAAATCTTTGATTGAAAAAAGTAGTGATTTCAGAAATTTTTTCGTTATCAATTGTCAAGGTATTCTGCTCTAAAACAATTGAAAATAATTCAGACAAAGAAAGATTGATTTTATTTTGAATGAGTAAATGTAAACAAGCAATACAGCTTCTTCTCAATGCGTAAGGATCGGTAGAGCCTGTTGGTTTTTTGTTAATTAGGAAGAGACTTAGGATCGTATCCAATCTATCTGCAATTCCTATAATTGAGCCTTCTATTTTGGAAGGTAAGTTGTCGGTAGCATCTTTAGGTAAGTAATGTTCTTCAATAGCGGTACAAACTGAGTTTGAATAATCTTCATTTTGTGCGTAGTGCCTACCAATAGTTCCTTGTAAATTTGGAAATTCAAAAACCATTTTAGATGTTAGATCGTTTTTACACAAAGATGAAGCTACTAAAATGGAATCAATTGTTTCTGTTGGCAAATTTAGTTTTTTTGCTAGATTGACTGCGATTGTTGTTATGCGATCAACTTTATCTTTCATTGAACCCATTTTAGAAACGAAAGTCATTTGAGAAAGATTTGAAGAGAAAGTTGCTAAAGGCTGTTTAGAGTCTTCTTTAAGAAAAAAATCACCATCGAAAAGCCTTGAGTTTAAAACATTAGAAAAACCGTGACTGACTGAGTCAAAACTTGAGAAGTTCATGTTAGAAACAGCAATAAAATTAGGAGCTAGTTCTTTAGATTTTTCCTGAACGGCAAAGTATTTTTGATGTTCTTTCATTTCAGAAATGATAACGGCTTGAGGTAAATTTAGATACTTTTTTTCAAAATGTCCTAAGACAGGAAATGGGTATTCAATAAGTTGATTTACCTCTTCTAGGAGTTCTGAATCTTGAAGTAAGCTTAAATTTTGCTTTTGAGCTGTTTTAGTCAATTTTTCGTGTAGTAAATCTTTACGTTGGTGTTGGTTTACGATAACAAATTTTTCGAATAAGTCTCGTTCGTAATTTGATACTGAAACGACAAAGGGTTGAGGTGATAAAAATCGATGACCATAGCTTTTATTGTTGCTCTCAATTCCACAGAAAGAAAGAGGAATAACAGATTCATCAATCATTGCAACGATCCAACGGATAGGTCTTACAAATGGAGTTTGATTTCCTTGCCCCCAACGCATTGTATTGTACCAATGAATTTTACTAAGCATTAGAGGTAATTCTTCTTTAAGCAAATCAAAAGCGGTTTGTCCTTGATTTTGGATATTCAAGGTTAAGTAATCAAATTTACCTATTTTTTTGATGATAACATCATTTAATATTTGTTGATTTTTTTTAACAAAACCTTTAGCAATTTGAGTCCACTCTCCATTTTTATCTTGAGCAATATTTAAAGGAGGGCCTTTTAATTCTGAACTTGTATTTTTTTGTTGTAAATTTACTGAGTCTGTTAGGATAGAAATTCTGCGAGGAGTGCTATAAAATTTAGGTTTAGAAAATTTTAGATTTAAAGGTGTAATATATTTTTTCCATAGTTCAGGGAGTTGCTTATGTAAAGAAGGAAAGATTTGTGCTGGCATTTCTTCTACACCAATCTCTAACAAAAAAGAACCGTTTTTTTTTGTAGTATTTGGAGATACTCTTTTATGTGTAGAGATATTTTCTTGAATCGTATGGTTTTTGAGTAAAGGGTAGTTTAGTGCTTTTCGACTATCTAACCAACTCAAAGAAACTTGTTGAGCTAATGTGCGAATTTGTAAAATATAGTCTTGTCTCTCTCTTACAGAAATTGCATTTCGAGCATCTAAAATATTAAAACAATGGCTAGCCTTAATAACATAGTCGAGGGCAGGAATTGGTAATTGTTGTTCACATAGATCTTGAGCTAATTTTGAATTCTTTTGAAATAGTTCTAGATACAAATCAATAGGAGCTATTTCAAAATTGTGTTTTGAAAATTGAATTTCGTTCTGGTGATAAATATCACCATAAGTTAAAGACTCATTATACTTAAGATCAAAAACATTATCAACTTTTTGCAAGAACATGCAAATACGTTCTAAGCCATAAGTAATTTCACCAGGTATTAGACTAAGCTCAATACCACCGATTTGTTGAAAATATGTGAATTGCGTTACTTCTGTTCCATCAAACCAAACTTCCCAACCTAAACCCCAAGCTCCTAGTGCCGTCGTTTCCCAATCATCGTGTACAAAACGAATATCATGTTCTTCGGGAGCAATTCCTATCGCTCGAAGAGAATCAAGATAAAGATCTATAATGTTATCGGGACTAGGTTTTAAAATTACTTGTAGTTGATAATAGTGTTGTAGCCTTAAAGGATTTTTTCCGTAACGACCATCGGTAGGACGGCGACAAGGTTCGATATAAACGGATGAAAAGGGCTCTGGTCCAAGAGAACGAAGAAAGGTAGCTGGATTAAATGTTCCAGCACCTTTCTCTAAATCATAAGGCTGAGCTAAAAGGCAACCTTGTTTAGTCCAATATTGTTGAAGATTTAAAACTAAATCTTGGAAGTACATGGATTAAATTTTCTGTATTAAATGGCTAAAGAAGTAATCAATTAAAGCATTCTGACCAAGTTCATCAAAAATGTCAAACTGGCAAAATACAATCTTTCCTTTTCCAAACGGAAGTGTTGCTAAAGTTTGATTTTCTTGGATTTTATCTTTCAAAAGATTTAGACAGCTTGCGTAAGTTTTGGTTTGTGGTAAAGAATCAAAGCTCCATTGAGGTAAAATATCTGCGTAGAGTGAGCCTAAAATTGGTTTTTGAAAGTTTTTGAAAAAAGAACGATCATTCGCAATATGATAACTTCCACCTTCAGCCCAAGCACAGTAATTAAGTTTGATTTGACAAGGTAAAACTTTTAAATCATTCAAAATATTAACACTTTTTATTTTGAGAGGGCTTAATATAAGAGTTGCACCTTGTTTAGCTCTGCCAAAAAGAGGAACTAATTCAGATTTATTTAGGTTTTCAATCTGATTTATAATAATAGTCTTAGACTTCGGATTATTTTGAATCTGAATAAAAGGAGTGGATATCCCTTGGTAATCAATTTTGCTTAAAACTCGGTCAATATCGATGGCGGGAGGGACTAGAAAAGGAAAATCTCTTTTGAAGGTTTCTTGTTTACTTGTTAAAGTAATACGGCAAGTTAATAAACCTAATTCCTTTTTAAGAGGTAAAGTGATGCCTTTAATCACTTCAACTGTTTTGTAGCCTTTTTGAGGAGGTAATTTTTTAGAATTAACAATTTTATTTTTTTTATTCAAGATGTCAACGGTAGGCACATACTTTTCATATTCACTGACGAGTAGAGCTAAATCTAAACTAAAGTGACTTCCAAAATAAGGTGTTCTACTTACAATTTGAGGTAGGATTTTCGGATTATTATTAAAATCAGCAACGGTATTTAATAGAGATTTTGGGTTTCGATCCCAATCGGTTAAACCTTTATATAAATGATCTTCATCTGTCCAAGATTCAAACATATATCCAGAAATTTGTGTATTAGAGGCAATGATAGAGAGTTCTGCAAGAGTGTTTTCTTCTAATAAATTTTTGCATTGTTCAAAAAAATCTTCAGGTTTTTTCCATAAGCCTGTTTTTTTAATAAAAGTTGAAATGCTATTCTCGTAGTTTTTTAGGTTTTTATAGAGATTGGTGTTTTTAAACAGTTTAAAATGCTTTTTCTCTAATAGAGAACTGGTTTTATTTGGAATACCGACACCGAGACCACCTATTAAAATTTTGCCGTCAAGATTACTTTTAATGTAATTGTATTTTTCCCAAAATGATTTACGACCGTGAACTCCATCTTTAACTTCTTTAGAGTCTTTATAAGAGCAATAGTAGCGTAGAAAGTTTTCTGTTTTTGTTCGTAAAGGGAAGGCTAAATAAAAGCGGTGTGATTCAAACTGATATATTTCCATATCAGTTGGGGAATAGATTTTTCCTTTATCAATTTCTTCAGCATTATTGCTGTCAAGAAAAACGGAATTGAAATTAGAGATAATGGGGCGAAAAGGATCAATTTGAGAAGTAAATTTAATTAATTTATTACCATTTTCTAGAGCCATGGAAGCGTTATCACTACCCATTCCCCAGACAACAATAGATGGGTGGTTACCATATTCTTTTATAATGCTTTCAATATGTTGTTTAATCCAATAAAAACCTTTTTTGCTTGACTTTTGAGTGAAGCAAGTTGTTTCTTGGATGACCATGATTCCCAAAGAATCACATAAATCTAATACTTTATGATTTAAAGGGAGACTGCCAGAGCGGATTAAGTTAAATCCACTTTGTTTTAAAAGAGTGAGTTCTTTTTTCAAATCTTGTTTGAAATGAGGAATCGTAAAAGTAAATGGAAATTTTTGCTTAAACTGTACACCTTTAAAAGGTTGGTTTTTATGATTTAGGCGTATCATAGATTTTTCAATTTCAACTCTACGAAGGCCAAAAGTTGTTTTAACGGAAGATCCATTTGTGAGCTTAATTTCTAATCCGTAAAGTTTTGGGTTTTCTAAATTCCATTCTTCTGCATTTGTAATGTTGAAAGAAATAAGATGTTTTGGGTTTTCTTTGGAGCTTTCTAAAATTTTAGGTAGACTATCGGTTTTTCCTGAAGGGTCAGTAATATTATATAAAACTTCTAATTTTTGATTTTTGGGAGCCCAAAATTGAGTATCTATAGTAATGATGTTGCCTTCATAGTCAGGGTAGCATTCTACTTTTTTGACAGCAGGTATAGAACTTGCAGCAAGTTGAACATTGCCGTTTATTCCAAAAAACAAATGACTATTATTTAAAGAGCCAACAGGAATTTCTTTGAGAGATAATTTTTCTAGAATGTTTTCGTGATTAGGGCGTTCTACTTTTATAGAGATTAAATTCTCATTTGTCAGAGAAACATAAGAGCTGATATCAAATTCAAAAGGTACATTACCTCCTAAATGTTCACCTACTAATTTTTCATTAATCCAAAGTTTTAAAAAGTGATAAACAGATTCGAAATGAAGAATGAATTTTTTGTACGGCTGATCTTGAGGTAATTTAAATTTTTTATAGTAATAGCCAATGCTACAATCTTTTTGGGGATCAGATGTTTGCCAAATATGAGGAAGTTCAATTTTTTGAGCTTTTTTAGGCAGTTTTGAGAATAAACGAGTTTCTTCACCAATATTTTCAGGGTCTAGACAAAAGCTCCAATTGTCTTTAAAATTTATATGAAAGTGCATAAAAAACTATTTTTAATGTGAATCTTTCACAAATGTAGAAAATAATTTATTAAGCTTACTTCTATTCTTGAAAAAGGTAATGGGATAATAGTCTTGTCCCAAGTTGGTAAACGAAAATAGAAAGAGCAAGAAGTTTTCATAATAAATGCGGGAACATTTAACTTTTGACTTAGCCAATGTGCCCCTTTTGAAACTTTATACGCAGGTCCCTTAGGACCATCCAGAGTCATACAAAATCGTTTTTGAGTGTTATCGGTTGATGTTGATTTTATCATACTTCGAATACCACTTAATGCTCTTCTACTTGTGCTACCACGATGTATTGTGTAGCCTCTGTTTTTGCAAATATTGGTTAAAAAATCGCCGTCTTGGCTGGCAGAAACCATAATATGAAAATGTTGCTTTTGGAAAGTTGCAATTGCAATTAACAGATCAGTATGCCAAACTGCAATAAGGGTATTGTTTAAGCAGGGAGTGGAACAGTTAAAATTAATTCTTAGGCTAGAAATCCATAGCTGCATGAAGGATGTTAAAATTTTTTTAAAGAAAAGAGTTTTTAAAATTGTGGAAAGAATAAAAGGGATTTTTTTTAAAAAATAAGTCATTTTGTATAAATGTAATAATTAAACAAATTAAATAGATTCAGCTTTATTTGATTTAAGTTATATTTTGCTTTCAATTTAATATTGACGCTTTAGAAATTTATGTTTTTAAATAAAATTATTTTGGTGCTAAAATCAAAACTGTTTAAGTTAGTTTTGACTCTAGTTATTCTATGGATCATTTTTAATTTTTATCCCTTTTCCTCAAGTTTGGGAAACGATTAAAAACACTTCTTTATGGTTTTTGTTTTTATCAATTTTAGTGCAAACTGTTGTGATAAATTTTCTACAAGCTTGGAGATGGAGGATATTGCTATCTAGGCGTCCTCTACCTTCTTTATGGCTTTTTTTAAAGTTAATCTATATAGGTGCTTTTGCTAGTTTGTTTTTGCCCTCCAGTTTTGGTGGTGATGTTGTAAGGTCAACTATTCTTGGGAAACAAATAAAATCTCAATTTGATTCTGCTCAATCTTTAGTAATAGGTAGAGTTTTTGGTTTCATGACGATTCAAGTTATTTTTTGGATATCTATGATTTGGTTTCATGATTACATGACTCCTTTTCCTCTACTTTATTTTACCAATGTCTATTTGTATGATCGTTTCTATTTTAGGTCTTCTGTTCTGGAGTTATCTAAAGAAAATTTCATTTTTGAAAAAAATATTGTTTTTCCAAAAATGGGTAAAGATTCTTGATAATTGGAGAAAACATTTTAAGCAAACTATAATTATAACTGTGCTAATTCAGGTGTTTCAAATTTTATCAATATATTTTATTGTTAAATCATTGAATTTACCAATTCCTTTTTCTGCATTATTGATTTTTACCCCTTTAATTGGGATGATTCACATATTTCCTCTTACTTTTTTTAATATTGGAGTGAGAGAAGGTGTTAATATTTTACTTTTTACAAGTTTAGTAGGAGTTAGCAGTGTTGATTGCGTTTCGATGGCAATGCTTTTCTATGTTGTAGTATTGCCATCAATCTTAATTGGTTTTGTTTTAGTGTTGTTACTATACTTGTTTAAAACAAAAAAGATTAAACAATAGTGATGAAACTTAAAAAAAGTAAGTATGGAATATATTAATATTTTATTTATAATTTTAATACCACTTTTGTCTGGAGTGATTGGATGGTTGACTAATTTTTTAGCAATTCAAATGTTATTTCGACCTGTAAAACCTATTTCTATTTTGGGTTTTAAATTGTGGGGATTAGTTCCTAAGAGACATGTTCAAATTGCTGAGAGAATTTCAAGGGAGATTGCTCAAGAATTTTTTACTGAGAAAGATTTGGTTAATTGGATACAGCCCGAAGATGTTTCAGATGTAATAAAGCATTATATTAGTAAAAAATGGGATGAAAAAATAGATGAAATATTAGATGCTAGCCCTATGATTAAAATGTTTGTTAATTCTGAAAGTTTAGGTGGGTTAAGAGATAAAGCTGCTGAACTTTTTTCAAAAGATCCTCAGAATTTGATAGAACATATTCAAAAAATAGCTCAATCTAAATTGAATGTCCAACAGATTGTAGAAAAAAATATTTTAGAATTTGATTTGGAACGCTTAGAAAAAATGGTTAAAAATATTGCTAAGAACGAAATTGTTTTAATTCAGAGGTTAGGAGCTATCATCGGTTTCTTAATAGGAATTATTCAAACAGTCATTTTTGTAGTTTTTAGTTAAATTACTTTTTTTGTAATTTAGACCAAGTATCTTTTAAATTAACAATGCGGTGAAAAACTGGTTGTTCATTTTCTATCCTATCTACATAAAAATAACCTATACGTTCAAACTGCACCCTTTCTCCTTGTTTCATTTGGCTTAAATGTTTCTCAATTTTAGCTTGTTTTACAATTAGAGAAGAAGAGTTTATAATGCTTCCCAAATCTTTAAAAGAACCAGGATTTTTAACATTAAATAGGTGGTCATACAAATAAACAGAGGTTGTATTATGTTCTTGAGCGTCCACCCAATGGATAATTCCTTTAACGCGTCTACCATCGGAAGATTTCCCACCTTTACTTTTAGGATCATAGGAACAGTAAATTTCAATAATATTTCCATCGGAATCTTTCTTAAAAGATTCGCATTTGATAAGATAGCCGTAGCGTAAGCGTACTTCATGGCCAGGACTCAACCGAAAAAATTTCTTAGGAGCATCTTCTAAAAAATCACTGCGATCAATATAAATTTCTTTAGAAAAAGTTAAGAATCGAGTACCTGATTCTAAATTTTCTGGATTATTACGAGCTTCAAGTTTTTCGGTTTTATCTTTGAGGTAATTTTGAATAATGACTTTGACTGGATCGAGCACTGCCATCATACGATTAGCGACTTGATTGAGCTCTTGGCGAATACAAGATTCGAGAAGTTGAATGTCAACTATACTATTGCGTTTAGCTAAGCCAATTTTTTGACAAAAAGTGTGAATTGAAGAGGCTGTATAGCCTCTGCGACATAATCCAGATAAAGTAGGCATTCTGGGATCAGACCAATTTTCTACAAATTTTTGATCGACAAGTTGAGATAATTTTCGTTTACTCATTAAACAGTAGGTCATATTTAGTCTAGCAAATTCAATTTGTTGGGGGAGTGGTTTTTCAAATTCAAGTGTTTCCAAAATCCAATTATAAAGAGGACGGTGATCCTCAAATTCAAGTGTACAAAGCGAATGAGTTATTTTTTCAATTGCATCTGAGATGCAGTGTGTATAATCATACGTAGGATAAATATTCCAAGGTATTGAACAATTAGGATGATTCACTTTACGAATACGATACAAGACAGGGTCACGCATATTAATATTTCCAGATGTCATATCAATTTTTGCTCTTAAACAACAAAAGCCATCTTTAAAGTCTCCTTTTTTCATTTTTCCAAACAGAGAAAGATTTTCTTCTATAGAGCGGTTGCGATAAGGACTATCGCTTCCTGGTTCGGAAAGTGTACCACGAAAGTCTCGAATTTCATCAATAGAAAGGTCACAAATAAAGGCTTTGCCCATTTTGATAAGTTTAATTGCCGACAGGTAGAGTTTGTCAAAATAGTTTGATGAAAAATGTAAGTTTTTCCATTTGACATTCAGCCATTTCAAATCTTTTTTAATGGCATCAACAAAATGAGTTTCTTCTTTTTCTGGGTTTGTATCATCAAATCTTAAATTGCAAGAAGAATTGGGGTATTCTTTAGAGATTCCAAAATTTAAGCAGATAGATTTTGCGTGACCGATGTGTAAATAACCATTGGGTTCAGGGGGGAAACGGGTGATAATATGAGAGTGTTTTTTGTTTTTTAAATCAAAGTCAATTTGTGTTCGAATAAAATCTTTGGAAGTTGTATAGTTTATCATGAAACAAAATTATCAAATATCACTAGAGTTATTCAATAATATGAATAACTATTTTAATTTTTATTGTTGTTAATTTTTACTTTTAGACTTATGATTTACATGATTCACAAATTTTCAGTTTTTTGGTATTTATCAAAGTTTAAAATGACTCGTTTTAATTTACTATCTGTTGCTTTTGGGTATTTTTATGCGTTAAATCAAGGTACAATAGATTGGGCTCAATTTGGTTATTTAATGTTAGGTACTTTGTTTATTTGTACGAGTTGTTTTTCTCTGAATCAAGTTTTAGAAGTTAAGCAAGATGCTTTAATGGATCGCACCAAAGCTAGACCACTACCCTTGGGACAAATTACAATTTTAGGAGCACTTGTTTATGGTCTGTTTTGTGGAATTTTAGGAATAGTTATTTTATGGTTAAATATTAATTTTGCGGTTACATTGATTGGTTTATGTATTTTAGTTTCATATGTATTGATTTACACGCCATTAAAAAAAGTGACAACATTGAGTACTTTAATAGGTGGAGTTCCTGGAGCTTTACCTCCTATCATGGGCTGGCTTACTGTTCAAAGTCAAGTTACCTTAGATGGCTTGGTTATTTTCTTTATTTTCTTTTTTTGGCAAATACCACATTTTTTAGCTTTGGATTGGATATATAGAGAAGATTACGCAAAGGCTAAATTTGTGATGCTTTCGTCAAAAGATTCTAGTGGTGGTTTGACTTTTCGGCAAATGATTATACAAATTTTAATTTTAATTGTTGTAAGTGTTCTTCCCTTTACTTTGGGTACAGCTCACTGGACATACCTTTTAGCAGCTCTGGTTATAGGGATACTTTTTTTGAATAAAGCGGTGTTGCTCTACATTCGTCGAACGGAAAAGGCAGCTTTATCTGTATTTTTATTTTCATTACTTTATTTGCCTGTGATTATGGTATTTCTAGCTAATCCTTTTTTTAAGTAAAATGGATCTATTTGAATCAGAAGAAAACTCATTATTTTCACTTGATGAGAGTAATAATTCAAAGCCCTTAGCTGTTCGTATGCGTCCTTCTTGTTTGAATGACTTTTTTGGGCAAGAACATTTCTTAGGGATGGAAGGTGTCTTAAGAAAAAGTATTGAGAGTGATCAAATTTTTTCAATGATTTTTCATGGACCTTCGGGAATTGGTAAAACTTCATTAGCTAGGATTATCTCTCAAGAAACGAATTCAGATTTTTCACAAATTAATGCTGTTTTTGCAGGAGTTAAAGAAATACGAGAAGTGATTAAATCAGCTAATCGGTCTCAAAGTATACAAAGAAAGCATATTTTGTTTATTGATGAATTACATCGTTTTAATAAAGCTCAACAAGATTCTTTATTGCCTTTTGTTGAAAACGGATTAATTATTTTAATAGGAGCAACTACTGAAAACCCTTATTTTGCAGTGAATAAAGCTTTATTATCTAGGTGCCAGGTTTTTCAATTTAAATTATTAGAACGCTCTGATTTGCAAAGAATGCTAGAAAAAGCATTACATGATAAATCAAAAGGGTTAGACATAGGATCTTGTGTTGCTTTTGAAGAGGATGCTTTAGAATATTTGATTGAAATGGCTTCGGGAGATGCTAGAATTGCTTTAAATACTTTAGAGCTTGCAGTGCGTTTTTTAAAAAAAGATGATATTAAAATCAAGTTATCTTATATTGAACAGACGGTGCAAAGTAAACAAGTTAATTACGATAAAAATGGAGATCAGCATTACGATGTTATTTCTGCTTTTATTAAGTCTATACGAGGTTCAGATCCAGACGCCTCTTTGTATTGGTTAGCAAAAATGATTCATGCTGGAGAGGATCCTCGTTTTATTTTTCGACGAATGATGATCCTTGCCAGTGAAGATGTTGGTTTGGCGGATTCTAACGCAATTAAAGTTGTTATGTCTTGCTTTCAAGCTTTTGATCATATTGGTTTACCAGAAGGTCAGTATCATTTGGCTCATGCTTGTTTGTATTTAAGTGTAACGGCTAAAAGTAATAGCACAAAAAATTATTTTGAAGCACTTAAAATTGTTGAACAGCGTTCAATGACAAACGAAGTTCCAGCTCATTTAAAAGATTATTCAAGATCGTCTTTTCCAAAAAATGAGGAGTCATACAAATATCCCCATGATTATTCTAAGCATTGGGTTGAGCAACAGTATCTTCCTAATCATCTTAAATACGAAAAGTTTTACAAACCATCGGACGAAGGTTATGAAAAAAAAATTAAAGATTGGTTGCAGTTTTTAAAGCAACCGAACTCATCAATCTAATAAAAAAGAATTTTTTTGTAGTAAAACTACATTTTCAATATGATGTGTATCTGGAAACATATCTATGGGTTGTGCAGATACGATATTGTAATTGGGTGATAAACTAGAAACATCTCTTGCTTGAGATGTAGGTTACAACCAATAT
Source organism: Fibrobacteria bacterium (assembly GCA_965261055.1). GTDB lineage: Bacteria > Fibrobacterota > Fibrobacteria > UBA11236 > JADFYW01. The sequence goes on along the minus strand of OZ253440.1, from coordinate 809,353 downwards.
AAAGAACCTTAGACGCACTTACTTTAATTAAAATTTCAATGATTTCGGGTATTAAACCTGTTTTAGGTAAGTACAAAATAATACAGTTAGGTTTTCCTTCTTTCTAAAGGAGAGGTCAATTTGTAAAAGAATCATAATTGTATCTGTAGATGAAGTTTTAATTGTTAGGCTTAGATAAGCACTTTCTCGTTTTAAATCATAACAAGATAAATTTTGTTCTAAGGCGTACTTTTGAGATCCTAAACGAATGGCATTTGATGAATCTGGCTGTAGATGAATTCTTTTACTGAGAATGAGAAAATTTTATTAAAGTGTAAGGGGAAAATATAGTAGCCTACCAAGCTTAATTTTTTGCTTTTTTTTTTTGCAAAGTTGTCACTAACCTGTTGTTGTTTTAGTAAAAGTTGTTGTTCGTAGCTAAGGTGTTGCTATATCCACACATTTTAAATGATGTATGTAGAAAGACTTGGCTTTAAGGTTGGTTGTATTTTGTTTACAAAACCTTCTATGTATTTAGTTTTATTTTTCGTGACTGTGATATCAATAACATCACAGATAATACTCTACTAACGAGAATAACTTTGTTATTCGGGATAAGCAATGCATTTTCTTTTGAAGTCAAATTTTTAATGGTAATGTTTTTAAGAATTATTGATTTTTTGTAAATTTGGTTCAAAATAATGGGGCATATAATGTGAAAGGCATAAATTAGAGATGCTAAAATGGTATTTGAATATTGCTAATCTTATTTTTTGTAAATTTCTTTAGGATCAAAAAGAGGTTTTTCGTTAGGAATAATTTCCCAAGAATTTTCTTTTGTAAATTCGCGATAAAAGCAAGAACGATAACCATCGTGGCAAGCGGCTCCAACGCCTTGAGGTTCTATTTCAAAAAGAAGAGCGTCACCATCACAATCAATACGAATACGACATACTTTCTGAGTATTTCCAGAAATATCGCCTTTAAGCCAAAGCTCTTGCCTTGAGCGAGACCAATAATGCATAATTTTTGTTTCCAAAATTTTGGTTAATGCTTCTTTATTCACGTAGGCAAGCATAACAATTTCGCCATCTTTAACATCAACAGCAACAGCTGTCACTAAACCGTTGCTATCAAATTTGATTTTATCTAAGAAAGATTGTTGAGCCATAGAGAAATTATCGTTTAGGCTCGTATTTTTATCTAGAATCGTATTTTTTAATGTCTAAGAAGGGTGTAGATTCTGTTGTGATATGAGGTAGCTTTCCGTCCCATTTCTTAATTGCTTCAAATTGAGCTTCAATGATTTTTAATTGAATCAGTGCAGAAGTAACCTCTTTTCCTTTAAGGCGAAGGGCTTCTGTTTCCGCTTTTGCTTGTTCAATTTCTTGTTGAGCTTCAATTTTAATACGTTGTAAATCTCTTTTCGCTTTGAGAGCATTTTGTTCAGCTATTTGTTTGTTTTCAATCGCTTGAGTGAATTGAGCGGAAAAACTAAAGTTTACAATTGAAAAGTTGCTAACGATGATATGATATTTTGTTAGTTTATCATTTAAAGAAATTTTAATTTCTTGGCTTACAGCATCTCGTTGGGTAATGAGTTGTTCTGCAGTATATTTTGCGGTAACAGCTTTAACGACTTCTTGGACAGATGGGTCAATGATCCGATTACGATAATTCACACCTATATTTTGGTAAATCCAGTTTACTTTAGTTGGGCTAATAGAATAGTTTACTACAATTGAAAAGCGAGTATTTTGTAAGTCTCTAGTTGAGGCTTCAGAATCTGTTTGTAGTTTTTGAATTTTAATATCAATAGGTACAATCTGTTGCATAATAGGGATTTTAAAATGTAAACCTTCAGCGAGGATTTCATTTTGTACGGCTCCAAAGTTTAGAAGAATACCTCGTTCACCAGCATTAATAGTTACAAAAGGATTTAGAAATAAAGCTAGAACTATAAATATTAATAGCCCCGCAACAATGAAGGCAACAAGGTTCGCTTTGATTGGGTTTTGTTCTTGCATGGATTCTCCTATAGAATGATTTGTGAATAAAGGTGTTGTAAAAAATTATTGACGGATGTGACCAGAGCCAGTTATAATCCATTGATAAGTTGTGAGGCTTTCAATTCCCATAGGACCACGTGCATGTAAACGGTCTGTGCTAATACCTACTTCGGCACCTAATCCGTAAACACTTCCATCAGCAAAACGGGTGGAAGCATTGATCATAACAGATGAGCTATCAATACGAGAAATAAATTCTTTTTGAGATTGTTTATCTTCAGATAAAATCGCTTCTGTGTGGTTTGTTCCGTGTTTTTGAATATGGAAAATCGCTGCATCTAAATTTTTAACAATCTTAACGGATAAATCAAGATTGAGGTATTCTGTATCCCAGTCTATACTTTTTGCGGATTTAATAGTATTAAAAATTTTTCGAGTTGCAGAGCATCCTATAATACATACAGATGCGTTAAATAAAGGTTTTAATAATTGTTTAATTTTGGTTACACCCAATTTTTCATGGAGAAGAAGAGTCTCCATCGCGTTGCAAACACCAGGTCGCTGTACTTTTGCATTGAGTAAAATATGAGATGATTTCTCAATATTAGCTGAAGCATCAACGAATATATGACAAAGTCCCTTATAATGTTTTATGACTGGTATCTTGGAATTTTTAACTACGGATTGAATCAGACCTTCGCCACCACGAGGAATAACCAAATCAATGTTTTTGTCATTTTGTAATAAATTTTTAATAAAATTATGGTTAATATTTGTAATGAGTTGAACGGCATTCAAGGGGAATTTATTTTTAGTTAAGCTAGCTTGAATACATTTGTAAAAGGCTTGGTTCGTATAAAGGCATTCTTTACCACCTTTTAAAATAACAGAATTTCCACTCTTGATACAAAGGGAAGCACCATCAATGGTAACATTTGGTCTAGACTCAAAAATAAATAATATAGAACCAATAGGAGTTGATGTCCGTTTAATTTTAAGACCTTCTGGAGATTTTTTTGTTTCTAAGGTTTTATTTAAAGGATTGGGAAGTTGTTTTATTTTTCTAACACTTTGAATAATATTCTTAAGGCGTTCAGGAGTGAGAGAAAGTCTATCAATCATTGCTGAAGAAAGTTTATTTTTTTGAGCTTGGTTTAAATCTTTTTTATTGTCACTCAAAATTACATCTTGTTGTTTATGAAGCTCTGAAGCTAAATCTTTCAGAAAAAAATTACGCTGTGCGTGTGTAAATGTTCTTAATATAAGAGAAGCATCTCGCGAGTTTTGAGCAATTTTTAAAGAATCTGAAGAAAGTACAGTCATGAATCTAAAATGTAGTAAAATTGTGATTTAAATAAGTTTTATATACAAATTAAACTAAATTAATCATGTTGCATATGTATGAATATAGTTTTGTGTTGCGTGTGTGAATATAGTTAAGAAATATAAACTTTATACTTTGTATAGCTTTGTTTCTCTATTATTGTTTTTTATTGTGAGAGGCTAAAAAGATAGATAGAATAAACCCTTGTACGGACGATTTAGCATCTGTTAGATACAGTTTTGTACTGAAAGGTGTAATAGAAAGTTTGTAGAACAATTTTTGGAGGATTTGTTCTATGTAGTTATGATGTTGATTCATTCGTAAGTCAATGCAATAGTGACTATTCAAATAATCTTTCAAGTTTTCAATAATTATTTTCTTACATATTTTTGGAACATTCTTTTAAAAAATGACTAAGTAGTCTCGATGGATAACTGTTTTTGATTTTGGCTTTACAGTGGATGATAAAAAAGATTTTAATTCTTTTGAAGAGTATGAAACTTGACCACGAGCGATGAAGTCTCCTTTGATAGAGATTATATCAACAAAATCCTTAGCTTTAAAAGCTCTTTTGAAACTTAAAACCCCAACTAAAAGTAAGCTAGAATTATTTTTTTGTAAAGCGTTAACAGCTCCATCATCAATGATGATTTTACCTTTTGAGTTTGAAATTAAACCAAGCCATTTTTTATTTTGTCCTAATTTCTTCTTTGAGGGCAAGAACAGAGTTCCAAAGTTGTGACCGCTAAAAAGTTCAGTTAAATTACTATTTCCTAAGTTCATCAAAGCAACTAAAATATTGCCTCGGTTGGCTTGTTTTATAGCCTTTATTTTTGAACGCATTCCACCAACACTATTTGAGGATCCAGCTCCTTTTGCAAGTGATACCAATTCACGAGTAATTTCAGGAACAACTGAGATAAGTTTAGTATCAGAGTATTTTTTAGGATTTTTTGTATAGAAACCCTTCTCATCAGACAGCATGATTAGTAAATCTGCACCCATGAAAACGCTAACATCAGCGGAAAGTTTGTCGTTGTCACCTACTTTTATTTCTTGAGTAGAAATAGTGTCGTTTTCGTTAATGATAGGAATAACTCCTTTTTTTAGGAGAGTTGTTAGAGTGTTTTTAAAATGAGTACAGCGTTGTTTATTTTTAAAATCATCATCAGAAATAAGAATTTGAGCAATTCTTTGTTTATGCTTTTTAAAGGTTTTAGAATATAGGTGAATGAGTTCACCTTGACCTAATGCAGCACAGGCTTGCTTTTGGTTCAGAGCATTAGGTCTTTCCGATATGTTCCAAATAGACATTCCCATTCCAACGGAACCAGATGTTACAATGATAACAGGACAGTTTTTTTCTCTAATTTGGGATACTTGTTTAGCTAAGGTTTCAAAGTTTTTATTGTAAACTTTGCCTGTAGGAGACATTAATATTTTTGTTCCTATTTTAATGACGACCAGTTTAGATTTTTTTAAAAGATTTGTGAGAAGCTTCATATTTCAAAATGTAGACAACTATATCTCTATTTTCTACTATATTACTTGATAGCATTAGTAATACAGAGGGAGTTTTATAATGCCAGTTGTTGACCATAAAAAATATCTTGAAATGCTTAATAATGCATATAAAAATAAATTTGCGTATCCAGCGATTAATGTCTCTAATATAGAGACGGCTAATGCAACATTAAAAGCTTTTGCAGATGCAAAGTCCGATGGAATTATTCAAGTTTCTATAGGTGGAGGGAAACATGCTTCTGGTCAATCGGTTGGTTGCAGTGTGACGGGAGCTATTTCTTTAGCGAATCATATCCGATTAGTTGCGGAATCTTATTCAGTTAATATCGCCCTACACACAGATCATTGCCAACCAGACCGTGTTGACGATTTTTTGAAACCACTTATCGCAGAGACTGCTCGTCGTCGTGCTGAGGGGTCTTCTAACTTATTTCAAAGTCATATGTTTGATGGGGGAGGGCTTCCTTTAAAAGAAAATTTAAAAATATCTGTAGATCTTTTGAAAGAGTGCGTCAAAAACGAAATTATACTTGAAATAGAGTTAGGTGTTGTCGGTGGCGAAGAAGATGGAGTGGATAGTTCAGATGTTGCTAGCGAAAAATTATTTACGACACCAGAAGACATGCTTAAAGCTTATCGTGCTTTGACAAGTATTCCTAATGCAAAGTTTATGTTAGCTGCAACTTTTGGAAATGTTCACGGTGTATATAAACCAGGAAATGTAAAACTTAAACCTTCTATTTTAAAAGATGGTCAAGATGCAATTGCTAAAGAATTTGGATCAGATGCTTATTTCTGGTTAGTTTTTCATGGTGGTTCTGGATCTACAAAATCTGAGATTAGTGAGTCGCTAAAATATGGAATTATCAAAATGAATGTTGATACCGATACTCAATATGCTTTTACGCGTCCTGTTGTTGATCACATTATGAAGAACTATGACGGAGTGCTAAAAATTGAATCAGAAGTAGGTAATAAAAAAGTGTATGATCCAAGAGCTTATTTGAAATTGGCGGAAATAGAGATGGCTAAAAGAATTGAAGAGGTTTGTGATGATTTAAATTCATCAGGAAAAACTTTAGGTGTTTAGTAAAATTAATTTAAAAGTTTAAGAGATCAGTGCACTTAGTTCTAAGATTTAGAACCATACTGACTTCTGTAAAGCTTTATCTTTTTAAGTTGAAGGGTACTGACTTTTTGATGTTCTTCTAAAAAAGAGATAATATCTTTAATTGTTACAATACTGAAACATTTCATGTTATATTTTTTCTTTAACTCGTTCAATGCGGATATGTTTGAATCCCCTTTTTCTTGTCGATCGACGCTAACGATTAACCCTAAGATGGTATTATTATTTTTCTGGATTAGAGGTAAAGTTTCTTTGACAGAAGTTCCTGCACTAACAACATCTTCAATAATAACTATTTTTTCAGGTTGATCTAGATAAGTATTTCCTATTAAAATACCACTTTCTCCATGATTTTTTACTTCTTTACGATTAAAAGTAATACTTAAATTTAGTTGATATTTTTGTTGTAATGTAATTGCTGTTGCTGTTGCAAGAGGTATGCCTTTATATGCTGGACCAAACAAATTTGTAACTTCTTTTCTAAAGTAATGATAAATCATCCTAGCATAAAAGTCACTTAGAGTTTTCATTTGCATTGTAGTGCAGTACAATCCCGTATTGATAAAATAAGGGGTATTTCGACCTTTTTTCGTAACAAAATCTTCAAAACAAAGGACTTTACTATCTATCATAAATTGGATAAAATGATTTTTCTCTTCTTTTGAAAATGGATGAGTCATGATAAACTATATTTTGAATTAGAATTAAAAAGTAAGAATTATTTTATGCAGAAAATAACCTTTGGTGATATTTTATTAAAAGTTTTTAAATGTTTGGTTTTTTCAGTTGAATTAAGACATCGTTGCTTGCATTGGCTGGCTTGGAGTTACTGCCTTTTTCCGAAAAAAGCTTATGAACAACAACCTTGTTTTATTGATTTTTGGGATGGTAGTATTCCTTGGAAAGTGCAAAGTCCTATTTTTTTAGCTGCAGGAGCTAGTAAAAATGCTAAATGTGTTATGAGTTTCTTTAATATGGGTTTTGGCGGTGTTACGGTTGGATCGGTTACATTAACACCACATATTGGAAATACACACCGTCCTAGAGTGTCTTTAATCCCTGAAGATAAAAGTATTCAAAATGCCATGGGACTTGGAAATGATGGACTTTTAAAAGTTCTTGAACGATTAAAAAATCAGAGTTTACAGAAAAAAAAATCAAGTCAAAGTCTTAAAATAGGTTTAAGTATTACAAAAAATCCAGGTTCTGAAATTGGTGAAGATGCAAAACAAGAAATGATGACAATTTTTAAACAAGCCTATAATTTTGTGAATTACTTTGAATTTAATTTAAGTTGTCCAAATACAGGTTCAGCAAGAATTGACCAATATTTAGATTTTGCAGAGGAGTTAATAAAAAGTATAGCAAACGAAAGGATAAACCAAAAAGAGTGTAAATCCGTGTTCATTAAGCTATCTCCAGATATGAAGGAATCTGTTTTTGAACACTTTTTAGATTTGATTGAAAAATATGGTTTAACAGGAGTTGTTCTTGCTAATACCTTCCCGTTAATAGAACCTGTTCCATTTTCTATGAGAACCCCTTTCACAAAAATTAAAGTTTTAAATAATCAAGGTGGTAAAGGTGGTCTTTCGGGACAGGTCTTGTATCAAAACACTTTAAAATTAGTTCAGCGTTCTAAAAAATTCAAACCCAAGCTAAGTGTTATTGCTGTTGGCGGAATGGATTCTGGAGAAAAAGCAAAAGAATTATTAAATGCGGGTGCAGATGTTGTCCAGTGTTACAGTGTTTTGGCTTACCAATGGAATGCCGTGGGGCGTATGTTAAACGATTTAACTAAATGAAAAATCAAAGAAGATATGAATCACCTTTACAAGTTTTGCAAGAAGTTTTTGGTTATGATTCTTTTAGAATGGAGCAAGAAAAAGCGATAAGCACGATTCTCAAGTCTCAAGATGCTCTTATTTTAATGCCAACGGGTGGTGGTAAATCTTTATGTTATCAAATACCAGCTTTAGTAAATAAGGCTCTTACTGTTGTTATATCTCCTCTTATTTCTTTAATGAAAGATCAAGTGGATTCTTTGATCTTAAGAGGTATTGTTGCTGGTTTTTTGAATTCTACTCAAACGCTACGACAACAGCAAGGTATTTATCAACAGTTAGAGTATGGTGAAATGCAAATTTTATATGTTTCTCCCGAACGTCTTTTTTATAATAACGGAAAATTTCTTAATTTTTTATTAAAGTTAAACATAAGCTTGTTTGCAATAGATGAAGCTCACTGTATTTCTCAGTGGGGGCATGATTTTAGGCCAGAGTATTCTAAACTGTCTAGGTTGAAGAAGGGCTTTCCAAAAGTCCCCGTTGTTGCTTTAACTGCAACGGCCGATAAATTAACTCAAAAAGATATTTTAGACAAATTAAAATTAAAAGACCCTACAGTATTTTTGTCTTCTTTTAATCGAAAAAATTTATGGTATTTTGTGAAGCCAAAGAGTAATAGCTATCAGAAATTATTATCATTTTTAAACAACCATCAGCAAGATACAGGTATTATTTATACTTTATCTCGCAATTCAGCTGATAGTCTAGCAAACAAGTTATCTAAAGATGGTTATGAAGCTATTTCTTATCATGGAGATATGACCACAAAAAAAAGAGCTTTGGCTCAGGATAAATTTATTCATGATAAAGTTAAAATAGTAGTGGCAACCATTGCATTTGGAATGGGGATAGATAAATCAAATGTTCGATTTGTTGTGCATATGGATCTACCAAAAAATATTGAAGGGTATTATCAAGAAACAGGTCGAGCAGGTCGAGATGGTTTAAAAAGTAATGTTCTTTTATTTTATAGTTATGCGGATGTTAGAAAGCTTAAAAGTTTTGTAGAAATTGAAGGTAATAAGCGACAATCTAAAATTATGTTAGATAAATTAGATCAAATGGCTGATTTTGCTTCTTCTAAAAAATGCCGTCGACAATATTTAATGGAATACTTTGATGAGAAACATTCAGGAGATTGTCAATCTTGTGATGTTTGTTTATCTATAGATAAAAAAATAGATGGAACAATCATTGCTCAAAAAGTTCTTTCAGCTGTGTTTCGCTTAAAGGAGAGGTTTGGATTAAATTATGTTATTAATTTTTTGAGAGGTTCTCATTCTAAAAAAATTAAAAGTTGGCATAAAGACATTAAAACTTTTGGAGTCGGTCAGGATATCTCTATAGAACATTGGAAAGGTTATATTCAAAATTTGGTAGATTTGAATTTATTGAAATTTACGCAAGATGAATATCCTGTTCTTAAGTTAACTGAAAAAAGTGATAGTGTTTTAAAAGGACAAGAAACGGTGAGTTTATTTTCTCCTGAGGAAGAGACTTTTGAATCTGATAATAAATAAACACTGGAACACAAGAAATCATTATTGTGAAAATTAAAAGCAATTAGAAAACAATTGGCTGAAAAATTAAATGATCCACCTTGCTTAGTTTTTTAAGATAAAACCTTATTAGAAGTGTCTCAATATTTACTTTAAGTACAGATGATTTAGAAAGTATAAGTGGTTTTGGAAAAATAAATTTTGGGGAAATTAAAATAATTAAAATAGATCGTTATGGTGAAATTATTATTGTTGCAACTTTACAATATTGTTACGAAAATTATGTATTATGTAAAGACTATATAGTATAGCCGATGTAACTAATTTAAGTAACTAAAAATTTAATATTTTTCTACATTTTCAATAGCGTTATAGAAATGTATTAGTAAGGAATTTTATGATTAAATTATTTGTATTTATATTATTGACATTAACCATCTTTAATTGTGAAAAGGTAGTTACAACACCGGTACCAGTAGTAAGTGGTGTGACTTTTACGTCTTCTGCAGAAAGTATAAGAGAGGGTGACTTATTTAAACCACTACTAATATTCCCAGCTGATGCGAACAAGGCAGTGACATGGTCAAGTAGTTCTGATGCAATAGCGACGGTATCATCTTCTGGTGTCATAACAGGAGAATCAGTAGGCATAGCAACGATCACAGTAACGATAACGGACGGGATGGCAACAGCGAAATTGCTTGTAACAGTAACACCAATAAGTGTGACTAGTGTGAGTGTTGATAGTTCTACAGTAAGTCTAGATGTGAGAGAAACATCAAGAGTAGTAGTTACAGTATTCCCAGCTGATGCAACTAACAAGGCAGTGACATGGTCAAGTAGTTCTGATGCAATAGCGACGGTATCATCTTCTGGTGAAATAACGGGAGAATCAGTAGGGATAGCAACGATCACAGTAACGACAACGGACGGAATGGCAACAGTGGAAGTAGTCGTAACAGTAACGATAGGCGTAAGTGGTGTGAGCATTGATAGTGTAGGTGGTGTGAGTATTGATAATTCTGCAGCAAATATGATGCGACATACAATATCCCTACCAGTGGGAGAGACAGTAAGAGCAGTAACTACAGTATTCCCAGCTGATGCGACTAACAAGGCAGTAAGATGGTTCAGTTTTAATTCATTCGTAGCTACAGTATCATCTTCTGGTGAAATAACAGGAGAATCAGTGGGAACAACAACAATCAGAGTATCAACAGCAAACGGTCGTTACACAGCGGTAGTAGATGTAGTAGTAAGTAGTGTGATCTGAGTGTTGATAATTCTATAATTACATAGCGGAAGTAGCAGTAGTTCTTAATTAACAATAACAGGAAAAACAGGATAACAATAACAGGAAAAACAGGAAAAAATTATGAAATTTTTTAGTTTTTTAGTAAAAGTATAGTAAGTAAAGTAGTAATCATATTTGGGATCATGTTTTTATGGAACTGTACACGTTCTGTTGTGTATGTTAATCCACCTAAAAATATAGTGATCGGAAAACTTCCAGCTAAAATTTTATGGACTCACTCGTTTTTTGCTGGTATTGTGTCTATAGAAAATGAAGTAGACGCAACATACTATTGTCTAGGTGTCTCTAATGTGGTGAAAATCAAAGATAGACTGACTTTTCTAAATTTTTTCGTTAGGGTTGTTACCTAGTATTTCTACTCACCTAGAACGATTGAAATTTATTGTAATTAGAAGTTATATAAATAAGCTTGTTCAGGTATTAGTTTGATATTTAAAAAAGACTTAGCAAAATGGCTAATCCTTTTTATTTGTATAAATTAGGTTTTTCTAATAAGCACATCTAAAAAGTTTTCAATCATTTTTTTACCAAATTCAGTGGCAAAAGATTCGGGATGAAATTGAACGCCAAAGATAGGGTATTGTTTATGTTCAATAGACATAAGTTCTTTGCCGTTGACATCAATAGATTCTTGAGGAGAGCTTGTATATGCATTGAGTAAGAAACAATCGGGAATTGGTTCTCCTAAATCTGTAATGATGGAATGATACCGCATCACTTTGATTTGATTGGAAATATTCTTTAAAATAGTACCTTCTTCTTTGATATCAAGAAGGCTTGTTTTTCCATGCATTGGTAAAGTAGCCACTTTAAGAGAACCGCCAAAAGCTTGGTAAATTCCTTGGAAACCAAGACAAACTCCTAAAATAGGTAGCCCTTTAGTTCCATATTCTAAGATAACAGTGTTGTTGTGTCCAAAGTAATTTTTATCTTCAGGAGAACCAGGTCCAGGACCTATGACAACACCATCGTATAAGTCTTTTTTGAGATCAGATAAAAAATCTTCGTCATTTCGTTTAACAGTGAGCTTAACTTGCTCTGTTTCTTCTATTAGGTGTTCCAAGTTAAAAGTAAAAGAATCATAGTTATCAATTAGCAAGATAGATTTTTTTTGCATTTAAATCTCTTGACTAAGCTCTGTTAAGGTTTGGTGCATAGCTGCCAATTTGTGATTGATTTCTGTATACTCTTTTTCAGGAATTGAATCATAAACAATACCAGCTGATGTTTGTGCAAAACATTTATCGTCTTTACAAAATAGACTGCGTATAGGTAAACAAAAATCACAATCCCCATTTAAGGTAAACCTTCCTACAGCACCTCCATAAGGTCCACGTGGCTCTTGCTCATTGTTATCAATAATTTTAATTGTTTCTATTTTTGGAGCACCAGTAACAACGCCACCAGGCATTAGAGATTTTAATAGATCAAACGAAGTTCTATTTTTTTTAAGTTTCCCAATAATATTGGAGACTATATGTTGCACATGGCTAAATTTAATGATATACATTAGATCACTAACTTTAACAGTTCCTGCTATACAAACACGAGCTAAATCATTACGGTGTAAATCAACTAGCATATTGTGTTCAGATATTTCTTTAGAATCATTTAATAATTTACGTGCTAAAATAATATCTTCATTTTTGGTTTTTCCACGGGAAATTGTTCCTGCAGTTGGTGTTGTTAAAACCATTCCTTGGTTGTGACTTGCTAAAATTTCAGGACTAGAACCTAAAAGTTCTTCAGAACCAAATTTTAAATAAAACATATAAGGACCTGGATTGATTTTCCTTAGTTTGTTGTAAATAGAAATTTTGTCACCTTTAATATTATAATAAGATTTAAGACCAACTTCAGCTTGAAAGGAGTAGCCTTCTTTTATTTTATTTTGAGTATTCTTGGCAGATTTACAAAATTGTTCTTTGGAAGAATTTTGTCCTAGAAATTCAACAGATTTGAGTTTTTTTGGGATTTTAAAATTTTGAAATAAAGCTAAAATTTTAGTGATGAGATTGAGACGGTTATCGTCAAAAGTATAATAAGACAAAGTTTCTGTTAATGTGTCATAGGTTAGACCATCTGTATAAAACCCAAACTTAAAAGTGCTAAAATCGGAATGTTCTTTTAAATTTATTTTAGATTCAAAATAATTAACAGTTTCATGACAAAGATAACCTATTAAACCACCTTGGTGATTATTACTAGACGACTGGAAGCAGGTACTGTCTTTTAAAAGGTCATAAGGATTGATATTATTATAGATAACTGTTTCTTTTGGCTGGTTTGTAATTTTTTCTATAATATTTTGCTTTCCTTCTATTGTGAGAGAAGAAGATTTTGCGTATAGAATAGCCGCAGGAGAAAAACCAATTGTATGAAACCGATCTTGATGGCGAGGATGGGATAACGATTCAAATAAATAACAATTTTCGAATTGAGTTTTGATATAGGCGAAAAGAGCAAAAAAATCTAAACTATGTCCTACGGAAAACTCTGTTGTTTTTTTTTGTATGTAATCAAATTTTAGGACAGGTTTCTTTTGCATAGAAATGTAAAATAGCTTTTTGTCGTTGATAAATCAATTGTAAGAAATGAGCGATATTATTAAAATTAAACGGTATGTTTAAATGTGCTTATTTGTTTTCTTTTTGAGTTGTTCGTATTTAAGAAAACATATTGAATCATAAATTTTGTATATTATCATTGTTGGTTGTGTTTTCAAAATGTTTATAATATCCTTTGTTTATTAAAAATGGTCAAGTTATTTTTTTGAGAGAAAAGGAAGAATTAGAAAGCTTGAGCTTCAAAGCTTTTTTAATTTTTTTTTTGTAGAAAAAGCTATTTTAAAACACTATTTTATTCAGCATCATTTTAAAAGGAATATTTATGAAAAATTTAACGCTCTTATTAATCGCTTTTTGTATTAGTTTATCTTGGGGTCAGATACAAGAATTAGGTTTAACTTCTTCCAAAATCTTTTGGACGGCTTATAAGTATACAAACAAAGTGGGCGTTTCTGGGACATTTGATGATGTATCAGTAAATTCTTCTAAAGGTGTTTATCCTGAAGACATTTTAAAAAAATTAACTTTTAGTATTTCTACTAAATCAATAAATTCAAGTAATACTTTACGAGATGGTCGTATTTATAATGCTTTTTTTAAAAGTATGAAAGATGGAGAAGCTATTGTTGGAGAAATTTATAATGTTCGGTATAATCAAGCTGTGGCAAAAATTACTCTAAATAATATCACGAAACACATTCCTGTTATGTATCATCCTAAAAGTGACAATATAATGGAGCTTTCTTTAACTTTGAATTTAAAAGATTTTAAAGGTGAAAATGCGATTGCTTCTTTAAATAGAGAATGTAAAGGTGGACATACTGGAGAAGACGGAATAAGTCTTTTGTGGCCGACAGTAGAGGTTCGTGTTTCTTTAAATTTAGAATAGGTATTTTTATTAACTAACTCTTAAGATTGATTTACAAATTCATCAAAATTTATTTGTTGATCTTTGTTTTTTTGAGGAGTAAGTTCAATAATGCGATTTGCGATGGTATTTACAAATTCGTAATCTTGGGAATTAAATAGAATAATTCCTTTAAATTTCATTAACCCCTCATTTAAAGCAGTAATAGCCTCTAAGTCAAGGTGAGCTGTTGGTTCATCTAAAATTAAAAGATTACAGCCTGATAACATCAGTTTGGAAAGCATACAACGGATTTTTTCACCTCCACTTAGAACTTTTACTTTTTTAAGTGATTCCTCTCCTGAAAACAACATACGACCTAAAAATCCTCGAACCAAGCTTTCATCATCAATTGTAGTATACTGTCTTAACCAGTCAATGATAGATAAATCGCAATCAAATAAGTGGTGATGGTTTTTTTTAAAGTATCCAAAGTTGACAGTTTCTCCCCAGCGGAATGTCCCTGAAGATTGTTTTTTTTGTCCACTAATGATGTCAAACAAAGTTGTTTTAATATTATCATAAGCACCAACGAATGCAATTTTATCATTAGAATTGAGGTTCATAGAAAAAGAATTTAATTTCACACTTCCATCAATATCACACGATAAGTCTTCAATGTGGAGAATCGTTTTACCTAATTCTTTTTCAGCTTTAAAATTAATATATGGGAATTTACGAGAAGTTCTAGGAACATCTTCAATGGTCATTTTTTCAAGTAATTTTTTACGTGAGGTTGCTTGACGAGCTTTAGATGCATTTGAACTAAACCGTTGAATAAATTTTTTGAGTTCATCGGCTTTATCAGTTTTCTTTTTGTTTTCGTCTTTGAGTTGTTTGCTAGATAGCTGACTCATGTGGTACCAAAAATCGTAATTACCGACAAAGGTTTTAATTTTTCCATAATCAATATCGGTAATATGAGTACAAATATTATTTATGAAGTGTCTATCATGAGAAACTACGATGACGGTGTTGTTAAAGTTTAGTAAAAACTTCTCTAACCAGCGGATACTTGGGATATCTAGATTATTTGTAGGTTCGTCTAAAATGAGGATGTCAGGATTTCCAAACACAGCTTGAGCGAGCAAGACTCGTACCTTTTGTTTGGATTCTAAGTCTTTCATTTTTTTATGGTGTAATTCTTTAGGAATAGAAAGATCGGTCAATAGGGAACTGGCTTGAAATTCACTTTCATAGCCACCAATCTCCCCAAATTCAGTTTCTAAATCACCAGCTTTAAGTCCTTGTTCTTCGGTCATTTCTGGAAGGGAATAAAGAGCGTCTCTCTCTTTCAAAATTTTGAATAATAGTGGGTAGCCACTAAAAACAGTATCAAGTACTGTTTGTTTATCATATTTTGTTTGTTCTTGTTCAAGAAAAGCTAAGCGTTTTTTTTTATCAATACTAACATCACCACTACTAGGTTCAATTTTACTGGATAAAACCTTTAAGAAAGTAGATTTACCAGCTCCATTAGCTCCAATGACACCATAACAGTTACCTTGAGTAAAGGATAAATTCACATTTTGGAATAAAACCTGTTTTCCAAATGACAAAGACACATTGTTTACATTAATCATAGTGGGCAAATATAAACAAAAGCAAGCATAATTTTTATAGATTTTTGTTTTCAGGGGAGTTTTTATGAAATTGAAGTTAATTGGCATTGTGTCATTACTATTGTTTATGCAATGCAATTCAAAAGAAAAAGTGAGTCAAAAAGTGGAAAAATCAAATAAATTACCTGTAGAAATATCCAAAATTTATAAAACTGAGAAAGAGTGGAAGGCTATTTTAACCTCTGAAACATTCCGTATTTTACGCCAGAAAGGAACTGAAAGAGCTTTTACAGGCGAGTATAATGACTTTAAGAAAGATGGAATCTACCTTTGTGGTGCTTGTGAGCTTCCTTTGTTTGATAGTAAATATAAATTTAATTCAGGTACAGGCTGGCCCAGTTATTGGGAGACTTATCGTAAAGGCTTTGTGAGTGAAGTAGCAGATGTTGGTATTGGCATGGTTCGGACTGAGGTCGTTTGTAATCGTTGTGAATCTCATCTAGGGCATGTTTTTCCCGATGGACCAAAACCAACAGGTCTTAGATACTGCATCAATTCCTTGGCTTTAAAATTTAAAGCTAGAGAAAATTTTAATGAAGGAAATCATTTAAATGCAAAAAAATGAAGATGACTTTTTAATTTGGAGACCACATCCTTGGCATGGTCTTAGAGCTGGAAAGCGTACACCAAGAATGGTAACGGCTTATATTGAGATTACACCTTTTGATTCCGTAAAATATGAAGTTGACAAGAGAACTGGCTATCTTAAGGTAGAT
Source organism: Fibrobacteria bacterium (assembly GCA_965261055.1). Lineage (GTDB taxonomy): Bacteria > Fibrobacterota > Fibrobacteria > UBA11236 > JADFYW01. The sequence continues at coordinate 792,915 of OZ253440.1, read as the reverse complement.
CGTCCGCAAAAGACAAGTTTGCACAGTCCTCTTTTATATGGATTTGTTCCTCAAACTTTATGTGGAGAGAGGGTTCAGAAATTATCTCCTACATCGGATCGAGGTGATGGAGATCCTTTGGATATTTGTGTTGTAAGTGAAAGACCAATTAATCGCTCTGATGTTATACTTTCCGCTAAGGTTTTAGGTGGACTTAGTATGATTGATGGGAGAGAAGCTGATGACAAAATTATAGGTGTTTTAGAAACTGATAATATTTATAATCAAGCAGAAGATATTTCAGATTTACCTCCAGTAATAATTCAGCGTTTAAAACATTATTTTTCTTATTATAAGTCTCTACAAAATGAAAATGCTAATGTTGAAGTTGGCGAAGTTTATGGTGTAGAAAAAGCAAAACAAGTTGTAATAGCTTCTATAGAAGATTATAAAGAAGCTTTTCCAGATAATAAGTAAGTAAAAATAAGTAAGTAAAGGAGAAATGCTTTAAGGTTTTTAGTTTTTTATCAAGTTACCTTCGTTCTACTGGGTCATTACAATCCCCTTTAGCAGATTTTCAGGGAATTGCATCAGAAATTTTTTTTCATCAGTGGTTTAAAGATATTTCTACTTAATTAGATATAATTATTACTAACAACAGAAACCTTTTTGTTGTTTTTGTTGTTTTTCCTTAATTATAAGTGCTTTTAAAAATAGCTCTGGAGTGTTTTTGTGAAAAAAGATAAAATCTACATTTCCAGTCCGTAGCAATTCCAACTTTGTACCGTTAGAATACTATAATATATCCATTTTTTAGTAAATTTACTTAAGTACAAATGATTTAAAAAGTAAGTAAGCGGTTTTGGGAAAATAAATTTAGTGTTTTTCATTTTTATATTTGATAGAGCTATAGAGTATTGCTAACTTTCTAAGTCGTAAGGAAAGCTTTTGTGTATTTTTTAAGTTTTTTAAGCAAAGTTAAGTTAAGGAGAATTCATGGGTATCTTAAATTTATTTACATTACTGATAGTGATTTTTATTGTCAACTGTGGAGATGCTCCACCGACAGTTGCAACACCAATTTCAGTGGATTTTATAGAATTGAATCTAAAATCTGTGACAATTCAACAAGGGTCGAGTACAACATTAACAGCAACGGTGACTGTTACAGGAAATGCAGATACTACAGTTGTCTGGTATTCTTCTGATACAAGTATAGCAACGGTTGATAGTAGTGGAGTTGTAGTTGGGAAAGCAGTTGGTTCTGTACAGATTAAGGCAATATCGACAGTTACAGATACAATTTTTTCTGAATCCGAGATTACAGTAGAAGCATTACCATCGGTGACAAGCGTTGAAGTAATTTCAGTTGGTGGTAGCGTAGTGCTTGCTGTTAATGGAACGACACAGTTGCAATCTATTGTTGACGTTATTTCGGGAGCATCAGAAAGTGTAGCATGGTCAACGAGTTCTTCGCCGAGTGTTTTAACAGTTAGTGCTACAGGTTTAGTGACAGGTGTTGGATCAGGATCAGGAATGATTACAGCGACATCTACATTTGATAACACTAAGTCAGGTAGTATAACAATTACAGTTTCTCCAGATCGAATGGCAGCTGAAGTAACATCAGTGAGGATAGATTCCCCCTCCTCCTCTAATATTGAAGTAGGAGGAAGATTAACTTTAACAGCAACAGTTACAGAAGAGAGAGGAGCATCTACGTTATTAACTTGGATCTCTTCAGATACATCTATAGCTACTGTTAATAATTCAGGGATTGTTACAGGTATATCAGTAGGAGAGGTCACGATTAAGGCAACCTCTATAGTAACACCAGAAGAATTAGATAGTATAGCTATTATAGTGAACAACGTTCCAGTATCAGTGACAGGTTTATCAGTTATTCCACAAGTTTTAGTAGGCAATGCGATAAGTGGTTCTCCACAGCAGTTAACTGTAACGGTATCACCGCTAGACCATACCGCTGGTACAGTGACTTATACGTCGACAGATACTACGAAAGCTTCAGTAGATGAAAGTGGCTTGGTCACCTTTTTATCACAGGGTGCGATAGAAATAAATGTAGCAGTAGGTGGATTTATTGTCACTGTACCAGTCACAGTTTTAAGAGAGATTATTCCAGCGATAACATCTATAATTATTGAGTCAAGATTAGATACTATTTATAATTTTGGTAGGCAGAGTGATCCAGATTTTAGCTATGAAATAGCTACTGTAGATGGAGCACCAGATTCTGTTGTATGGTCTTCAAGTGATAGTAGTATAGCTACAGTTGATAGTACTGGAGTAGTGAGGGGAATAATAGGAGGAGAAGCAATGATTCGGGTCACCTCTGTTTTTGATCCTACGAAGTATGCAGAAAGACCAATTCTTGTGAAACATAGATTAGAGTTAATTTCAACTCAAATAACTATAGCCGTGGGAGAGGCAGTAGTGGCTGAAGCGATAGTAGTACCAAAAGCAGTGATATGGTCAAGTTCTGATACATTAATAGCTACAGTATCATCTAGCAGTGTAATAACAGCATTATCAGTAGGTACAGCAACAATTAGAGCAACGACGAGAAGTGAAACAGCAACAGTGACTGTAACAGTAATAGCGGCTACTGGGATCAGGGCGTCAGGGTTAGGACTACTTGCAGGTTTAATTGTTACAGAAACAATTGATGCCACTAATGTTCTGCATCTTCGTGGAGGTCTTGATAAACAAAATTCTATTTTTGCTGGAAGTTTTAATTCATCAGCGACTGAAGGGTTAATTTATGAATCTGGAGGCCCTGCTTCAGGCTTTACATTCGGTTATAAAAGCGGTGCTTTTATCGTAAGTCTAGGACAAGGTAATAATATAGATGCACAAGTAACAGGTTTATCTCAAAACACAGATTATGTATATATAATCCAAATTTTGATTAACGATCGTGTTGATCTTTGGGTTACTGAAGGAACAGCTCTTCCTCAAATTACGGGAGCCCCAGATGTAACAGTAAGTATTCTAGGATTAACTGATTATTCTAATTCAAATGGTGCAGGTTATCTTATGTCTTCGTCTCCTGGTAAACATCAATATCCTTTAGCAGCTTTTCAGGGAACTGCATCAGAGATTCTTTTCATTAGTAATGTAGCAGATATTACTCTTCCTTAAGATAGATTAGATATTTATATTGTTTATACTAACAACAGAAACCTTAAAAGAGGTTTTTGTTGTTTTTTCCTTAATTGTAAGTGCCTTTTTGTATTTAAAGAGAGCCCTAAATGGTTTTTTGTGGCAACAAATTGAAATTGACGCAAGATGAATATCCTGTTCTCAAGCTAACTAAAAAAATGATAGTGTTTTAAAAGAACAAGAAACGATAAATTTTTCAATATTTACTTAAGTACAGATGATTTAAATCGTATAAGCGATGTTGGGAAAATGAATTTTGTGAAGTAGATTGTGGTGACATTATGATTGATGCCGTTTCAAATATTGTTACGAAAATCATGTAAAGATTATGTAGTTATAGTCTATACTACTAATGATTAAAGTGATGAGGAATGTAGTCTTTTTTTCATATATACTTGCCAGAGTTATAGAATATTGTTATTTCCTGCCTATACTAGGGACTCTTATGCTTAAATTATTTATATTTATATCGCTAACATTAAACATTTTTAATTGTGGCGACACAGTTGACCCACCAATTTCAGTAATAAAAGAAATATTACTAGATACTATTTATTATACAGATGATTGGGAAGGAACTACTAGAAGTCAGGCTCAATATTATCGTATTGTACCCTTTAATCAACAAAATCAACCTGTCGGTAGAGTTAAGATTACTTTATTTCTGGACAAATTCAAGGAATAGTAGACAGTGCTATTTATATTGATAAACAAGACGATTCTCTATCTTTGTGGTATGGTTCTGGTATACTTTATTACGAAAACGGCACTATTCAAGCGGTTGAAAACTACATAAATGGTAAGTCAGAAGGTAGGTTTACTGCGTTTGATGAGGATGGCACTATTTTTGCTAAATCTTGTTTTGAAGATGGTATCGAAACAAAAATAAAAACACAATCAGATATGACTTTTACTTGTCCATAATTCTTTAGTGATTTCTATTGACTAGTGATAGTTGAAATTTAGCCTTTAAACTCTTCCCATTCTTTAAGTTTTACTTTAGACCATGGTTCAAAAGAATTATCTAGTATTTTTTCTTTAGAAACTTTCATTAATTCTTGGAAAAAATAGAGATTGTGTAAAGATGCTAGATAGAAAACAGTTAATTCTCTAGATTTAAACAAATGTCTTAAATAGGCCCTAGAATGATTTTTACATGTATAGCAGTTACAGTTAGGGTCTAGAGGATTTTCGGTGTCGTCTTTGTAGCGAGCTGCTTTATAGTGAAAAGTCCCTTGCCATGTCCAGGCCATTCCATTACGAGCATTTCGTGTTGGAATGACGCAATCAAACATATCAATTCCATTAAGAATCATATTGAGTAAGTCTGTTGGTGTTCCGATGCCCATGGCATAACGTGGTTTTTGAGTGGGTAGAAAGTCTGTACAGTAATCTGTAATTTCATAAGCTTCGGGCATGGGTTCGCCAACACTTAGCCCTCCGAGTGCATATCCAGGTAAGTCCATTTCAATCAGTTTCTGGATTGATTTTTTTCGTAAATCTTTATATAAGGCTCCTTGAACAATGCCGAATAAAAATTGACGATAATCGTAATATTCTGGATTGATTTTTAACCAGTCAACAGCTCTTTGAGTCCATCTTAAGGTTAGGTCAACAGATTTTTCAATGATGTCGTGACCACTATCGTAAGAGGGACATTCATCAAAAGCCATGATAATATCTGCTCCAATTTTTCTTTGAGATTCCATTACATTTTCAGGTGTAAACAAAATAGACTTTCCATCAATATGTGAACGAAAGAAGACACCTTCTTCAATAATGGAACGAATTTTTTTGAGACTCCAAACTTGAAACCCACCAGAGTCGGTTAGTAGAGGGCGATCCCAATTAATAAAACGGTGTAAGCCCTTCGCTTTCTGAATTAAATCACATCCAGGTCTTAGATAAAGATGATAAGTATTACCTAATATAATTTGAGCGTTGATTTCTTCTTTCATTTCTTTCATGGAGAGTGAGCGAATGCTACCTAAAGTACCGACTGGCATGAATACTGGAGTTGTTATTTCCCCATGATCTGTGATGATGGATCCAACTCTTGCTTTAGAATTTAGGCTCGTATGTAAAAGAGAAAAGAAAGGTTTATCCATTGAGAACCTCTATTGCCTCTTGAAGATTTTTAACGATGGTAATTGTACCTTTGCTGATTTTCTTTGGAGCTTTAGATGTTTCTGGTATAATAATATGTTTAAAATTCATGTTGAAGGCCTCTTTGATTCGAAGAGCAAGTTGAGGAACAGGACGGACTTGCCCGTTTAGTCCTAGCTCTCCTATAATGAGTGTTTGTGAGGGTACTTTTTTTCCTAGAAAATTAGAAACAATAGCCAAAGCGATTGCTAAATCTGTAGCAGGATCATCTACTTTTAATCCTCCAGCGACACTTAAAAAGACATCATTGCCTCCAATAAAAATATCGGTAAATTTTTGAATTAAGGCTAAGATGATGATGAGTCTTTTACTTTCTAATCCAGTCACAACTCTTTGAATAGAACCAGAAGAGTTTTGATTGACTAGAGCCTGTATTTCAATTAAAATAGGGCGAGTTCCTTGTAAGCAGCAACTCATTGCAGTTCCGACATTGTCTTGCTTAATATTTTGTAGAAAAAGGTGGGAAGGTGAACCAATGGGTGTTAAACCTTTTTGAGTCATTTCAAAAAATCCAATTTCGTTGGTGGTTCCAAATCGATTTTTGAATGACCTTAAAATGCGATAATGATTATGTTTTTCCCCTTCAAAATAGATGACAGTATCAACCATATGCTCAATCAGCTTTGGTCCAGCAATAATGCCACCTTTTGTGATATGACCAATAATAAAAATAGTACATTTATTTCTTTTGGCATAAGACATTAAAGAAAAGGTCGTTTCTTTAAGTTGTTGTTCTGCACCAGGAGTTCCGTTGAGTCGAGAGTTATAAATCGTTTGAATAGAATCAATCACAATGATCTTACATTTTGCTTCTGTGACATAATCTAATACCTTTTCAAGGTCAGTTTCGCAAAGAATATAAGGGTATTGAAAGGTTTGATTAGCAATTCTTTGTGAGCGTAATTTAATTTGTTCGCTAGATTCTTCTCCAGAAATGTAAAAGCTTTTGACATTTTTTGAACCTAGTTGAATTAGAACTTGGAGAAGTAAAGTTGACTTTCCAACCCCTGGGTCCCCACCTAAAAGGACAAATGAACCTGGAACAATGCCTCCACCTAAAACTCTATCTAATTCACTAATATCTGTAGACAGATAATTGCTTCTTTTTTGAATTTCAATTTGTTCTAAGCTGAGAGGAGGTGATGAATTTTGCTTATTTCGATAAGAAGTATTCGATGTTATGTCAGTTTTAGATTCAATTTCAATTAGACTAGACCAAGTTAAACATGAACTACAGCGTCCAAGCCATTTTGGGTATTGAGCTTTACACTCTTTACATTCAAATTGATTTTGTGCCATTTAAAATTTATTCAAAAGATGAAGTGAATAAAAATTGAGTTTCTCCTGATTTTAAATCAACAATATATTCTTTAGGTTTTCCTAATGTGAAACCTTTTTTATTAATTGGTTGAATCAAAATTTTCTGTTTTCCTTTGAGAATTCTAAGGTGGCTAATTTCTATAGTTCTAGGAAGAGAAGATAAATTTCGGGTATCTGAAGATTCAAGAGCATCAGTTGAGGCATCAATCAGTAGATTAGAAAAAATATCTAAAGGATTTCCTTGAGCTATCTTTTTTTTTAGTGCTAGAATAGCACCTGTTTTAAAAGCAACACGAGTGATAGATTTAATGAACATCTTTGTTTTATTTTCTGTTATATATTGTTGAGACAATAAATCATAGTTTGTTAGAGTTTCAGTGATTTTAAAATCATTAGGTTTATTTTCGGTTGCAATTTTAAAGTGTTGAGTTTTTGAAATTTGAGGAACGCTTTGAGGTAAAGCAAGTTTAATGTGATAAGTACTATAGGCATTTTGAAAACTAAGTAGTTGGACAGCAGGTAAAGAAAAAGATTCTTTTTTCTTAGTTTTAGGGTTATAATGATGAAAATTTAAAATACCAACAGGAGAGTAAGTTCCTGACCAAATTTCATCTTCAAATATAGGACCTTTTCCAGCATAACCAATGATGATAATTTGAGCAGAATCTTTATGAATTAATCTTGTAATAGATTTATATTCTGGTGAATTTTTAGATATTTTAAGTTTGCTTAAATCATTTTTACGATTATATTTTGGAAATAAGTAACCAGCTTCTTGTTCAACAATATTAGGTAAGTTGGCTAGGTTTTGATTAAAACCGAGTACAGATTGGTACAGAGAAATAAGTCCGTTATCTTTTTCCTCAAGCATAAAATAATATAAAAAGGAAAGGAAATTGAAAGAGCCATCATAGTGGTATTTTTTAATTGTGCTTTTCTTCCAATAATCGAATTTTAGCTGAGCCCTTCGTGTTTCAACTAAAGATTCATAAGGTTGTTTTAAAGTTTGATAATTAAGAGAAATCATTTGGTGTACGGCGATGATTTCGTAGTTATAACTACGATAAGGACTTATTTCACTATTTAGTAGAGTTGATAAAGATTGGGTTGTAATTGATTTGGTTGACAAATCATTGTAAATATCTAAAGCCTTCTCTAAATAAATATTGCTAGTATCTGGTTTTTGAGCGTAATGGTAAAGTGTCCCAAGATCTAAATGATATAAAAGACGATTATGTTTTGTATAAATCTTTTCTTTTTTTTCTTTAATATTTTGAATTGCTTTATCAAATTTTTGGTTGTTTAGGTAGGGGAGAATGTTTTTGTTTCTATGTGAAAGACTGGTGCATGAAACAGTTAAAAGTAGAGAAAAAAGGAAAGCAAGTTGTAAAAGAGAGTTTACTTTAGAAAACATATCGCAAAAATAGAAATTTTGAGAAGTTATTGAAAGACTCCAAAATTATTCAATGACTTAAAATAAGTACTTATTTTCTCTTTTAAGGAGTCGCTAGAAATAGGTGTTGTTAAGTGAGAATTAAGAAATGAAAGAAAGTTTTGATGATCACGATTTTTTCTATATTTTGGAGAGCGTGTAGGAGGGGGTAAAAATTGTGTTACCTCAGGGCGTATATCATTTACAATCAAGCTACTTAAATAAAAAGCGTGATTTAAGTTTAGTCTCAAAGAACAGCCCAAGATCTTTTGATTACAGATGGAAATGTCACCAGATCCCTGTTGTTGAGATTTAAGTTCAAATTCAGTGTTTAAAAATTCTTGAATGAGAGTAGAACCTTTCTTTAGATAATTTAGAATACTTTGATCTTTTTTTCTTGAAAATCGAAAGGCGATACATATAACCTTAGGAGATAGGAAGACTGTGCCTCCACCTGTTTTTCTTTGGATCACTGGAATTTTGTGTTTACTAATTTGTTCTGTTTGGCATTCTAGATTAAATTTTTGAGATCGACCTAGTACGATATATTGTTGTTTTGGTATCCAAATTTTTGTATTAAGAGAGAGGGGTTCATAAATTGATTCTCCTGTAGGGTCTGGATCATTTAAAAGATTATGATAAACTATATTCTTGTGGTAGAACATATTAAGTGCGAGAGCTTTTAAACAGTCTATAAACTTGCTCTGTTGATTTCTCTAACCACAGTGCTGTATTCTCTATAGATTCTGATAGACTTGCTGGATGTGGTAAAATAGAAAAAGCAGCAGTCAATCCTTTATCTTGAAGGATCTCCCAACCTTCTTCAAGATTGCCAACTAAGGCGACTAGAGTAGTTTGAGATTGTTTACATTCTTTTGCTAATGCATCAACTAGCTTGCCTTCAGTTGATTGAGAATCTAATTTTCCTTCAGTTGTGATAACTAAATCTGCATTTAAAATAGGTTTCTTTATTTTAAAATATTTTAGCATCCACTTGGATCCTGATAACATAGATGATTTAGTATAATTTTTAAAGAAAAAACCTAAGCCACCGGCTGCACCAGCCCCCTCTGTTTGACTTTGAACAAAAGATTGGTTTGCCCATAATGTCATTTGGTTTTCTAAAATTTGTTGTTGTTCTAGGTTCGCACCTTTTTGAGTTGAAAAAACTTTAATAGCTCCATTATCACCTAATAATGGATTGTGAACATCACAGATAATTTTAAAATCACATTCTGCTATTCTAGAATCAAATGCATCTGTTTTAACAGATGTGAAATGAGGTAAAGGAGATTTTCTAAAAGGAAGTTCCTGATCTTCTTTAAAGAAACGCATTCCTAAAGCTTGAGCAAGACCCGTTCCACCATCATTTGTTGCACTACCACCTAAACCAATAATAAATCTTCGAATGCCTCGATCTAGAGCGTGTTTAATTATTTGACCTATACCATAAGAAGAAGCATCCAATGGAAATCTTTGATTTTTTTTTAAACTTTGTAAGCCTATGATTTGAGCTGTTTCAATGACTACGGTATCAGAATTAAGAACTAAGTAAGGGGTTAAAATACTTTCTCCAATTGCATTTAAACATAAAAATTCTTTCTTTTCATAATGTCCTGTATCATTACTTTCAATAGATTTTAAGAAACCATCTCCCCCATCCGATAGACAATAGGCTTGTATTTTATGCTTAGAATCAACCTTAAGCAAAGCTTTGGTCATGACTTTGATGGCTTGTTTTGCTGTTAAAGATTCTTTGAATGCATTAGGGGCTAAAATAATATTAAACATTTTTTGTTTTATGGTAGGGTAAATTTTCTATATTTCAGTCAGGTTATTTTTATTTAATGTAATTATGTAGAGTTTTTATATAGAAAATAAGTAATTCAAACTAAAACCAAAGGAAACTAAATATGAAAAAAATAAATTTACTAGCATTTATAACCCTGATAGCATTTGTATCTGTACAGGCCGTGGAGTTAGATTATTCGGCTCTCGTTAATGCGGATGTTGGTCTTACTACCAGCGATATTGGTAAAGATGCTAGTTACGAAACGAATCAAGAGATAGATCTAACTTTTGATGTCGCAATTAATGATGCTCTATCTGTACAAGTTTATACTACAATTATAACGGGTGCAACGCCTTTTGGTGGAGCATTGCCACAAGATCGTTGGGGAGATGTTGCTTTTGATGGTGTTACCATTAGTTGGAGCAATATAAATTGGGATTGGTATCTTATCGATCTTGTTTATCAAGGTGGTGCTTATAATTACTATCGTTACGATCGTACATCTAGCTACTCAACAGTTATACCAGAAACATTTATCAGAGGATTTGGTTTTGATTATGTAGAAGGTCTAAGTGTTTATACTGGAATTACGGATGCTCCAAATCGTCTTGTAAGCGACGCTTCTGTCAGTCCTAAATTGGCAACTTATGTGAGTTATGAATTTCAAGTTGGATCATTAGTTTTAAATCCTATGGCAGATGTTGCTCTTGCTGGAGATACTCAAGATTCTACTATAAAAGAAGACAAATCAATAGATTATCATCTTGGAGGAACAGCTAACTTAGAGTTAGGTGTATTAAAATTAAATGTTGATATCGGTGGTGGTCGTGAATACAATAAAGCAAAATATTTTTCTGTGACAAGTGGAGTGTCTATAGATTTTTCTGAAAAATTTGCAATTGGAGCTGTATTTAATTTAAATACTTTAGATACTATTACTTATAATTATTTACCAGAAAAGACATTTGTTGTTTTATCTTCGGTTATTAAGCTTTCTGAAAATCTTAATTTAGTTCCTCACTTAGAATATCATAAATTATACAGCGATAATACTGTATTTAGTTTTGTACCTGCAGTGCATATTATAGCATCTGAAAATGTTGAAATTATTCCTCGTTTAGGGTTTAATTTTGGAGATGTTGGTAAAGAGAATATCGAAACATCTTTTGCTGATAAGTATTTCTTGAATGTAGAATTTGCTGCGGCGTTTTAATTCTTTCTGAAGCTATTAAAAGGCTCTAACTTTTGTTAGAGCCTTTTTTTGTTTTAAATTTAATTGAACAAAATTAGTCTTAATTAATATTCTAATATTCTTTGTGGATGATTTTCATACACTTTTTTTTTCATACATTTTTAATTAATCATTTCGTGAATAAATTAAGCGAAGGTATGTTTGGATACAAATTTCTACTTAATATCTCCAATACTAAATTCTTTTGTAAATCCAAAAATAGCTTCATGTTGTTTATAAAATTTAAATTCTAAAAGATTATAACTTGGATCTTGTAGAAAAAAAGTATGATGTTCTGTTGACTTGTTTAAATGCCTACATTTTTCAGTTTGATAGAACGGTGCTTCTTTTTGCTTAAGAGAATTTAATAAAGATTTCCATTCTTGAAAAGTTTCAAAAATAAAACCAGAATGGTGAGGGTAAATTGTAGAAGGTTTGGTTGGAAGTTCTACGGATTTGTGTAAAACAATTTGGTGATTAAAAAAGTCTAGTATAATGGCACTTTTATTTTCTCTCCCAACCTTAGAATTTAAAAAGAATGTATAAAAATCTCTAGAAGAAATAAGATCGTAAGCTGGAATGGCTAGATGAAAAAGACCTTTCATATTTTAGATGTTTTTAAGGTAAATAATTTGAACCTCTCTACGAAACCTTTGTTTCTTGGGTATGTTATTAGAATAAATTCTTTTATTTCTTAATATGTCTTGCCATTCTAAGTTTAGGGTAATGTCTCCTATATGAAGTCTAATGGCTAAATTAAGGAATCCTTTCAAAGGATTTCGATTTAGGTTATCATCAAGAGCTAGGTCGTAAATACCATAAAAAGAAAAAATATTAGAGACAATAAAGTCAGAGGAAAGGTAGCCACTAAAGACATCGTTTTTACCGTGACGAGAGTCATTATTTGAAAGTTGGTTCTCATAATTTTCTGTTTTATTATCAATCCAACTATAATTGATTCCACCTGAGAAAGAAAGGGGACGACGGAGAAAAAAGAAGTATTTTGAAATAGCTAAATAAAGACCTCTAGATTTAAAATAGTCGTTTTGTGTATTTCCTACAAATAAATTTTGTCGACCTACATCATCGTATCCAATACTAAGAGCAGGGATATAAGTATCTTCAAAGAACAGAGTGTATTTGAAGGTAAATTGTGGATAAGAATAGTCAACATCTTGAGAGCTAATTAAGGAGTCAACACCCCAAACACCTCCAAATGAGAAAAAACTGCCTAGACCATAATTAACAGAAAGAGTAACAGCACCTCCTGGTGTAATGTAGATACGGTTTTCTAGGTGGAATTTTTTAACAGGAATGGCCGTAGGGTAATGTCCTAGGTGAGCATAGTGATGGAAGACTTGATCTTTACTAAACGAATAGTTAATAGTCAAAAGCAGAAAGACTACAATGTATTTCAGTTGTGCCTTCTGCATATTGATTTAATGTATAGGCTTTGTATTAAATACAATTAATTTATCTAATAAAAGTTCATCTATTGTTTGAGGAATACCTCCAACGCCAATTCCAGATTGTTCATGACCACCAAAAGGCATCCAGTCTACTCTAAATGCAGAATGATCATTAACTATAACTGCCATCGCTTTTAATCGATGAGATGCTTCCATGGCCGTATTATAATCATTTGTAAAGACCGCTGCTTGAAAAGAAAAAGGTATAGAGTTCGATTGTTGGTATGCTTCCTCAAGGTTTTCATAGCTATATACACAAACTACAGGACCAAATATTTCTTGTGTTGATGCTTTTGAAGTCGTTGATGGGTTAAAAATAACGGTAGGAGCAAAGGTTGTTTTTCCTAAAGGTTTTCCACCACAAAGAATTTCTCCTTGACTTTCTTGAACCCATTCATGAACTCTAGCAACTTCTTTAGGAGTAATTAGAGGACCAACATCCGTTTTGGGGTCCAATGAATCGCCAACGACTAATTTTCTAGCGGTTTTGGCTAATTCTTCGGCAAGTGTTTTTGCAATGTTTTTAGGAGCGTAGATGCGTTGTACAGAAACACAAACTTGGCCAGCATGATAAAAGGCTCCTTTGGCTAGAGGGGGGATTATTTCTTGTAAATTAATCGTTTGGTCAACAATAACAGGAGCAACACCACCATGTTCCAGTGTACAGTGAGCTCCAGCTGAAAGCTTTGAGCGTAAATACCAGCCAACTTTGGCGGAACCAATAAAAGATAAGAAGTGAACTCTAGAGTCTTGAACGAGTCTTTCAGCAGTATTTCTGTCACAAGGAATTGCATCGCAAAAATCAGAAGAGAGTCCTGCCTCATGACAAATTTTAATAAGTTCAAGAGTAGAGAGGGGTGTTAAATTAGCTGGCTTAATTAAAACAGGACATCCCGCAGCAATTGCTGGAATGACTTGATGTACAGCCAAATTTAATGGATGATTAAATGCACTAATGGAGAGGACAACACCGATAGGTTCTTTAATTGTTAGAGCTGTACGGTTATCAGAACTGCTTGTTAAACCCATTGGAATTTCTTGACCACCGACGCTATGTAGGTGGTAAAGAGCAACTTTTACGCTTTGGATGGCTCGGTCAACTTCAACTTCCGAATCTTTCCAAGGTTTTCCTCCTTCTTGTGTTGCTGTCTTAATTAAAGATTCCCTTCTTGTGAGCATAATCTGAGAAATTTTTTCTAAAATCTCAATACGCTTGTATTTAGGAATTGATTTACTTTTATCAAGATAAAGTTGATGGGCTTTCTCTAATTTCTCAAGAGCTTGCTCTTGGGAAAGGTTTGGAATTTCTTTAATTAATTGTTGATTATAAGGATTAAAAACTTTGATCGTTGTTGTCATCTTATTCTAAACTCGCTTTTTCTTTAAGTAAAACATTTAAAATGGAATGATTCAAAGAATAGTCTACATGTAAATCAATCAGATGAACACCATCAGTATTAAGGCATTTTTGTAAGGTAGATTTCAAATCTTCACAGCTTGTTGGTCGATGACCAATGGCTCCATAACTTTGAGCATACATGACAAAATTTGGGTTTTTATAATCTAAACCAAAGTTGTCAAAGCCCATACCTTTTTGTTTCCATTTAATCATACCATAAGAATTATCATTTAAAATAATGACAACCATGTTAAGTTTAAGACGTACAGCTGTTTCTAATTCTTGTGAATTCATCATAAAACCACCGTCTCCGCAGACAGAAATAACCTTGCATTCAGGTTGTATTAATTTTACAGCCATTCCAGAAGAAAGTCCTGCTCCCATTGTTGCTAGAGCATTATCAAGCAAGAGTGTATTTGGTTGGTGACATTTATAATTTCGTGCAAACCATACTTTATAAATACCGTTATCTAGAGTAATAACACCATCATCAGGAAGAAATTGGCGCAAAATATGAATCAGTCGTTGAGGTAATACTGGGAAACGATTATCTTCAATGTATTTTTCTAGATGCTGAGTTACATCAGCTTTAACTCTTTTAAAATAGTTGAAATTCCAATGAGAAGCTGGTGTAATATTTTTGGTTAGTTTAGAAATTGTACTTGCAATATCACCAATAATATTCAACTGAGGAAAGTAAACTTCATCAATTTGAGATGTAAAGAAATTAATGTGGATTACTTTTTTGCCATCTTCTTCCATAAAAAATGGAGGTTTTTCTATGACATCATGGCCGACATTAATGATGAGATCGGCTTTGTCAATTGCATTGTGAAGAAAATCATTTGAAGAAAGAGCTGCTGTTCCTAAGAACAATGGATGTCTTTCATCAATAACACCTTTTCCCATTTGAGTATTAAAAAAAGGAATACCTGTTTTATTAACAAAATCGGTAAGAGCTGTTGTCGCTCGTTTACGATTAGCTCCAGCTCCTATCAATAGTAAAGGCATTTTAGCTGCTGTAATCATTTCAATTGCTTGAGAAATTGCTTGAGGGTGTGGTTCGGAACGACGGTCTGTAACGATTTCAAAATAACGTTCATCAGCCATTTCAGCGGCAATGTCTTCTGGAAGTTCAATATGAACAGAACCAGGTCTTTCTTCAACCGCTATTCTAAAAGCTTCTCTGACTGAAGAAGGAATATTGTTTCCATTGATAATTTGTCGGGTATATTTTGTAAGAGGCCTCATCATGTCAATAATATCTACGATTTGGAAACGCCCTTGTTTACTTTTTTTAACAGGTTTTTGTCCTGTAATCATAAGCATTGGCATAGCACCTAGTTGTGCATAAGCAGCAGGCGTTACGAAATTTGTAGCACCTGGTCCTAAGGTAGCAAGACAAACCCCAGGTTTTCCTGTTAAACGACCGTAAGTGGCTGCCATAAAACCAGCACCTTGTTCGTGACGGGTTAAAATCAGTTTAATTTTAGATGTTCTAAGGGATTCAAGAAAATCTAAATTTTCTTCTCCGGGAATACCAAAAATATATTCAACACCTTCTTTTTCAAGAGATTTAACGAAAAGATCGGAAGTTTTAATCATATAATTGCCTTATTGTTGAATATACCTAGGTATAAATATAATTTATTTATACTTAAAAATTAAAGAATCAAACATGTGTATATTATTTTATTAAGATATTAATAATAATGTTTTGATTTTAAAGTGTATCCTAGGGTTTAGTCCGTGGGGAGAATTTAGACTATATTACATTATTTGCTTCTAAAGTGCTTTTGATATCACTCATCAACTTTTACCATTTCGCGTTGTTTTGGGTTAAAAGTCTTTTGGAAATTTAGTGTTTTTGTTGTATTTAGCACTTTATAAATCAGCTCCTGTGAAATTAGTTTGTTATAAATTTCTTGTAAGTTAGCTCTTTGTAAGTTAATCCTTTCTGTGGCTATATCAATTTCATCTTTATATAAACCTTGGTGTCTAAGTGTCACTAATAACTTGAATCCAATAATTTTAGAACGTTCACTTTCATCAGTTAATAATTTGATAGCATTGGCAAAGTTATTAAAATGATTATTGATTTCAGAGTTTTGGATTTGTTTTTTCATATCGTAGGTAGGGAATAACCATAAGATAAAAATTGTAGATAAAGATAAATCTAACATCATTAAAATTGTTTTTAAGAGATCTCTTTATCTTCTGATATGAAATCCATTCCAAAGCGAAAAACAACAAATAATCTATCAAAATGCTTAACATTGCAGAAATTAAAAGAGAGGTTGTTCTGTATTTTATAATACAGTTATAAAACTTTGTTGTTTTTCATTTATTTTACTCTTAGTTAATAGTTTTTAAAGTATAATATGGTTTATATTATTAGTTTCATTATCTTTCTAAATCTCTGCTAAAATATTAGAAGAATTTTATTCTATGTTTTATTTGGTCTGGATTAATTTAGGTGGAGGTGCTTCCAAATTAGATACATGTTGTACTATTGTTTAATAGGATATTCTAATATCATTTTTTCAATTAACAATACAAATTTTTTAAAGCTACTAAAATTTGAGCTGAAATCTTCTATTAGAATAATATTAAAACTTATAATTTCTTTATTTTTAGTTAGTTCTTGTAATTATTCAATTTTAGATAAATTAATTTTAATATTTTAATACTTTCTCTAGTAAATTTGATATTTTAGCTTCCAACTATATTTTTTACTTAAGAGCAGAAAACAGTTTACTTTCTTTTTTTTCACAATTTATTAATTGTTTATTAATCCAATAAATTTTACCTAAAGTTCTTCTATTTAAAGATGGTTTTATCTTTATAGCTATTATGACTACTTGATTTTTAAAGTCTACTTTTACTTTTATATCCGATACAGAATTTTTAACAGAAAAAGAACCTGTTATATAATTATGGTTGCAAATGTTTTTAATATCATTTTTAATATTGTTTTTCTTTTTTAGAGAATACTTTACAATTAAACCTAACTTACGGCTAAGAAATAAAGTCATATTTTTTATTACTTGTACCAACCTTGTAACAGAGTTTAATATATATTTATCAGATATTTTAATAGAAATTAGAGCTTTAATGTTATTTGTAAGGTTTTTCCAACTTGAGTTCATTTGAGTATAACCAGTTACACCTGAAGCAGAATTTCCCATATATTTAACAATCTTTTTCATGATTTCTATTTGGTTGGAATCTTCAATATTTGTATCTATTCTAAATAGAAGAAGTTGAGCTTGTGTAACTAAAAAAGTCCATGAAAAATGAAATAAAAAGATACTTTTGAGAACTTTTGTGTTGATAGGGGATTCAGAAGGATTAGATACGAACTAATTTGAAACTGTAACTAAAGTTTTGATATTTAATCTTTTTGATAAACTCAGGTATCGCTCTATTTGATCTTTATCAATACTATGGTTTTTGTTTTTCATTTCTAAAAATACAGCTTCTTTTATAACTTCACTTTTAACAATAATAATGAAACTATCTACTCTAGAGTTTTCAATTTTGGGGAAAGATATTTCAGTAAAGAAATGGTTAATTTTAAATCAGAAAAAATAGTATGTCTAAATTCTTTTATTAATCTTAATTCTGAAAGGAGTATAGATTTTAAAGCTATCTTATCATCTGTTTTTAGGGTAGGAATAAGTTGAGTTTCTTGTAAAGATATTTGTTCGTCTCTAACGAAATAAGCAAAATCTTCTTTTTTTAATCCTAATATTTTATTGAGCTTTTTTAATCATTATTTTAAAATCCTTCTTTTCGACAGTAGTGTAAAATTATCTAGTATCTGAAATTAATATAGGGTATTAGATAAGTTCTTATACAGCGGTAAATATACACAAAAACAAAATTTATCCCTAGAGTAGTGTAATTTAGGTTACATAGTAAGATGTTTTAGATTCTTTAATTTGTTCTTTAACATAATGGGTACGGAAAGAACCATAATAGAAAAGTAATTGGTAAGGATAAAATTAGTATGGTTAAGTTTGTTTTTAGTTGGTCTGTTGTTGTTAGGTATAGGTTGAATCAATCAATTAAAGAATCTAGAGGGATAATTTTAATAAGACTAAAACCTAATACAATTACTATAGTAAGAGATATTTTTCTGTATTCTATAATCCAATCATGCATGCTAAAAGTTAAGTTTTGATACCCTCTTTTAGACAATTGGAAAAATTTATTTTCGTTGTTTTACACATTTATTAAATGAGATTTTATTTATTCTTAGATTTCTCTGATTCTTCTTTCGAATCCATTTTATTCTTGAAACTTTTTGCTTTTGTAAAAAACTCATCTTGAGCGTCATATAAACCTATGACATCTATTAAAAACTCTTTTCTCCATTTTTTAATATCTTCATCTCGTTCGTGCTGAATCTGAAGTTTTTCTATGTGAGCTTGTTTTTTTGCTTCTTTTAAAAATCTAGAAATGCAAAGACCGAGTAAAATAATTTCAATAGTCGCAGTGAAACATATTAAGATAATCTCCATATATTCTGAAGGGCGAATTTTATCTATATAGGGTAACGCTATAAATGGAAAAACTATTCCTAATGATAACCAAAAAAACCTCATAATTTATTCCTTTTCATTAAAATATTAAATCCTAGAGAATATAGTAATTCTTGGTTAGAACCAACGAAGTATTTTACATACAACTAAATATATATGAACATCATATCTAATTCATACAAGCCTGAGTGGGGACTTGACTCAATAACTCATTATTGATTGTATAAGTAAAAGTAAATACATTCAAATTAAGAAATCTTTCGCTTGTTTGTTGTACTTTATAGTTTTGAAAATCAAATATTTGTTTTGGGGTTTGTTCTTCCAAATTAAACAAAATACACTTGATTGGATTAGAAAAAATCTTTAATTGAATAATATTAAATTTTATACCGCTGGCTATAAATAAATCATCAATAAAAGTGATACTATCAAATTGAGTTGTTGAAGCAGGAGGGATGAAAATATTTTTAGAAAATCGAATTTGTTTTTCATTTCTAATTGCAGTTAACTCAACCGTATCTGCCAATAAATTTTGATATAAATAACGACGATAAAATTCAGTATCTGAAGAAAAGGATAAAATATTACACTGTATACACAGTATAATGAATGAACCAAATAAAAATAGTCGTATCATATTTTAAATAAGGTACAAGTTTGAGTATTTGCTGAATCTAAATGTTCTGGAGTAATTTGGTAAAGGAATACATAATTTTCCCATAAATAAGATTCTATTTTAAAAATTTTAGAAGAGTGAGTTGATAAACTATCAGTAGAGCGGACAAATAATAAACATTTTTCAGGAATCTCTATAAATTTTAAGACAACTGTATCTATCGCCTTCGTTTCAAAAATAAAGAGATTTGTAGAATTTGTAGAGCTTGTATAATGTGATGAAGAGTCTTCATCACCTAATGAAATTATTTGGTTTGGTGGTATAGAGTCGTTTCCAATAATTTTTAATGTCGCAGGTGTAGAAGTTCCATAATAAGAAAGTTTGATTTGAGTATTTGTTTGGTTTTCATAAGTAAAGGTAGTGATTTTTGAGTCAAAATTTGGACTACAGGCACAAGGAGGATCAATACAGCCTTGAGCTAAAAACATTATAAAAATACCATGTATTATAAGTGAGCGATAGTTTATTTTCATTTTTTTTCCTTTAAAATTTAAATTCTAGTTTACTACTAAAAGTAGATGAGAAGTCTATATAGCGTCTATTGCCTGATACTTCTACATGAGTTACCCAAGCCAATTGAGTTTTAGGGTGAGTAAAACGGAAACAGGATCCTATAGAAGCATCCATTGATAATGTTGAAAAAGATCCTGTTGGAAATAGACCAAGGCCTTTGGCGGCAATTCTTGGATTTCTACTATTTTTTGATATAACATTATTCCCTCTAAGATAAGTAAAGCCATAACCAGGTGAAATTGAAAAAGATAAACTAGATTTAATAAATGGCAAAATAATTTCGACTAAGTCGTAATGGGCGATAAAGTATAATCTACTATAATCAAAGTGAGTTTTAGGAGTAAACTCAGCATTACTAATTGAATATCCTCCTCTTAATTCTAGGCGAAGAATATATTGTCTATTGTTTTTTATTTCATAGAAAAAATGCACCATAGGGTGGACAAAAGAGCTGATATCTAAAAGATGTTGATAAGATAAAGTAGGACCAGTTAGATTAATAGTATTTTGGTTAAAACTACTTGATGGATTTTTTATCTGTAATGTATTCACAATAATACCGAATTGTACACTGTGTTTATAAAGTTCTTTTGATTTTAGGTGAGAAAATACTGATTGATTAAAAGTTAATAGTGAGAAAATGACAATAAACGAAAGTGGGGTTAATTTTTTATCCAAATTATTGTTCCTTAAAACTATTGATTGATTGTATTTAACTTCTTAAACAGAGAGTCAATTTTATTTAGACTTTTTCAATCTTTTCTCTGCTTTTTTTTCTTTTGTAGTTTTAGTTGGTTCTTTTTTTACACTTTTCTTTGCGTCTTTACCTTTTGACATAATCTACCTATTAATTGCTATTGATTTTGTTTATTATTTTCTTTTAATATGAATTAACCATAGTACTAAAATAACATAATTTAGAGAATTAAGGAACTAAAGAATCAGAATTTTTAAAACTTTATTGATTTAAATTTTTGGAGTCTCATTTTTTAAATAAGTTTTTTTAAAATAGTATTTAATTGAATTAAATTAGATTGAGGGTGAGCCGATGGAAAAACACAGACAATTTGTAAAGGAGTTGTGTTTGTAAGATTGAAAGGAAACGGAAGATTAGCAAAAAGATTTTTTAAAATTTTAGAATGAACACCTTCATTTGTTGTTAAAATAATTCGTGATCCTTGAAATTGAATGTCAGTTAAATTAAAAGATCGGGATAGCCAAGAGAGTTTGGCGATTAAGATTAAGTTTTGAGTTGCTAAAGGTATCTTTCCAAATCGGTCTAACAATTCTTTACTTAAATCATCAAAACCTTTAATATTATCAATCCAGCTGATTTTTTGATAAAGGTCAATACGTTGAGATGAATTCTCTATATAATCTTGATTTAGAAATGCATCTTGAGGGTAGTCTATCTTAGTTTCAATGTTTAATGTTGGTTTTCCTTGTATCTCTTTGACGGCATTTTGAATGAGTTGGCAATAGGTATGATAGCCTAGTTCATATAAATGACCTTTTTGTTCCGTTCCTAAAATATTACCAACACCTCTAATTTCTAAATCTTGGACAGCTAAAGCGTAACCGCTACCTAAGGCTGTAAATTTTTTGAGCATATTGATGCGAGTTTGAGAATGATCTGAAAGTGATTTTTGAGATAAGGTTAAATAACAGTATGCTTGAGTTGAAGAACGCCCAACTCTTCCTCTAAGTTGAAAGAGTTCAGAGATTCCAAAATATTCAGGATGATGAATAATGATTGTATTTACATTAGACAAATCAATCCCTGCTTCGATAATTGATGTGCAAACTAAAATATCGTATTTATTTCTTACAAAATTGAGCATGATTTTTTCAAGCTCTTTTTCTGGAAGTTTCCCATGGACCATGGCTATCTTGAAATCTGGAAGCCATTTTTGTAATTTATTTTTGTATACAAATAAGTCTTCAACGCGATTGTAAACAAAGAAGCTTTGGCCACCTCTATTTTTTTCTTGGGTTAAAATTTTGACAATAGGTTTTTCTTGTAAAGAAACATTATGAGTTTCAATCGAAAGTCTATTTTGAGGAGGTGTTTGAATTATTGAAAAAGGGCGAATGTTTAGAAAAGAAAGATGTAAACTTCGTGGAATAGGAGTTGCGCTTAAGGAGATTGAGTCAACGGAAAAATACTTTTCTTTAAGAATTTCTTTTTGTCTAACACCGAATTTTTGTTCTTCATCAATAATGATGAGACCTAGGTTTTTAAATTCAACATCTTTGCTAAGAACTTTATGAGTTCCTACAATGATATCAATTTGACCTTGTTTTAATTTTTCTTTAGTTATTCTTTGTTCTTTAGTTGTTTGAAAACGATTTAAACAACCGACTTGAATAGACCAAGAACTTATTCTTCTTTCAAATTGAGAAAAAAGTTGTTGAGATAGAAGCGTTGTCGGGGCCATCAGAACAGCTTGTTTTCCATTATCAACACATTTAAAAGTAGCTCTTAAAGCAACTTCTGTTTTTCCAAAGCCAACATCACCACAAATAAGACGATCCATAGGATATGGTTTTTCCATATCTAGTTTAGTCTCAAGAATAGCTTTATTTTGGTCAGGTGTTAGAGTATAAGGAAAGTTTTCTTCAAAATCTTGTTGATTGAGACTGTCTTTTTTAAAAGAGAATCCTTTAATACTTTTCCGTTTGGCATAAAGGTCAATTAAATCTTGAGCTAATTTTAAGATTGCTTTTTTGGCTTTCTTTTTTTTTTGTTCCCAAATTTTTCTGCCTAATTGAGCTAATTTAGGTTGGACTTGATCTTGGGATAGGTACTTACTAATTTTTTTAAAATCAGTAACGGGTAATGTGAGGGAGCCTTTATCTGCATACTGAAGTAAAAGGCAATCAATAGAATGATCTTGAACAGTTACTTTTTTTATGCCAATAAATTGTCCAATACCATAGTGCTCATGAATAACCCAATCTTTTTTTTGAAATGATTGGAAGCTTGGAACAATAACTCCTTGACCTTTAAAAGATGGTGTGTCATCTTTAATAAAAGGTTGAAAAAAAATATTGTGATAGGATAGAAAGACAACTTTTTTATTGTGCTGAATAAAACCGTTATATTTTGTTCCGATCAAAATTTCTTGAATACCTAAGTTTAGGTTCTTTTTTATGAAAAGTTGTTTTTCATTTTCATCTTGAACGATTAAAAAAATTTTATACTTTTTTTCTAAAAAATGAGAGATAGAGAATTTTACTTCTTCAAAAGATTGCCATTCTGGTTCTGATTCTATATTTAAATTTAAGACGGCAGATGATTCAAAGTTAACACCTCTAAGTTGATTTGATTGTTGAATTTTCTGTTCAATTATGTCTAAAGACCAGTTGTTTGTTTCAGAATGTTCTTTCAGCGTTTGAGTCCAATCTAATTCATTTTCAATAATGATAGAAGGACTTTGTTTGAAAAAATCAAATAGATGATAAGTATTTCGACTTTGGTTTAAATGATTTTCAGATAAAGATTCAATTTTAATTTGATTAAGAATTTCTATAGAGCGTTGAGAAAAGACATCAAATAATCGAATAGATTCAATGGTTTGGCCCCATAATTCAATACGGATTGGATTGTCATAAAAATAGGAAAAAACATCTATAATAAATCCGCGGACAGAAAACTCTCCAATTGTTGTTACAGTATCTTTTTGTTCAAATCCAAAATCAATGAGTTTTTCTTTCAATTGATCTAAATCTATTTCAATATTTTTTTCAATTGAAATTTTATTCTCTGTGAGAGTTTTTAAACTGGGTAATTTTTCTAGAAAAACAGAGCTTGTTGTTACAATCAAGGTTGATTTTTTTTCAATGATTTTTTGAAAAACTTCCTTCCGTTGTTGATTTTTTTTAGAAGCTGTTTTGATTATTGTTTCATCTTTTGTTAGAGATGGGTAATGTAGAATAGAAAAAGAAGGGAACAGAGGCTTTAGTTCATCAATTCTTTGAATTAAGTCATGTTCGTTTTCACAAACTAAGATATTATTTTGTGTTTGTTTTTCGTTGAGATAGTTAAAAACTACGGTAGACCAAGCTTCTTTTGCTGGTAGATTAACAAATTGGAATTGTTTGCTAAAAGAGTAGAAATTTGAAAACTTAAGGTATGCTGTAGCTAGTGTCATAATTAAAAGATTTTTAAAATGATGCTATTAGGTATTTTAAGTTTTACGAATAGGAATTTTTTGATTGAGCAAGAAATCTTTAATTTGTTTAATACTATAATGTTGATAGTGAACTATTGAAGCAATGAGTCCGGCGGAAGCTTGGGTTTTTTGAAAAAGATTTAATAAATGTTCAGGTTTTCCAGCTCCTCCAGAAGCGATTACTGGGACTTCGGTTGTTTGGCAGATGAGTTCTGTTAAGTCAAGAGCATAACCCTTTTGAACGCCATCGGTATTAATTGCATTTAAGCAAATCTCTCCTGCTCCTAAGTCAGTTGCTTTTTTTATCCATTGAACGACATCAATCCCTGTTGCTTTTCTACCACCTTGTATAAAAACTTCAAACCCTGAAGGAGTTTTTCCCGAAATAGTGGTTTTTTTAGCATCAACACTTAAAACAATACATTGGCTACCAAAGTTTTGAGCTCCTTTTTCAATGATTGTAGGATCTTTAACTGCTAAAGAATTCAAGCTTACTTTCTCAGCTCCAGCTAATAAAGTCTCTCGCATATCATCTAAATGACGCAGTCCACCACCAACTGAAAACGGAATAAAAATATTTTTGGCGACATCTTTAACCATTTCGATATCAATGGGACGGTTTTCTGCAGATGCTGTGATATCATAAAAAATAAGTTCATCAACTCCTTGTTCGTAGTATTGTTTTCCCATTTTAATGGGGTCGCCTAAAATTTGATTATTTAAAAACTCAACACCTTTGGTCACTTTTTTGTCTTTTACATCCAGACAGACGATAATTCTTTTTGTTAGCATAATTTATTAATTAATAAGTTTAGCAATTCGATTCCATCTTAAATCAAAAGGTAAGTGGATCCATGAAAATGGATTAAGTAGAGAAACTTTACTGTCGTTTTCCAAAGAAAAGTAGGTTATAAATGCTTTAGCTTTGATATTAAGATCGGAAACAAGTCCAAAGTACCGACTGTCAAGAGAGTTATCACGATTATCTCCCATCATAAAATAAACGGGATATAAGACGGTATAGTTTGTTTGTTTAAGATCATCAATTTTTAAATAGGGTTTAAAAGAAAGAGTTTGGTTACGTATGCCATAAAAGTTTTGAATGTGTTGCATTGCTTTTTCTAGTTCTATACCAGTAAAATAGTCGTATTGATGGCGTTTTCCGAAGAATGCAGGTGATTCGTTTATTTTAATAAAGCCTGTGCGTATGTATTTGTGTAGAGTTGGCAGAGATACTAAATTTTGATTGAAATTAGTAGCATTAGCGAGTTCACCGTTAATATAAATATCCATTACAAGTTCTATTGTTTTATTTGGATGTTCCTGAATCGCTAAAGAGCGAATCCAACTTAGATGTGCATAAGATAAAGTGTCAAGTTGAAAATTTTGGTTGGGAATTGGTAGAGTAAAATTTAGGGAATCTCGTGCAAGATCTGTAACTTGGCTGTTGAAATCTGAGTAGTAGCCTTGATTAGGGATTGTTGTTAATGAATCGTTAATCCAAAGTTTTTTACGCGAAAGTCGAATATTATCTCCGCTAGTAGCAACACACCTCTTGATGTAATCCTTAGGAGCATACCAGATAAGATCGTTTTCTTGCGAATCCCAATAGAGATTACCGAACAAAAATAAATTAGCTAAGAAAGAATACCTATCGCTATCGTATTCTGGATAACGAGGGTCTCCAGGGTAGGAAAAAATGACGACATCACCTTTTTCTGGGTCTGTAAATTTTAAAACTCGTTTTTCAATCCAAGGAAGATCAATGCCATAAACAAACTTAAGACCAAGTAAAAAATCTCCAACAAGTAATGATTTTTCCATAGAAGCTGTAGGAATTTTAAATGCTTGAACTGCAAATTGGATAACAAATAGAGCAATAAGAATTGGAATAACGGCTTCTTTGTAAAATGACTTTAAAAAGTAAGGTTTTTTGGAATTTTTATTCATATGAAGAAAATATATTTAAAAAGTGAGTTTGATTTTTAAAAAATAAATGATTTAGGAAAAGAATTTAGATAATACTTTTAGATAAAGAGGGAAGATTGGATCAGTCTTTATATAAAACACTTTTTCTAAAAGGTATTGGTATTTTATTTTAGATATCTTTTTCGATTTAAAGCTTAACAAAAGATTGAAAATAATTTGTGATATATGATTTAATTATAATTAGAGGTGGGGTTGCAGGTTTTTTGACAGCAATTAATACTTCAATTTTAAAGTCAAATTATAAAATTTTGATTTTAGAAAAAAATACTTAACTTTTAAGTAAGGTTAAAATATCTGGTGATGGGCGTTATAACTTAACAAGCAGCTAATCTGAACTTCAAAAGTTAGTAGAGTATTATCCAAGAGGAAAGAAAGAATTAAGAAGTCCTTTTATTTTTTTACAACTATGTATACGGTTAAATGGTTTGAAGTGTTTGGTATAAAAATAAAGATGGATCCAGACGATCGTATTTTTCCTAGTACAAATTCATCAGAAACAATCATTGATTTCCTTTTGAAAAAAGCAGAAAATAGAAGTATTGAAATTATTAAACAGAAAACTATTTGTCGCTTGCAGAAATAGAACTAAATTTGGAAGATACTAGAAAATTTAGGTTATAAAACAATAGCACCTTGTTTCGTTATTATTTACTCGGTAACATTACAGATTCAATGTTATTAGATTTAGCTGGTACGGTTATAAGGATGTTAAAGTTTAAATACAAGGTTTAAATTTGGAAACAGAAAGGCTATTGTTGATTACTTATTGGGGATTGAGTGGATCAGCCGTTTTAAAATTATTAGCTTGAGATGCAATTGTATTAAAAGCTTTGAATTATCAATTTAAAATTGCTATTGATTGGACTCTAAGTTTCTCTATTGATAAAGTAAAACAGTATTTGAAAAAGCTAAAGAAAAAGGATCTTAAGTTATTTACCAATCGCCACAATTTAATTTTTAGAAAAAATTATGGAAAAGGTTGATTGCGAGTGTTGCTATTCAAATAGAGACTGTTGGGCAGATTTGAATAAGAAACAATTTTTGAATTTAATTCAAACTTTGAAAGTAACGGTTTTTAGAGTGAAAGGAAAAAGTACTTATAAAAATAAATTTGTTACTGCTGGCGATGTTTATTTAAAAGAAATTAATTTTAAGACATTTGAAAGTAAAAAAAGGAAGAATATCTATTTTGTAGATGAGGTTCTTAACATTGACGAACTTACAGGTGGGTTTAATTTTCAAAATGCTTGGACTGGAGGTTATTTAACAACATAGGCAATAAGCTAGGTATATAAACATGTGAGAAGCAAGTTTCTTAATCAAAGGTAAGTTTAAAAACTAAGAAAGGAACTTTTAAAAGATAAAAACTTTATATATTTGATTTTTTAAATAGTTAGGTAAAAATGATAAGAATATTCGTTGTTTCTATATTAATAGGTCTATCTTTAATCTCTGCTTGGTCTAAAACTCATAGCAATGTAGAAGTGATTTTACTTAAAAAAAGTAGTAAGAGCTGGAATAAAAAGGCTTTACCTAGTTATAATCTGGGTGTGCCCGAGATAACCATTTTAAAAATAACGATACCACCAAAAACAATTTTGCCATTACATAAACATCCTGTTATCAATGCGGGTGTTCTATTAAAAGGAAGTCTTACGGTAACAACAGAGAGTGGGCGGCAGTTAGAAATCCAAGAAGGTGATGCTATTATAGAAGTCGTCCAAGAGTGGCATTATGGAGAGAACAAAGGATCTGAGCCAGCAGAGATTATTGTTTTTTATGCAGGTACAAAAGGCACTCCTCTTTCTATAAAAAAATAAGATTTTGTAATTATCAAAGCTTATTTTCTATAATTCAACTCGCTAATTCAGTTTATGTTAATCTTGTTGAGTTGGTATTCAAATTTGGGGTTATTTAGGTTTAGAACAACAGCGAAACCCTAAAGCTTGGTGATTGTAATAAATTTTAGCATCTTTTAGCACTTGATTGCTATTTGTTGTTTTATCAATAATAAAAGTAGAATATAAAATTTTTATAGGGATAGCCTCCCATTGAGGGCTTGTAATTTGTGAAAGCAGCGTATGGGAACTAGGTTGATCTAAGATAATGGGCGAATCAAAAAATTGAAAAGGGCTGAAATCTAGGGTATCTATTGCAAAAATAGAGGTGTCATTCTTGTTTTGAAATTGAACAACTAGTAAATTTTTAGGATTCACTTGCCCTGTTCTAGCTGTAATATTTGATCCAGTAGAATCTGAAAAAAACAAGGAATCTTGGGTATCATCACTAAAGAAGATACGAGCACCTGCTCTAGGAGAATTAATGTTATTAATAGATTTTGTAATCCATTCAAAGTGACTAACAGGTTTGTTAAGTTTTGGGCAAATTAGAGAATCATTATTAAGTATAAAGCTTAAATTAGCTTGTTTAGAAATACAAGAAGGTAAGAAATTTGGTCTAAGGTTTTGGGGAGAACCATCAAATAAACATTTTGCTCTTTCAGGGTTTGAAAAATTTCCAGAAGATTGTAAATAGTTTGCACCTTTAAAAATTAATCTCCCATCAGTTGATGAAACCCATTCTGAAAAATTTCCAGGAAGATCGTAAACGCCTTCATTTGTTGTACATTGGGGGTTTCTGAGTTCTACTTTTTCAGAAATAGATGAATTTCCTGTTTCTATGTTACATAAACTTTGTAGATCGTTTACCTGTAGGGTAATGTTAGGTTGAGTTGGATCAATAGATTGTATTCCGAATTGAAGAGATCTACTACCTTGACAGGATCTTTCCCATTGATTTTCAGAGCACAAGAAAATAGAGTCTTTGGAAGAACTTAAATCTTGACATGTTTTTATAGCTTCTTGTAGAGTGACTTGTGTTATAAACTGTTTTTCTTGATTTTGATATTCGTAAGACTGAATACAGAATGTATCTTGTGTGATAACTGCATTAAAATTAGAAGGACAGCGAAAATTTGTTTTTGTAGAATCAATGAGTGTTACAGTGGATATAGAAGAAACGGCTGTATCAGAAAAATAGAGTGAAGAGTCTTGTGAAAAAATTTTGAGTGTGACAAGAGTATTTGGAATTAAAAAATTTCGCTCTAATTGAAAAAAGGATCTTTCTTTTGTAGGATAAAGAATAATGTTTTGATTTGAGAATAGTGTATCTTGATTATGTTCTTGAGGAATTTTGATTTGAGTAGGAGGGAATGTAACGCCGTTAATTTTTTCTGTGATTTCCATAAAATATTGTAAAATATTAGCATTAGCTTGTGTATCTTGGCTTCGAGTATCTTGAGAAGGATTCCATTTAATTTTGATTTGGTTTTGCCTTGATTGAACAATTTCAGATATAGTAGTAAGTATAGGTTTAGTGTTGTCTGTTGTTGTAAAAAAGAGTTGTTCGGCATCTCTTTGATTAAAATTATTTTGTTTGTCTTTTGCGTAAATAAAATAGCGATAGGTTTGCTGGCTAAATAAACCATTAAGAGTTAAACTAATTTTATTGTCTGTGGAATTTTTTTTGTGTGAGGTAGAGTCTTTTAAGAAAAAAGAGATAATTCGACCACGATTAGTATTATTGTTTTGGATTGTTAAGGCTGAATCTAAATTTTCTTTTGTTAGTGATAAAGTTTTTTGAGGGGTTTTAAATTTAAGGGATTTTAAGTTCAAAGGTTTAAATGAAATTAAATTAGAATTATCTTGATCTTCTATAACAACATGGTATCCTAGGACTATCCCTGTGTCATTGCTGGGGTCATCATTAAAAAAATTTGTTTGATCTAAGGGACGTTGCCAAGATATTGTAACATTACTGTCCAAAGCTGAAGCTTGACTCAAAATAAGTTGTGGAGAAAATAAATCGCTTACCACAATTTGGCTAAAATGGGTTTCTCCAGGTAAACCACTAGAATAGACTGGAATTAAAGCAAAAGTAAAGTGAAGTTTATTTGCGTTAATGTGTTTATTTGAATCGATTTTAAAGAAAGAAAGATTTTCTTCAGTTGTTATTTTTTCAAAAGGCATAGTTAGGCTATCTAATAAAAATAATAAGCTATCAGAAGTTCTTTTTTCCCAAGGAATATAAATAGCAGGACGATCAAAAGTATTTCTACTATCAAATCTAAAAAATTTTTTTTCGTTGTTTTTCCAATGATTAGTATCTAAAACTAGGTAATGACCTATTAAATTATCGGTGGATTGAGGGATGTTCCAACTTGCTACAAGTAAATCATCTTCTTGGTTTAAAACGCTACTAATTTGAATTCTAAAAAAAGATGGTGAACGACGAAAATCAGTAGAAGACTGAAAGTCATTTTCAGTACAGCTTAGAATTAATAAAGCGATAAGAATTAAGTAGTACACTAAATTCAATGTAGTAAAATTAGAATCTAAGTTTGAGAGAACAAAGATACATTAGGTGTTAGTATTTAGGCTTTTGAACGAGGATTCTTGGCTGAAATATCTACAGCATAGAAATCTTTACTTAAGTTTTTATTTTTTTTTCCTATAAAATTTAGAAGAAATAAGGCAATCCACTTTTCAATTTTAAGAATCACCATTTTTTTCCGTAATCTACCTTGCATATCTTTATTTAGGATAGTAGGTAAAGTGTTAAAAGTCAAAATTTCGTCTAGGTTTTTATTATTTAAAATTTCTCGTGTTTCGGGAGAGGAATGGAAATGTGTTACACCAAAACAAATGCGGTTAGGGTTACCTTGATTTAGATATTTACAGCATTCAATTACGGTGTTTCCTGTTCGAACCATGTCGTCTAGAATGATAACATCTTTTCCTTGTAATTCAGATAAAGAACACTGAGAGTCTGGATTTAAAGACATTTCTACTTGTCTTTCGCCAGTACGCCTTTTATCAATAATAATGATTTGAATTTTAGGTAAGTCTAAAGCTTTAAAAACTTCTTGTGTAAAACTAAGTGCTCCTTGATCGGGAGAACATAAAATAAGGTTTTCGCCCTTTTTGCCAGTCTCAACAATATTTGATTTCCGAATATAATCAGCATAAATGTCGTTAGGTAGGAGATTATAAAATTTTTGGTTAAAAACTTCTTTAAACAAATTTTGAACTTTAACAGAATGATTATGCACAGTAACAACACAATCCACACCAGATTCTTTTAGTAGTTTGGCGTATAATAATGATGAAAAGCCTTGACCGTCAAATTTTTTGCGATCAATATCAGAGCGATTTTCTTCACCTTTGATTCTATATGGTCCACGATCTTGTGCACTATAAAATAAGTCAGGTTCTATCAGAATAACCTTTTTCGCACCGTTTTCTTTGGCTGCCTTTGACGTAAGCATTGTTCGCATTGCAATATCGTTACGAGAGTAGATAAGGTGAGATGCAGTAGAACAAATCACAACAATTTTATCTTTAAGACCTTTTCCAATAACATTTAGATTTTTTTCATCATTAAGTAAGAAACGAGGACAAAATTCAGAGTTTGAAAAACTCTTAAGAGAAACAAGATCAGAAACATCTTCTAATTGACCATATAAGTAACCAATATCTAAGGCAAAAGGGTCGTCAGACACACAGCCAACAATAACTAAATCTTGAGTGTTTTTCACAGAGAACCCTTTGAAATGAGTCCATAAATATAAATAAATTTTTGTAGAAAATTTATGAATTGTTAAGGTATAAACTTTTTACTTTTATTTCCTATGGAAGATACTTTAAACTTAGATGTGGATGAGTTAAAAAAGGTGATTTTAAGCCAAATTAATTTAACTTTTCAACAGAAGAAACAATTCGACCAATGGTGTATTGATTGTGTATCTTGGCAAGAGTATAGTTTTTTTTCAAGAATTTCTGAAATTTTAAGTGAGATTAAGGCACAAAATTTTAATATATCTCAAAAAAGGAGTCATTGGTTTTCTCAAACGAAAGAAATTTACGCAGAAATTAAATCTAAAGAAAAAATTTATTCTCAAATTACTAAAACAGAAAACTTTCCTAAATATGTTTATAAAGATAGAGAGTTAAAAGGTAATATCTTTAGAACTTGTCCTGCTGCTTCTAATAAAACGGTTTGCTGTAACTTAAAAGTACTTAGCTTAGTAAACAATTGTGCAATGGAGTGTTCTTATTGTGTTTTACAAAATCATTATGATGAGGCTATAATAGAAATACCAGTAAACCTTAAAGAAAAATTATCTGAAATCCGTCTGGATCCTAAAAAAAAATACCGTATTTGTACGGGAGAATACTCTGATTCTTTGATGTGGGGAAATTCTAATAATATTTTAACAGATTGTTGTAACTTTGCTTCTAAAAATCTTAATATGATTTTAGAATTTAAAACGAAATCTTCTAATATTGGTTTTTTCTTAAAGAATGAAGTTCCTTCTAATATTTGTTGTAGTTGGTCTCTAAACCCTCAAATAATAATAGATCATGAAGAAAAAAAAACCGCTTCGTTACAGCAGCGATTAGAAGCTGCCCGTAAAATAGCTGACAAAGGCATTAAAGTTGGTTTTCATTTTCACCCCATGATATATTTTCAAGGTTGGGAGAAAGAATATCAAAATCTTGTTGAATTAGTTATGGAAAAATTTATCTTAGAAGAAGTCTTGTGGGTTTCTTTTGGGTGTGTAACTTTAATGAAGGGTTTTGAAAATAAATTAAGAGAAAATTACAATCACTCGAAGATATTACAAATGGAAACAGAAGTTACTCAAGATGGTAAAATTACATATGTTTTCGATATCCGTAAAAAATTATATCAAAATGTATTGAGAAGTTTTTCGCCATGGAAACAAAAGGTTTTTCAGTATCTTTGTATGGAGGCAGCTCCTATGTGGGATGATGTTATGGATTATACTTATAAGAGTGTTGCTGAATTTGAAGAAGACTTTAATCAGTCCGCTTTTTCAAAATTTACTTGATTATAATTAGTCGTGTCTTTTAAAGGAGAGTTTAAAGGAGAGTTTATTTGTATCCTTAATCAACTTCTTTCATAAGGGCTAGCTAAGAGTTCTTTTTGTTATTGTGTGTTTGTGTGTTTAAGTAAAATTATCTTTTCCTTTTTTATTCATCTATTGACTAAGGGTGTTCATTAAGACTCAGCACAAACGAAAACATTCATGCTTTCTGTTAATCTGTATTGAGGAATCTTAAATAAAACATCGGTTTGGTTCTGTGTTTCTAGGTGCGGGTCTAGAACTTCTGATTCTAGATAAAAAGCAGTTGGTTTTGTAATATGAGTTGATGCAATGGCAATCTGATATAGCCTTGTTTTTAAGGTTTGCATACAATCTTTTCATTTAGAATAGAGGTTTAAATTTAACCATTTAAAACTTCCTTTGAGAATAGATCTAGATATTTTATAATTATTTAGTTCTTCAATAATATGAATATCTTGAAAACCAAAAACTTTACTTGTTTTAATGAACGCACTAATATTGTGTGGATTTTTAAGATCTTCTAAAACCATGCAAAAATGACGTGATCTATTTCTAACAGTCTCTTTTAATTTTCAATTTTTTCAGGTAGGATTTTTTTCGAATGTTTGGATTTTTTTTCGATAGATATTGATAAATGGATTAATGAATTTTAGAAAATTGAATCAATTTTTTGAGATCACTATTAGACCAATTAAACTGTTCTTTAACTTTAATAATATAATGAGGATTAATTTTTTTGGAAGCAATGTAAATTTTTGAAATTTGTCTTTTAATGATATTTTTTAAAAAATAACGTAAAGAAGCTAAATTGATTAGATGACCAAGAGTTTTATTTGTAGGGGATATTAGAAGGTACTAGAAGTTGAATCTTATAAATAAGATGATTTTTCTTTCTTTGAAAGAAACTGTGAAGATAAGTCTCTCCTAAAAATGTGGTAAATAAGAGTTTAGTTGTATCCAGAATGAAATATGTAACACTACCGCACTTTCCACAGATCCTGAAATTAAATTAGCTTCTTTACTTAGGTTATTATGGTTAGTTCCCTTAAAACTTGTTCTCTTAAGTTTAAGAGATCTATTTTATATCGTTTTTTAGGATTAAATGCATTAATTAGCTTTGTTGTAAATTCTAAATTCTTAAGTAAGAATGAGAATTGTTGTTTAGAGATACTTAAATCGCTTTAGAGTCTTGAAATAAATTTGATGAGAGCTTGCTAGTTGAAAATATTTGTTGAATTTTCCTTTTTCTAAAGAATTATTTAAAATATCCATTGCAATGGAATAGTGAGTTTCTATATGACTAAATTTTTGGAACTTCTTGTATTATTCGGCATTGGCTTGTTGTTTCCGAGAAGCAAAGGTCAAAAAAAATTAAGACAACGAGACAAAAGTGGGCATTAAAAAGACATTGTTTTGTTTTAAAATTTGATAATTTTCTTCTCTAAAATAAGGCTGTTCTAAAACCTCTTGAGGGCTAATAATCAGAATAGATGGTTTTTGTTTAATAAAGTATTGATGAAAGACATTTTTAATTTTATCTAAAGAGATGCGGTTTAATTGGAATAAATATTTTTGAAAATGATCTAAATCGCGTCCCCAAGCTTCATTTTGAGAAAATGTAGTTGCAATTGAAGAATTGTTTTTGAATAAAGAATACAAACTTTGAAGAAGAGAGCTTTTTGCATTGTCTAGTTCTTGTTGTTTGAATCCTTTCTTTTTAATTAGTTGTATTTCAGAGAAGATAAGTTTAAGAGCTTTTGAGGTAGATTCTTTTTTTGTTTGTAAAAAAATATAGGAGCTTCCTTTATGGTTATAGTTACTTTCTATGGAACTGTAGACCGTATAAGCTAAACCGTGTTCAGATCTAATTTTTTCGGATAATCTAGATTGTAAGCCACCGCCAAGTATGTAATGAATGAGTGTTAAGGGATAATAATCGGGATGCGGTCGTTGAATGCCTTTATAGCCTATTTGAATCGTACTTTGAGAAAAATTTTGAGAGACAAATTTTTTGAGACCTTCTTTTTTAAACCTCAGAAGAGGATATTGTTCTTTATCTGTTAAATTAGAAAATGAAGAAATAATGTTTTGTGTAAAGTGGTTTAATTTTTTCTGCATAATATTTGGATCAAAGTTTCCAGAAACAGAAAAGATAAATTTTGTGTGTGTTTTAAATCCCTTAAATTTCCATTTTTTTAAATCTTTAGATTGGATTGTATCAAAAAGATTCGGTGTGAGAGACCAAATTAAAGGATTATCTTGATACATAAGAGAGGGATAATATTGTTCTAATAAACCACGAGGAGTATTCTTATTTTGAATTATGTTTTGAATAATATTTTGTTTTTGAATGTCCACATGTGTTGAATCAAAATTAGGGTATAGAATCATATTTTCTAGTAGAGAAAGAAGTTTGTAAACATCTTCGTTAAAACAATTAAGAGTAATATTTGTTTGATATGGATTTAGAGATAAATCAATACTAGATGCCATGAATTCTAAGGTGTCGGAAATTTTTTTAGCAGAAATATTTTTGAAACCTCCTGTGAATACCGTACTTTCAAAAAGTTGATAAAGTGCTAACTCTTCTAAATTTTTAGGGATATTGCGAGTGGGTATAGATAGAGAAAATTTGACAAGATTTAGTTCTTTATTAGGTAAAAAGTATGCAATAGATTTGGGATGTATTTTGTGTCTAAAATTTTTTGGATTGGGTATATTATAGTCGAAGTTAGGGAAAATAATATCTCGATAGTTATTGGGTACAGTCTGAGAACGTTCTAGAAACTGAGCAGTTACTTTCAGACCAAAAGAGCTCGAAAGAAAAAGAATACAAATAATGAGTAAAACTTTAATTTTCATTTTTTGTTACGATACCTAATGTGAAATTATTGGGTTGAATAAATTTCTTTAAAACAATTTTTATCTCTTGATTTGATATTTTGTTGATAGCCTCTGGAATTGTATTAATGTAATTCCAGTTCCCCATGGTTTCATAAAAAGCTAATTCTGTTGATAGTTGTTCAGGCATTGTTAATTGGTTTAATGTATGAGCACGAATTTGGTTTTTAACCTTTTGAATTTCGTGTTTTGACATAGTTTCTTCTGAAATTTTTTTTAGGAAAAGAAGGAATTCTTTTTTGACTTTTTCTGGGTTTACTGAGTGCGTTAATTGAAATGAAATAGAAAATAGCGAATGAGTGGGTTGCCACTGAATGTAAGAATGAGTGGAAATGGCTAGTTTCTTATTAATGACAAAATGTTGATATAAACGACCACTTTTACCGCTTAAAATGCCACTTAATACTTCTAATGCATATAGTTCTGAATTAGGAAACCCAGGAGCTTTAAACCAGAAATCCATGCGTGGTTTTGCCTTGTTTGTTTTTGTAATCAGTATCTTTTGACCTAGAGGTTTGGGATCTATTGTTGTAATTTTAGGAGGTTTTTTTCCTTTTGGAATAGAAGAAAAATATTGAGTAATTTTTTTAATTGTAGGTTTAATTTGAAAGTTTCCCACCAAGACTAAGGTAGCATTATTTGGTTTGTAGTATTTTTTATAGTGTTGGTAGGCTTGTTTTCTAGATAAATTTTGAATATCTGATCGATATCCAATTGTAGGTAATCGGTAAGGGTGGGCTTCATAAAAAAGACCTTTAAGCTTTTCAAAATGTAAACCGTATGGAGAATTCTCGTAACGCATACGCCTTTCTTCCATAATAACATCTCGTTCGGTATAAAAATCTCTTAAAACAGCATGCTGCATACGATCTGATTCTAACCAAAAAAATAAGTCCAATTTATTCTTAGGTAAAGTAACAGTGTAGCCAGTAATGATGTTAGAAGTAAAAGCATTCAAGTTTGTACCACCAGCTTGTAAGTAGGCGTTCCATAATTCATTCTTGATGAAAAAGGAGCGATATTTATTTAATGCCTTTGAGTAATTTTTAAATGCTTTTTTAAAATTTTTAGGATAGAGGTTTGAGTCAGAACTTTGTAAGTCTTTCCAAAGAGAATCAATTAAAGGGATAAAAATAGAGTCTAGACTAGAATTGGTGATACCTGTTTTGTGGGTGCCCTTAAAGAGCATATGTTCCAGTAAATGAGTGATTCCTGTATTGCCAGGAGTTTCATGAACAGAACCAGTGTTGTAAAAAATTTGACAGGATGTCGTTGGAGATCCTTTTTGAGTGACAAGTAAAACCTTAAGTCCATTTTCTTTTAGAACGAATTTTTCAGCTTCAATTTGGGCTTGTGAGACTTTAAAAAAAAATAAGATTGAGAAAAAAAGTATTACATTTTTTTGTAGCATATTTTGTAATCGTAACCTTGTTCAACTAAGAATAGTTGTCTATTCATTGCAAAATCTTGTTCTCGAGTGTCTTGAGTTACAAGAGAGTAAAAGTCGGCTTGATTATTTTTTTGTTTAGGTCTAAGTAAACGACCTAAGCGTTGAGCTTCTTCTTGACGGCTCCCAAATGTTCCAGAAATTTGGATTAAAACATTTGCATCTGGCAAATCAATTGCAAAATTTCCGACTTTACTTAAAATGATTGTTTTGATTTCTTTATTTCTAAACTGATCTAATAGCTCAATTCTCTTAACATTTGGAGTGGATCCAGTCATTAAAGGAAGGCCAAGTTCTTTAGAAAGTTTTGTTAATTGTTCAATGTACTGACCAATGATAATAGTATTAGCCGTAGAATTTTCTTTAAGAAGCTGTTTAACAATTATTGTTTTATAAGGATTACAAGCTGCTATTTTATTTTTGTCTCTTACACTAGCCACAGCGTAATCAAGTTTAATTTTGGGTAGAATTGGAATTCGAATTTCGGTGCATGTTGCTTTTGCAATCCAACCTTGAGATTCTAAAGTTTTCCAAGGAAGGTTATATTTTTGAGGACCAATTAATGAAAAAACATCGCTCTCTTTATGATCTTCTCTTACTAAGGTTGCAGTTAGTCCCAGTCTTCTTGTTGCCTGTACATCGGCACATAATCGAAATAATGGGGCTGGTAGTAAGTGAACTTCATCGTAAATAATAAGTCCCCATCGCTTTTCACTAAATAAATGAAAATGTTTAAAGCTTTTATCATCGGAACGGCGATAAGATAAAATTTGATAGGTCACAATCGTTACTTCTGCTATATTTTTAGTTCGACCATTGTATTCAGCAATTTGGTCTTTTCTAATAGTTGTTTTTTCAGCAACTTCACGCACCCATTGTTGTGAAGCCATCACATTTGTCGTTAGGATTAAAGTATGTGTTTGGCATTTTGCCATTGCCGCAATGCCAACAATAGTTTTTCCAGCACCACAAGGTAGAACAATAACTCCAGAGCCACCACGCTCAGCACCTCCTGCATGGAAAACTTTGGTGGCTTTTTGTTGATAATCTCGAATAGTAAAAGGAGAACCATTGTTGAGTGTTGGAGAGAGTTTGAAAGGAAAAGGAAGACCATTTACATATCCTGCGATGTCTTTGGCAGGATAGCCAATAGCAATAAGTTCCATCTTGATTAAGCCACGAGCCATAGGTTTAATACGGTATTTTGTTTCAGAAATTTGTTGGTCAAGATGTTGTTTGATTACTTTGGTGTGAGAGAGCTCTAACATAAGATTAGCATCTTCAGTTTCAATGAAAAATTGATTGTACTCTTTAATTAAATTAATTTTGCCATATCTGTTGCTTATACTAGTGATTTGGTTGATTAAATTTTCGGGAATAGGGTAACGAGAATACTCATTTAAAGTTGACAGAATATCTTCTAATAGAAATCCAGTTGATGCAGAATTCCATAGAGAAAGAGGGGTAATAGCATAGGTGTGTAAGTATTCGAGATTTTTAACGAGTTCTGCAAAGTGACTTATCTTTTCACAGACTTCATCAAACAAAGGACTGTCAACCTCCACTAGAAGTGTCATATCGCCTTGAACAATGAGTGGTTTTTTGTTTTCCATAGACAGAACAGGTTTAATTGTAAGTACAAAAGTAGCTGATGTTGATAAAAATATCTATAAAATAACATCAATTATTGTTTAAACTTGCTCTTTGGCTTTTGAATAAGTATTTTTTAATCTTTAATTTTGGAGAAAACAATTGCCTGAAACAAAGAAAAAAGAAAAGATTACTCGTAGAAAAACTGTAAACAAAAGAGTTATAAAAGCTTCAAAGGAAACACGAGGGGCATTAACAGTCTCTCAAGCCATTGGTTTATTTTTACTTTCAGTTGTAATTGTTTCTTTTGTTTCAATATTTTCTTTTTTTGCTTATGGTTTAGACCATAATCTTTTAGGCGTTTGGGTAGGGGACTTTTGGTCTAAGTTGTTGCTGTCTGTATTTGGAATGTTGCCTACTTTTATTCTTTTGTTCTTCCTAATTGTCGTTGGATTATGGATGGTGAGTGAGGCTCAATTTAAAACAAAAATTGTTTTTCTAATTTGTTTCGTTATATTTTATCTGGATCTTTGTATGTTGTTAAACATTAATAATACAACAGGTGTGAGTCTAGGCGATGGTTACAAAGGGACTTTGGGTTTTACTTTAAATAGTTTCTTTCTAAAGCCTGTCTTTGGACAAAGTCCTTTAGGTTATTATTTGATTTGTATTCCTATATTAGTCATTTCTATATCAAGAGGTTTTGGATTTTCTTTGATAAGAATTTTATCTCTATCAGTTATTGGAGTAGATAAAATTATATCTTCTATTTTGAATACGATTAAATTAGTTCTCAATAATGGGAAACAAAAGAGAATACAGTTGAAGGAATATAGAAGAAATGAAAAGCGAAAACTTTCAGAAATTATTTTAAAGAAAGAAGCGAAAAAAATATTGAAGAGTAAAAAGGGTCTAGAAAACTTAGATCAAATTAGTGTAGAAGAGTTAGCCAAACAAATTAATTGGGATGATCCTTTAGAAGTACGTCGTTATCGAGATAAAGAAGCGGAATTGCGTCGTATTAAAGAATTAAACCAATGGGAGATCGAACAAAGGCAACCTACTTTTGCTGGTACAATTTCTAAAGTAAAAAAGATGGAAGCATTATCAGATTCACATAGTTTGGAAAATGTAGGAGAACTTGAAGAGGAAACAATTAATTTAGGAATTCCTCAAGCTAATTTGACAGATGATACGACAGGTGTAAAATATGATATTTATAAAATTATTGATTTAAAACAAGTTTTAGAAGATCCACCTAAGCAACCTCTTTCTTATTCTGAGCGTGAGTTAAAAGAACAGGCTGCTGTTCTAGAAGAACAATTGGCTAATTTTAAAGTGATGGGTAAGGTCGTTGAAATTTGTACAGGTCCTGTTATTGTGCGTTATGAAGTTGAACTTGCACCAGGAGTTAAAGTGAGTCGTGTGGCTGGTTTAGCGGATGATTTAGCTCTTTCTTTAAAGGCAAAACGAATCCGAATATTAGCTCCCATACCAGGAAAGTCTGTGGTTGGAATTGAGGTTCCTAGTTTGAATCCTCAAATTGTATATATTAAGGATGTTTTACTATCAATGAACAGTCAATTTCAGAGAGATTGTTTAGAAGTTGTTTTAGGTAAAAGTATGGCTGGAGATCCTGTTGTCATTGATTTGGCAAAAGCTCCTCATCTTTTAATTGCTGGTCAAACGGGTTCTGGAAAATCTGTATGTATCAATACCCTAATGGTTTCTATTTTAGGCTCAAAAACACCTGATCAAGTGCGTATGATTTTAATTGACCCTAAAGTTGTTGAACTAAAACCTTATGATAAAATACCACATCTTTTAGGTCCAGTTATTCATCAACCAGAAGTAGCTGTACAAGCTTTACAATGGGCGACTTATGAGATGGATCGTCGTTATGGTATTTTGTCTAAAGTTGGGGCTAGAAATATCATAGGTTTTAATGATAAATTTCGAGAAGGTTTGGCTAAGGATAAAATTGATGAAGCTGATTTAAAATTAATGCCGTATATTATTATTGTTATTGATGAATTAGCTGATTTAATGATGGTTGCTGGAAAGGATGTTGAAACCAGTGTTGCTCGTATTGCTCAAAAGGCTAGAGCAGTTGGTATACATCTTGTTGTAGCAACACAAAGACCATCTACAAATGTAATTACAGGAACAATAAAAGCAAACTTGCCAACACGAATTGCTTTTCAAGTTGCAAGTTACATTGATTCTAGAACAATTATTGATAAATCAGGTGCGGAGAAGTTGTTGGGTCGAGGAGATATGCTATATCGTTCTATTGAAGCTCCAGATGTAGAAAGAGTTCATGGTGCTTTTGTTAGTGATCAAGAAGCAGAAGATGTTGCAAAAGCGTGTTCTAGTCAATTTGTAAATTATCCTCAAATAGAAACATTTGACTTATCTGCAAGTGTGAATAATGATGAATTTAGGGATAATATTCCGAGAGATTCAAAGTTTGAAGATGCCGCAGAACTTGTTTGTAGTTTAAAACAGGGTTCGGCATCTTTATTACAAAGAAAAATGGCTATAGGTTATGCTCGAGCAGGTAGATTAATTGATCAGCTTGAAGAAGCTGGAATTGTTGGCCCTGACCGTGGTAGTAAGCCAAGATTAGTTCTTATGAATGAGTTAGAGTTGCAATCTTTTCTTTTTTCAGGTTTAAATGATTAGTCGTTGATTTTTTATTTTTTACTAAAACTTAAATTATTGTTATGTCAGATCTATTGTCAATCGGTGGGGTTGGACCTAAAAAAGTAGAAGCATTAGAATTAGCAGAGATTTTCAATTTGAGAGATCTCATTTACTATACTCCTTATCGTTATGAAGATCGTACTGTTTTTCGTCAGTTTGACGATTTAGAAATAGGAGAAAAAGCTCATTTGATTGGAGAAATCATAGATGTGTATTTACATGCTTATGAAAAACCAAGATTGACAGCAGATGTTTTAATTAAGGGTGGAACTATTCAAGTTGTTTATTTTACAGCAATTTCTTTTTGGCAACGACATCTAAAAATAGGTCAACGGATTAAGATTTGGGGAAAGGTTCAGTATCATATTCAATATCAAATTGTACATCCTCAACTTGATTTTTTAACGAAGAAAGAGAAGCCTATAGGTGAAGTATTACCAATTTACCGTTTGAATCAAAAAATGGGTCAATGTAAAATAGAACATCGTTTTTTACAAAAGATAATTTTAGCTGTTTTAAAAACATACTCTTTTCAAGAAGCTATTTCTGAAGAATT
Organism: Fibrobacteria bacterium; assembly: GCA_965261055.1. GTDB lineage: Bacteria > Fibrobacterota > Fibrobacteria > UBA11236 > JADFYW01. Next base: position 750,913 of record OZ253440.1, on the reverse strand, counting down.
GAGAAGACATTTAGGTCTTTCAGAAGAGTTTAAAATGTTAAAGTCTTTGCATAATCCTAAAACTATTTCGGACGCTATAAAAGCTCAAGATGAACTTTTTATTCGGCATTGGTTTCCTATTTGCTTGGATTTGGAGAAAGAAAAGAAAAATAGACTACATCTTGGGTGGTCTTTTTCAAAATCAATTCACTACAAGCCTTCTGTAATATCTTCTTTGCCTTTTGAATTAACAGAAGATCAACTAAACGCAATCACTCAAATTGAAAAAGGGCTTGAATCCTCAAATCAATACCACGGTTTGCTAAATGGTGATGTTGGCTCTGGTAAAACGATTGTAGCATTTCTTTCTACACTATCTGTGATTGAAAACAGAAAACAAGTGGTCTTGATGGTACCCACCGAAATTTTAGCTCAACAACATTTTAAGACATTCCAGTCTTTTTTGAAAGATACAGATATTTGCTGTTGTTTGTTGACTGGTTATATTAAAAAACGAGATAGAGAGAGTATAAAAAAAAAGCTTCTAAAAGGTTCTATTCAGCTTATAGTGGGAACTCAAGCTGTTTTTTCTTCGGATATTCAATATTGTGATTTGGGTTATGTTATTTTGGATGAACAACAGAGATACGGAGTAGAGCAAAAGAAAAAATTGTTTTCTAAAGGTAATTATCCTGATATATTACAAATGACAGCAACTCCTATTCCACAATCTCTTGTTCAAATTTTTTACGAAGATATGGATCACATTGTTATATCTAAGGCTCCAAATTTTCGTAAAGAACGGAAAACAAGATTGGTTCCGATTGAAAAACGAAAGGATTTGTTGCAGTTTTTAAAGATTAAGTCTAAAAATCAAGAGCCTTTTTTTTGGGTTTTACCTCGTATTGAAAGCACAGGTAGTGGAAATGTTGAAGCCCCTTTACCTACAGTTATAGATGTCTATTCAGAGTTAAAGATGATAGATAAAAATTGGAAAGTAGTTCCTTTTCACAGTAAGATTGAAGTGGAAGAACAAATACAAATTTTAAAAGATTTACAGGATTATAAAATACAGGGTTTAGTTGCAACCACGGTTATTGAGGTCGGAGTTGATTTACCTTTGGTGAATTTAATGATTATAGAGTCTCCAGAAAGGTTTGGTTTGTCTCAGTTACACCAATTGAGAGGGCGTGTTGGTAGAGGAGATAAAGAGTCTTGGTGTTTTTTATTGTTATCTGATCATCTAACCTCTGAACAATTAGAAAGATTAGAGCAGTATTCAAAATTGAATGATGGGTTTAAGATAGCAGAGTTAGATTTAGAAATCAGAGGACCAGGGCAATTACAGGGCAATATTCAGTCTGGTTTTAAAGATTTTAAAGAAATGAGCGTTAAAAAACAAATGCAAAGAATTAAATTTCTAAGAGATAAGGCTAAATCATGGATTAAAATTTTAAAAATTAATTAAAACATTTGATTTTAGATGTATCTTTTGCTATATATTACTTGTAATTTATTGTAATGATTATTTAGGAGAGATGTATGTATAGATTAGTTATTCTGTCAATGCTTTTATTGTTAGGGTCTTCTTGTAGCAAAAAAAGTGATTCGCCGTTACCACCAATTGAGCTGGTTTCTTTTAGTCCAGGGGAAGGAGCTTCAATTAATGATGTCCAAGCAACAACAATTAGGTTGGTTTACAATAGAGTGCCTGTGGTTGATTTATCAAAAATATCGTTTACCTCGCCAAGTGCTCCAAATGTCAATGTGGTTACAGAAATAGAAGTTATTGGAGATACTCTTATTATTACTAATGATCGGGCTAGAATTGAATCTGGAAGTAGTTACGAATTAAGATTTAAAAATGAGGCGATTAAGGATAGTGCGGGAAATGCGTTGAATTTGAATATTATCACTTATTTTGTTGAGGACTTTATTCCACCAGCTGTTAGTTCAAGTTTACCTGCAGCAAATGCTAGTGGCGTACCTGTATTTCCTCCTAGCATTTATATTGTGTTTGATGAGCCTGTCAAAAACATAGTTGGGGAGCGCTTTGCAATTAAAGATCGAAACTCAACACCTTTGTCTAACGTGACACCACGTTATGCTCCTGATACCGTCAATGGTTTGGATACAGTCTTCATACAAGGTCATGGTACTTTGGATGGTGGTCAGAGTTATACGATTGCTCTTGAAAGAGGTGCTGTAACTGATTCATCAGGGAATAAAAATATTGCTGTTGATATTACCTTTAGTGTTCGTTCTATTACTAGTCCAAAGTACACAACTGTACCTGCGGATGGAGATAGAAATGTAGATGTTAACTTAGAGAGAATACAATTAAATTTTGGTTCAACAAATGTTTTTTTGTCTGCTGAAGCTATGAGAGGAGGTGTTGCTTCTTTTCTTAGTATAGATAATGGTGCAACTCTAGGAGCAATAGAGTTTGGTTCAGGTGGAGCAGGTACACTCCCCGTCATATTGCTTTCTGGTCTAAACCAAGTTACTGATTACAATGTTAGAATAGGTGCGGGTCTTTTTGAAGATAGTTTTGATAATAAAAATGAAGCTGTAAGTTTTACTTTTGAAACAGCCGATAATACAAGGCCTACAATTCTAATTACAGCACCATCTGGAGTAACAAACTTTAGGACATTTAGCAGAATAACTCAAACGATTTCAGAGCCCGTTGTGCTTAATACAAGTGATTTCGCTAACACAATAGCTTCAAAAATTAAGATTGTATCTGTAGCGGATAGTTTTGACATTAGAATTAGTAATATAGAAATAATAGGGCGAACAATGATAATGGATATCAGCAATGCTAAACCTTCTACAACATATCGTGTAATTGTGGAAGTTGGTGCTCTATTGGATTTATCTGTTAATGCAAACCCAAATCTTCATAGCGAGAGTAGTATTATAACAAGTGCAAACTTAGACCTGCCATCTCGTGTAAGGGTAGAACCTGGAGAATTAGCGGAGAGAGTAAGTAGAACTATTAGTCCTATTAAAATCCATTTTAATGGAGCTATTACTTTACAATCAAGTGATAATATATCTGTTATAAGTACTACGACTATGGATACAGTGGATATTAACACTGTTAGTGTAGGTGCTGGTGCTGCTGATAGTGTTATTGAAATAGTTTTAAATGACACTTTAGAAAATTTTACTGAGTATAGGGTTGAATATATAAGTAGCTTTGTTCGAAAAGTGAGTAATAATCAATTTAATGTTGGGGATGCATTTACCTTTACAACTATAGATGATATTCCTCCTGCATTTGTTAGTTCAAATCCACGAAACGGAGTCGGAGATATTTTAACAACCTTGAGTCAGATACAACTTTACTTTAATGAGCCAATAAATATAGTAGATATATCTGAAGTTACCGTCTCAGGAACGTCAGCTATGATTGACAGAATTGTGGTTCAAAATGATTCAGTTTTACTTTTAACATTAGCACCAACTACGCTTGGAAATCCTATTATTTTTAATGAAAAAGAAACCTATATGATTACTGTTGGTATCGGGGCTATTAATGATCGTCATGGTAATCAGAATATTCAAGAAGTTATAACTCAATTTACAATCAGAGATCAAACCCCACCAGTTCTAATGGGTACGAATCCAGAATCTGGTACATCAGAACCTTCTGTAGATAGAGTTCACTTTACTTTTAACGAAGCCATTTTTATACGGGACAGCAGTCTAATCAATCTTCCTGATGGGCGAACAATTAGTAGCATTATTCTTGACTCTAATGAGGTAACTGTGTTGTTCTCTCCAGAAATTACTAATGTAGGTTTATACAGTTTTGGTTTTGCAAATGGGGCTTTTTCTGATGATGCAACTATTCCTAACAATGCAACAGAGCAAACAATTGTTTTTAATGTAGGAGATATAGCACCTCCAGTCGTTACTGGGATCTCTCCACAAGAATTATCTGTAGTAACAGATTCTGTCGTGACTATTCTTTTTGATGAAAGTTTAGATGCTACTACAGTAGATGTTACTAAGATTAGAATTGAAGGACTTGCTACAAGTTCAATTACAAGTATAAGTAGGAGTACTACAAATGCAGATCAAATCATATTAATTTTGAATAAGAACAGATTGGAAGGAAGTACAACATATAATCTTGTAATCAGTCCTGATTTTGTTCAGGATTTAGCTGGAAATGGAAATACTAGTAGAACTATAAGTTTTAGTACTAAAGATGAAGATGCTCCAACAGTGACTGGGAGTATTCCTGCAACTGCTGCTGAGGCGTTGGTTACTACTTCAAAAATTCTTATTACTTTTAATGAAACAATTAGTATAATTAATAGTAGTTTAGTTTCAATTAATAATGGTGTTGTTATTGATAGAGTTAATCTATCTAGTCAAGGATCATTGTTAAATAATACTTTAGAAATCTCTTTATTGAGCTCTTTAAGAGGGAATCAAACCTATGCTGTTATAGTGTCTCAAGGTGCTGTACAAGATCTTTCTTTAAATCGTAATTCTGCCTATAGGTTTGAGTTTACAACAGGTTTAGATAATTCTTCTCCTACTTTCGTTTTTTCAAATGTTAATGCTGTAGTGCCTCCTCAATTACTAGAAGTTCCAATCAGTTTAGACAGTATTATACTTGTTTATTCTGAGGATATTTTTATAAATGATGCCTCTAAAATTACTATTGTTGATAGCCTCTCTAGTAGTGTCTCTATAGGTACTCCTCGAGTAAATTTAGATACTCTTATTATACCAATCTCAGGTTTAAGTCTAGACCAACAGTATAGAGTCTCTGTTACAACGGGAGCGATTAGCGATTTTGATAGTAATTTAATATCTACGAGTACGCTAATTGATTTTAGAACGCTAGCTATTATCGTTCAGAATCCTTTGTATAACTCTTTTACTCCTCTTGGAAAAGTGATTTGGGCTGAAGGTTCTGGTGGTGGAGCTGGACCGATTTTAAAACCATCTCGTACTGAATTTCTAATTAAAGCTGCTACTGGTGGAAATGGTAGCTCTACTGATAATTTTGTAAATGGTACTCCTTTTTCTGATATTATTTTTGCAGATGGTTCTGGTGGTGGTGGTGGTCATGCTTTAAATTATAATGGTACAGTTGATACTGGTGGTTCTCTTGGAACTGCTGGAGCAAGTGATGGTGGAACTGCTGGAGGTGGTGATGACTTTATTATGGCTGGAGGTGGTGATGATATCATTTTTGCTGATGGTTTCGCTGGTAATGATGGAGTTGGAATTAATTCAAATGATCTAGCAATTGCTAGACTCCAAATAGGTGCTTTGGGCGGTTATGGAGGTGGAGGTGCCTCTGGTAGTGCTTTACTAGTTTCTCCTAGTGCCCAACGAGTAGTGAGTCAAACAATAGGTTCTATAGGAGGTGGCCTTGGAGGAGGAGTAACTAATACTAATACTGCAATCCAGAGAGTAGAATCTGGTCAAGGTTCTATCAACTTGATGAGATCAGGAACTGGTATTTTTGCTTCGGATGTTGTTAAAGCTTTAGGTGGTGGTGGCGGTACTGGACTGAATGGTTCTAGTTCTATATCTTCTAGTTCTGTAGGAGGAAATGCTATTATCGCTAGTCCGTCTTCTTTTATCGGAATGTCGGGTGGAGATGGCTTTAGTGGTCAAATATTAATGGATTTAGGTCCTGTTAATGCATTCCTTGGGCAAGGAAATGATGGTTCAGTTCTATATGCTAAAATTATAGAGGACATTAATTTTGATGGAACAGCTGATGATAGTCGAGTTTGGGGTGCAGGTGCACAAGCTACAGGAGCTGGAAATGACACTATTGACGGTGGAGCTGGAAATGACGTCATTCTTACTATGGGTGGATCTGATGTTGTTATTATATCTTTTGAAGATTCTGTTTCTGCTAACGGTGAAGTTGATCGTATCTTAGATTTTGATTATACTATAGATAAAATAAGGGTACTTGATACTAACGGTAATCCCCTTGTTTTAAGCCCTACTGAGAAAGTCATTACTTTTGGAAAAGATAATTTTGGAGAGTATTTATCAATTTATTTGATAAATGGTTTGAATGGGAAATATATTTATCTTTATGATTTACAAGACGGAAGTAATCGTCTTGCCTTAACAAGAGCTCAAGTTGCAGATATTTTTACTCGATAATCAAAGATAATCTTAACATAAAAAAGGTTTTAAGCTTAGGGTTTGAAACCTTTTTTGTATCTATAAATTTAAATGTTACAGTATTTAAATATTAGGATTAGTCTTAGAAATAATAAAGATTTGAATGGTATTAATAAATTTTTAATTCTTTAATTGAATTAGATATGAATAAACTTAAAATAGCTGTGATTATGGGTGGCTGCTCTTTAGAACATGTTATTTCTATACACTCAGGTTGTATGATTTTACAGGAAATTTCAGATGAATTTGAAGTTTTTCCTATTTTAATAACATCTAAATCGGAATGGATTTGGAATATAAGTTTTCAAAAAGAGAATTTAAAATTGACTCCTCATTTAGTACAAAATTATATGAAGAAACCACCTAAAAAATGGGTTAAAAAAAATGAAATACCAAAGTTTGAATTCTTTCCTCACTGTGATTTATGTATATTGGCTTTGCATGGGGGAGAGGGTGAAGATGGTACTTTACAAAAGAAATTAGATGAATATCAGCAAAATTATACAGGTAGTACAGCTATTGGATGTAGAAATGCAATGGATAAAATTAAGTCTAAAATTATTTATCAAAATTCAGGTATAAAAACACCATCATTTTGTGTTATAAAACAAAAAGATGATATTGATTTTGTTTTAAAAGACTTTAGTTATCCTATTTTTTTAAAAAATCCTAAGGGAGGTTCTAGTCTAGATATTTACTGTTGTCAAAATAAAGAAGATGTAGATTTTAAGCTAAAAGCTTTTTGGAAAGCAGGTTTTGCAGAAATATTGTTAGAACAAGGTGTAAAAGGCAGAGAGTTCTCTGTAGGTATTGTAGATAATTTAGAATCTTTACCAGTAACTGAAATTATATTAAAATCGCAAGACTTTTTTACTTATGAAGTAAAATATACTATGGGCGAAGTACAAGAAGTGACACCAGCTAATCTGAAATTAGAACAAGTAAAAGAACTTCAAGGTTTAGCTTTAAAATGTCATCAAAGCTTGGGATTAGCAATGTTAAGTAGAACTGATTTTATTTTAGATCAAGGTATTTTTTATGTCATAGAAACTAATAATTTACCTGGGATGTCTAGATTGTCTATTTTACCGCAACAAGTTGAAAAGATAGGTGTATCATATTCTAAATTTATTACACATTTAATTCAACAGGGAATTCAAAGATGATTTGTTATATAGATTTAACTTCCATGTTTGTTTTAAGTTTTATGGATCATGATCAAGAACTTATATATAAACATATTGATCATAAGCCTTTTCTGTATAAAAATTTACCTGAAATTTTTCAAGATTCGTTAAAGTTATTGAGAAAGGTTGTGAAAGATGTAAAAAAAATAATTGTTGTTAGTGGTCCAGGAAGTTTTACGGGTATTCGTGTTTCAATAGCATTTGCTAAAGGACTTTCTTTTGCTAATTCAATCCCAATTTATTTGGTTTCTTCTTTAAAAGTATTAAGTTATCTGTTTAAGAATCCTTCTTCTGATTTTGCTTGTTTGAATGCAAATAAAGGTTATTTTTATGTGGGATATTTCAATCAAAAAGAATTTAAAGAGGAAATTTGGGAAGAAAGTAAAAAGATATTAGAAGAGAAAAAAAGTCAATTTTTAACTATAAATGACTTAAAAGAGTTTTATCCTTTTAAAAAAGTGTTAGAAGATATTTTGAATATACCTTTTATGCCTTCAGATGTAATAAAACCAAATTACATACAGCTTCCTTCAGTATCTAAACCCAAAATTAAATTAAATTATCTAACATAAATTTTTTGTTTTTATAGATATTTTTTTTTATTATTGGTTATTATGATTTTAGTGGAGCTCTTTTATGACTTATGTAGTTCAAGATTCTTGTGTCAAGTGTAAATACGGTGATTGTGTTGAGGTTTGTCCTGTTAATTGTTTTTACGAAGGCAAAGACATGTTATACATTAATCCCGATGAATGTATAGACTGCTCTGCTTGTGTACCAGCTTGTCCTGTAGAGGCAATTGTTGCTGATGATGAAGCCGAAGAAAAGTGGGTAATAGCAAATGCTGAATTTGATTTCCAAGAGGATTTAAGAAGAGAGGAAAAGGACGATGTTAAGCATGGTTCTAATTGGGATGAAAGTAAGGCTTAATCTAATTTTGTTTAATGGTTAAAATTTGTTTAATGGTTAAAAACTTTAAATAAGATAATTAAAACAAGAAAAGGAAAAGTATTAAACTTTTCCTTTTCTTGTTTTAAAAACTAAGTAAATTGTAAGCTTTATTTAGATTCCTTTAAACTTGCAGAAGTTTTTTTAGCTTTTTCGTCAGTTGTATTAACAACTTCAAAACCATCTATAGAGTTTGAAATTTGAAAGATGTCTCTAATTTTATTTTCAATTATTTTTAAATGATCTGGAGATTCTTGAAGAAAAGCAATAGCTTTATCCCGTCCTTGCCCTAATTTTATTTCTCCATAAGAAAACCAAGTTCCGCTTTTTTTGATGATGTCAAATTCAACAGCTAAGTCAATGATACTGCCAATTTTAGAAATACCTGAACCATATAAAATATCAAATTCACATTGGGTAAAAGGAGCCGCAAGTTTATTTTTAACGACTTTTACTCTAGTACGGTTTCCAACAATTTCTTCTCCATTTTTAATTGTTGCAATACGTCTAATATCCAGTCGAATGGAAGAGTAAAATTTAAGAGCGTTTCCGCCTGTTGTTGTTTCTGGGCTACCAAATATAACACCTATTTTCATACGTAGCTGATTGATAAAGAATAGACAAGTTTGTGAACGGTTTACAATGGATGTGAGTTTTCTAAGAGCTTGTGACATTAATCTTGCTTGAAGACCCATGTGTGAATCTCCCATTTCTCCATTAATTTCCGCTTGAGGAACTAGAGCAGCGACGGAATCAACAACAATGATGTCAATAGCACCACTACGAACAAGAGTTTCACAAATATCTAAGGCTTGTTCACCCGTATCAGGCTGAGAAACAAGTAGGTTTTTAGTATCAATACCTAGTTTTTGTGCATAAGAAGCATCAAAAGCATGTTCTGCATCAATAAAAGCAGCAATTCCACCAGCTTTTTGAGCTTGTGCAATTGCATGTAAAGTTAAGGTTGTTTTTCCTGAAGATTCAGGACCAAAGATTTCAATAATTCTTCCTTGTGGATACCCACCAATACCTAGGGCATTGTCAAGCTGTAAACAACCTGTTTCAATGATGGGGATATTTACAATAGGTTTATCTCCAAGTGTCATTATAGCACCTTTACCATGGTTTTTTTCAATTTGAGAGAGAGAGATTTCTAAAGCTTTCACTTTTTCTGGGCTTAAATTTTTAGGTGTTTTCATTTTTTTCCTTGTGATTGTTAATATTATACTGAACAAATGTATATTGAAAGTTTATTTTTTGTCAACTGTTTTTATAAAATTTTAAGATAAATTTAGTTTTTGGGCTATTAATACTTTTTTGATTATACAGATTTAAGTATTTATTATAGTAAAATTATTGGTTAATTTTTTACACCAAGAAAACTAATTTTTTAGTTTGACTACCAACAAATGCGAAAGGCTAGAACTATAGCAATAAAAAGGATAAAATAATGAGATACATAAAAGGATAGTAGGAACTAACAGACAAGTCAGAGTTTGACCATTGGCAAATGGAACAGGCAAGACTGGAATTTGTAGATGGTTTAACAAGTAGGGTTATATTACAAGTCCAAGTTTAACGATGACTTGATTTGGTGAGGTTGATAGGGGTTTAAAATGGAATTAAATAAAAAAATTAAAGAGGATAGTATGAGGGATAAAAAGAGTATTAGAGAAATATTATTACCTAAAGCTTTATACATAGGGGGATTAATCCTTAATGTAGGTGTTATAGAGTCTAAGCTAGGGTTGCCATTGTTAGGTTTACGGGATCCGATTGGTAATTACCTAAGAAAATCTATGAGTTAAGTTTCAAAAAAACATAAAAAACATTACCTAATACTAATTACGGTGGATTGCTACCAGTATTTTGGCTACGACTCTAAATGGGGATATTACTACAGTTAGATATATTGTACGACTCTTTCTATATTAGTATGTAATGGCGAAAGATTTAAAAATCTATTTTAATTAGGCTTCTTTTTATATCCGTAAAACTAAAAATAAGTGTAAAATCCGTAAAACTAAAAATAAGTGTAAATTAAATATCTTTGAAAAAGGAAGGAATCGGGTCTTAAAAAGAAAAATAAAATTTATCAATAAAATATTTAGAAAAGAATAAATTTTATTATTATATTTGAAATCCTTGCCTGGGTGGCGGAATTGGTAGACGCTGAGGACTTAAAATCCTTTCTCTATTTTAGAGGTACGAGTTCAAGTCTCGTCCTAGGTAGGCTCCTTTTAAGGAATTTTATTTTAATTTATTTTGGTATCCAAAGTTTTAAGATAAAAATTTTTATCTAAAAAATGAGATTACTATGGCTGTTTTTAAAATAAGAAAAGGTAAAATTTTACCAATATTGGGAGAACCTCAAAAAGTATTGAGCCAATCTAATAAAGTGTCTAAGTTTGCTTTGCTTCCTATAGATTTTGAAGGTGTCAAATTTAAATTAGAGGTTAAGGAAGGTGATAAGGTTAAAGTAGGAACGCCTATTTTAAGTAGCCAAATAAATCCTGATTTAAAATTTACTTCTCCAGCAAGTGGTGTTGTTAAGACAATTGAGCGTGGAGAAAAAAGAGCTCTTTTATTGGTTGTTATTCAAAAAGAAGGTCGCGAAAGTTTTGAAAAATTTAGGGTTTTTAAAGATATAGAAACAGCATCTCGATCCGAATTGGTTTCAAACTTGTTACTTTCAGGTCTTTGGTCTTACATTAAACAAAGACCTTTTTCTAAGATTGCTGATCCTTCTATAATTCCTTCTTCTATTTTTGTTAGAGCAATGGATACAGAGCCTAATGCTGCTAATAAACATGTTTTATTAAAAGATCAAGAAGAGAGCTTTCAAATGGGTTTACGAGCATTGAAGGTACTTGCTGAAAATAACCCTGTATACACTTGTTACGATTATAATGAAGCAGAAGTTTCTCTAGCGATAAAGCAAAATAAAATTACAGAGACGCATCAATTTGAGGGTCAACATCCTACGGGTAATTTTAGTACGCATATTCAAGCTTTAGATCCTATACGAAAAGGTAAACAAGTTTGGACAATTGAAGCTGAGCATGTTGTTGTTTTGGGAAAATTTTTAGAGACTGGAAAAATACCAGTAGAACGAATTGTTGCTTTAGGTGGATCAGAAGTAAAAAATCCGCAGTACTATGAAACTCGCGTTGGTGCTTGTTTGGATTCAATTATTCCTGATAATCAAATTTCTAAAGCTCCATTTCGTTTGATTCAAGGTACAGTTTTATCGGGAAGAACAGTGGAAAGGCAAGGTTATTTAGGTTTTTATTCTTCTACATTGACAACGATTCCTGTTAAAGAAGATAAAGAAATTTTTGGCTGGTTGAAACTAGGTCAAGACAGACATTCTTTTACTCGTTTGTTTCTTTCTAAACTAAATCCGTTTAAAAAATTTGCAATGCATACTAAAATAAATGGTGAAACTAGAGCTCTTGTTTTCTCTGATTGGTATGATCAGTTTGTAGTTTTAGATATACATACTTCTTTTTTACTTAAAGCTTGTTTAGCTGAAGATATTGAAAGAATGGAAGAGTTGGGAATTCTTGAATGTGATCCAGAAGATTTCTCTTTGTGTAGTTACGCTTGTATCTCTAAACTAGAAGTAGATATTATAATTAAAAAAGGTTTAGAATTGATTGAGAAAGAAGGTTAAATGAAAGGGTACATTAGCAAGAAATTAGATCAGTTAGAAGAGAAATGGCAGAAGCCTAATACCATTTTTCATAAATTGTGGCCAATTTTTGAAGCTCAAGATACTGGCTTAAGGTCTCCAAACACACAGACTAAGAAAAAAGGTGTACATGTAAGAGATAATATTAATCTTAAAAGAATGATGTTAACTGTTGTTTTAGCTTTGATTCCTTGTCTTTTGTTTGGGATATACAATGTAGGTTATCAAAAGTTACAGGCTTTAGGTTTATCAGTTAATTTTATAGAAGCGATTATCGAAGGTGCAATTATTGTTTTACCTATCGTTATAGTTTCTTATGTTGTCGGTGGTTTTTGGGAGGTCATTTTCTCTGTTGTACGTCGTCATGAAATAAATGAAGGCTTTTTAGTAACAGGTTTATTATTTCCACTTATTTTACCTCCAACAACGCCGTTATGGATGATCGCTGTTGGTATATCATTTGGAGTGGTTATTGGAAAAGAGGTTTTTGGTGGAACTGGAATGAATATTGTTAATCCAGCTTTATCTGCTCGTGCATTCGTGTTTTTTGCTTATCCAGCTCAGTTATCTGGAGATAAGGTTTGGACGGCTATTGATTTGGTAAAAGAAAAAGTTATTGATTCCTTTTCTGGAGCGACTCCACTTGGTTTAGCTTTAAATTTATTTAAAAAGGATGATATTGTCGGAATTTTAAATCAAGCTGACTTTGATCTTTACCATTTGTTTTTTGGTTTTATACCTGGTTCTATAGGTGAAACATCTGCGTTTTTATGTTTAATAGGTGCCTCTATATTGATTGTAACAGGTATTGGAAGTTGGAGGACGATGTTTTCGATGTTGATAGGTGCGATTTTAATGTCTTTACTTTTAAATGCGATTGCGACTCCCGAATCATCTGCAATTTTAAGTCTCCCCTTATTTTATCAGTTATCAATGGGTGGACTTGCTTTTGGTTTGGTTTTTATGATTACGGATCCTGTTTCTTCAGCAAATACTAAAGTAGGTCAAATTATTTATGGTTTCTTAGCTGGTGTTCTTACAATTACAATTCGTTGTCTTAATCCAGCATATCCAGAAGGAGTCATGTTGGCTATTTTGTTTATGAATATTTTTGCACCTCTTATTGATCATTATGTTGTTCAAATAAGTGTTCGTAGGAGATTAAAGAATGCGTAAATCTATTGTTTTTGCAGGAATTGTTTGTATTGTTTGTAGTATTCTTTTGTCTATAGCTGCTAGTTCTTTAAAGCCACTTCAAGATTACAATGTGAGTATTGATCAAAAGAAAAATATTTTGAAAGCTCTGGGTTATATTAAAGATTTTTCGATGTTGGGAAAACATGTTGGAGACCTATATAATAAAAATATCAAAGAAGTTATTATTGACTTAAATGGTAATGTTCTAAAAGATAAAAACATGGCAGATGCTCTTGCTAATTCCAAATTGCTTTATCTATATGAAACAAAAGATAGATCTGCTCTTGCGATACCAGTGGAAGGAATGGGGTTATGGTCATTACTTCAAGGTTATTTAGCTTTGGAAAGTGACGGGCACTCTATTAAAGGAATTACCTTTTATGAACAGAAAGAAACACCTGGTTTAGGTGCGGAAATTGCGAAAGATTGGTTCACAAAGAACTTTAAAGGTAAAAGTTTGATTAATAGTCAAGGGCAATGGACCTCTGTGACTGTTGCTAAAGGGAAAGCTAGTGATTTATCTGGTGTAGAGTCTTCTAACAAAGTTGATGGAATCGGTGGAGCTACAATGACTTCTAGAGGCGTTACAGACTTGCTTCATAAAGGAATGGAAGCTTATAAACCTTACCTTAGAAGAATGAGAAGGAATTAATCATGAAAGAAGGATTTAGTATTTTTGGAAAGAAAGAAAGAAAATTGTTAAGAGATCCTTTATGGGACAACAATCCTATTACATTACAAATTTTAGGAATTTGTTCAGCATTAGCTGTTACAACTCAAATTGAACCTGCATTAGTAATGGCAATTGCTCTTACTGTGGTTTTAACATTATCTAATTTGATTATTTCTATTATGAGAAATAAAATACCATCTAACATCCGAATTATTGTGGAGCTTGCAATTATTGCTTCATTAGTAATTTTAGCAGATCAAATGTTAAAAGCTTTTGCTTATGATGCTAGTAAGCAATTAAGTGTTTTTGTTGGTTTAATCATCACCAACTGTATTGTCTTGGGTAGAGCAGAAGCATTTGCAATGGCAAATGGACCTTGGAAATCTATGATTGACGGTTTTGGAAATGGTTTGGGTTATGGCTTTATTCTAATTTTGGTGGCTGTTTTTCGTGAATTTTTTGGAAGTGGAACATTAATGGGGTATCTAATTGTACCTCAAGCTTTGTATGACTTGGGTTATTCCAATAATGGTTTAATGGTTTTAGCTCCTGCTGCATTCTTTTTAGTCGGTTTATTTATTTGGTTACAGCGTTTAGTCTCAAAAAAATTAGTAGAAAAGGATTAAAAAGATGATTGATATTTTAGTAAAATCAATTTTTGTAGAAAATGTTCTATTGTCTTTATTTTTAGGCATGTGTTCTTTTCTAGCAGTTTCTAAAAAAGTTAAAACAGCGACTGGTTTAGGTTTTGCCGTTATTTTTGTTTTAACATTAACCGCACCACTAAATTGGTTAATAAATACTTATTTATTATCTCCTAATGTTTTGGTAGAAGGTGTTGATTTAACTTTTTTACAATTTGTTTCTTTTATTGCCGTAATTGCTGCTTTTGTTCAATTAACTGAAATGATTTTAGATAAATTTAGTCCAGCACTTTATAATGCTTTAGGAATTTATTTACCTTTAATTGCTGTAAATTGTGCTATTCTAGGGGTATCTTTGTTTATGGTTCAACGTTCTTATAGTTTATCTGAGACTGTTGTTTTTTCTTTTGGCTCTGGAATTGGTTGGGCCTTAGCGATTATCGCTTTAGCAGCAATTCGTCAAAAATTGAGTTATTCTAATATCCCTTCAGGATTAAGAGGATTAGGAATTACATTTATTGTTACAGGTCTTATGGCCATGGGTTTTATGTGCTTTGCTGGAATTAGTTTATAATTATGGATATGTTGCTCATTATTTTAAGTATTGTTGTTTTTACAGGTATTATTCTTGTTTTAGTACTGTTATTAAGTTTTGCAGAATCTAAATTGATAAAGCAAGGTGATTGTAATTTGGTTATTAATGAAGATAAGGATAATGTTATTAAGGTTAAAGCTGGCTCTTCTTTGTTAACAACTTTGTCTAATCAAAAAATCTTTTTGCCTTCAGCCTGTGGTGGAGGTGGAACTTGTGCTATGTGTAAGTGTCAAGTTCATTCTGGAGGAGGAGAACTTCTAGAGACTGAAAAAAGTCATATCAGTCGCCAAGAGGCTAAAGACGGTTGGAGGCTGTCATGTCAAGTGAAAGTAAAGGAAAACATGTCTATACAAGTTCCAGATGAGATTTTTACTATTCAAAAGTTTGAGTGTACTGTTGCTTCTAATAATAATGTGGCAACTTTTATTAAAGAATTAATTCTTAATATTGATGGCGGTAAAGAGTTAAAATTCCAAGCTGGTGGGTATATTCAAATTGATATTCCTAAATATAAATTATCCTTCAAGAATTTTGATATTCCTCAAAAATACCGTGAAGACTGGGACACTTTTAAATTATGGGATATTGAAAGTCAAAATACTGAAGAATGTTTTAGAGCGTACTCTATGGCGAATCATCCTGCTGAAGGAAATAGAGTCATGTTAAATATTAGAATAGCGACTCCACCGCCAAATACAGTATTTGCTCCTGGAGTAGCTTCTTCATATATATTTAATCTAAAACTAGGGGATAAGGCTGTAATTTCAGGTCCTTATGGTGAGTTTTTTCAAAAAAGAACGAAAAGAGAGATGTGTTTTATTGCTGGTGGTGCAGGGATGGCTCCTATGCGTTCTCATTTATTTGATTTATTTCACACACAAAATACAGATCGTAAAGTTTCTTTTTGGTATGGTGCTCGATCTGTTCGTGAAAATATGTATGTTGAAGATTTTGAAGGTATTCAATC
Organism: Fibrobacteria bacterium; assembly: GCA_965261055.1. Taxonomy (GTDB): domain Bacteria; phylum Fibrobacterota; class Fibrobacteria; order UBA11236; family JADFYW01. Next base: position 734,849 of record OZ253440.1, on the reverse strand, counting down.
TAAATTTTCTAATTTCAAGTATCAAGTTGCAATGTCATCCCCATTACCAGAGGATCAATGGGAAGGAGCAGTCGGTTTTATCCATAATGTAGTTTATGAAAATTATTTGAAAAATCATGAGGAACCAGAAGAAATAGAATATTATTTATGTGGACCTCCAATGATGGTTGATGCTACAACTAAGATGTTAGAAGATTTGGGTGTCGAAAAAAAAATGATAGCTTATGATGCTTTTTAAACGGTCATATTAGCTAACATAAAAAAGACCTTAAATAAAGATTCTTTTTGTTGGTAATATATTTGATCTATTTTGTATACTTAGAGGGGTTTTAAGATAGAACAGTAGTAGCCACCTTCTTTATCTATTTTATCTTTTGTTTGATCAAAAACATCTAAAATGACGGATAATTTGTGATAATGATTATAAATAAATTTAAATAAAGGTTTGCGGTAGTTTTTTTAATAGGTTTTGATAATGATCCTTCTTCAAAACTTTATCTTAAACGCATTAAGTCAGAAGGTTCTTTTCGTGTAGCATTTGCATATTCCGTTTTAATTAATAAACCTTGTTGGGAGCATAAATGTCTTAAGTTATGAGTAATGGCTTTGTTTGACATCATTTCATCATAAGCTTCTTCTAAATTGTTTGGTTCTATTTCATCCTCAAGATCCATTTCTCTAAATTGTGCGGAGTGCTTCAGCAATTTGAATATCTTTTAAATTTAAATAGTCATACTTTTCATAATAGGCTTCTCTTCCACCTGAAAAATTGCTCAAAAATATATTTATTTAAAATAAAATTACTAAAACCACCAATGCTTATTGTCACTAATACTATGGACTTATCGATAACCATTGAAATAACTGATAATTACTAAAATTTTTATAGTAGAATAGCAAAAACGCTTTAAAAAATTACAAAAGGTCGCAACATGAACATATTTACCTAATTTGATTTGTCTCGATAAAAGACAAAAATCATCAATGCGAACAAAATCATTTAATTCAATTTTTCTGAATTATAAATGTTTGTATTTTGACTTAATTTTATATTTTTTCCTCCTAAGCACCTAAAACCAAAATTCTGTAATTTTTTCTCTGAGTAATAAGACATAATTTAAATAGTGTTAATGTTATTTTTCTTTAACATCACCTCCTAATTTTGATTCACATCTGTTTGAGTATTCTCTAAAGAAAAGAGTCCTTTTACTTTTCAATTTGTTTCTTCTAATAAATTAGGTTCTCGTTAAATTAAGTAACGCAGAGAAATTTGAGGATTGGAGTTTTGATGAGGTTAAGTTCCACGTAAAATTAGCGAATGCTAAAAATTAACTGCACCCACCGATCCTGTAAGAATTAAAAAATCAAGTTTTTTCTCCTCCTAAATGATTTTTATAGATTAAAGAAGAATCAGTAATATCTTTAATATTATGAGGAAAGACAGTATCACCTAAAATATGAGATTTAGGAGTGACAAATAAAGGAGAAGAATTTTTATCTGTATCACTTAAATAAATATAGAGCGTAATAAAATTTGATAAATAATTAGACCAATCAATAATATCCTGATGAAAGTCAATTCCATGAAAGTAAGTTATATCACGGTATTCAGGTTTAATATAAGTACCTAAATTAGCTATCATTTCTCCTTTAGTTTCTTTTAAAAGTCATTCGGGCATAATTGATTTTGGAAGACCCATTACAAATTTTTTCAATAAAATTTCGCAATCAAAGTCCAATACTTTTTTCATAGATTCTATAAATACCAGATTTTCTTTCATCTAATATTTTACCCAAAGAAACAAAACCATTGGTAGGAAAATTCGCTATGTCGTAGTATAATTTTTGTTATAACTGCTCAAATCTAAAAAACTAAAAGAGAAATAACAAATAACTTCTCTCTAACTAAAAGTCTAATAAAATTTGTGTTGAAAAAATAAAAAAACCTAAAAAAATCTTTAATAATGACAAACATAAAACCAAAGATGGGTCATTAGTTCAAAACAAAGATACTTTATCTGTTCCCTATTATGCCTATTGCCACGGATTGAATTTAAAATAGACCTATTTTTGAAAGTTTTAAATAATAAAGGCATCTCTGTTATGAGATGCCTGTTTATCATTTTCTATGAATAAAACTATTCAGTACCAATTCCAAAAATTTCTATCTCATAAAAAGCAGACGATGCATTTGGAAAGGTGGTTACCACTTTATTAAAAACAGTTGATGGAGTAGGAATTACTATAACATTATTCCATGTCGGATTTGAAATTGTTACTGTTTCAATAACAGTATTATCATTCATAAACTTTACAATAACTCCATCTGGGCTACGCTAAAATTTAAGTAGAGTAGCATAATGAGTATATAAGTACTATTATTATAAGTCTTAGAAAAAATCGTGGCACCATTCTGATGAACACCAAGGCGTACTTAATATCGTGCAGTTAGCACTAGCATCCGTTGTTTTATTGCCCATCAGAGATGGCTACTATTTGTTTCTCTGCTGTATTATAATTGATATTACCAGGGATAGTGCTCTATTATTGTATGAGTAATCATTGCCTCTGTTGAAATGTTATTTCCGAATACTGTAATCTCTAATTTTGCTGTTTGAGTAGGATCTGCTGTAGAAGTGACTGTTATTATCTATCACTGTTCCGACTCTTACTACGGTGACATTCCCACTATCACTTGCTGACTATAGCAGTATCACTTGTTCTCCAAGTGGCTGTTTTTGCGACTCCACTGATTGCCGATATTCTGATGATAACTGAAGATCTTCATCTATTTCAATATAACTTTGTTCAGCATAAGATATTGGAGAAATTATCTTTACAGAATAAACGCCTCGTACTGGTGCTATCAATTCAGTTCCCAAAAACTGTATTTAACAATATTTCTATATGTTTTTTGGTGAGTTTAGCCTTTGCTTTTTTGTCCACCAATCTTGGACTAAATTATAGCATTGATAATTTTTCGATAAAATTTTTTCAAAAGTGATGTTTTTACTGCTAATTATTAGATGTAGAATTTAAGAAATTAAGAGCATCTTTCATATTTTTTGGTAGGGGAATAGAGAAGGAAAGAAGTTGATTCGTTTTGGGGTGTAAAAAGGATAAGTTTCCAGCATGAAGAGCTTGGGAAGTAAAAAATTGTTGTAATTTATGAGCAGAAGCTTGTTGGGAATATGGAAGCTCTTTAATATTAAAAGAGCCTTTACCATAAACAGGATCGCCAATTACTGGAGTATTAATTGAATCCATGTGTACTCTAATTTGGTGGGTTCGACCTGTTTGTAATTTAACTTTTATAAAAGAAGAAAATGTAAAGTTGTTTAGAGTTTTGTAATGACTAATGGCATTTCTACCATCAGAGTGAATACACATTTTAACCCTATGATTAGGATCCCTTTTAATTGGTTTATCAATAATTCCTTGATTTAACTTAGGGTTTTTCCATGTTAATGCATAATAAGTTCTTTTCATAACTCTAGTTTGAATCTGTGCAGCTAAATTTTGATGAGAGAGGTTATTTTTGGTAATTACGATTAAACCAGATGTATCTTTATCTAGGCGATGTAAGATACCAGGTCTAAAATTTCCATTGTGATTTGATAAATTTTTATAGTGCCAAATAAGAGCGTTGACTAAGGTTCCTGTGTAGTTTCCTGCTCCGGGATGGACAACCATATTTTTAGGTTTATGAATCACCGCTAAATCTTGATCTTCATAAACGATATCAAGTTTGATTTCTTCTGGAATAAGAGAAGAAGGAGGTTGTTCTAATATTTTAACAATTGTTATAATATCATTTTGTTTTAAACAAAGGTTTTTATGGGCTATTTTTTGATTGAGAGTAATACAGCCTTTTTTAATCCAGAATTGTATTTGAGAGCGTGATAGAGGGCTTTTTTTTGCTAAAAAAGTATCAATACGAGAGTGCAAATCAAATTTTGTACAAATCCACTTATCGTGAAGATTAAACATTCTTTTTATTGTTTCTATATTCTAATATTTGAGTTATAATGTAAAGCCCAATTCCTATGGATACGAAGCAGTCAGCGACATTAAATACGGGCCATCGCTCAAGAGAATAATTTAAGAAAGGCAAATTGATATTAGGTATGTCAACATCTATGAAATCAATGACTTTATGTATTCTAATACGATCAATTAAGTTACCGAGAGCTCCTGTTAAAATGAAGATAAGGCTGAAACGGAAACCTCTCTGTTCTAAAGGGGTTTTTACATACAAATATACGATGGTAGTAATAGCTATAGCAAAAATAATGAGGTAAAAAATAGTAGGATGCAAGAAAGGAATTAATTTTTCGGGACGACTACCAAAAAGTGCTCCAGGATTAAAAATTAGCCTAAAAACAACGAAATCATCAATAATTTGGGTTGTCTTTTGATAATCAGGTAAACCATTAGGTAGCGAGTATGTTGCAAAAGCCCAAATTTTTGTAATTTGGTCAGTAATTAATCCAAAGAAAATAATAAGTAAGGGTTTTAGGTTATATTTTGAAATGATGTGTTTCATAGTCTATTGGTTGTTTAAAATATGATAAAAATGTAAAAAATTAAGAATATAGATGGAAATTTATTTGTTGATTGTAATTTTGGAAGTACCTCTTAAGAAGTGTATTGGACCAGCAGAATAGCAGTGTTTTAAACATAATTTTTTTAACTTCTTTCCTAGAGATTTTAACTGGTGTCTTTTTACTTAAATCTAGGTTTTCTTGTGTAATTTTTGATAAAGTTGCAATTGCCATGAATAATGGCCATAAGCAAAATAATCTTAGTCTAAATTCTATACGAGGAATTAGAAGAGAATAATTTAGTGCTTCTTCTAAGTGAGTTTGTGTTATACTAACAAGTGTTTTGATAACTGGACGAATAATGAGAGGAGGTGATGTAAAAAAATCATCAGGTATAGGTGTTTGTTCTAAGATAAGATTTAAGGGTAAAAAGGAGATTCTTCTATTTTGGTCGCTTTGTACATCTTTTAAAATATTCGTGATTTGTAAACCAATTCCAAATGAGTTTGCATAAATATCAAGTTTCTTTTTAAGATATTTTGAGATATAAATACTATTGTTCTTAAAAAGTTCTGTAAGCATCTTTCCAATTGTGCCTGCTACAAAATAACAATAAAGATCTAAATGTCTAATATTCTTAATTATCCAAAAAGAATGCTTGCTTTCTTGATGATTATTAAGATGGGTTTCGTTTGGCAGAAATAAAGTCATTCCCTTTACCATTTCTTGAACCCATTTTTGAATACAGATTTTATCTTGAGGGGGTATTTCTTTAAACAAAGAAAAAATAATATGACCGTGGTATGTTAAGAATTGATCGTAATTTTGGCTATTTTTCCAATTATTTGGTAGTTGGAGTTGAAAATTAGGAAAAGAACCTTTTGAAAAAAGTAGATTGGAGAAAGAAGACAGTAAATCTTTCTTTTTATTTAAGGAAAGTTGTTTGTCATCCTCTAGAGTATCTGCCATACGACAAAATAAGTAGGAGATAAGAATTGTTTTCTGAATTTTTGGAGGTAGAATAGAAATATTTAAAGCAAAAGTGCGAGAAACTTGAGTTAAAATCCAGTGGGCGTAGTCAGTAGGTTTTTTGATCTCTTGATTCAGAGCGAGGAATTGCCATTTTTTATTTTGGGACATGATTCGAAACTAAATATTAATTTGTAGTGACAGATTATGTATGCGTCCATCATCAGCAATATGAAAAAATTGGTTTTTTTTGACCCAAGATGTGATATCAAATTGTAAAGTATTTAAAAGATAGATTCCAATTCCCCAGTGTAACTCTAGATCTCTGGCTCCAGCTGCAAGGCGGAATCCAAAAATATTTCGATTTAATCTCGTTCCTGAAAAGTTTTGTATTTTATACCCTAAATTTTGTTTGACTTCAAAGCCAAAGTTTAAGAAGTTAGTAACACTAGTATTCTTAGTACCTGTTCTGTGGCTTAAAATGTCTTCAAAGTCTAATGCAAAGTTTACTGTTCTTTTATTACCATAATTTTTTTGAAAAATGATAGGAGAATAAGCGGTTCCCAAAGTAAGTTTTGGTATGACTGTTCTTTGATTTAGGCCTGTCATTTTTTCATGGAGACCTTTCAATATATTTATAAGAGGTTTGTCTATATAAGGAATAAACACATTTTGTAAAGATAAACCAAAACGAATCTCAGGAGTTTGTTGCCATAAAAGTCCAAAATCTAAGCCTATAGAGGGGATTGGATTAGAGCCAATGGTTTCGTCAATTGCTCTGAGCAAAGGGTGGTCGGAAAGAGCGTTATTAGTTAAACCTAGAGAAGATTCTATACTAGATAATAAAACGGAGGGAATAGGAAGTGCTATGTCGAGATTCTCTAAACTGTCTAATACTGAAATTGAATTGTTTCTTAAAAAAGGGTCAGTTACGATAACATCTTGAAAGCCAGATTCTTTAAGATACACGAGCCTAAAGCCAAGGCCAACAGAAAGTCTTTTAGAGACACTACTACTAAAAGAAAATTGCCCGACCAATTCAGAGCGACTATAATATTGTCCAAAACGAGGGATAAAGCCTAAGTCAAGAAAAGGATAAAGTTCAGAATTAACCCAAATTGCAGAGGAAAATTTATCACTAATAGTAAGTTCAGTGTGAAAGCCAAAGAAGAAAGGTATCGCTGATCGGTTAAAAAGTATTATAGAGCTAACTAAAGAGTCATTATTAATAATGAGATTTGCAAATTGAGTTACAATTTGTTTAAAATCAATACCATTAGAAGTAAGAGAGTCTCTTAGGGCCACATCTAGATCCCTTGCAGTAATTAGGTTCTGAGAAGATACGAATCCGAATGACAAAAAATGATTTGATGATGGATAGTAACTTAGACCTAGAAATTTTTTAGGGCGTCCCATTTTTTTTTGGAAATTGACACCAGCAACATTGTGGTATATTGCTTGTTGATCATCAGCAATTGCTACAAATGCATTTCCCATAGATAACGCCCTTTGGGTCTCGTAGTTAGGGGCTGTTATTAATTGTACTGCTAGAGAGATTTGAGTACAAAACAATATTAGAAGAAGAGATAAAAAGTAGTACATCTCAATAAAATAGATTCCAGCATCCACCAATATTAGTTTTTGCGTAGTTGATTTGGTCTGTTGTTAAGTTGTACGGTGGCATAGAATTTTGTGTTAATGATAAAATAGAGTCTCTAAATTTTAATTTGTTTCCTGAGTTTTTAGAATCAACCACAGAAACAAAGAATCCAGGAGTAATGAAATCAGGTTTAAAGCCAGTAAAGTGAACAGGGATATTCAAAAGGGGGGAGCCTACAGCAAAAAATGCAGATAAATCAAGAGGAGTCACAAAATAATCATTTAAACGAGTGTCTTCATCAACTAGGCCATCACCATCGTTATCAAACAAATCATAAGCCTCTTCATCTATACAGCCATCGCCGTCATTGTCACGGTTATCTTGAAACAAGAAATAGTTAAGATGATCAAAAACACTATCTAAAAGAGGTTGTATTGAGGAAAGTTGGTTTTCCTGTAGTAGAGCTGTAATGTTTTCAGTTTGGCTAAGTTTGTAAAAAATTGCATAGAAAAGTTTTTGAACAGAGGGGTCTTGTGTATTAAAAAGATTTCTTAAGTTATTTATAATTTCTTCCAAAATATTTTCATTACTAGATTTAGCAGTGTTTACTAGGCTTAAAGACAATATAGTGTTAAATTCACTTATCAAATTCAATTGGTCTGTTGAATCAATTACTAAATCGTCATTTGTATCTTGATAGTTAAGAAAGTAGTAAAGGTAATTTATAATGGTAATATCAGAACCTATGTTAAATCTATCTCGAAATCTATCAGTTAGCGTTGTCGTACGAAGTTGATATAATTCTTCATTGGTATCTGCTGCAATAAGGTAGTTTGTTATAAAATCCAATTGATCAAGGGTGATAAGACTATCTTGCTGAAAAGTTAAGCTCTTTTGATAGAGGTCAGTTAAGCTGTCTCTTAAAATAAAGGGAGCGAGATTATTTCTAATTTCAATAGAGCCTTGATAAAACTCATTAGCGACAGAAATGGAACTATCTAGAATGATTCTAAAACTGTCTATAATACTTAGAAGAGTTCCTTCTGTAATAACACGAAAAGTCCGTATAAAGTCTTTTTCTAAGCGAATCGCTGTTAAAAGACCGTAGTATGCATCTGATTTAGAGCTATCTATATCAATCGCTTGTTTGTAAAGTTCAATAGCTCTAATGTAATTTTGTGTACGGATTTGTTCGTTGGCTTCATTGATAAGCTGAGTTGATTCGTTAAATAAGTTAATTGAATTAATATTCTCGGTTGCATCAAAACATTGAAAAAGAAAAAAGCAAGCCAAAATATAGAATATAGAATTGTGTCGTTTCATGGTACTAAAATTAACAAAATAATCAAGGCAATGTTTTTTTAAAAGTAGTTTTCTAGTTTTAGGCTTATGTCTTCAGGTTTAGAGTATTGGAAAAAGTGTAAAGTACATCTTAAAGAAAATGTACTTTCTTATGGAGTATATCAGAAATGGATATCGCCTGTTCTTTTTTTAAATGAAAAAGAAGATGAAATAGTCTTAGGTTTACCTAAAAACTTGAGTCTAGAGGAGTTTTCTCTTGCTTATTTGGGGTTAATTAAAAATTACTTTGAACTAAAAATAGCTAAGTCTATTCAAGTCAAAGTTAAAAAAATAATACGGTTGCGACAGAAAATTTCTGTTTTACCCGAATCTGAAGTTATAACGAATACATATTTAGAACCAACTTTTTCATTTGAACAGTTTGTTATTGGTGATCATGCAAAATTTGTGTACAAGGCTTGTTATTCAATTTTTGAAAATTTAAAAAAACCTCAATTTAATCCCTTATTTATTTATGCTAAACAAGGTTTAGGGAAAACACATTTATTACAAGCTATTGGAAATGAGATGCAAATACAAGATTCTTCTTTGAAGGTTCGTTATGTTGATTGCCCTTTATTTCATCAAGACTTTGTTAAGGCCCTTAAGGACAATAAGGGAAGCACTTTTTTTGAATATTATTGTAAGTATGTGGATGTTTTATTATTTGATGATATTCATTTTTTAGCAAGTAAGTGGGGAACTCAAGAAGAGTTTTTTCATATTTTTAATATATTATACCAATCTAAAAAACAGATTGTGTTAACAAGTGTGGAGCCTCCAAAAGCTTTAAATGGAATAGAAGAACGTTTAGTTAGTCGATTTCAATCAGGTTTAATGGTAGATATTCAAACACCACGGCAAGAGACTCGAGAGGCAATTGTTCAAAAAAAACTAGAAGAAAGTAACCTTACAGTTGAAAATGATGCAATCGTTCTTATTGCAGAAAGTGTTAAAGAACGAATACCTTTAATTGGATCTGTTGTTAAACAAATGTTAATGTGGTCTTCTTCTGGTAGAAAATTAACATTGAATGTGGTTTGTCGTATTATTGAAAGTGTTGTTGGTAAAACAAATAGTAAACACTTAAGTATTGGTGAAATTCTAAAAATTGTTTGTGACTACTTAGATGTAAAAGAATCTCTAGTTATTTCAAAAATGAGAGGTAACAAAAAAAATGTAGAAGCTCGTCAGATTGTTATGTATTTAATTTATAAAAAAGAGTTAGCGACTTTACAAACAATAGGGAAGACATTTTCAAATCGAGATCATAGCACAGTTAAAAAATCTATTGATGCAATCCAAAGGAAGATAGAAGTAGATGACTTTTTTGGGAAAAAAATAGAAACACTTATTCAAAAAATAGATGAATGATAAGTTAATAATTATGATGGTTAGTTTCTTTTTTTTAGTTACTACATTCGCTAACCAAAATAAATTAGAGTACGATCAATTTTTGTTTAAAGATGAAAAGGTTATTTTTTTTAAGAATCAACCTTTTCAAATTCAAAGTTGGAGTTTAGATGATTTTAAAAATGGAAAAGAGTCTTTTCAAAAAGAATGGATCGATGTTAAAAGTCCTTTTCCTGATTTTTATCCTCTTTTTTGGAGTTTAGGACAAAGTGATCATTATTTAGTTTTGGAATTTTCTCAAAGATCAATTTGGTTATTAGACTCTAATTTTCAAAGACAAAGTTTACTACGGTTACCTGAAACTATATTAAATATGGATTGGACGGAAGTAAAATTTTTTTGGGTTGAGCCTTATTTTATTTTTTTTATTTTTCCAAAACTAAAAAAAGTGTATCGTTACTTACAAATATCACAAAGATTAGTTTCCATTAGAGTCTTTGATTTACCTTATATTTATGAAAATATTTTTTTGTTTTTTAATGAAAAAGATCAACCTTACTTTTCATTTTCTAGTCGTTATAGAAATGATTATTATAATATGTCTTTACTTAAACAAAAAAATAAAGACCAATTCAAAAAGTATGCTAGACCGTTTTCTTCTCTATGGATGATTCAAAAAGAAAAGACTTTACCTTTATCTCTTGAAGTTCAAGCACAGTTTTACTGTTTTGAAAACAATGTTTTATTTATTTGCCCATAAAAAATTTTGTTTTTTTATATGGATATTTTCCGTTCTTATTTATGCTGAGGGTGATAAACAAGATACTTCTAAATATTATTTTAATTGGTATCAAAAAACAGATTTCTTAATTAGAGACAAATTCGTACAAAGAATTAAAAATGTAGATTTTGACGATAAAAATAGAAACGAAAGTAAAAGTGAATATGATTTGAAATATAGCGGTTACAAAACGATCGTAGTCGGTTTAGGCAGTCAAGATAATTTTGATTTACATCAAACATTAAATTTAGATGTAAAAGGTCAAATTTCTAAAGAATTTTATATCAGAGCTCACTTGTCAGATCAGGATGTACCTTTACAAACACAAGGTTATACATCAACACTTAAAGAGATTGATCAAGTTTTTGTCGAAATTTACAGTTCAAAATATGGAATTTTATTAGGTGATTATATTATAAATTTTGGAAAAAAAAATATTGAAAAATTGTATCTTAAGGCTCAGGGGATACAAGTGTACTCTAATTTTAATCAAGTTTTTCAGAAAGGTGGTGTTGCAATTAGTGAAGGCCTTTATCACAGTTCTAGATTTGAAGGAGAACAAGGAAAACAAACGCATTATTTTTTGGTGGGTCGTAATAATGAATCTTTCATTTCTGTTTTTAAAGGTACCGAAAAGATCTGGAAAAATGGAATTTTATTGAAGCGTAATAAAGATTATCTAATGTATTATGGAGAAGGGAGAATTGATTTCCTACAAAATTTATTAATGTCTCCAGAAGATATATTTCTAGCTGAATATCAGTATACTTTAAAAGATTATCCTAATACTTTGTTTTATAATACAATTGAAGATACTATAGGGAGTATTCAATGGAGTCTTAGAGGAGTATTATCTATGGACGATTTAAATCCAATAGGAAGTTTTTCTTTAAGTGAAGAAGATGTTCGGAATTTAAGGGAGGTAGGTGATTCTATGAATAATATTTTAAATCAAGATACAATAAAGGTTCTTTTTCCACAAAGAAGAGGTTTTTATACGGTTGATTTGAAGCTAAAAAACGATACTCGTACTCTTCTTTTTAATAACTCTTTTTATTTTTCAGATAATGATAAAAATTTATTTTCAAATTTGGATGATGAAGATAATTTTGGACATGGATTAGATGTTAAATTTAAATATGAATTAGGCAAAACAATAAAAAATGGAGGATGGGGATTTTGGAAATTAGATACAGAAATAAATTATAGAAACAAAAATTTTGAATCTTTTAATCCTATCGTTGAAGATTATTTTTTTGTTGAGCGTTGGAATATAAATAGTTCTTTTATAGAAAAAAACTATTATAAACATCTTTTAGATTTATCAAATAACTTTATTTCCTCATTTAGATTAGGACTTCTTTCTGGTTATTATTATGGTATCTTAAAGGATAGTCTTTTTGTTCAATCTTATTTTATCTCTCCTTATTTCATATTAGGAAAAAATGAAGAATTTACAGTTCAGTTTTTTAAAACTCAAAATAAATTTTTATTAGATACAGTTAATCAAATAATAGAGTATTCTCGTTTAGAATCAAAATTGAATTGGAATTCGAATTTTTTTTCTCCTTACGTAAAAAGTCTTTATAAATTAAGTGAAGAAAGTGGTGAAATACTAAGTATAGAGAAAGATTTTTTAACTAAAATTAAACTGTTTGAAAAGTTTCGTTCAATAGATTTGGTTTTAGATGGGCGTTATTATAATCGAAAATTTAGAGATTTAAAAATTTTGAAAGACTCTTTGAGTGAAAAAAGTTTTTCTATTTTTTTGTCTTTATACCGTATTGGAATTTGGAATACTGATATTTTAATTTCTTTTCAAAGAGTTGATCTTTATAGTCAAAGTTTGGCAGGATTTCAAAGCTCAAAATTCATTTTAATAAAATGGGGGAATCGTTTTTCGGATTACAAACAAGGATATCAATTTAAAATAAATTATAAATTTAATCCTACAGAAGAAAATACTTTAAGACCAAAATTTGTGAGAGTTAATAACGGAAATGGAGAATATGTTTGTGATACCTCTAAGATTCTAATTTTTACTCATTGCGTTTTAGCTGATGAAGTAGGGGGTGACTTTCGTTTAGATGGATTTGAGAGGGATTCTATAGGAATTAAAGTAACTAATGTATCCTTGTTAGGAGATTTTAGTTTAAATCAAATTTGGTTTAAAAATAGAAATTGGGGTTCTTTTTTTAATTCCTTAGCTTTTTATTTTAATTTTGATATAAGAACAAAGAGTGACTCTCAAAATATTTTTTTTCCATTAATTTTAGAAGAAGAAATAAATAGAGAATTTGAGGGAAGACGATTTTTGAATCCAGTTTTAGTATGGAATAATATTAAAATTGAAAGAATAGTCAGAGTTGAATGGAGTGATCTTTATGAATACTCTTTTTTTGATTTAGCACGAACGAGTCAGTTTAAACAAAATGTATCCTTTAGTGAAAGAATACATGATTTTTGGAATTTATCATTATCACACTATTTTAGCCGTCAAAGATTCATTTTTTCATCTGCGGAAAATCAAGTAGAAAGATTTAATCAATTGTGGGCTTTTCAAATTGATATAGCTTTTTTATTTACTCATATTTGGACATGGAAGTCAACTTTTATTTATGATGTTTCTAGGGGAAGTGAAAATTCTTTATTTTATCGTTTGCTATCATATACCTTAAAGAATCGTTTAGAGAGGTTAATTGGAGAGAAGAATAAGTTTTCTTTAGAGTATTCATTACACCTACGATTTGGAAAAGGTAATCAGTCTATTTTAAATGGTTCGCTTGGATTTTCTAAGGGTTTAACACAACGTTTGAATGTTACATTTGACTTTGATATTAACGAATATTTTACAGGTTCTTTTCAGTATCTATTAAGAAAAGAGCTCAATCAATCTAGTCTTATTCAGAAATTTTTTGTAGAAGGGAAGGCTTTTTTCTAGTGTTTAAATTTTTACTGTTGTCATTTTTTGTGGTTACTCTTTATTCCAATGTTGCTAAGTGGAATCAAATTGAAGTTATAGCTCCATTGAAATATTCCTTGGAGGATTGGGGACTTAATCAAAAAGAACAAGGAACATACGATTCAGCTAATGTTAATCATGTTGCTAAAATTATTCAAAAAAAAATGTTTTCTTTAGGTTATATTTTTTCAGAAGTATCTGTTTATTTAGATTCCGTAAATCGAAATAAATTGATGTTAAAAATAACTCCTCATGAAGGGTTTAAATTAGGAAAATTTAGGTTTAAAAATAATCTTACAAAATCTTTTTTATTACAAAGATTTAGCCAACTTAAAATAGGATCACCTTTTTCTTTTGATAAAGTTGAAGAGGGTGTGTTAAGGCTAAAACAACTAAATTATTTTGATGATGTAACTATTATAGAATATTTGAAAAATTCTTTGAGTCATATCTTATATCCAGTTGTTTCGGTTCGAGAGAGAAAACAAAATAAAATAGCAGTTTCTTTGGGTTTATCTTCTTCAGAATCACAGGCTTTCTTAGGTTTATTTGATTTGTCTTTAATAAATATTAGAGGAAATGCTAGAGATTTAGGTATTTATCTTTTGTTTCAAAAACAGAAAAGGAAGTTAAATTTTTTTTATAAAGAACCTTTTATTCCCTTTACATCTTTGGGTCTACAGTTTGAAGGTGAAATTATTTTAGAAGATAGTACTTATCGATATCAAAAATTTTCTGTTGAGTTTTTTCAATACTTTCAATTTAATTATCGTTATGGTTTTTTATTAGAATTCAATCTCAGTAGCTTTAATGACTCTATTAGAGATAAAGTAATTAGAGATCAATCTTTTTTGAGTGGTATCACTTTCTCTGCTTGTTGGTTAGACTACAGTTTTAATCCTAAAAAAGGTCTCGGTTTAAAATTAGAATTAAAAACAGGTCACAATACAACAAATCAGGGAAAAATCTTTTTGTTGGAAGAAAAAACAGAATTTTTTTTCTGGATACCTTTGTTTAACAAAAAATGGGTTTATTATCAAAAAATAAAATCTCAAGGGCGGTGGCCTTTTCAAAATCAACGCAGTTTTCTCCATGAATTAGGTGGAGCAGGTTCTCTTAGAGGCCATAGGCAAGATCAATTTTTAGCACTTTGGTCTTTATTATCTAACCTAGAATGGAGATGGCATTTTCAGGAACAAAATCGTTTATTTTTTTTCTATGATGTGACTTGGATCTATAATAATGTTTTAAACGAATATATTTATGGATACGGTTTTGGTTTTTTATTTCAGAAGAAGCAATTCAGTCTTGAAGTATCATTTGGTTTAAGTAATGATCACTCTATTTCAAATGGTCTATTAGGTTTAATTATAGAAAACCATTTTTAATAATTCTTAAACATAAGTTTAGAACTTTATCAAGTAATAGTTACTTTTTTTCGAGTATTTTGTAGAGAGCTTCCACCCAATGGTCTTGATCATTAAGACAAGGGATTAAAGTATAATTTTTTCCTTCAGACTCTAAAAATAGGTTTTTATTTTCCATACCTAACTCTTCAATGGTCTCTAAGCAGTCTGCAGTAAAAGAAGGAGAAACTGCTATTATTCTTTTTATTCCTTGATTTGGAAGGTTTTCTAATAATTGATATGTATAGGGTTTAATCCATTCGGATCGACCTAAACGAGATTGAAAGCTAACTTGATATTGGTTTTTACTTATACCTAGCTTTTCTGCAACTTTTTTAGCTGTTTGAACGCAATGAGCTCTGTAGCAATATGTGTTGTCATTTGATATTTCTTCGCAACAAGAAAAGTCTTTTTTTAAACAAAATTTAGGAGTTATTTCTGATTTTTGAATATGTCTTTCAGGGAGACCATGAAAGCTAAAAATACATTGATCCCAATTTTTTTTATCTGTATATTTTTTCATTGATAAAGCTAAAGCTTCAATAAAATAGGGATGATTATAAAAGGCAGGAATGGTCTCAATTGAAGGTTGATTCCATTTTTTCTTCAGGGAAGAGTATAATTTTTCTATAACGGACCCTGTTGAACAAGAAGCGTATTGAGGATATAAAGGTACTACTTGAATATGATCAACCCCATCTGTTGTCCATTTTTCTATTACAGATTTAATTGATGGTTCTCCATATCGCATGACATACTCTACTTTTGTTGTAGATGGATACATTTTTTGTAATTTTTGGGTTAATCTTTGTGTATAAATTGTTAGAGGAGATCCTTTAGGTAACCAAGCTTTACAGTAGGCTTTTGCGGATCTAGGAGAACGGAAGGGTAAAATGATAAATCTTAAAAGCAAGAAACGAATTAAAAAGGGTATATCTAAGACTCGAGGGTCACTTAAAAATTCTTTAAGGTAAACTTTAACTGCTTTTGTTGTTGGATTGGTTGGTGAACCTAATTGAACAAGAAGAATGTTTTTTTTCATACTAATAATTATGGATGCCTTTAATTTGAAATTGTATAGTTTTTGAGTTTCTAAAGTAGTTCCATTCTAAATAGAATACGATATTAAAGTGTTCAAATTCTTTAATCGTTTGAAAAAAATGAATTGAATTAAAATAAATTGCAGAAAAGGTATGAGAATTTTGGGATACATCAAATTTAAGATGCTGTTTTCCAATAATTTGAGTGTTTTTAAAGTGCACTTTTTCGGAATAAAATAAAGGTCTTTCATTACTAGGTCCACAAGGTTCAAATCGTTGTAGCCATAGCATTGTATCTTTATTAATACTCCGAAATTCTATAGCTGTATGGGGCTGTAGTCTTGGAACAAAAAAATTATCTGGTAAGTGTTTTTGGGCGACCATGTTAAGGTGTTCTTTCAGTTTAGGAATATTTTCTTCAAGAATAGAAAAGCCACAAGCATAGTAATGCCCACCCCAGTTTATAAAAATATCTTGGCAATTTTGTAAAGCTTTGTGCAGATTAAAGCCGAGAACGCTCCGTCCAGAACCTTTACATATACCATCTTTACAGTTCATAATAATAGTCGGTTTTTGAGTTTTTTCCAAAACTCTAGAGGCAACGATCCCAATAATGCCTTCATGCCAGTTTGGTGAATGTAAAATGATACAAGATTTTATTAAGTTATCTTCTAAATTAATTTTTTGTAGAGCCTCTTCAGAAGCAATTTTTTCCAAGGATCTTCTTTCTAAATTCAAGGTTAAAAGTTTTTGAAAATTTTCTTTGGCTTCTTGTCGATTTTCTGTGATTAAAAGTTGAAGAGACAAAGATGCATCATCAACACGACCAGCCGCGTTTAGAAGAGGGGATATTCCAAATAAAACATCGGTTGAAGTAAGACTCTCTTTTTGATTGAGTTTAGTGTGTCGCAAAAGCTCTTGAAGACCTAGGTCGGGGGATTTTAACATGACTTTTAAACCTTTCCGAATAAGATATTTATTTTCGGCATTAATCTCAACGACATCTGATAAGCTAGCTAAAGCAACTAGGTAAAGTAAATTATCGGCATTCTGATCTAAATATTTTTGAGCGTAAGCATTAACTATTTTCCAAGCAACAGCGGCTCCACATAAACTAGAGTTGGGGTAGGAGCAAAGAGATTGATTTGGGTTTACAATTAATTTAGCCAGGGGAAGTGTATTACCAGATTGATGGTGGTCTGTTACAATAACTTGCATACCTAATTGATTAGCTAGCTCTATTTCTTTATTGGCAGTTATACCTGTGTCAACTGTTATAATCCATTTAATACCTTGTTTAGCAAATTTATTTATGTTATTTAGTGTGATTCCGTAGCCATCTTGAAAACGGTTAGGAATGAATGTTTGGACACAAAATCCAGTTTTTTTGAGGAAACGATATAAAATGGCAGTACCTGTTATACCATCAACATCATAATCACCGTGAATTAAAATTCGATCTTGGTTTGTGTATATTTGTTTTAAGGTTTCAACTGTTTCAGGTAAATTGAGAAGATTTCTGTTGGAAGTAAAGGGAGGATTTTCTGCTAAAAAAAATGTTCTGGCTTTTTGTGTTGAATCAATTTTATTGTTTAATAATAAATCTGCAACAAAAATAGGACTTGATAGCTGTTTAGAAAATTCTTGATTCAATTTTAAATTTTCTGTCGGTTTTATAATGTTTGTAAAAATTGGATTGGACATTTGTAATTATAAGTGATTTTTAAAATGTAAAAAAAGACCACTTAAAGCAATAAGAGGTTTTGAATTTTCTTTAATTCTTAGAAGGCTATTTTCTAAGAAGTAACGAATAAGAGTAGAATTAGTTTTTATAAAAGAAGTATTATAGAAGTCGGGTAAAGGTTCCAGTTTGTTTTTAAGGGTCAAAGATAAAATTTCCAAACAAATAGATAAGATAATATTAGTTTTTTCCGTATCGTTCCAAATTTCTTCTTTTTCAAGTATCTGATTAAAGTGAATCCAGTTTTGATTTATTAGAAGTTTAAATAGATGAAAGCATTGTTCAATTAATTTTTCTCCACCTAATGATTGAATGTTATATAATTTAGTAGGGGAGTAACCAGAATACATCAGAAGCTTTTGTTTTATAGGTTCTTCAAATTCTTTTAGAGGAAAAAAATCTTTTTGAGAGAGATTAGGGAAAAAAAACTCTACACACCTAGATCGGATTGTAGGTAAAATTTGATTAATTTGATTACTTATGAGTATAAAGTAAGTATGAGGAGGAGTATCTTCTAAAACTTTAAGTAAAGCATTAGTTGCTGAGAGAGTTAAGTATTCAATACCCCATATACTCACAATGCGTTTACGTTGATCAACAGATTTATAAAGAATTTTTTGACTTAAATTACGAATTTGATTAATAGAAATGATGTTTCGTTTTTGATGAAGATCTTGGTAAGGGTTTTCTAAGAGGCTTCGATATTGTTCAAATTGTTCGTTTTCAGAGGGAATAGAATCTTTTTCAGAACTAGGAAAACAGATTAAATGATTTTCCCAAGATGTTACGATATTTTCTATGAGATCGCAAGCAAGAGCGTATTGACCCATACCTTGTTGACCATAAAAGATAGATGATTGTGGTAGTTTATTTTGTTTAAGAGATGAGTTTAAGAGACTTTTAATAGAGCCTTGAGCAATTGTCCTATCAAAATTAAAATTCATTTTAAATTACTTTTTTTAACCATGTTAAAGGATTAACTGAATTTTTATTGTTTCTAACTTCAAAATAGATTGTGCGTTCAGAGGTTCGTTGACTATTAGGTAATCTCGCTACAGATTGACAGCCACTCACTTTTTCACCGACACGCACTTTAATGTTTTTTAGATTACCATAGATAACATAAAAGTCTGACCCATGGTAAATGATTACACCCTTTCCATGACCAGGTATGTTGCCAGTGTAAAGAACTTCTCCTTTTGCAATAGCTAAAACAGGTTGTTTGGATTTACCTATGATTTCTGCACCTAAGTTTTGAGTTTTTGTTTTAAGCTGAAAGTGTTTTTGAATTCCGTATTTAGAAAATATTCTGAAATCTTTAAGAGGATTACATGTTTTTTGTTCTATAGCAAATTTAAACTTAGATTTTTTCCTTTGTTTTTCTAAAATCTTTCTCTCAAATTGTCTTAGTTCTTCTAGAATATTAATGCGATTTTTTTCGTTAGTTGAAAGTGTTTTAATTTTTATTTGATAAGATCTTATTTTTTTTGAATATAGTTTAACTTCTTTTGATTTTAACTTTTTAAAATTTTGATTTGCGTTCTTTTTTAGATTAAAATCTGTTAAAGCTTTTTTGTAATTTTGTTGTTGTTTATTAATTATTTTAATTATTTGTTTGTCAGTGTCAACAAATTTTTTGATAAATAAGAGTGATTTAATCCAGTTAGATTCTTTTTTAATATTAAAAAACGAATTAAATTGTTGTTTCTGGTAGATGAATAAAAAACGAATTCTTTTATGAATCCATCTTTCTTTGGAAATAAGTTTCTTTTGAATTTTTTTTATTTTTTTCTTACTTGTGACAATACTTTTGTTTAAATTAACTCCAACTGAATCTAGTTTTTTTAAATATTGTTGAATATTTTGAATGTTGGATTTATTTTCTTTTATTTGAGATAAAATAGATCCTTTTTTCTTTTGAATTTTTTTAATCGCTTTTGACTCTTGGATAATATCTTTTTTAATCTCTTTTAAAGATTTAGCTTCAATAGGGATAGACAAAAAAAGACTTAAGCATATTCCTATTGTAATAAAAAAGGTTAAATTACGAATCAATGAAACCTTTTGAAATTTGAATTTTTTGAACAGTATGTTTCGTAATGATATTACCTTTAGAACTACGACTTTTAGTTTGGAAATCATTTATAGAAATAGAAAGTTCTTTTTTAATACGAGGTTTACTTTTGTGTTTGATTAAAAGGTTAGGTGCTTGTTTAATAGAATTATGACTATTTAGATAAAAGATCTTGCTTTTGGATTGTGAATTAAATAATGAATAGTTTTTGTATCTTGTAAAACCACCTACTGTGAATCTTTTAAGATAGGTTGCATATCCTGGTGCTTCACAGAAGACTATAGTGAAAATTAAGTTTTTACTTTTCTCTGAATTCCATCTATCTATATAAAGAATGTTTTTTCCTACATACTCTTTTTCTTTAATTTTGATAACAGTTAAAATTCCATCTGTCGTAATAACAAGAATATCGTCAATCATGGAGCAATTTTCTACAAATTGGTCTGATTTAACTTGAGTTCCGACAAAACCTGTTTCTGAACTATAAAACACTTTCGTATTAGATAGTATAAATTGAGATTTATCAATCGTTTTGAATGTTGTTATTTTTGATTTTCTTTGGCGGTCTTTTGTGTATTTTTTTTTAATTTTCTCAAAATAAAGAATAGTGTAAGCTGTTAGGTTCTTGAGTTTTTTCTGTGTTTCTTTTAAATATCTTAAGATGTTATTTCTTGCAGTTTCTTCTTTGAAGCGATCATAGCGAGAAATGCTTTTGACTCGAATTTCTAATAATTTTTCAATATCGTTGTCTACGATAGGTTTTAATAAATCTTTTTTAAAAGGTTCTAGTTCTTGGTATATTTTTGAAAAAATTTCTTCTAATGTTACACATTCTTCTATTGTCCTATAGATTTTTTCTTCGATAAATATTTTTTCTAAATATTTATCGAAATATTTTTCTTGAAGCTCATTTTGTAAAATTTCTAGTTCTTGTTTAAGGAGTAATTTTATTTGTTGAACATTTTTCTTAAGAATTTCAGAAACACCTAAAAATACAGGA
Source organism: Fibrobacteria bacterium (assembly GCA_965261055.1). GTDB lineage: Bacteria > Fibrobacterota > Fibrobacteria > UBA11236 > JADFYW01. The sequence continues at coordinate 714,038 of OZ253440.1, read as the reverse complement.
GATTCATTTTCAATTGTACAAGAATTTGGTGAAAGGCTTGTTTCGCAGTCTGTAAAAGAGTAAAGAGATTGAATTGTTTTCTCAGCTTCATATCCGCTAGCTAGGTAAACAAAAATTTGAATATCTTGTGCAGAATTATTCTCTATTCTTTTTATTTTTATTTTATTTCTCTGATTAGCATTGATAATAGATTCTATTAAAGTGATAGAGGTTGTGCCATAAGGAATACTTTTAATGATAAGGCATTTTTTAGATTTAGAATATTCGATGTAACTTCGGATTTTGATTTTTCCACCTGATAGTCCATCTTTATATTCCGAAATATCTATACTGCCACCTGAAATAAAATCTGGGTAGAGTGTGAAATTTTCTTTTTTTAAGATAGAAATAGAACAGGCAATTAATTCAATGAAGTTATGTGGTAAAATTTTAGTTGCTAGTCCCACAGCAATTCCATCACAGCCTTGTAATAAAAGTAGTGGGAATTTAACAGGTAAATGTACAGGCTCTTTGTTACGTCCGTCATAGGAATCTGTCCAAAGAGTTGTTTTTTTATTAAAAGAAATGTCTAAGGCAAAATCACTCAATTTACATTCTATATATCGAGGAGCAGCAGCTCGATCTCCTGATGTTGAGTCTCCCCAATTTCCTTGTGTTTCTATTAAAAAGTTTTTTTGAGCAATATGAATTAAAGCATCTTGAATTGCTACATCCCCATGAGGATGGTATTTCATTGTATTACCAATTACATTAGCAGCTTTATGGAAACGACCATCTTGTATTTCAAATAAAGAAAATAAAATACGGCGTTGAACAGGTTTTAAGCCATCTTCAAGTGCTGGAATAGCTCTTTCAATAATTACATATGAGGCATAGTCTAAAAAATAATTTTGATAGAGTGATTGAATTTCATTGTTTTTTTGAATCATATTGTATTCTATTTAGTTGAATTCTTTAAAATTTAAAAATTTATGGTTAAAGAGAATCAATTCCTAGTATTTAAAGATAAAAATATCATCATATTATTAAAGAGAGCTGTCTAATTCTTCTAAATAGAGTTCTCCTATATATTCTAGGACTTCATTCTGAACAATTAAATCTTTGAATTGTATTTTAGTTTTTAGAGAAAGGCCTCCGAAGGAGCGACACCTGCTAAGAGCGACATAAGTTTGACCAGCACTAAAAGAACCTACTCCTAAATCAATTTCAACTTGATCAAAGGATAAGCCTTGGCTTTTATGAATAGTTATAGCCCATGCAAGTTGTAAAGGATATTGCTTATAAGTTCCAATAACTTTAGATTCAATTTGTTCTTCATCGTTGACCATATATTGTTCATTTTCCCAAGTTTCCCAAGAGACTTTAACTTCTTCTTGAGAATCGTGGCATAAAATGAAGATGTCTTTGCCTATGATGTTTTTAACAACACCAATTGTACCATTTACCCACCGTTTAAGTTTATCATTTTTGATAAACATAACTTGAGAATCTATTTTAAGTTGTAGAGTGATTGGAACAGGTAAAATAGAATTAGGAAAGACTCCGTTTGTGACTCCTTTAAAGAAGTGAATAGGGTGAGGTAAACTTAGTAGTTTTTTTGTGTTTATAATGTCTGAGGTTTGTTTTAGAGTAGTTACTAAAATTTTATTTTGAGATTCCTTTAAAGGAGCTTGGTAGCGAGAATTTAATAAATCTAAATCGTTGTGTGAGATTTGTTTAACGCGAATACGGTCTAGAAGGTCTATGAAATCAAGATCTTTTTGGCGGTATACTTTTTCTAGGGTTATTTTTTTTAAACTATAGTTTTGAAATACTTGTGCAGAAAAAAAATAAGCAGATTTATAAAATTGTTGTAATAATTGTTTCTCTTTAGATGTTACAACGGGCTCTAGTTGAAATAAATCTCCAACTAATAGTAGTTGTTTGCCTGCAAATGGTAAGTTGGATTTGCATACGCGTCTTAAACAGTAGTCAATAGCATCCATAATATCAGCTCTGCACATGGAAACTTCATCAATGACAATTAGGTTTATTTTTTTGATGATGGAACGTTTATTTTGATTATATCGAATCAGGTCTAGCCTAGAATCTTGAGGGGTTAAAAAAGATAAAGGAAATTGAAAAAAAGAATGTATAGTTGATCCACCAATATTTAAAGCAGCAAGTCCTGTTGGGGAAAGAGCTACAATATTTTTTTGTACATTTTTTAGAATATAGCGTAAAAGAGTTGATTTTCCAGTTCCAGCACGCCCTGTCAGAAAAATGTTTTGAGTCGTTTGAGTTACATTATGAAGAAGTTCAGTTTGTTTTGAATTATTTAAATCAATGTTCATAAAATTGTACGGTAATGCTTTATGGATATAGTTATAATTTATATCATTTGTAAATGATTAATGTCATAATTTTGGGTGCAAGTTAAAATTCTAGCTGTTATTTTTATTTTGTACAAACAAATTAATGAAAGAGAGCTATCCAGTGTATTCTATAAATCCTTTTAAAGATATAATATTAGGGTTACATACTTTTCCTTTTTTGACTGATATACCTAATAATATATTCGTATTAACTCTTTATTTTTCCCCTGAAAAGTTAAAATTAATACTCACGCCATCATAAACGCACCTTTAAAGTTGTTATATTTAGTCCGAGCACAGAGTGTGTGAAGAATTACAAAGAAAGTTAACAGAAGCGGGGAATTATTTGGTTGGAAGCTTGTACTTTGGTTTTATTAAATATAAATCGTTTTGATTCGGTTGTAAACAACTTAGAATAATGAAAAAAAAATCTAATTCAAACTTTTTAGACAGCTATCCGTATAACATTATCTTGGGATCGAATTCTCCTCGTCGCAAACAACTTTTAGAAGAGTTAGGGTTTGACTTCAAATGTAGAGTTTCTGATTGTAAAGAGGTTTACTTTAAAAATCTTACATTGAGATCTGTTCCTTGTTATTTAGCTCAATTAAAAGCAGAAAGTTTAAAAAATGATTTAAAATCAAACGAATTATTAATGACTTTAGATACTGTTGTAATTGCAAATCAAGGTCAGGAATTATTGGGAAAACCTAGAAATGGGGAGGAAGCAAAGAGTTTTTTAGAAAAGATACAAGGTAAAGAGCATCAAACCATTACAGGAGTTTGTTTTCAAACAACCAAACAGCAATGGATCTTTGATTGTGTTACTAAGGTGTATTTTCGAAAATTAAAAATCAATGAAATAGATTATTGGTTAGAAAACTTTAAATTTTTAGATAAAGCAGGAGCTTACGGTATTCAAGATTGGATTGGTCATATTGGCATAGAAAAAATAGAAGGAAGCTATACTAATGTGATGGGAGTGCCAACGCATTTAATATATTCCAAGTTATTTGAAATATTGAACTGAGATAATGAATGAAAGGTCTTTATATACACATTCCTTTTTGTGAATCTATTTGCCCGTATTGTGATTTTTCGACTTGGAAAGCAAATACAAACCAACATAGTCGTTGGTTTAATGTCTTAAAGCTAGAATTAACACAGAGGTGTTTACCTAAAACAGCTTTCCAAACTTTGTACTTTGGAGGAGGTACTCCCTCTTTAATTTCTGCAAAATTATTTGAAGAAGTTATGGTTTTTTTAATGAAATATTTGGATTTATTTTCTTTAATAGAGGTTACAATAGAAGTTAACCCTAATTGCATTGATCAAGAAAAGTTAGAGGTTTATCAAAAATACGGTGTAACCAGAGTGAGCTTAGGTGTACAATCTTTTCAAAATCATTTATTAAACGTTTTAGGGAGAAAGCATTGTAGAGATCAAATTTTAAATTCATTACAATTATTATTACAATTTAATTTTCAGATTAGTTTAGATTTGATGTTTGGAACTCCTTTACAGAAGGAACAAGATTTAATTTTAGACATTGAAGAAGCTGGGCAGTATCCTATTTCTCATTTATCTTTATATGGACTTATAATAGAGCCTCAAACATTATTTTATCAGCAAAAACAAAGAAATACTTTACCTCATATTCAAGAAGAATTGTATGATATTATGTATCTTAAAGCTGTTGAATTGTTAGAAGAAAATGGACTTGTGCGGTATGAGGTTTCCAGTTTTGCTCGTGATTCCCTAGTTTCAATACATAATCAAAACTATTGGAATGGTTTTTCTTTTTTGGGTTTAGGATCGGGTGCGTATTCTTTCCTAGATGAGTGTCGTATAGGAAATTCTAAAAAATTTGCCACTTATGAAAAATGGGTTATTAATGGTTGTAATAACGAAACAGCAGATTTTTATGAAGAAATAGATTGTGTGACAAAACAAAGAGAAGAAGTCTGGCTTTCGTTAAGGCAAGCTAAAGGTTTAGATTTACAGAAATATAAAGAAATTATACCAATAGATTCTTTGGATAAATGGGTAAAAAAAGGTTATGCAGTTATAGACAATGGCTTTTTTAAGGTATGTGACTTAGGTTGGTTGTACTTAGATGATTTAGTAATAGAGTTATGGTAGAAATAAAATAAATTTAGGGATTTATGTACTTATTGCCACAATTAAAAAGTTTTTATCTTATACATAAGCACGATTATTTAATTTTTACTTATCTATCTGAATAGTCGTATGCTTTTTATTTAAACCTGGGGTTTGGTTAGATCTAAATGCTACTGAATACAAAAACTATTTTGATTTAAGAGATTCCATACAAGGGGTTCTTACGGTAGTGACGGTATTGCTATTTCTCGTATGAATAATAGTACTGTTGTTGAAATAGTAACAATTTCAAATGCGACAAAAGATATTATAGTGACTCCTAGTCCATCAACGACTTTTAATAAAGTGGTAACAACCTTTCCGATTGCTTATGTTGCTTTTTATTAAATAGAAATTTTTGGAGCTGAGACTAAATAGTTTTTAATCATAAGAAATGATAAACAGGCATCTCATAACAGAGATGCCTTTATTATTTTAAAATAAATTTAATCAGTGGCAATAGGCATTGGAGTTGCTTATAATTTTATTTTAAATGTTTTTTATTAAATCTGTCGTAAGTAAGTATATAAATTCCAAATTTAATTATAAAAAATGACTAAAGGGCTAATTTTAGTTATTTTTACTTGTGTGAACGGTAAGAGAAAATCAATACATCTTTCAAGTGAATTGCAAGCAACTTTACAAGTTGTTTCTATTTTTTATATGTTAATAGAGAGAAAAGTAATTATTGACCAAGAGTTTTCTGGGGCAAATAGAGCTTTGAAATCTATTATTAAACAGCATGAAAATATTTATTGGAATGTAGAGAAGGGGCATTACCAAACAACGCGTCAAGGAGAACTTTTGTGGGAAAATTGGCGTGCTCGTTGGTGGGATTTTATTGTCAATTATGATATTTACTCTGCTGTAGATTTAAAGACAGGTGCTTTTGCTAACTTTGGTGATGATTTAGAAACGATTGATGAGTATGGTCGTCTTGTTTGGGAAGATTTACGTTTAGCTGTCTGTATGAGAAAGCTAGAAATTTCTAAACAGCAGAATAAAGCGACCTCTTTGGATCCGTTTGCAATTGCATTCTTAGGGTTGTTATCACAAGGTCGTTTAGATCAAAGTCGAGAGTGGCAGTTTGATATTGCTTTTGATTCTATTTTTTGGAATGAAATAGAAAATGTTGTGAATGCTAGCCTTTGGCCAGAGGATTTATCATATCAAGGTGTTTCTTATGAAACGGTTGTAGATGATATTATTTTAAAAGGTTTGGAGCAAGCGAAACAACGTTGGGATCAGTCTGAAAGTTTTGAAAATCATTTTGGTGAAACATTATATACTCCTAGTTATGGATTTGAGAGTGAAGATGATGTCTTAGAAGAATACGAAGGAGACCTTGAAAGTACTCAATCTCAGTATTATTGTTATCAACCTTATTGGACTTGGACAAATACCGTAGGTGCTATAGGGGCTATTGGTTTGTGTTGGACTTTGGTTTAATTTGTGAAAATTTTTATAGCACTCTTTATCATTATTTTATTTTTTTCCTTTTTATTAAGAAAGAAAACAGAAACAAATTACCAAGTAGGGGTCGCTCGCTCTGCAGTTCAAACACGAATTGATTTAACAAATCAACTAGATCCTCAAATTCTACCTACTATTTTAGAGGAAGTTTTATCTGGAATTTCTATCCAAGGTAAAAATGGGAAAATTGATTCTAAAGAGTTTCAAAAAACAGTGGTGCAAAATTTAAGCCAAGCTATTTTAAGTAATTCAGAAACTAATTATCGTGTAGATTTAAATGAAGATGGTATTATAGATCCTTTAATGATTTTACCTGAAAGTGTTGATGGGGAAGCTGTAATTTATTCTTTACGGGTACCAGATCCAGAAATTTTTCCAAAAGATCCTCAAGGTGATGTTGACTGGGATAAAATAGCTAAAGATCAGAGTCTTGAAATTATTGAGTTAGTTATGACATTAACTCAGAGTAAAGAAGGAGTTTCTATTGCTTCTAAACCAAACTCCAATGTTTATCAGAATACTTCTAATCAAACATCTTATCAACAACATTACCCTTCAACATCGTATAATTGGATACAAACTTATTTTCAATATCGGCTATTTTCAGCGGTTCTATTTGGTTCTTATGGATGGGGTTTTGGTGGTTTTTATGGTGGTTTCTACGGTTCTCATTATAGTCCAGTGCGAACGGCAAGTCGTCCATATAGAGCTTCGTCTTATAAAAAAGCACCTAAGTCCTCGTCTAGTTTGAAATCGGCATCTGGAAAAAATATTCGAAGTCAAAAAACAACCAATCGTTCTAATTCTAGTATTCGTTCTTTAAAATCAAAAAGAAATTTAGGTGTTCGTCAATCTAATCTAGGATCGACTCGTTCAGGTGGGTTTGGAAGACAAAAAACCAGTTACAGAAGTAATAGTCGCTCTAGAAGTTCTTTTTTTTCAGGTGGTGGATCTCGTGGAGGTTGGGGTAAGTAATATGTTGAATGAGTTAAAACAATACCTATATCTTGAATTGCCAGCAAACCTGTTATACTTTGTAATGGTGTTAGTCTTTATCTTTTTGTCCAAGTTTTTTAGAGATTTAAGCACAGTTGGAATAGACGATGACAAAGAATTAACGGGAAAAAATAATTTAGCTTTTGGGCTTTATACTGCAGGATTCTATTTGAGTCTTTTGCTAGGTCTTATAGGACTATTTATTGGTGAAGAGATGTTTTTATGGAATGAGTTTATTTGGTTCTGGCTGTACGGATTTACAATTTTAGTATGTACAGGTTTTAGCTATGTAATCACGCAATTTTTATACTTGCCTAAAGTAAAAATTATGGACGAAATTCTTAGAAATAATAACGCTGTGGCAATATTTGTAATGGGTCGCTTTATTTTTTCAGGAACAGTTTTAATGGCATCTGTTCATGGAGATGGAAATTGGTTTACTAGCTTGTGGTTCTATTTGTTGGGAGAAATGTGCTGTTGGTTAGGTTTCCGTTTTTATCTTTGGGTTACTCCTTATAACGATATTGAAGCAGTTCAAAAGAACCATGTCTCTGTTTCAGTTGTTTGTAATGGCTTTTTAAGTGCTATGGGTGTTTTAGTTTTAAACTCACTTTGGAGTGGGTTTGTGTCATATAAACAATCTTTGATAAATTTAGTATGGTTTTTTTGTGCTGTAGGTCTTCTATTATTATTTCGTTGGTTAGGACCTCGTATCTTATTTCCAAAATCTTCATTAAAAACAGAAATTTATCAGGATAATAATTTAGGAGCCAGTTTTATTACTGCTTTTTTTTACATTGCTTTATCTATTATAATCTCATTTAGTTTTTAAAGGTTTAATTTTATGCAATGCTTTACTTTAGTTTTTATTTTAGTTTTATTACAGATTAGTTTTTTACAAGCGGGAAAACAAAGCTTAAAGTCATCTAATTTACATGATGAGTGGGATGCGATGCTTCAACAATTTGTAAAAGGTGATGTTGTTGATTACAAGGGCTTTCAGTCAAAAGCTAATGGTAAGTTAAATCTTTATTTAGAAAAATTAAATAAGGCATTTCTTAGCGGTTTTAATGACTTTTCAGTTAAAGAACAATTGGCTTTTTATATTAATTTGTATAATGCATATACAGTTCGTCTTATTTTGGATAACCCAGAAGTCACTTCAATTCGAGATATTAAAAGACCTTGGAAAAGAAATTTTGTCTCATTAGGGAAAAAGAAAAAATCTTTGAATGATATAGAACATAAAATTATTCGTAAATATTTTAAAGAACCTCGTGTTCATTTCGCGTTGGTGTGTGCTTCTATAGGTTGTCCTTCTCTTAAACCTTTTGCTTTTGTGGCTGATAAATTAGATAAGCAACTTGTTGCGGCAAGTAGATATTTTTTGGCTGATAAAACTAAAAATCAATTTACAGCATCAGAATCGAGAATTTCGGACATTTTTAATTGGTACGGAGGTGATTTTGATGATTTAGAAGCGTTTTTTAAAAATTATGCTCCTGAATCTTTTAATCCAGAAGCTCCTATTGATTATTTAGAGTATAATTGGAAATTAAATTCATTGTAATAAAATCATTTTTTATACAGGAATAACATATGTCAACAGTGAAAAAACATCAAGTAGAATTATTTCTTGCAGAGGCTGATATAAAAGTTGGTGGTCACCGTCCTTGGGATATTCAAGTACATAATAAGAGATTTTTTAATCGTATTTTGGCTACAGGCTCTTTAGGTATGGGTGATTCTTATATGGATGGCGATTGGGATTGTCAGCAAATAGATGAGCTTCTGAATCGTTTTTTAAGATATAATCTACAAAATAATGTGAAACCATCTCTAAAATTAAAGTTAGCCTTTTTAAAAGCTAAATTAATGAATTTGCAAACTAAATCACGATCGAAGATTGTAGGTAAGAAGCATTATGATATTAGTAACGATCTATATACAAAGATGTTGGATCCTTATATGCAATATAGTTGTGGTTATTGGAAAAATGCCAAAAATTTAAATGAAGCTCAGGAACACAAGCTAGATCTTATTTGTCGCAAGTTACAACTTAAAAAAGGAATGAAAGTTCTTGATATTGGTTGTGGTTGGGGTGGTCTTTCTCAATGGATGAGTGAAAAACATGGTGTTGAAGTTGTTGGGATGACAATTTCCAAAGAGCAAGCAAAATATGCTAAAGAGCGTTGTAAAGTTTTACCTGTTGAGATTCGTGTCCAGGATTATCGAGGTATGAATGGACAATTTGATCGTATTGTTTCTGTTGGAATGTTTGAGCATGTTGGGTACAAAAATTATGGAACATTTTTTGATACTGTTGAAAAACTTTTAAAGTCAGGTGGACTTTTCTTGTTACACACTATTGGTAAAACAAAATTTACTGTCGATTTTGATGGTTGGCTTGATAAGCATATTTTTCCAAATGCACTACTTCCGTCACCAAAAAGTATTACTAACTCAAGTAAGGATAAATTTATTCTTGAAGATTGGCATAATTTTGGATCAGATTATGATAAGACTCTAGTCGCTTGGCATAATAAGATGAATAATATTTGGGATCAGTTACAAAATAGTTATGATGAACGTTTTAGGCGCATGTGGACTTACTATCTATTGTGCTGCGCTGGTACCTTCCGTTGCAGGGATAATCAACTTTGGCAAATAGTGTTTTCTAAATTAGATTATAAAGAACCTTATACAAGTGTGCGTTAATTTTAACTATTTTTGTTAGTCTTTTCAAGGAATAGAAAAATTTAAGAAATAGAAAGAATTACATTTTGTAATTCATATTTCTATAAATAGGTGTAAACCCAGCATTTGTAATAAATTTTTGAGCACCTTCTACGGTCGGTATTCCATAAGATTTTAAAACATTTTCTTCTAATACAATACTACTCATATCATTTGCTCCAGAATATAGAGCAAGCTCTGCTAGTTCTTTGCCCATGACCATAACACTGACTTCTATGTTTTGAATATTATCAAAAAATAGACGTGATAAGGCAATCATACGAAGATATTCCCATTTTTGAATGTAACGAACTTTAAATTTTTTAGTTTGTTGTTGAAATATCCATGGGATAAAGCTTTTAAAGCCCTTAGTAAGATCTTGTTGATTTCTAATATATGTTAAGTGTTCAATAATCTCTTGAGATGTTTCTACTGATCCAAAAACAATATTAGAAGAGCCAAGTAAGTTTAGTTTGTGAGCTTCACCCATTACATTACACCACTGTCGAGCTGAAAGTTTTTTGGGAGAAAGAATATCTCTCATACGAGCAGATAAAATTTCAGCTCCAGCACCTGGAACAGAGCTAAGTCCAGATTCTTTTAAAATAGTGAGAAGTTTTTCTAAAGATAAGTTTTCTTTTTCTGCTAGTCGATAAATCTCTACAGGTGAGAAGCCACGGACATCCATTTTATATTGTTGTGTAATAAGCTGGAGTACTTCGGTATAGTATAGTAGAGATAGGTCTTTATGAACTCCTCCTTGTAAAAAAATTTGATTAACATTACGCTTTTGTGCAAATTTTAGTCGTTCTTCTATTTTTTTTAAGTTTAGTGTGTAGTCGTTACCACTAGCAACATCTTCTTTGAAAGAACAAAAAGAACAATCAATATCACAAATATTTGTGTAATTAATCATTAAAAAAGCAGTGTATGAAACTTTGGAAGGTTCTACGAACTGTTGTCTTTTTAGATGCCCTGCTTTAACAATGGAAGTCCAATCTTTGCTCTGTAAAAGTTTAAGGCTCTCTTTTGGGGTAATCCGTTCATTTTGTAGGCTTTTATCTAAAATAGATTGGATAGAAGACATGAACAAAATTTTTAATTGATTTCAAATATTTTTTGTAGAGGTCGAGGATTTATTTCTTCCTCTAAAGACATTTGTTTTTGATCAAGAGAAAAACCTACAACTAAGGGTGTTTTTGGGTCACTTAGAATTTCTTTTACAAAATGAGAGTCGCTAACTCCTTTAGCTAAAAAATTACAAACATAAGTATCATAGTTTGTTTCAAGATAAGCTTTTTCACTTTCTTCTGGTGTACTTACAATATCAATTTTTGCTTGAGGTAAAATCTTTTGAATGACCTCAACGCATAAATCACGATGTTTACCTTTATGATCTAGGAGTAAAAGATAGCGATCTCTTGTCAAAGAGGGATGAGGAGGTCTATAGTTTTCGTGTTCGCCTTCTAGGCTATTTGAATAAGTATTATCAATTGTTTCCATAAAAAATCCTTTGAAGAAAGAAATGTAAAAAATATTTTATTGAGATAGTTTAATTTGTTAAATACGCAAGAAATCATGAGTAAATTTAAGTTTAAAAGTCTTCTTGTTCATTTTTTAAATTAGAGAAAACATTTTGAACGTCTTCATTACTTTCAAGAGCTTGAATGAGTTGTAGAGTTTTTTCTGTATCGTTTTTAGATAGTTCAATAGTACTATCTGGTTGTCGAATGATTTCAGCATACTCTATGGAAACTTTATGATTTTTCAAGATTTCTAGAATAGTATGAAAGTCCTTTTGAGAAGTTATAATTTCAAAAACATCTTCATGTGTTTGTATATCTTTGACTCCAGCTTCGATTACAAGAATAAATAATTTTTCTTCTGAAATTTTATCTTTAGCAACGATGATATTTCCTATAGTTTTGAACATCCAAGAGACAGAACCAGTTTCGCCTATGTTACCGTTATGTCTACTAAAAATAAACCTCATATTGGAAACAGTGCGAGTTTTATTGTTAGTTAAGGTATCTACAATAATAGAAACGCCTTGAGGACCGTACCCTTCGTAAGTTAGCTCGAAATAGTTATCTAAATTTTTATCATTTGAACCTTTGTTTATAGCGGCTTCAATATTTTTGCTAGGGACGCTAACTGATTTTGCTTTAAGAATAGCTAGTCTCAAATGGGAATTTAATGCAGGGTCATTTCCAGATTTTGTTGCAATGGTAATTTCTCGAATTAAACGACCAAAAATTTTAGCTCTAGCTTCATCTATCTTTGCTTTACGGTGTTTTGTATTTGCCCACTTAGAGTGTCCTGCCATAAAAAATCCTTTATTGCTGCTAAGAGTTTGAATTAAAATAATTGTCAATCGCAGAGGCTAAATTATGTGCAATTGAATTTTGGCCTTTAGAGCTTGTTAGGTATTTTAGGTCTTTACTGTTGGTGATAAAACCCATTTCAAATAAAACTGCAGGCATAAAAGTACCAACCAAAACAAAGAAACCAGCCTGACTAGCTCCTGTTTTATATTTTTTAATAGATGATTCTTTACTAAAACTTTTGACAATTGATAAAGCAAATTTTTCACTCTGTTGGCTATAGAGGTTCAGCTCATGCTCTAATAAGAACCAATCAATATCACTGAGTTCTTTTTTTGATTTTTGATTTTTGTTTTTAAAAACCAAGTTTTCTCTTTGAGCTAGGCTTGCATCTTCTTCTGTTTTCCCAGCTCTTAAGATATAAGAAACGAATCCAGATATTTTGTTTAGTTTACTACTTGAGCCTTCAATTGCATTACAATGTAAACTAATAAAAAGGTCTCCACCTTTTTTTGAAGCGAATTTAGGTCTATCTTCTAGTGATATGAAAGTATCGGTGGTGCGAGTTAGAAGTATTTTATAACCTTTGTTTTTTAATTTCTTTCTGAGTTTTAAAGCAACTTTAAGTGTAATGTCTTTTTCAAAGATACCACTGTGTACGGCTCCAGGATCTTTGCCGCCATGTCCAGGATCAATAATAATCGTTTTAGATATAATTTGTACTTTTTCTTTTGAAGCTCTTTTTGTTTTGGAACGAACAATAAGGCGAATTTGATTTGAAGTAGAATCATGTAGAAGTTCAATAGGTTCAATAGGTTTTGGAATATATAAAGATATTTGACTACTATTTTTATTTTGAATTGTTTTTACTTTGCGAACTAAACTATTTTTTGAAAATCTAATCTTATTCATTTTAGTTGTATCAACAGTTCCTTCAAATGTTAAAATATAATGAGGAGCCGTCCATAGAGCTTTATATTTAATGTTAGGTTTAATATTAAAAGATATTATTGCTCCATTGTTTTTTTGCTTTGAAGACAAATTTTCAATACTATGAGGTTTTTTCTTTATTATAATAGATCTTTTTTTGTAATTGTACTTGATGTAATTGAAGGCATGCAATTTTAATAAAACAAGAGAAGATTGTAGAGGAATAAAGAAACCCAGAGTTGTTTTTCTAACAGGAAATGTAAGGTTATAAGATTTTTTACCTATTTGAACGAAAGGATTATCTGTAGAAAAGGTCCATGTTATATTTTTTGTAGATTGTATTTTCCATTTTTTAGTTTGTAAGAAGAAGTGAGGTTGACTTTCAAAAGCTTTTTCAATGAGGTCAATAGAAATGTATTCTTGGTTCTCTAAAACGGTATCTAAAATTTGTTCGGAAGTCGTATCATTTGAGGATATAAACTTAACATGCATTGAAAAGCAAGTTGCTGAAAACAAAATAAAAATGATTAAGAATAGGAAAAAACGAATATTAGGCAGACTAGACATAGAGTTATTTAATATGAATATTTTTGATTTGGCAAGCCATTTCTCTTTTTGCATCATCCTGTTTTTTTTGTTGGCGTTTATCTGCATGTGTTTTTCCTCTAACCAGTCCAATTAAAATTTTAATCCAAGAACCTTTTAAATAAATCTTAAGAGGTATTAAAGTTAGATTTTTTTGACTAGTCTGTGTAAGTAATTGAATAATTTGGTGATGGTGTGCTAGAAGCTTACGCTTTCTGACTGGGTCATGATTAAATTGATTACCTTGAGAATATTCTTCAATATGAGATTGCATTAAAAAAAGCTGTTGTTTCTGAATAACAATATAAGATTCGTCTAAAGAAACCTTTTTTTGTCTAATGGATTTAACTTCAGTACCAGTAAGAACAATACCAACCTCAAAGGTTTCTATGACTTCATAATGGAATTTAGCTTTGCGATTTTCAACAATATGGGTCATAGAATTAAGTTCAAAACTCTAAATTTTACAATTATGCGTTAACATATTCTTTAATAGATTGACTTATTTGACAAAATGGACGAACTTTTGAAGGAATTTTACAAGATTCTCCTGTTTTTGGGTTACGAGCTTTACGAGCTGGAGTTGACTTTACTTTAAAACGACCAAAACCTCGAAGTTCAATGTGATTGCCATTTTTTAAATGTTCTTTGACTTGATCAAAGAACAAATTAATTACGGTTTTAACATCACCTTGTTTTAATCCGGTTTGTTCGGAAATATGTTCACTGATTTCTTTTTTTGTAATATTGATGCTTTTATTTGTCATTTTAAATGTTGTCCTTTTGTTTTTAATAAAAATGTAATATAATTTTAGAATATTACATATTTAATCACAATAGAAAAAGTAGATATTCTTTTGTTATTTTTAGAAAAGTGAAACATCTTTTTAATTTAAGCTCCTCATTCACGCCATCTGGTGATCAGCCTTTGGCTATTGATGCTTTGAATCAAGCTTTTTTGAAAGATAAAGAATCTGTTCAAATTCTTTCGGGAGTAACTGGTTCGGGTAAAACTTTTACGATGGCAAATTTGATTCAAAAAATTGGAAAACCAACTTTGATTTTGTCACCAAATAAAACCTTGGTTGCTCAGCTTTATCAGGAATTTAAAGATTTTTTTCCTGATAATGCTGTTGAGTACTTTGTCAGTTATTATGATTATTATCAACCTGAAGCTTATATTCCTCAAACTGATTCGTACATTGAAAAAGATTCAAGTGTTAATGAAGAGATTGAAAAGCTACGCTTAAGAGCCACAATGTCTTTAATGAGTCGAAAAGATGTGATTGTTTTGGCTTCTGTCTCTTGTATTTATGGGTTAGGTTCGCCTAAAGATTATCAATCAATGATGGTTGAGATTAAAGTAGGACAAATTATAGAAAGGAATGAACTTTTAAAAAAAATGGTTGATATCTATTATAGTCGTAATGATTTAGAGTCTAAAAGAGGGACATTTAGAGTTCGAGGGGATGTTGTTGAAATACGTCCTGCATATGATGATTTTCTGATAAGAATTGAAATGTTTGGTGATGAAATTGAAAAAATAAGTCGTTGTCATTTATTAACAGGTAAAAGAATCACTCTTTTAGATATAGCTCTTATCTATCCAGCTCGCCATTTTGTCACCAAAGAAGCTAATTTATCTCGTATTGTGAGAGAAATTAAACAAGAGTTAGATCAAAGAGAGCGAGAATTATTGAAGCAAGATAAATTAGTAGAAGCTCAACGTTTGCGATTAAGAGTTAATTATGATATAGAAATGTTAGAGGAAGCTGGGTTTTGTTCTGGGATTGAAAATTATTCTAGAATTATTGGCAATTTGAAGCCTGGATCACCTCCTTTCACATTGTTAGATTTTTTTGGAGATGATTTTTTCATGATTTTAGATGAATCCCATGCAACTATCCCTCAATTAAGAGCAATGTATGGAGGAGATTATTCTAGAAAAACGAACCTTGTAAATTATGGTTTTAGGTTACCGAGTGCTTTGGATAATCGTCCTTTAAATTTTGAAGAATATGAAAAGAAGATGCCAACGCAGTCTTTATTTGTTTCTGCAACCCCAGGAGATTACGAGCTTGAGAGATGTCAAGGTTCTTTTGTTGAGCAATTAATACGTCCAACAGGATTATTAGATCCAATGATGGAGGTTCGACCACTTGATAACCAAATGGGCGATATTTTAGAAGAGTTACAAGAGCAAGAACTTAGGAAAGAAAAGACCCTTATTTTGACTTTGACTAAAAAGAGTGCAGAAGACCTACATGATTTTCTTACTTCAACTGAAGTAAAATCTTATTACATACATAGTGACACGGATACTTTGAAACGAACTAGTATTATTAACCAACTGAGAAAAGGTGAAATAGATGTACTTGTTGGAATTAATCTTTTGAGAGAAGGGTTAGATTTACCCGAGGTCTCTTTAGTTGTTATTTTAGATGCAGACAAAGAAGGTTTCTTAAGAAATTATCGGACTTTAACTCAAATTTCAGGTAGAGCTGCTCGTAATTCAAATGGTAAGGTTTTAATGTATGCTCATAAGACAACAGAGAGTATGCAGAAAGTTTTAGATGAGAATCAAATAAGGCGAGAAAAACAAAAAAATTATAACGAAAAGAACAAGATTGAGCCTGTTACAATTATAAAAGCAATTAGAGATGAAGTTAAGCTTAAAAGTGATGTTACAGATTTACAATTAGATAATCTTAAAGAAGAAATAAAAAAAGAAGAGTTAGATTTTAAAACTCTCATTCAATTAGAGAAACAAATGTTACTTTTAGCAGATAACTTGGAGTTTGAAAAGGCGGCAAGTTTACGAGATAAGATAGAAAATTTAAAAAAGAGAAATCAGAAATGAAAGTAGTAATTGCTGGAGCTGGAGCTTTGGGAGTAAGTTTAGCATCTCGTTTAACACAGGATGGCCATCATTTAGTTTTGGTTGATCGCAATTGGGAACATTTAAAGACAGTTGATGAATATTTAGATATTAAAACAATTGTAGGGGACTGTACTTCTGTTGAAATTTTAAAAACAATTGATATTCAAGAAATTAATTTGTTAATTGCAATTACAGGGAGTGATTCTTTTAATATTTTGGCTTGTAATTTATTTAAAAAAATGGGTTGTGGAAAATGCATAGCTCGTTTAAGTTCTATCGGTTACTTTGGATCTTCTAATGTTGTTAAACCTCGCGATATGGGTATTGATTTAATTATTCATCCAGAAAAGGATATTGCAAATGAAATTTTTGATCATTTATTTTTACCTAATGCGACTAATGTGGAGTCATTTTTTCATGATAGAGTTAAAGTAATAGGGTTTAAAGTTAAGGAGAATTCACCTATTATAGATAGAACTTTAGGTAGCTTAAAAAAGAGTTATACGATGCCTTATCAATATTTAGTTTTAATCCGAGATAAAGTATACAATGTTGACCCTTTACCAGATGAAGTTTTTGTTAAAGGGGATCATTTTTTTGTTTCTGTTTTAAGTAAACATGCTCACCAAATTAGTTTAGATTTTTGTTTTGAGGACAAGCCAACTAAGAACATTTTTATTGGGAGCGGGTCTAATGTATCTATTCAGTTGACTCAAAAATTAGAAGAGACAAATATACAAGCTAAGATTTTAGAGCCTGATATTAAGGTGTGTCGGGAGATGAATCATTTATTTAGTAAAACTTTAATTTTACAAGGCTCTCAAGATGATCCTGATTTATTAGAGGCAGAGGGTGTTGAAAATGCAGATTTTTTCTTGGCTCTTTCAAATGGTGAAGAAAAAAATATTTTAACAGCGATGCTTGCCAAAAAAATGGGTGCTAAGAAAAATATGGCAATGATTTTTAATACTAATTATTCTAAATTACTCTCAACACTTGATATAGATGTTCAACTTTCTTTAAGATTAAATAGTATTGATAAAGCTTTGAGATTTGTTTTACAGGGAGAAGTTGTCTCTGTCTTTGAATTAGATGAATCTCAGCTTGAAATTATTGAGTACAGAGTGACTTCTCATTCAGTTGTAGTTAATATGGAAATTGGTAGTAGAGAGTTTATTCAAGTTTTCCCAAAAAATACTATAGTGAGTTATATTTTGAATGAATTTGATGAAGTTGTTTTTCCAGAGGAATCGACAGTTCTTTCTGAAAATGATCATGTTATTGTTTGTACATTAGCTGACTCCATACCAGATTTGGAAAAGATTTTTGTTTAATAAAATTTGAATTGGTTATGAAATTATCTATTCTTGTTTATTTTTTTCTTTTGAAGATAAGTTTTTATCTAGAAAAAATTAGTTCTACGATTATTTTTTTAGCAATTTATTTTTGTGTTTTAGCTCCAATGGGTATTGTAATGCGACTGTGTGGCTATAACGCAATGAAATCTAAACAAAAAGGTAGTTCATTTTTTATAGAAAGAAATAAACTATTTTCTAGTAAAGATTTAGAAACTCCATTTTAAATTATGATTGATTTTATAAAAAATTTATTTATGTTTATGAAAGTTAGGAAAAAATTCTGGCTTTTACCTATTATGCTACTTTTAGTACTGTTTGGGGGTTTAGTTGTATTTACAAGTGGTACACCTGTCGCTCCTTTTATTTATACATTGTTTTAATAATGTATAAATATACTTTAGGCATTTCTGCTTTTTATCACGATAGTGCAGTAGCTTTATTAAAAGATGATCAGATTGTGGCAGCAGTTCAAGAAGAGAGATTCACTAGAAAAAAAAATGATGCTAGTTTCCCATCTAGTTCTTTGCGTTATGTTTTAGAAGAGGCTTCAATTTCTTTTTCAGAAGTACAAGCAATTGTTTTCTATGATAAACCTTATATTAAATTTGAAAGGTTACTAGAAACATACTACAGTTATGCACCATTTGGGTGTTGGAGTTTTTTAAAAGCATTGCCAATCTGGATTAAAGAAAAGCTTTTCATGGAAACACTAATTTGGAAAGAGTTTCAAAAATCTCTCAAAATTAAAATTCCAAAAAAGCAAAGAAAAAATCGTTTATTTTTTTCAGAGCATCATTTATCTCATGCAGCGAGTGCGTTTTATCCGAGTCCTTTTTCTTCATCAGCAATTCTAATAATTGATGGTGTTGGTGAGTGGGTGACAACATCAATAATGAAGGGAAAGCAAAGTCAAATTGAATCTTTACAAGAGCTTCATTTTCCTCATTCGTTAGGTTTGTTATATTCGGCCTTTACTTTTTATTGTGGATTTGAAGTTAATAAAGGTGAGTATAAGTTAATGGGACTAGCCTCTTATGCTAGTTTTGATCATCCGCAGGTTAAGAAATATACGGAGTGGATTTTGAACTTTTTGATTAGGGTTCAAGATGATGGATCTTTTTCTTTAAAAATGGATCATTTTGATTTTCCTACAGGTTTTGTAATGTGTCGTGTGTCAAAGTGGTTTAAAGGTTTAGGTTTTAAGCCTAGAAAACCCGAATCTGAAATTTCAAATGAGTATGTTTTTCTCGCTGCAGCTATTCAACGGGTCACAGAAGAAATTATTTTGAAATTAGCTGGAACAGCAAAAAGAATAACAAAAGAAAAGAACTTAGTATTAGCTGGAGGTGTTGCTTTAAATTGTGTTGCAAATGGTAGGTTACAAGAACAAAAAATATTTGATAACATTTGGATACAACCGTCAGCAGGAGATGCTGGAGGTGCTTTAGGTGCAGCATTTTCTTTTTACTATTCAGTATATGACTTGAATAGAAAACCTCATTTGCTGGATCAAATGCAAGGATCTTATTTAGGACCTTCTTTTAGTTCCAAAGAAATTAGAGGAGAATTGAATAGACTAAAGGTATCATTTAAAGAAATCGTAGAAGATAAAGTGTTATGTAATTCTGTTGCTGATTTGATTTCAAAAGGTAAAGTTATCGGTTGGTTTCAAGGAAGAATGGAATGGGGGGCTAGGGCTTTGGGAAATAGAAGTATTTTGGCTGACCCTAGAAATTTAGAGATGCAAAAGCGTTTAAATTTAAAAATTAAATTTAGAGAAGGTTTTCGTCCTTTTGCTCCTTCCATTAAAGAAGATAAAGTACAAAAATATTTTGAGAATACAAAGTCAATGCCTTATATGTTAATGGTTTCTAATATTTTGGAAAAATGGAAGTTAAACAATTTAGATAGACAAGAAATAGGTAAAGAAAAATCTATTTTTGATGTTCTTTATCAAAGTAGAAGCTCTTTTAATGCTGTTACTCATGTTGATTATACTGCAAGAGTACAAACTGTTACAGCTAAATCTAACCCTCTTTATTATCAACTATTGAATGCTTTTGAAGAGAAAACAAAATTACCAATGTTAATTAATACTAGTTTTAACCGTAGAGATGAACCTATTGTTTGTACCCCATTACAAGCATACGAGTGTTTTAAACAAACGGACATGGATGTATTGGTTTTAGGTTCATTTATTATTAAAAAGGATGAGCATGCTTAAAAAAAAATGGCTTGGAAATTTATGTTTACTGTTAATTTCACCAGTTGTTTTTTTTCTTTTAATTGAATCTTTTTTATGGGTTTTTCAAGTTGAGTCTCTCCGGAAAGATGAGGATCCTTTGTTGTCATTCTCTACTGACCCTTTGTTTGAAAAACAAATAGAAAAAGGTCATACTTATTATAAAACAAGTCTAAATAAACAAGCTTTTTTTAACCCTCAAAAATTTACTGAGAAGAAAGAAAAGAATGATCGAAGAATTTTTGTTTTAGGGGGATCTACCGCTTATGGTAGACCTTATAGGGATATTGTTTCATTTTCAGGTTGGCTTAGAGGTTATTTAGAGGAGAGCTCTACTACCAAAAAGTGGGATGTTATCAATGCTAGTGGAGTAAGTTATGCGAGTTACCGTATTGTTAAACTTGTAGAAGAGTTTTTAGACTATGATTCTGATTATTTTATTGTATATATGGGGCACAATGAGTTTCTAGAAAACCGCACATATGAAAAAGTAAAAAATCTTCCTTTCATTTTAAGATGGATTAATCAAAAAATTTCTAAAATGCGTCTATATGCTTTGGGTTTTCGTTTAGTAAAATCAAGAGAAACTAATGTAGCAGATAATGATAAAACAAAGAGCGTTTTAAATACTTCTATTGAAAAAGAAGTTAATACAAAATTAGATTATGCGATTGGGCCAGAACAATTTTTTAGAAATGATTCTCATCGAAAGGAAGTAGTT
Organism: Fibrobacteria bacterium; assembly: GCA_965261055.1. Lineage (GTDB taxonomy): Bacteria > Fibrobacterota > Fibrobacteria > UBA11236 > JADFYW01. Next base: position 693,278 of record OZ253440.1, on the reverse strand, counting down.
GATCACTTTAAATTGTCTTTGACTAGAATGGTAAATCTTGCAGCTAAAAAGGGTATTCCTATTATTCTAGTTAAACCAGCTTCAAATCTTAAAGATTGTAGCCCTTTTAAAAGTCAATGGGATTTTTCCACAGGTCAAGATTCTAGTCATATTCTAAAGACTTGGGAAGAAGCTAAGTTAGAAGAGGAAAATGGTAATAAAGATAAGGCGATGAGATTATATCAAGTCTTAATCAAAGAAAATGTTCGTTATGCAGAATTACACTATCGACTTGGAAAGCTATTTTTAAAACAAAAAAAATATTCTTTAGCTAAAGAACATTTTTTATTGGCTAAAGAAGAAGATGTTTGTCCTTTAAGAATTTTGAGTCCGTTGCAAAAGGTTTTAAATTCTTTTAAAGGGAATTCTAATGTTATTTTTCTAGACGCTAATGATTTATTAGAAAGAAACTTTCAAAAGAAATATAAGCACTCAATTTTAGGAGAAGAGTTTTTCTTTGATCATGTTCATTTGAGAATTGAACAACATCAATTTTTGTCGAAAATACTAATATCTATCATTGATTCTTTAGAGAATTCTAAGATGGATCTTTTAAATCAAGAAAAATTAACAGAAGCTTTATTGGATACGAATATCTTGAAAAGAGTTAATCAAAAAATTAGATCTAAAATTAATAATGCAGAGAAAGGTTTAGCTCTTCATCAATTAGCCAAAGTTTTAAATTGGTCTGGCAAATATGAAGATGCTGTTAAAATTGCACATGAAGCAATTAAATTGAACTCTACTCATCCAGAGGCCTATTTCAGCTTTAGTTATATAGCAACCTATTTAGATCGAAAAGGTAAGGTTTCTGAAGCTATAACTTATTATCGTAAGGCTTTAAATTTAGATTCATTGTCAACAGAAATGATTCAATTTTTAGCGTACTCTTTTTTTCGACAAAAACAATTTGATTCATCACAAGTTTATTACGAGAAACTTTTACCTTATACAAAAGATCAAATCAAAATTGATTTGTCTTATAAATTAGGTCGTTTGTCTATTATTAATCGGCAATGGAAAACAGCGGTGGAGTATTTTATTTCTGTAGAAGGGGTGTTTTCTAGAAAATTAGAATGGATTTACGGTGTTGGCTTATCTTTTTTAAAGCTTGGAAAATACGAAGAATCGAAACCTTATTTTGAGAGAATTTTAAGAGAAGTACCCAATCATCCTTGGGCTAATTTAAATATGGGTATCATCTTTGAAAAAGAAGAAGAGTGGAATCAGGCTCAATATATGTATAAAAAAGTTTTATATATTGATCCTAACTTGAAAGAAGCTAGAGATCGATCAGAGAGCTTAAAAGAGAGGTTAAAGGATACTCTAAAATAAATTTCTGTTTCAATTGAGGTGTTACCTGATTTAACACATAATTTAGGAGAATAGATAAGATTTAAGTTTTAAACTTTTGAGTATTCTTCTCGCTTAAATTTGCCTTTATTTACTTGAATACACTGCTTAATTTTGATATCTTTGTTGGCTACTTAGATGTATGCAACTTTGCATTTTTTAATCTTTAAATTTTTATTTAATAAAGGATTGCAGTGGACGAACAACTTATTCCAGAAAATATTCAAAAGACTCTTGTTGAAGATGAAATGAAAAAATCTTATGTCACATATGCAATGTCTGTGATTGTCTCAAGAGCATTACCTGATGTACGAGATGGTTTAAAGCCAGTACATCGTCGTGTATTGTATGGAATGGAGAATTTAGGTTTAACCTCTGGAAAATCTTACAAAAAATCTGCAAGGATTGTAGGTGATGTTATTGGAAAATATCACCCTCATGGAGATACAGCGGTTTATCATACTTTGGTTAGAATGGCTCAAGAGTTTTCTATGCGATATTGTCTTGTCCAAGGTCAAGGTAATTTTGGTTCCATTGATGGTGACTCTCCTGCTGCAATGCGCTATACAGAAGCTCGAATGAGAAAAATTTCTGAGTTAATGTTAAATGATTTAGAAAGAGAAACGGTTGATTTTTCAAATAATTATGATGACTCATTAATGGAGCCAACTGTTTTACCGGCAGCTTTTCCTAACCTTCTTGTAAACGGTACTACTGGAATTGCTGTGGGAATGGCTACGAATTTAGCACCTCATAATCTTACAGAGGTTATAAATGTTTGTCAAGAAGTGATTCAGAATCCAGAAATTTCCAGTGAAAACTTATTGAATTTTGTTTCAGGCCCCGATTTTCCTACAGGTGGAATCATTTTAGGGCGATCAGGAATTAGAAGTGCATATTTGACAGGTAAAGGTAAAGTAACTTTACAGGCGAAAGCCCGTATTGAACCGTTTAAGAATGATCGAGAACGGATTGTTATTTCTGAAATACCATATCAAGTTAATAAAAGTATTCTTTTAGAAAAAATAGCGACTTTGGTTAAAAACAAAGAGATAGAGGGAGTTTCTGATATCAGAGATGAATCAGATCGTCGCGGGATGAACATTATTATTGAAATTAAAAAAGATAGCTTTGCTGAAGTCATTTTGAACCAGCTTTATCGATATACTCAGCTAAAGATCACCTTTTCTATCAATAATTTGGCTTTAGTAAATGGTCGTCCTAAAATTTTAACTTTAAAAGAACTGATTGAAGAGTTCTTAAAACATCGCCATGAAATTGTTTTTCGTCGCACAGTTTTTGAAAAAAAGAAAGCAAAAGAGAGAGTACATATTTTAGAAGGGTTAAGAATTGCTGTTCAAAATATTGATGAAATTATAATCTTGATTAGAGCGGCTAGTGATGTTGATCATGTAAAAAAACAATTGAAAGAACGATACGACTTAACAGAAAAACAGAGTCAAGCTATTGTTGATATGCGTTTGCGTTCCTTAACAGGATTAGAAACTAAAAAAATTGAAACTGAATACCAGAGTCTATTGATAACTTTGGAAAAATTAAATGAAATACTTTCTGAAAAGTCTTTGCGTATGAAAATCATTTCTGATGAGCTCCATGAAATTGTAAAAAAACATGGAGATGAAAGAAGAACAGTTATTGAAGATGTTAGTGATGACATTACGGTTTTAGATTTAGTTCCAAATTTACCTATGGTGATTACGGTATCCAACGCAGGTTACATAAAAAGAATACCAGTTGATACTTATAAATTACAGCATAAAGGTGGGAAAGGTATTACAGCTGCTGGTTTAAAAGCAGAAGATTTTATTGAGCATTTATTTGTGGGCTGGGCACATAGTTATGTTTTGGTCTTTACAAATTTTGGAAGATGCCATTGGTTGAGAGTTTTTGAAATTCCAGAATCATCACGTACGACGAAAGGAAAAGCTCTAGTTAATTTCTTAAAATTACAAGAAGGAGAGCGAGTTTCTGCTTTTATCCCTATTAAAGAGTTTAATGAAGATCAGTTCTTAATTTTCTCTACTAAGCAAGGTGTTGTAAATAAAATGGCATTGAATGTTTTTACAAAAAAACGATCTAATGGTGTAAACGCGATTAAGCTAGACGAACAAGATGAATTAATCAAGGTTCTTCTAGCAAAAGAAGATGACAATATTATGATTGCTACTTCAAAAGGTAGAGCCGTACGTTTTTTAATGAGTACATTTAGACAAACAAATAAAAATACTCGTGGAGTTAGAGGCATTCAATTATCATCTGATGATATTGTTATTGGAATGATTGTATTAGAAAAAGATAAAACGGTTTTAACTTTAACTGACAAAGGTTATGGTAAAAAAACGCGTATAGAAGAATACCGTATTACTAATCGAGGTGGTAAAGGTGTTCGTAATATTAATCTTACGGAAAAGAATGGTAAAGCAATTTTTATAGCATCTGTATTAGAAAAAGATGAGCTTATAATTTTAACTCGTAAAGGAATTTTAATAAAAACTCATATGAGTGAAATTTCTTTAATTGGTAGAAGTACACAGGGTAATATTGTAATACGATTGGGTAAAGACGACGTTGTTGCTGATGCAGATGTTTTTTCAGATATATCTGAGATTGATTCTTCTGAAATAGAATCATTTAATCGGGAGAATGCTACAGTTAAGAGTGAAACAGATGGTGTTTTAGATACTACGGAAGAAATAAACGAAAAAATTTAGTTTTATTTCAAATTTTATATTAGATCATTTGTGAGTCATACTTTACTCATTTTTTTAAAAGAGCCTCAGAAAGGTCGGGTTAAAACGCGTTTAGCTAAAACATTGGGAGATAATAAAGCTTATCAAATTTATTGTGATTTTTTAAAAATGATAGAAGAAAGGGTTGCTACTTTAAATTGTGAGGTACAAATTTTTTTCGATTCTACATCAAATTCTTGTTCTATTTTGACATCTATTTTCGGTGAAGATAAATCTTATCATCCTCAGCTAGGAGGATCTTTGGGAGATAAACTTAAACAAGGCTTTGAGTTCTGTTTTAGAAAAAATCCTAAAGATCAATATATTGTTATAGGTGGAGATAGTCCTGATATGCCTTTATCTTTTTTGATTGAAGGTTTTTCAGCACTGTCTCAAGGAAAATCTGTTGTTGTTGGCGGAACAGAAGATGGTGGATATTATATGTTAGGTTTAAGTCAATTTTTACCGCAAGTTTTTGAAAATATTTCATGGGGAAGTGAAAAAGTCTTTACTGAAACTTTAGAATGTCTAAAGAAAAATCAATTATCTTATCTTTGTTTACCAACTTGGTTTGATATTGATACAGAAGAAGATTTCAAACAATTTTTACATCGGAATGTCTCTTGAAGTCTAGATTTTTAAATTACTTTTTTTTAATTGTAGCTTTATTGTTATGGATTTTTGGAATATTCTGTTTACGCTTTACTGGAGAATTGGGTCAAAATTTGATTTGGCAAATTATAGGTTACTGCTTCAGTTTCATAGGAATGATTTTTCTTTACTTTTGTTTTCCTTTATTTAAGAAAATAGGGTGGTTTTTTTTCGGATTAACATTGTTCGGACGTATTTTATTTTTGCATTATCCAGTGAGTGATGATTTTTATCGTTATGCTTGGGAAGGAAAGATGCAGATTGAAGGTCTTAGCCCTTATTTTGTTTCACCAGATGATTCTTCTCTTATTAAATATCGAGATGCGATTTGGGAAGGAATTAATCATAAAGATTATACAGCAATTTATCCGCCGCTTTCTTTATTAGTTTTCAAGGTATTTGCATTCTCATATCCATCTCCTGAGTTTCTGCGTTGGTTTTTTATTCTGATTGATGTATTATCTGTGTTCTTACTATGGAAAATATTACTCTATTTGCGTCTGAGAACTTCTTCTATAGTTTTTTACGCTTTAAACCCATCTACACTCGTATTTTTTATTGGTGAAATACATTTAGATGTTTTACAAGTACATTTCTTAATTTGGATTCTGTTTTTTTATTGTAAAAAACGCTTTAATTTTTTGTTTTTATTCCTAGGTCTAGGAATAATGATTAAATATTGGCTGCTGTTATTAATACCAATCTTTTTTAACAGTAAAAATTGGTATCGGATTGTTTTTTGTATTTTACCATTAGCCCTTTGGTTTGTTTTTTATGAGCCTAACCAAGATTTATTGCAGTCTTTAAAACAATTTTCAAATTTAAATTTTAATAGTCTATTTTATACATTAGTTTTTCCTTTAGCAGGGAATTTTACATTTTGGGTTGGTTTCTTGATCACAATATTTTTAAGCATTTGTTTTTTATTGATAGAACCTCGAATTGAACGCAATATATTATGGGTTCTTCTATTGTTTGTCTTTGTTTCGCCTACAGTACATCCTTGGTATTTATTATTGCCTATGCCTTTATTAGTTTTGATCCCATATTGGCCTTTATTGGCGTTAAATTTGAGTTGTTTTATTGGTTTACTACCATTGTATCAAAGAAATGTTCAAGAAAACATATGGTCTGAGTATTCTTGGTCTGTTTATGTGATTTGGTTACCATTTTTGATTTCTGTGGTGATTAAAATTTTACAAGGACGAAGAAATTATTCTTTAAAAGTGAGTTATCCACAGATTAAGAAATTAACAGTGATTATCCCTTCCTATAATGAAGAGAGAATGATAGAAGAGCAAATCTTATACTTACGGTCAGAGCTTAAAAATATTGAATATAATTTGTTAGTTGTGGATGGTGGTTCCACTGACCAAACTTTAGAAATTTTAAAGAGAATGGGTGTTTGGTTTGTTTCGTCCAAAAAAGGAAGAGGGTTTCAAATTTATGAGGGCCTTCAAAAAGCTACTGGAGATGTTTGTGTTATAGTACATGTTGATTGTAAAGTATCGGAAACTATTTTTAAAAATATTATTAAAAGTATGAACCAATTTCCTGACAGTATTGGAGGTGCTCATCAAATGCAGTTTAAAAGGGATTTTACACTTCCTAAATGGAAATTAAAAATAATAGAGTACTTAAATCTTTTTAGATCTAGATTTTTAAACATTTCTTTTGGTGATCAAGTTCAATTTATTCGAACATCATTTGCAAGAAGACTTTCTAGAAAAATGCCTTTAATGGAAGATGTTTTCTTGTCTTTGGAAATCAAAAGAGAAGGGTTGTATTTATCTCAGGTAGGGAAAATACAAGTTTCTGCTCGAAAATGGAATGAAAGAAATTTTTCTAATAGTGTATGGCTTATTTTTTGGTTGGTTTTTAAATTTTTGGTACTATATCGTATGAAGCTTTTTAATCCAAGAAGCAGTTATTTTGTCAAAAAGTATTACGAAAAATAAACTAACATTTATTAGAAGATGCTTTAGATAAATGTATGATTTTAGTTTATCAAGCTAGTAAAATGAGACTAATGTTAGATGATTCATTTTTTAACAAGTAAACTGTTTTGATTAAAGAAGTAGTATAAAAAGTAAATCTCTTGAGTAAGATGTTTTTTAAAACTATATGTTTAATTATAGAATTATTAAGAACACCTATAGAACAAACCGAATGATACTCCGAGATAAGAAATAAGAAGTTTGGCTTATAGCTTAATTCATTAACCAATATTAGAAAAGCTTAAACTTAATAGTAGGGAAAGGTACGAGTAGTATTATTTATTATATGATTTGTAACCTATTTTAAAGTAATCTAGATAGCTAGGAAAATCGTAGGCTAAGGTATAATTTGTTTGAATTTATAAATTAAAATTAGAAATATATACTATACACCATGAAATGGTAGAAAATCTTTGTTGAGATTGTTCTGTAGATATAATAGAGTTTATTAAAAAATAAATTATTTCCTGTCAAGAATGCCATAAAAAGGAATATAAAGAATGGTTTTGAATTTGGTTATAAAAAGTTCTATGGAAGTTGCTAATTCAAGTACGGTGATAGCTAATTTGATAGTACAGTTTATACTAATCACGATGTAGTAGTATATACTTTTTTTAAAATTCTGCTTTTTGGATTAAATTACAAAAATTTTGGACTAAATTACAAAGAGATACTTTTCCTGCTGATTTTTTGAAGTAAAATATATTTTTGGAGATTATCCGTTACAACAATATTTAATTGAATTTTAAAAAGGAAGACTATAAAATTTAACAATAGCTTGGGGCAATCAAAAAAAGCAATGGTACTCATTAATCATTGATCAAGTAGTATCCGAAACAGATTGGTATCATTGGAAGAAAGGGAGATAAACTTGGAATCATGTTTGTATACAATGTCACAAAAGTAAAGATTACCAATGAGCAAGTAAACAATTTAAAAATTGGTATTCTTCAGAAACAAAAAACTGTAATGGAGAGACATTTTATGAGAGAAGTTTTGTATAATTTTTAAAAAATAGAATGAACAAAAAGAACCAAGCTAGTATGATTGATTTAATTAAGATATCCTAATTACTCCATTTATTAGGACATCACATTATCTCAAATTTCGGTTCAAATATACTTTAGAATTAAATAATATTGTGTTAAGTGTTTACACAGAATAAAGGCTCTTTTATTTGCTTTGCTAGTTTGTTATGTTGACCTAGTTTGAATTCCTCTGTAAAAAACAAATCTTTATTGACTTCTTTGTTAGTAGATTTTATTCGTTTGGTTTGAATTCAAGCTGCTAAATATATCAACTCAATAATTCAAACTACATTATCTAAAAGACAAAGAGATTTGTTTTTAAAGCAAGAAAAAAGAATTTGTAGATTATCTTATGGAGCATCAAGATGCTCCTAATGGGTTAATTAATATGGAGCATATTATCAAACTTAAAATAAAAAAGACTCAGCTAAACATTACTATCTAAAATCTTTAAATTAGATAGTGCTTTTGATTTTTCCAAATTTTCCAAAATTAGTTTAGTACATATTTATTTAAGCCAAAGGAAACTAGATTTTGCAATTTTTTTATTTGAAAGAAGTGATGTAATTAACACCTTTGTATTTTGAAGGTTGGTTTTTTTAGGATTGTTTTATACTCAAAAGAAAGATTGGGATAACTCTATTTTCACTTGAAACAAGCTTATTTTTTGACTTATGATTTAAAGATGCTCTATAACTTATTATTAGTTTATCAAAGTAAAGGTGATTTGGAAAATGCTGAAAAACATTTGTTATTGGGAATAGAAAAAGAACCTCAAAACCCTAGAATTTTAAATGCTATGTCGATTTTTTATGCCGAAAAGCAAAATGGAAATTTGCTAAGGAATTAGCTGAAAGTTTATTTTATTGCTCAAAATTTTTTAGAGAGCAAAAATAATATAACATTGATTTATTATAATACTTGGGTAAAATTTTACTTATGCTAGAGAAAAAAGCCTTTTCAATAAAGAAAAGGCTTTTTAAAAGAATCGGAGAGTAGGGTCAATTACATCATTCCACCCATACCACCCATACCGCCACCCATACCACTCATATCTGGAGCAACAGTAGCTGGTTTATCTTCTTTTTTATCGGCAATTAAACAGTCTGTTGTTAATAACAATCCAGAAATGGATGCTGCATTTGTAATTGCGGTCATCGTCACTTTGGCAGGATCAATGACTCCAGCACTAATAAGTTTTGTATACTTTCCAGTACGGGCATTGTAGCCATAATCATCTTTTCCCTTTTTAACTTCATCAACAATGACGGGAGGTTCTTCACCAGAATTAGCGACAATCTGTCTTAAAGGAGCTTCTAAAGCTTTTCTAACGATATCAATTCCAATTTGTTGATCACCTTCTAAAGTGAATTTTTCAAGAGAGTTTGCAGCACGAATTGCTGCGACACCACCACCAGCAACAATTCCACTTTCTACAGCGGCACGAGTTGCGGCTAAAGCATCATCAACACGATCCTTTTTCTCTTTCATTTCAGCTTCTGTTGCTGCACCTACTTGTATAACAGCCACACCACCTGCAAGTTTAGCAAGTCTTTCTTGAAGTTTTTCTTTATCATAGTCAGATGTAGTTTCATCTATTTGCCTTTTAATTTGAGAAACACGACTTTTTATTTCTATTGATTTTCCAGATCCCTCAACAATAGTTGTATTTTCTTTGTCAACAACAACAGATTTAGCACTACCTAAGTCTGTCACTTCAGTGCTTTCAAGCTTCAAACCAGTTTCTTCGGAAATAACTTTAGCACCAATCAGGATAGCTATGTCTTCTAACATTGCTTTGCGACGGTCGCCAAAACCAGGGGCTTTGACTGCACAAATTTTAAGAGTACCACGCAGTTTATTTACAACAAGAGTTGCAAGAGCTTCACCATCAATGTCTTCAGCAATAATGATAAGACCACGACCAGATTGTGTTGTCTTTTCTAAAACAGGTAGAAGATCCTTCATTGAACTAATTTTTTTATCATAAAGTAGAATAAATGGATTGTCTAAATGTGTTTCCATTTTTTCAGTATTCGTTACGAAATAAGGAGATAAGTAACCACGATCGAATTGCATACCCTCAACAGTATGAACCTCTGTTTGAGTACCTCTAGCTTCTTCTACGGTAATAACACCATCTTTGCCTACCTTTTCCATAGCTTCAGCAATTTGTCTTCCAATTTCTTCATCGTTATTAGCAGAAATAGTTGCAACCTGCGATATCTCACTATTGTTTTTAACTTTTTTAGCTGCATTTTTGATGGATTCAACAGCTTTAGAAGCTGCTAAATCAATACCTCTTTTTAATTCAATTGGGCTTGCACCTGCAGTGACATTTTTTAGTCCTTCAGTATAAATTGCTTGAGCTAAAACTGTAGCTGTTGTTGTTCCGTCACCAGCCACATCAGAGGTTTTTGAAGCGACTTCTTTTAGCATTTGAGCACCCATGTTCTCATAGGGATCTTCAAGTTCAATCTCCTTAGCAACTGAAACTCCGTCTTTTGTAATAGCTGGAGAACCGAAGCTTTTAGAAATAACGACATTTCGACCTTTAGGACCTAATGTAACTTTAACTGCATTTGTAAGTGTATCAACACCTTTCTTTAGAGCAGCACGAGCTTGGTTGTCAAAAATAATTTGTTTAGACATAAGATTAATTTCCTTTTTGTAAAAATATGTTAAAGTTTTATATGTTAAAGTTTTAAATAAATCAGTTAAGAGATAATTGCTAGAATGTCACTTTCTTTGACAATTAGATAAGTTTTATTCCCTTCAGAAACTTCAGTACCAGAATATTTCCCATAAAGGACTGTATCACCTTTGGTAACTTCCATTTTAATAATCTGACCAGATTCGGACATGCGACCTATACCAACAGAAATAATCTTGCCCTTTTGAGGCTTTTCTTGAGCAGTTTCTGGAATATAAAGTCCACTGGCAGTTTTTTGTTCAGCATCAAGTGCCTCAATTACAATGCGATCAGCTAAAGGTTTTATCATCATTTTACTCCTATATGATTAAGTATTAAACTTGTTTTTGATTTTTAAATTAATGAATTAAGAAAGCCTAATCAAAAATCAAGAACAATCTACGTATACCAAACATGTGTGTCAATAGATTTAATGATTCTTAGGTAGAAAGTTAGGTAGAAAGTTTTTGTGAAATAAGTTAAAAAGTTTATTTTTGTTAATAGAAATATTTTTCCCTTGTCAAGATGCTCTAGCAAAGCTAATTTGAGTTCTGTATTGTGGTGGATGTAGCTCAGTTGGTAGAGTAGCGGTTTGTGGTATCGCTGGTCGTGGGTTCAAGTCCCATCTTTCACCCCAACTTATTTTATTTTTTGAAAAGGTATTTAAATGAAGAAAAAATATGGTTTTAAAACACTTATTGTCTTGGGTATTTTAGCTTTGTCTGTTTATACACTGATCCCTACAATTCAAGTTTTATCTGTTCCTCAAGATCATGATAAATCTCTTAATGAACAAAGACGTACGATCTTTAAGAAAGAAAACCCTGAAATTGCAAGCAAAGCAATGGCATTAGGTTTAGATTTATCAGGTGGTACACACATGATTGTAGAGGTTGATAATAGCAAATCTCTAGATGCAGGTGAAAGTAGTGATTTACTCGATCGCTCTTTGGAAATTATCCGTAATCGTGTTGACCAATTTGGACTTAGCGAACCTATTATTCGGAAATCGGGTTCTAACCGTATTGTTGCTGAATTAGCTGGAGTTAATGCCGAGGAGGCTCGTCGCTTGATTGGAGCAACGGCTTTATTGGAGTTTAAACTTTTGAGTGAGGTTTCAGAATTTAAAACTCTTTTAGATCGCATTGACAATTTTTTAAAAATGGAAAAAACATCTAGTAAAAACAAGAAAAAGGGCAAGATTGCAGTAAACAAATCTAAAAAGAAGGAAGATTCGCAAATTGAAGATTTATTTGGAATAGATAATAAGTCTCAAGAGACTGGTACTGAAGCGAATACGAAAGAAACTTTGGATGAATTTAAAAAGCGTCCTTTTGGGTCATTGTTGGTTGGTTTACCAAACGGAACAGTCGGTGTAAACCTTAAAAATGAATATAAAGTGCAACAGATATTATCGCGTCCTGAAATTAAAAAATTGATTCCTAAGCGTTATCAAATTCTTTGGGGAAAGGTAACTTCTATTCTACAAACAGGTGATAAAATTAAACCTCTTTTTTACTTAAAAAGTAGAGCGGAAATGAGTGGTAAATATATTTCTGATGCTGGTCCTGGACGTAATTCAACGGGTCAAATTGATGTAAGCCTTACTTTTAAGGGTAAAGGTTCAAAAGAGTTTAGTCGTATAACTGGTGCGAATATTGGTCGTCGTTTAGCAATTGTTTTAGATTCAGTCGTTTATTCAGCTCCTGAGATACAAGGTAAAATTACTCAAGGGCGGGCTTCTATTACAGGTTTATCTGATTTTAAAGAAGCTAAGTTGCTAGCGACAACTTTAAGAGCTGGTTCTCTACCGACTAAAATGGACATTGTAGAGCTTCGTTCGGTTGGTCCATCTTTAGGATCTGAAAATATTTCAAAAGGTTTAACTGCAGCAATATGGGCTTTCGTTCTTGTTGTTGTTTTTATGCTGTTATACTATTTTGGTTCTGGTCTAGTTGCTAACCTTGCCTTAGTTTTTAATTTGTTAATTGTTGGTGCTTTGCTTAGTATGTTCCATGCTACTCTGACTTTGCCAGGAATTGCTGGTATTATTCTAACTATTGGGATGGCTGTGGATTCTAATGTGATTATCTTTGAAAGAATTCGAGAAGAATTAGCTCAGGGTAGATCTGTTCGTAATGCTTTGGAATTTGGTTATAAAAAAGCTTTCTCTACAATTTTTGATTCTAATATAACAACATTTGGAACTGCACTTGTCTTGTACAATATAGGATCAGGGCCTATTCGAGGTTTTGGTTTGACACTGATGCTAGGAATAGGGGCATCTATGTTCACATCTTTAGTTGTGACGCGTTTAGTATTTGAATTGATTTTAAATAAATTGAATGTAAATACTTTGTCTATAGGAAAGGGTCCTAAATTTTTGCGTCAACCTAAATTTACTTGGATGTCTAAAACAAAGGTATTTGTTTTTATTTCTATTACATTTATTGCAGTGAGTTTTGTATACATTATCTTTGTGAAAGGTGGATTTAATTGGGGTGTTGATTTCAAAGGTGGACAAGTTTATGAAGTTGTTTTTGAACAAGATATTGATAGAAAAGAAATATCTCAAAATTTGAGGGAAAAAGGAATAGAAGCGGTTGTTCGCTCTATAGGATCTCAAGGTGAACAAAAAGCCTTAATTACTCTTAATTCTAAAGAAAGAATTTTAGCAGAAAAAATTCAAGAAGCATTAGGTTCTCAAGCTAAAATAGTGGGTCAAGATTTTGTAGGACCTCGAATTGGTAAAGGTTTACAATGGAGTGCCTTGAAGTCTTTCTTGATGGCTTTAGTTTTGATTATTATTTATATTTGGGTTCGTTTTGGTCGTAATGGTTTAGGTTTTGGTCTAGCTGCTGTTGTTGCTTTGTTTCATGATATTTTAGTTACTTGGGCCATTTTTGGTTTATTAGATTTTGAAATATCTTTGATTTTTGTTGCGGCTTGTCTAACTATAGTAGGTTACTCTCTAAATGATACAATTGTTATTTTTGACCGTATTCGAGAAAACACAGATCTTTCTGGGAAGCAAAAGTATATCGTTCAAATTAATGATTCTATAAATCAATCTTTATCAAGAACGATTATTACAACATTCACAACATTAATCGTTGTTGTTTTCCTAGCTATATTTGGGGGAGATGCTGTTTGTAATTTTGCAATTGCGATGATTATAGGTGTTGTCGTTGGTACATATTCTTCTGTGGGAGTTGCTTCTCCGTTTGTTTTATGGTGGCACAATCGTAAGAATTAAATTACTTAATGAAATAAGTATTAAGAGGTAGCGATTAGATGATACAGGCACCTAAAGGTACTCGGGATTTTTATCCACAGGATATGGCCATTCAGAATTATATCTTTGAAGGTTGGAAGCAAAGTGCATGTTCGTATGGTTACGAGGAATATGAATCTCCTTCCTTTGAAAATTTAGATCTTTATACCTTAAAATCTGGGGAAGAGATAGTATCTCAACTTTATAGTTTTAAAGATAAAGGCAATAGAGATCTCGCATTAAGACCAGAAATGACGCCAACTTTAGCAAGAATGGTTGCGTATAAGGTGTCAAGTCTTAAATTACCTTTGCGTTGGTTTTCAATTCCGAGATTACAACGCTATGAAAGGGCTCAAAAAGGACGATTGAGGGAATTTTATCAGCTAAATATGGACATTATTGGTTGCGATTCCGTTTGGGCTGAAATAGATTTGTTAATGTCTGTGATTGATCTGTTACGTTGGTTTGGACTTTCACAAAGTGATTTTAAAATAGGGATATCAGATCGTCGTTTGTTTGAAGCTTTATTTGAAGAACTAATCATACCACAAGAATTGCATCAGAAAATATATAGTATTTTAGATAAAAAAACAAAGCTATCTATAAATGATTTTAATAAAGAATTTTTAAAAGTAGGTTTAACAGAAAAACAGTTAGAGAAGGTAGAGAAATTTTTTGACTGTAAAACAGTAGATGATTTAAGTGTTTTTTCTAAGATTGTAGAAGAACAGTTATTTGATTTAAAAGAGATTACTAAAACTTTTAACGAGATAGGTTTGGGTAGCTATATCCACTTAGATTTATCTGTAGTTCGAGGTTTAGCTTATTATACAGGTATTGTTTTTGAGGTTTTTGACACGAAAAAATCAATGAGGGCTATTGCTGGTGGTGGTCGTTACCAAAATCTTTGTGGTCAGCTGGGTAAACAAGAAATAAATGGTGTTGGCTTTGGTATGGGAGATGTTGTCCTTTCTGATTTATTAAGCGATAGAAAGTTGTTTAGACCTATTACTAAAACTTTAGATTATTATATTGTTGGTTTAGATAAAATAGATAGTAGCTTATTTCTGCTAGCTCAACGGCTACGTTTTAAAAAGTTGTCTGTCTCTCATGTTTTACTTGATCGAAAATTAAGAAAACAGATGAGTTTAGCTGAATATAGTGGGGCTAAAAAAGTTATTTTTTACTCTGAAGAGCGGGCTAAAAAAAATCAATATGAAGTTAAAAATATGGAGACAGGAGAACAAGCTTTTTTCTCTTTAGAACAGCTTTAATTGATTGGAACAGATAAGAGCTTTTTCTATTTTTGGCTAGAAAGAGGTTTTTGTGGTAGAAGGGAAATATGAAGGTTTACAAGCTAATGTAGTTCATTTAGAAACTCCAAAAATAGAGTCTTGGGAGTTTCAATACCCGTACAGCAAATCTTTAATTACAATTTCTATACCTGAATTTACATGTGTATGTCCTAAGACAGGTCTTCCTGATTTTGCCACTCTGATTATAGAGTATGTTCCGAAAGAACAATGTTTAGAGCTTAAAAGCTTTAAAGAATATTTATTGAATTTTAGAGATGTTGGAATTTTTCATGAACATGTAGTCAATCGTGTTTTGAATGATTGTGTTCAGTCATGCAATCCAATTCAAATGTTTGTGCAAGGTGTGTTCAATGCAAGGGGTGGAATTTTTACTACTGCTAAAGTAAGTTATCAATTATCAAAGGCTAATTCTTAGTCAAAAGTGAGAGTAAAATGAAATCAAAAATATTTAATTTTAGTGCTGGTCCAGCAATTTTACCTTTGGAAGTTTTCCAAAAAGCCTCTCAGGTCTGTCTAGAATATGATTTAAGTTCTTTGTCTATTTTAGAAATGTCACATCGAAGTAAGCCCATAATTAATATGGTAAGTGAAGCTACAGAGTTAATAAAAGATCAATTAGAGATTCCAGAAGGATATCAAGTTATTTTTTTACAGGGTGGAGCGAGTCAACAATTTTGTATGATACCTTTTAATTTGTTAAATCAAGATGAAGTTGGTGCTTATGTAAATACTGGTGTTTGGTCTCAAAAAGCGATTAAAGAAGCTCAAATAATTTCACAATCTGTTGAAATAGGATCTTCTAAAGAAAAAGGTTTTACATTTATTCCTAAAAATTTATCTATTCCTAAGGATGCTCGTTATGTACATATTACTACTAATAATACAATTTACGGTACCCAGTATCATAAATTTCCTAAGGTGGGAGTTCCTCTAATTGCAGATATGTCTTCTGATATTTTTAGTCGTAAAATAGCTGTAAAAGATTTTGATTTAATCTATGCAGGGGCTCAGAAAAATATGGGTACTGCTGGAGTAACGATTGTAATTGTAAAAGAATCTATTTTAGGGAAAACAACACGTCCTATTCCAGCAATTTTGGATTATCGTTTACATATTAAAAGTGAGTCAATGTTAAATACACCTCCTGTATTTTCAATTTATGTTGTTTTGGAGACATTGAAATGGCTAAAATCTCAAGGAGGAGTTAATAGTATTGAAAAAATAAATATTGAAAAAGCTAAACTTCTTTATAAAGAAATAGACTCAAATCCTTTATTTGAAAATAATGTAGCATTGGAAAATAGATCTCAAATGAATGTTACTTTTACTTTAAAAAACAAAGAAAAAGAAGCTAATTTTATCGATTTTGTAACAAAAAATGGAATTGGTGGAATAAAAGGTCATCGATCTACAGGAGGTTTTAGAGCGTCTATTTATAATGCAATGCCTTTAGACGGTATTCACAGATTAGTAGAAGTCATGCAGAAATTTGAAATTTAATTCTAGAAATTCAATTTTTTGTTATAAATTAAGGTGAAAGTAAAAATTCAAAAGAAGAAATTTTTTTACTTTGCAAGTTTTATTTTTGCCGTACTCCTGATGGGGGGTGTTGTTTTTTTGCAAGTTTTAGATGCAAAATTAAAATTGGGAATTAATTTTAATGAATTTGAAATATCATCTCAAAATTTGTCTTGGAAAGTACCTTTTGGTTTTGAAGTAAATGAACTTAGGTTTAAAAAAGATTCTCTGTCTGTCCAGATTAAAAACTTTGAGATTAATTTAGATTTGTTTTCGTATATAGGAGTAGAAAACAACCTTTTTAATATTGATGTAGATAGTCTTTTTATAAATAATATAATTGATAAAGATTCAGCAAGTGTAGAGGAGCAAAAAAAATCTGAAACTCCAATCAAGTATCTAGAGATATTTAAATCATTTAATTTTCCAATTTTGTTAAGTGCTAATATTGATTATCTTGATTATGCTGAAAATAATGAGAGTCAAGTAAAAATAAAAAATATTAAGTTTAATAATCCTTCTAAAAATACGATTAGTATTAAGATTAGTCAGTTTAATAATTATGATTTGTCTAAGTTTGTTTTTTATCGTTTAAATAATAATCAGTTAAACATCAATTATAGTTCAATAGCGGGTGAGCAAGCAAGCTTAGCTGTTAAAATTAAATCTTTAGAGAAAGATAAAGTGGAAATAACTGGAGAAATAACTGGAGGCAAGTTTGATTTAGGTTTAATGCTAGTAAATAATTTAAAAAGTGAGTTTTTGTTAAAGTGGAATGGGCAATGGCTTTTAGATTTAGTATCTAAAGTAAAAATTCTTAATAATGGTTCCTCAAAATCTAAAATAGGTATTCATTTAACGCCATTAACAGTCAATGTTGATTTTAAAATTAGGCCAGAAAAAGCTAAACTAGCTATAGATATAGAAGGAGAAAGTCAAGAAAAGATTAATTTTTTTGTAAAAGGCTCTAAAAAACCATGGATGAATTTAAAAAGTTTACAAAATGATTTAGATAGTATAAGGTTAAATGTTTACTTTAAATCAAACCATATTTATTGGTTAATTACGGAGTCTGATTTATTACCATTAAATTTTGAAATTAAGAATAGCTTTTTAACAAAAGATGGTTTAGAATTTAATTTTATTACAGAGGATGAATCTTGGTTCAAGGGAAACTTAAACTGGAGAAAAAAAATATCATTAAAATTTGATGGAGTATTTTCTGAAACTGAATCTTGGGGAAGGGAATGGACTGAAGGTGAATTTTATTATGATACTTTAATAGGAGAAGCTGAGTTGGTAGATGAGCATCTTTCCATTGTAGCTCAAGTGAAAAATGTTGTTTTTTATGATGTACAATCTGATTCTGTAGGAATAAAATTGCAAATTTACGAAGATTCTCTAGTGTTTTCTGACATTAAAATTACAGGAAACCAGAAAACCATTTGGGATTTTACAGGCTCTATTTATTGGAAAGATAGAGAAGGTTTAGATTTTCTATTTACACATCCTTTGTATGGAAAAATTAATATAACTATGCCTAATTGGAATCTACTTGAAGTAGATGGAGAAATTAAAAAAATAGAAAGGCTACCTCTTTCAAAGTTAGTGAGTTCTTTTCAAGGTAGTTTGAAGTTTGAAGAGTTTATTTGGAATTTTGAAGAGCAAAAAGGTGTTGTTCTCCAAACAGGTAGGTTTTTAAAAAAGGACTTTTTATATAATTTTAAAATGAACTCTAAATGGGACCTCACTAGTTTAGAAACTGGTTTTAAGCTTTATAGAGAGCATGATTATCTAGACTTTAGAATAACGATGCTAAATGATAGTGTGGTACGTCTTAATTATTTTAACATATGGTATCATCTTTTTGATTGGAAATATTTACAGACAGTTGAAATTAAGTCTAAACAATTTGAGATTAAGAAATGGTTTACTCCGTTTTTTCCTAATCAATTTATTGCTTATCGCATTAATGGGAATATAAGTTATGATAAAAACACAGGGATAAAAGGAAACATAGGGATTAAAAGAAATTTGGAGCCAGAAAAAAATCGTGTTTTTGTGTTAGATGAGTTAACAATAAAAGAAGAAAAAGACATAACAAAAATTTTGGGTCATTTTTCTTTGGGTGTGTTAAATTTTGAAAAGATTACTTTAAAATCTAAAATAAAAGAAAATGTATTAGGTTATGATGCTGACATTTTGTTTTCTTTAGGCTCTAATATGGAATTAAGTATTAAGGGGTTATTGACTAATCAACAGAATAACCGGAGTTTTAATGGTTTTTTTAATGGAAAAGGAGCGATACCTTATTTTCTAGGAGGGAGTTTAGATTCTATTTCTATTTCTGACAGCCTTAAGATTTTGATTGATAGTAATTTAAGTTTTAAAATTAATAAAACGCCTTTTAACTTCACCTATTTTAAAAAAGAGCTTGGTAGACTTAAAGTGAAAGGTTTTTTGGGTTTGGATGAAAAATTAGTATTAGATGCTATTGAAATACAGAATCAACAAAATCAAAAAATATTTGGTTTAGGTTATTACAATTGGAATCAAAATAGTGTAGAGTTGGAATTCCAAGGTGAAAATTTTGATGTTTATGAAATAAATCAGAATCATAAAATAATATTTTCAGATAAATTTCAAGGCGAATTAATGATTGAAGAAGATAATCTTTTTATTCATCTTCTAGGCTCTAAAGGTGTTCTTAATTGGTCTCACAATGATATTTTGGGAGAGTCTGATGTGAAAGATTTTAATATTCATTTCTTTTTTCCTTTATTTAATAATGGTGATTTTAGGAAAGATAAGCAAATTTCGGGTACGATTAGATTTGAAAATATTAATACATTTCTAGTTAAGAATAAGAGTTCTTCAGGTGTTTTAGATAACTTAAAATTTGGTGAAAAAAAAGAAACTAATTTTGATGTTTTCAATGGGAGTTTAATCCTTGACCTAAAAATTTTAATAGAGGGAAGAAACAATCATTTCAAAAGTGATCTTTTAAAGACGGCATTTAATGGTCAGTTTCTTGTAGAAGGGTTTTATCCGAAACCAATTTTAACTGGAGGAGTTACTGGTAGAGAAAGTAGTTTGTTTATTGTAAACAAAGAATTGGAGTTAAATCAGTTAGAATTAAATTGGGATAGGCAGGCTTTTGAAAAAGGAAATATTTTTGGAATTGCTAGTAAGAGTGTTGCTGTTGATTGTCAGGTAAAGCAGATAGAAACATGTGATATTTCATGGACGATTGAAGGTGATTTTGACCAGATAGAGCCTACTTATAGTGGAAATTGTGGAGAAGATTTAAAACAAGAGGTGAATTCAATTTCCGCGTTAAGTTCTATTACCGATGGTTGTTTCCAAGAACAATCAAACTCTATGGCCTTGGTTTGGGATGTTATAGAAACAGACTTATCAAACCGTTTAATAAATTATTTAAGTAAAAAAGCTTTTAAACCGATACAACATTGCTCATTTTCAGGTTTAGATGTTTTAGTTGGTATTAATTCTAATGCTGATACGACGAACCATAACTTAGATGGAGATATTTCGGAATTAGATTTTTTTTCTTTAGGTTGTAAAACACCTGATCTTTTTCAAGCGGGATTTTATTTAGAAGCTATAGGAAGAATGACACCCTTTTTTGAGAGTATTTCTGCTTTGGATGGTGAAGTTAGTGCAATTTATAGTCCAAAATTTTTAAATCGGATGATTAATAAAACTAATGGTAGAGAAGATAGAAAAAAAATACAGTTTAACTCCAAAGTTAAGAGTTTATCTAGTTTTCAAGGTAATGATTTAAATGAATTAAATCAAGAAGTTGAATTTGAAGTTGGAGTTGAATATTATTATGATTTTTGGGGATTATGAGTCGTTATCTTTTAGTTTTATTTATGGTATTTTACTTTACTTCTTTAAGTTATTCTTTAATAATAAAAACGGAAGGGAATATCTTTTATTCCGATTCCAAAATAGAGGATATGGTTGAGGATTTTTTTGATAACTCTGAAATTGATTTCCTAAAACCAAAAAATCAAATTATTCTTAGAGATTATTTAGTTTATGAATACAGAAAAATGGGTTTTTTTGAAGTTGTATTTTCGGTGTCTCATAATAGCGATAAAGTGCAAATTAAAGTTCAAGAAAATAAGAGGTATTTTCTAGATAACATCAATATTAAATACAGTCGTGCTGATAGTGGGTTGGTTTTGGACAAAATAAATGTCAATCAACTACAACTTCAAAAAAAATCTCCTTTTATTGAAAAGGACTTGATAGAAGATTTAAAAACAATTGAAAATTTTTACAAATCTAAGGGTTATTTAAACTTGAAAATGTCTAAAGAAATAAGAGCTGAAGATAGTTTAGGTGTTGTTGAAGTCAATTTTATTGTTGACTTAGGAGTTTTGTTTATTTTTGATACATTAAAGATCACTTTGAAAAGGGAGGGAGAAAATAAAAAAGGGAAAACGAGTGAAAGTTATCTTAGAAATTTATTTGGGCTTAAAAAAGGCGATGTTATAAAATCAAATACATATGAAGATTTTACAAGTAAGTTGCGTTCAAGTAAAAATTTCGTTTCAGTTAATATTAAAGATTCTATACTTCCTAACCAAAAACTATTTGTTGCATTACATTTAGTGGAACATATTCCAGGGAGATTTTCCACAGGTATTTTTTGGAATACAGAAGAAGGGGCTGGTATAAAATCACGCATTGATTATACCAATTTTTTTGAAAGATTTTACCAAGGTAATATAGGTGCTCGCGTTGCACACTTTACTCAAAGGGCTTTTTTAAGTTTTACTGACCCTCTTTTCTTAGGATCTAGAGTCATTTGGAATAATCGTTTTTTAGTTGTTTGGAGGCAGAATAGAATAAATCAAATCTCTCCTTTTATTTTAAATTTTAAAACGACTTTAGCTTTGTCTAGAAAAAATTACAGAACTTCTTCAACTTTAGAATTAGTTGCTAAACAAAGAATTGAAGCTCAAGATAATTCAGTATTTAACGCTAATTTTTTATTTTCTTTTAATTTATTTAATACTAATGTTTTTCGAAATCGAACAAAAGGATCTAATTTAACACTCATTTATGGAAACGGAGGAAGTCTAATTGATTCTAAAAACAATATTAATATTGAATCGAGTCGCCATAATTGGTTAGAAACCAAAAATTCTTTTTATTTTTCTTTCTCATCTTGGATTGTTTTAGCAACACGACTAGATGGTGGACTGTTTTTTCAGAATGGAGAAGATAATTCAAGGAGATTCTTTCTAGGAGGAAATAATAGTATACGAAGTAGTGAAACTCAGAGAATTTGCCCTAGTATTGAAAAGTCTACTGGATTTTGTTTTGATAATATTCAAGCGGCTTATGGGTTGTGGTCTTTAGAGCCTCGAGTTAAAGTATTTTACAGATTTAAAAATTTTCCTAAAGTTATAAGGAATCTCCAGCTTGTTTCATTTGTGGATATTGCTAGTATTTGGGAGGTTGCTTTATTTTCCAAAAGAGTTAACGCTACTGATGTTGGAATAGGACTTAGAATACCATTTTTCATTTTTCATTTAAGATTAGATTATGCTGTTGAATCTGATCTTTCAGGTTTAGACTTTAGCCAAAGTCGTTTTATTTTAGATGCTTCCCAAGCTTTTTAATAAAAAATTCTTTTGATTCTAGCACCTAAGCTACAAATGATTTCGTAGGGGTGTGTGTTTTTGATTTTGACCCAATCTTCGATAGAAATTTTTTGTGTTTTAGAAGTTCCAATTAAGATAACAAGTGTTCCTATTTTAAAATTGGAATTGGGTGTTAAATCTACAACAATGTAGTCCATAGATACTTGACCTAAAATAGAACATTTAAAACCTTCAATTAAAACAAAACCTTTATTACTAGAAGCAAGGGGAATACCATCGGCATAACCCAAAGGAATTGTTCCTACAGTGGTTTCTTTTTTTAGAGTATAGGTTTCTCCGTATCCAATTGTGGCTCCTTTTGGTAAGGTTCGCTTTGCAATCAGTTGGGACTCTAAAGACAATGTGGGTTTTAGAGGAACGGTTTGATTTACGCTTTGGTCATAAACACCATAAAGATTTATACCGATGCGGACGATATTATCATAAGAAGTTTTAAAGTTATTTATAGCATCAGAGTTTGCAGAATGAACTAAATAAAATTGAAAAGGAATGGAGTTTAAGATTTTTTGAAAGCGTTGTATTTGTAAGAGTGTTTTAGGGTTATTGGATTCATTTGCACTGGAAAAATGAGTATAAATACCTTCAAATTTTAAATTATCTAATAAGAGACATTGTTTTATAATATTGTCGGCACTTTTATAATAAATTCCTAATTGACCCATCCCCGTATCAATTAAAAAGTGAACGCGGATTGTTTTCTTTTGTTTTTTAGCTTCTTGAGAAATTTGTTGAGCCATTTTTAAATCAGTGATAGGAAGCACTAAATTATATGTAACAGCTTTTTCTATTTCATCTAAGGTTAGGCTTCCTAAAATTTGAATAGGAATGTTTAAGTTCTGTAGGTTTTCTGCTTCTTGAACCTCTGCAATTCCGATACGGTGAGCTCCAATTTTTTGATAATATTGAGCGAGTTGTTTCAGTCCTAAACCATAAGCATTTGCCTTTAGAACAACCATGATTAATTTGTTTCCAATATATTTTCGAATAGAATTAAAATTATATTCAAGAGCTTTAGAGTTGATTTTTAAAATAGATCGCATATGGGTGAAAGTCTTAGAGACAGTTGATTTTTTGTATATAACAAAAGTATATTTTTGTACATTACTGTGCTATGAAAAACAATCAAAATTCTATCAATAAATTTAGTTCTTGTATTACTCAACCTAAATCTCAAGGTGGATCCCAAGCTATGCTTTTTGCAACAGGATTAACTCCTCAAGATATGAAAAAAGCACAGGTCGGAATTGCGAGTATGTGGTACGAAGGAAATCCATGTAATATGCATCTTAATGATCTGTCTGAAAAAGTTAAACAAGGGGTTGAAGAGTCTGATTTAGTTGCTATGCGTTTTAATACAATAGGAGTTAGTGACGGAATCTCTATGGGTACAAATGGAATGAGTTATTCATTACCTTCTCGTGATGTTATTGCTGATTCTATTGAAATCGTAATGAATGCACAATGGTATGATGCTAATATTTGTATTCCAGGTTGTGATAAAAATATGCCAGGGTCTATTATGGCTATGGCAAGAGTGAATCGTCCTTCTTTAATGGTTTATGGCGGAACAATTAAAGCAGGTTGCTCTGATGATAATGAACCATTAGATGTTGTATCTGCTTTTCAAAGTTATGGAAGTTATTTGTCCTCTGCAATTACTGAGGAGCAAAGGCAGTCTATTATTGAAAAATCATGTCCAGGAGCAGGGTCTTGTGGAGGGATGTATACAGCTAATACGATGGCCTCGGCTATTGAAGCACTTGGAATGTCCTTACCTTATAGTTCTTCTGTACCTGCAGAAGATCCTCAAAAAATTACGGAATGTTTACAAGCGGGAATGACGATTCGTCTTTTACTTGAAAAAAATATTACTCCACGTCAAATTATGACTATAAAAGCATTTGAAAATGCAATGGTAATGATTGTTGCTTTAGGTGGTTCCACAAATGCAGTTCTACATCTGTTGGCTATGGCAAAAGCGGCTGAAGTAAAATTAAGAATAGAAGACTTCCAAGCGATAAGTAACAAAGTTCCTTTCATTGCCGATTTAAAGCCAAGTGGGTGCTATATGATGGAAGATTTGCATCAAGTTGGAGGTGTTCCTGCGGTAATGAAGTACCTAATGAAACATGGACTGATACATGGTGATTGCTTAACTGTTACTGGAAAAACGATACAAGAAAATTTGGAAGGATTGCCTGATTTAAAAGAAGGACAAAAAATTATCCAGCCTCTTGATACTCCAATTAAAAAGACAGGGCATTTACAAATATTATATGGAAATATAGCTCCAGAGGGTTCTGTTGCTAAAATCACAGGAAAAGAAGGATTGTTTTTTAAAGGATCTGCAATCTGTTTTAATAGTGAGGAAAGCATGTTGGAGGCTTTGGAGGAAAGTAAAATTAAAAAAGGGCATGTTATTGTAATACGCTATGAAGGTCCTAAAGGTGGTCCTGGAATGCCAGAGATGTTAACTCCAACATCTGCAATTATGGGATCTGGTTTAGGAAATGATGTTGCTTTACTTACAGATGGTCGTTTTTCAGGTGGATCACATGGCTTTATTATTGGGCACATCTCCCCAGAAGCTCAAGTTGGTGGTCCTATAGCCTTAATAAAGGATGGTGATACAATTTCGATTGATATTGAAAAACGAATTATTGATGTAGATCTTTCTGATGAATTATTAAATGTGCGTCGTGAACAATGGATTGAACCAGATTATAAAGTGAAGCAAGGTATTTTATTAAAATATATTCGTTCTGTTCAATCTGCTTCTCAAGGTTGTGTTACTGATTAACTTTAGATTATTAAAGAGATGAAGTATAATTTGTTAGAAAAGGCTAATATTAAAATTAGTCAAATAGGTTTAGGAACGATGACTTGGGGAGAGCAAAATACTCCTTCTGAGGCTTTTGAACAAATGGACTTTTCTTTAGAAAGAGGTGTTTCCTTTTGGGATACAGCTGAGCTTTATCCAGTACCTCCTAAAGAAGAAACTTACACAAGAACAGAAAGTATTATTGGTGATTGGTTTGAGAAGACGAATCAAAGGGACAAGGTTGTTCTAGCAACAAAAGTTGCGGGTCCTTTTCTTGGTGGATGGATTAGAGGTCAAAATAATCTTAATCGTAAGAATCTATTTCAAGCTCTTGAGAATAGTTTGAAGCGTTTGAAAACGGATTATATTGATTTATATCAAATACATTGGCCAAGTCGCCCTGTAAATAATTTTGGAAAAATGAATTTTGTAGTGCCTATAAAGGAGGTTGATTCGATTCCGTTTTTGGAAACTTTAACTGTATTAAATGAATTTCAAAAGTTGGGTAAAATTAGATGTTATGGTTTGTCTAATGAGACACCTTGGGGTGTAATGCAATACATTAATATAGCTAGAGAGAATGGTTTTTCTTTGCCTGTTTCTATTCAAAATCCTTATAATTTGTTAAATCGTGTTTATGAAATAGCTTTAGCTGAATTTAGCTATAATGAGAATATTGGACTTTTGGCCTATTCTCCTTTGGCATTTGGTGTTCTTTCGGGGAAATATTTAAAAGGGCAAAAGCCTAGAGGTTCCCGTTTAGAGATATTTAAGAACCATTTTTTACGTTATAATTCTAATCAATCTATGTCCGCTACAAATGAATATATTAAAATTTCTCAAAAGTATAACTTAGTACCTTCTCAAATGGCCTTAGCTTTTATTAATCAACAGCCTTTTTGTATCAGTAATTTAGTTGGAGCGACTAATTTAGTTCAATTGCAAGAAAATATTGAAAGTATAAATATTGATTTAAGTCCAGCTATATTAGAAGAGATTGATTCAGTCCATCAAAAAATATCAAATCCAGCTCCTTAATTTTTCTAAAAAGTAAAAATTATTGAAAATTAGGTTCTATTTCCTCTTCTTCCTCTTCTTGTAGGGGTTGTTTGTAGTCTTTTTCGTAATATTCACTGTTATTATAGATATTACGGAAAAATTCACTGACATTAGGATTTTGAAGTTCCGTTTTTGAAAAGACAGAATCCTTTTTAGACAAATTTAATACAGAGATTTTTTCTTTAGCAATAGAATCATAGGGGTGAGTTTTGGAATAAGCTATTTTGTGAAATTTTTTTCTAGCTAAGTAGAGATATTTTTTATTCCGAGTTTCGGAGTATTTTTTTTCGTAAAGGTAAGAGAGTTTGAATTCTGCTTGTACTGCAATGGTTGTTGTAGGGTAAAGTTTTAGAAGTTTTTCTAAAATAGTAATCGCTTTTTTGGGTTCTAATTCGGATTTTCGATATAAGATCTTTGCTTTTTGTTCACGGTTAGGGTTATTAATTCTATTATCAGCCTTTCGTTGAGAGGCAGGAGCATAAGCACTATTTGGATACTCTTTTAAAAGTTGTAGGTAAATTTTTTTACTTTGAGGAATATTTTTTTTAAAATTTTCATAAATATTAGCTAGGTTAAATAAAGCTTTGTCTCTTAGATTTGTAGATATCGGTTTAGAAATTAATTTATTCAGATAGATTATTGAGCTATCAATTTGATTAAGGTCGAATAAAAATGTTTCAGAAATAGAAAAATTATTTTCATTTTGAATAGAGTCACTAATCGTTAAATTGTTTTTATGTAACCTAGTAATCATACGTACAATTTTTGAAAATTCTAAACACCGTTTTAAAACTTTAAATTTTTGTTTAGATATGCGACATTGTTGTAGGATTTTACTTCTTTTAGATTCATTGTTTTCGTGGTAATAGTAATACTGGATAAGTTTGTATAAAGATTTTGCTTTCCATTCATTTTGGTTATTTAAATTTAAGTTAACGATTTTGATCCATTGTTGGTAGGCTGAACTGATTTGATTAATATCTACAAGCCAGTTTGAAAGTAAAAATAGAAGTTCGTCTTCTTTGTTTTTAAATAGTTTCTTTTTAATTGTTTGTTGTAAATTTTTGATAGCTTCTTTTTGAGACTGTATTTCTTTTATAGAATGAAGATGAAGTTTGTAGAATTCAAATTTTTTATCAGGATTTAATAATTTTGTATTGATTGATTTTAAGATGTTAGAAGTTTGTTTCCAATAATTTAAATGAGTATATAGGTGTGCTTGCTTTAGTAAGAATAAATTTTTTTGGATGGGGGTTGCTGATTTATTTGAGTATATTCGTTGATAAATTTGAATGGATTTTTTAAATTCTTTTTCTTTTTCTTCAAGGTGAGCTATTTTTTGAAGAATGGAAATTTTTAATTTTTGGTTTTTAATTTCTTTAGCCTTAGCTAGGAATCTATCTTTGTTTAAGATATTTGAATTTTCTAATAAGGAACATTCTAAATAATATAATTGACTTAATTCTTGATTTTTTTGGTTAGGAAAGAATTGGTTTAATTTTTGATAATGTTGAATAACCTTTTCACAATTATTTAAATGATAGCTAGATTCAATTAAAATTATTAAAGATTTTGAAATATAAGTTTGATCATTTTTAGAATAAAGCTTGAGGACTTTAGAAGATTTTTGAACAGCTTTCTCGAAAAGTTCTTTTTCGTTTGCCGTTACTTTAACTAAGTCTAAAGGGTTCTGCTTTAAACGAGATTTCTTTTTAGACAAAGCCTTATTGAAGAACTTATTAGCATTATAATACGTATTAAAATAAGTACGGTAACGGCTTGTGCAACTCGAAAAATAGCAAATAATGAGAATAAAGGCTAAATAACGGGAAGTATACAAAACCAAATATTGCATTAAAATTACATATTTTTAAGTATGAATGATACGGTGGTATTCTTGTAGAGATTGAACAGTTAGGTCTTTATTTTGCATTTGTTCAAGAGCTTTTACAACCGCTTTTGCTGCTGCAATCGTTGTTGTATAAGGTATTTGTTTAAGGATAGCCTTTTTACGGATAATACTATCGTCTATATTACTGGCTTGATTTAAAGGAGAATTAATAAGTAAGCTTATATCTTCTGTTTCAATGATGTCAGCAATATGTGGAGATCCTTCGTGAATTTTATTAATAGATTTACAATTGATATCGTGTTTTTTAAGCATTTCAGCAGTACCTGATGTAGCATAGAGTAAAAAATCCATTTTATGTAAGTTACTTGCAATTGGAATGAGTTGCTCTTTGTCAAAATCATTAACGGATAAGAAGATTTTACCAGAGGTTTGTAAATTATTTCCAGAAGCAATTTGAGATTTTGCAAAAGCTATTTCCCAATTGTGATCGATGCCCATAACTTCACCTGTAGATTTCATTTCTGGAGAAAGTAAGGTATCTACATTATGAAATTTAATGAAAGGAAAAACGGATTCTTTAACACAACTGTAAGAGGTTGTAATGCTTTTGGTAAAGTTTAATTGCTCTAAAGTTTTACCTAACATTACCTTTGTCGCAAGTTTAGCTAATGGAACGCCAATGGCTTTACTAACAAAAGGAATTGTGCGACTAGCTCTAGGATTTGCTTCAATGATATAGAGGTCATTTTTTAAAATTGCATACTGGACATTCATCAGACCAATTACATGGAGCTTCTTAGCAAGTTTTGTGGTAGAATCTTTAATGAGTGCAATCATGGATTCTTTAATTTGATAAGGAGGAATAACACATGCAGAATCTCCCGAATGGATACCAGCTTCTTCAATGTGTTGCATAATGCCAGCAATAACAACTTTTTTTCCATCACTGATAGCATCTACATCTATTTCAGTAGCTCCGTTAAGAAATTTGTCAATTAAAACAGGACGTTTTTCAGAAGCTTGAACAGCTGACAACATATAGTGTTTTAGGTCTCTAGAGTTGTGTAAAATCATCATTGCACGTCCTCCCAAGACGAAAGATGGTCGAAGCAGTATAGGAAATCCTATATTTTGAGTCACTTCTAAAGCTTCTTCAATGTTTGTTGCAAGACCATGTTCAGGTTGTTTTAAACCGATTTCGTTCGCAAGTTTTGAAAAAAGCTTGCGGTTTTCAGTCAATTCAATAGACTCTGGACTTGTGCCAATGATAGGAACACCATTGTTTTTAAGAATTTGAGCGAGTTTAAGTGGAGTTTGTCCACCAAATTGAACGATAACACCATCTGGTTTCTCTTGTTCTACAATTCTTATAATTTCTTCAAAGTTAAGTGGCTCAAAATAGAGTTTGTCAGAAGTATCGTAATCAGTACTAACTGTTTCTGGATTAGAATTAACGATAATTGATTCGTAGTTTTCTTCTTGTAGAGCATACGAAGCATGTACACAACAATAATCAAATTCTATTCCTTGTCCAATACGGTTAGGACCACTCCCAATGATAATGACTTTAGGTTTAGAAGATCGGACAGATTCATTTTGCCCATCGTAAGATGAATAATGGTAGGGTGTATAAGCTTGAAATTCACCAGCACAAGTATCAACTGTTTTAAAAGAAGATATAATATTAAATTCTTTTCTCGTTTTATATACAGCGTCTTCTTTACAGTTTAGAATATCTGAAAGTTGCTTATCACTGTAACCTTTTTGTTTACTTTCGAGTAAAGTTTCTTTTGAAATTTGAGAAAGATTTTTATTGACTAGATTCTGATTTTCAAATTGAACAAGTTCTAAGATATGATTTAAAACCCAAAGGTCAATTTTTGATATTTCGAAAACTTTGTTAAGACTCCAACCCAATTCTAAAGCTCGTTTTGCTGAAATTAGTCGGTTAATACCTGGAGCTTTATAATTTAAATTCGTCAAAAGATTTTCATCAGTAATAGGATTATATTCGGTACTTAAACCAGGGTAGCCTATTTCTAAAGAACGCATTGCTTTTTGCAGAGATTCTTTAAAGGTTCTACCGATTGCCATTGCTTCACCTACAGATTTCATCTGAGAACCTAAAACAGAAGAGGACTGAGGGAATTTTTCAAAGGTAAAACGAGGGATTTTAGTTACAACATAGTCAATAGAGGGTTCAAAGCAAGCTGAAGTTTCTTTGGTAATATCGTTTAGAAGTTCATCTAAAGTATAACCAACAGAAAGTTGAGCTGCAATTTTAGCAATTGGGAAGCCTGTTGCTTTAGAGGCTAGGGCGGAGGAGCGAGAGACTCTAGGGTTCATTTCAATAATAACGAGCTCTCCATTTTTTGGATTGACAGCAAATTGAACATTTGCACCACCAGTTTCAACACCAATTTCTCTAACAACAGCGATGGAAGCATTTCTCATGTATTGATATTCTTTATCTGTGAGAGTTTGAGATGGAGCCACAGTAATAGAATCTCCAGTATGAATGCCTAAAGCATCTAAATTTTCAATAGAACAAACAATGACAACATTATCTTTACGGTCACGAATGACTTCCATTTCGTATTCTTTCCAACCTAAGATAGAGGTTTCAATCAAAATTTCGTTGACAGGGCTATGTTGCAAACCGCTTTTTACAATCGTTTCAAATTGCTTGTCGTTAAAGGCTAAACCGCTTCCGATACCACCCATAGTGAATGCAGGACGGATGATGACTGGTAAGTCTAATTTTTCTTTACTAGCAATCGCTTCTTCCATTGTACGAGCAATATATGAAGGAGCTGATTTTAATCCAATTTTGTTCATGGCATTGCGAAATAAATCGCGTGATTCAGCTTTTTGTATTGTTTTGAGATTTGCTCCCAAAAGTTCAACATTGAATTTCTTTAAAACACCATGTTCAGAAAGCTCGATAGCAATGTTTAAACCAGTTTGTCCCCCTAGGGTTGGAAGTAATGCATCTGGTTTTTCTTTTTCAATAATTTTTGCACACACATCTTGTGTTAGAGCTTCTATATAACATGCATCAGCTGTTTCTGGATCTGTCATAATAGTTGCTGGATTAGAGTTTACTAAAATGATACGATAACCCTCTTCCTTGAGTACTTTACAAGCTTGAGTTCCAGAATAGTCAAATTCACAAGCTTGACCGATAACAATAGGTCCGCTTCCAATAATCATAATACTTTTAAGGTCTTGTCGTTTAGGCATAATGAGGATAGTTAGCTAAATTTTATAGGAATGAATATTAAATAATAAAATAGAAAAATAGTCTATAACATTTATAGGAAGTTTTCTTTTTACTTTTGAGGTAGAGTAATAGAATATTAAGGTCTTGAAAATAATATGCGAGTTGTTTTCATCTAGGGTAATTGTTCAATAGATAAGTCTTGATAAATTATTTTAGTTCTTCTATCTTTCTATAGATAAAAAAGGTTAAAATGAAAAAAACACTCCATCTTCGTACTTTAGTTCTTATTGCCTTTATTTTTTTTGTTGCTTGTTGGAGATTGTTTGTTTCTCAAATAAGTTTACCTATAGAAAACTTTACACCGATTGGTGCTATGGCTCTTTTTGGAGGATGTTATTTTTCTAGTAAACTAAAATCTTTTATATTCCCATTAATGGCTTTATTTATCAGCGATTTAGTGATTATGCATGCTTTTTTCCCAAAGTATAGTACAGGTCTCCTTTATCAAGGTTGGATTTGGACTTATGTTGCTTTTGCTTTTGCTGTTGTTATCGGTTCTTTTATAAAAAAAGTATCGTTTAAAAGTATTTTCATTTCTGCTTTAGGAGCGTCTTTAGTGCATTGGGTTATTTCTGATTTCGGTGTATGGTTTGGTGGCTTAGATTTTACTACAGGGCTATCGTTTACAAAAGACATTGCAGGCTTTGTAAAATGTTATGTTTTAGCTTTACCATTTCTAAAAGGAATTTTATTAGGTAATTTAGTCTTTTCTGGTTTAATGTTTGGTCTTTTTGAATTAGCTCAAAAACATTTTTCTGTATTATCTAAACTATTGTTTATTAAAGCTTAGTATAAACAAATGTTGGTATTTATATTTCAGTTAGTAGCTTTAAAATGGTAACTATGAGAATGAATAATTTATAACTTAAGAATAATTCCGTTATAGTGTGCAAATGAGTGTATAAAAAAGAGTTTTTAAAGAAATTAATAGAATTTTCCAAGGAATTAACAGAATATGTTTCTGATAAAATTGGAGATTAGAAAGTTAAAGGGTTTATTGATGTTGAAAAAAGTATTTATACTATATCTTCTAATACTAAAATAATATCAAAAATATTGGAGATACAACTTTTTCCGAAATTTTAGGAATTTGCAGATCAAAATTGATACGAAATTATTTTTGCTAAAATGCAAAATTGATATCTAGATTTATCTTTTGTAAATAAGAAAAATCCTAAAGTAAAATTTGCAGTAGAGATAAACAATATATCGTTTAGATGACTACGATGGATTTTGTAATGGTTTAACCCTTGGTTTATATAGGGGAGTATTTTAGAATTAAAATAAGTGCTAAAAATATTCAATTCCCTTATGTTGAGTATACTTTTCGCATCTGTTTGGGAATTTTATATTCAAGGAGATTATCAGTTAAAATAGATGAAACTAAAAAATTAGAATTAAATGAATTAGATAAAATTACTTCAGTAATAAAAGACTTAGTTTTCTTTACAGAAGAAAAATGGAAAATATCAAGTGATAAAGGAGGTAGTGGCAATACTGCAAACATAGAAAGATCCAATACATAGAAGATATTCTAAAAGGAGATGGAGTATTCAAAAATTTTGGAGAAAAAATATTTGATGAATATTGGATTAATCAAGGTGTTTTAAAGCTTCCCAATTCAAAGCAAACAGGTCATCTTAAAAAATTAACAAAACTGACTGAATTTCTTGAATTCAAAGGGATAGGAGTTAGATAAAATTAATCCAGTTAAGTCAAAATAAAAAATAAGAAATGAAAATTTTTGTTCCATCAATAAAATCCCAAGGTATTAAAACCAAACTTGTAAAATGGATTTCTTTAAATGTAAAAGAAATTGAATTTGACCTTTGGGTTGAGCCTTTTATGGGGACTGGTGTAGTTGCATTTAATGTACTGCCTAAAAAAGTTCTTCTTTGTGATAGTAATCCTCATCTGATAAATTTTTATAAAGTATTACAAAATAAAGAAATTTCAAGTAGTCAAGTTAGACAATTTCTAAATGAAGAAGGAGAATAATTACTAGAGACAGAAGGCGAATACTATTATACTATAAGAAATAGATTTAATGATACAGAGAATACTTTGGACTTTTTATTTCTAAGTCGTTCTTGCTTTAACGGTATGATGCAGTTTAATAAAAAGGAGGTTACAATGTTCCTTTTGCAAAAACTAAATTTTTTACTCAAGTATTGGTTACTAAAATATTCAATCAAGTGAAAAATATTTCTAAAATTATTGAGCAAGACGATTGTGAATTTAAACACCAAAACTTTAATGAAACATTATCTGAATTAAATAATTCGGATTTAGTTTATTCAGATCCTCCATACATTGTAGGTATGTAGATTATTTTGATAGTTGGTCAGAAGAAGAGGAAATTGTTTTAAACCAAGATCTAGTAAATTCAAATTGTAAATTTATTCTGTCAATTTGGCTAAGTAATAAATATCGGACTAATGATTATGTATTCCCAATTTGGAAAGATTATTACGTTGAGACAAAAGAACATTTTTATCATATAGGTGAAAAGAAATTAATAGGAATACAGTTTATGAAGCTCTTTTATCAAATATCAAATTAAAGGATAGTATTTCAAATTTAGAAATGAAATTACGAATTAAAAATAAAAAATCGCAATTAACTGCAAAGCTGAAAGCTTATGATTTATCTGAACAATTATTGACTTTAAAGCTTGGATAAAAACTGTTGTGAACACAGAGTGTAATAAAATCTTGAGTGTATGAGAAGTATCTAATAAATTAAAGATAAATTAGAAAATTTTACAACGAGTCTTTTAGTTGTTCCTTGGAAATTGTACTAATCGTTGTCATTTCTTCAGTGCCGTCAACACGGGTAATTTTACTATTGTCAAAGTGTTAGTGATGCACTTTTTGTCCCTTTTTAAATGAGGGAGTTTGTGTTTTAAATTCATCGTATGTTTGATCTTGAAAATAAGAGAATTCATCGTATTTTGAATCAAAAAAAGAAAAGGATTCTTGACTTTTTTCAGATTCTATAGAGTCTAAATATCCAGGTTATTGGGTGTCAATTTCTTTGATAAATCTAGAGACTCTTTTAACTGGGTTACCTCATACTCTATGAGATTGTGCGGAAGTTAGACACAACTTTTTAGGCATGTGTTGTTGCAACATAAAAGAGGAGTCGTTCTTTTCAATTTTATCTGTTCAAATGTTAAACCTTTTTAAAACTTTCTCTGGCTTCCCGTATTTGGTGGTATGTAAATTCGGGTTGTAGTAAAATTCTACTTGCTTCATGCTTAAATTATTCTTAATTTGTTTTAGTGCTTATTTCATTCCGCTATTTTTATATACTTAGTCACTGGTATTAGAATCTTAGTTGTAAATTTAATTTAAAATACAATTTCCTATTTTCTCTTTATAGTTTTTTCCAAACTCAAGTAGAAGAAGGAGTGTCTAATTTAATGTTTTCAAATAAATAGTCTTTTAGATTTTTAAAATCAATAATATGAAACCCAAGAATATCTCTTGATTTTTTCATTATGATTGTTCCATTAGATTCGTAATCTCCATTCCATTTTGTGCCAGCTAAAAAACCTAAAAGAATATTGACTAACAATTTTTTAATTTTTATTTCTAAACTTTTTTATTTCCGTAATTAATTTGAGAATTCAATGTACCTACAGCATCAATGTTATTAACTATTTTTATGAGTTTAGAAATTCTTTTTTATAAAAACTTAGAAGCAGTTCTCTAATAATATTTGGCATTAAACTATCGGTCATTTTTAGATTATAATTTATTGTTTCTTTTTAAGCACCAATGTACTTTAATATCCCGCCTAATTCTTCTATAAACTGTATTCTATCTTTTAGTTTAGTTTTTGTGTCAATTCCGTTGATTTTATCTAGATATTTACACTCAATGCCACTAACCTCAAAAATAAAATTAGTATTTCCAGAAGCATTTAATAAAGTGGGTTTACTTCCTAAATACGATTTAATTCCAAACCTCTCATTTTTGTGTCAATTTCTATATTTTGAATATCTAAGATTATATCAGCTTTTTGAGAACTTGTCCCACCTTTTACTGTTGAAAATTCTAAATGTTTTTGTACAATATCGAAAGTGGGGATGGTAAATTTTTTTTACCTTCAATAATAGCATTTGTAGTCTCGTTAAGAACTTGTTGATTTAAAAGATCTGATATTTGGATGTTTTTTAATTCGTTAGATGTCTTATTTTTTAATTGAATAGTAGTTTTATCAATTATGAAAAATTCCAAATCTAAATTATGAGTTGTAACTTTTTGAATGTTAAAAAATTGTTTTTAGGATTTAAGTCTTTGTCAGATAATTGTAGTTTTTGTTCAGTTAATAATTTTATAAATATTAAAAGTTCAGTCCATTCTTCTTTATTTTTGGTTTTTTTCATATCTGAAGACAAGGTGTTTATCGATTTTAAGTGATTTATCATTTGTTTTGTGACTTCTTGTATGGCATCTATTGCTATACTATTTCCAAGTTGTTTTATTACTTGTGTATTAACTGACTAGAAACTCATAGTTATCAGGCTTGCATTCTTTTTCTTTGTTTGAGACCTAATTGTTTAACTTTACCATTTACCAAATAAGCATCCCAATTTCTTCTGTCATCTATCTTTGAGCCCCTACCTCCAACTCTTA
The DNA here is from genome assembly GCA_965261055.1 of Fibrobacteria bacterium. Lineage (GTDB taxonomy): Bacteria > Fibrobacterota > Fibrobacteria > UBA11236 > JADFYW01. Next base: position 657,300 of record OZ253440.1, on the reverse strand, counting down.
AAGTATATCCAATTTCTCTACTGCATTGTCCATCCCAAACACCACTCATATTATATTTTAGAGATTTCTTTTTAGGAAAAGTAAAACCTTTCATAAACCCTTCATCTCTAAAACCAATCATAAATACTCTTGGTCTTAATTGTGGTAAACCATAATCAGATGCTTTTACTATTTTGAAATAGAATGAATATTCTAAGTCATTTTTCAAAATATTTCTAATTAACTTACATATATTTTCATTGTTGTGTTTAATTAAGCCTCTTACATTTTAAATAAAAAATGCTTTTGGTTTTTTCTCTTCTAAAATATCTACAATATTGTAAAATAAATTACCTCTTTCGGAATTATGATTGTCATTAAATCCTCTTTTAAAATCTGCTTGGCTAAAAGTTTGACAAGGAAATCCTGCACATAAAATATCAAAATCTGGAATATCGGAAGAAGTTACATTTAGTATGTCGTCATTGAACATGTTATTTTTAAATAATTCTGGAGATAATTTTTTAAAATTGTGCTCGTATGTTTTTCTTGCGTGTGTGTCCATTTCGGATGCAAAGACACACTTTCCTCCTAAATTATGTAGGGCAATATAAAATCCACCAATTCCTGAAAATAGGTCTATAAATGTAAAGTCTTTCTTTTCACTCATTAATATTTTAGCCTTCTAATTTGCCCAATTTAAGAATTTAAAAACCCCAAATAATTTAATAACTTATATTTGATTCGTTTTGTTTGTAAAACAATTAATAAACTAAAGATAAATTAGAAAATTTTACAACGAGTCTTTTGGTTGTTCCTTGGAAATCAACACTAACTTTTGCCATTTCTCCAGTGCCGTCAACACGGGTAATTTTACCATTGCCAAAGTGTTGGTGATACACTTTTTGTCCCTTTTTAAATGAGGGAGCTTGTGTTTCAAATTCATCGTATGTTTGATCTTGAAAATAAGAGGATTCATCGTATTCTAAACCAGAAAAAGAAAAGAATTCTTGATTTTTTTTAGACTCTATAGGGTCTGAATATTCTAGGTATTGGGTATCAATTTCTTTGATAAACCTAGAGAGTCTTTTAAACTGGGTGTTACCCCATACTCTACGAGATTGTGTGGAAGTCAGACACAACTTTTTTTCGGCACGCGTTGTCGCAACATAAAAGAGGCGTCGTTCTTCTTCAATTTCATCTGAACTTAGAGGAAATAATTCTTCTTCTAGCCCAGTTAAGAATACAAAATTAAATTCAAGACCTTTGGAGCTATGAACTGTCATTAAAGAGACGGTTTCTTGAGTTGATATAGTATCATTATCAGAAAATAGGGATAGTTCTTGCAGATATAAAGATAAGGTTGGATTTTCTATTTGGTTACAAAAATCTTCGGCAGAAGCGACGAGTTCTTTTACATTGTCTAATTGACTTAACATATCATGTTCTTTGGATAGTTGGAGCATTTCTTCATACCCAGATTGAGTAATAACAAGTTCAATGAGTTGTGATAATGAAGTTTCTTTCTCTTTTTGTTTAAAAAACTCAATCATCTTTACAAAGGAATTAATTTTGTGGGTAGCTTTACCAAAACTCCATTCATTGATTCTCTGTAAACATTCGTAGAGTGAGATAGATTGCTGTTGGCTTATTAAAGTTAGGTCTTCTATTGTTTTTAAACCAATCGTTCTTTTGGGTGTATTAATAATTCTTTTAAGGCTATTATCGTCTTGTGGGTTGATTAAAATTTGAAGGTAGGCGAGTATGTCTTTAATTTCTTTGCGTTCGTAGAATCTAGTTCCTTTTAAAATAACATAAGGAATCCTGTTTTTGATGAGTTGTTCTTCAAGGGTTCTAGATTGAGCGTTCGTACGGTATAAAATAGCTATGGATTTAAAATCTTGGCAAGACAAAATTTTCTTTGCGACCCAGTTAGCCTCTTCTGTTTCATCTTGACAGACTTTTAATTCTACTAAATCTCCAGCAGAATTGTTTGTCCAATTTTTTTTACCTAATCGTTCCGTATTATTTTTAATGACTGAATTCGCTAAATTTAGAATGTTACTAGAACTACGGTAATTTTGTTCTAGTTTGATTGTTTTAGAATTAGGAAAGTATTTTTGAAAAGATAAAATATTTTGAATATCTGCTCCCCTCCATTTGTAAATACTTTGATCCTCATCTCCAACTACCGTGATATTTTTTTTTTTGTTTAAAAGTAAACAGATTAAATCAAACTGAGATTTATTGGTATCTTGAAATTCATCAATAAAAATATATTGGAAATATTTTTGGTAAACTTCTTGTATTTCTGGAATTTTTTTTAATAATGTTTCAGTATTAAAAATTAAATCGTCAAAATCCATTGAATTTTGTTTAAGAAGTAATTTTTGATAACAGTCATAAATGAAAATTTCTCTTAAATGTTTCTCATCTTGATTTTCTTTGCGTTTTTGAGCTTGTTCAGGAGTTAAATTTTTGTTCTTATAGTATGAAATAACTTCTTTGATATGGGATGGTGTATTGATTCCTAGAGGTTCATTTTGTTCTTTTAAAATTTGTTTAATGACCTTCTTTTGTTCACTGGTATCGTAGATTGTAAATTGGTTTGTGAAGCCAATATGGTGAGAATATCGTTTTAAAATTTTTAGACAGATTGAATGGAAAGTTCCTATCCAGGGTAAAGGGTGAGAGGATGGCAAAAGTTGATGGATTCTTTCCTTCATTTCTTTTGCTGCTTTATTTGTAAAAGTAACACCTAAAATTTGAGAAGAATCAACATTATGGTGCTCAATTAAGTGAGCAATTTTAAAAGTTAAGACTCTTGTTTTTCCGCTCCCGGCTCCAGCTAATAAAAGTTGAGGTCCGTTGATGGATTTACAAGCTTGTCGTTGAACAGGGTTTAACTTAGAAAGAAAAGCACTTTGATTTTGCATTAGAAATTTTGGTGTAAAACTTTGCCTTTATCAATCTCAACGACATGATAGGGTAGGCTTTTGATGAGTTGTCGTTCGTGGGTTGCCATGACGATTGTTGTTCCTTTGGCATGAGTTTTTTTAAAAATATTCAAAACTTCTATAGAATTAGCCATGTCAAGATTACCAGTGGGTTCATCAGCAATAATGAGATAGGGGTAATTTACAATCGCTCTGGCGATAGCGATACGCTGTTGTTCTCCTCCAGAGAGCTCATATGGGAATTGATTTGCTTTATGTGATAAACCATATTCAGATAAAACCTCGTAAACACGGTTTTTGATTTTTGTTTGATCACCCCATTGAAGTTTAAGAGGAAAAGCAATGTTTTCAAAGACATTTCTATCGTTAAAAAGTTTGAAGTCTTGAAAAATAATCCCTATTTTTTGACGTAAAAGTTGGATTTGTTTGAACTTTATTTTGTTTGAGTTGTAAACAACATTTTTGCTAAGGCTTATGACAACTTCACCGCGATCAGGAACATTTTCCATGTAGAGGTGTTTTAGAAAGGTTGTTTTGCCAGCTCCACTTTTTCCTAATAAGAAGACAAAATCCCCTTTGTTTATTTCAAGGTGAATATTATTCAAAGCAAAGTTAGTATTCTTATAACTTTTATAAACATGATTAAAACGAATAATCATAAGCTTTATTGATTATTGAATATCAGAGGTTCGTTTTCAAGAGGAACAGAGGAGTTGTTCTTTATATAAATTGCTTTTTTCCATTCTTGAATCTTTTTTTTAGTATTATGTTCGGCATAATAGTGTTGAGCAAGTTGAGATATTTGAAACCAGTCGTCTTCAAGAGAAGGTTTTCTGTTTTCTCTTTTATCATTCACTTTGAAAAGATAAAACTTTTCATCAATCCAAATAGGATCGCTAATCTTTCCGATTTCAAGAGTATCAGCAATATTTTTGTATTCAGGAGGGATGTTCTCGTAAGAAAACCAACCTAAAAGACCATTTTTTGCCCTAGTTTTTTTGTCTTCAGAAAAACGCTTAGCAACTTCTTCAAAAGTGATTTGATTAGAATTTATTTGTTTTTTCCAGTTCAGTAGTTTTTGTTTTGTGTTTTCTTCGTCTTGCACAGTAGATTCTACTAAAAATAAAATATGAGAAGTTTGAACTTCACGATCTCGGCGATCTGTTGTTTTAATGATGTGATAACCAAATTTTGTAAGCACAGGTTTTTTAGTGATCTCTCCAATATCGAGTCGGAATGCGTGTGCTTCGTATGCAGGATCGATACTGCCAGCTTTGATAAAACCTAAATCTCCACCATCTTCGCCACTAGGGTCGTCAGAAAATTGAGAGGCTAAGTCTTCAAATGGAAGATGACTTTTATTGAGAAGCTGAATTACAGAATCACAAAGTTGATACGATTTTTGAAAAGTTTTAGGGTTTGGTTTAACAGAGACTTCAATGAAAGAAAGGTTGACATTATTCTTAAGGTCTGGGATTTGGTTTGAAAATTGGTAAAAAAAGTCTTCAATTTGTTTTGAAGATAGAGTTTGATTGTAGGAAGATAAATATTTAGACTGTAGCTTCTGAGTTAAAATTTGTTCTTTAATTTGTGTTTGTAATTGTTTTTTAAAATTGTTTAGTGAAAAGCCTTGCTGTTGTAAGGCTATTTCAAGTTGCTTAATACTACCGCCTGTTTGTTGTGACATTTGTTGTAATCGAAAATTTACTCCAGTCTCTATTTCTGTTTCAGTAACTAAAATTGAAGTGTCCTTTAGAGCAGTTATATAAAGAACTTTACTATCAACTATTTGATTTAATATAGCAGATTTTTTTTGTTCTTCACTAAGTGAATTAAACTCGGGAATAGATGAATTTTGGAGTAGGGCTACTTCTAAGTCTGACTCAAGAATGATTTCGTTTCCAACAGTGATTAAGATTTTATCTTCAAATTGTCCTGCAGAGAGATAAACAAAAGAGAATATTAGAATTAGTATTTTCATGGTTTAAAAATAGTAAATTACAGAAATGAATTGTATTCTACTTGAATTTTTTGACTATAATCTTATTGCTGTGTTTTCATAGTATTTTTTTTGTATATTTATCGTCTAAAAATTGAAATAATATCTTATTAGGGAGTATCTATGTCTGTGAGTATAGGAATAAATGGTTTTGGTAGAATTGGTCGTCTTGTTTTTAGAGCTGCCATCAGAAATTCTAATGTTGAAGTAGTTGGGATTAACGATTTAGTTGATATTGAATACATGGCTTACATGTTGAAATACGATTCTACACATGGTATTTTTGATGGAACAATTGAAGTTAAGGGCGGTAATCTAGTTGTTAATGGTAATGTTATTCGTGTGACAGCAGAACGGAATCCAGCTGATTTAAAATGGTCAGATATAAATGCTGAATATATCGTTGAATCAACAGGTTTATTTTTAACGAAAGAATTGGCTAAACAACATCTTAAAGCAGGGGCTGAAAAAGTTGTTATGTCTGCTCCTTCTAAAGATGCAACCCCAATGTATGTAATGGGCGTTAATCATAAAGATTATTCAGCTGCTGAAACAGTCGTTTCTAACGCTTCTTGTACAACGAACTGTTTAGCTCCTCTTGTGAAGGTGATTAACGACAAATGGGGTGTTTCTGAAGGTTTGATGACGACAGTACATGCTACAACAGCAACCCAAAAAACTGTTGACAGTTCCTCTGTAAAGGATTGGAGAGGTGGTCGTGGTGCCAGTCAAAATATTATTCCTTCTTCTACAGGAGCTGCAAAAGCTGTGGGTCGTGTTATTCCTCAACTTAATGGTAAATTGACTGGAATGGCTTTTAGGGTACCAACTCCAGATGTTTCTGTTGTTGATTTAACTTGTCGTTTAGATAAACCAGCGACTTATGATGAAATCAAAGCTGAAATTAGAAAAGCCGCTGATGGTGATCTTAAAGGAATTATGGGCTATACAGAAGACCAAGTGGTTTCTAATGACTTCTTAGGTGATCCTAGAACCTCTATCTTTGATGCCAGTGCAGGAATTGCGTTAAGTGATAATTTTGTTAAATTAATTTCTTGGTATGACAATGAATGGGGTTATTCAAACAAAGTAGTAGACCTTATTTGTTACATGAATACTGTTAAATAGTATGATTAAGACGATAGAAGATTTAAGCTTAAACAAAAAAACAGTTATTGTTAGGACAGATTTTAATGTTCCTATCAATAATGGTCAAGTTGAAAATGATAAGCGCCTAAGAGAGTCTTTACCTACAATCCAATACCTTGTTAAGCAGGGTGCTAAGATTGTACTTATGTCTCATTTAGGTCGTCCTAATGGGGAAGTTGTTGAGTCTATGAGAATGACTCCTATCGCTGAATCTTTATCTAAATTATTAGGTCAAACGGTTAAAACTGTGCAAGCTTGTATTGGTATTGGAGCAGAAAAGACTATTAAATCTTTGGAATTCGGAGAGGTACTTTTATTAGAAAATTTGCGTTTTTATCCAGAAGAAACACAAAATGAAACTTCTTTTGCTCAAAGTCTATCTAAATTAGCGACTGTTTATATTAATGATGCTTTTGGTACAGCTCACCGAGCTCATGCTTCTACGGCAGGAATTGCATCATTTTTTGAAGAGAAAGGCATTGGGTTCTTAATGAAAAAAGAGTTAAATTTTTTGGGAGATTCTCTAAAAAAACCTAAAAGACCTTTTGTTGCAATTATAGGTGGAGCAAAAATTACAGATAAAATAGAAGTTATAGAAGTTCTTTTAGATAAAGTTGATTATCTTATTATTGGTGGTGGAATGGCTTATACTTTTTTGAAATCACAAGGTCTAGAAATAGGAAAATCTTTGTGTGAAGATGAACGCTTAAAGGTTGCGAGTGCTTTACTCAAAAAAGCAGAGGGAAAAATAGTTTTACCTGTTGATGCTCAAGCAACGGCTGAATTTAATTTTAAAAACCGTACAATGGCTCCATTAGAAATTGTTGATATTCAACAAATTCCTGTAGACAAAGAATGTGTTGATATTGGCCCAAAGACACAACAAATCTATTTTGATTTGATTCAAGATGCTAAAACAGTCATTTGGAATGGTCCTATGGGTGTTTTTGAAGTTGAAGAATCTTCTAAAGGAACATTCAAAGTTGCTGACGGATTAGTTGACGCAACAAAAAAAGGAGCTATCACAATTGTTGGTGGTGGAGACTCTGTAGCAGCTGTTGAACAAGCTGGTGTTGCCGATCAACTCTCACATGTTTCTACTGGGGGAGGAGCTTCTTTGGAGTTCCTTGAAGGTAAAAAACTTCCTGGAGTAGAGGCTTTAAAGGAATTAAACTAAAGGAAATTATGCAAAGAACAAGACTGATCGCTGGTAATTGGAAAATGAACAAAACAGTAGCTGAATCTAAACAGTTAGCAACTGAATTAGTGAATCAAGCTAAAATTGTCCAGAATGCTGAGATCATAATTTGTCCTACTTATTTGGTGTTAGATTCTGTTTCTAAAATTGTAAAAGGCTCTAATATTAAATTAGGTGCTCAAGATGTTCACTTTGAAAATGACGGAGCTTACACAGGTAAAATTTCTGTTTCTATGTTGAAAGAAATTGGAGTTGAGTATGTTATTTTAGGGCATTCTGAACAAAGAATTTATTTTCATGAAACAAATCAGATTGTGAATCAAAAAGTTAAAAAAGTTCTTTCTGAGAATTTGAAAGCGATTGTTTGCGTGGGTGAAACTTTGGAAGAAAGAGAAGGTGATAAAACAAATCAAGTTGTTGAATCCCAATTACAAGATTGTTATGAAAATCTTTCTGCAGATGATGTTGCCAATACAGTTGTGGCTTACGAACCTGTTTGGGCTATTGGAACTGGAAAAGTTGCGAGTGATGAACAAGCTCAAGAAGTTCATGCTTTTATTCGTCAATGGTTTAAAAAACAATATTCAGAACAAGTTGCAAATTTTATCCATATTCAATATGGAGGTAGCATGAAGCCTAATAATGCTCAAAATTTATTATCACAACCTGATATTGATGGAGGATTAATTGGTGGTGCGGCTTTAGTTGCAACAGATTTTCTAGGAATCATTAACGCGTAAGGATTTATATGAGCATTGAATTTATTTACACATTACTTTTAATTTTTCATGTTATGCTTTGTTTTTTTTTAATAGGTCTTATCTTATTACAAAGTGATAAAGGTGGAGGTTTAGCAGGTGCTTTAGGTGGAATGGGCTCTGGTGCAGCTTTGTCTGGAAAAGGTGCAACTTCATTTTTAACTAAAATCACTCAATTTGTTGCTATTAGTCTTTTTGTGTTAATTTTAGGTTTGAATGTTCTTTCTGGAAAGAAAAATGCTTTAGCTGGTGGCGGTGGTGTATCAGAACTTAAAGCAACAAGTGAAGATTTTTCTAGTGTTTTACCTGAAGAGTTAAAAGTAAATCAATCTACATTATTACCTGGAATAGGTGATTTTGAAGGCTCTAAAAAAACTAAAAAATAATTGATTTTTATAACAACTTTTGCGGTCGTGGTGAAATTGGTAGACACGTTAGCTTGAGGGGCTAGTGAGAAATTTTCTCATGGCGGTTCAAGTCCGCCCGTCCGCAATTTGCCTCTTACATTTTGTAAGAGGCTTTTTTTATGCCTGTTTATTAAAACACTTAAAAATGGAGATATAGAATGAGTCTAAATGTTGCTAGATTATAAGGTAATACAGTAAGATTGTCAGTAATTTATCAGCCAAGATTCACTTCTTGGCTTTTTTTATGTCTGCTCATCTCGGTTGGAAGATTTCGTAATAGGTCAAATTGTGTTTATGAAACTGCTAAAAATCAAGCGGGCATACCTTCAATAAAGGTATTCACAAAATTCATAATCTTATCTTTTACTCTTGGGATAGTTTTTTGACGCATTAAAAGCGTCTCCTTTTTTAACATAGACTTCATTATTTTATCTCTCATATCAGGCACTTGATTAGCAAATAAATATTCTTCTACTATATCTTTTATTTGGCTTGTATCTAAACTCTCTTCATCACATAAATCATTAAATGCTTTTTCTTTCTGCTTATCCCAATATGATTTAAACTCATCGGCTACATTTTGAGAATTTTCAATACCTACAAGATTTTCTTCTATAAATTGCTCAATTAATGCTTTTCTGCTTCTTAAATTAAGATCTCCTGAAAGTGTATCTAAGATTTGTTTTTTTTGATTTTCATAGTTTTTGTCTTTAGCTTCAACTAATTGAGAAAGTAACTGAATGATATAATCGACATTAATAACATCTTTATGTACAAGCTCTAATTCAAAATCCACATCGTCTAAAACAGATACTTTTTCTTTATCATTATTGCGATTTACTTTGTCATATATATCTAAGTATTTACTCTTGTAATCCTTAAATTCTTGTTCAGACATCTGTAAATCTTTAAATGAAAAATCAGCAAAACAACTAAGTTTGTTTTGTATTCTCATTAAGTTTCTAAATGCTTCAACGAACTTTAATTCGTCACTTTCAGTTAATAAATTATTGACACTATCTACAGTCGGAGCAATTTGTTTTAACTCCTCTACAGCCTCATTAAAATCACTTAAATAATTTTGATATGGTTTAAGTAATATTGTCTCTTTAGCATCTTTATTTGAAAATAAGGCAATCGCTTCATCTGTCGCTTTCTTAAGGTTTCTAAACGATACAATATTACCGTGAGACTTGTTCTTATTTAATATCCTGTTAGTTCTTGAAAAAGCTTGTATTAATCCGTGATGTTTTAAATTTCTATCTACATATAGCGTGTTTAATGGCTTACTATCAAAACCTGTAAGAAACATATTAACTACTATCAAAATATCAATTTCACGATTCTTTACACGCTTAGCTATCTCATTATAATAGTCGTAATAGGACTGACTATCTTTTGTAGAAAACTTAGTGCCAAACATCTTATTGTAATCAGCGATAAACTCATCTAATTTTTCTCTACTGTGTTTGGAGTTTGGAGTATCTTCAATAGCACCCTCTTCATTAAAAAATGTGATACCATCAACAGCATCATTCTCTTCATTGGCAGAATAAGAAAAAATGGTAGCAACTTTTAACTTGTGTTCTTTTTCTTTAGCTTTAAAAAGCTCATAATACTTAATTAGTGTGGCAATGCCACTAACTGCAAACATTGCTGTGAATTGTTTGCTATGTGTTTTAGTTGCATGATTGTGAATGATATAATCTGTGATTTTATTCAAGCGTTCCTCATTATCAAAAAGCTCTCTCTCATCTATTGCTTCTACTTCTATATCTATATAGTTTCTTGTATTCTTTTCTGTATATTTACCTACATACTCAATAGAAAAACTCAACACATTCTCATCACGAATAGCATCTGTGATAACATACTTATGTAAGCAATCTCCAAAAAGCTCTTTTGTTGTTCTTTCACCTAATTGATTCTTAACAGCATTATCAGCAAATATTGGTGTTCCTGTAAAACCAAACATTTGATGATTATTAAAGTATTTAACGATACGCTGATGTGTTTCCCCAAATTGGGAACGGTGGCATTCATCAAATATGAAAACAATTCGTTTATCTTTTAATGTTTCCATTGTAGAAGTATATCGCTGACTGCCGATGGCATTATTTAATTTCTGAATAGTAGTAACTAATAATTTAGTATCATCACCAAATTGTTTTACTAAAGCTTTGGTGTTGTCTGTGCCATCTACACTACCTTCAGAAAAATTATTGAACTCTTTGGTCGTCTGATAATCCAAGTCTCTTCTATCTACTACAAACACCACTTTATGTACTTCGGGCATGTGCATGAGTATTTGACTTGCCTTAAAAGAAGTGAGTGTTTTACCACTACCTGTGGTATGCCATATATAGCCGTTCTTATCGGTGTTTTTAACTCTATCTATGAGCTTTTCACAAGCATAGTATTGATACGGTCTCAATACCATTAATAGTTTATCTGTTTTGGCAAGTACAATGTATTTGCATATCATCTTGGATAGATGACAAGGCTCTAAAAATACATTAGCAAATTCTGATAAATGGGTTATTTTATTATTCTGCTCATCTGCCCAATAAAAGGTTTGCTTAAAATTTAAATCTCTTTTACGATTATTAGCAAGATATTTGGTATTTACTCCATTGCTAATGATAAATAACTGCACATATTCAAACAAAGCCGACCCACTAGCAAAGGAATGATCTTTATAGCGTAATATCTGCCTGTGTGCTTCTCCCATCTCACACCCTCTTCGTTTAAGCTCTATTTGAACTAATGGCAAGCCATTAATCAGAATGGTAACATCATAACGATTTTCATATTCACCCTCTATAGTTACTTGATTGGTAACTTGAAACTCATTTTTACACCATTCTGTTTGATTGATGAATTCAAAATAAAATGTCTTTCCATCATCCTTTATAATATGGTGTCTTATTCCTCTTAATATTTTGGCTCTTTCAAATACGGTTCCTGTATTAAGGATAGGAAGAATTTTTTGAAATTCTTTATCAGACAAAGTAACATGATTATGTTTTTCTAATTGTGTTTTAAGATTTGCGCGTAGGTCAGCTTTGCCTTTGATTTTAATACGACTGTATTTATCAAATTTAAGCAATTGCTCTATTAAATTATTTTCTAATGCTTGTTCAGATTGTGTTGTCATTTTAATTACGAATTGTTAATTATGAATTACGAATTGTTTTTTGAATACTACCTATTAATTTTAACAATTCTTCAATGTCTTCAATTAAACTTTGATTTTATTTAATAAATTTTTCATAACTACCAATTTTTGTAAAATTTATCTCAAATTCTAAATTATTGATTTTATTAATACTCACTGAATCAATGCCTATTTCTTGTAATTTTTCGTAGGTCAATAATTCTCCTTCTTTTAATTTTAAAATACTTCTTAAAATCCAATGCCCAAGCTCTCTGTTAGAATAAGACATTAAAGCTTTACCTCCATCTTGACATATTTTAGATTGCATAATTTTTCCATTTGGAAGTTTTAAATTAAATGGAGTGTCTCTATTGGGAAAAAAATCTTTAAAGTTTTTATAAATTTCAGCTGGAATAGGAATATAAACTTCATTTGGATCTCTTACTCTTCCTCCTGCATTCCATTGATTTAGTCCACTTTTCTCAAATACAGTTGAACCTCTACCATACAAAGGTAAATAAATAGTTTGCTTTATTCTATTTTCTGTTTCTAGTAGTAAATCTTTTTGATATAAAATATTTTTGAGTTCAAGTAATGGATCTTTAAGAATTTCAACATCAAATTCATAAATAATAGGTTTCGTAATAAATCTTTTTGTAAGAGTACTTTTTGCAAGTAAAAATGAATATTCATTTTTTTCATCATTAAAAGTAATTGAACTTTTATTGGATTTAACATTACGAATATTATGAATATCCACTTTGTCCATTGGTTCTTCAAAGATTTTGAATTTCCCAAAATCTCTAATTATACAATGGTATATTGAATTTTGTAATTCGTATGTATTCCGAGTAAATTCAATTCTCTTATTTCTCAACTCTGATATTTTCGCAACAAGTTGTTTTGATTCAAGATTCGCATATAATAATCTATCGCTATTAAATTCTGCAATTTTTTGAAAACTTTTATTATTACCTTGTAGGAAAGTTTTTAAACCTATTCCAAGAGCATTTTTCTTTGCATCAGCAGATACATCGCTTCTTGATAAATCTTCTGCTTCAAATGCACGGCAAAATATTTTTTCTGCAACTCTATAATAAAGATAGGGAATATTTGAATCAGAAAATAGATTAGATATACAACCAGCAATTTTTAAAAAAGATTGATATTTTTTCTTCTGTTTAGCAATTTGATTATTAAAAAACACAATTATTTCATTAAAGCTAAATTCATATTTTGAGCAATTCTATTAATTACAGGAATAGAAACAGAATTACCAAATTGTTTATATAGGTGTGAATCGGCAATAGAAGGAAATTTGTAATTTTTGGGAAAGCCCTGAAAGTTTGCACATTCTCTAGGGGTTAATTTTCTTATACCTTTCCCATTCAGAACCAAGGGTACATTATGTCCTCCTGTGCCCATATTTGCAGTCAATGTAGGACAAACTCCATTTTTATTTTCTCTAACATACTGTCTTCTCCATTGATAAACCGTATCTTTTTTAGTAATATCATTTTTTATTTTTTCATACATAGGTTTATCATTGTAATAATATTTATCATCAATTTCTTTATTCTCTAGGCAATCATGAATTGTTTTTGTCAGAGGTATTTTGCTTGGAAATTCAAAATTATTAAATGATTTTTTCTCTAAAAAACCAACAATATAAATTCTCTCTCTGTTTTGTGGTAAATTACCATATTCCATAGTATTTAATACTTTATTTGTAATTTTATAACCTAGCTTTTGTAGCTCATGGTAAATGATGCTAATTGTATTTCCTTTGTCATGAGTTTTTAGATTTTTTACATTTTCTAATAAAAATGCTTTTGGCATTTTATTTTTCAAAATCCTTACTATATCAAAAAACAGATTTCCTCTGCCATTTTCATCATTAAATCCTTGTCTATAGCCAGCAACAGAAAATGGCTGACAAGGAAAACCTCCGCATAATATATCAAAATTAGGAATTTCGTTTGTAGAAATTTTTTGAATATCCCCAAGAATCATTTGCTTATCTAAAGCAACATTTATATCAAATGTGATTTTTGAATTCTTATCAAAGTCATTAGAAAAGACACATTGAAAACCTGCATTTTCAAAACCAAGTTTTATACCTCCTATTCCTGCAAATAGGTCAATAAATGTCAACTCATTACTCACTGCTTCTAAGTCTACAGCTTCTTTTTTAAAAGTATCTACACATCTTGGTATATTAAAATTATTGTTCTTTGTTTCATTCATCATTCGTAATTCCCGCATTCATAATTAATTACACAAACATTTGTTGTAAAAGTCCTTTTTTAAAAACCTTTGTTTTTTCTCTTTGGGTATTTACCAAGTCTATTTTGGCATCTACAGAATAAAGGAAGTTCGCTATCTTTTTTTGTTCAGCGAAATCAATTGGAAGTTTAAATGATTTTGAAAGAAAAGTAGTATTGGTAATATTTATTGTATTCTTTGCTCCCTTTTGAATAATAGAATGCAAATAATTATGAGTATTATATTTTGACTCAAAGTATATGTCAAATATATATCCAAGATATTCTGATTCAGGAGTAAAAACAGCATAAAGAGGAGATACTATTACATCTTTATTAATTTTCGCTTGTTTTATTATTCCATAAGCGAATTGACCTGTTGGACTTTTAGTATAAACAATATCATTTGGCTTTACAAGACTATAATCGGTAGTATTTTTAGCAGAAAAGCTCCTGCCTAAATGTTCTATCTGATTAATTAAACCTTTATGTACTGAAACAGAATAAACTTCTTCTTTTCCTGTACTCTTTAATTTATGTTCAAACAACACCCCCCCCCAACTTTTTCTCGTCCCAATCGGGATAGTGATTGTTGTTCTCATCTTTAAAGCGTAATTCTTGAGAAAAGATTTTTTGCATAATACCTTTCTTGTATTCCTGTAATAATTCTTTTTTCCTAGTTAGTTTCTCAATCTTTTCATCTACAGAACAAAGAAAGTTCGCTATCTTTTTTTGTTCGGGGAGAGAAGGCTCTTCAATTTGAGTTTTTTTAAAATGAGAAAAATATATATGTACTATTGTTGTTCCCTGAGCATATCTTGCAAGTTCATATTTCTTATAATGTGTTAAATAGTATGCCCAATAAACATTATCACCTTTTTTATTAAATTTTAAAATAGTAATATCCCCACTTAATAATACCCCTTCTTTATTTAATGCTGTAAAGTTAGCCAAATCAATTCCTGTTGTTGTCGTTGATGTGGGAACTAGTAAATCTCCAATTTGAGATTTAACCTTACCTTCTTCATTTGTACTGTCTATTACCTCATCAATAATTTCATCATATTTTGTAAATAATGTACCATATAGTATACATTTATATTTTCCATCACTAACTATATTTTTTTTTGATAGACCGCTACCTTTCTTTGAATGAAAAACCTCCCCCAACTTTTTCTCTTGCCAATCGGGATAGTCATTGCCGTTCTCATTTTTAAACCTCAACTTAGATATTGCTTTATTTTCTTCTATTGAGAATAAGATTTTTTGTTGATCTATGATT
The DNA here is from genome assembly GCA_965261055.1 of Fibrobacteria bacterium. Taxonomy (GTDB): domain Bacteria; phylum Fibrobacterota; class Fibrobacteria; order UBA11236; family JADFYW01. The sequence continues at coordinate 642,150 of OZ253440.1, read as the reverse complement.
GTTTTAAATTCATTTGATATATCATTCAAATCTAAAATATCTACTGTATAAGGTAATAGCGAACCTTCAAATGCTTCTTTTAATTGTGAAATGATTGCTTTATCTATTTTTTCCTTGCCTTCTAAGGCTAAATCCAAATCAGAATAATCTTGAGCGGTATTTTTGGCACGACTACCAAATATCCAAACTTTACAATCTACAGGCAAATGTTGTTCTAAAACATTTTGAACAATAGCAAACTGTTCTTTATTGATGTCAAAATCAAGTTTCATAATATCCCTTGAGTTTATCTAATAAATGGTCTACTTCGGTATAAAATTTTGGTATTTGTTCCACAATTTCTATGGCAATAGTTTCATCATAGCTATGAAAAGTTTTATTTCGGTTTTCTCTATAATTATTCCATATATCCCAACTATGTCGTAACAAAGCTTTTTTAGCTCCTAATCTTATTATCTCCTCAAATTTCATCTCATCAAAGCTGGTAGGATCATCTTCAGTATTTTTAAAATGTCTCATTAATATTTTTTTAGCGGACTCATAACAATATTCAAACCGCTGAATACAAGAATCACGGATAAACTCATTCTGTTCATCTTTTTGATACTCATCTAATGCTCTTTTCAATGATACTATTGCTTTTTCAAAAACTGATAAATCTAATTTTTCTTCATTCATAATTCCTATAAGTGAGCCACAAACTATTTTGTGTTACATAAGTGAGCCACAAACTATTTTGTGTTACATAAGTGAGCCACAAAACTATTTTCCATCTGCCATATCTATCAATTGTTTAAATATGTAAAAATTAGGGATTCTACCACTGCCGGGTGTATACTGTAAAATTTCTTTTTCTACTAAAGTCTTTAATAATCTTCTTGCAGTAGGTTTAGGAATTTTAGACCTTTCATAAAAGGTAGTAGACTTAAAATAATTAACCTTAAAGATAAAGTCTAATGCCGTAATCCCATATTGAGATTTGGTGAGTGTAGGAATTTTGATTTTTAAATCATTATAAAGTTGTGTGATTTTTCTTGCTCGATTTAAATTTTGTTTAGATTGACTAATAACTCCTTTTAAAAAATATTTACACCAATCTAACCAATTCTCGTTTTTAGAGACATCTAATAATCCATCATAATAAGAATCTCGATCATTTTCAAAATAAGTACTCATATAAAATGATTGACTGCTTAGTAAATCTTTTTTCCATAAATACAAAGGAATTAATAGTCTTCCTAATCTTCCATTTCCGTCTAAAAATGGATGAATCGCTTCAAATTCTGCATGTAAAATAGCTATTTTTATTAAATCATCATACTCATCTGAATTATGGAGGTATTTTTCAAAATCACTCATTGCTTGAGGAATTTTATTAGCATCAATAGGTATAAACCGAGCAGATTCAAAAGAAGACCCTCCAATCCATACGGGCGTTTTTCGATATTCGTCAGGGACTTTATTTTTCCCTCTAGCATTTTTCATTAGTTCTTTATGACAAGCTAAAAACACTCTTTTAGACAAAGGGAGGGTTTTTAATAATTCAACGGCAGTATTTAAGGCATAACGGTAATTTAGAACTTCTCTTATATCATTTCTTTTTGCTTCTGTTATATTTTGTTTTCCTTCATAAGCTTCAAATTCTAAAACTTCAGTTAAAGTAGACTGTGTCCCCTCTATTTTTGAAGACAAAACAGCTTCTTGTGTAAATAATGGAGAGAGTAATACTTGACTATTAACCATAGAAGATAAAAAACCATCGTATCTTCCTAACTCTGTTCTCGCTTGATTAATCAATTTATGAATTTCATCATCTAACTGAATTTTAGGTGGAAATTGATTGTTATGATACTTAACATTCATCATTTAAAACGGAGTTTTAATATTGAGTTCTTTACAAAAATTTACAATGGTTTTATCGGTCTTAACAATATCACTTTCTAAAGATTGCAACTCATTACTCACTGCCTCCAAATCAATAGGCTGTTCTTCTTCAAAAGTATCTACATATCTCGGAATGTTGAGGTTGTAATCATTTTCTTTCACCTCCTCCATAGATACCACATAGCTATACTTGTCTTCGGTCGTCCTATTTCGATAAGTGTTTACAATTTTATCTATATGTTTTTCTCTTAATACATTTTGAGTTTGTACTTTTTCATAATGTCCAGAAGCATCAATGAATAAGATATTATCACTGTGTTCTCTACACTTTTTAAACACCAAAATACAAGTAGGAATACTTGTTCCATAAAATACATTAGCAGGTAAACCAATCACCGTATCTAAATAGTTTCTATCCTCAATGAGATACTTTCTTATATGTCCTTCAGCGGCTCCTCTAAACAAAGCCCCGTGAGGCAATACAATCCCCATAGTACCATTTTCTGCTAATTGATGTATCATATGCTGTAAAAAGGCATAATCGGCTTTACTCTTGGGAGCTAATTTACCATATTGGCTAAAACGATCATCACTCATATGTAAAGGATTCGCACTCCATTTGGCACTAAAAGGAGGATTGGCGACAATAGCTTCAAAACGCTCATCAATATGTTGAGGACGCTCCAAAGTATCTTCTTGTTTTATATCAAATTTCTTATAATGCACATCATGAAGTATCATATTCATTCGTGCTAAATTGTAAGTCGTTCGGTTCATCTCCTGACCATAAAAAGCCGAAACATCTTTAACCTCTTTGGCAACACGCAAGAGTAAAGAACCTGAACCACAAGTAGGATCATATACATTTTTTAATTTACTTTTTCCTGTGGTCACTATTTTGGCTAAAATTTTAGAGACTTCTTGAGGAGTGTAAAACTCTCCTGCCTTTTTACCTGCACCGCTTGCAAATTGTGAAATTAGGTATTCATAAGCATCTCCTAATACATCAAGCTCAATGTTTTCTAACTGAAAATCTATCTTATCCAAATGAGCTAATACCTTTGAAATAATAACATTTCTTTGCTCATCTGTTTTACCTAGCTTCGTTGAGGTAAGGTCTAAATCTTCAAATAAATTACCAAAGTCATCTTCGCTTTCAGTTCCTAGTGTACTTTGTTCAATATTTTTAAGGATAGTCGCTAAATCTTGAAGAATAAATGTATCGCCCCCTGCTAATGAATTTCCCTTAGCTGATACATTAGAAAATAATTCTGAAGGCTTTAAAAAATAACCCAATTTACTTAATGATCCTTCGCTAATTGCTTTTAAATATTCTTTACCCTCAAAAGTATTTTCATTTATATCTTTATATAAAATATTGTCGTTTTGTAATTCTTCATTGGCATATAGGTGCATTTTTTCTGATAGATACTTAAAGAAAATAAAACCCAATATATAATCTCTAAACTCATCGGCATTCATTTTTCCCCTAAGGGTATCAGCAATATTCCACAGTTGCTGTTCTAGTTGTTGTTTTTGTTCTTCACCCATTTAAAAAATCTCTGTTAAAAGGTATAGCTACTTAAAATGTAATCCGTAAAGATATAAAAATATAGCCTATGAAATTATTTCTGATTAGGAAAGCTTACAGCTTAATCATGAGGATTCATTTTTTCAAAGCTTTATTTTTATTATCAGTATTGTTAACCAAAGCTAGTCTCTACCAATTTGTTGTCTGAAGCGGAGTTGAAAGCGGAGAATTCACTCTTTGCACAAGATCTTTGCACATTTTGCACTGATAAAAGCAAATTAAATTTTGATAATTCCGTTTAAGAGGTTTTAAATCGGGTTTTTGTTATTTGGCACAGTTATTGTTATAGAGTATTTCGAAAGTTGTTGAGATGTTTAACAGTTTTCACATTCGTTCATTTAACTTAAAGGAGAATCCTATGACGAACTTAAAATTAACAGAAATTTACATTTTCCAAATTAAGAATCAAGATCCTAAAAATATTTTGAAAGCCTTTTCTAGAATTGTGCTCAATGATGAAATATCCATTTCGGGCATACGGATTTTAGAAGGTAAAAATGGTCTGTTTGTTTCTCTTCCTCAAGAGTTTAGAAAAGAAGATAAAAAGTACTTCAACATCGTTATCCCAACAACATCTGAAGTTAGACAATATCTAAATGATGAAATTTTAGATGAATATTTATCAATGACGAAAGTAACAGAAAGAGAAGAAACAAAAGTATCTTAAAATAATTGTTTAAAAGGAAATTATGAAATTATATATACATTCTAATTTATACATAAGCTCTTTAAAGGTGACTCCCATTATGGGAGCACTTTCAAGAGTTAAAGCTAAAGTTGAAGTTGTTTTTAATCAGCAAATCAGACTAGGAGGAATTCAACTTTTTTATGGTCAATATGGATTTTATTTATCTTGGCCATCTAAAAAAATTGTTTTCCCAACGGTTCAGTTGTCTTCACATAACACTAGATCTAAAATTTTAGAGCAAGTTAAGAAGCAATATTTAAGTTATAAATTTTTAAATTCAGAGTTTAAAAATGCTATCTAAAATAAAGTCTTCTACAGTAATTGGGATACAGGCTTTTCCTATTGTTGTTGAAGTGGATTGTTGTAGCGGTTTACCAACTTTTAATATTGTTGGACTTGGTGATAGTGCTGTTAAAGAATCAAGAGATCGTGTTTTTTCGGCTTTGAGAAATTCAGATTTCTTAATACCAAACAAAAGGATGGTGGTCAACTTAGCCCCTGCTTACATGAAAAAAATGGGATCTTCTTTAGATCTCCCCATTGCTCTAGGATTGTTGGTCGCTTCTGAACAAATTAAAATTCAAAATCAAGAGTTGGAATCAACTTTAGTTTTAGGAGAGCTTTCTTTAGATGGTGGAATTCGACCTGTTCAAGGATGCCTTGCAACCTGTTTGTATGCTTACAAACATAAAATTAAAAAGGTGTACTTACCTTATGAAAACTTTCAAGAAGTTGACATTATTAAGGATGTTAATATCATTCCTGTAAAGAACATTTTAGAATTGATTCTTTATTTAAAAGGAAAAGAGGTTGAAAAACCTGTCTTTGAAAAGAAGGGTAGGGACAACACTAATATTAAAGGAATTAATTTTTCAGAAGTAAGGGGGCAGTCTCTAGCGAGAAGAGCCTGTGAAATTTCTGTTGCTGGTTCGCATCATTTTTTGTTTATAGGGAGTCCTGGTTGTGGAAAGTCAATGATGGCAAAACGAATTCCTACAATATTTCCTGAAATGAGTTTGGAGGAAAGTTTGGAAGCGACGATGATTCATAGTTCTGCGGGTGCTTTACCTGTGGGGTCTAGTCTTTTACTAGAAAGACCTTTTAGAAGTCCACATCACAATATAAGTCAATCTGCATTGGTTGGAGGCGGGGCTTATCCAAAACCAGGAGAAGTGAGTTTGGCTCATCATGGGGTTTTGTTTTTAGATGAGTTAGGAGAATTTAGAAAGGATCATTTGAATGTTTTAAGGCAACCATTAGAAGATTTTGAAATTACAATATCTAGAACACAAATGACTTTAAAATACCCGTCTCGCTTTATTTTTGGTGCAGCAATGAACCCTTGCCCTTGTGGTTTTTTAATTGATCCTTATAAATCGTGTACTTGTCCTATACATCAAGTTAAAAATTATCTATCTAAAATTTCAGGTCCGTTATTAGATCGTATTGATTTACAGGTGGAACTTACACCCTTACCACCAGAAGATTTGTTATCCCATAAGCTTGGTGAGAGTTCGGAAGAAATAAAATTGAGAATAGAAAAGGCTTGGGGAATTCAAAAAAATCGTTATTCAAGTTTGCCGAGTCATCTATTCAATGGTCATTTAGGCTCTAGAGGAATACGACAGTTTTGTGTTTTGACAGAGGACGCTAAAGATTTTTTAAAATTATATATTTCTAGAAATCATATTTCATCTCGTTCGCATGACCGAATTTTAAAAGTTTCTAGAACGACTGCTGATTTAGCTGGTTCAGAAAAAATTCAAAAGATACATCTTTCGGAAGCTTTACAGTTCCGAGGATTAGATCAAATTAAAAACTATTTAGGTTAAGTTTTTTAAAATAAATTTTATTTTAAGGTAGAATATTTCCTAAAATACTTTTTTGAATCTCAATGATTTCTAAGCAGCCCTTTTCGGCAAAATCTAACATTAAGTTTAGTTCTTGTCGGCTGTAAGTATTTTCTTCACCTGTTCCTTGAACTTCAACAAATGTTTTTTCATCGGTCATGATTACATTCATATCAACTTCAGCTGAGGAGTCTTCAATGTAACAAAGATCAAGAATCGGAGTGTTTTTAAGAAGACCAACGCTAATTGCTGAAACCCAATGTTTTAAAATAGGGGCTTCTAATTTTTTAGTTTCTTTGAGGTCTTGTAGGCTTTTTGCTAGGGCTAGAAAAGCACCAACAATACTGGCACAACGTGTTCCTCCATCGGCTTCAATGACATCACAATCAATCACAATACTGTGCTCTCCTAATGCACTTAAATCACAAACACCTCTTAAACAACGACCAATAAGGCGTTGAATTTCTTGGGTACGACCAGAAATAGAGCCACGTTCGCGAGAAACTCTTTCTTTAGTACTTCTAGGTAAAAGACTGTACTCGGCTGTAACCCAACCTTTCCCTTTTCCTTGAAGCCACCGAGGAACTTTGTTTTCAACAGAAGCGTTACATAAAACTCTAGTTTTTCCTATTTCTATTAAATAAGAGGCTTCGGCTGATGAAACAAAATTAGGAGTAATTTTAATTTCTCTTAGTTGATTATTTTGGCGTTTATCTACTCTTTGATTCATGTCGGTTAATCCATTTTGATTTTTGATCCAATAGGGTAAGAACCATAATTTTGAAACTGAGAACAATTTTCTTGTAACAAATCTAATGCTTCTTGGATTGGATTAGTGGGTGATTTTTTACATTGACCTTGTATGTCTAAGTAAAAAATGTATTCAAAAGTTTGTTTAGGAATAGGTCGAGATTCTATTCTTAAGAAATTAATATTGCGTTTCGAAAAAATCTCTAATAGTTTAAATAAGATACCCTGTTCTTCTTTTTTTGGACTAAAAGCAATGGATGTTTTATAATCTTGGTCTTCTAGATTGGAGGGAATGAGGTTAATTTTTTCGTTTATATTTTCTATTTGATTTTGGTGAGTGACAACAAGAAAACGAGTAAAATTTTGAGTTAAGTTGGCAAGTTTATCGTTTAGAATTTGTAGGTCATATTGCTTTGCTGCATAGGAACTGGCGATAGCTGCTCCATCTTGCATTTTTTTTTCCATCAAATGTTTAGCTGCTCCCGCTGTGTCATAAAAAACTTTTTGTTTAAGTTGAGGATTTTCTTTGAAAAAATCACTGCACTGTGAAAGAGCCTGAGGATGGGAATAGACTTTTTTGATTTGTTTAAAAGAAGAGTTTTTGCGACACATAAGAGTGTGTTGTATCTTTAGAAGGCGTTCGCTAATAATTTTAAAATGATATTTTTGTAACAAATCAAAATTTTCGTGGATACTACCTACAAGTGAGTTCTCAATAGGAATGACACCAAGATTTAATTCTTTTTTTTGTAGGGCTTTAAAAACATCTTCAAAGTAATGATAGCTAAAGACTTTAGCATTATCAGATAAATTTTTACAAATGTATTCGCCATATGCTCCCACTTCACCTTGAAAACCAATTTTTACAGTCATACTATTAGAGTTTAATTGAAAGTAAAATTTAATTAAATCTTTAGTTTATTTATATGTTTATACTGCAAAAACACAAAAGACTTTTAGTATTAGGTAAGTGAGACACAATGATGAAACTCTTATTTCTTTATTTATTATTGACAGCTTCCTTGGCTGTGGGTGGAATTGACTTTCGATGGGAGTCATTCCTTCTCTCTGATTCTAAAATTAGTGAGTCAACAATTTATTCAATGGCTTTAGATTCTTCTGGAAATCGCTGGTTTGGAACGAATAAAGGACTTTTTGTTTTTACTCAAGCAGAATCTTGGGGAAATTTTACAGTTGAAAATACACAATATCAGCTTTTAAGCGATACTATAAATTGTATAGAGGTGGATGCTTTTGGAGTTTTATGGATTGGGTCAGAGGGTGGTTTGAACCGTTATTCTTTTGGGGTTTGGGAAAAATTTACTGAAGAAAATACTTTTGGAAAGCTTCCCGATAATCGTATTTTATCTTTGGTCATCTATGACAGAAAAGTTAAGTGGATAGGAACTGGAAAAGGTTTCGCTCGTTTGGATGGTATTCTTTGGGATAGTTATCCAGAATCTAAAATTATAGGTCAAATAGGATACACTAAAATTAAAGCAATCGCTGTTGATTCCAATGAAAAAGTTTGGGTTGGAACACAACTTGGTTTATTTGAATTTAATGGGTTTAATTTTAAAGCTTGGACTCTAGAAAACACAAATAATGCTTTACCTCATCCTTTTGTAACAGCCTTAAAATTTGATCGTTTAGGGAGGTTATGGATTGGTACACAAAATGGAGTAGGGCTTTACGCAAACCAAAAATGGGTAAAATTTAAGGAAGAACACTATTTGAAACATTATGTTAATGTGATAGAAACTAATTTAGAGAAAGGGGTTTGGATCGGAACGAGAAGAGGATTGATTCATTTTTTAAAACCTCAAAAACATTTTTTTTGGAATGCAAGTAATACCAAATATGGAATATTAGGTTTTAGAGTGTTGTCTGTTCTAGAGGAAAATAATAGGGAGTTATGGATTTCAACGCGTAAGGGTTTATCACGTAGAATTCCAATTTTTGAGTAAGTGGTAAGATTGAATGAGTGATAATTATTTCTACTAGCAAACTGCTACTAGGAAAAACTCTTTTTAACTTGAGGATTTGTATTTTGAAACTTGCTCCACTGATCTTCTGCATGTAAAGAAATAGGGCAAATTGTAGAATGTTTAAAGACAAACATAGGTTTGTTACTTGATTCAGAAATAACATTTAGAAGGTCTTGTTTTTTGGTTAAGTCTTTTATATTTATGACTATCATTTATTTAGAAGCATGTATGTGTACAAATTTAGAAGAAAAACAGACTGAACATTTAAAATTGTAGTCAATTGTAGCCTATAATAAAGAAATATAAAGAAATAAAATTCAGTAGGTGGATGTTGCAAAAGAATATGGCAATAAGTACATTTGTACGACCCATCAAGGGTATTTTAGTTTTGATTTGAGTTAAGTTAAAACTTATATTATTAACCATTAACTAGGAACTTTATGAAAGACATCAATATTGTTTTGTCCCTCATTGTTATTTTAAACGTAGCTTTGTTTGTCCTTATTTTGATCGTATTAAAATCTTTGAAAAAAATTCAATACACATTAAAACAACCTGCTGTGGGCAAATTGGACTGGAATAAACAAGTAAAACCTTATAACAAAGACAGAAATAGATTAAATGCATCTAAATCTAATAATACCAGTTCAAATCAATTTGAAAATAGACAACCGCGTCAGCGTACACGCTTGGCTGGTGGAAATCAAGCGAAAGCGGCCTCTACTTCGTCAGCTACTTCGGCTAAGACGATAGTGGCGACTCCGGAAAAAGTAAAGACTCCTTTACCTCAAAGGAAACCACGACAGGCTGTTGGTGAAAATATTCAACCTTTAAGTACAGAGCAAAATGTTGCTAAAACATCTGAAGGTGGAATTAAGCACGGTAGAAGAGCTTCGAGTCATTAGTTTAACAAAACTATTAAAAAGAAGAGCCTCATTTAGAGGCTTTTTTTGTATTTAAAATACAATATTACTTGATTTTTGTGTTTAAAAGTGGTAGATTATGGTTTGTTATGGGTTATTTTGGTTTATAAATGAGTAGTTTTATTGGAAAAGCAGTAGTTTCTGTGGATCAGAAATTTAGAACAAGTTTGCCTTTAGAGTTTAGGAAGCAATGGTCGGATGACCTAGGAAGTCAAGTTGTAGTGACTTTATTTACTGACAATTCTCTTATTCTAAGACCCCTGAAAGAATGGGAAGACTATTTAGAATCAGATCTTAACCTTATTTCTAAACAGAACCGACAAGGCTCTCGCTTTGCTTTAAGAGTAACCTCAATGGCGAAGCTATCTGTTTTAGATGGGCAGAATCGAATTTTACTTTCACAAGAATTAATACAGTATGCTAAAATTGAAAAGGAAGTTATTTTCACAGGGGATGGAAAAGGAATTCGTCTTTGGAGTCCTAAAGCTTATGATTCTATGATGCATTTATCTTCTGAAGAAAGTGTAGAGTTTGAACAGTTATTTTATAAAAGTTATGAAACAAATTGATGTTGATTATCATAAACCAGTTTTACTCAAAGAATCTGTAGAGTTTTTAATCAAAAATAAAGATGGGTTTTATTTTGATGGTACTTTAGGGAGCGGAGGACATTCTTCAGCCATTTTAGAAAAATTAAGCTCTAAAGGGAGTTTGATATCAATAGATCAAGACTTAGATGCAATTAAACGAGCAACAAAAATATTTAAAAATGAGTCTAGAATTAAGATAGTACATACACGTTTTTCAGAATTAGAAAATTTGTGTTCTAATGAAAGTTTAGATGGTATTCTATTGGATTTAGGAGTGAGTTCTCATCAATTTGATCAACCTTACAGAGGTTTCTCCTATAAACATGGTAAAAGTCCTTTAGATATGAGGATGAATCAAGAGAGTAAAATAAATGCTGTAGATTATATTGAATCTCATACACAGAGAGAAATTGCTCAGAGTTTTTTTAGTAATTCAGATATTTCTTTTCCCTTAGGACGAAAAATAGGGAGAGTATTAAAGGAAAAAATTGTTTTCAATCAAACTGTATCAGTGATTAAGGAAGCTTTACAAGAAATATATCCTTTAGGAATTTATAACCAATCTAAAATATTATCTCAGGTTTTTCAGGCAATACGTATTGAAGTGAATCAAGAGAAAAAAGAAGTTGAAAAAAACTTGAAATCAGCCGTTGAAAAATTAGTTGTTGGTGGAAGGATTTGTGTGATTACATTCCATTCTGTTGAAGATCGTTGGGTTAAACATCTTTTTAAAAAATATGAAAACGATTGTATTTGTCCTTCAGAATACCCTATTTGTCAGTGTGGAGGTAAACAACAGAGACTCAAAAAAATAATTAAGAAACCATTAATTCCAAGGGCCTTGGAGGTTCAGTCTAACTCTCGTTCTCGTAGTGCGAAATTAAGGGTTATGAAAAAAATAAGATGAGAGCACGGTTACAAATAAAAGTAAGAAGAAAAATAAGTTATCCTTTACTTATTCTTGTATTTTGTTTGTTAATGGGAGCATTATTTCTTAAAGTGAGTAATACAAACAATTATTTATTTCTTGGTCAAGAGAAAGAACAACTACAGAAACAGTTAGAAATTTCTAAAAATGAGATGACAAAGCAGTTAATACGCATTAATGGGTTAGAAAGCTTTACCCGTTTAGAAAAAATCTCTAAGAAATATAATTTAGTTTATCATCAAAAAATATATCCTATTTATCCGTTAACTCACCATGATCAATAAAAGAATCATATGGTTTTATGTAGGTTTTTCCATTTTTTTATTTGGAATTGTTTTTCGCTTGTTCAGTATTCAAGTCATGAATCAGGATTACTATTCTTCAGCATCTATAAGGCAATCTATTAAACGAAAGGTAGATTATCCAAAAAGAGGTGAAATTTGGGATAGAAATTTAGAGTCTTTGATTATGAATGCTAAAATTGAAATTGATTTAGATTCAAATAAGAAAAAATTAAAGAGAGTTGCTTTATACAATTCTTTAGCTAGCCAAGTTTTAGGAACAACGGGCTATAACAATCAAGGACAATTTGGTTTAGAGTATCACCAAGATCAAATTTTAAAAGGAACTAATGGTTGGAAGTATTATAGGCTGAATGCATCTCGAAAACTTTCACCTAGTTTAAAGGACAAAGAGTCTAAAGCTGTTAATGGTAAGCATGTGGTTACAACTTTAGATAAAAATATTCAAGAAATTACAGAATCGGCTTTGAAATGGGGGGTCAATAGAACACAAGCTTTAGATGGAATAGCCATGATTATGGATCCTCATACTGGAGAAATTCTATCATTAGCAAATTATCCTTTTTATCATTTAAATAGAAAAAGTTCTGAAGATATGAAAAATTGGAAAAATCAAGCCATCTCCAAAATTTATGAACCAGGATCAACGATGAAAATTTTTACTGTAGCAATTGCTTTGGAAGAAAATTGGACTGATTTTGATGAAAAATTTGATGCTGAAGACGGACAGTATTTTGTTGATGGCATTGTTGTTAGAGACACAAAAAGGAATCAAAAAATTTCATTGAGTGAAGCAATGGCTCATTCTAGTAATATTGTAATAGTAAAACTTGCAAATAGATTTTCTTCTACAGGATTTTATCGTTACTTGCGTTCTTTTGGGTTTGGAAATAAAACAGGAATTTCATTACCAGCAGAAGAAAAAGGGAATTTAAAAGAAGTAAGTGAATGGAGTAAGCGATCTAAAATGACAATTTCTTGGGGTCAAGAAATAGGAACAACACCTTTACAAATGTTAACTGCAGCTAGTGTTATCGCTAATGGGGGGGTTTTAATTCAACCTCAAATTATTAAAGCTTATGTTAATCACAAAAATGAGATGGAAGAAAAGAATTTTCCAATCAATATTCGTAGAGTCATTACGGAAAAAACTGCAGCAAAGGTTAGAAAATTACTAGAAGGAGTAGTTCAATATGGTACAGCTAGAGGTATTCGAAATTCTGAATATACTATAGGGGGTAAAACAGGAACTGTTGAAAAAATAGATTCAATGACAGGACGTTATTCTGAAGAAAAATTTAATTCTTCATTTATTGGAATGGTTCCAGCAGACAATCCTAAGTATATTGGAATTGTAATTATTAATGAACCTAAAACTCATAAGTATGGAGGTTTATCAGCTGCACCTGTTTTTAAAAGGATTATGGATCGCATGCTAAAAGATCCTAAATATGCTCTAGACAGAAAAGAAAAAAAAATTCTAGTTACAAAACTAAAAACTAAAAAATCTATTAATTTAGCTCAAGTTAAACTTTACTCCTCTAAAAAAGGGAAAAATATTTTAGAACAAAGTGAAACAAAAGTGATGCCAAATTTAGTTGGGCTCACTTTAAATGAAGCTATTCAAAAAATGAAGCCTTTGGTAGGATCTTTTTCTTATCAAGGTTATGGAGTTGTTCAGTTTCAAGAGCCAAGACCTAATATAGTTTTAACGTCTAATCATCAGTACAAATTATTTTTAAAATGATATCTCTTGATGAAATTATACAAAATTCTGGTCTATTAGGAGTCAAGGGACATTGTTCTAAAGTTTTTTTGGGTATTTCGAATCATTCTCAAAAATCTCAAAAGGGAGATTTGTTTTTAGTTTTAAATACTATAGACAAGAAATATCTACAAGAAGCAATAAATAACGAAGTTTATGCTATTTTAACAAATATCCCTTTAGAACGGTGGGACAATATTTGTATTCCTATAATTTATGCACCAACTTTAGAAGAAAATTTGAGTCGTATTGTGTATTCTTTTTATGGCAATCCTTATAAAAAGTTAAAGTTTTGTTGTGGTATTACAGGTACAAATGGAAAGACCACAATTGCATATTTGATAAAATCTTTGCTTCAAGAGGAAAAAGTCATTCAACTTGGTACGATTCAATATAGTTTAGGAAAACAAAAAATAGAATCTTCATTAACAACGCCCGGTTTATTTGAATTAGCTTCTTTGCTAAAGAAAGGTGTAGAAAAAGGTTGTGATTCCCTGATTATGGAAGTTTCATCTCATGCTTTAGAGCAGAAAAGAGTAGATGGCATTTTATATCACAGAGCTATTTTTACAAATTTATCTCAAGATCATTTAGATTACCATTTAAATTTTGAAAGTTATTATGGGGCTAAAAAAAAATTATTTGAGGAATATCTTGCGTCAGATGGAATTGGTATTGTTAATTTTGATCAAGAATATGGAAAAAGGCTTATTGAGGAAGTTCCTAAAAAATGGATGACATTCTCTAAGAAAGAACAAGCTAATGTAGATGTTTTTTTGAAATCTTATCAAACGAACAACCAAGGAATGGAGTTTAAGATAGGTTATCAAAATAAAGATTATTTATTTAAAACAAAACTGATTGGAGAGGTTCAGTTAGAAAATTTATTGGCGGTGATTACTTTAGGGTTTTCATTGAATTTTTCTTATCAAAAAATTTATGAATCAATAGAGTTTATTGTTGTATCTGGTCGCTTACAACCATTTTTTCTAAATCAGAATCGTTTAGCTATTGTTGATTATGCTCACACCCCAGACGCTTTAAAAAGGGTTTTAATCAGTTTAAAAGAATTAAACTATAAACGTATTATTTGTGTATTTGGATGTGGAGGAAATAGAGAGAAACAAAAAAGACGTTTAATGGGGAAGGTTGCCCAAGAATTGAGTGATTTAATTTTTATTACGAATGATAATCCTCGTTTAGAAGACCCCCAAGAAATAGTGAATGATATTTTAGAAGGAATACAGCAAGATTCAAATACTCAAATTTGTTTAGATCGGAAAGAATGTATTTTGAAAGCTTTGAAAGAGTCTAAGAAGGGTGATTGTATTTTAATTGCTGGAAAAGGTCATGAAGATTATCAAATATTAGGTGATTCTAAAGTGCATTTGAGTGATGTTGAGACTATAAAATGGTATCAAAATTTATGCTAATCTCAGAATTAGATTTAGAAAATGTTCTGGGAAAGCCTTCGAAATCTTTTGTTTTTAAAGAAAGTCATATCCTTTTTTCAACAGATTCTAGAACAATAAAAAAAGGTGATATTTTTTTTGCTTTGCAAGGTGAGAACTTTGATGGACATGATTATATTGAGAAGATAATCCAAAAAAAAGAAGTTAGAGCAGTTGTTGCTTGTGAAAGTAAAAAAGAAAGCTTAGAAGAAATGCTGTTAGAAGTGCCTTTCTTTTTTGTTAAAGATTCTAAACAAAGTTTATTAGACTTAGCTCATTGGTACCAAAGTTTATTTGATTGTAAAAAAATTATAGTAACAGGTTCTAATGGTAAAACTACGGTTAAAAACTGCTTGTCTTTTGCTCTTCAAGAAGTGTTAGGAAAAGGTTTTATTTTATCTACACCAGCTAGTTTTAATAATAAAATTGGAGTTTCAAAATCTTTATTGGGTTTAAGAGAACAACATCAAATTGCCGTTTTTGAAATAGGAACAAACCATACAGGAGAAATTAAGCCTTTATTTGATGCTATTAATCCTCATTTCGCTATTTTAACCAACATAGGTGAGAGTCATTTAGAGTCTTTTAAAACACTGGAAAATGTCTACCTTGAAAAAACTTCTTTTTTACCCTTTTTTAAAGGAACTTTGGTTATTAATGGAGATGATTCTTTTTTAAGAAAAATTAAACGAAAAGATTTTAAAATAATTTCTGTAGGCTTGAAAAATCAAAATCAAAATTTTAAGGTCAAAGCAATTTCTTATGATGCTTTTCAAAGAGCGTCTTTTAACTTAAATCATTTTTTTATTAAATCAAATCTATCTGGTGAACATCAAATTATAAATAAATTATTAGTTTTTGCTTTGTGTAGTGCATTAAATTTAAGTTTAGAACAAGTTTCCAAAGCATTGAGTGATTTTGTTTCAGATGGTATTCGAAATCAACTTTTGAAAATAAAAGGTGCTACTATTTTAAACGATTGCTATAACGCAAACCCTAGTTCTATGAAAAAATCTATAGAAATTTTAGCCTTGTCTAAGATTAAAGGACGAAAATTTGCTGTTTTAGGAGCAATGGAAGAATTGGGGGAAATGTGTTTAAAAAAACACTTTGAAGTAGGAGAATATATTGCGAGTCAGGCTATAGATTATTTAATTTGTATAGGTAAAAGCCAAAGCGTAGAACAGTATTGTTTAGGAGCTATTTCAAAAAAAATGCCAAAGCGTAGTGTATTCAAATATGAGACAATTGATTCTGCTGTTTCCAAGGTTAAAGATTTATTGGATCTTGAAGATATGATTTTAGTCAAGGCTTCTAGAAGTCCTAGTTTAGAGAAATTTGCAGAAAAATTAAATTTTAATTAAAGTAAAAGTGAATAGAATTTTAAAAAAAAGTTATGTAAAAAAGTTTTTAGACTCGGATCGTTTTATTTTGATTTCTGTCTCTATATTATTAATTTTTGGATTAGTTTTTATGTACAGTTCTTCTGCAAATCATGCTCAAATTAAAGGTCTTTCTGACTTGTTTTATTTTGTATCTCATTTTCAAAAGATAATCCTAGGTCTTATATGTCTTTTAATTACTTTTTATATTCCCTTCTCGTTTTGGTATAAATTTTCAAGGCCAATTGGTATTCTTTCTCTATTGTTGTTGTTTGTTTTACTTGTTGCACCTAATTCTGTGAGTTTGAATGGAGCTAAAAGGTGGATTTTTGGAATTCAACCTTCTGAGTTTGCGAAATTAGGTTTTATTTTATTTTATTCCCTTAAAATAACTGAAAAGAATATAATTAAAGATAACTTTAAAAAAGGTTTGTTGAATTTACTTATCGTTGCAATTTTATTTTTCTTATTGTTATTATTGCAGCCAGATTATAGTTCAGGATTAATTCTTTTAATTATTGCATTCTCAATGTTGTTTTATGGTGGCTTTAAGATTAAACACATATTGATTATAGTTTCAGCGGTATTGCCTATTTTAAGTATTTGTATTTTGCTGAAGCCATATAGACTTTATCGTGTATTAAGTTTTTTTAATTCCTCTAATAATTATCAAGCTTCACAATCATTGATTAGTTTAGGAAGTGGTGGTATTTTTGGTGCAGGGATGGGTGAAGGTACTCAAAAATTAGGCTATTTGCCAATGCCTTTTACAGATACTGCTTTTAGCATTATTGGAGAGGAGTTAGGGTTTTTGGCATTGATGATTTTTTTAATTATTTTTTCTTTGATTGTTTTTAGAGGATTTAAAATAGCCTCTGAAAGTAAAGAAAAATATGAAGGGTTAGTTATTTTAGGGTCAACCATTTCTATTATGGTGACAGGCTGTATGCATATCGGGGTTTGTATAGGCTTTCTTCCTGTAACAGGTCAGCCGTTGCCTTTTATTTCTTATGGGGGTTCTGCTTTAATTATTAATTTGGCTTTAACAGGATTTATTTTACAAGGTAGTCAATTCAATCAGAATAGAATTAAAAAAATCAAAAATTATTAATCATGATCGATTTAAAAAAAATTAAAAAAATTCATTTTATTGGTATAGGTGGATCAGGGATGAGTTCACTTGCTGAAATTTTTCTATTAAAAGGTTTTGATGTTTCTGGATTTGATGATGTTAAATCTTCTACGATAGATTATTTGGAAGAAAAGGGTGTCAATATTGATTCAGAAAATGAGGTATTCTATTTGGATCAAAGTGATTTGGTTATTTACTCTTCTGCTATTTCTGTAGACCATTCTAAAATTGCACATTCTCAATATAAGAAAAAGAAAATAATTAAAAGAGCGGAAGCCTTAGGATTATTACTTAAGCATAAAATTTCATTTGCAATTGCAGGGACGCACGGGAAAACAACTACAACAAATTTATTTTATTGGATTTGGAAATCATTAAATCAAAGTCCAACAATTATTGCAGGTGGATCTATTTTGGGTCAAAAAACAGGTTGTATTTTTGGTGGTGGAAAAAGTATTATTGTTGAAGCTGATGAATATGATCGCTCTTTTTTAAAATTATTTCCAGACTACTCAATATTAAATAATTTAGAAGAAGAGCATTTAGATTGTTATGATGGTTACGCAGATTTAGAACGAAGTTTTGTACAATTTTTAATACAAACAAAATGTAAATCTTTGATTAATATTGACGATGAAAATTTAAGGAAAATTTTTGGAAATCTATCTTTAGATAAGCAAGAAAAGATTATTACTTTTGGAACATCTTCTACTGCAGATTATCAAGCGATTGCAATAGAATACGACTCTAAAGGATCTTGTTTTGTTTTAAAACATAAAGACAAAGAACTTTTGAAAGTATTTTTACCATTGTTAGGTCTTCATAATGTTATGAATGTTTTAGGCGTTTTAGGTTTTGCACATTATTTAAAGATGGATCTAAATTTAATTACACCAGCTCTAAAATTATTTCCAGGAGTTACTCGGAGATTAGAATTATTGAAAGAGGTTTCTGAAGTTCAATTTTATGATGATTATGCACATCATCCTCAAGAGGTCTTAGCAACTTTAACAGTTATCAAAAAGAAACAGAATTATAAGCGTTTAATTGTTGTTTTTCAACCTCATTTATTTTCTAGAACACAAGAATTTTTTGAAGATTTTGCAAAGAGTTTATCTATTGCAGATGTCGTTTTTTTAGCTTCTATTTTTTCGTCAAGAGAGAAAAAAATAGAAGGTGTCACTTCTTTTTTAATACATCAAAAGATTGGTAAAGAAGTTACAAAATCTCAAGTTTTTGAAGAAGATAGTCAACTCATAGAAACATTGGTTTCGGAATTAAAGCCAAGGGATTTTTGCTTATTTATGGGAGCGGGACCGATTCGCGAATCTATTGGAGAAAAAGTAATTCAAAAATTTTCTCAGAATAAAAAGTAATTTAAAATGTCTGATTATTTTCGTTTTAAATCTGAATCTAGTTTCAACTTTCCTAAGAAATCGAAACGAAGAAAACATTTATTTAAAAAAATTATTATCATAGCAATTCTAGGTTTTACAATATACCTTATTTTGTATAATCTTTTTTCGTATATGAGTTTTGATAGTTTGTTTATGGTCAAAAAAGTACGAGTTTTGAATGTTAATATTGTAGAAGATAGTTTTTTTGATTCGATTCGCTCGGAAGTCGGTAGAAATTTACTTGATTTTAATGATTCTATTTATAAAAAAAAGTTATTAGAAAATCCTTGGATTCAAGATGTTAATATTTCAAAACATTATCCAAACCGTATTAAAGTAAAAATTAAGGAAAAAACACCGATTCTTTTGTGGCATGAAAAAGAAATGAAGAAATGGTATGGGGTTACAAAATCAGGAAGTAAAATCGCTTGGCCTCAAAATTCAGTTTCTTTACCAAATTTACCAATTATTGAAAAAATACAAAATCTAGATACGATAGAATTCTATCATTTAGTATCTTTCCTAGAACAAATAAACGATTTTAATAATATGCTTTACTCTCAAATTTCACAGATTGTTATTCATCGAGTAGATGAGGTCAAAATTTGGGTTAATGGTTATCCTATTTGGTTCGTTTTTGCACTAGACGCAGATTACTCAAAAGTCTTTTCTTTGTGGGAATCACTTTTACAAAAAAGCTCAAGTTTTTTTAAGAAGTATGATTATCTAGATTTACGTGTGAGTGGTTACGGTTACTTAAAGTAAGACAAAAGTATGACGAAAATTGTAATGGGCATTGATATAGCAAGTACTAAAGTTGCGGTTGTTGTGGCTGAAATTGAAGAGGGTAGTTCAGATATTAAAATTCTTACTATGGGCTGTCAAGCCAGTCAAGGTATTACCAAGGGTCTTGTTGACAATATTGAAAAAGCGAGTCGTTCAGCTAAGGATAGTTATCACAAAATTTCTGAGTATATTGTAAATCAAGATTATGAGATATTTGTAAATATTTCAGGATCACATATAAGGTCTTTAAATAGTAAAGGTCTTGAAACGATGAAAGTTTATCGTGAAGTTACCGATCGCGATGTTGAAAGAGCTATAGATAGAGCAAAAGGAATTGCTTTACCTGAGGATCGAGAGATTTTAGATTATATTCCTCAGTATTTTAGTTTGGATGAGAATGTTCAAGTAAAAGATCCTATAGGAATGACTGGAGTGCGCTTAGAGACTTTAGTTCATATTATTACAGCCAAACGAACCGCAATGCAAAATATTTTTAAGGTATTGGAATTTTTGCCTTGCACTGTACAAAGACCTGTATTGAGTAGCTTAGCCTCTTCTTTTGCTGTTCTTGAAAAAGGTGAGAAAGAATTAGGGGTGGCTCTCGTTGATATTGGGGGAGGTACAACGGATGTTTCTGTTTTTATTGAAGGTAGTGTACGACATACTTGTATTATTCCAGTAGCAGGAAATCATATTACTAAAGACATCGCAATTGGGATTAAAACTTCTTTTGAGGAAGCAGAAGAGATTAAAATTAAATATGGTTACTGCCTAAACAAAGAAGGTAGTGAACATAGAGAAATAAGTGTTTCTGGTTTGGGAGATCAACAAAAAAGAATCGTGACTGAACAAACTTTGATAGACATTGTAGAGCCTCGTATAAGAGAAATTTTTATTATGATTGCCTCAGAATTAGAAAAGCAGCAGTTACTAAGGCGTTTAGGAGCTGGAATTGTTTTTACTGGCGGAGGCAGTTTGGTGACTGGAACAACAGATTATGCCAAACGATTCTTTAATGATTTACCTGTTCGGACTGGACGATCTTCTCTTTTGGAGGCATTTAAGTCTAGCGAGCGAGAAGCTGTAGTTTATTCTACCGCAATAGGGCTATTAAAATATGGTTGCTTAAAGGGTGAATCTGAGTTTATGACTAGAGTGAGTAAAAAAAAGAAAAATAAATCAACAAATAAAGGGCTTTTTAAAGGTCTTAAAGATGTTTTTAAAAATATTATGTAATAGGAAGGGATTATGGAATTTAAATCAGATAATCAACAATCACCCGCTAGAATTAAAGTTGTAGGTGTTGGTGGAGCCGGCGGAAATGCTATTAATCGTATGATTGATAAAAATATGAATGGTATTGAATTTATTGCAATTAATACTGATGGTATTGCTTTAGATCATAGTAAAGCTTCACAACGGATCCATATTGGTGAAAAAGAAACAAAGGGTTTAGGTGCTGGTGCCAATCCAAAAATAGGAGAAGCCTCGGCACTTGAAAGTAGGGAAGTCATAAAAAAGCACTTAGAAGGTGCTGACATGATTTTTTTGACAGCTGGAATGGGTGGAGGAACTGGAACTGGTGCATCCCCTATTATTGCTGAGATTTCTAAAGAGTTGGGGATTTTAACAGTTGCAATTGTTTCTAAACCTTTTTCTTTTGAAGGTTTAATTAGATCCCGTCATGCTGAAGAAGGTTTAAAGAAACTTGCGGGTAGTGTTGATACAATTATTGTGATACCAAATCAAAAGTTACTAGAGGTTTTGGAAAAGAAAATTCAATTTAAAGAGGCTTTCGAAAAAGCAGACGAAATTTTAACTTCTGCAACTAGAGGAATTTCTGATATTATCCTTAAACATGGTGAAATTCAAATTGATTTTGCTGATGTTAAAACAATTATGACAAGAGGTGGTTTAGCTATTATGGGTTCAGGGCAGGCTTCAGGGCAGGATCGTGCACTTAAAGCTTTACACCAAGCTATAGAATCACCTTTATTAGAAGATGTATCTGTAGAGGGTTCTCAAGGTGTTCTTGTTAATATTATTGCAGGGGATTGTTTACAAATGGACGAAGTTGAAACGATTATGGAGAACATTCATCAATCTGTTGGTAACCATAATAATGCTAATATTATTTTTGGAACAATGATAGATCCCGATATGAATGATAATTTGTCTGTAACTGTTGTCGCAACAGGTTTTGACCAAAGTGATAGATCTATAGAATTTCAAGAAAAAGAGATTAGCTCTGCTAATTATGAGAGACCAACACCAGCTGTTATTCCTAAGAAAATGGTTAAGCCCTCATATGACTATCAAAACTTTAAAGTCCCTTCTGATGAGTCAATCAATATTTTGTCGCAATCACAACGAGTAGAAGACACTCAAGACGATTTAGATATTCCAGCTTATATCCGTTTAAAAAAAAGAAAACCTTTAGCGTAAATACTATTTTTTAAATGAGACTATTGTTTTTATTCAAAACATGTTTCTTATCCTTAGTTTAAAGAGGGTTTAATGAAACAGACACCTTTACATTCAAAGCATCTTAAATTGGGTGCTTCTATGGCTAATTTTTCCAGTTTCAATATGCCTATTCATTACGGACAGGTTAAAGAAGAATGTTTAGCTGTGCGTAAAGCGGTGGGTGTTTTTGATGTTTCACATATGGGAAATATCTTGGTTACAGGTTCTAAAGCACTTTATTTTTTAGAAAAAATAGTTGTTAGTTCCTTGTTGAATTTAAAGTCTCTTGAAACTAAATACACAGCAATGTGTAATTTTGATGGAGGCGTCATTGATGACTTAGTTGTGACTTTACTCGGGGAAAATGCTTATCATTTAGTTGTCAATGCTTCCAATACTGAAACGGTTTATCAGTGGATGGAAACGCATTTGATTAAAGATGTGACTTTAAAGAACCAAACAGAAAAATTAGGGATTTTAGCGTTACAAGGTCCAAAAGCAATAGAGCTTGCTCAAAAAGTGATAACTCGAAACTTAGGTCACTTAAATCGTTTTTATTCTAGAAGTAGTACGGTTGATCAAAATTTAATGGTTTACAGTCGTACGGGTTATACTGGAGAAGATGGTCTTGAATTTTACCCAAATGCAAATAAAACTTCAGAACTTTGGGATCTGCTTTTGGAAACTGGTCAAGACTATGGAATTAAACCAGTTGGTCTGGCCGCTCGGGATGTACTGCGTTTAGAAGCAGGATATTCTTTATATGGTCATGAGTTAACAACCGACAATCATATTTTAGAATCGGGTCTTAAATGGTTAGTTGATTTAGATAAAAAAGAGTTTATTGGCAAAGAAAGCATTCAAGATAAAATTAAGCAAGGTGTCTCTCAAAAAATTGTTGGAATTCAGACTTTTAAAAAAGCTGTTCCTCGTGCAGGAGATGTTTTATACTGGAATGAAGAGGTCTGTGGCGTTTTAACTTCAGGAACATTTTCTTTTACTTTTGAACGAGGGATAGGGATGGTGCGTTTGAGTCAAAAATATACCAGTTATAAAGAAGGCTTCTCTTTAATGACACGTCATAAAAAAGTTCCAGTAGAGCTTTGTTCTAGGTATTTTTACAAAAGGTAAAATATTAAATCAAGGAGAATTATTAAAGTGTTAAATCAAAAATCGTTTCTAAAAAAAAGTTTTATTTGGATTTTAATATTTTTTTCTTTGGTTTTCATTTATATAATACAGTCTTTTTTAATGCCAATTGTATTAGCTTCACTTTTCGTTTTTCTAACTCAACCGATATATGATTATCTTATAAAATACTTTAAAAATTGTTATGTCACTTCAATTTTAACTTTAGTGGTTGTTTTTCTAATTTTTGTTTTGCCTGCAACTTTATTTTTTTACTGGAGCTATCAACAAGCATTTGATTTATTTGTAAATAATAAGGATCAATTGAACACTTTTAATACGCTCCTTACTCCAGTTTGGCAAAAGTTAGCTATTGTTTTACAATATTTTGGTTTAGATTGGATTGAAACAGATGGAACTTTAAACTTTCCACTTGTGGTTGACTACATAGAGTCAAAAGTTCAAGTTCTTTTAAAGAAAGTTTTCTCAGGTGGTGTGTTTTTATCAAAAAATATATTTAATATTGTATTTGAAGTAGGAATGAGTGTCTTATTTGCTTTTTACTTTTTTATTGATGGTAAACGGATTGTTAAGATTATGGTTTCTTTGATTCCGTTACAAAATTTTCAAAAACAGAGAATGCTTGAAAATCTAAAAGATACGATACAATCGTCTATTAAGGGAGTGAGTATCATCGGTGTTATACAAGGTGTTTTAGGAGCGATTACTCTTTGGATTTGCGGATTTGAAGCTTGTATTTTTTGGGGTTTTGTAATATTCTTTCTTTCCATTATTCCTGCAGTAGGAGTTTTTGCGATTTTGATACCAGCAAGTCTCATTTTATTTTTACAAAATTATATACTCTTAGGAGTTTTTGCTCTAATTTCTTGTCTTTTTATTGGAGTAACAGACTACATTTTACGTCCTCTAATTATGGGTAAAAAGCTACAGATGCATAGTTTACTCGTTATTATCAGTACTCTTGGTGGGGTTCAAGTTTTTGGAATTATTGGTTTTCTTTTAGGTCCAGCTTTAGTCTCTATTGTTTTGAGTCTTTTTAATTTCTATCAGGAAATATTTCAAGATGAATTTGAAGAGTCGTCTTTTAATTGATTTTGATTGAGTCTAAAAAAGTTCTTAAAACTTAACTTACACACAGTTTTAAAATTGAAGTCAAGTCTCTTTTAGAGAGGAGTTTTATTATAAAATGCAATATCTAACAGCAGTATCAGTAGGAACAACAACAATCAGAGCGATAACAGATGGGGGATAGTAGCGACAGTAGTTGTAATAGTAGGCTAACAGTAGATTTATAATCTATCTTAATGATTAAAAGAGTCCTTTTGTGGCTCTTTTTTTGTGACAACAAATTGAATATCCTGTTCTCAAGTTTTAATTAGGTACAGATTATTATGACTGTATAGATGATACTTGAGAGTGTTATAGAACAGTGTCATTCTATACAAAGGATTCCATAATAGGGAGAACCTAATGATTAAGCTAATTACATTTACATTACTAACATATTAATCATTGTCAATTACAACATATTTGGTGGCGATGACGACCCACCACCGATTCCAATAAGTAGTGTGAGTATTGATAATCTTGCAGTAAGAATAGTATTGGGAGATTCATCAAGAGTAATATCGACAGTATCACTAGTTGATGTGGGACAGACAAAACAATTACTTGGATAACAAGTAATACTTCTATAGCGGCAGTAAATTCTAGTAGTGCTATAATAGATGTATCAGTAGGAATAGCACAATAACAGTGACTTTTACAGCAGATACTACTAAAATCGCGACTTCTAAATTACAGTAGCATCAGCACCAGTGTACTAAGTGTGTGTCTTTAGACAAAACAACATCTGGTATTGTCATAGGAACAAAAGACACGTTAATAGCGAGTGTAGAGGTAGAGAGTGGAGTCGCAGAAACAGTCATTTGGAGAACAAGTGATTCTTTAGTAGCGAAAGTAAAGTTCTAGTGGGGAAGTCATGGCAGTAACAGTAGGTATAGCGACAATAACAGCGACTTTTAAAGTAGATCAGACTCAATCAGCAGAGTTAGAGATTATAGTAACAGGAAACATTTCAACAGGGGTTACATTTACTCATACAATAGTAGCTCACTATTTCTTTGGGAATACCGCTTATGACACAGAAGCAAAGTAAGTAGCAGCTATATTTCTGATGGCGATAAAACAACGGATGCTGGTGCTACTGCAGAATATCAAGTACGCCTTGGTATTCATGAATGGTACCGATTACCCATAGCTTTTCTAAGACTTATAATAATGGTATTTATAACTATTATGGTTCTAGTTTTCTAGTTACTAAAATGAATGGTGCTACTGTAAATTTTATGAATGATAATACTGTTATTGAAACAGTGACAATTTTAAATGCGACACAGAATATTACAGTGACTCCTAATCCATCAACTGCTTTTAATAAAGTGGTGACAACCTTTGTAAATAATTACACTGCTTTTTATGAAATAGAAATTTTAGGAGCTGAAGCTGAATAGTTTTTAATCATAAAAAATGATAAATCATAAAACATGATGAGAAAATGGTGGTTAGAAGAATTGTATAGCTAGATGTGGTGATTATAATGCTAATGGGCTTTCTTTTGTTGTGATAGAGAGAGATAATTTTAGGAATAGTGATTTAACATGATGATGCAATACTAATTTGTTATCATTTACATGTGATTTTTTAATTAAATTATAGTTTTAAAAACTTAACCTTTTAACAACCATCCAAAATTTTTTAACCATGATAGCAACTGATTTTATTAAAAAAGTAGGGAAAGGGAAAACTCTTTCTAAATCATTAACACAAGAAGAAGCAGGTTTAGCGATGTCGACTTTGTTAAACAATGGTTTTACACAATCTCAGTTTGGGGCATTTTTGCAAGCACTGCGAATTAAAGAATTGTCTCAAGAAGAATTAAATGGTTTTACAGAAATTTGTTTTAAAAATCAAGAGAAGAAAATGACTTTAGAAGCTGATTTTGTATTAAATTTGTCT
Organism: Fibrobacteria bacterium; assembly: GCA_965261055.1. GTDB lineage: Bacteria > Fibrobacterota > Fibrobacteria > UBA11236 > JADFYW01. Next base: position 616,110 of record OZ253440.1, on the reverse strand, counting down.
TCGGATACTCCTCGTAAGGGTGGGGTTTTAAGTATTTTGGCATTAGGTCTATTGATTAAAAAAGGTTTAAAACCAATTGTAGTACATAGTAATCCTATTTTATCCAATAATCATGAATCTTTTAATCATTCTTTAGAACTATTAAAAGGAATTTTTCCAGATGAATATGAAATTTTAATTCTGCGTATTTTTCATTCGGAAGAACTTATACCTAATTGGAGAAGTTTTAACACAGTGCGTAAAGAATTAGGCTTTCGATCTTTTTTACACACTTTGGAGAAGATGTTAACCCCTTATAAAAAAGCACCTATGTTAATTGGAATATCACATAAGGCTTATGCTGAAAGGATGTTAAAGACCTTGGCGGAGTTGGGGGTAGAATCTAATATCGTTTTAGGGAATCATGGCGTTATTGATTTTTTATTTCACAAACCAACAACAGTGATGAGTTTTGAGAAGAGTGAAGTGGTAGAGAGAACGATTTCTTTGGAGTCTTTAAAGTTGGAATTACCAACAAGCTTGTACAGTTTATCTCAATTTTCTTTATGGCAAGGGTTTTTACAAGAACCTAAACACTGTTTATGGGATGCAATTCGCTTCCAAGCAGCAGCTATTCTTACGATTACTTCTAAAGATGCCTCTATAGAATCACATTGGGACGAAATTAACTTTTAAAAAAATCTTAGTAAATTACTATCTTTTAGAATCAAAATTAGGAAATATATGACCGAGTTAAAAGTTGGAGATACTGCTCCTTTATTTATTTTAGATTCTTTTTTAAAAGAAAAAATGAGTCTTGAAGCATTTCAAGGTCAGAAAGTTGTTCTTTATTTCTATCCTAAGGATAATACACCAGGTTGTACGACTCAGGCTCAGGATTTTAATACACTGTTACTTGATTTTAAAATCAAAAATACTGTTATTCTAGGTGTGTCTAAGGATTCAATAGAGTCTCATTGTCGTTTTGTTGAAAAAAAGTCATTAAAATTTGATCTTTTGAGTGATGAGAAGGGTGTCGTTTGTGAAAAGTATAGAGTATGGCAAGAGAAAAAGAATTTTGGAGTCAACTACATGGGCATTGTTCGGTCTACTTTTTTAATTAATGAAGAAGGAATTTTACAATATGTTAAATATGGTGTTCAAGTTAAAGAACATGCAAAATCTCTCCTTGAGCTTATCTAATAAATAAAAAATGCTAGAAATAGAAAATGTTGATGAAACGAATTATTCTACAAACTTAATTAGAGAGGTTTTTGGATACACATCGCGTTTTAAATCTCAAATTTTTGTCTTAAAAATAGAGGATGATTTATTATCTGATCCTTTATTTCCCTTATTAATTCAAGATATGTCTTTAGTTAATAGGATGGGAGTTAAAGTAATTGTTGTTCCTGGAGTACGTCATTCTATTCAAGAATGGTTAAAAAAAGAGAATATAGAAACACGATTTGAAAAGGATACTCGAATTACTTCTCAAGAGGCTCTTCCAATCATTAAATTTGCATCGACACATATCATGAATCGTTTTTTTTCGACTTTCTCTGAATATGGTGTTGAAAGTGCTATGGGAAATTGGGTTCAAGCACAAGAAATGGGTGTTATTAGGGGAGTCGATTACCAATATACAGGAAAGGTTAATTCAATTAAGAAAGAAACAATATTATCTTTACTTAATAATGGAGTTATTCCTATTGTTTCAAACATTGGTTGGGGAGCAAAGGGTCTGTCTTATAATATTTCTAGTAATGAATTGGCTGTTTTTATTTCGCAAAGTTTACAAGCTTCTAAATTATTTTTTATTGGTCTTAAAAATGGAATTTCTCAAATTAATCAACAAAAAAGTTTAGATTTAGCAGTACGAGATAATGGTATTTACTCTTTTATTGAACTTTTTCAAGCTAAGAAAATTTTAGATGAGCATCTAACAGACTTACCTAAAATAGAGAAAGATTTGTTACAGTATTCTGTACAAGCTTGTGAAGAGGGAGTAGATCGCGTTCATATTCTAAATGGAGCGATAAATGGGGGTTTTTTACGAGAAATTTTTTCTAGTCGTGGTCGTGGAACGATGATCCAAAAAGATCCTAATACAAATATAAGACTAGCTAAAAAAGAAGATATTCTCAATATTCTTAATTTAATGCATCCTTTTGTTAAAGAGGAAATTTTATTACATCGCACTGCAGAAGATATTTTAGGACAATTGCATAACTTTTTTGTGTATGCTGTAGATGATACTATTTATGCTTGTGGATCTTTAAGGTTTTTTCCTGCTAGTAAACAAGTAGAAATACAATCTATTATTGTGAATCCAATTTATAAAAGACAAGGTGTCGGTTTTTTATTGGTCTCTTTTTTAATTGAGAAAGCAAAGAAAGAGAAAATGAAATCCATTTTTGCATTAACAACACAGTCAAGTGACTTTTTCATTTCTTTGGGGTTTTCATTAAATAAGCTTAGTTATTTACCAGAAGATAAAGAGTATAATAAACAACGAAATTCTAAAATTTTTACAAAAGAGCTTTGAGGGTAACATGAATTTGAAATTAATAGAAGAAGGTGTAAAACTCATCTTACAAGGTATAGGTGAAAATGTTAATCGAGAAGGAATTCTTGATACACCGCGTCGTGTGAGTAAAATGTACCAAGAGTTTTTTTCGGGAATAGCAAAAAATGAGACTGAGCCTCTTAAAAAAATATTTAACGAACCTTATGGTGATCTAGTGATGGTTAAAAATATACATTTCGTTTCTTTTTGTGAGCATCATTTACTTCCTTTTATAGGTAATGTTTCCTTAGGTTATATTCCTAATGGAAAAGTTGTTGGTTTATCTAAGCTTTCAAGAATGATTGATATTGTAGCAGCTCGACCACAATTGCAAGAGAAGTTAACGCGTGAAATTTCGGAAGCGTTGGAAGTCGGTTTAAAACCTAAAGGAATTGCTGTTGTTGTATCTTCAACTCACAGTTGTATGGCTCACCGAGGAACTAAAAAAGAGAGTGCTAAAATGATAACGCAATCTTTTAAAGGTTGCTTAAATACACCTGAAGAGAAGCAGTACTTCTATCAGTTACTTTAAATTTTTATGCCAAATGTCGCCCTTTTCATTGTTGCAACACCGATTGGTAATTTAGAAGATATTTCTTTTAGGGCGATTGATACTTTAAAAAGTGTTTCCAAAATTTTTGCAGAAGATACTCGCTATACAGGTATTCTCTTAAAGTATTACAAGATTAAGACACCGTTAGATTCATACAACGATATTAATAAAAATAAAAAATCTTTAAGTATTCTTAATCTGTTAGAGCAAGAGCTTTCTTTAGCTTTGGTTTGTGATGCTGGGACACCAGGTATTGCTGATCCTGCTTTTTATGTTGTTAGAGAAGCTAGAAGGCAGGGGTATTCAGTGATTTCTATTCCGGGTCCTTGTGCGGCGATTAGCGGATTGGTTTCTTCAGGTTTGCCAACCGATCGTTTTTTATTTGCAAATTTTCCTCCCAAAAAGTCTGTACAACAAATAAAGCAGTTAGAATATTATCGTGATTTGTATCAAAATGATTCACAAAAATGGATACCCACTTTAATATATTATGTTGGCAAATATCAAGTTATTCTTTTTTTGAATAGTTTAAAAATGGTATTTGGAGAAGGTTTTTTAATTGTTTTAGCAAGAGAGTTAACTAAAAAATTTGAAGAGAATTTAGTAAAAACAATTCAAGAACATTTAGACTATTATCAAGAAAGAAAACCAAAAGGTGAGTATGTATTACTCATGCATCCTAAAGAAGAAAAAAATGAATAAAAAGAGAATCTTAATTTTTACTGTAAGTTATTTTTTATGCGGATTAGCTTTTCCTCCTTTTGGATTAGGTTGGATGACATTTTTTCTTTGGGTACCTATTTTTTATCTAACTGAAAAATTGACAGCTAAACAGGCTTTTGTGTACCATGCGATTTTAAGTTTGCCTTATAATGCTTTAATGTATTATTGGATTACAAATGCATTCAAATTTATACCAGACTCCATTGCAGTTGTAGGTTGGTTCTTTCTCCTTATTTTCTTTTGTTGTGTTAGCGGGTATGTAGGTTCTTTATTTATATGGGCTCGTCGGTCTAGATTTTTTTTGATATTGTTTCCTACATTATGGGCTGGTTTTGAGGTTTTTAGAACTCAAGGTGATTTATCTTTTCCTTGGTTTCATTTGAGTTATACCTTAGGTGATTTTATTTCATTAATTCAAATCATATCTTGGATTGGAGTTTTTGGATTATCTTTTTTGATTATTCTTTGTAACCTTTTAGTTATGGAATTTTATAAAAATAGAAAATCAAAATCAGGACTAAAATTTTTAGTAGGAGCTTTGTTTATTTCTTTCTTTCTGTGGATATTTGGAATGATAACACTTGCAACAACTCCAAAAAATGAGGTGAAAAAAACCTCTATTCATATTGTTCAGCCAGCGATCCCTCAAGATTTTAAATGGGAAAGACCTTTGTTTAAATCTCAAATGAAAGAGATTTTAAATCAAATGAAAAAGTCTCCCCTAAAAAAAGGTGACTTATTTGTTTTACCAGAAAGTGTTGTATCTCATTTTTTGAAAGATGTTCCAAGTGTTTTTTATGATTGGTTGAAATGGGCTAAGAAAAATAAAGTTGCTATCGTATTTGGTTCATTAGACTTTAAAGAAAATGATCACCCAGTTAAACCTTTTGTTTATCTTAATTCTGCTTTTTTCCTAGATCCAGAGATGGTTCATATAAAACAAGTATTTTATGAACAATATTCAAAAATTCGTTTAGTTCCATTTAGTGAAAAATTACCATTTGATAATGTTCTTCCTTTTTTAAATTTTATAAATTTAGGTGAAGGCGATTTTGTAGAAGGGGATGGTCCTGTTATTTGGAATTGGAATGGTGTAAAATATAGTCCTGCGATTTGTTATGAAGTTGTTTATCCTTACTTTATTCGTAATATCAAAAATAGAGGTGCTCAAGTTTTACTTAATTTGACAAACGACAGTTGGTTTGGAGAAACAGCTGCACCGTATCAACATTTAAAAATTACTCGTTTTCGATCAATTGAATTAGGTTTGCCTATTATTAGGAGTGTTAATGCTGGTATTAGTGTTTATTATGATGCTTGGGGGCGGGATATTGCTCAAACGCAATTATTGGAAAAAACAGTATTGACAACACAAATTGAAATTAGAACGAAAACGACTGTGTATCAAAAAATAGGAACGGTATTAGAAATTTTCTTTCTATGGTTTTGGATTGTGTTTAATTTGTGGTTCTTGATTTGTTACTTTAGAAAGCATAAGAAAAAATAGCGTAGATGAGTAAAAAATGGAAAAATGAATTATTTCCTAAATGTTTTGATCTTCAATATACTTTTAAGGAAACTATAACGAGTTCTTTCGTGGAAGAACAACAATTTATCTCAACTTGGAAATCAAAGTCTAGAAAAATTGATTTTATAACTTCACGAGTCTGTGCTCACCAAATTTTTTTAAAATACTACCCTAAATCTAAAGCAGTTTTAAAAGATGAAAATGGAGTTCCTCAATGGGGTTTTAAATGCATAGGTAGTTTGTCTCATACGCAAGGTTGTTGGGCAGCTGTGATTGGAGTTAATTCTTCATACTCTTCGGTTGGGTTAGATGTTGAATATAAAAATAGACTGTTATCTAAAACTATGATTAATCGTATTTGTAATCCAATAGAGATGAATTGGCTCTCTTCTTTAGAAGAGACTGAACAGAAAAAATTTGCGTTAGCTTTTTTTTCTTTAAAAGAGGCTTTGTATAAAGTTCTGTCTTTAGAAAATCAGAAGATTTTTTCTTTTAAACAATGGAATTGTCAATTTAAATCTCTTAAGGAGAGTAAAATTGAAGAGGTCTTAATTAAAAATATTGATACAGGTTATACAATTGAAGCTCGTGTTTTTATTCAAGGTAGATTCATTTTTTCAGGAGTTTGGTTTTAAAATTCAAATAAAATACATTTTAGGTTGTATTTTGTAGAAAAGAAGGGGGGTCACAATTTCCTTGCTAATCAAGGACATGAGAAATCTTCAAAATCTTCAAAATCTTTTCGAAAACCTGAGGAATCATTTTGAAATCTTTTTGTTATAATATCTTCTTGATGATAAGTAACTTCCAAATAGTAATATCCTATTTTTTTAGTATAGGGTCCGTTTAATTTTTTTATTTATATATCCATAACTAATAAAAGGACTTGTGTGGATATTGATTAAAAATAGAGAATCAAAATTAGCGGAATCTTTTAGATGTTCTTCTGGTAAACATGTTTTAATACTGTCTTATAAAACTTTTTGAAAGCAATCTACAGATCTATGCTGACTAGATGTAAAGTTTTTGCCATTGTAGAACTTGCTATTGGAAATACCATGCCTTAGACCATTTTTATAAGGTCTTAAGAGATCAACTGATTCAGAAAGACCATTTAAGTCTTGGGTTAATCTATAGATGACTTATTTTAATTATGTTCCAATATAATTAGCAGTTGTTTTATAAGGATTGACTTGATATTTGATGGTGAATAAAATTTGTCCTAAAGAATCATATTGCCCTATCGCTGTAAAGTTTCCAAGATTATTTCCTAAAGTATAAGAAGCTTCTAAAGAATCTTTATTTTTTAAGTAAAGTTTAAAGTGATGAATAAAATTTCTCCTATTAGAAAAGTATTTGTAACCAATTTTAAAATAATAAGCTAAGTTACCAGAGGTAACGAGCATACAATACAGTATAAATACTATTATATTTTGACAAGCTGAGTATCCCGTTGTGATTTACTACTATACTTATGTTTTGATAACCATTTTATATAATACTTAAATATGTTAAATTTTTAGTATGTTGAAGAGAGTTGATTTTGAGTAAAAATTCTATTAAAGTTGCATTGTATGGCGGTAGCTTTAATCCAGTGACTCACGCTCATATTCAAGTTGTATTGTTTTTACTAGACACTTTGAATATGGGTGAGGTATGGGTTTTACCTTGTGGAGAACATCGGTTTAAAAAAAAATTAGGGCTATTTCAAAAGCGTTTGAATTGGTGTGAAGAAGTCTTTTTAAATAATCCTCAAGTTAAAGTTAAAGATTTAGATCAATTTGGAAATGGAGAAACAATCCATTTATTAAACAGTTTAAAGTCTAAATTTAAAAATGATTTTTTTAAAAATGAATTTGTATTTTATTTGGTTATAGGGCAGGACAATGCAGATGAAATTGATTCTTGGTTTAATTGGGAAACCTTAATACAAGATAATCCTTTTATTGTTTTTCCGAGGCAAACTCTTTTGTCTTCTTCTAAAAAATGGTATCATTCTTTACCACACCATTTTGTAGAAACTTGGAAGTCTATAGATATTTCGTCTACTAAAATTCGAAACTCTATTCAAAAAAATAAATTAGAAGAAGTGCAAAAATATTTACCTTTGTGCATTCAAAAATCTGTAATAGATTATTTTAAAAGATAATTTTACCCTTTAAAATTGGTTAAAAAATTTAGAGTTTCTTTATTTTTTAAACCATTGTAGAAGCTTTTAGAGGAAATGAGAGGCTTTCCTTCAAGTTGAATTTTGATTAAAGTGATAGAGCCTATTTTACAAATGACTTCTAAATATCCTTCTTGATTTATAAAAGCACTTCCAATAGGCTTATTGGATTGAGTTGAATCTGAACATTTTAAATTTATTTGAGAATGGTGTATGCGTATCTTTTTTTTGTTTAACCAAAAACTATAAGCTATTGGAAACGGATACATACCTAAAATTTGATTTTGAATAATTTGTGCTTGTTGATTCCATTGAATGAGACCATCTTTTTTAAATAATTTAGGGGCTTTTGTTGATAGAGCATGTTGTTGTACTAGAAGTTGAATTTTTCCAGATTTTAGAGAATCAAAGGTTTTTTTTACGAGTGAAATGGATAAAGAGACAAGTTTATTTGTAAGAGTTTCAGTCGTATCATTAGGAAGAATGTTAAGAGACTTTTGAGATAAAATATTTCCATGATCCACTTTTTTGTCTAAAAGAAATAATGTAATTCCCGTTGTTTTTTCTCCTTGAATAATTGCCCATTGAACGGGAGCTGCTCCTCTAAATTTTGGCAGTAAAGAAAAATGTAAATTAATAGAGCCAAGACGAGGCAAGTTAAAAATATTGGGTGGTAATATAGAGTAAGCAACAATAAAAAATAAATCAGCTTGATAATCTTTTAATTGCTTTTCCCATTCTAAACTGTTTAAGTCATGGGGTTGAGAAATTGGTAAACCCAGTTTTATGGCTTTATCTTTTACAGGGGTTGTAGTTACTTTTAGTCCTCTACCTTTGGCTCGATCAGGTTGGGTTACGACTAATACAACTTCATGTCCTTTATTTATGTATTCTAAAATAGGACAGACAAACTCAGGAGTTCCCATGAATATAATTTTCATTTAATAACCTTTTTTATAACTCAATTTAAGAGTGAATTTAATTTAGAAAAGGTTTTTTTTAATGTATATATAAATATGTATTCAATTAAAACATAGATTAACATATTTTTACTTTAGGCTAGTTATTATATTCGACATCAAATTTTAATTTTTACGGTAAGCTTATGTTTAAAAAATTTATTTTAAATCATTATAGTGTAACAGAAAAGCATGTTAATTTACTTGTAAAATGGTTTAAAAATAATAGTCGTTCTCTTCCGTGGAGAACTAATTTTCCTAGATCTGCCTATGCTGTTTGGATTTCGGAAATTATGTTACAACAAACACAAGTTTTTGCTGTCGTTAACTACTTTAATCGTTGGATGGAAAAATTTCCAACTATTCAAAAATTAGCAGAAGCAACAGAAGAGGATGTTTTACAATCTTGGGCTGGATTGGGATATTATTCAAGAGCTAGAAATATTTTAAAAACAGCTAAGAAAATTATGTATGAGTATGAAGGAATTTTTCCCTCTTCTCGTCAAGATATTTTAAAATTAAATGGAATAGGGGAGTACACAGTAGGGGCTATTTTAAGTTTTTCTTACTTACAAAAGGAGCCTATTTTAGATGGAAATTTAAAAAGGTTATTTAGTCGACTCTTTGGAATTGAATTTTTACCAATTTCTAAGGAAGAGCAAATTATTTATTGGAATTATTCTAGAAACTGGATTTCTTACGGTAGTTCTGAATGGGTAAATGAAGCTTTGATGGAATTGGGGGCTATTATATGTGTTCCCAAACAACCGAAATGTTTAGAGTGCCCCCTAAAAGGAAATTGTTATGCAAATACAAATCAAAAACAGAATATTTTTCCACCAGCAAAAAAAAAGCAGAAAATGGAATGTGTCTTTCTTTCCACTTTGGTTATAAAAAAATCTAAGCAGTATTTAGTTACAAAAAAAGGTCGTTTTTTAAATGGACAGTTGCAATTTCCTATGGTTGAAGAACTTTTAGAAGTAGGTGATAATGTTTCTTTTAAAGAGAGTTTGTTTAAGATTGAAAAATTATTGGGACAGTTTAAACATTTTATTACAAATCATAAAATACAAGTGAAGGTGTTTGAAATACAGAATGTCGAAAAGAAACGAATTTTTGTAGAGAAAAAAGAAATGGAATGGATTCAAGAAGAAGATTTGCAAAGAAAAATGACGCATTCGTTAGGTCAAAAAATAGTTAAAATCATTAGTGGTTAACCATTTGATTTTGAATATCTAAATGAAATGATTAGATTATGTATCTTTGAATTTCTCGTCCCTTATTTGTATCTTCTTTTATTTCAGAATATTGAAACAAAAAATAAATATGTTTATATCTAAAATTGTATGTTTTTGTATGGAAGTGAATTAGAATATAATTAACTAAAACTTCAAGATACCTTAAAGGTGAGGGTTAGAAAGAATTAAAACTAAAAAACTATTTTGATTTATTATTGAAAAGACACTGATTCTCTTCCATGGTTTTTTACTTTAAAAATTTTGTTAATTATCTTTTTAATTTTTTCTAATGCTACTTCAGAAGAAAATTTTACTCAAGTACCAGTTTTTAAAAAATACTTTATAGAAAACTCTTTAGAAACTAGATCGGTAAATAAAAAAAAGAATTACTTAAAAAATATGCTCCCAAAATATTTAAGCATAAAAATGATTTCAACTCTATTTACTTTTATCAAGACTATATCATTCATGGATTATTAAACCTTGAGTCCCAGATCTAATTAATCAAGTTTTTGATTCTATTTTAAATTACTGTAATACAAATCTAGATACTCATTTTGAATATGAAATTTACCACGGAAAAAAGATTCCGACAACCTTTGACCGTTTCGATAAAGATAATTATACATTTTATATAGATAATCAAATGATCACTAAATCATTTATTTTTTTAACCTATCATTTTACCTTTTTCAATCAGGAATTGCTAAAGGGGTATATCTTGGTATCAGGAAATTTTTCTAAACATAGTTGGTTCAACAGAAGATTGGTATCAATTAGATTATCAGCGGCAACGATTATTTTAGATTTAGAAACGCTAAAACAATCGTTGGGTTTGGTATAGTTAAGATTTCTTTTTCTTGTTGATTGATACTAGGGTTGTAATTAAGAATACACATTATCTGAAGATATATGGAAAATTAGGTTTATATCTGTTGGTTAATTTTAAGTTTTTCAATTTTTTGTTGATATTTTAGTTTTTTTTACTACTTTGTAGAATATTAAGGTTAAGAGGTAAATAATGAGTAAAAAGAGAGTCACTATAATTGGTATTATTCTATTAATAAGTTTTAGCTTTGCTGGATATGTTAAAGGTTATTATAAAAGAAATGGAGATTATTAGGGAGTACCATAGAAGTGATAGAAATAGCACTGTAAAAGATAATTACTCTTATTTATGGTAATCAGAATCCTTATACAAAAAAAACTAGTAAGAAGAAATATTATAATAATAGGAGCTCAGATTATTATAGAGGCTATAGAAGATATAAATATAATAGATAACTATTACTTAATTTAAGGACTAAAAAAATGAAAAAATTAATAGGTATTTTAATGATATTTTCTATTGTAGCATTCTCTAATGAGGGTGTTAAGTTAGATTGTCAGGAATCTTCTATTGGGGGGGGACTTCAAGCAAATAGAGAGACTTCTATAGGCTATTTTATTGGAGGTTTTCTGGGTGGTTTTCTGGGTGGAATTATTGGGTTAGCTATTGCTACTCCAATAGGGTATTTAGGAAATCCAGTAGTTTATGTTGTTCCTAAAAACGCGAATTACTCGTGTTTTTTATATGGATATAGTGAAAAAAAATCGACGAATAATGGTCGTAGTGCTTTGAGTGGTTCTTTACTGGGTATAGTAACTGTCTTCTTCGTGTTTTTGTTGGTGGCTACTGAATGATTACAATTGTATGATTGTGATTCAAATTTTGATTAAAAATTAAAGTTAATAAAATAATAATAATGACTATTATTTTATTAATAATTTCTAGCTTTGCTGGATTAGGAATTAAAGAAGAACTAATTTTTTTATTTACTAAAGATGAAAAAATTGACAGAATATTTAAATTATTTGATCCTAGTGCTAATGTAGGAGTTTTTTGAGTAATTTGAGAATCGTAATTTTTTTAGTTGTAAAAATTAAATATTTATTAATTGTTTTAAAACCTGAATATCAAGAATTGTAGTTTAGATTAGGTCTAAGCCACTGTTCTGTTACCTCAATATTTTGATTTTTACGTTTAGAATAATTTTTGACCTGAGAAGAATCTATTTTACCCAGTGAAAAATAACGAGATTCTAGGTGAGCAAAATAAAAGCCACTTACCGAAGAAGTAGGCAACATTGCCATACTTTCCGTTAAAATTACACCAATCTCTTGGCTAGCGTTTAATAGTTTAAACAGTGTTAATTTTTCAGTATGATCAGGGCAAGCTGGGTACCCTGGGGCAGGCCGAATTCCTTGATATTTTTCTTTAATTAAATCTGCTGCTTCTAAGTCTTCATTAGATTGGTAATTCCAATATTTTTTTCTAACAAATAAGTGCATTTTTTCAGCAAGAGCTTCAGCTAAACGATCTGTGAGGGCTTTTGCTAAAATGGCATTGTAGTCGTCTAAATTATTTTCAAATTCTTGAATCCATGAATTTATTTCATCTCCAGCAGTAACGACAAAAGCTCCAAGATAGTCTGTTCTGTTTTGATTTTTAGGGCAAATGAAGTCGGCAAGACTATAATTTGGAGTATTATTTGTTTTTTCTGCTTGTTGTCTTAGAAAATGAAAAGATGTAATTTGTTCATCGTTTTTATCATAGATTGCTATATCTTCACCTATTCTGTTTGCTTTAAAAGTGCCGATGACTACTTTAGGGATAGTACGTTTATTTTTAACAATGTCATCTAACATAGCTTTCGCGTCGTTAAATAATTTTGTTGCTTCTATACCTACTTTTTTATCAGATAAGATATTTGGGTATTTTCCATAAAGTTCCCATGTTGAGAAAAAAGGAGTCCAATCAATGAATGGAATTATTTCTTCAAGTGGGATGTTTTTATCAATTTTAATTCCTAAGTTTTGAGGCTTCACGATAGGGAGTGTATCCCAATCACAAGAAAATGCTTTGGTTTTAGCTACTTCAAAAGGTAAAAGGTTCCTTTGGCTTTGTTTATTTGAGTGTCTGTCTCTTAGTATTTGATATTCTGTATTAATTTCTTGTTTAAATATTTCCCGTTCATTCTTTTGTAAAAGGCGTGTTGAGACAGGAACACTACGAGAAGCATCTAAAACATGGATAACTATATGAGAGTAAAAATTGGATAACTTAACAGCAGTATGGATTTTGGAAGTTGTAGCTCCACCAATAAGAATTGGTATATTTAGTTTTTGCTTTTCCATCTCTTTGACAATCGCTTGCATAACTTCTAAAGATGGGGTAATTAGGCCACTAAGTCCAACAAGGTCTACTCTTTCTTTAATTGCGGTTTCAACGATGAGTTCATTTGGAACCATTACACCTAAATCGACAACTTCAAAATTGTTGCATGATAGAACAACCGATACAATATTTTTTCCAATATCGTGAACATCACCTTTTACAGTTGCTAGTAAAATTTTACCTCTTGAAGAACCTTTTGTTTTACTTTTCTCTATGTATGGTAAAAGATAAGTCACAGCCTTTTTCATGACGCGAGCACTTTTAATCACTTGAGGTAGGAACATTTTTCCAGCACCAAATAGATCACCAACAATATTCATTCCAGCCATTAAATTTACTTCAATAACACTTAGAGGATTCTCTACAGATTGTTGTCTAGCCTCTTCAGTGTCTTCTTCAATGTATTCCAAAATACCTTTAACAAGAGAATGAGTCAGACGTTCTTGAAGAGGTTCTTTTCTCCAAGATAGGTCTTTAGTATGACCTTCTTGTTTAATTCCTTTAAGTTCTTCGGCTTTTTCTAATAATTTTTCGGTGGCATTTTCATTACGATTTAAAAGAACATCTTCAATAGGCTCTAATAAATCTTTAGGGATATTTTTATAGACTTCTAGCATAGAAGGGTTAACGATACCCATGTCCATACCCTCTTTGATAGCATGATATAAAAATGCTGAATGCATGGCTTCTCGAACTTTATTATTACCTCTAAAAGAAAAAGAAACATTACTTATACCGCCACTAACATGAACTCCTTGAAGGTTTTCTCTTACCCAGCGAGTGGCTTTAAAAAAATCGACAGCATTATTACGATGCTCTTCTATACCTGTTCCAACTGGAAAAATGTTAAGATCAAAAATAATATCTTGTGGAGGAAAATTTAATTTTTGTGTTAGAACATCATAAGAGCGTTGACATATTTCAATACGTTTTTGATAGTTATCTGCTTGACCTTTTTCATCAAAAGCCATCACAATCACAGCTGCACCATAGAGCTTAATTTTTTTAGCTTGTTTTATAAAGGCTTCTTCACCTTCTTTTAAACTAATAGAATTAACAATGCATTTTCCCTGAACAACTTTTAGTCCTGATTCTATAACCTCCCATTTTGAGGAATCAATCATGATAGGTATTTTACAAATTTCAGGTTCTAGTGCAACAAGGTTTAAGAACTTAACCATCATAGCTTGACTATCTAGCATGCCTTCATCCATATTAACATCTAAAATTTGAGCTCCGCCTTCTACTTGTTCTTGGGCTACGCTAAGAGCTTCTTCAAATTTTTCTTCTTGAATAAGTTTTAAAAATTTTTTGGATCCAGTTACATTAGATCTTTCTCCAATGTTTACAAAATTTGTAGTTTCATTTATAATTAAAGGCTCTAGACCACTTAATTTAAGAGGGTCTATATTAGACCATTTATATTTATAATTGCCTGAATAGTCTGGATGTATACTCATATTATTTTTTATTTCGAGGTCTATAATTTTGGGCAGTTTGTGTTATTTTTTTGATATGATCTGGTGTTGTTCCACAACAACCACCAATAATGTTAACAACTTTATCATCAAAATAGTCTTTGATTTTATCTATCATGATTTCAGGACTTTCGTCATATTCTCCAAATTGGTTAGGAAGACCAGCATTAGGATGGGCACTAACAAAAAAGGAACTTTTTTCAGATAAAATGGATAAGTAAGGCTTTAGTTGATCAGCGCCTAAAGCACAATTAAGACCGATACTTAATAATGGAAAATGAGACATAGAAATTAAAAATGCTTCCGTGACTTGTCCAGAAAGAGTTCGACCAGAAGAGTCTGTGATCGTTCCAGAAACCATAACAGGTAGGGTAAGGTGATTTTTTTCTAAAAATTGAGAAACAGCAAAAAGAGCTGCTTTTGCATTAAGGGTGTCAAAGACTGTTTCTATCATCAATATATCAACACCACCGTCTATTAATCCTTTAATTTGCTCGGTGTAGGTTGCAACAAGTTCTTCATAGGTTATATTTCTAAAACTAGGGTTGTTAATATCGGAAGATAAAGAAGCTGTTCTATTTGTAGGGCCTAAAACGCCAATAACCCATCTAGGTTTTTTTGGATTTTTTTTAGTGTATTCTGTTGTTAATTCCTTCGCAATTTTCGCGGCAGAAACATTAAGTTTATAAACCTTATCAACTAAATCATAATCTTCCATAGATATACTATTGGCATTAAAAGAGTTCGTTTCAATTAGGTCAGCTCCAGCATCTAAGTATTGACGGTGTATTTCTTTAATAATTTGAGGCTGTGTGATGCAAAGAAGGTCATTACAACCAAATAGATTTTTAGAGTGATTTTTAAAATTAACGCCTTGGTAATCTTTCTCTTGAAGTTTATAGCGTTGAATCATGGTTCCCATTGCACCATCCATGACTAAAATGCGTTGAGAAAGAGCGTCTTTTATAGAAGAAAATGAGTTCATATAGGATCTAAAAATAGAAAAAAGTATATATAAAGATTATCTTTAAGGTAACTTCTTGTTAGATGCTTTAAAAATGGTAAATCGTTTTAAAAAATAATAAATGTAGAGTATAATTTTATTTATTTTTTAATTGATTAAACTCTTTAATGAATTGTTTTTCTTTTAAATTCCAAGTTGAATCTTGGATAAATTGTAAGATAATTTCAGAAGTTATTTTTTGTGATGATTTTGTAATATCGTTTAGAATTTCAAAAATTTGTGTTTTAATTATTCTTTTTGCTAGCCAACTATTAAATATAAAATAAATAAAAGAGTTCTTGGTGTAGATTTTGATTTCTAAATCGAATTTAATTGTGTTTTGATTTTTTTTATTGTAAACTAGATTGAATAAAGCGTTTCCTTTAAATCTTCCAAAAATTGTATTGGACTCTCCATATGATACATAGTGAATATTTCTATTTTCAAAACTTCCTAAAAATAGAGAAGCCCATCCTGAAGTACGTACATTATCTTTACCTTTCCAAATCGTATTTTTAGGAGGGTTTAGGTATTTTAATTCGTATTTTTTATTTTGAAAGATGTTAATCAATTTTATTGTAAATGGTAAATGTTGGAGTAAAAAATTAAATTGATCAACAGAAAGATTTAAATCGTCTTGAAACTTAAAAACGATTTTATATGGATTTATTGTTAAAATGGTAATAATCCTAGCTTCTCTTGAGGAGGGTGTAAAAGAGGAATCAGAGTAAAGTTGTTTGAGGTCTTTACATCTTTGTTTTTTATTTTTAATCAAAATGATAGGAGGTTTGAAAAAAGCACAGCTGGAATCTTCAAGTTTGCATTGCTTTACAACAGAACAGAGCTTTTCTTGGAAAGAATATCGTTTTAAATCGTTTTTAGCGTAAATAGAGATACACAAAAATAAACTAAAAATAATTTTAAAAAACATGAAACAGAATTATAACAATAAGCTAGATAGATAATTTTGATGGAAATACAAAAATACAAAACAGTTTTTAAAAAACCTATGGTATAGGTCTATTATAATTCTATTGAAGTCACTAACTTAAATTAGTATTTTCAATCCATGAATAAAATAAGAATAGGAATATTAGGAGCGACATCTTATACAGCTAGAGAACTTATTATTTTATTATTGAGACATTCTTTGATAGAGCTGGAGTGGTTAACATCCGAAAGTGAAACAGGTCAATTGTTAGATAATGTTTATCCTTTATTTAAAGGAACAACAGCTGGAAAATTGACTTTAAAATTTTTTAAAGAAGTAGAAAAAACATCTCCAGATATTGTTTTTTCATGTTTGCCACATGGTGTTTCTGCATCATTTACACAACCTTTTTTAGAAAATGCCAAGACAAGAGTGATAGACTTATCTGCTGATTTTAGAATTTCCAATCTTTCTGTTTATGAACATTATTATAAGACAACACATCCTTGTCCACACTTTTTAGAAAAGGCTGAATTTGGTCTTTCTGAATGGTCTCCTCAAAAAATTGCAAAGAGTAAATGTATAGGTAATCCTGGTTGTTATCCAACATCAATTTTGTTGCCTTTATTACCACTTATTGAAGGTAAAAAAATTTCTCTGAAAAATATTATTATGGATGCTAAATCTGGAGTTTCAGGTGCAGGAAAAAGTTTATCTAAAGCGACTCATTATTCAGAGAGTAATGAATCATTTACAGCATATAGTATTGCAGACCAACATCGCCATATTTCTGAAATTAGAGAGCAATTGATGTATGTGGCAAATGCAAATGTTGACTTTTTGTTTACAGCCCATCTTATACCGATGGATCGTGGTATTTTAACTACAATTTATGTTGATTTAGAAAAAAATGTTTCTCAACAGGATATTTTAGATACTTATAAACTTAAGTATAAAAATTCTTCTTTTGTTTTTATAATAGATAAATCTCCTTCAACAAAGGATGTAAAGAATACGAATAATTGTTTGATTTACCCTTTAGTTGTACCAAGTCAACCTCAAAAAATGGTAATAGTTTCAGTGATAGATAATCTGATAAAGGGAGCTTCTGGTCAAGCTGTCCAAAATATGAATTTGATGATGGGTCTACCAGAAAATAAAGATCTTTCATAGAATGGAACCTATAATTTTGTTTAAAATTGGAGGGCAAATTGCAGAAGAACCTCATACTGTAACAAAGCTTGCAGAAGCTATTGTTGAATTGTCTTTAAGGTACTCTATTATTTTTGTGCATGGTGGAGGTAAAGCGATTAATCGTAATTTAGAGAAAATTCATGAAACCCCTAAGTTTAAAAATGGCTTGAGAGTGACAACAAAAGAGGGTATGAAAGTTGTTGAAATGACATTAACGGGTTTTGTTAACAAGCTTTGGGTTTCTGCTATCCATAAAGCAAATGTAAACTTCGACACTAGATCAGTTGGTCTTAGTGGTGTTGATGCTAAGACTTTAATTTGTAAACCTAAAGAAGACTTGGGTTTTGTTGGTGAAATTACAGAAGTCAGGTCGGAGTATATAGAGTTTCTTTTACGAAAAAAGATAATACCAGTTATTTCACCTATTTCTATAGATAAAAACTATAATCATTATAATGTAAACGCAGACGAAGTTGCTGGAGCTATTGCAGAAAAATTAAAAGTTGAGCATTTAATTTTTATTTCAGATGTTGTAGGTGTTTTAGATGAAGATAAAAAAGTATGCTTAACTCTGAATATAACTAAGAAAGAATTTTTACTGCAATCAGATGTAATTCAAGGAGGTATGATACCAAAAATAAATTCCGTTTTTAAAGCTTTAAGAAGCGGAGTAAAAGCTGTACATATTTGTACTTTTAATAACAAAGAAGAGTTATATTCTCAAATAGAAGGTAACGGTAAGGGAACTCGTTGTATACTGAATTAAGACTAAGAAAAAGTCATTAAGACTTGTTTAATTGATTGTTCTTCCATTTTAGCGATTTGGAATTGGATATTACGAAAAGAAAAGGTTTGTCTTTCAGATGGGATTTTATCTGCTAGAAATAGAATAAAACCAGCTAATGTATAGGCCTCAATTTTATCTTTAATAGGTATTTTAATCCCAAAAAATTGATTAATTTCATCAATTGTTAGAGTAGGATCTACTAAATATTGATTGTTTTTAAGTTTTTTGATAGAGTCTTCTTTAACATCATTCTCATCATAAATTTTTCCAACAATTTCTTCTAAAATATCGTCTAGAGTTAAAATACCATCTGTTCCTCCATATTCGTCAACAATAATAGCCATATGATATCGCTCTTCTTTGAAAGTTTCAAGTAAGTGAAGAACTTTTTTGAAATTTGGGATAAAGAATGGTTTTCTGATAATGTCTTTTAAAAAGGAGTTTGTTGGTTCTTTTAGGTTAACTAAATCCGTTGTTTTCAAAATTCCTTTAATTTGATCAAGATTTTTTTCGTAAACTGGAATACGACTATAATTTGTTTTTTTGACAATTTTTAAAACATCATTGTAACTAGAGTTGATGTCAAGAGCTACTATATCTGTTCTAGGTGTTTGAATATCTATTATTTTTAAAGATTTTAGTTTTAGAATATTGTTGATAAAGTAGACTTGGTTTTTTTGTAAAATACCTTTCTCTTGAGTCTCTAAATTGTTGAGACTTTCTTTGGATAAAATAGGATATGATTTATTTTTAAGTATTTTTAAATTTAAGAAGAAAAATTTTATACGATAAATAACTTTACCAAGCCAACCAAATAAAATCCAATAGCAAGAGAAAAGAGGAAAAAGGGGGTAAGTGAGGATATGCAGAAATTTTTGAGAAATTAAATACACAAGAAAGTGATTAACCGAAAATAAAGTAAAAAGAATAATTAAAAAAGAACTGAAATGAAATAGGAAAGAAGTTGTTATGGACTGAATGAATATCCAACTGTAGATGAATGTGAGTCCTTCAAAGAAAAGTTGATTGAAAGAAAAAAATTCTTGATAGCCTTTTTTTTCAGACAATAGTACTGTTTTATGAATAAGAGGTTGGGTCTTTTGATTTGGATTTTGCTTTACATAGAGTTTGAAATATGTAATTTGATGACGAGTTAGATGTAGGAGAAAGCTAAAAGCAAAAGAGAGTAGAGCTATTGTTAAAAAGGGAAGCATTGTTTTATAAAAGTCACTAATCGTCTAAAACTTTGTAAGAAGTTTTAATTTCTTGAGATGGGTTCTTATTTTTTTGTTCAAAAGAGGATGTTTTTTTTTGATTTCTAAATAATATATTAATTTGAGGTATTAGGAGTATAAGTCCCACAAAATCTGTCAGGAAGCCTGGTAGTATAAGAAATATAGCTGAAAAAACAGAAGATGTTTGTAAAATAATGGATTCCATTATTTTTTGTGGAGAGGTTGTACGAATTTTTTGTATTTTAAAACCAATTTTTTTGATTAGATAACTTCCGAGAAAGAAAGAAAAAATGATTTCAATTAAAATCCATGACCATTCTATTTTTTGTCCTATTTTAATGAATAGAAAAATTTCAACAAAGACAGTTATAACGAAAATGAAGAAAATTTTTTGAAGCATAATTTGGATTATTGAAGTGTGTAAGTTCGTAAAAGTAGCTTTTTAATAAAACTAGAATCAACAGGATTATAACTTAAAAGAGGTTGAAGTTTTTGAGTTGCTTTGAGTATTCCATTTGCTGCACTGTAAAGAGTATATTGCATGATAAGAGTATTTTGACTGTAAAAATCAAATTGAATGGGAATAACAGTTTGTTTTATGTGTTTATGAGTTATTTGAATTATCTCTAAATTGTTAATTTCGAAGGTAATATCCAAATTGTTAGGAATTAAAAGATCAATGCCAGGAATATGAGAGAGACCCTTTACTTGATTATTTTCTAGTATAAAGAAAGGTGTTAAGTTAATGTTTTCTAACTCTAAAAAAACGGGAGATGAGGAGAAAAAACCACTATCTAGTTGATTGTTGATATTGTGTGTGTAAAGATTATTTTTTTTTGAGTAAGAGATGGTAAATGTCTTAGAGTCTAAGATTTCTCCATTCTCGACAGAGTCTGATATTAAGTAAGTTTTGGAGATATTTTTATTAGGGAAGGAAAAAAAAAAAGTAAGATTTTTAGTTGAAGTAGAAGAAGAAAAGGGACTACAAGATTGTAAAAAAAAGAATAATAAGAATAGTATAAGGTATAGATTGTAAAGAGGCGTTTTAAAAAAAACATTTTTTTTAAAACTAAAACTGATAGAGCAGAATATTCTATATATAGTCATATGTTATCAAAAGGTAATAATAAGATACGAGTCTGTTTTATTTTTTTAGTTTTCTTTTGTTTTAATGTTAATTTGGTCGCCAAAACATGTGGCACACATTCATTTCTTGAATCTCTCAAGAATAAATCTTTAGATAATACTCAGTTTATTCGGGCTTTGGAAATAAGTGTAATGTTACCAAATAGTCAAATTCCAACTAGAGTATACAAAACTGAGCATTTTATGATTAGTTATACTTTGGCTGGTTCTCATAGAGTTCGTGCTAATAGTGAAGAAGAAGTAGCGTTATTGACTCAAACTGAAACTATTTTAGAAAAAAATAATCCAGTAGCTTTACAGCATTATTATGATACATTGACTGCACCTCATCCAGCAATAGTATTGTCTTATGCGGATGGTTTTGAGCTTGCTTATAGACATTATGTGGATACTTTAAAAATGGAAATACCTAAATCTATTTCCTTCAGTAATTTTTTTAGAACACCAAAAGAGGAAGGTCTTTTTCATGTTGAAATTGCACATCTTAATGAAACTCCTTATGCTTCTAATTCTGGACCAATTTATGGATTAGCTCTTCCTGAGGTAAATGGGTTTACATCTTCTGTAATGGTTGAGAATGATTTTTTGTACAGAAATTTTATGGGAAGTTTAACACCAATTATTGTTAGTTATTTTAAAGAAGGTAATGAGAGAGTTGATATCGATTACTCTAAAGAATGGGAAAAAGGAACAAAAGTAACAAGTATACATGAGTTCTATCACTCTATGCAATTTAATTACACGCCCGAACCTATTCTTGATAATTTTAATAATTATTGGAGTGAATTATCTGCTACGGGGATGGAGGATCGCTTAGCAACTGAAGTCAATGATTATGCTCAATATTTGTCATTACTTTACTTTAATCATAGTACATATAGTACAAATTCAAGAAATAGAGCATCCTATGGACATGGATTATTTCATCAATATTTAACAGTTACACTAGGAAAAAGTTTTGATGTGAGTCTTTGGCAAGGTTTTAAAAATGGGCTAACAATAGATCAAGCTTTAGAAAAAACGGTTGTATCGTTTGGATTTGATTTTAAAACTTTGTATACAGATTATACAAGAATTTTACCCTTTACGAGGAAAAAGATAACTGCTGATTTTTTTAGACCTTTTAATCCAGATCAAGATAGTATTTGGCCTGCTTTTATTCCTTTTGCTTTTCCTTCAAATAATGAAAATTTGACAAACATCAAAATATCTTTGCCAAGTTTATCTTATGAAATGATTGATTTAACAGAAAAGAAGGCTAAAAATATATTAGTAGAGCTTATTGATACAGCAGGAGTTACTTTTGTCTATAATAATAGGTGGGTGACAAAAATAAAGAATTTTAATTTATTCTTTTCTGAGGATACTGCTCTTAAATACATTGTTTTAACTAATCCTAATCTAGATAAAAAAATTGATATTAATGTCAATTTCAATGCTTTGGCTTTATATCCAAATCCTGTTTCAGATACAGATACATTTCTTACATTCTTAGGCATTAAGTCAGATAAACTGCAAAAAGTAGAAGTTTTTGATATATTTTTATCTTTATTAGGCTTTTTTGAAATTAGTAAAAATAATAATACTTGGGATTTAACTTTGAATGGATCTACACGATTAGCTAGTGGTAATTATTATTATAAGTTAGAAGGTTTTCCTTATCTTCCTTTTGTTATAAAGAAATAAAATGAGAAGAACAATTATAGTAGGTGATATACATGGTTGTGTTGATGAATTAAATGATTTAATTTATCAGATAAAATTTAACCCGCTTCAAGATTGTTTGTATTCTGTAGGGGATGTTGTTGGAAAAGGTCCAGAATCTCTTAGGGTGTTAAAAAAACTCAAAGAATTAGGTACAAAGACTATTCGAGGTAACCATGAAGATAAATTACTGAGATTATCTAAAGAACCTTTTGGAACTTTGAATTCAAGGGAAAAAAAATACATTACAGATTTAGATTCTGAACTTGATTTTTGGGTCAAAGAAATTTCGAATTGGAAATTTTATTTAGAAGGAACTGATTTTAAAGGTGGTGCATTTGTAATTGTTCATGCTGGACTAGAACCTTTTAAAACTCATTTATCAGAGATGTCCTCTATAGTTCTAACTCGGGTACGTAATTGGCCTATGGTTGTTAATCACTTAGAAGGTGAAAAAAACTTTTTGAAATCAAAGCCTTGGTTTGAGTGGATAGATTTTCAGAAAGTATCTTTTCCTAACAAAGTTATTTTTGGACATTGGGCTCAAAAAGGATTGGTGAACCTTGAGTATGTTAAAGGTTTAGATACTGGCTGTGTTTATGGGAAAAGATTAACAGCGTACTGTCTTGAAGAAGACCTATTTTATTTTGTTGAAAGTAAGAAAGTTTACTGTTCAATAGATTAAAGAGATGTTTTAAGTGTGTTTAATTGAGAACTTCTTGAATAGATTTAGATGTAATTTCAGCTAGGCGTGTTAATATCTTTCTTTCTATATTTAAAGGAGGAAGCCAATAAATAGTTTTTCCTAAAGGTCTTAGTAGTGCTCCCTTTTGAGTTGCCACTTTAAAAATTTCAAGGCTAATGCGTTTTTTTTCTTGTTCTTTTGTTAAAACTAGATCGCCAGCAACGAGCATTCCTATATGCCTAATGTTTTCAATTCTTTGACAAGAATTTGCCATTTGTTCAAAGAGCATTTTCATGTATTTAGAATTAATAGAAACGGTCTCTTTAATGTTTTCTTTCTTATAAATTTCTATGACTTGGTTTGCGACACTAGCTCCAAGAGCGTTTCCAGAAAAGGTATTTGAATGTAAAAAAGAGGTTTCAACTCCAAACTCTCCATAAAAGAGGTCATAAACAGCTTGAGAAATTAGAGTTGCTGAAAGAGGGAGTGTTCCTCCTGTTAAACCTTTAGATAGGCATAGGAAATCTGCTTCTATCTTACTGTACTGATATGCAAACCAATTTCCTGTTCTAAAAAAACCCGTCATAATTTCATCTAATATGATATAAACACCTTCTTTCTTTGCCCAAACTGAAATTAGATCTAAAATTTTGGGAGAATATATTTTCATTCCTCCTGTACCTTGCACAATTGGTTCAATAATAATTGCTGCTGTTTTTTCTTTTTGAGCTTCAAGTTGTGGTAGAATTTTTTTCCAAATGATATCTATTTCTATTGTGTCTTCAATGTTTTGAACATAGGGGAGATCATGTAAAAAATAAACAGAGTTAGGCATTAGTGATAAATAAGGTTTTTTGTACAATTCAAGATGACTGATACTCAAAGTTAAGGTTGTTTCGCCATGATAGCCATTCTCTAAAGCAATAAAGTGTGTTTTTTCAGGTTTACCTTTTCTTTGTTGAGCGTGAATCGCCATTTTTAAGGCTATTTCTATTGCAGTTGAACCATCACTAGCATAAAATATTTTTGAAAAATTAGGGTTTAAATCTAAAAGAGTTTCTGAAAGTTTGACTAAAGGTTTTTGAACTATATTAGCTGAGATAACATGTTCGTAAGATTGTAATTGTTTTTTTATATTTTTTTTAATGAGGGGATGTCCATGTCCTAAACTTTTACACCACCAGCTTGAGTTGGCATCAATGACTTTTTGACCATTATTTAAGTATAGAAGAGATTTTTTAGCTTTTCTAATAATTAAAGGAGAAAAGTTTTTATAATCGCTCATTTGTGAACAAGGGTGCCAAATTGTACTTAAATCTCTTTTAATCCAATTGTTTTTTTGTATAGAGTCTAGGTTTTTTTTAATCACTTTACGAAAGTAAAAAAATAAAATAGATTTGTCATGTGTATCGATTTAATTTTTTAGTGTCTTTTGCAACTGTGATGTGTTTTTTGATTAGTTGTGATGGAGGTACTGTTCTCTCTTTTGCTTCGCCTGCTTCGCCTGCTTTTTCAACTTTATTTAGGAATAATCAATTATCTTCAAATCAAATTTCTATTTGTGCAGATCAAACAGCTAATTTAGAGGTTGTATATCGCTTAGGTAACAGGGTTTTGATTAATCGCTCAGTAAGAGCGATGGTTATTAGCTCAGTAACTGTACAGGATACTAATTTAGCTACTATTTCTAAAGATTCTGTTAAAAATTCTTCTTTTATAATTCAGGGTTTAGAACAAGGGAAAACATCTGTTTACATTGAAATTATGTCACCTCCTTCTATTTCTAGCCTAGTTTTAAGAGATACACTAAATTTAAATGTATTGGAGAGTGGTATTGGCGTTTGTGCAATTAAAAAAGAAGTAAAAATTGTTAAAAAAGGCAGTTTTTTAGCTAGAAACCTACAAAATAAGTTTGTTTCTAATTTGGTTGTGGGTGACACAGCTCCAGTTACATTAACATATTTTGAGAATGATAGTAGTATTGAAAATATTAGTGTGCATTGGGATTCTTCTCAAAGTAACGGTATTTATAAAATGAAAAACTTGATGGGAGAATTCAACTCTATTGTTACAAAAAAAGAAGGTTCGTCAGAAATTTTAATTTATGTTATTTCTATAGAAGGAGATACGATATTTACTGATACTATTTTTATAGTATCTGAAGATGTTGCTCCAAAACGTATCAATTATTCATCTAAAAGTCAGTTGCTTGATCGTAACAATATTGCTTTTTGTCTTGACTCAAGTTTGTCTTTATCTGCAGCTTATTTAAGAAATAATGAGTTAGATAGCTCTGTTGAGTTTCTTTGGCAAACTCGATCTAGTGGTAGTTCAATACAATTGTCGGATACTATTGAAATTAAAAGTACACAGTCTCTAACGGCTTCAAGGGTTGGGATAGATTCCTTATATATCAGTGTCTTTGATAATGAAAACATGAGGCTTTTTTTGGATACCATAGAGGTTAATGTTAAAAGTTCTACAGACCCAGTTTGTTTTGCTAATAAAAGTATTGTTGTTTCTGATGTAACGGGAACACCTCTTTCTTTGAATGCAGAGAAAAGGATGGATGTGAACCTTGGTTTGATCGACCAAAATTTTACAGCTTTTTATACTGAAAATGGCTTTCCAGATATTGGAGTTACCTTTATTTTTGATACTTCTTTAAGTCAGGGTGTTTACAGTGTCCGCGGAACATCTCAATTTAAGTTTACATTGAAAGGCCTAAAAGATGGATCAAGTCTCTTAATTCTTGAAGTTAATAGAAGTGGTAAATTATTATTTACAGATACCATATCCATTCATGTGGTCAGTGTAGTTGGTTCTGGAACTTTTCCTAGAAGCAGCAGCTATGGTATAGGTGGTTCTTTTAGTATAACTAACTCTTCTGTTCTATTTAACAGCGATTTTACTTTTACAGGTACAGCACCTGGCCCTGTAGTATATCTGTCTAATACAACAAATAGTTTATCTGCTGATGCAATATCTCTAGGTCCTATTGAATCTGGTATGAATGGCCCCTTTTCTTTATCAAGTCTTCAAGCGGATCCATCTAACTTCTCTTATCTCGTTATTTGGTGTGAACCTTTTAGTGTAGGATTAGGTTCTGCAAGGATTCAGTCTGAATGAGAAAAATAGTACTTTTTTTAGCAATTTTACTTTATGTTGAAATATCTGCAGGTGTTTTTCCCTTGCCTCACTTAGATCTTTTCTCTCAGGTAACGATAAAATATATTAGTGCAACAAAAGTTTACCAGCAGTCAGGGGAAATCAGTGAAATACCTCAAACAGAAGATGTCACTTATTCTGTTTATGGAGAATTGGGTTTTGGTAGTCGTTACTCTTTATTGTGGAGCGGTGTTTTTTTAAAAACTCTTACCACTGAAGGTGGAGTAAGGTTAGATACTTTAGGCTTGAGAGCAATTGAAAGGGAAGGTTTTGCTATTACTGCATTGGGTGATTTAGATGTTGGTTTAAAAGTAGGTCTTTTAGAATATAAAAATATTGAGGTTTCTATATCTTTACTTTTAGGTTTATCTGGTTCGAGGTTTCAGAAAACAGAATTTTTTGATCAAAAAGTAGCTTTTCAGTCTTCAGAAATTAATCAAAGTTTATTATCTAGAGGTGATACTATTCAATTCAATGAGCAACCTGATAATGAGAAATTTAGAGAGGGGATACCTGTAGGTCGTAATGATTATGTAATCACTGGTAATTTAGACATGAGTTATTCTATACCGATTAATACGGTTTATTTCTCTTTAATTGAATTTCAAGGTGGTATGGGCTACCAATGGCGTGGATCCAAAGGGATTTCCAGTGTTATAGGATCTTGGGGTGAGCATAGAGGAAACACTGATGCAATGCAAATGAGATTTTCTATTTCTGTTTTTATCTTTAGTACTTTTTATTTAAGTGCTAACTGGACGGATAATGTTATTGTTGGTGAAGAAAGTGGGACTACATTTGATTCAGAATATGGAGTGACGAGCTTCTCTTCTTACACAAAAATTATAGAGAATATAGGTTTGGTGACTGCGTTTGAATTAGGAACAAGAAGTGGGCGTAATGCTTATTCTTCTAGTTCTTTTCAGCAAGGAATATATGTTAGCTTTTAAATTTTTCTTTAAAAGAGACCTTTTTTTGCAAGGCTGTCTGCCTTTTCGTTCCAAACATTGCCACTGTGAGCCTCTACTTTAAAAAATCGTATTTTTAAGTCTAAAAAAGATCTTAAATTATTTACATAATATTGGGCAATCTTACTATTAGTTTTCCAAAGCCCTTCTGCCCAAGCTGAAATACCAATATAGTCATGTGCGATTGTGACATGTGTAATATTTGACGATTTAGCCCATTTAAGGGCTTCTAAAGTTGCAACAATTTCTCCGTCAACATTACGAGAAAGAGCCTGATTTTTTGTTTTACCATAGTTTTCAGCAAGTATGGTATCGGATTGAATAGCGACCCATCCCCAACCAGCATACAAACTTTTAGAATGAGTATAAGAACCATCTACATAAATAATAAGAGTATTTGATGGTAATTTAGAACTCAAAGAAGTGTTTTTTAGATATTGATTAATCCACTCAAAAGCATCTTGTTTAGTTTTAAAGCTTTTAAACAAAGCACCAGAGATGCCTTTCGTTTTAGCTTGACATTCTGCCCAGCTTCTAACGATAGTTGTTTCTTTATTTTTATTTATAATCGCATAGTACTTAGATGTCATTTTATCTTAACAGTTTGAATAGTCAATGGACTTTGAAATAATTTTTGAGTAATATTATAGAAATAAGATTGTTGCTGTGTTGTTTTAAATTCAATTTTATGTTGAGCTGAAAGTTTTTTTTCTAGAGTGGGGTGTTTTTGTAAATATTGCAACCACTTTTCTCCTATAAAAAATCTTTGATCAAGAATTTCAATTTTAGGGTCAATAATTGTTTGAATTTTTTCAATGATAAGTGGGTAGTGTGTACAAGCTAGGAGTAATGTTGAAATTTTTTGGTGATTTACTTTGTAAAGTGTTTCTTTCCAGTATTGTTGAATTTTTTCTAGAATCGGACCTGAATCATTTTTTTCTATTAATTGGGCTAGGGATGGGCAACTTTGAGAGACTATATTTAAATGAGGATTATAATTGGTGATTTCAATTTCATAGCTTTTGGATGAAATAGTACCTTCCGTACCCCAAATTGCAACCCAATCTTTTGTTTTTAGCTGACTAATAATTTCTGTAGCTGGTCTCACTACTCCTAAAATACGTTTATCTTTAGACTGAAATTGAGGGAGATAATTTTGTTGAAGAGTTCTTAACACTCTAGCAGAAGATGTATTACAAGCTATAATGATAATTTGACATCCTTCTGAAAAAAGATAGTCTACCGATCTTTGAGTGTAAAGAAGTGTTGTTTCAAAATCTAAGTTTCCATATGGGTTATGAAGATGGTCGCCTAGATATACATAATGATAATGGGGGGAAACTTCAAGTATGGATTTGAAAATGGCTAGTCCTCCAGAACCAGAATCAAAGATTCCAACTTTCATAAGCTAAAATTGTTTTAAAAACTCTATATGATTACTTGTTAAAAGACCAATGTTAGGGATACTATATTTAATCATTGTAATACGATCAATACCAAATCCAAAAGCAATCCCTTGGTATTTTTCAGAATCAATGTTAACATGTTTTAGAACATTAGGGTCAACACATCCACATCCACCAACCTCAATAAAGCCCGTATTTTGACAAACACGACAGCCTTTGCCAGAACATAAAGAGCAAGATATATCAATTTCAGCAGAAGGAGAAGTAAAAGGAAAAAAACTAGGTCTAAAACGTAGTTTGACTCTAGAGCCAAAAAGGTCTTTCATCCATTCATATAGCAAGCCTTTCAAGTTTGCAAATGTAATGTTATCATCAACAATAAGACCTTCTATTTGCTGAAACATTGGGGCATGTGATGCGTCTCTATCTGCACGAAAAACAAACCCAGGAGCGATAACACGAATAGGTGGTTTTTGATTCTCCATAATATGGATTTGAACATTTGATGTTTGTGTTCTAAGAACGGTATCTTTATCCAGATAAAAAGTATCTTGCATATCTCTGGCAGGATGATCTTTGGGTACATTTAATGCATCAAAATTATACCATTCTGTTTCAATTTCTCTTCCACTTTCAATTTGAAAACCGTATTGAGAAAAGAAAGAAATCATTTGGTCACATATTATTGTGGAAGGATGCAAAGAGCCTAAATTTGTTCTATTACTAGGAAGAGTAGGGTCTAAGGTTGAATGACTAAGTTTAGCGTTGATTTTTTTTTGTTCAATTTTATCAGTGAGTTCTTTTAAAGTATTTTGAATGAAATTTCGAAGAATGTTAATTTCTTGACCAATGACAGGACGTTCTTTAGATGATACTGTTTTGAAATTAAGCATCAAATTACTTAGTTGTCCATTTTTACCTAAGTAGTTGGTTTTAAGCTTTAATATCCAAGTTGAATCTATTTCTTTATCTTTTGGAATTGTTGATTCTTGAATAAACTGCTGTTTAATTGATGATAGAGTTTCTAACATAAAAAAAGGGTTTAGAATGAAAAAAGAGGGAACTTTTGTTCCCTCTAATTAAATTAAACTTGATCTAATTCTTCGCCTAATATTGCTTTCTTTACTGGGTTTTTTCTTAAGTATTCAGCAAGTTCAGAAGATTCTTTGTTTTTGAAATAATCAATTATACTGAGAGTTAAGCGACGATGGATTACATCTATGTTTGTTACAACAGCTGGAACTTTATCGCCTTCCTTATAAATTTCGTCAGGATGGTTAATTTTTTCAGTTGTTAATTGGCTAATTGGTATAAATGCTTCCATTTCTGATTCAAATTCAACAATTACACCACGATCTAAACAACGTAAAATTTTAGCTTCTGCAATTTCTTTTCCAATAGGACAGATATCTTGGATTGTTCCCCAAGGATCTTCTACAAGATGTTTTTTAGAAAGAGAGATACGACGTTTTTCTTTATCAATTGACATGACAACGAGTTCTACTTTCTCACCTTTTTCAAAAACTTCTGAAGAATGGAAGAGTTTTTTAGTCCAAGAAATATCTGAAATGTGAATAAGTCCGCTAATACTTTCTTTGATTTCAATAAAAGCACCAAATGCGGTCAAGTTTTGAATAATACCAGTTACCTTTGATCCAATTGGAATTTCTTCTTCAATTTTACTCCAAGGGTCTGGTGTAGTTTGTTTAATTCCTAGAGAAATTTTTTGATTTTGACTATCAATTTTTAAAATTTCAGCAGCAACTTCTTCACTTACTTTTAGCAATTGAGATGGATGTTTGATGTGCTCTGTCCAAGACATTTCAGATATGTGAATAAGACCCTCAATACCTTCATCAATTTCAATAAAAGCTCCGTAGTCTGTAAGAGAGATAACTTTTCCTTTAATGTAGTCACCTTCATTGTATTTTTTAGTTATATTTTTCCAAGGATCTTCATTAAGTTGTTTACGACCTAATGAAATGCGTTGTTTTTCTTCGTTAAAGTCTAGAATGATGACTTGAATTTTTTCACCTACTGAGAATAATTCAGAAGGATGATTCACGCGACCCCAAGACATATCTGTAATGTGAAGAAGACCATCTACTCCACCTAGGTCAAGGAATGCACCAAAGTCTGTAATATTTTTAATCGTACCTTCGTGTATTTGACCAACTTCTAATTTGTTAATGATTTCGTTACGGATTAGAGAGCGTTTTTGTTCTAAAATAACTCTTCTAGATACGACAATGTTTCTTCGAATGTTATTAATTTTAATTATTTTGACTTCAATTTCAGTATCAATTAGTTGGTCTAAATCCGGAATTGCTTTTAGGTCAATTTGAGATCCTGGTAAGAATGTTTCTAAATCCAAAACATTAACAATAACACCACCTTTAATACGGCGTAAAATTTTACCTGTTACAGTAAGTTTTTGTTCGTGAGCTTCATTAATTTTATTCCAAGCACGAATAAGGTGAGCTTTCTCTCTTGAAAGAATAATTTGACCGCTAATATCTTCAAGTTCTTCAAGACTAACTTCAACGTCGTCTCCAATTGCTAAGTCCTTTAAATCTTTAAATTCAGATTTACTTATGATTCCCTCGGATTTGAATCCAACACTTACATAAACTTCACCATCTGTGATTTTAGAGACAATTCCGTTTACAAGCTTATCTTCTACTAAATCTTTAAAAGTTGAATTATAGGGAGATAAGTCTTCACTAGGGTCTGTCCCAAATTGATTTTTCTCAATTGTTTCAATATCAAGTAAATCTTCTTCTGTTCCGTATTTTAATTTTGTCATTTTATTTTTTGTGGTTAAGTTATCAATGGGCTGAATTACTCATCGATCTTTCTAACATCTCCATTTTCTGAAAAATACGATTTAAAATAAGTTGTACTTGTTCATCAAACTTGAGTTGAGATGTGTCAATAAGGTCGGCATCGAAATCTTGACTTAATGGACTACAAGAGCGATTGGAGTCTTTGTGATCGCGATTTTGGAGATTTATAAGAATATCTTGATATTTTGCTGTTTCTCCGTTATTTTTAAGTTGCTTTAAACGTCTTTGACTACGAATTTCTTCAGAGGCCCAAAGAAAAAACTTAAATTGAGATTGAGGGCAAACTGTACTACTGATGTCTCGTCCTTCAACAACAAAACTAGATTTATTAATAATTTCTTGTTGTATAGAGACCAAAGACATGCGTACTTTCGAGACAGAGGAGTATTGAGAGACTAAAGAATTAACTTTTGTAGAATGAAAGTTAATAGAATAAGAAGAAATTGCTTCACCTTGAATACAAATTTGATTAGGGGCTTGGAAAGAGAAGTTTAAATCTTGGATTAATTTAATAAGATGTTGTGTTTGGTTTGGTAAGATACCTCTTTGATCGGCAAAATAGGAAACAACACGATACATTATACCTGTATTTAAATGATTGATTTTAAGGTTTTGGGCGAGGACTTCAGCAGTAGAACTTTTTCCAGAGCCACTAATACCATCAATAGCAACGACGAGATAAGTTTTATCTTGAATGTTCTTAAAATTCATAGGCAAAATTTAGTATTTTTTAAAAGGTAAAACAATAATGTTACAAACGATGTTATAAATAATAGTATAAATAATAGTATAAATAATGTACATTTTGTTTTTTTTAAAACTTTTAAAGTAAGGGTTCAGATGAGATTTTTTTTGTTGTCTATTATGTTTTTGGTGTCCTCAGTGTTTGCTGGAAATGAAACTCATTTAATAGATAATTTTATTGGTACTCTTGTAGGGTATTTATCTCCTGTTTTATTTTACCCTGTTCTTGGTTTTTTTCCTTTTATTGTTTTTATTCTTTTTTCTGGTGGAATCTTTTTCACGCTTTATTACCGTTTGATGCATCTTTCTTTATTTTTGCACGCATTTCAGGTTATTAGAGGGAAATTCGATGATCCTGAAGAAAAGGGGCAAATTACGCATTTTCAAGCTTTAACATCTGCATTGTCTGCAACAGTAGGCTTAGGAAACATCGCTGGAGTTGCTGTTGCAATTGGTATTGGTGGCCCAGGAATTGTTTTTTGGATGTGGGTAACAGCTTTTTTTGGTATTGGGCTTAAGTTTACATCGTGTACTTTAGCTAATTTATTTCGTAGAATTGAAAAGGATGGAGTTGTTTTAGGTGGACCAATGGTTTATATCGTGGAGGCTTTTAAACTTAGAAAGTGGCCTAAAATAGGTGTTGGGATGGCTATTTTGTATTGCATTTTTACAATTTTTGGAGGATTGGTTGCTGGAAATTTTTTCCAAGTTAACCAAACATATGAAATTTTATCATCTCAATTTTCTTTTTTGGAAAATCATCCACTACTGTTTGGTTTGATTTGTTTTGTTTTAGTAGGAGTCGTTATTATAGGTGGAATTCGTCGTATAGGAGAAGTTACGAGTCGTCTAGTTCCAATGATGTGTATTTTTTATATTTCAATTTGTCTTTGGATTATATTAAGTAATGTTGGGAATGTACCAAGTCTGTTTATCTCAATTTTTCAGGAAGCTTTTACTCCAAATGCTGCTTTTGGGGGTTTTTTAGTTGTTTTAATTAATGGAATTAAAAGAGCTTCTTTTTCTAACGAAGCTGGACTAGGGTCAGCTGCTATTGCTCATGCCAGTGCTAAAACAAAAGAACCAATTAGAGAGGGTAGCGTTGCTATGCTTGGCCCTTTTATTGATACACATATAATTTGTACGATTACAGCTTTAACTCTTCTTGTAACAGGAGTTTATTTAGATCCATCATTAAAAGGAAAAGGAACAGAAATGACTGCAGCTGCTTTTGAAAGTGTGGGCTCTATTTTTCCGATATTGTTGAGTATAATTGT
The DNA here is from genome assembly GCA_965261055.1 of Fibrobacteria bacterium. GTDB lineage: Bacteria > Fibrobacterota > Fibrobacteria > UBA11236 > JADFYW01. The sequence goes on along the minus strand of OZ253440.1, from coordinate 582,605 downwards.
TGGTGTTTTTGCTTATTCTACAGCAATTTCGTGGTCTTATTATATTGAAAAAGCAATGCATTTTCTTTTTGGTAAAAAATCTATTCCTTACTTTCGAGTGTTTTATATTTTAATTTTTATTATTGGTCCTTTTGTTACATTAAAGAATATTCTTGCTTTTGGTGATTTATTGCTTTTAAGTATGGCTTTTCCTAATATTTTGGCATGTATCTTAGTGGCTCCTTTCGTTAAAGAACAATTGAAAGATTATATTTTGCGAATGAAAAAACTGAAACAATTTTAAAATGGATGAAATCTTCAGTAGTTGTTAGTGTCGTTATTCCAACATGGAACCGCTCTAGAGTTATTACTAAAGCGATTCAATCTGTATTGCTTCAGAAAAAAATAGATTGGGAGCTTATTATTGTTGATGATGGATCTACAGATGATACTTTAGATGTCATTCAAGATTTTATTAAAGATAATAGAATCTCTTATATTTATTTAGACCATAGTGGAGTGAGTCGAGCTAGAAATAAAGGGGTGGAGGTCTCTAAAGGAAAATGGATTTCCTTTTTAGATTCTGATGATGAATGGAAAAAGGATAAACTTTTTAAACAATACCAAGCTATAAAGTTTTCTCAGTTTGTTTGGAACCAAACTAAAGAGATTTGGATACGTAATGGATTATTTGTAAATCAACCTAAGTTAACCCAAAAAAAAGCAGGATGTATTTTTAATCTCTGTTTAGATAGATGTATGGTAACGCCTTCTTCTGTGATGATTAAAAAGTCCATTTTTGAAAAAATGGGTGGTTTTGATGAGAAGTACCAAACTTGTGAAGATTACGAGTTATGGTTACGTTTTTCTTCTCAATTTGAAATAGGTTTAATTGAAGAAAATTTGTTAATACGTCACGGAGGACACGCAGATCAACTTTCGACATTGTACCCTTCAATGGATCGCTTTAGAATTCAAGCTATAGATAAAATTCTAAATTCTAAAGTATTGACTTTAGAACAGTCACAAGCTTGCCTACAAGTTATCAAAAAAAAGTTACAAATTTATTTACAAGGTTGTGAGAAACGTCAAAAATGGGAAGAAAAACCAAGATGGGAAAAGCTTTATCAAAAATATTTATGAGTTTTACTGATTTAATAATTGTAATAGGTTATGTTCATCTAAAACTTTAGTGCCAAAGACTTTAGCTTTATTTAGTTTACTTCCAGCTTTTTTTCCAGCAATTAAAAAATCTGTTGTTTGATTTAAAGAGCTTAAAACATGTCCACCCATTGTTTGTATTTTTTCTTTGGCTTCATTACGAGATAGTGTGGTAAGTGTTCCAGTCAGAACAAATGTTTTGTTTTCTATTTGCTTATTGTAGGAGGAGTTTGATTTAACATAACTTAGATTTAAGTTATTTAGCTTTAATTGTTCTAATAATAATTGATTTGAATTGAGTGTAAACCATCTAAATAGACTATTGATTTTTTTTTTCCCGATGCCCTTTAGAGCTTTGAAGTCTTTTAGACCAAAGTAAAATTTCTTTCTTTGTATTTCATCTTTTAAATAAACAGTCAATTTCTCTTGCCATTCAGGTTTAAACTTTAAAATTAATAACCTTTGAATTGAAAGGTTTAGAGTAGAAGGATCCGATTTTTCGATTAGTATGGCAAAAATACCCAGTAACTCATCAATATTAGTGGAAGAAATGCTTTGAATAGAAATTGTATTTAAAGCTAAGTTCATATTTTTAATACCAATTATAAGTAGATCCATTTGGTTGAAGTATCGAGATAAATCAAGGCCAATTGTTTTTCCAATCAATGGAATTCCAAATCCAGTGAGCAGTTTTTCTAGACTTTGTTTTTTACTGTTTTCAATGTTATTTAATAATTTATGACCACCTTTTTCAGCAATTTTATCAATGGTTAGCAGTTGATCTAATGTTAGTTTGTAGATATCTACAATAGAATTGATTAATTTTTTTTCAATTAATTTTTGGATAATTGAATGCCCTAAGCCTTGGATATTCATTGCCTCTAAACTGCTAAAATACTCAATGGCTCTTTGTATTTGTGCTGGACATTGTAATGAAGGGCAGTACAAATCAACTTGCTCTTCTTGCTTTGTGAGTGGAGTTTTGCATATAGGACAGTGAACTGGGATAGCAATATTTTTGGAGCTTTCGGTAGATGATTTGACTTGTTTTATTTTAGGAATGATTTCACCAGCTTTTTCTACGATAACAAAATCACCTATCTTAATAGAAAGCCTTCGAATTTCATCACTATTGTGAAGGGATGCTCGACTTACTGTTGATCCTGATATAAGAATAGGCACAAGATGGGCGACGGGAACAATTTTGCCTGTTCTACCAACTTGAAAAACAACATTAAGAAGTTTTGTAATTTGTTTTTCAGTAATAAACTTATATGCTATTGCCCAACGAGGATGTTTTGAGGTAAAGCCAATGCTATTTTGATTTTGTTTAGAGTTGACCTTAGTAACCACTCCATCAATTTGATAAGGAAGATCTTTTTTTTTGTTTTGCCATTCCAAACAAAAATTATGAGTTTCTTGGATGTTTGAACAAATTTTTCGTTTAGGATTAACAGAAAATTTTTTTTCTTTTAACCATTGGAGCTCTTCAACATATGTGTTAAAAGAAATTGATTTTCCTTGAACAAAGTATAAAAAGCAATGAATTTTTCGTTTAGCGACTGCTGTAGATTTTTTTAATTTGATAGAACCTGCAACAATATTTCTAGGATTCATGATGGTTTTTTTTTCTTTAAGTAGCTTTTGGTATAGGGTTTGAAAGTTTTCTAAAGTCATATAAAGTTCACCTCGAACTTCAATTTCAGTTTTTTCTGAAATGTATTCGGGTAAACATTGCATAGCACGAATGTTTTGTGTGATATCATCACCAATTAATCCATTTCCTCGTGTTGTAGCTTGTTTTAAAACACCTTGATCATAAGTGGCACTAATAGCAACACCATCTATTTTGAGTTCACAAACATATTCTAAAGGTCCATCTAAAACATATTTTTTGTTTTGTATATGGAATTTCTTTAAATCATTTATGTCAAAAGCATTTGATAAGCTTAACATAGGGAATTTATGTTGATTTTTTTTTAGGAAAGATTGAGAGTCATTTCCTATGTTTTGTGTTGGAGAATTTGGGTTTATGTATTGAGGGTATTTGTCTTCAATCCTAACTAATTGACGGTAAAGTAAATCATAGGTTGAATCGTCAACAACTGGATTTGCTTTTTGGTAATAGGTTTGGTTAGCTTTTTCTAAAAGACTGTAAGTTTGAGATAGAGTTTGAGTTTGTTGTGCGGGCTTAAGATTAGAAAAAGATGTTAATTGTAAAAGAACAAAAGAATAATCAGATAAGGGTTGCTTACCATTCATCATTTTCTTCGACAGTTTCTTCTATTTCTGATCTGTTTAATAAGATTTTATGTAACTCTTCAGTATATTTTGAGTTAATAGGTCCTTTTTGATTAAAATATTCAAGAATATTTTCAATATTTTCTTTGGAAAAATTCATTTTCATATTACGGGAAATGCGACGATTAGAGTATCCCCATTTTTGTAAGAGTTCAGAAGTAAGTTCAAGAGAGTCTTTAAGTGAATAAAAGTAAGTTTTATTTCCATAAAGTGCAAAACAGTCTTCTTTGTGAAAACAATCTGGAATACTTTCATTTTCATTTGAAGAATTTGTAATCCATTTACGACGGTGGCGAGGCTGAATATTTAAAATATTAGACACTTGCATGTATCCGTAAATAAGATGTTTACCTTGGTGCTCTTTAGATGTTCCATTGTAAACTGTTGTAAAAAAAATAAAAGATTTGCGTAATTTAATAAAATCAGTTCTTAGTTTTTGATGAGAGCAGTGAGAAAACCCAAAAGTTAATTTCTCGTAGTCAGTAGCTTTTTCTGTACCTTTGTTGTAGGTCAAGATATCATCAAGTGGTAAGTGGGAATAAGAAGCTGTTTTAAAATAAAAAAGAGAGCCTTCTTGTTTGGCTCTGTAGTCTTGCCATTTTGTAAGATTTATTTTTTGTGTTGACATAATAAAAATAGAAGTAATAAAGTAAAAAGATATGAAAATATAGAGTCTTTATATGATTGATTCAAGGGTTTATTTTATTTATGACATTTGAGTTAGATTAAATTAAATTTAAGCTTTTAATATTATTAAATTGGGGTATGTCATGATTTATTTTAAAGATTACTTGAGTAGTATCTCTAATAAGCAAGCAATTGATTTACATAAAAAAGTCGTAGAAACAAGTGGTTTGGTTAAAATAAAAGAAACCAAAGAAATCTTAATGAAAACTTTTTTAAAATTAACGACAGGAAGGCTTTCTAATTTTCAAAAAACATTACTTACGGCTATTTATGCATCAGAGTCTAGAGGTGTTACTACGGAGGAAATAAATAATTATTCTAAAGCTTTTCCTGATGAAGATACCTTAGCTGTTTTAAATACTTTAGAGAAAAAAATGTTGATATACACTAGAAAGGATCGAAAGGTGTCTTATCATGGGTTTAAAGATTTATTAGAATCTATTTATAAAATAGCTATTAAACAAACTTCTAAATACAAAGAGCCATCATCAGTACAATGGAAAAATTACTCTCATTATATGATTCCTCATTTGATTACAATTATCTCTCGTTTGAAGCGAAAAAGAGTGAGAATTACGAATGACAATAAAATACACCTAAAAAATGTTAAATACATTTTATTTCAGATGACCGTTGTAGAATATAATGTTTTTTCTGCGTTACCAAATGAGGAATTCCAGTTTTTAGTTTCTTTTTTAAATGATACTGGTTGTTTTTATGAAAATGATGGTATATTAGTTTTTTCTGATAGAATTAATGATTTGCTATTAGATGAAAGTCTTTTACTATCACATTTTTTTTCGTGGTGGAAAAAGAATAAGCTTATAAATCAAACAAATTGGTTATCAGCTTGTATTAATTCAAGGGAAGTTTGGAATGTTGCTGAGTTTAGTCACATGATTGCATCTTATGAAGGTCCAATTTCTAGAAAAATTAAATTTGGAAAAATTTATTTAGATTATAAAGAAAAGGGGTTAGATTGGAGAAGCGTTCCTAGAATGGTTAAAGAATTATGGATGTTAGGTGGGGTTGATCTCTCTATTGAAAATGGACATCTTCAAGGATTGAGATGGAATAAAAAAATCATGGACATGATTTTAGGTTTTAAAGATGTACAAGCTGAAAAAGAAAGTGAAATGATTTTTTTGCCTAATTTTGAAATATTAATGGATCATCATTCTAATCCTTTACTACGCTATCAGATTGAGCTTATTTCGGATAAAATGAACAATGATATTATGTCTCGTTATCGAATATCTAAAGATACTGTTTTAAAAGGTTTGCAATATGTTTTTTCTTTTGAATCCTTTTTAGAATTAATAGATAAACTTCGCTTTAGCGAAGAGCAAATAAAAGTTATTAAAGGTTGGGCGTCTAATTTCTTATGTGCGTATTTTGAGGAAATCTCTGTTTTGCGTTTAACAAATGTCGAAAAATGGGAAGAGTTAAAAACGATTCCTGCTTTTAATAATTTAGTAGAAGAAGAAATACTGGGCTTCGGAGTAATTTTTAAGAAAAAAAATAAAGATGAGCTTCATGCTTTGTTGAAACATTTAGGTATTTTTCCCAAGGATGGTAGTAGTTCAAAGGAAATGGTGTTAAAGCCTTTTAATTTTTATTCTGAATACAGTTGTAAAACTAAATCCTTGTATGCCGATCCAATTATGTTTGCACCTGATATTATTGATTTAGAGGTAGCTTCTCTAAACAAGAGAAATAAACAAAAATTGTCTAGTTTTTCTGAAAAGTTAGATTTAATAAAAGATGCGGTTCAAGAAAAGAAAGATTTAGAAATAAGTTTCTTAGAAAAGAAAACTCGTACTTCAGTAAAACCGTTACGAATTATTAATGAAGAACTTATGATTGCTACAAATATTAAAACTGGATGTAGAGAACAATTTGAGATAAATGAAATGACATCATTAAGAGTAATTTTGAGTAAATAGATGTGAGTTTTGTTCACTTACATGTACATTCTGAATACTCAATTTTAAAGAGTACCTCTCGTCTTTCTAGTCTTTTAGAGAAGGTCAAACAATCAAATCAATCAGCAATTGCCCTTTGTGATATTGGCAATATGTTTGGAATTATTAACTTTTTTTCTGAGGCAGAGAAATTGGGAGTAAAGTCAATTATCGGCTGTGATTTTTTTATTTTACCTCAAAAATTAGAGAAGAATGAGAGTATTTCAATAGATAAAGTACCTCGTTTAATTTTACTTGTAGAAAATAAAAAAGGGTATCAAAATTTAATTAATCTAAGTTCAAAAACATTTATAAATGATTTTTTAAATTATCCTTATCTGACTTGGGATCTATTAAAAGAAAATACAGAAGGTTTAATAGCAATCTTACCTAATATTCAGAGTGAGTTAGGTCATGCAATTTTAAGGGGAGATAAAACAGAAAATATTCTAGAGTTTTATCAACGAACATTTTTTTCTTTTTACTTAGGAGTAAGTTCTCATGGACTTGAGAATGAAGACAAATGTAACCAGTCCTTTTTAAAATATTCACAAGAACAGAATCTAGAACTTGTTGCTATCCATGAAAATTTTTATACGAACCCTGAAGATTTTGAAGCTTATGAAGTTTTTAGTTGCATTGCTTCTAGACAAACATTACATGACTATCATCAAGATCAATTACAGGCAAATAAAGAGAATTATTATGTTCCTTCGACTGAAGAGATGGTTAAATTACTATGTCATTTTCCAAGAGCAATTGAAAATACTCAAAAAATAGCAGATCGTTGTAACTTTGATTTTGAATTGAATCAACACAATTATTGGCCTCATTTTAAAATACCAGAAGGATTTAAAAGTGATTACGATTATTTAAAAGAAATAAGTTATAAAGGGATTAAAAAGAGGTATTCAGAAATAACCTTAGAAATTAAAGAAAGGCTAGAGTATGAATTAACTGTAATGAAAGGAATGAATGTTGTAGGGTATATGCTTGTTGTTCAAGATTTAATTAACTCTGCAAAAGAAAAAGATATTTCTGTAGGTCCAGGAAGGGGATCTGCAGTTGGCTCTCTTGTTTGTTATGCTACAGGAATTACAGATGTAGACCCTTTGCCTCTAAATTTACTTTTTGAACGTTTCTTAAATCAAGAAAGAAATAGTATGCCAGATATTGACATTGATTTTTCTGATTTGGATCGTTCTCTTGTGATTGATTATGTTGTTGAAAAATATGGTAAAAATTGTGTAACACAAGTTGTTACTTATGGAAAAATGCAAGCAAAACAAGTTCTTAAAGATGTAGGAAGAGCTCTTGGTTTCGATTTTTCGTACATGAATAAAGAAGTTATATCTTTATTCTCAAAAGGATCTTTAACGAATAATCTACAACAAGAAATAGATAACAGTCCTCAATTAAAACAAGAGCTAAATAAAACTAAAATGCATCAGAAGTTGTTGTCTATCGCGATTAAGTTAGAAGGTTTAATTCGTCAAACAGGTATTCATGCAGCAGCGGTTATTATTACTCCCGATACTGTTTCTAAATATGCACCTGTTTTTAGACAAGAAGATTCTCAACAACTGATAGCCCAATATGACAAAAACTTTCTTGAAAGTATCGGTCTTCTTAAAATGGATTTTTTAGGTTTGAGAAACTTATCTGTAATTCAAAAAACTGTGTTAGATATTGAAAAACAGTTTGATAAAAAAATAGATGTTCTTAAATTGCCAGTCGGTGATAAGGCAGCATTTGATATGCTTTCTGAAGGCAGGACTGTTGGTGTTTTTCAATTTGAATCCGAAGGAATGAGTGAACATTTAAAGCATTTAAAACCAGATTGTTTTGAAGATTTAGTCGCAATGAATGCTTTGTATCGTCCAGGTCCAATGTCAAATATTCCTAGTTTTATTGCTCGAAAAAAAGGTTTGGAAGGACTAAATTATTATGATGAGCGGTTAAAGTCTATTTTAGATGAAACTTATGGTATTATTGTTTATCAGGAACAAGTCATGAAAATAGCACAAGTTTTATCTGGATTTAGCTTAAATAAAGCTGATGATTTAAGACGTGTGATGGCTAAGAAAAAGCATAGTGCGATGATAAAGTTAAAGCCTGTTTTTGTTGAAGGAGCCATAAAAAATAATTTTACAGTTGAATTAGCCGAGCAAATTTGGGATGTACTTGTTCCATTTTCTAGTTATGCTTTTAACAAATCTCATGCTGCTGCGTATTCTTTAATCGCTTATCAAACAGCTTATCTTAAAGCAAATTTTCCTGTTCAGTATATGGCAATGACTTTAGCTTCAGAGTATCAAAATACAGATAGTTTGGTAAAGTTACTTAAGGAGTCTCAAATTTTAAATATTAAAATAGAGAAGCCCAATATTAATACGAGTACTGAACAGTTTAGTAGCAATCACGATACAATTATTTATGGTTTATCTAGCATTAAGAATGTAGGACTAGGATTCAGTCAAAGAGTTGTACAAAACAAAAATGAGAAGGGATCTTTTAAATCTTTATTAGATTTTTGTATGCGTTTATCTTTAGAAGATATAAATCGTCGAACGATAGAGTCTTTAATTTATGCTGGAACTTTTGATGAATTACCAAACTCTAGAGCACAACAATTTTCAATGCTTGAGGATATAATTTCTTTGGTAATTAAAGAAAAAAAGGATAAAGAAAGCGGTCAAATATCTTTTTTTAGTTTTGGAGAAGAGGCTTCAGAAAATAAAAAAATGAAAACAGAAATACATTTTGGTGTACCCAATATAGAGCCCTGGCCTTACTTTGAGATGTTAGCAAAAGAAAGAGAAGTTTTAGGAATGTATGTTTCTGGTCACCCTTTAGAAACTTATGAATTAGAGCTTCGCTCTTTTACAACATTTTCTCTTGATAATATTCAATCAGTTGATGAGGGAGTTAATTTTATTATTGGAGGAATTTTAAACTCAGTAAATCAATTTATAGGAAAAAAAGATAATAGAGCTTATTCCATAGCTGAAATAGAAGATCTTAGAGGTAAAGCTTCTATATTATTTCCAAGTGATTTTTACGAACAAAATTCGGAATTAATACAAATCGATCAAATGGTTTTATTGAGATGTAAAATGACGCGAAATCCGTATTCGGACCGCATTAAAATTGCAGTAGAAAGAATGACATTATTAGAAACAGCTTTAGAAATCCTGACAAAAAGTGTCATTATTAGATTGTCGCATTTGGAAATAAAGTCAGAATTTACAGATGAACTTTATAAATTAATTTCTAGTCGTAAAGGAGATCTTCAGTGTGTTATTAATATTTATCAAGGACAAGAATTAATTAAAAAAATTATTTCTGATAAGATAAAATTTTCATTGACACCATCGTTGTTAAAAAAATTGACTAAATTAGTTGGTTTTAAAAATATAACTTTATCTAAACATAAATTGTATTAAGATAAAATGAGTTTAGAAATTTCAAAGCAAAAATTTCTGTTGTATCAAAAAATAAGAAATTATTTTTTAGAGGAAGATATTTTAGAAGTGGAAACTCCATGTTTGTCAAAAGGCACATTAATAGATACTTATATTAATCCTTTAAAGGTGGGGGATAGTTATTTACAAACATCACCTGAATTGTTCATGAAAAGATTAATTTCAAGGGGCTATCCTTCTATTTTTCAAATTTGTAAAGCGTTTAGACAAGAGGAAGTCGGCTCAAAGCATAGGGTTGAATTTAGTTTATTAGAATGGTATCGATTAGGATGGAGTTGGGGAGAGTTAGTTAAGGATGTTATTCAAATTATACATTTGGTTAAACCTGATATAGCTATAGAAAAAATGAGTTATCAAGAAGCCTTTGTCAAAAATTTAGGAGTTTGTCCTTTTAAGTCTTCTATAATTGATCTTCAAAATATATTGAAAGAGCAGTTGCCAAATTTTCCTAGATTATTAAGTAGAGTTGAAATACTTATGGTTTTATTTAGTCAGAAAATAGAAACCTGTTTCGATAAAAATAAGATTACAATAGTGTATCATTACCCAGCTTCTCAATCTAATTTAGCTAAAAAATCATCTATTGATAGTTCTGTATCACTTCGTTTTGAAGTTTTTTGTGGAGGTCTAGAGATTGGAAATGGTTTTGAAGAATTAAATACGAAAGAAGAGTATTTAAATTGCTTTAATAAAGAAAATAAAAATCGAAAAGCATTGAATAAACTTTTACTTAAAATAGATCAATTTTTTTTAAACGAAATTAAAGAAAGACCTTTGCCATTTTGTTCAGGTATCGCCATAGGTTTAGATCGTTTACTAATGTTAAATTTAGATACAGATGATATACAAAATGTTTTAGAATTTGAGCCTCTTTGATTATTTAAGATTACAATACTTTATGGATAATTCTTCAATTTTATTTTGTTGTGCAACTGAACTTGAATTACAAGTTTTACCTGTTGGTGTGGGCATTCATCATATTTCAAGAATAGGAATTTCTGAAACTATTTTGTCTCTTTTTCCTTTACTACAAGAGAAAAAAGTAAGCAGAGTTATAAATATAGGAATAGCGGGAGCATATAAAAAAGAATTGAGTTTAAAGTTAGGTGATGTAGTCTTGTCTACTTATCAGTGTTATGCTGACTTAGGTTTTCAAATGGAGGATGGATCTTTTAAGCCTTTGGCATATGCTAATTTTGCGAAGAATCAAAATAATAACTTTGCATTGGCAGAATATCCAGTTTGGATGTTAAATGATAAAGAATTTACTTTTAATGTGAACAAAGTAAAATCAGGAACAGTACAACAATGTACTGGAACGGAAAAAACTGGAGAAGAGAGAGGAAGGTTACATAATATTGAAGCAGAAAATATGGAAGGTGCTGCAGTTGTCCAGCTTGCATATTATTTTAATATTCCTGTTTGGGAAATACGAGGAATTAGTAATTGGGCTTCTTGCAGAAAAATGGATTTAAATAATATTAAAGAGGCTTGTAATAATTTAAAACAATATTTGTATTGGATGGTTAATCAACCTAAATGGGGGAAAAGATGGCTTTAAATAAAAAAAATATTAGAATTGCAATATCTCCCTGCCCTAATGACATATTTATTTTTAGTGGATTGCTATTACGGAAAATTAAGTTAGAGTCGTTTCAGTTTGAATTTTCATTTTTGGATATCCAAACATTAAATCAAGAGTTTTTAAAGAATAGTTTCGATTTTATTAAAGTGAGTGCTATTCAATTAAACAAAAACAAAAATTATCAAATGTTAAGAAATGGAGGTGCAATGGGATATGGTTGCGGACCTTTATTATTAAGCCAAATACACACACAAATAAAAAAAGAGTTGCCTGTATTACTCCCTGGTAGAGAAACAACTGCTCATGCTTTATTTAATTTTTACAACCAAAATAAAGATATTCAAAAAGAGTTTTTATCTTTTGATAGAGTATATCAAAAACTAAAAACACAGAAAAATTCTCAGGGTGTTATTATTCATGAATCTCGTTTTACTTATCAAGAAGATTTTTTAAATTGTATTAGCGATTTAGGAGAATATTGGGAAAGGCAAACGGGTTTACCAATTCCTTTGGGAATTCTAATGTTAAAAAAGTGTTATGACAAAATTTTATTTGAACAAGCAATACAGCAAAGTATTGAATGGGCTGAAAATCATTTTGAAGAATCCTTAAATTTGTGTTTAAAATATTCCCAAGAAATAAGTAAAGAGGTTTGTCTTTCCCATATCAAACTATATGTGAATACATTCTCTAAAAATGTAGGAACACAAGGCATGGAAGCTTTAGACTTTTTATTAAAGAATTAAACTAAAATTTTAAGTTTTTCAAAGCAGAAGTAAAATACTTTTGAGTGGTTAAATATAAAATAAAAACAGGGATAATTGCGAGTGAGCCTCCAATCATCATAAGAGCATAGGGATCTCTTAAATTTCCGCTAATTTTTCCTATAGAAAGAGCTAGAGTCTGTTTTTCATTGGAATGTAGCATGAGTAGAGGAATTAGGTACTCATTCCAAGATAAGGTAAAGTGAATAAAGAAATAAGCAATACAGGGTGCTTTAATAAAAGAAAAAAGGTGCAATATTATACGAAACTCTGAAACACCTTCAATGCGTAGGGTATCTAAAATAGAAGAAGGGATTTTTTGAAAGACTTGTGTAAAGTATAAAAGACCTAATCCACTAAGCATTCCAGGAAAAATAACAGATAAAGGGGTATCAATAAGATTTAGAGTATTCATCCATTCAAATAAATGTAAGGCTATGATTTGTTTAGGAATAAAGATTAGAGTCAAGAATGACAAAAAAAGAATTCTTTTCATTTTGAAGGAGTAGTTAGCGAAAACAAAACCAGCTGAGATGGATAAAATTAAAGTTAAAATAGTTTGAAGTATGGAAATTTCTAGAGAATTCCAAAAGTGTGCCAAAAAATTTTGTGGGTGATTAAAAAAGATTTTATAAAAATGAGTTGAAAAAAAATTGGGAAAAATTTGGTGGTAAGTGAAAATCTCTGTATTTGTTTTAAATGTTGATAAAAACATCCAAAAAAAAGGTAAAATAAGAGTTATTACAATTCCAAGGCTTAGAATTGTTGTTGTTATCTTAGTTTTATGTTTAATGACTGTTTTCATTTTTTCTATTATAAAAAAGAATTGCATAAAAGAATATAAAGAAAACAGGTAAGACTGAAAAATTCATAGCAGTAGCTAAACCAAATTTTCCATAGGTAAAGCTAATTAAGTAAACATATGAAACAAAAAGGAGTCCCGAGTCTTCTACTCCTCCTGAACTTCCAAGTAGAGAATATGCTCCTTCAAACAAGATAAAAGAGTCAATAATCAAGAAAATAGTAATAAAAAATAATGTTTTTTTGCACTGAGGTAAGGTAATGTTCCAAAAACGAGATACGGCTGAAGAGTTCTCCAATTTTGCCATTTCATAAGCTTTTCTTGGTATAGATTCTAATTTAGCTAGAATAAATAGTGTCATTAATCCAGTCCAACGCCATAATCCTTGAAAAACAAGAGCAATTTTAATTAGGTAAGGATTTTTGATCCAATCAGGAGAGGGTAGGTTTAAAGGTTCCAATATCCATTGATTTAATATTCCGTACTTTCCACTAAAGAAAAGAATAAATAAAATAGACAAAATAATACTAGGACAAATTGAAGGAATTAGAAGTGCTAAACGAGAAATTATTTTTGCGAACGGGAAAGAAACAGAAATAAGAATCGCTAAAAAAAAGCAACAAATTACGGTTAATATCGTTAAACACAAACTATAAAATATTGTATTTTTAATAGAAAGGAAAAATCTTAGATCTTTCCAAACTTGTTCATAATTAGAAAGTCCAATCCAAGTCGGTTTTCCAAAAAGGCTATTAGATTGAAAGCTAGCATAAATTCCATTTAAAAGAGGTATTCCATAAAAAAATAAAAAGCAAATCCCAAAAGGAAGAAGCCATAAAAGAGGTTTTTTAGAAGAAGTAGACCTCATATTTAAGTTTGAATTTAATTTGAGTTACGGTAAATGTTATCTTTTAGGTTGTTAACATGATTTAGGAACTCTTTATCGGAATCCATTATCTGTTGAATTTTTTCAACAGAGTGGCTTACTGTACAGTAGTTTCTTTTAAAAGAACAAGCAATTGTTTGGAAAGAGTGTTGTGTTATATGTCTAGAAATATACATTGCAATTTGGCGAGGGGTAACAAATTCTTGCTTACGAGAAAGACCAGTTATTTGGTAAACAGATAAATTATAATAACGAGCTATAAATTCAATAATAGAATCGACAGAAATCTTTCGGGATTTTGAGTGGATATCACCTAGAATTTCTTTAGCCATATCTAGAGTAATAAAAATTCCCATTAAATTAGCATAAGAAGCTATTGTAATTAAACTACCTTCAAGCTCTCTTACATTTGTTGTTACTGTTTGGGCGATGTAATCCAATATTTCATCAGTAATAAAATTATTTGCTAGAGATTTGTTTTTGTATTTCAAAATTTGAAAGCGATTTTCTCTTTCAGGTAAAGTGATATCAACTGTTAAACCATTTTCAAATCGAGATAAAAGTTGTCGATCTAAGTTTTTAATTTGAGCTGGAAGGCGATCGGATGAGATTACAATTTGCTTTCCAGCATGTTTAAGTTGGCTAAATAATTTGAAAAATTCTTCTTGTAAACCAGGTTTGTTATCTAAAAATTGAATGTCGTCAATTAAAATGACATCCGTTTTTAAGTACTGTTCAACAAAAGAAAATTTAGATTCACGCTTTTGACAGTATTCAAGGAACTCTTGTAAAAGTTGGGAAGAGGTACGGTAAACAATCTCTTGAGCTGTTTCTAATTTTTTAAATAAAAAGCACATTGCTTGGAGTAGGTGCGTTTTACCAAGTCCTGTTTCTCCATATATAATTAAAGGATTAAAGTCATCTTGACCTGGCATCTGACAGACTGTAGTACAAGCTGTTCGAGCAACTTGACTATGTTCTCCTTCAATAAAATTCTCAAAAGTATAATTAGGAAGTAAGGGTAAAATAGAACGGATTTTAATACGAGATTTAGATTGTTTTTTTTGAAGTGTTTCTTTAGGAAGAGTATCTGTTGAATGTTCAAGAGCGATACAATTTTTATCTAAATTAACATAAAGAATTTCAATAGAACTTTCAAATTCTTTTTCGATGCCTTCTTGAATGGTGGTATGGAAATATTTTTGGACATAATTTAAGACGAAATTATTTGGTAAGCCTAATATAAATTTATTTTTTTTCTGTTCTACGAGTTCAATTTGAGAAAGCCAAGATTGGGCCGAATCAGAGACTTCATTTTTAATATTTTTCACACAATCATCCCAAAAGTTTGTTTCTTTATGTGGGTTATGATTTAGGAGAGAATTTGGCATAGATTTTTAAAAATAAACAGTGATTTGAACTAGGTGGAGAAAACTATAAAAAGCAAAATTTATTTTAAATCTTTTTTAGTAAAAAGAAAAAAATAGCCTTAATATATTAATGTTATTTTTTAAAGCTTTAAAAAATAAGGCTTTAGATTTAGGTGCGGCGCTTTAAACTCGCTAAGCTATATTCTTTATTCATCTTAGCAATATTTTCAACTGAGATTTCTTTAGGACAAGCCGCCTCACACTCGTAAGTATTTGAACAAGCTCCGAAACCTAAGTCTTCCATAGTAGAAACCATGTTTAAAACTCTATTTTGAGCTTCAATTTTACCTTGAGGTAAATAAGATAGGTGTGATACCTTTGCTGCGACAAAAAGGCTAGCTGAAGCATTTTTACAAGCAGCAACACAGGCTCCACAGCCAATACATTCAGCTGCGTTCATTGCTTGATCTGAATCGTGCTTCGATACTAAGATACTATTTGCATCAGGTGCACTTCCTGTTTTTGCAGAAATAAAACCACCACTAGCAATAATTTTGTCAAAAGCACTACGATCAACAACTAAATCTTTAATTACAGGGAATGCGGAGGCCCTCCAAGGTTCAATAACAATAATTTCTTTGTTTCGAAAGGTTCGCATATATAGCTGACAAGTTGTAGTTCCTTTTTCTTTACCATGAGGTACACCATTGATAACTAAACTACACATTCCGCAAATTCCTTCTCGGCAATCATGATCAAATGCAATGGGCTCTTGTCCTTTATGGATAATTTGGACATTTGCTACATCCAACATCTCAAGGAAAGACATATCAGGTGATACATCTTGAACAGGAATTGTTTCAAAATGGCCTTTTTCCTCAGAATTGCTTTGTCGCCAAACCTTTAGTGTGATAATCATTGATTCTAAAGTTTGATTTGTTTCGTGTTGTTTTGTACCTAGGATCATTATTTATAACTCCTTGTAGTAAGACTAACATTCTCAAACTTAAGTTTTTCTTTATGTAAGGATGGTTTCGTACTATTTCCTTTATATTCCCAAGCAGAAACATGACTAAAGTTTTTGTCATCACGTTTTGCTTCACCTTCTTCAGATTGACTTTCCTCTCTGAAGTGACCACCACAAGATTCTTCACGATGAAGAGCATCTAATACCATTGTTTCAGCAAATTCAATAAAATCGGCTAAACGACCAGCATGTTCTAAAGTGGGAGCCATTCCTTTATCATTTTCGGGGACAGAGACACGACTCCAAAATTCATCTTTAATTTTTGGAATTTCTTCAAGGGCTTTTTTTAGTCCCTCTGCATTTCTAGTCATCCCACAATGTTCCCAAAGAAGTTGACCAAGTTTACGATGAATTTCGGTTGGACTCAAATCACCTTTAACATCAAGTATTTTTTGATTTCGGTTACTGGCTTCTTTTCGGGTTAAATCAAAAGCTGGATGAGTTGTATTAATCTTCTCAAGCTTTTCAGTTGTTAGGTAATTTCCTAAAGTATAAGGAATCACAAAATAGCCATCAGCAAGACCTTGCATTAATGCACTTGCACCTAAACGGTTTGCACCGTGATCAGAAAAATTGGCTTCACCTAAGGCATAGCAACCAGGAAGAGTCGTCATTAAATCATAATCTACCCATAAACCACCCATTGTATAATGCACTGCAGGGTAAATTCTCATAGGGCGTTGGTAAGGATTTTCATTTGTAATTTCTTGGTACATATGAAAAAGATTACCATATTTTTCACGAATGCGATCTTCTCCGTATTTTGAAATAGCGTCTTTAAAATCAAGATAAACTGCTAATTTACTTTTTCCAACACCTAAACCTTTATCACAAACTATTTTAGCATTACGAGATGCCACATCTCTAGGAACTAAATTTCCAAAACTAGGATATTTTTCTTCAAGATAATAATAACGCTCTTCTTCAGGAATATTTTCAGGAGAACGGTTATCATCTTTCTTTTTAGGAACCCAAACACGTCCGTCATTTCTAAGACTTTCTGACATGAGAGTCAATTTAGATTGGTGTTCTCCAGAAACAGGAATACAAGTAGGGTGAATTTGAGTAAAACAAGGATTAGCCATAAATGCTCCTCGTTTATGAACTCTCCAAGCTGCAGTCACATTAGATCCCATCGCATTTGTGGATAGATAAAAAACATTTCCATAGCCACCTGTTGCTAAAATAATAACATGGGCTGAATGTTTTTCTAGTTTTCCTGTAACTAAATCACGAACGATGATACCTCTTGCTTTTCCGTCAACCTTAACAACATCTAGCATTTCCTTACGGACATGCATTTTGATTTGACCTAATCCAATTTGTTTGGATAGAGCAGAGTATGCCCCTAAAAGAAGTTGTTGCCCCGTTTGTCCTCGGGCATAAAAAGTTCGAGAAACTTGAGCTCCACCGAAAGAACGGTTATCCAATAAGCCACCGTAATCACGAGCAAAAGGAACACCTTGAGCAACACATTGATCAATGATATTAGAGCTCATTTGGGCTAGACGGTATACGTTTGCTTCACGAGAACGGTAATCTCCACCTTTAATTGTATCATAAAAAAGTCGGTAAACGCTATCTCCATCATTGGTATAGTTTTTGGATGCGTTAATCCCACCTTGAGCAGCTATACTATGAGCTCTTCTCGGACTGTCTTGAAAGCAGAAGCTATGGACATCATATCCTAATTCGGCTAAAGAACTTGCACTTGAGGCTCCAGCAAGTCCTGTTCCGACAACAATGACTTTAAATTTGCGTTTATTTGCAGGATTAATAAGTTTAGTATCAAAGCGGTATTTATCCCATTTTTCAGAAAGAGAACCTTCAGGGATTTTTGAATCAAGTAGCATTATATTCCTCCTTGGATATAAATGGAGATAACACAGGCTGAAAAGCCTATTCCTAATAGAGTGCCTAAAACTAGAGAAATAACCTTAATTTTAGGAGTATATTTAGGGTGATTTATTCCTAATGTTTGAAGACAACTTTGGATGGCATGAACCAAATGAAAATTTAAAAACAACATAGAAATAAGATAAAATCCAGAGTAATAAGGGTTAGCAAATCTTTCAGACATTAAACGGTATAAATCACGAGCAATTTCACCATCAATGATAGTACTATATTCTGTTCCAAATTTTAAAGAATAAATATGGTAAACGAGATATACAAGTGTAATTATTCCAGAGATAGCCATAGTAGATGCTGTCAAGTTAAGGTTGCCTTTATTGTGTTTTACTTTATAACTTTGACCTCTTGCATTTTTATTTTTAATAGTAAGATACATGGCTAAGCTGGAATGTATAACAAAAATAATTAAGAGAAAAGCTTCACCTACGTAGAGTATAGGACCTAAATCGGAAAGACTTTTACTGTAGCTATTAAATTTGTCTGGACCAGCAAAAATAAGAAAATTACCAGCTAAATGAGAGAATAAAAAACCAACCCACATAAGACCAGTAATAGCCATGATTTGTTTTTTTCCTATTGTTGTTTGTAAATATGTTTTAATTGTGCTCATAAAATAATGATTGAGGTATACAGGATACATAAAATGTATAAATAATAAATAATCAAGATAAAGATATTTTTTTACATTTTTGAACATGAATTTAAGAGGTAAAAATTTTTTATTAGGGTTGTCTGGTAGTATTTCAGCCTATAAGGCTTGTGATTTGTTACAGCAACTTAAGACAGAAGGTGCTCAGGTTAGAATTCTGATGACTTATGGGGCAACTCAGTTTGTTACTCCGCAAACTTTTGCTGCTTTAAGTGGGATCCAGCCATTATATCGAATTAATCAAAATGATTACTTTGAAGAATCTAGCTGTTATGGTTTAGAAGAGTCAGAAGAGCTTCATTCCTTATCTATTGAAAATGGAGAGACAAATGGAATGGAGCATATTGAATGGGCTAAGTGGGCAGATCTTTTTATAATTGCCCCTTGCACTGCCAATCTTATAGGAGAGCTTGCTAACGGATTAACACATTCTTCTGTTTCTCTTGTTTATATGTGTTTTGAAGGACCTGTTTATATAGCTCCAGCAATGAATACCAAAATGTTAGGAACGCCTGCTTTTCAATGTAACTTAGAACTTCTAAAGAAAAAAGGTGATTATATCTTGCCAACAGGTTATGGACTTCTGGCGTGTGGAGAGCAAGGTTACGGAAAGATGTTAGACACTCCTACAATTGTCGAGTTTGTAAAAGCAGGGGAGTCTTTAACTTCTTTGCATCCAAAGCTAAAGGGTAAGCGTTGTTTATTGGCAGTTGGTCATACTCAAGAAAAAATCGATGATATTCGTTTTATATCAAATAGGTCAAGTGGAAAAACAGGTTTTGCAATTGTTTGGGCTTTACAATTATGTGGTGCTAAGGTTAGTGTTGTTTGTGGTAACCTAGATATGGAAATGTCTAATCAGTTTGCAGATTCGTCTTACTTGACAGGTTATGAAGAGGCAACTGATGTAACGCGAGTAAGTACAACAGAAGGTTTTAGAAAAACATTGTTAAAGAAACAATCAAATTATGATGCTATTGTTATGAGTTGTGCTTTGGCAGATGCGATTCCAGTTCATACTCAATCTGGGAAAATCAAGAATTATAAAGATAATTCATTTATAGGTTTAAAACCAGCACCTCATATTTTGAATGAACTTATAGAGAATAAAAAAGAAAATCAAGTTATTGTTGGCTTTGCTTTAGAAAATGAAAAAGAAGAAAAAGAAGCATTTAAAAAATGGAATACAACTCCTAGTGATATTTTGATTATAAATACACCTGTTGTTCAAAATACAGCACATTCTAAAGTTTCTGAGAATTCAGTTTTAACATTTAACAATGAAGGTTTTGGAAAAGAAAAAGTTAGAGCTTTAGCTATAGATCAGCTTAGTTTAGAAGATGAAATGAATCTTTCATTAATATCTAAGTACGAATTAGCTGACCATTTGTTAGTTTGTTTAGATAAATTTTTTAAATAAACTTTATGGAATTGACCAAAAAACAAGCTTTATTGGATTATTTAGATTGGCAATTATCTGACAGTTCTCTTTATTTTGATGCAGAGGCTAGGTTATTTAAAAAGGAGTGTATAGAACTTTTTGAACAAAATTCAGCTCTTAGGCGGCCTAGTTCTATTCAGATAAAGAACCATTCTGAAAAAACCTTAGACGCCTTAAAAAAATCTTCAAAACTATCAAGTAAAAGTCAAGTCTTATCAATTAAGAAAGAAAAAAAACAAATTAAGCAAAAGTTACCTATTGTTTCAGATTGTTTTAATTTGGTTGATTTATTTTCTAAAATATCTAAACAGCCTTTATACTTAAATAAGGCTACACTAAATTATACAGAAAAAAAAGGTTCTTGCGTTATTGTTTCGCTTTATACAGATGGTAATGATTTAAAGTTTCCTCTAGAAAGAGAAAAGGAAATCTTATTGAGTAAAATGTTTAATGCAATTGAGAAAGATATCAATGATTTTACAATTATAACTTTGATTAAATCGCCAGAAATACAATTTTTAAGTTGGAAACAGCTTGCTTTTCAGCTTCCTTTTTTGCTACAAGAAATTAAATTACTAAATTTTAATAAAATCATTATTTTAGGGGATTATTTGGCTCAACTCTTACTCAGAACTGCAGATGATTTACCTGAATTAAGACGTAAGAATCTATTTTTGGATAATGATAAACAAGTTTGGGTAACCGATGACCTTAAAAACTTAATACAAAATCCTAAACTTAAAAAAGAAGTATGGAAAGACCTACAATGGATTCAAGCTCAACTATAAATCAGTTTACTCTCCCTCAATCAATTGAAGCTGAAAAAGAAGTTTTAGGAGCTATTTTTTTAGATCCAGAGGTTTTAGTTGATGTTCTTGAAATTTTAAAACAAAACGATTTTTATTTGCAACGACACCAAATTTTATTTGGTTGTTTAGTTGATATGATGGGAAAAGATATCCCTATTGATAGCGTTACAGTTATTGATTATATGCAAAAAAACAAAAAGTTAGATGTTGTTGGCGGAGAACAAGAAATTTTAACAATTTCGTCAACCTCTTTTGCTTCGGCAAATGTTAAGTATCATGCTCAAATTGTAAAAAAGAAAGCATTAGTTCGCCAACTTATTGAAGCTGGTAATGAGATTCTTAAAGATTGTTATGAAGAGCAAAAAGAACCTATAGAGCTTGTTGATTTAGCTGAAAGCAGAATTTTTAAAATAGGTCAAAAACAGACGAGTGAAAATTTTGTATTAATGAAAGATGCACTTGAGGAGAGTTTTAAAATTCTTGATAGACTTTCGAGTGAAGATATTTCAGGAGTTCCAAGTGGTTTTCAAGATTTAGATACTCTAACAGGTGGTTTTCAAAAAACAGATTTAATCATTGTGGCGGGAAGACCTTCTATGGGAAAAACTGCTTTAGTAATTAGTTTACTAGGAAATGCTGCTGTCAAACATCAAAAAACAGTTGCGTTTTTTTCTCTAGAAATGGGAAAAGATCAACTGGTTCAGCGTTTTTTATGTCGTGAAGCAAGGGTTAATTTAAAATCAATTCGTCATGGAAATTTGACTACAAATTCAAGGCAAAAATTAATGAATTCGGCAGGACAGCTTGAAAATGTAAAAGTTTTTATAGATGATTCTGCGGAATTAACTCCTATTCAAATTCGTACCAAATGTAGAAGATTAGCTCAAAAATATCCTTTAGATTTAATTGTTGTGGATTATTTACAGCTTATGCAAGTTGCTGGTCGTGCTGAAAATAGAGTACAAGAAATTGCAGTCATTTCTCGTTCACTGAAAATTTTAGCAAAAGAAATGAATGTTCCTGTTATTGCTTTGTCTCAGCTTAGTCGTGCTGTTGAAAGTAGGGCTGATGGACGTCCAATTTTGTCTGACTTAAGAGAGTCAGGAGCAATAGAGCAAGACGCAGATATTGTGATGTTTATTCATCGTAAAGAAGCCGAAGCATCCTTAATAGTAGCAAAACATCGTAATGGACCAACGGGTGACATTATGTTAACTTTTGAAAAAGAATATGCTTCTTTTGCAAACTATACAAGTAGAGAAGAGTACCCTTTGTAATGGTTTTAATTTACTTCACTTTTTCTATAATTTTTATTCTATGGAATAAAGTCAGTTACTTTTTAGTTTTAAATGGTGAAGTCTTTACATATTTTATTAAGATGTTAGCAATGACAATTAAAATTAAAAGACGTAGGAATGAAGTTTTAGAACAGGTTTTATCTTTAGGTGTTTATTCTTTTCCTTTGATTTTTGTTGCAGCGATTTTTGTTGGTGGTGTTTCTGCTGAATCAGCTTCTTATCAGTTTCAAAATTTTATACCTAATCGTTATATTGGAACTGCTGTTGGAGTTTCTGTAATCTTAGAATTAGCCCCTGTTATCATGTGTTTATTATTGGCAGGTCGTATTAGTTCTGGTATTGCAACACAAATGGCATCAATGAAAACTAATGAAGAAATAGATGTTTTGGAATCTTTTAATTTTAATCATTTTGAAATTTATGGGATGCCTAAAATGTGGGCTTGTATTTTAACTTTTCCTATTTTATATTATTTTTTTTGTTTGATTGCTTTGTTAGTTGGAGGTTTACAGTCTTATGTTTTTTTAGATGTTAGCTATGAAAAATATGTATATGGTTTAAGAGTGCTATTTAAACCGTACTTTTTATTTATTGGTACTGTTAAAGTTTTTTCCTTTGCTATTGTTATTAGTGTTTTAGGTTATTATTGTGGATTAAAATCTTCTTTAGGTTCAAAAGGAATTGGTTTGGCATCTATGAGAGCAGTTGTTTTAGCTAGTATTGGAATTTTAATTTTTGATTTTGTTCTTAATATTTTAATGTTGGATATTTAATATGGTTGTATTAGAATTTAAAAATGTTGTTAAAAAATTAAAAAATCAAACGATTTTGGATCATTTAGATTTGCAAGTTGATTCTGGAGAAGTTTTAGCTATTATGGGTAAAAGTGGTGAAGGTAAATCTGTATTTTTAAAGCATTGTATAGGATTAATGAAGCCTTCTTCTGGTCAAATTTTAATTAATCAACGGGATATTGGATATAGTAAAAATTTAAAGGAAGCTCGTGAAAATATGGGTATTGTTTTTCAAAATTCAGCCTTGTTTGATTCTTTGAATGTTGAAAAAAACATTCAGTTTCCATTAAGAGAAAAAAAACCATATTTATCTGAAAAAGAACTTTATAAAATGACCATAGAAAGTTTAGAGTTAGTTCAACTTGGTGAACATCATTGTAAAAAAATGCCAAGTGAGCTATCAGGGGGAATGAAGAAAAGAGTTGGTCTTGCTCGTTCTATCGTGTTAAAACCAAAAATTTTACTTTATGATGAGCCAACAACAGGACTTGATCCAATTACAGCAAGTAAGATTAATCTTTTAATTTTAAAACTTCAAAATGAGTTAAGTATTACAAGTATTGTAGTTACTCATGATCTGATTAGTACAAATATAATTGCTACGCGTATCGCAATGTTAAAATCAGGTAAAATTGCTTTTTTGGGTAGTATGGATGAGCTTAAGAAAAGTAAAAATCTATTTGTTAAAGAGTATTATTCAAACGCAACTTTATAATTTTATATTGGAAATATAATTATGTTATATATATTTGAAATAGAAGTTTTAAAAATGATTCGTGAGAGCATTTTAAATCAAATTAAAGATTTGACACTAGAGCAGATATACCAAGTAGCAAAAGGTCACAATAACAATATTTTTTGGAACTTTATGCATTTGCTGGTTACGCAACAAATTCTTTGTTATAAATTAGCTTCACAACCTATAAAAATTGAGGGACTATATTGGAACTTTATAAAAAAGGAACAGTTCCTGAAAAAACCCCTTTAATGTAATCAAGTTAGAGGTGGAGGAATCATTTATAACACTTATAAATGAATTAAACTATGATTTACAGACTTCTGTTTTTAATAACTATTAAGATTACAAAACCAGTGCGGGAATTGTTCTAAGAACAATAGGAAATGTTTTTCAGTTTAATAATATTCATGAGATGATGCATTAAATACGATTAAACAGATTAAATCAAAATTAAAGTAATGTTTTTTTCATTTAAGATTTAAATGTTTTTAGTTTAACTTAATTAGCAATTTTTTTGCGGTTAGCGAAAAAAGCTTGTTTTTTAAGTTGTTTTTCCTTATTTAGTTCTTTTCTCTGAGCCAGACTCATAGATTTATCCGTTTGAGGAAAAGGATTTTCAATAATAACATTCATTTTTTGTTTAATTAAATTTTCAATATCCCGAATAAAAATATTTTCTTCTGGTTCAGAAATTGAGATTGAAAAACCAACTTCTCCAGCTCTACCAGAGCGTCCGATTCTGTGAACATAAGTTTCAGAGATATTTGGAATTTCATAGTTAATAACATATTTAAGTTTTTTAATATCAATCCCTCTAGCAGCAATATCTGTAGCGACAAGAACTCGGATTTCATTTGATTTAAACTGTAGAAGAGCTCGTTGTCTATGATTTTGTGATTTATTACCATGAATTGTAGAGGCTGTAATATTGTTTTGATGTAAAAAGCGAATGAGTTTATCACAACCGTGTTTAGTTTGGCAGAAAACTAATACAGGATTAATGTCTGGATTTTCAAGAATGTGTAATAAAACATTTCTTTTGGTGGATTTATTTGTGTAGTATAGATGTTGTTTAATACTTTCAGCAGTTGATGAAATAGGTGTTATTTCAATTTTTTCAGGATCATTTAGAATTTGCTTAGAAAGTTCTAAAATATTTTGAGGCATTGTTGCTGAAAAGAAAAGAGACTGTCGTTGCTGTGGTAATAAGTTAAGAACCTTTTTAATATCATTGATAAATCCCATGTCTAACATACGATCTGCTTCATCTAAAACAAAAATTTCGATTTGATTCAAATTAATAATATTTTGAGAAATTAAATCAAGTAATCTTCCTGGTGTTGCAACTAAAATATCTAAACCTTTTTGAAGGACTTTTACTTGATTAAATTGTTTTACACCACCAAAAATAACAGTGTGTTTTACTTTAGTGTATTTACTGTATTGTAGGATATTATCATTAATTTGAATTGCTAATTCTCTGGTAGGGGTCAGGATTAAAGAGACCGGCATAGAACTCTTACGAGACTGTTTTTTTATCTGTTTTGAAATTTTTTGAATGATTGGGATGGCAAAAGCTGCAGTTTTCCCAGTCCCAGTTTGTGCACATCCTAAAACATCTCTGTGATTTAAAATAAAAGGAATGGCTTTTTCTTGAATGGAAGTTGCTTTAGAATAATTCTTGTCTTTAATTGCATCAAGGATAGGAGGAATAATATTAAGTTCTGTAAATTTCATTGAAAGAAAGGTTAAAGTGAGGCTAACTTTAATAAATTAAAATTGTAGTTAAAAGACATCGTGAAAGGTAACAAGAAAGTATGAAAGTTGTTCCGAAAGAAGAGCGGATTTTAAAAAGAAATATATGATTAAAAATATGATTAAAAAAAAGAATGTTTGGCGGAGGATGAGGGACTCGAACCCCCAAACCTTGCGGTGGCGGTTTTCAAGACCGCTGACTTACCAATTAGCCTAATCCTCCAACAAGGTGAACCAAAAGTAGTTTTTGTCATTTTGTTTGACAACTAAAAAGATAATCTCTTTAGAATATATACGATAACTATTGAACTATTGAAAAATTTACTACATTTTAATACCTAGTATAAAAATGGAGGTTTTGTGAAGAAGGAAAATTTTTTAGGTTTGGGCATTTTTTTGTTCGTTCTTTTTGTGGGTTGTGATAGATTTGACCCAACGACTACGGAAACAATTGCTGATAAGCTAAATGGAATTAGTACCAGTGCAAGATTTATTACAAATAATTCAAATTAATCAAAGAAGGAAGGAAAATGAAAAAACTTTTATTTTTAATTATTTTATTTACTACAGCTATTTGGTCTCGGGATGTTATTTTAAAAGTTTCTACAAAAGATAGTATCAAAGAGGGATTATTTTTAGTTGATTCAGGTTCGTTGGGGGATTTAGATTCGGTTACCTCTAGTTTTCTCGTATACTCCAATGTAAGCTACCTTAATGTAAACGATCTAAGGAATGAGATAAATATTGATACAATTGTAACTTTTGAAGAACTAATAATTAATGGTGATACTTCTTACTTTTATATTAAAGGAAACCCCGACAATCCTAATATAGCAGAATATCTCTGGATTTTTAAAGCTCCAGAGAGTTCGGATGTTGTTGGTATGACTCTTTATTATTCCAATTTTAACTTTGAAGAATTATCAGAACAAGAAAATGTATCTATCAGTATGTTTATTGAAGGTGGTAATCTTGACAACGGAAGTACAACAGGAACATTGACTCTTCCTGTTGATGAGCCTACAGAAACAAGTGCTTTTGAAGTCGTTTTTGAAGATAACTCAGTAGGATACTTAATTTATAATCCTAAAGAATATAAATTTAGTCTCTCGCTTCAACCAAATACTATTTAATATTATTTTATAGCCCAAGCTAAACCGTTTTAAAAGGCTCTCTTTTTTAGAAGAGAGCCTTTTTTATTTTTGAGAAAATTTTATCTTTTGGTCTTTTGGTACCTGTCCTATTGATTATTAAAAAATCATTTTAGTTATTCACATAATGTTGAAGTATAACTTTTAACTTTAACTCAGATTAAATTCATGTTCCACAAAAAGTACGATATGACTCTTCTTCTAAGGATCGAGGCTTTTGATAATCCTTAAATTGACTTTTTTCTTCATAAGGGTTTTGTAAAACTTTTAAAAACTTATGGAAAGGCTTTAAGTCAAAGTTTTCAGCAGCATTTAAAACTTCTTCTACTTTATGATTCCTAGGAATAATCTCAGGATTAACCTTGTGCATTAGACTAAAAGAATCTTCCATTGAATTCTTATCTCGACAGATACGTTTTTGCCAAGCTTGATACCAAATTCGAAAACGATCATCTTCATCAAATTTTGTATTAGTCAACGACTTCTCTTTTAAGGCTTGAAAAACATTAGTGTAGTCTGCTTTAACTTTAAACATCCATTCTAGTAAATCTTTTATTAATATACTATCTCCATTATCATCACCTAACAGACCTAATTTTTGTTTCATCATAGAAAACCATTGGTTTTCATAGGTAACAGAAAATTTTTCTATTACATCTTTTGCCATCTCCATTGCTTTTTGTTGGTTAAAATCAATTAAAGGTAAAAGTACTTTCGCTAAACGATCCAAATTCCATTGAGCTATTTTAGGTTGATTGCCAAAAGAATAACGTCCATGATAATCAATAGAACTAAAAACAGTCATTGGGTCGTAATGATCCATAAAAGCACAAGGTCCATAGTCAATCGTTTCTGCACAAATTGATACGTTATCTGTATTCATGACTCCGTGAATAAAACCAACTCTCATCCAATTTACTATTAAGTTTATTTGCTTTTGGGAAACCGCTTTCAAAAATTCGAAAGCTTGGTTTTCAACCTTAATACATTCTGGAAAATGCCTCTTGATGGTATAGCTTAAAAAGCTTTTTAATAAATCTTTATTTTGCTTTAAAGCAATGTATTCAAAAGTTCCAATTCGAATATGTGAACTAGCGACTCGAGTTAAAATGGCTCCTGGAAGAGGAGTTTCTCGATAAATATCTTCACCTGTTGTCGTTACCGCTAAACCACGAGTTGTCGGAATTCCAAGTCCAAACATTGCTTCACTCATCAGATACTCTCTTAACATTGGCTTTAAAGCAGCTCGACCATCACCTCTACGAGAGTAGGGTGTTTTTCCAGAACCTTTTAATTGAATGTCGTATCGTTTTTTGTTCAATGTTAAGTGTTCACCTAATAGAATAACTCGACCATCGCCTAACACTGTAAAATGTCCAAACTGATGTCCCGCATAAGCTTGAGCTAAAGGCAGAGCATTCAGTGGTAATTGATTGCCACTAAAAATCTTCAGCCGTGTTTGAGAATCTATTTTAGAATAATTTATTCCCATCTCATTCGCTAAATTTTGATTAAAAATAACAAGTTTGGGTGCTTCTACTGGAACAGGAGATACTTTTGTATAAAGTTTAGATGATAAGCGAGAATAACTATGATCAAATTGAAACATTAATCCAAATATACTTTTATCTACTCTACAAACAAACAAGACACAAAGATATATTGATTTTAATTGTTCTATTAACAGAATTTTGTCAAAAAAACTATTGTACAACTAATATTACGATAGAAAAAAATCTATAACATTAATACTTTTAGCATAACAATAATATTAAGCCTCCAAAATTCGTACTCATTTAATGTATAGTTTTCTTCTTCTTTTTTGTAACAAGTGAACTTTATTGTTTCTCTTTCTTTATTTTTTGTTCTTTTAAAAATCTCTGTGCAATAAAAGAAACTAACTATCTGTAACTTTGATTAGTTGGTTCAAGAGTCAATAAATTTTCAGCAAAATTCTTAGCAAGTCCCCATTCTTCTTGTTGTGCATAGAAAATCGCTATAGCATTCAGAAATTTAACATTTTTAGGATCCTGCTTTAAACCTATTAAAAAATGTTTTTGAGTATTATCCAAATCATTATTATTTTGATAAGCTAACGATAAATTACAAAGAGTTTTTAAATCATAATTTAAAGAATAAGCTTGTTTCAAATAATGAATAGCACTACTCCAATCTTGTTTTTGAGCATAAAGCAAACCTAAAGAATTAAAACCTGCCGTATATTGGGGGGATGATTCTATGACTTCTGTCAAATAATAAATTGCAGAATCTACTTGATTTTGATTTGAATAAATATGAGCTAAATTAACTTTAGGAAATTCAAAAAGACTATCCAACTCTAATGACTTGAAATAATACTGCTTAGCTAAGTCATTTTGATTTTGATTTTGATGATATAATCCATTCTGATACAATCCGTTAGGAGTATCTTGATGTTCCAAAAAATAATTCACTAGTTCTTTTTTTGCTTGGGTAAACAATTTTTTTTTGTTTCTTAGATAATGTATGTTTGATTTTTGAACCAATATGTTTAACTGCTTGAATGCACACTAAACGAATCGGATCATCTAGTAAAGAAATTAAAAGAGAAACATTTTTTATTTTTACAGAAACATTAAGTATTGGCCAACATAACATTACCGCAAAACGAATAAATGCATCTTTATTTTTTAAGAATGAAGTATAATATCATTTAAAGGTATGGGAATACTTTGTGTCGCTATTTCAGCTAAGGCGGATGCTCTCATAAATGAAGCTACTGTTGTATCCTTAATTAAATCAATTATTTTTTTTATCTGACCTATTATTTGAAAAATTGTATAAAATTTCTCCATAACTCTTCGTTTCTTTATCATTTTTCGGGTACCAATTTTTAAATTGTTCATTCTTCCATTGACTGGTTCGATTTTGGTGACATTGATTACAAGCATTAGAACTATTTATTTTACTTGATAATTTTGGATTAGGAATAGAAAAACTATGATCTCTTCTAAAATCAATTCCCATGTAAGTTTTTCCAGGCATATGACAATTAATACATTGAGATCCACTAGAGTTAGGAGAATGATTATGATGTTGAGGAGAATCATACTCTTTAATAAAATTATATTTTTTATTCTGCGGATTATGACATTGCGTACACAATTGATTTCCTTCAAATTTTATTTTATTGCTATGTGGATTATGACAATTGGTACATACAACTCCTTTTTGATACATTTTACTTTGTAAAAAAGAACCATATACATAAAATTTTTCATTAATTTGACCGTCATAATGATACTCTGGATAATTTAAAAAGACAGGTTGATAATGATTGAGATAAATGCCATCCCATTTTTCTTTTTGAGTAATACGAGTACGCTTTGAATGGCAACGGGCATAATTTTCAACTTGTTTTTGACGATCTACAATATGAAAATTTCTGGTCAAACCAAATTTTGTAAAAGAAGAATCACTGAATGGTTTCCAATCAAATTTAGTTTTCTGCATTAAGTGAACATGTTTTTGACTTGGTCCATGGTAAGCTTCGCAGGCCACATTTATTTCTTCATAAGAAGTATGATAATTCTTTTCTTTAAAATCATAGTTTTTTAATAAATTTGTAGAATGGCATTCTGCACAAGCATGATTCCAAGTCTGACCTCCTTGCTTCCAATGATACCAATCTGTTTCAGAAAGTTCTTGATTAGAAGATACATTATACCATTTCTTTTTTGGAATATCCCAAGCAATATTTAAAATTTGTAATTTTCCTTTTTCAAATTCAATTAAATATTGTTGTAATGGACTATATCCAAATGTGTACTTTATTTCAAAAAATTCAGGAGCAAGGGTATCTTTTTGTAATTTAATCCAAAAAGTAGAGTCTTTTAAAAAAAAGTATACACTGTACCGTAATTGGTATAAACTGTACTATCAAAGTCAGCAAGAACTGTAATTGAAGTAGCGTTCCATTGCCTTTTTATGATCAGAATCAAGCCATTGTTGATACTCTTCTATATGGCATTCTTGACAGGAAATACTCTTAGAATAAGATGTTTGTTTTAAATTTTTTTATTTTCATCAGAAGAACAAGCAAAGAAACATATAGAAAAAACCATAAAGACAAATAAGTTTATTTTTTCATAAATTGAATTTCCCTTTAATAAATTCATAATTGTTATATTGATTATTTTGTCAATTAAGTAATAACTTTATAAGTTACCTTCTGTCAAATGAAAAATTTTATTTGCAGTAAAGGTCACGAATCTTTTTGTCTAAATATGGATAATTGACATCTTCATCGATGTTATAGTTCCGTCAAGTCCGTGTGGAAAAAGTTAAAAGACAGACACAACTTGATTATATACAGTTCGATTGGAAGAAGAAGCATCTTGATAATATAAAATATATCGACCTGAAGAAACTTTGGATGATTGCAAAAATCCATCCCACTTGTCATTAATACCGAAAGAACCTATCTTCCCTACATAACGACCGTTAATAGAATAAACAGAGACTCCCTTTAAACCAAAACTATAGGATCTTTAGAAATTGTAGAGACAGGACGAGAAACATAAAAATCTCGCACTAAAGGTACACTACGAGTTTTAAAAGGATTAGCGAATGCAGCTGGTTCCACATAACCGTAAGATATCAGTGTATCCCGTAATTCTTGAACTAAGGTTGGCATACTAGAAAGGAGATTCGTTGTTTCTCCAATATCATTTTCTAAATTATATAACGAACCTATCCCATTGACATTACTAGAACTACCATCTTCTGAAGGATCTAGATCAGCTATATACTTCCACGGACCCTTTCGTAGAGCGAAATAACCTCTAAAAGAATGACTAACTAAAGTAGTTCTTAGATTAGTTATACTTGCATCAGTTAATGCTGGAAGCAAAGAAAGACCATCTCGTGCAACTTCTGGAGGTAAATTCACACGCAAAATAGAAGCTATTGTTGGAAAAATATCTGTTTGAGAAAAAAGTTGATCGCTCACCGAGCCTTTTACAATATCATGGTTGTCTGGCCATGAAATAATTAAAGGAACACGATGCCCTCCTTCATAAATAGTTGTTTTCTTTCCTCTCAAAGTAATAGATTTTCCTGATGAATTATTAAATTGAAAAGCATTATGTATTTCTCCTCTTACATTTTGTTCTGCTCCTCTATTCACATCACTTCCATTATCTGTCGTAAAAATGACAATAGTGTTATCCGTAAGATTATTTGAATCTAATGCTGCATAAATACTACCAAAAACAGCATCCGTAGCCTCTATTAAATCAGCTCTTAAGGAATGAACACGACTTATCCCTCTAAAGGCATGGGGGGTATGAGGGGTATGAGGTGATGTCACTGGAAAATAAATAAAAAAAGGCTTGTCTTTATTTGTAGTAGCATAATTATTGATAAAAGCAACTGCTGTATCTCTAAAATGATCCAACACTTCACTAAATACGAAATCCTTGCCCCTAAAACCTTCTCTCACAAACTCAGGACCACTTATTCTTTGTTGCGGTGTTTCCTGGTTGAAGAGGAATACTGTCATTTAGATAAGTGTATGGAGGAAAATCTAAAGATGCTGATATACCAAACCATCTATCAAAACCATGATGAACCGGACTAGGATTTATATTATTTCGAATTTTGAAATCATCAAAATCTCTAGAAGAAAGACCTAAACCAAGATGCCATTTTCCAATCATCACTATAATGTAACCTTGAGTCTTTAAAAAATCAGCAATTGTCACTTCTCTTACACCCAGCACAGATGGACTTCTACCATTCGTTACACCTATACTTCGAGTGCCGTTCTCCAAGAATAAACCCCTGTCAAAATAGAATATCTAGAAGGAGTACATACAGCACTTGAAGAATGAGCATCGGTAAATCGAATTCCATTGTCAATCATTCGATCTAAAGTTGGAGTATTAATTATTTTTTCACCAAATGAAGAATAACCACTAACGTCTCCTGAGCTCATATCATCGGCATAAAACAAAATAATATTAGGTTTCGAAAAACCCAAGGTAATAAATAAACTAACTAAATAAAATATCAATTTATAATTTTTCATAATCATCCTAATTATCTGTTAAAGAGTGTACTAATAAATTAGTATAAAAGGGTATATATTTTTAACATATAGAAATTATATACAATAAAACAATTAAAATTTATACTTCCTTGAAGTATCTTGTTTTAGTCTTTTTGGTAAAGAATATCAAGATAGCTTATCTTCAGTAAAAATAGCAGAAAATAAGATAATAAGAGATTTTATGAAAAAACATAATAAAAAACTATTGGCTGTAGCCAAACTTATAATTAATCCGTTTTATTGTATATAATTCCCATCTCTTTTGTAAAAGAGGTTAAAAGAAGGACTCTGGAATAAACTTTAAAGTAGGTAAAGATGAAATAAATTTATTTGCATAAGCTTTTTTATAAAAAAGTTCTAAGGATTGAATGTGTTTTAATGTCAATTGATATTCTAATGAACTTAAGAAAGGTTCTCTTTCAGAAAATTTAAATGAGCTAGGAAATTTATTTTGCCATTGATTTAAAGCCTTTTGTGGATTATCCTTAAATTTTTTAAGGGAAGTTAAAATGTTTTCATAAAATTTTAACAGTAAGGTTTTTTTATAAGTATAAGTATTTTGATGTATAATCCATAAACCAAATACAAAGGGGAGGTTTTGCCATTGATACCATTCTTGTGCTAAGTCATACGAAAAGATCCAATTATTAGGGTCTTCTTCTAAAGCTCTGTCACCGATACAAATTTTACCTAAAATGTTTTGATTTAAGTTTTGAAAAGATGCATGGGGATCTAGAATATTAGGCTTAACTTTGTACTTTTCTAAACATAAAATGCGAAATAAAATATTGGATGTTAAGGATGACTTTGATAATAGAATAGGCTGATTTTGAAGGTTTTCCCAAGAAATATTTGAAAAAAAAAGTACAGATTGTACTTTTGAGTGTTTGAGGCTATTACCTATACATAATTTAGGTAAAAGCATATATTTTTGATAGTTTTGAGCATATTCTATAGATGAGGTTGGAGCACAATCAATTTGATTTTTAGCTAAGAGCTTATTTAGTTGATAAGGTACTGTATCTGTGAAAGATAGGTAAGGAAGATTAGCTGTTAATGAGTTATAAAAATATGGACAACAAACAAGAAATGGAACTCGCCCTACAAGTAGTTGAGTTGATGATTCAACCATTTTACTATTTAAATTTTTGGCTTGATTAAATTAAGAAGATTTTTGCAAGAACGATGAATCATGTCAAAGACAAGTTTGAAACCATTTTCACCATCATAATAAGGATCAGGAATATCTTGGTCAAGGTATTCAGGTGAGTCATAATGGCGCATTAAAAAAATTTTACTTTTGTTTTGTGGAGATAGTTCTTTCATATAATCAACATGAGAACGATCCATAGCGATGATGTAATCGTAAGAGCTTAACATTTCATGGGTAACATGTTCTGATTTAGAAGGTAAGGTTATTAGATGTTTTTTAGCGATGGCTTTTGAACGAGGATCTGGGTTCTCTCCTACGTGCCAATCTCCAGTTCCAGCAGAGTTAATTTGAAAATAATCCTGTAAATTTTGCCTTTGGACAAGATTTAAAAAAATACCTTCACCTAAAGGGGAGCGACAAATATTTCCAGTGCAGACAAATAAAATTTTTATTTTTAACATAACTGTAACAAATATAAAAAAAGGGAATTTTCTTTGTTGACATTTCAAAATAAAAAAGAAATTAAAGCTTTAGCATCTAAAATCTATTCTAAAATAGATGCAAAAACTCTAGTTGATGCTATAGAAAAATTTTGTATTGAGTATGAAATAAAATTACAAAACTCATTAGTAAATAATACAAGTATATTTAGTTGGGACGAACAAAGTATTTTGTTGATTACATATGGAGACAGTCTTATAGATGATAAAGGTCAAGATAAGCCTCTAAAAATTCTCAATAACTTTCTAAACAAGTATGTTGGTAACAGTTTTGAATTCGTTCATCTTTTACCATTTTTTCCTTACACTTCTGATGATGGATTTTCAGTTGTTGATTTTAGAAAAGTAAATTCTTCTTTAGGTAGTTGGGACGAAATACATTCTTTAAGTCAAGATTATAAAATTGTTTTCGATGCTGTTATTAATCATGTGTCGGCTTCTTCTCATTATATGAAAGAGCAGTGTTTAGGTAATGTTGATTATAAAGATTTTTTGATAACAGTTAGTTTTAAAAAGGATTGGAGTAATGTTGTTCGACCTAGAAAGTTACCTTTACTTTCGGAATATGAAACAAGTGAAGGGATGAAGTATTTTTGGACAACCTTTAGTCAAGATCAAATTGATTTAAACTATAAGAACCCAAAAGTTCTTTTAGAGATAATAGATATACTATTATATTATTATCTACAGGGAGCGAGAATGCTCCGTTTAGATGCGATTGCTTTTTTATGGAAAGAGGAAGGCTCTCTTTGTATTCATTTAGAGCAAACTCATAATATTATTAAGTTATTTAGAAAGGTTTTTGAAATAATTTGCCCTGATATGATTATTTTAACAGAGACAAATGTACCCCATCAAGAAAATATTTCTTATTTTGGGAATGGTGACGAAGCTCATTTAGTTTATAATTTTGCATTACCCCCATTAATTCTTTATACTTTAATTAAAGGTAATAGTAAAGTCTTAACTAAATGGTCTCAAAGCTTTGATAAAAAAGAGAATAAAGAATGTTTTTTAAACATGACTGCAACGCACGATGGAATTGGAGTTCGTCCTGTTGAGTCAATTTTAACGCCTTCTGAAATTACTGAAGTAGTACATCATATTGAGGATTGTGGAGGAAAAGTAAGTTATAAAACAAATATGGATGGAAGCGAAAGTCCTTATGAATTAAACATTGTTTATTTTGATGCATTAGGAGGTGGTAAACAACAACTTTCTGAAAAACTGCATGTTGATAAATTTTTAGTAAGCCAAATGATTGCTCTTTCTTTTATTGGAATACCAGCAGTTTATATTCATAGTTTGCTTGGAAGTCGTAATGATTTAGAAGGTATGAAAAAGACTGGAAAAAATCGTTCTATTAATCGTCAAAAAATTCCAATAGAAGAAATAGAGAATAATTTAAAAAATCCAAGTCTATTGAGATCTAAAATTTTTTATATATACAAAGAACGATTAAAATTACGGCAAAAGCAAAAAGCATTTTCACCAAATAGTTCACAAAAAGTATTGGATATTCACCCTTCACTTTTTGTATTAATTAGAGGAAGCAAGGAGTGGGGGCAAACTATTTATGTAATTAATAATCTTTCAAACGAAGTTGTAACTTGTAATATACCTGAACTAGAGAGTGGATTTGATTTATTAACTAAGTCTCAATTTGAAAATACAATTACGTTACAGCCTTATCAAGTTTTGTGGATTGAGGTTTGAAGATTTTACTTTTGAAGTACATAAAAATTGCGTTTTTAGAAGTTTTAGAATCAACACATAAATGTTTATATCATTATAATGTAGTACATTTATTTTTACCTATTTTAGGATCTAGCCTATGTCACTATTATAGTTTAAATTGGATTTATTTATTTTTAATATCAGGCCTTTTCATTTGGTATAAGAATTATCAAAAATGGTTTTTAGGTTGCAGTCTCTTTATTGTTTGGATTCTCTATCTAAATACTGTATATCCACAAATTAAAATTTTACCTAAAATTGATTCTGTTTCGGTTATTGTCTCGCAAGTTCCAAAAGTTTTTAAAAATTCCAATGGTATTCAATTTACAGCAAATTGGACAGATTCAAATAAAAAAGAAGAAAAAATTTTAGTTCGATTTTATTCTAAAAATTCAGATAAATTAAACTTAGAATTAGGACAAAAATTAAAATTAGTCGGTAAATTTAGAGTAGGGAAGGAAGCAGAGATCCAAGGAGGATTTAATGAAAAGAAGTATTTAAAAACTCAAGGGATCTTTTTTGTTTTTGAAACTAGAACAATAGAAGTAAAAAAACCTCCCAATTTTTTTTTAAATCATGTTAACAAAATACGCTCCTACTTAATAAATGTCTATGAAAAATATACACACCCTGAAGCCACTCACTTCATTTTAGCCGTAATACTTGGTATCCGTGAAGGCTTAGATTCAGATCACGAAAGTGTTTTTAAAAACTCAGGAATGTATCATTTATTAGCAATTAGTGGATTACATGTTGGTGTTATTTCTGTTATACTTTTAATGCTATTATCTTTTTTGAGAATCCCAAGAATATTACGTTTTATCTTAGTTGGTCTATTTCTATGGTTTTTTGTTGTCTTAGTTGGCTTTCCTATTAGTGTTATCAGAGCTGTTCTTATTTATACTATTATTTTATTTTATGTACTTTTAGAAAGAAGAAAAAATGGTTTGTATATTTTAACATTGTCATGTTTTATTTTAATTCTTTATCAGCCGTATCAAGTTCTTTCATTAGGTTTTCAACTCACTTTTACAGCAAGTTTCTTCTTGTTATATTACGGATCTTTTGTCCTTAACTTAACTCGTTTTTGGATTACGACAAAGCCTTTCTTAACTTGGCTGGTAGCCTCGGTTTCCTTAAGTTGGATTCTTTCAATTGTTTTATCTCCTTTCTTACTTCCACTAACAAATCAAATGACTCCAGTTAGTATTATTGGAAACATAGTTGCAGCAGGAATCATGCCTTTATTGCTGACTGCCGTTGTTTTAACACCTATATTTGATTTATTTTCCTCAACTTTAGCAGAATATTTAGGGCAATCTGCATCTTTTTTGTTTTTATTTCTTTATTTTATTTTAAAATGGATTTTAAAATTACCTTACGCGTATTTTTATCAAACGGCATTTGATTTTTTAGTGAATTGTTGGGTTCTTACTTTTTTTATTTTATTACCTCTTTTTTGTTTAAAGAAAAAATGGAAGTTATTTTTGATTTTAGCTTTATTGTCTTTAAGTTTAATTTTTTCTTATCAACATTTTAGAAGTGAAGTATTTTATCCTATACAAATCCACTTTTTAAATGTAGGACAAGGTGACGCTATTTTTATCCGCCTTCCAAACAATTTTAATATTTTGATTGATGGAGGTAATGGTAAGGGGTGGAAGGGTAGGAAAAGTATGGGGGAAAGAATTGTTCTTCCATTTTTAAAATACCATAAAATAAGTCAAATTGACTTAATGATTGTATCACATTTAGATTACGATCATTATGGAGGACTTATAGATGTTTTAAAAATAATACCTGTTAAATCATTATTCTATCCAAATAGAGTAGTGAGTAACTCTGCATCTTGGTTGTTCTTTAAGAAGTTACAAGTAAACAAAAAAATTCCTAACATTAGTTTCAACTGTGGAGATACTATTTTACAAGGGGAACATTTTAATTTGCAGGTTGAGAGCCCTTGTAAAAGCTTAGATTATAGCTCTAAAAATAACATCTCAGTTGTTCTTCGTTTAGAAGCTTATGACCAGTGTTTTTTACTAACAGGAGATATTGAATCCCAAACTGAGGCTTATTTAACTCATTCTAAAATAAAACCGTGCGATATTTTAAAAATACCGCATCATGGGAGTCGTTCTTCTTCTACTAAGCCTTTTTTAGATTTAATTAAACCTCAAATAGCAATTCTTTCAGTTGGAAAAAAGAATCGTTATCATCATCCACATTTAGATGTTATCCAAAGATACCAAAAAAGGAAAATACAAATATATTCAACAGCTAAAACGGGGTTGATTTCTTTCTACTTAAATTCTTTTGGGATGAATATAGAAGAATGAGCCTAGATTATTCTTTGGTGGATTAAATGACAATAGGCAATACCTAAAGCATCGGCTGCATCTAAGGGCTTAGGTTGTTCTACAAGTTTTAAATGTTCTTGCATTAGTAATGAAAGTTGTTGTTTAGAAATATCACCTGTTCCACCAACAGATTTTTTAACAAGTTTAGGCTCATACTCAAACAAATGCATCGTTTTGGGATCTATCGTTGTCATAATAGCACCTCGAACATGTGCTAAAACAATAGTTGCTTGAGGATATTTAGACATAAACGATTTTTCTAAGGCAATATTTAAAGGATAGTAAGTGGTAATTAGTTTAGATATTTGGTTATGTATATGGTTTAATTTTTCTAGAAAATTTTTAGAGGACTTATTACGAATAACTCCATATTCTAGAATCTTAATTTCTGTATAAGATTTAACTTGCAAAAAAGCATAACCAGTAGCGATGGAACCTGGATCTATTCCCATTACAATCATAAATTGGACAAATAAAATAACAAATACACAATTTTTTTAAATTTTAAATAATTGTTTCTCTAACAATGATAAAAAAAAAATCTATTAAAAAATAAATTTTTAATGTTATTTATACTATATAATAGCTACCTTAGGTTAGGATGTCTTATAAGGAGTTTTATGGAAAAAAATAATCAAAAATCAACAGAAACCTGTAGCACAAAGTGCTGTAACAGTTATAAAAGTTATAAAATTTTTAAAATTATCATAATGTGCATGTTTCTTTTAGCCTTAGGATATTTTTTAGGTCGTTCTTGTGGAAATGGAAAAAGAGATTGTCACAAATCACATAAATTTTGTGACAAAAAAATATCTTGTGAGCGGAGCATTGATTCTTATGGAACAAAAGGAACAAAAGGAACAAAAAAACCATGTTGTGATAAAAATAAAAAAACTACTGAAAAAAAATAATTCAGTCTTTTATGTGAAACTTAAGGCTAAACTTGTTTAGTCTTTAGTTATTTTTATAAAATTGAGATATATAAAAATATACTATTAGGATTAATTTTATTCATTTTTTTCTCGTATAAATAGTGTTTTTAATACCAATTTAGAGAAGGTTATTGCTATATTTATTTATATCAAGTAAAGATGTTGTAAGTAAATGAAATGGCGAAAGAGGCATCATAACTAGACCCCTCTATTTTTTAACCTAACTCATAATAGTATTTCTATTCTAGGGTATAAAAGTAGGCTAGTGTGCTTATTATTATGCTGGACATTCGGAATATTCGGAGTTTATCATTTTTATGCAGATAGACCTAGAACAGCTATTTTTCAGATTTTTTTTTTGGTTGGACGATTTATAAAAATACACTTTATTTTTTAATTGAGTTTGACTACAAGATTAAGAAGTAGTTTGATTAATGTTATTCCAAAATAAAAGGCTAAAATAGACAATAAAACCTGAGAAACAACAAATCCACTGCCTTTTAAAACAGATTCGTTCAAAAGCTTAAAACTACTAGAGCTAAAAGCACTGAAAGTTGTAAATGAGCCTAAGAAACCAGTCAATAATAAGGGCTGATAAAAACTATTTGGTAAATATTTTTGTAATATACTATAACAAAAACCAGCAAAAAAAGAACCCAAGATATTAATTGTCCAAATATGTAAAAAAGTATGCTTAAAAAAATGTTGCAAGTAAAAACGGCTACATGCTCCTATGATAGCTCCGACAGAAATCAATAGATAGTTTTTCATATTTTAGGTTAATGTCATTAAAATTTTGTTTAGAGTAGAATTAATTTAATTTAAGAGATATAATTTAATTTAAGGGATACCAAAAAATAGTATATTTTAATTTTAAATTTTTAAATTAGATGGATTTTTATTATGAAAAAATTAAATAAGATTGGTTTAGACACTAGGCAAGTAGAGGTATTAAGTAAGCAACTAAATGCCTTATTGGCAAATTATTCTGTTTTTTATCAAAATGTAAGAGCGTATCATTGGAATATTAAAGGAGATAATTTTTTTGAACTACATGTTAAATTTGAAGAATTATATAATGATCTTATCTTTAAAATTGATGAAATAGCGGAACGCATTTTGACTTTAGGTTTTAAACCAGAACATCGTTATTCTATGTATCAAAATGTTTCTCAAATTAAAGAAAAGTTAGATGTTACAATTGGAAAAGACGGAATGCAAGATGTATTAAGTTCGATTCAAACTATTCTTATTTTACAGAGATTAATTCTATCTTTAGCGGGAGAGGCTAAAGATGAAGGAACTCAATCATTAATGAGTGATTATATTAAAGAGCAAGAAAAATTAGTTTGGATGTATAGCTCTTTTTTGCAACAGTAGAAACTTAGGTTAAAGTATCATTGAGAAAAAGAATTTAGAAAGTTACTATGACATTGTTGTTGTTGGTGGTGGACATGCTGGAATAGAAGCTGCTCATGCAGTCGCCCGTCTAGGTTCCTCAGTTTTGATGTTAACAATGGATTGCGATGCAATCGGTCGTATGTCATGTAATCCAGCAATAGGAGGTGTTGCTAAAGGACAACTTGTTAGAGATATTGATGCATTGGGTGGTTTAATGGGTATCTTAGCTGATGAAGCTGGAATTCAGTTTAGAATGTTAAACCAGTCAAAAGGACCAGCAGTTTGGGGTCCTAGAGCTCAAATGGATATGTACCTTTATTCTAAAAAGTCTCAATTCTATTTAAGTCAATTTTCTAATTTATCATTTTGTTCTGATGAAGTAGTAAATCTAACTCATCTAAAAGATCCTCAAGGTTATCAAATTTTAACGAAGAATGATAAGGTACTTAAATGTACCTCTGTTATTATTACTACAGGTACATTTTTGGGTGCTGTAATGTATACAGGTCTTTCTTCCAGCCCTGGAGGAAGAATTCATGAACAGCCTGCAAATAAACTTTCAAAATGTATACAAAATTTAGGTTTAAAAACGCGTCGTCTTAAAACAGGAACTCCTTCTCGTTTAGATGCAAAAACAATTGATTATGACCGTTGTCAAGTACAGCCAGGAGATAGCCTTCCTCATGCCTTTTCTTTTAGGACAAAAAAACCTTTGAGAAATGATTCTATTTGTTGGATTACACATACAAATAAAAAAACACATGAAGTTTTAAAACAAGGTTTTTTAGAAAGCCCAATATTTACGGGTAAAATAGAGGGTATAGGACCTCGCTATTGTCCCTCTATTGAGGATAAAATAGATCGTTTTTCAGATAAAGATGCTCATCAACTTTTTTTAGAGCCAGAAGATTTGGAAGGGAAACGTATTTATGTTAATGGGTTTTCATCTAGTTTACCAGCTACAATCCAGAAAAAGGCCTTAAGAACAATTCAGGGTTTAGAAAATTGCGAAGTTTTACAATATGGTTATGCGGTCGAATATGATGTAATAAACGCAAATCAATTACAGTTAACTTATGAATGTAAAGATGTTCCCAATTTATATTTTGCTGGGCAAGTAAATGGCACTTCGGGTTATGAAGAAGCAGCTGCACAAGGTTTAATGGCTGGAATAAATGCTCACTTATCTTTAAAAAACCAAGATCCATTTATTTTATCCCGTGCTGAATCTTATATAGGAGTTCTAACCGATGATTTAATCTCTTTAGATATTAAAGAACCTTATCGTATGTTTACTTCTCAAGCAGAGTATCGTTTATTTTTGAGACAAGACAATGCTGAAGAGCGTTTATTAAAAAAAGCGTATTTAATTGGAATGGTTAAAGAAAGTGCTTGGAAAGAATACAAAGATTTAAATCAAAGAAAGAAAAATTTGGAAGATTTAATAGCAAAAAAAACAATTTCATTAAATATTTTAAATCCCTTTCTAGAAGAGAAAGGAGTGCCACTCGTAAAAGAAAGCCAACCAATGAAACAGATTTTAAAGAGACCTGAAGTTAGCCTAAACGAAGTTCTAAAATTGTTAGATTGGAAAACGGATTTACCTCGAACACAATTAGAAACGATTGAAGCGAATATATTATACTCTGGTTTTTTTGAAAGACAATTACAAGAAATAGAAAGGTCTAAAAAGTTAGCTAATCTTAGAATACCCTCAAACTTTAAATACGATGAAGCAGAGGGGATGAGTATAGAAGCTCGTCAAAAGTTAAAAACTTTGAAACCATTAACTGTACATCAAGCGCAAGGATTAGCTGGGGTTACGCCTGCAGACATTTCTGCTTTAATTTTTTATTTAAATCATTTTCCTAAAACAAAATAACACAAATGACAATTTATAAATCAATTTGTCTTATTTATTGAATTTGTCTTGTTTTTTTTTTACCTTTTGGTTTCAATTAAACTAGAAGTTAACCTTATGTCTAAAAATCAAATTTTATTTCTTGAAGATGTATATCAAAAAAATATTCCGCCTTTTACAGCAGTTATGATGTCTGCTCAAGAAGCATGCTTTATTAACTCACAAGCTAAAGACGGTTTTATTGAGTTACATGAAAAGCCAACAACAATTGCAATTCAAAAGCTTAAAAATGGTGCTTTAGAAATTATTAAAGAAGATGAGTTAGAAGAAGAGGATAGTATTTAATGAGTTTATCTATTAGCGGAAGTATTCACCAAATTTTACCTGTAGAATCAGGTGAGTCTAAAGCTGGAAAAGTGTGGAAAAAACAGTCTTTTGTAATTAATAACGGTGATCAATATAATCCTTATATTTGTTTCAGTTTATTCGGAGATGAAAAAATTTCTTTATTAGCTAAATTTGAAGTAGGTAAACAGGTTGAAGTTTTCTTTAACCTTTCTTCTAGAGAGTTTAATACAAAATGGTATCATAATGTTGATGCTTGGAGAATTACAACAAAAGATTCAAATTCTGAATCAACTATTCCTAGTGATTCTATCCCAATTCCAAATGAAGTTGCTCCTGCGGTGGAGGAAGATGATTTACCATTTTAGTGGATAAATGCTAGAATTTTAAAAAGTGGTTCCTTGTGAACCACTTTTTTATTTTAAAATAAAAGCAAATTATTTTAAAATAAAAGCAAAATAGATTGTATTTTTTATCTTTATTTTTGGTTTTAAATAAAAGAATTTTTTGAAAAAATGGTCTGACAATGAATTAGAACGCTACAGTCGTCAAATAATTCTACCTGATATTGGAGTGGAAGGGCAAGATGCCATTTTTAATTCCAAGGTTTTGGTAGTTGGTGCTGGCGGGTTAGGTAGTCCAGTACTTCTGTACCTAGCATCAGCCGGAATAGGATTATTAGAAATCATAGATTTTGATGTAGTTGAATATTCAAATCTACATCGCCAAATTTTACATAAAGAATCTGCTGTTGGTTTAAATAAAAGTATTTCTGCTAAACAGACTTTAAATATTTTAAATCCTAATGTTGAGATAAAGGCTAACCCGATTAAATTGACTTTAGAGAACGCCTTAAAAACTTTGAGTCCTTATGATTTCATTATTGATTGTAGTGATAATTTTTATACTAAACTTTTGATAAATAAGGCTTGTTATAAACTTAAAAAACCTTTTAATATTGCTGGAGCCTTACAATATCAAGGACAGTGTACAACTATTTTTCCGAATTTAAAAACACCTTGCTACCGTTGTTTGTTTCCTAATGTACCTTTTGAATTTAAAAC
The DNA here is from genome assembly GCA_965261055.1 of Fibrobacteria bacterium. Lineage (GTDB taxonomy): Bacteria > Fibrobacterota > Fibrobacteria > UBA11236 > JADFYW01. Next base: position 538,603 of record OZ253440.1, on the reverse strand, counting down.
TTGTGCAAGTGAAGGGATTTTGGGTCCTGTAGTTGGTATAATCGGATTATTACAAGCAACTGAAGTTTTAAAATATTTGAGTGGGCAATTACCAATAAAAAATTCTTTGTTATGTTTTGATGCTAAAACAATGGAGATGAAAAAATTAAGTTACTTTAAAAATAAAAAATGTGAAATTTGTTCTGAGAGCCCCAAGGACACATAAGGTATATTATGTAAACTTGGAAAAGGGTTGTTGTTCCATAGTTGTTGTGTTACTGGACCAACTTTTGATATTATTTTAAATGTTCTTGATACTAGAAGGGAAATATGAAAAAACTATTGTTACTATACTCAATTATATTCAGTTGTTCAAGTGAAAATGTTCCACTTGATTGCTGTGCTGCTCCTTTTCCCGAAATTATGATTGTGGGAAAATATCAAGTAGCTATAAATGATATAGTTGTTTTAAAGGTTGTACTAAATGGTATTCAAAATAATAATAGTAGTTCTTTTTTATGGAATTCTAGCGATCCTACTATTGCGATGGTTAATAGTAATGGAGTTGTTCAAGGAATTTCAAAAGGAGAAGTGATTATTTCAGTAACAACAATTGATAGTTTATTATATGATGCGTTAGCAATCGGTGTTGTAGAGTCTTTATAAAGTTTCCTAATTTCCCAATTCGCCCCCGCTCCCCTCTTGGGAAATTTAAGTTACAAAATGATTAGAACCAATGAGTACACAACACAGTAAAATCCTATATGAATATAGATATAATAAATAGCTGTAGCAGAGAAAACAAATCATGGGATTTATTAAACTATTAGTACCATTAACACTATTGGTCGCAATACCTGTATTCGGGTTTCTAGTATCAAACTGGGTTTTGTCTGACTTGAACAATTATAAATCTTTATAGAAAAGCAGAAGAAATTGAGTTCTAGTCAAAAACTTTAGTCCTTCTCTATTCAAATTATTATATAGTAGTAAAATAAGGAGAACCCTAATAATGAAAAACAATATAAACAACAATCACAAAAGTGATATAAAAAACCCTAACAAAGGCTCTTCTGGTAGCAATAAAACTATTGCTAGAAATCAAGGTAATAGAGGTAAACAATTAAATCCTAACCAAAGCAAGAAGAAATAGAAAAAAATTATAACATTCGTTTTTTATTTACAATAATATCTTTTTTTGTCTGTTCATGCCTCATTTCACATTAGTTTTAAACTGATGTATTTATAACTAGTTAGTTCCAAGATTACATAAAAGAGTTCTTAAAGGATAGAATATGATACATCTAAAATATGATACATCTAAAATAGTATTACTTACATTACTTGTCTTTGTAATAACAGGTTGTTTTAATAACAGTAATTCTGCTTCAAGTATTATAATAGATCAAAACATTGTTGTATCAAATGATGATCAAATTATTCTAGGTAAAAAACGCAAAGAACCACAAACTCTTCAATCAATGCAAGAAGCATTGGATTCTATTATACAAAATAGAAACCAACTAGGCTTTTTTAAAACTACAATTACTTCCCCTAAGTTAGAAGCAAACTATCTGTATGTCCGTTTTTTACCCGAAGGGAGACTAGAAAGAGATTATATTCAAAGAAGAGATCGTGAAGTTGTTTTACACCCCTATCCACTAGATTATGAGATTGTTCAAGAAGGTTCCTACTATAAAGACCCTAATCTTCCGGAGAGTATTTTTGCTTTTTATACTTCCGTTCCGATTGATTATGCCTTTACGGATACCATTGCATATGAAATTTTAGATTCTTTATTTTTAATTGAACCCTTATTAAGCAAATTAGAAAAGCAACAAAATTTAAGAGAAGGTTTAGCAAAGGTTTCAAATCATCAATTAGCTAATGTATTGCCTAATAATATCGCTTTGGCAAATACTTTAACGGCTATGAATATAGATTTAGAACAACTCAATAGAGTCTCTTTTTATCTTACGGGAGATTTAGAAAAAGTGATACATTCTTATGAAACAAACGATTACCCTGCTCTATTTAAAAGTTCATCTATCAATTTAGATAAAGTGATAGCATGGGGCTGGCCAAGAAGGTATCGTCCAAAAGGAACATTAAAATATAATGATACAGAGTTTGAAGAATCACAGCCATTAGAAGGAGTACGAGTAACAGCCGGTTACCGCTTATATTGGCGTTCGTCAGTTACAAATGTAAATGGCTATTTTGTAAGTCCAGAAAGATGGACATTGAGTGTCAAATATAAATTGCATTGGGATAATGATCATTTTGTTTTACAAGATCCAAATGGTTGGACTCATCGTGTTTCAGATGGTCCGACACAGAAATCAGATTGGAATAGAATATTTTATGGTAAAAATGGAGCATATGCAGCTGTCTTTATTGCTGCTTATAAATATTATCATCAAAATATAGATGGACTGCCTAGACCCAGACAAGATGGTTGGAATGGTATATTATCTCCTAGATTAGATTTAGAATTGCATGATAGTGATCAAAATGGTTCGAATTGTTCGTCATCGTCTTTAGGTTGTCATTCAGGAGGAGCATGGAATCTTGGAGAAAGAATAGAAATTAGACTTAAGAATAGTATAGGGTATATGAATTCTGATGATTTATATGGAACGACAGTACATGAGTTAGCACATAGTGCACATCTAGAGAACACGAGGGTAGCTACCTATGTGTGGGATTGGGACGATGTTGAAACTAAGGTAAGAGAAAGCTATGCAGTAGGTGTAGAATGGTGGTTGACGAAGAAAAGATATGATGGTTATGTGCCTAGTTATAAAGGTTCTCTTCTTAACGGTCTTATAATAATCAACAGAGAAGCTTATACAGGTATTATACAAGATTTAGTTGATACTAATTCTTCATACTCTAATAGACTCTTTATTGGAATGGATAAAATTAGAAATTTTACAGTTCAACAAATCAATAATGCATTTATGGGTAGTATGTCTTTTGAAGAAGTAAGAAATCACATCATTTCTTTAGCACAAAATGAAATAGATATTATCAAAAATCAGATCAATTCACAGATTAATACTTATATTGATGATTACAATCACTATAGTTTTGATAGCTATAATCAATCTCTATTTACCAATCTAAAAAACCGCTTGCTAGAAGAGGGGAAATATATAGATCTACCGTCCGTTAATATTCTTGTTTCAGATAATTTAGTAGCCCAAATAGAATCTATCTATACTAATTACTTTTTAAATATGAATACATTATTTGATTATTGGAGGGATATATAATGTTTAGAAAAATAATAAGGTTAATTTATGTGATCCTATTGGTTTTTTTATTGTCACAATGTAGATCAATCGAAACTTGTACTACACTTGAAGAAGAGTTAACAAAAGCTAAAGAAAAAATACCTTTTCCACCTAGCTATCATTTAATTAACCAAAATTCATTTCCGTTACAATTTATAATTTCTTTTAACCAAGAGTCAGAGCAAAATAGAACTCAAATATTAAGTACCAATGATACTAGCAATAGTATTAACTCTATAGTGAGTGACTTGGTAGATTCAGTTGAATTAGTCTTCAATTTAAATTCTAAACATTGTTTAAAATATAAAGGACAAATTGAAGATAGTCTAACGGACATTCGTTCTACTTTAGCTTATAAGTTAGATATTCGTGCTGCTTTCGCTTATCAGAAGAATCCAGTTGTTTTTAAAGAAGAAGGATTTTTAATTTCTATTTCTAAAAAATTACTATTCTTAATAAAAAGAGGTATTAGTAAACATTCAAATAATTTAGCAGATTGTCCCGCAATTGGAATAGGGATTACTGCTTATGTCATTATTGATAGCACCCACCTAAACCAAGCAACCGAAGAAGCATGTACAAATTAAATAATATTTTTTTCAAACTCCTCTATTCATCCCTCGCCCCCTTTAAAGGATAGAATATGATACATCTAAAATAGTATTACTTACATTACTTGTCTTTATAATAACAGGTTGTTTTAATAACAGTAATCCTGCTTCAAGTATTATAATAGATCAAAACATTGTTGTATCAAATGATGATCAAATTATTCTAGGTAAAAAACGCAAAGAACCACAAACTCTTCAATCAATGCAAGAAGCATTGGATTCTATTATACAAAATAGAAACCAATTAGGCTTTTTTAAAACTACAATTACTTCCCCTAAGTTAGAAGCAAACTATCTGTATGTCCGTTTTTTACCCGAAGGGAGACTAGAAAGAGATTATATTCAAAGAAGAGATCGTGAAGTTGTTTTACACCCCTATCCACTAGATTATGAGATTGTTCAAGAAGGTTCCTACTATAAAGACCCTAATCTTCCGGAGAGTATTTTTGCTTTTTATACTTCCGTTCCGATTGATTATGCCTTTACGGATACCATTGCATATGAAATTTTAGATTCTTTATTTTTAATTGAACCCTTATTAAGCAAATTAGAAAAGCAACAAAATTTAAGAGAAGGTTTAGCAAAGGTTTCAAATCATCAATTAGCTAATGTATTGCCTAATAATATCGCTTTGGCAAATACTTTAACGGCTATGAATATAGATTTAGAACAACTCAATAGAGTCTCTTTTTATCTTACGGGAGATTTAGAAAAAGTGATACATTCTTATGAAACAAACGATTACCCTGCTCTATTTAAAAGTTCATCTATCAATTTAGATAAAGTGATAGCATGGGGCTGGCCAAGAAGGTATCGTCCAAAAGGAACATTAAAATATAATGATACAGAGTTTGAAGAATCACAGCCATTAGAAGGAGTACGAGTAACAGCCGGTTACCGCTTATATTGGCGTTCGTCAGTTACAAATGTAAATGGCTATTTTGTAAGTCCAGAAAGATGGACATTGAGTGTCAAATATAAATTGCATTGAGATAATGATCATTTTGTTTTACAAGAGCCAAATGGTTGGACTCATCGTGTTTCAGATGGTCCGACATAGAAATCAGATTGGAATAGAACATTTTATGGTAAAAATGGAGCATATGCAGCTGTCTTTATTGCTGCTTATAAATATTATCATCAAAATATAGATGGACTGCCTAGACCCAGACAAGATGGTTGGAATGGTATATTATCTCCTAGATTAGATTTAGAATTGCATGATAGTGATCAAAATGGTTCGGATTGTTCGTCATCGTCTTTAGGTTGTCATTCAGGAGGAGCATGGAATCTTGGAGAAAGAATAGAAATTAGACTTAAGAATAGTATAGGGTATATGAATTCTGATGATTTATATGGAACGACAGTACATGAGTTAGCACATAGTGCACATCTAGAGAACACGAGGGTAGCTACCTATGTGTGGGATTGGGACGATGTTGAAACTAAGGTAAGAGAAAGCTATGCAGTAGGTGTAGAATGGTGGTTGACGAAGAAAAGATATGATGGTTATGTGCCTAGTTATCCTATAGTCCCTACTGCTACCCGTAGAGAGTATACAGGTATCATGAAGGATTTAGTGGATGAAGACACTTTGTTAGCTCACGGGAGATTTAAGCCTACCTTCTTTGATAGAATAACGCGTTTTACAGTTGGACAAATTAGTGAAGCATTTATGGGTAGTGTATCTTTTAAGGGAATCAGAAAACATATAGTTTCTTTAGCACAAAATGAAATAGATGTTATCAAAAGTCAGACTAGTTCACAGATTAATGCTTATATCAATGATTATAATCGCTATGGTTTTGATAGTTATAATCAATCTCTATTTACTAATCTAAAAAACCGCCTGCTAGAAGAAGAAAAATACATAGATTCAGTATTAGTCTATGCTCTTGTACCAGATGATTTAGTTGGCCAAATAGAATTTATCTATATTAATTATTTTTTAAATATGAATGCTTTATTCAATTATTGGAGGGATTTAGAATGATTTTAGCAAGAGTAAAACTTCTTTTTTTTCTTTTCCTTTCGCTTATAGTTTTTCAATGTTCATGTGAAGATTGTGAATATTTAGGAGATGATTTTGAAAACAGTTATTTTCTTGTAAATCAAACAGAACACAACGTTTCTGCTATTGCTTATTTTAAAGATGTAAAGCAACACTCTCACGAACTAAGGTTTTTAGATACTTCTGATAATTCTTCAACTCTTCTACCTAATTTAGATAAATTAACAGATTCAGCAGAGATTCGCTTTTTTTTAACACCTATTCGTTGTTTAAAAATACAAGGTAAAATAACCGATAGCTTAACAGACATTCGTTCTTCATCTGCATATGAACAGGGGGGTTTACCGGATTCAACAGAGTCTTACGTTAGCTTAATTATTCGAACTAATTTTTATTATACCATAGACAGCACCCATTTAAACCAGGCAACAGAAGAAGCATGTACAGAGTAACTTCTTTTAGTGAGCGGAATTTCTTAAAAGACTATCTAAACCTGCAATTTTTATTAGACTCAAATCTTCTAAGCAATGCTTTATTAAAAGACCAAAATATTGAAAGTCTTCAGCAAGATTTAGCTATTTTTGACACTTATTTTTCTAACTTAGAAGAGTTATTTGATTATTGGAGAAATTTATAATGATCTCCATTTTATATAAATTAGTCATTATTTTATGTACATTATTTGTATATCAATGTTTATTAGGTAGTTTTGAATCAGAGTGTTTTCAAAGTAATACTGGAAAGTGTCGACAGACTAAATATTTTCTTGTTAATCAAACTGAAGATTCGGTTGCTATAACTGTTTATCTTAAATCAGATAACAGTATAAGAACTTATGAAATAATGTCTTTAGATACTCTTAATCGTGTAAGTTCTTTTTTTCCCGATTTTGGTCAAGCTACAGATTCAGTAGATGTTCGTTTTTTTCAACACCTGTTCGTTGCTTGAGGATAAAAGGAGAGATAACAGATAGTTTTACCGATATTCGTTCCGCGTTTGCTTATGAATTTGTAGCTAACGATACTGTTCTAGCTCATTATTATACTATAGACAGTACCCACCTTAATCAAGCAACAGTGGAGACTTGTTTTTTAGAAAATAATCTTGGAAATCAGTACTCTTTTATCAATCAAACCCAAAATTCTATTAGAATCACTTCATATTCATATCAAAGAAGTAATAGACCTAATGTGGGAATTAATACATTAGACACAATGTCAGGAGATATAGGAATACCTCATACAATAGATACTTCTGTAGATTCTTTAGAGATTCGTTTCTTTTCTCAACCTCCTACTTGTCTTCAAATAAAAGGGGAAATATTAGATAGCTTACTTGATATTCGTTCCATCTTAGCTTATGAGGAAGGTTTAACAGATACAGTAGTAGAAGAGAATTTTCTAATTAGAAGCAATTTTTATTACACTATTGATAGCACTCTTCGTAATCAAGCGACGCTACAGGCATGTCCTCCTATTTTTAGAACCAAATATTTACTTCAAAATAACACTTTAGATTCTATTTTAATTTTATTCTATCATAACGGTGAGATAGAAACGATTAGCACCAATGTTTCTGAACTTTCTAAATTGACTCCAATGCTTGAAAGTATTCTTGCAGAAGAAATTATAGACTTAGCCATTGTTCAGTTTTTATCTACCCCTAAGCGTTGTTTAAGGTTTAATATTGACCGACCTATTATTCCACTCAATATTAGAACCTTACCTATTGAAGAACAAAATGCGATACTAGAAAATATAAATCAATTTGAGAGAGAAGATCTTCGTAGTTTAGACGCTTATCCCCTATTAAGAATAGATACTTTAATCGGTAGTGTTGGTCAAGATTCAGTCGTAACTTCTTTGCAAGTTTTTGATTTAAACTCAATCCATTTTAACCAAGCAACCGAAGAAGCTTGTAATTAGTTTCTGATTTCTTTTAAATTATTAATCTTCTAAAGAATAGAAAGATGGAAAATGAGATAAATAAAAGAAACTATTTTAATTTATTCAATTAGTGGGATTTCTATTAGTGGGATTTGATCTGTAACTACAAAATATCTAGGATTGTCAATATTATTATAAATAATATAATTTAGATATTTGTTCATGTTCCATTTCACATTGGCTTTAAGGTGAGCAATACAATGACAGTGATTTCCAAGATTACATAAAAAGTGTTATGTAAACTTAAAATGGTGAATGTCCCAAAGCGGATATATTTCCCTCACCAAGTATTTTACATAATTAAATTTTATGAGAGACTATAAACTTTTTTATAATTTGAAAAATATAATCAAGTTTATTACTTACTTTCTTCAGTAGTTCTTAAAGGGTAAAATATGATACATCTAAAATAGCATTATTCACATTACTGGTTTTTGTGATGACAAGTTGTTTTAATAACAATAACTCAAGCTTCCCCCCAAGTAGTGTTACTAATATAATAATATAAATCAAAACGCAAGTTTAACAAATGGTTAAGTTATTTTAGGAAAAAAACTTAAAGACCCTTATACTCTTCAAGCGACGCAAGAGACTTTAGATTTCTTATTTGAAACCGTAATCAAATAGGATTTTTTAAAACCATCTCTACTCCTACTTTAGAAGTAAATTACTTATATATTCGTTTTTTTGACAATTTAGATTCCTTATTTAATTATTGAAAAGGAGAATAATATGAAAAGAATAACTTATATTATTTCTTTTATCTTGTTTATTAACCTATTTCTAGGTTTGTTTAGAAGATATTGAGGGCGAAATTGATTCCTAGGTGGGAATGACGACTGTGATAATGATCCTGGAATTAGGCATGGTTTGATTAATAACGCAGATAAAATAGTTTTTTTGCACCATATAGTATATCATCTATTATTAATCTATTTGATTCCATTTATCGATTTTGTTTTAGAGATGCTAGAAGTAAAAGAATATGAAATTTCTCAAAACTAGAATTTCGAGGAAACCCAACAAGGTGTTAGTCTATAATGGAGTTAGTAGAGATTATAGGAGGAATTTGATCTGTAACTACAAAGTATCGTGGGTCGTCAATATCTTTTTGTATAATACTATTTAAACTCGGGTTAGACTTTGATAGTAGTAATTGACATTCAGGACTTAAATGTTTTATTCTAATCTTTTTATGAGCATCTAAATACTTTTCAACAAGTAGTCTAACAGCTTCTATTCCAGAGTGATCAGCTATTTTGGATTCCATAAAGTCAATTTCAATAGATTTGGGATCTTTTTTGGGATTAAATTTGGTTTGAAAACTTTGTATGGATCCAAAGAATAAAGGTCCCCAAATTTCGTAAACAAGAGTTCCATCTTCTTTTGTATGTTTTCTAGCTCTAATTTTAGTCGCACTTTTCCAAGCAAAAACTAAAGAAGAAATAATTACCCCTACAATCACACCTACTGCTAAGTCTTGCCAAACGGTTACAATGGAGACAGTGATCAATACAAAAGCATCTGACAAAGGTATCTTTCCAATAATTCTAAAGCTACTCCAAGCAAAAGTATTGATAACAACAATAAACATGACCCCAACTAAAGCTGCTATTGGAATTTGCTCAATTAAAGATGATGCAAATAAAATAAAACAAAGTAAAGCAATAGATGCAATAATTCCTGACAACCGTCCCTTTCCACCAGAGCTAACATTAATCATAGATTGACCTACCATTGCACAACCGCCCATTCCACCAAAGAAACCACTAATTAAATTTCCAAAACCTTGAGCAATACTTTCTTTATTTCCTTTACCTTTGGTTTCTGTAAGTTCATCAATAAGTGTAAGTGTCATCAAAGATTCAATTAAACCAATAGCAGCTAGAATAAGGCTAGTTGATAAAATTAAACTCCAGTACCCAGATAATGTATCCAAAAGAGAAAAAATTTGTATTTGGAAAGAAGGTAAAGAACCTTTTAAACCTTCTCCTCCTCCATCACGAATAAAAGAGCCAACAGTGCTTATATCAAAGTCACTTATTAAGCTAATAACTGTAACAGTTATAATTGCAATAAGTGCTGAAGGAATTTTTTTTGTTAATTTAGATAGTAAATAAATGATAAGTATTGTTAAGCCAACAAAAAAGAGCATTGTAGCTAAGGGTTCACCAGAAAGCCACTGTTTTTCACCAGCTATTTGTTCTGAGAAAAGCCCAATTTGAGATAAGAAAATAACGATAGCAAGACCATTAACGAAACCCATCATTACAGAATGTGGTACAAGATGAATAAATTTACCTAGTTTTAAAATTCCAAATAAAATTTGAAAAATACCGACAAACAATAATGTAATAAGAAGCCATTGTAGACCCAAATTAGAAACAGGCTCCCTCAAGCTATCTCCAACAATATTCCCTTTTTGTACAAGGTGGACCATAACTACAGCCATAGCTCCTGTTGCTCCTGAAATCATTCCTGGGCGACCACCAAAAATAGATGTAACAATACCCATTATAAATGCTCCATAAAGACCTACAAGAGGATCAACACCGGCAACAAATGCAAAAGCAACAGCCTCTGGAACAAGTGCTAACGAAACAGTTAAACCTGATAAAATGTCGTTTTTAGGGTTTGGGCTTAATTTTTGGAATAATTTTTTCATTTTTTTAAAAATATAGATTTAAAGTTTTAATAAAGTAAAAATAACTTAGAAAAGAAATTTTTTAATTAGATACAAATATTGTATGAACATTATCATCTAGCAAAGCGTGTTTTACCATTTTTGAACTCAACATATTCTGTTTGTTTTTCCAAAATCTAAAATATATAGTGATAAAATTTAAACATCTCTTCAAAATTAGAAGTGACAATTCCAACAAAGTTAAAAGTAAGTTTCATCTTCAATATAGTTGTTTTTTTTAAAATAATTGTATCTTGGTTATTTAAATAAAAACAATTTTGTGATAAATAAATTTTTATATATATTTGTAATATCAAATAGCTATTAAACCTTTTAAAACGAAATACTTCACATTATGAATGATGCCTATCAAATTCATTTAAAAGAACGACAAGAACAAGGAATTCCACCACTTCCTTTAAATAAAAATCAAACAGAATTTTTAATTCAAGAGTTATCATCATCTAGAGCAGATCAAGAACTTTTAACTCTTTTAGAGCAAAGAGTTAATCCAGGAGTAGATCCAGCAGCCCAAGTTAAGGCTGACTTTTTGGTTCGTATTACTCAAAATAAGATATCTTGTAGTGTTATTTCCCCAGAAAGGGCAACAGAGATTTTAGGAACGATGGTTGGTGGTTTCAACTTGGAAGGTCTTATTCAACTTATAGTCGAAAAGTCTACTCTCTCTAATATAGCGGCAAAAGCTCTAAAAAAAGCTGTTCTTTCTATTAATATTTTTGATAAGATTCAAAAATTAGCAGAACAAAATAACACATTAGCTCAAGAAATTATTGAATCATGGGCAAATGCTGAATGGTTTACTGAAACAGAAAAAGTACCAGAGCAAGTAACAACTGTCATTTACAAAGTCAATGGAGAAATTAACACAGATGATTTCTCTCCAGCTGCTCACGCATTTACTCGTGCTGATATCCCGTTGCATTCTCTGTGTATGGGTGGTGTACTCTTTCCTGATGGTTTACAAGAAATTTCTAACTTAAAATCAGAATATAATCTTCCGATTTGTTTTGTTGGCGATGTTGTAGGAACAGGGTCTTCTAGAAAATCAGCTTGTAATTCTCTTTTGTGGCATATTGGTGAAGAAATACCGTTTATTCCCAACAAAAAGAGAAAAGGTTTTATTTTAGGTGGAATTATTGCCCCTATTTTCTTTAATACGGCTGAAGATTCTGGAGCTTTTCCTATTCAAACTGATGTTTCTAAATTAATAACAGGACAACAAATTACAATTTGTCCTTATGAGGGGAAAATTGTAAATAGTCAAACACAAGAGATACTCTCTCAATTTGAAATCACTCCTAATACATTGTTTGATGAGTATCGATCAGGTGGTCGTGTCCCATATATTATCGGGAAACAACTTACAGAAAAAGCTAGAGTTTACCTTAAATTAAGTTTAGTAAAGGATAGTGAAATCTTTGCTATTTCTCAAACACCGAAGCTAGATAAAAATCAGGGTTATACATTAGCTCAGAAAATGTTAGGTAAAGCTTGTGGTGAAGAAGGCATTCTACCTGGTACTTCTTGTTTACCAAAAATGACAACGGTCGGCTCTCAAGATACGACGGGTCCTATGACAGCAAATGAAATTACAGAATTGGCTTGCTTGCGTTTCAATGCTGACTTAGTAATGCAATCTTTTTGCCATACTGCTGCATATCCCAAGCCTAGTGATGTTCTAACACATGCAACCTTACCAAGTTACATTAGTAGTCGTGGCGGTGTTTCTTTAAAACCAGGTGATGGAATCATTCACTCTTGGTTAAATCGTTTGTTAATACCAGATACTGTTGGAACTGGTGGAGACTCCCATACAAGATTTCCTTTAGGAATTTCTTTTCCAGCAGGTTCTGGTCTAGTTGCTTTTGCTGCTGCTTTGGGAGTGATGCCTTTGGATATGCCTGAATCAGTTCTTGTACGTTTCAAAGGAGAATTACAGTTGGGAATTACATTAAGGGATGTTGTCAATGCTATTCCACATAAAGCAATTGAAAAAGGACTATTAACTGTTGAAAAGAAAAATAAGAAAAATGTTTTTTCAGGTCGTATTTTAGAAATGGAAGGTTTATCAAATTTAAAGTTAGAACAGGCATTTGAATTAACAGATGCCGCTGCTGAGCGTTCAGCAGCAGCAGCTACTATTAAATTAAATCGAGAATCGATTGAAGAATATCTCCTTTCAAATATTAAACTAATGGAAACCATGATTAAGAGTGGTTATCAAGATTCAGAAACATTACAAAGACGTATTGATTCAGTTAAAGAGTGGCTTAAAAATGGTGAACTTATGGAATCTGATGAAAATGCTCTATATACTGAAATCATTGAAATAGATTTAAATGAATTAAAGGAGCCTATTGTTGCTTGTCCGAATGATCCTGATGATGTTAAAAAACTTTCAGAAGTATCTGGAGATATTGTGAATGAAGTTTTTATAGGATCTTGTATGACTAACATTGGACATTTTCGTTCTGCCGCAAAAGTTTTAGAAGATCAAGGTCAAACGAATACGATCTTATGGATTTGTCCTCCAACACAAATGGATGAAACCCAATTGAAAGCGGAAGGTTATTTTTCAATTTTTTCAGCTGCTGGAGCTCGTTTAGAAGTTCCAGGTTGTTCTCTTTGTATGGGAAACCAAGCTCGTGTTAAAGATGGGGCAACTGTTTTTTCTACTTCTACCCGAAATTTTAATAATCGTTTGGGGAAAGATGCCCGAGTCTATTTAGGTTCTAGTGAATTAGCAGCTGTTGTTGCTCTACTTGGTAAAATACCAACAGTTGAAGAGTATCAACAAGTCATGAAAGATAAAATTGCTGTACTAGATCAAAACGAAGTCTACAAGTATTTAAATTTCCATCTAATGGAAGATTTTTCTTTATCTTAGTTAAAGAGCATATCGCTTATTTTTGACAAATGTATTTTAATATTATATATTGGTAGTTATATCAAATTTGGGGTATTCATGTCTCGTTACTTAGTTGTTTTTTTAGTTGTTTTTAGTTGTGAAATGGACTTGGTCGTCCCTCCTAGTTCATCTAAAGTAGTTGAGGGGCAAAAACGATTTCAAGAAGGGAATTTTAAGTTAGCTGAAGCAAGTTTTAGTCAGGCAATTAGCAACGATAGTAGCGATTCAGAAGCCTATCTTGGTTTATTGAAATCTCTAAAACAAACTGTTAGACTTGGTGAGCTTATAACAGATATCGTTGATAATGATGACTCTGATAAGAACCTACCCCGAAAGATTTTAAATAAGAATTTGGATTTGTTAACAGACTACTTAAGTGTTTTACCTCAAATAAATAGTATACTAAATACTTTTTATGTAAGAGATACAGCTAAAAAAATGGATGGAAGAATTCCATTTGAACAAGTCAGTATTGATTTTGTTGTAACAGCGTTTATTGAGCTTTTTATTTTTCCACAAGATATTGATTCTAACCAAATTATTAATGCAGAAGATACAGCAAAAATTTCTGTAGTCTTGAAGGAGTTTAGAAAAGACTTGAATAATGTTCATGTTCGAATTATAAAAAGTGTAAAACTCCTTGCTGGTGATACTATTGGATTTTTAGAAAAAATAGAATCTATAAATACATTTCTTCGTTTTTCTTCGATGAAAGCACAACAATTTTCGACTGCCTTAACTGTATTGACTTTAAAATCTAACATATTTGATGATATTCTTGCTTTTAAATCTGACATAGATATTATAGCAAATACTTTAAGTTATTATCAGTTTTTTGATTCTTTAGATAATGATAATGATGGTGTTATAGATGAAGAAATTTTAAATGGTTTAGATGATGATGGAGATGGTTATGTTGATGAAGACACAAAATATCCCTCCTCTTTAGCAACTTTACCATTAATTTAGATAGTTTACTAAGTAGTCCTTGATAACTTTTTAATTCTTCTTGCTTTTTAATTTTTTCTCATTTGTGTTATAACACTATGAAATTTTATTTTATTACATTTTTTATTACATTCTCTTTCGCTTCAATACAAAGTCCTTCTTATGAAACATTAAGAGCAAAAACAATGGGTAATGCCTTTGTCGCTGTTGCAACAGGTAAAGACGCTTTAAATTACAATATAGCTGGACTAGATGAGGGAAGTTATATCTTCAATTTAAATTTAGAATTCCAAATTGGTGATATAGGTTCGTTTGGAGTACACCCTACTATTTCGAATGCTCACGGGGATTTTATTAGAGAATACTTATTTGATTTTAGATCAGTTTCTTTTAGATCAGTTTCAGAAGTTATATCTTTAGGTGTATTTAATCGTGATTTAGCGTCTATTGATCGAGAACCTTTTATAATTAGGGGTGGTTTAGAATTTGGCTTCGCAATTCAAAATTTTGGGATTTCTACTTGGGCGAATACTAGAACTTACGCCTTCTTAGATCAAGGTGTTTTAGCTCCTAGTTTAGGTCTTTCTCATTTTGAAAATAATTTAGCTCAACAAGCTGGTATAGGATGGTCTTTGACTGATAAATTATCTGTAGGGATTGGTTTGCGTTTACTTAGACAAGAAAAACTAAGTAACCTAAATATATTTATTGCAAATATTCGACAACTTGATAGCCTTGTTTTTTCTAAAACAACTTTATCTAACGGCTTAGGCGTTGATATTGGTGGACTTTGGGAAGTAAGCCCGTCTCTCCTTGCTGGAGCTTCTTTACAGAACTTATTTTTAAAATTAGGAAAAGATAATGTTATTCCTGAACTTACTATTGGTTTAAACTACTCTCCTAAAATTTTACAAAACGACAAATCCAGTGTTTTTGGAAGAACTGTTAACCTTAGTCTTGATTATGAAAATTTACTTTTAGATAAAAATAACTCGTTTAATCATATTAATATGGGAGTAGAATTAAAACAAGAAATCTTAGGTGATTTCTTAGAAAGTCGTTTAGCCACAGGTCTTAATAACAACTTTAATTATACCTTAGGTTTTGGAATATACTTTTTAAGTTTTATAGCATTTGATTACGGAACATGGACCGAAGACCTCACCATTATTAGTCAAGATTTTCAGAGAATACATAACGTTCAACTTAAAGTTGGTTTTTAGGCTTCTAACTCAAACAAAACTCTTTGATGGGCAGGATATCCTTCAATCGTTTTAGATCTATTTTTTGGATCTAAAAAATCTTTTAATGTTTGCATAGGCCTAGGATAGAATGGTGTATTTCTTTGGTCATTTAATGTCGTTTTTAGATTAGATATAAGTTTAATTTTTTGAAAACCAGCTCTTAGACACCAACCTTTCAAGGCTTTAACTGTTGGTATAAAATAACAATTCTTCATTTTACCATAAGTTTTGTATGGTGAAAGAACAAATTCATTTTCACCTTTAATAACAAGTGTTTCTAAGAAAACTTTTCCTTGATTAGAAATGACCTTCTTTAAATTTTTTAGAGTATCAATAGGTGATTTTTGGTGATATAAAATACCCATACAAAAGATAATGTCAAATGATTTATGAAAGTGTATTAGATCTTCTATTCCTAGAAGTTCATAAAAACAAGGAAGAGAGGGGAGATATTTTTTAAATGTTTCAAATTGTAATTTGAAAGGTATTGTTGGGTCAATACCGAGAACGAATTTAGGTTTATGTTCTAAAATTTTAAACATATAATAACCTGAATTAGCTCCAATGTCTAAGACTTTCTTATTTTGAATCTGGTTTATAAAAGGTTTTAGTAATTTCCATTTAAGTTGAGACTGCCATTCAGTATCAATTTTATGACCAAAAAAATTAAATGGCCCTTTTCTCCAAGGTATTAACTTAAATAAATGTTTTTCAATATTTAAAAATTCTTCAGAAGAAAGCTCTTTTTTTATTCCTATTTTAATTTCATCAGTGCTAAAATTAAAATACTGAGTTTGAACAAACGGTAGGTTTAAGAATGATTCAACCATAGGTTGATAATTTTTATATTGATAAGCTTTTTCCTTTTCAACCAAAATAGATTCTATTTCAGAATAATTACAATCTAAATTTTTAAAAAAATCTAAACTATAGAAATTAGAAAATAGTTTATTTATCATTTTTTTTAGAAAAACTTTTATTAAAAATCTCTTTTAAATAAATTCCTGTATATGATTTTTCATTTTTAGAAACTTGTTTAGGTGTTCCACATGCTAAAACTTCACCACCATCTTTACCACCTTCTGGTCCAATATCAATTAAATAATCTGCCGTTTTAATCACATCTAAATTATGTTCAATAATTAATACAGTATTTCCCTTATCAATTAAACTATTTAAAACAATTAAAAGTAAACGTACATCTTCAAAATGTAATCCCGTTGTTGGCTCATCTAAAATATAGAACGTTTGACCTGTTCCTTTTTTTGAGAGTTCTGTTGCTAATTTAATCCTCTGAGCTTCCCCTCCAGACAATGTAGTTGCTGGTTGTCCCAATTTAATATAAGACAAACCTACATCAAATAATGTTTGTAGTTTATCTTTTATTTTAGGAATGTTTTCAAAAACTTTTAATGCTTCTGCCACTGAAAAATCTAAAATATCACTAATCGAGTACTCTTTGTAAAGAATTTCTAAAGTTTCTCGATTGTAACGCTTACCTTTACATTGTTCACAAGTAACATAAACATCAGAGAGAAAATGCATCTCAATTTTTTTTACTCCATCACCTTCACAAGCCTCACAACGACCACCTTTAACATTAAAACTAAACCGCCCTATTTGATACCCTCTAATTATAGACTCTTTTAAAGAAGCAAAAATATCTCTAAGCGGTGTAAATAATCCTGTGTAAGTTGCTGGATTTGAACGAGGTGTTCTTCCAATGGGAGACTGATCAATATGAATAACCTTATTTAAATATTCTAAACCTTCAATTTTCTTGTAACCTAAAGGTTTCTGTTTAGATGAATAAAAATGTTGTGATAAAATAGGAAATAAAGTTCCTTTAACTAAAGTAGATTTTCCTGATCCAGAAACTCCGGTGATAACTGTCATAGCTTCTAAAGGAATAGAGATCGTAATATTTTTCAAATTGTTACCGTTTGCTCCAAAAATTTTTAAAAAGCGACCATTTTTTTTTCTTAATTTTGAAGGAATTTCAATTCTTAACTTTCCAGATAAGTATTGACCTGTTAAACTTTTTGATTCTTGAGAGACTTTTTTTGGTATGTCTGCAATTACAACTTCTCCTCCGTTAACACCTGCTCCTGGACCAATATCAACAACAAAATCTGCTTGTTCAATCGTTTCTTGATCATGCTCAACAACGATAACTGTGTTTCCTAAATCTCTTAGATTTTGTAAAGCACTTAATAGTTTTGTATTATCTCGTTGATGAAGGCCTATACTTGGTTCATCTAAAATATATAAAACACCACAAAGTTGAGATCCTATTTGAGAAGCTAATCGTATCCGTTGAGCTTCCCCTCCAGATAATGTTTCTGCTTTTCTATTAAGAGTAAGGTAGGACAAACCAACTTTATGTAAAAAACCTAAACGATTTTGAATTTCTTTTATAATTTGTGCAGATATTTTTTTCTGATTTTTTGTTAAAATTAAACTCTCTATAAATTCAATAGAATTGGAAATTGTAAGCTTACAAAAATCGTCAATATTAAATTTTTTAATTTTAACATTTAAACTTTCACGACGTAATCTTTTGCCAAGGCAATCTGGGCAATTTATAGTATCCATAAACCGAGAAATAAATTTTCTAGCTCTTGAAGATTTTGTCTCTTGATAGCGTTTTCTTAAATTATTAAGTAGACCTTCAAAAGGAGTTTCATAACAAATAGATTTTCCGTAAGAAATTGTCACAAGAGAATCATTACCATTCAAAATAATTTGTTGAGAATCAACTGGTATCTTTTTCCAAGGAATGTTCATATCAATTTTATTTTGTAAACAAATTACTTTGACTTGAGTAAAATACCAATTAGAGTTTTCTTCATTAAATAATGAAAAACAACCTTGATTAATACTTAAATCCCTATTTTCAATTAAAGACTCTTCGTTAAAATCAGTTAGAACCCCTAAACCATCACAAGTTTTACATGATCCAAAAGGTGAATTAAAAGAAAAAGATCTAGGTTCAATTTCTTCATAATAAATATCACAATGGACACATCCATAACGTGTTGAATACAAATCTTCTTGATGATCATTTGTATTTTCATTAGAATAAATAATACTGACAAGATTATCTGAAAGTTTTAGACTTGTTTCTATAGAGTCTGTTAATCTTTGTCTTATCTTGGGCTGAATGATTAAACGATCAACAATCACTTCTATTGTATGTTTTTGCTGTTTATTTAATTCAATTTTATCTTCTAAATCAAAAATTTCTTGATTGATACGAACTTTAGGAAAACCATCTTTTTGTAATTTTTCAAGTAACTTTTTGTACTCCCCTTTCTTACCTCTTACTAAAGGTGCTATAACCATAATTCTACTTTTAATCGGTAAAGACAAAATACGATCAACAATTTTTTGTATAGTCTGATTTTCAAGTACCCTTTGACATTGATAGCACTCTATTTCTCCAATACGAGCATAAAGAAGTCTTAAATAGTCGTAAATTTCAGTTACTGTAGCTATAGTGGAACGAGGGTTTTTATGTGTTGTTTTCTGTTCAATAGAAATAGCTGGAGAAAGACCCTCTATAGATTCTACTATTGGCTTTTTCATTATACCTAGAAATTGTCTAGCGTAAGAATTTAAAGACTCTACATAGCGCCTTTGACCTTCTGCATAAATGGTATCAAATGCTAAGGATGATTTTCCACTTCCAGACAGACCTGTGATAACTGTAAAGGCATCCCTAGGAATTTTTAAAGAGATATTTTTTAAATTATTTTCTTTAGCTCCTTTAATTTCAATAAAATTTTGATGTGTTTTTTTAGAATAAGCCATAAATACAATGTAAGTTCTTATTAAAAATAGAATTTATACTTTAGTTTTTCATCAATCTTAGATTTTAAAGCAATGTTTACAAAGGAAAAAAATTTCTATTTTAATTTCTAATCTAAGTATTTAAATATGAATAAAACAACAACAATACCTTCTTCAACAACCGTTTTAGTAGCACTAAGTGGAGGTGTTGACTCGGCAGTTGTTATGCATCTCTTACATCAACAATCGTATGGAGTTATTGGCTTTTCACATCGTCATTGGCCAGAATCTAAATGTTGTAATACAGTTTGTCTTGATATAAGCAGAGAACAATGTCGTAATTTAGGCGTCCCCTACCACACTGCTGATACTATGGTTGAATTCACTCAAAACATTGTGGATCCTTTTGTAGAAGACTATCAAAATGGTTTTACCCCAAATCCTTGCGTTCTGTGTAATGAAAAAAATCGCTTTGGTACTACTATTGATAAACTGATTGATTCTTTAAATTTAAGTAAAGAAAATTTTAAAATAGCAACAGGACATTATGCTCGTATTAAAAAAAACAATCAAGGTATTTATGAATTAAAAAGAGGCTTAGATCCTAAAAAAGATCAAACCTACATGCTTTATAGACTATCTCAGAAACAACTTTCACATTGTTTATTTCCTTTAGGCTCTTATAAAAAAGAAGAAGTCCGAAAACTGGCTTCCGATTATCAGTTAGCTTCTGCAAAAAAACCAGATTCTCAAGATATTTGTTTTGTTGAAACAAATTATCGAAATTTTATTAATCAATATAATCCATCTCCACAAAATGAAGGAGATTTCGTGGACATTCAAGGCGTTAAATTAGGAAGACATCAAGGTTTTTACCGTTATAGTCGGGGGCAGAGAAAGGGTTTAGGGCTTTCTGGTGGTCCTTGGTTTGTTATTGAAGTAAAAGTATCCGCAAACCAAGTTGTTCTTGGAAAAAAAGAAGATTTAAAAATTACTCAATTTAAAATCAAAGATTGTGTTTGGAATCAAGATCCTAAAAAAGAAATGATTTATAATTGTCAAGTACGCTATCACGGAAAAATCTACAAAGCTAAAGTCTTGTTTCAAACACGAAAAGACTCTTGCTACGAAATTCATCTAGAATCATTTTCTAACGATGTGACAAAAGGTCAATCTGCAGTATTTTATCAAGATGATACTTTAATTGGTGGTGGTATTATTTCGGAGTTTCTATAATGTCAATAGAACCTGTAGTTTATCTTGTTGGATTTGGACCAGGAGATCCAGATTTAATGACAATAAAAGCTTATAAATTACTTAAATCTGCAGATATTATACTTTATGACGATTTAATAAACCAAGATTTTTTAATTAAAAATAAACCTTCTAATTGTAAAATAACCTATGTTGGGAAGAGAAAAGATAAACACTCTAAAAAACAATCGGAAATTAATCAATTATTATATGAAGCAACTCTAAAGTACAATAAAGTGATTCGCCTTAAAGGTGGTGACCCTTTTATTTTTGGGCGTGGTGGTGAAGAACTATTGTTTTTGAGAGAAAAAAATATTAAAGTTGAAATTGTACCAGGAATTACAGCTTCTTTAGCGGCTGCTGCAAATGCTCAAATACCTCTTACAATGAGAGGTACTGCTAAATATTTAACCTTTATGGCTGCTCATCATATTGATATAGATTGTTTTAACTCTTCTGAAAAAGAAACACTTGTTTTATATATGGCAGCAACTAAACTAAAAGAGCTTCAAAATAAGCTTTTACATCAAAATTATCCTTTAGATACACCCATAGCACTTTTACAAAATGTAAGTTACTCTAATGAAAAAAAATGTGTCTGTAGTTTAAAAGATTTAGATCAAATACAAATGGGATCACCTGTTGTCATCATTATTGGTAATGTTGTGAATCAATTTAACACTTAAAATATTTTTAAAGAAAAATTAAAAAGAGTACTGCTCTACAGTTAACTTTAATTTATCTAAAATAGTTTTAGTTTTATCGCTTTCAATCGTTGTTGTGTCAGAGGCTACCAGCAATGATTGCCAAAAATTTTCTCTTAATAAATTATAAAAAATAGCCCTTTTAGGAGTCTGTTTAATAAAAGGTGCTTGAGGGGAAAGTTCTAAAAGAAGTTCTCCCAAACTTTGATTTTTTAAAAAAGAATCTTTTTTATAAAGACGAGGATCAAACCACGATGCTGTATTAGCTGTTAAACTATTACCCATTGTGTATCGCAAAATATTTGCCTCTTGGTTATTCATTACAAATTCAATAAAGCTCCAACTTTGGTTAGGCTGTTTTGTATTTTTGTAAATAAAAAGTCCTTGTCCCGAAAAGCTAGATGTTCGTCTAGGATTTGATTCATAATCAGTCCAACGAGGAAGAGGCATTGCCTTCCAAGATTGTGTTGAATCACTAAAATTTCGAATCATATCTAATCCATACCATCCAGCACCAATGACAGACATCACTTCATTTGCTTTAACATCTCCTTGAAAAAAAACAGGTTCAAAAATATGCCCTCGATCTGGTATCCTTCCAATACTGTCTTCTTTTAATCTTTGAAAAAATTTAACCATCTTTTTAACTTGAGGACTTCTTGATAAAAAGGTTCCGTTTTCATCAAAAATAGGAAAACCTCTTTGATGCATTAAAATACTAAAGTAGGACCAATCTAAAGCAATAAGACTACTTTCTTTTTGTTTCAAACCTATTTGAATAAATTTATCCCAAGTATCAATATCTTCAGGCTTTATATTATTTATTTCAAATAAATCACTGCGATAATAAAGAACAACCGTACTCATTGATTGAGGAATTCCATACTGTTTATCTTTAAAAGAAAACAGTTGGGCTCTTTGTGGTAAAATTGTTAAGCTTAATTTAGATTTTTTAAATTGCTTACTAATATCTAAAAAGGGGATTTGATTAGGTAAATACAGACTAAAAAATAATTCGTCAATTTGGACAATATCTGGCGGATTTATACTGGTTTTAATTGCTAAAGTCAGTTTATCTGGTAACTCTTTAAAACCGTAATGTTTTATTTCTGCTTTGAATTTTGGATTTTTCTTTTGATAAAGTTCCACCATATGAGCGTAATATTGAACATCTGTTGGAGAGTTAACCCAGATTTGAAGAGTTTTAGCTTGTAAATTATCAACAAGCAAAATGACAGCTAATAATACAAAGTAAAACATAGA
This sequence comes from Fibrobacteria bacterium, assembly GCA_965261055.1. Taxonomy (GTDB): domain Bacteria; phylum Fibrobacterota; class Fibrobacteria; order UBA11236; family JADFYW01. Next base: position 515,940 of record OZ253440.1, on the reverse strand, counting down.
TACTTCATTTAACTCTTTCAACATACCTACCTGTTCGCGTATCTATTTTAATTTTCATATTATTATCAATAAATAATGGAACTTGTACAACTGCTTCTGTTTCAATTGTGGCATCTTTTGTAATATTTGTAGCAGTATTACCTTTAACAGTTGGTTCTGTATAGGTAACTGTATAAACTAAAAAATTAGGTAATACAACCGAAATAATTTTTTCATCCCAAAACCCTATTTCACAATCAATACCATCCAAAAACCATTTAACATGATCTCCTAGTAGATCCTTGGTAACATCGATTTGTTCATAAGTTGTTGGATCCATAAAAGACCAATTTGTTTGATCGTTGTAAAGATATTGCATTTTTTTAAAAATAACATCTACTGTTTCTATACTTGTATTAGATTTATAAGTTCTTTCAATGACTCGATCCGTAAGTAAGTTTTTTATTTTAGATCGGGTAAAAGCTTGTCCTTTTCCAGGTTTTACAAAGTCAGAACTTATAACCTCCCATGGCTGTTCATCAACTAAAATACGTGTTCTTTTTTTTAAATCATTTGCATTGATTGTGCCCATAGTATTTAATCTTTTCTAATTTAACTTAATCTCAAGTTAATGAAAGTTAATAAAAAATGTCTTATATCACTACAAAAAAACTAGACACATGGCAAAAAGAGTTACATGAAAGTCCTTCTTTTACAGATGTATTAGAATTATTATCTTTGGATATATCAAACCCTCCATTTTTATTAGATTATATACCTAGATTTCCTCAAAAAGTTCCTTTAGATTTCGTAGAACGCATGCAACCAAATAATTGGTTTGACCCTTTGCTATTACAAGTATTACCACAAACAGAAGAGAATAACAAGAAAAAAATGTTTATTAAAGATCCCGTTATGGATCAGAGATTTGAAATTTTTTCAGGAGTTATTCATAAATATTCATCGCGTATTTTAGTGATGCCTACAATTAATTGTGCTATACATTGTCGGTATTGTTTTAGAAAACATTTTCCATATGATAAGATAAGTCCTTTATTAAGCAATAATGCATTTTGGAAATATTTAATAGAGTATAATCAAATTGAAGAAGTTATTTTGAGTGGTGGGGATCCTCTAATGTTGAATGATTCTATTATATTAAAATGGATTGAAAAAATAAATACAATACCACATATTAAAAGAATTCGTATTCATTCAAGGCTACCTATCGTTTTACCTTCCCGAATTTTAAAATCACAGCTCTTAGAGAAATTAAAACCTTATTCAAAAAAAATTATTTTTGTTATACATTGTAATCATCCTCAAGAATTACAAAATGAGTGTGTTTTAGCTCTTCAAGAATTACGAAAATTTTGTTTTGTTTTAAATCAGTCCGTTTTATTAAAAGGAATCAACGACTCTGTTGATACTTTAAAAAAATTGTATACGAAATTATTTGAATGTGGTACTCTACCTTATTATTTACATCAAGTAGATCAAGTTAGTGGAGTACATCATTTTGAAGTTTCCCCTAAGAAAGGGAAAGTGTTACATACGGCATTACTTAAACAGTTACCTGGATACCTTGTTCCAAGGTACGTTAAAGATGAAGAACCATTTGATTTTAAAAAACAATATTAGGAAAAGATAAATCTTATTTCTTAATTCTCTTATTTTTATCCAAAACGACCAATGATATAATCTTCTGTTTGCTTCATATCAGGATTATTAAAAATCTTTTCTGTATCGCCTACCTCAACTAAAACACCTTCAAAAAAGAAAGCTGTTCGGTCTGATACTCTTGATGCTTGTTGCATATTGTGAGTTACAATTAAAATTGTATAATTTTTTATAAGTTCTTTTATAAGTTCTTCTACAGCAATTGTTGAACGAGGGTCTAATGCAGAAGTTGGCTCATCCATTAATAAAATTTCTGGATTGACAGCTAAAGAGCGAGCAATACAGAGACGTTGTTGCTGACCTCCAGAGAGTCTGAGAGCCGAAATCTTTAAACGGTCTTTAACTTCATTCCATAAATAAGCTTTTTTTAGAGAATCTTCTACAATTTCATCTAATGTTTCTTTATCATGAATTCCATGAATACGCGGTCCATAAGCAACATTATTGTAGATTGATTTTGGAAATGGGTTAGACTTTTGAAAAACCATTCCTACATTTTTTCTTAGCATAAAAACATCCAAATCACTAGAATTATAAAGAGATTGATTATTTAAGATAATATCCCCTTTAATTTGGATATTTGGAATCATGTCATTCATTCTATTGAAAGATCTCAATAAAGTAGATTTTCCACAACCAGATGGACCGATAAAAGCAGTTACTTGCTTATCGTATAAATCAACATTAATATCTTTTAGAGCTTGTATTCCACTGTAATAGAAATTGAAATTATTTACTTTAATTTTGGCTTTCATAGAATATTTATTTTAAGGTGTATTTAGGGATTAAATTTTTTGAGAATGATATTTTTTTCGAACTTGGTATCTTATATAAATTGCAATAGAATTAAAAGTAAATACTAATAAGATTAATGTTAATGCTGTTCCATATTGGTAAGGACGTACTTTTTCTATCTCTGGATGTTGTGTAGATAGGATATAAAGATGATAAGGGAGTGCCATAATTTGACTGAAAATAGAATCAGGTAATCCTGGTAAGAAAAAAGCTGCTGCTGTAAATAAAATAGGAGCTGTTTCCCCAGCAACACGACCTACAGCTAAAATACTACCTGTAGACATTCCTGGAATTGCATATGGCAAAACGATTTTTCGAATTGTTGTCCAGTGTGTCGCTCCTAAAGCTAAACTAGCATCTTTTAAGGCTATTGGAACATTTTTAAGGGACTCTACACTTGCCGTAATGATAAGAGGTAAAGCCATACAAGATAAAGTTAAACTTCCTGCTAAAATTGAACTTCCAAAGTTTAAGAAAATAACAAATAAACCGAGTCCAAATAAACCAAAAACAATAGAAGGTATTCCTGCTAAAGTGATAATGCATATTTCTAGCATTCTTGTAAAACGATTTTGTTTAGCAAATTCAACTAAATATATTGCAGTTCCTATCCCAATTGGGAGTGTAAAAAGCATTGAAGCAATAATAAGATAGAAAGATCCCAGAATAACTGGGAAAATACCCCCTTCAGCACCACTATCTCTGGGAAAAGTTGTAAAAAAATCCCAACTGAAAATTGGAAATCCTTTAATCAATAAATCTAAAAGAATGTATCCTATAAAAAAGATAACGGAATAGCAAATGATTCGTATTAATCCACTAATGCAAGTATCTTTTATATTAAGCATATTTTTCTTTTGCTAAAAATTTCTTAGAAATAATCGTAAGTGTCAATGTAAAAATAAGTAATAGGAAACCTATTGCAAACAAAGCTCCATAATGCTCTCCACCTACAGAAACCTCTCCCATTTCTCCTGCAATAGTAGCTGTCATAGTTTTAACTGGTTTAAATGGATTTAAAGTTGTTAAAGATGCATTTCCAGTAATCATTAGTACAACAATTGTTTCCCCAATAATGCGCCCTATTCCCAGCATACAACTAGCAATGATCCCAGATAAAGAAGATGGTATTGTAATCCTCCAAATAACTTGGTTTGGTCTAGCTCCCAATGCAAAAGCTCCATCTTTATAATTTTGAGGTGTACTATGTAAAGCATCTTCGGAAATAGACGCTATTGTTGGTATAGCCATAATAGCTAAAATTATAGATCCTGATAGAGCATTTTGCCCTGATGATAATCCAAAAATATTTTTAACTAATGGACAAATTGTAACTAAACCAAAAAATCCAAGAACAACAGAAGGAAGGCTAGCTAATGTTTCTATAAAAGGCTTTAAAAATTCCCTTTCTTTATTTTTAGCCATTTCAGAGATATAAACCCCAATAATAATTCCGAGAGGAATTGCAAAAATAGAGGCTAGAAGGGTAACGGAAAGAGTTCCCGTAATCAGAGGGATAATCCCAAATGTTTCTTCAATAAAAGAAGTCGGTTCCCATGAAAAAGAGAGTAGTTTTGATAAACCTGGCTCAAAGGCAAAAGGCAATGTTTCTTTAAATAGAAATAAAAAAATTAATAAAACAGTTAAAATCGCTATGGAAGCAATGATACCAAAGCAATAACTTACGATTCGATCTGATTTATGCATAATAAAGAGTACTGAAGATTATAAAATTAGAGAAACAAATAATAATTTGTTTCTCCAATAATTCTAATTTATTCCTTTACAGAAACAAACCCTGCATCACTAACTAATTGTTGTCCTTCTGAACTTAATACGAAAGCAATGAAATCCCTTGTAGCTTTAGTTACTTTATTTTTAGCGTAGTAGAAAAATAGGTATCTTGATAACGGATATTTTTTTGTACTAATAGTTTTTAATGTAGGTAAAATTCCGTCCAATTTAACTGCAGATACTTTTCCAATGGCTTTTAAATAGTAACCTAATCCAACATAACCTATCGCACCTTTATTGGAGGCTACAGTATTTAAGATTGCTGAATTTGACGGAAATCTACGAATACTTTTGTGGTAATCTTTTTTAGACATTGCTTTCTTTTGAAAGAAAACATAAGTTCCAGAACTGTTTTCACGAGAGAAAGGAACAATTTCTAAATTAGGACCACCAAGCTGTTTCCAATTAGTATAAATACCAGTATAAATTTTTTCAACTTGTGCCAAAGTTAAACTTTTAATAGGATTTGATGGATTAACAACAATTGAGATTCCATCAGCAGCAACTGGAAGTTCTTGAATTTGTAATTCTTTTTTTGATCCAGATACGACTTCTTTATCTTTAATTTTGCGAGAAGCAATTGCGACATCTGTTGATCTATTTAACAAAGCAGCAATTCCAGTACCAGATCCGCCACCTGTTACAGATAATTTTCCAACATTTGTTTTCATATATTCTTGAGCCCAAGCTGAAGTAAGATGAACCATTGTATCGGAACCCTTAATTGTTAATTTACCATTGTTTTCTTTTTTAAAGCAACTTAAAAGTGAGCCAATGAGTAAGGTGTACGTAAGGCTAAGTAGTAGTGTTTTCATATTTATTTTGGTTTATGTTTTCACATTTATTTTTAAATTTTAATATTTGTTAATTTGTAATAGACAATCTTAAAGCATAACAAGTCCCTTTTTTAAAATAGTATTGGAAATAAACTTAAATAAAAAATAATTAATTAAGAAATACTATTTAGTGATGAGGTTATTAGAGAAAATATAATGCTCTGCATCCATCGCAGCCATACACCCACTTCCAGCTGAAGTTATAGCTTGTCTATAGTGGCTATCTTGAACATCTCCAGCAACAAACACACCCCTGATAGAAGTTTTTGTTGAGCCCTTTTCAGTTTTAATATAACCATTGGATTCAAGTTCTATCTGATTATCTAAAAAACCCGTATTTGGTGTATGACCTATTGCATAAAACAATCCAGAAACATTCATAAACGATTCTTCTTGTGTTTGATTATTTAAAATTTTAACCTGTTCTAAAAATTGGTTGCCTAAAACTTCCAAGGCTTCGGTATTCCATAGGATTTCAATTTTAGAATTCTCTTTAACTCTTTCTGCCATCACTTTACTAGCTCTTAACTCACCTCTTCTAACAACTAGATAAACTTTAGAGGCAAATTTAGTCAAAAAAGAAGCTTCTTCAGCAGCGGAATCACCTCCGCCAATAACCATAAGAAGTTTATCTCTAAACAAAGGTAAAGCACCGTCGCAAACAGCACAAGCAGAAATACCTTGATTCCAAAATTTATCTTCACCTAACAAATTCATCCTTTTAGCTGTAGCTCCAGTAGCAACAATCAGAGTATGTGCTAAAACTTCTTGATTATCTTCGGTATAAATCTTAAACGGTCTTTGACTAACATCTACTTTTTTAATTGTTTTTGTTTGAATTTGACAACCAGAGTTCAAGGATTGTTCCCGTATTAAATTCATTAATTCAGTTCCATCAATCCCTTTTGGGAAGCCAGGAAAGTTCTCAATTTCTGTAGTTGTGGTTAACTGTCCACCAGCAGCAATTCCTCCAGCCAAGAAACCTTCAAACATTAAAGGTGAAAGATTGGCACGACCAGTATAAATGGCAGCTGTGTGACCTGCTGGTCCAGAGCCAACAATAACAACATTTTGTATCATGTTTCCTTGTTAAGTTTGTGAAGCATGTTTAAATTTTAGATTATTTAAAAATTACAGTCAATCTATTTTTGATATTTTATTCAAAATATTAATTAAATATAAAGCATTGTTTTTTATTATGTTAAATAATTATTTTCGTTTTTTTCAATTGTTTTAAATAAAAGGACCTAAAATTATTCCCTTTTTTAAATAATCAATCAATAAATTATTATTTCTTTAAAACAGATAAAACTATCTTTCTGATTTTGTGCTTTACCTTGAATGCCTAAGTTTTTCTTAATTATCATTTTCTCTTTAATAACTATAGTTTTTACACAAGAAAAAACTGAAGCTAAAGGAATTAAATCATACCTATTTAAAAAAGAAATAAATAAAAACAATACCTTACCACCTACTATTACACCAGTTTATGAACAAATAAATTTGTCTACTATAAATCAAAAAGCTTACCGTTCTATAAAAAAAGCTTTATTTCTTTCTTTAATTGTTCCAGGTGCTGGACAGTTTTATGTTGGTAGTTATTTTAGAGGTCTTGCTTTTCTTACTATAGAAGCATCTTTATTTATGGGTTGGTATCATTTTGTTGTTACGAAACAAAATAGAGCAAAGAGAAGTTCTCAGAAATTTGCAGATCAATTTTATAGTTTGTCTAAGTATGAAGATAATGTTTTAACAAATTTAAATCAATCAGATCTTGTGAAGGCAGACCTTTACTCAAATAGAGCTGATTTATGTGTAGCTTTACATGATCCTACAAATCGTGATCCAAAAGGATCTTTTTTAACTTGCCTTAATTTTGGTTCTAATCAAATTTATACTTCCACATCTCATTATGGTGTTATTCAAGGTGAAAGAAATTTAAAAGATAGTTCAGTATTACATACCAGTAATTATCGTTTAAATCGCTTTAAAAATGTAGATGACTTTTATTCTGTCATTACTAGACAAAGTGGACATCTATCTTTAGGTTGGATAGACGCAAACGATCCAAACAAAGTTAGTCCTCATCAAATTGAATATTTATCCTTATTTAAGAGGACTCAAGAGCTAGCTGATTTCCAGAATTTATTTTTTGGAGGTCTTATTTTAAACCATATTATCTCAGCAATTGATGCTTCTATCACCGCTTATTTTCATAACCAAAAATTATATCAAAAGAAACCTTTAGCTTGGTATCAAAAAATACACTTTTATTCGTTTTTAGATTTGAATCAATTTAATTTGAAAACTAACTTCACATCTGTCATTGAATTTTAAAATGAAAATAATTGTTTTTATTCTTTTGATCCTTCACTTCAGTTCTTTTTCTCAAATAGAGTTTATTGAAGATGAACTTATTCCATCTTCTTCTCAACCCTCTTTTTCTAAAAAAAGCCAAAAATCAATTTTATTAGCATCGGCTGGTTCAGCAATTCTTCCTAGCTTTGGCCATTTGTATTTAGGTGATACAAAAACAGGTCTATACTATTCTAGCATAGATGCTTTTGCTTGGGTCTCACTAGCCATTTCTTTGTTTGTTCAAAATTCACAGTTTCAGAATACACGATCAATAGGATCTCGCTACGGACAAATTGATTTAAGTCATAAAGATGATGACTTTTTACGTAGGTTAACTCAATTTAGAGCCTATTTAAATGAAAACAACCGTAATGATAGTTACGAATATTTTCAAAACTTACAAGGGATTTCTCCAGAAAATTTTGATATTCCAAATCGTTCTGAAAATTATTGGGACTTTGGGTCAGTGACCAACCCTCAAAATACTCAAAATTGGAGAAAATTTATTAATAGTTTTCAAAATTATGAAAAAACAAAAACATCCACCTCTTGGATAATTGGCAGTCTCATTTTAATACGAGTTTTTAGTGTAATCCATACAATCTATAGCTATAGACAAAACCCTAAATCCAAGCAAAATACTATTTTGTCCTTTGATGAAGTTATTTCTTTAATTACTCCAAATCAAATTAGTTTAATGATGAAAGTATCCTTTTAGGGATTTTTTATTTTCAAAAAAATTCCTTTCTTAATAATGAAATTAATTATCATCTAGTGTCTAGTGGTTTATGTTGTTAATAATGAATATTAAGCCGAGTAAGTAGTGAATTTAAAAACTATAAACTTAACAGATCTATAATATGAAAGATTACTTTAAATTAAAGAATAAATATTCAAGAAAGTATCAAGTCGTATAATTCTATTTTACTTCTTTGTTACTGTATTCTTGGTTTTACAATAACAGGAATCGCTTGAAAATCAATATTTTCTTTACCAATAGAGCTGATTGAATATTTGAATCAACAGCATTGAAAGAAGATTTATCTTTAATATAGTGCTTTATTTCAATTGTAAATATTTTTTAATTTTTTTTTTTAGTGTCATTTAAAAGATAAGAGGCTAAAAGTTTTGTAATGATTAAAGAAAGAGATTATTTTGATTTCAGTTTAGTAATAGATTATCTAATTAATTCTGAAATCACATTAATGCCTCTTTTTTGTTTTTCGTAATCAATTTTTTTTTCACTTGTATCAAATCTTTAAGACACACCTCCTCATTTCAAAATTGACTATTTCACCAGTAACTCAATCAAAACTATCTTCTACCACAATACTATAATCTTTTTTTTTACTGCTAGAATATTAACATCTACAAAATAGCGACCTAATGAATCAATCTGTTAAAATTAACAGACCTTTTGTCAATGCTTTTGTCAATGTATTCTTTATGTCTTTAGTACTAATAACATGTACACTTGCACCTTATATTTCAGGATCAAGACTCAATACTATCTAACACAAATATTAAAGAATCAGTATCACAAGATATTAAAAAAAGCTGTATAGATAATAAGAGAATATAAGAGAATAATTTTTTCATAAAGTTCCTTTAAGTTTAGCCCAAGAAATGAAGCAATAAGAGTTAGCCTACATAAATTATTTTTTTACATCAATCCCGAAAAACTAAAACCAATATAAATTAGGTTTCACTTCAGTCTGCTTTAAAAGACAATCATGGTTATATCGCATTTGAGCAACGGAAGCAATCATTGCACCGTTATCTGTGCAATAAGCAAAATCTGGCACAATTGTTTGAAAATCTAAATTTTCAGTTTTGAATGTCATTGTGTTTCGTAAATATGTATTTGCAGAAACTCCTCCACAAATTACCACGATATTTAGTTTAAATGCTTTTAAAGCCTGAATACTTTTTTTTACTAAAATATCAACAATTGCATTTTCTAAAGAAGCACAAATATCATTTATGTGTTCTTTTAAAAAAGCTTTTGATTGACTCTCGACATAACGTATAAAAGAAGTCTTTAAGCCACTAAAAGAAAAATCCCAACACCCTTTTTGATCTAGTGCTCTTGGAAAATGAACAAAATCTTTTTGACCTAGTTTTGCTAACTTAGATACAATAGGACCAGCTGGATAACCTAATCCTAAAATTTTACCGCACTTATCAAATGCTTCTCCTACCGCATCATCACGTGTATGTCCAATAACCTCATAATTAAAAAAGTTTTTAACGATACAAAGATCCGTATGTCCTCCAGAAACAGTTAAACATAAAAAAGGAGGTTTTAAGTCTGGATTTGATAAATGCACACTCATCAAATGTCCTTCTAAATGGTTAACACCTTCTATCGGTTTACAGTTATCAATTGCTAAACCTTGAGTAAAAAATGCACCTACCAGTAAAGAACCCATTAAGCCAGGGCCACGAGTAAATGAAAATAAATCAATGTCATCAATCGAAATGTTAGCTTCTATTAAAGTTTGCTCTAAGATTACACTAATTTTTTCTAAATGTGCCCTAGAGGAAATTTCAGGAACAATTCCACCATAAATACGGTGTTGGTCTATTTGAGAGTAAACAACATTAGCTAAAACATTTAATTTATCATCCACAATCCCACAAGAAGTATCATCGCAAGAGGTCTCTATACCTAAAGTAATCATATTATTCTCAAAATAAAAAAAGTAGCTATATTTGGATACTATTACTTTTGATTTTTAATTAATTTAGGAACTATGAATTTTTTCAACAAAATAAAATATATCTTACAAGAAACAAAACGTAATTTTCGTTTATTCTCTATTAATACTCTAGCTTCGTTTACAACAATCTTTTTAACAATTTTGTTTGTAAGTTTAATGACATTCTTTTTTTTAAGTTCAAAAAATGTAATTGAAAAAAGTTTACAAGAAAATCAGTTACGGATTTTTCTCACAGAAAATGGTGAAGAAATTTTTTATTATAATAAGCTAGTACTTGATTTGAAACTGATTCTAGGAATTGATTCTATTCATTTTATTTCAAAAGAAGAAGCTCTAGAGGAATATCGCCAAGATTTTGGTCAAGAGATGCTAGAAAATATCACTTACAATCCGCTACCGTCATCTTTCATCTTATTTTTAGGAAGAATATACCAACAAAAAGAGAAAATAGAAAAGTTACAGAAGACTTTAAAATCACTAAAATATATTGAAGAAGTTAGTCAATCATCGGAATATGTCCAATGGATTGAAGAATGGAGATGGCCTATCTTGCTAATATTTATTATCATATCTTTTCTGTTTGGTTTATTTTTGATATTACTTATTTCAAATACGATTAAAATTAATTTGTACAAACGAAAAACAATCATTCAAAATATGCTGTACTGTGGTGCCGGTTATAATCAAATTTTTTTCCCACAATTATTAGAAAATACAATTCTTTGTTTTATCGGAGGACTTTTTTCTTCTGCCTCTATTTTTTCAGTACTTTATTTTGCTAATAAATATTTATTCTTTTTAGATATTGAAGTTTCATATTTAATCTATATTATTTTTTTTCTCTTACCTTTTGTATTAGTGTTACCAACCAGCCACTTTACAATACATAAAATCATTAAAAATGTAAGCCAATCTTAGAATGGTCATTTGGTCTGTTATACTTATTTTAATTTTTTTGAATTGCTATTCTAAGACTATTAAAACAACCGTTCCAAAAATCGTAAGAATCATTCCTCATAAAAGTCAAGGCTATACACAAGGTTTATTGATAAAGAATGATACTTTAATTGAAAGTACAGGCTTATTTAAAAAGTCAAAATTATACCTACTCTCTTTAAAAACTGGTAAAATTTTAAAGAAAAAACCTTTGCTAAAGCATTTTGGGGAAGGAATTTCTTTAAGCCAGAATCAAAAGCTATATCAACTTACTTGGAAAGCACAGAAAGTTTATATTTGGAATTATCCAAACCTTTCTCTGATAGATTCCATTTCCTACAAAGGAGAAGGATGGGGATTAACGCAAAATCAAACTCATTTTATCATGAGTAATGGTAGTGATACTCTTTTTTTTAAAGATCAAACAACTTTTCAGAATATTAAAAAACTACCAGTAACATACCTTGGAAATCCACTTAAAGGAATTAATGAATTGGAGTATGCTCACCAATCTATTTATGCTAATATTTATTTAACGCCCTATATTGTTAAAATAAATCCCCAAACAGGTATTATTACAGAACTTATCTATTGCCAAAATTTGATTGATGCAGATCCAAAAATAAAGCAAAAAGGAGAAGTTCTCAATGGAATTGCTTACAATAAAAAAACAGACCTTTTTTATTTAACAGGAAAAAATTGGAATTTAATTTTTGAGGTACATATCAATTAATGAAATTAAAAGCTAAAATAACTAAATTTTTGCCCGTGAAAAAAAACTTTAAACATATTATGCCATCTTTTGAATGGATAAAATCTTATTCTTGGAGATTTTTATTAGGTGATGGAGTTGCTGGTTTCACAGTTGCTATTATGCTGATACCACAAGTAATAGCGTATGCTATTTTAGCTGGGATGCCCCCCGAGATTGGGCTTTATGCTAGTTTAGCTCCAATCCTAATCTATGCATTATGGGGTGGTTCTATATATCTATCAGTTGCTCCAGTAGCAATTACCTCAATTATTGTAGCACAATCTTTAGGACCGCTAGCTCAAGGAAGCTTAGCTCTTTTTATTCAAATGGCAAGTTTACTTGCTTTTTTAGAAGGGACTATTCAGATTATAATGGGGCTTTTAAACCTAGGTTTTATTTTTCATTTTTTAAGCCTACCTGTCATTAATGGCTATATTAGTGCAGTAGCTCTCACAATTATTATTAGTCAACTGAACCATATTTTTGGAATAACGATTGAAAAAACAGAAAAACCATTCTTATACCTTTATCATATTCTAAAGCAATTACAAGATATTCACCACCCTACTCTTTTCATTAGCATTTGCGCGATCCTAATTCTTTTATATTCTAAAATTTTTCTTAGAAAACACTTACTTAGATTTCTAAACAAAGGTGTTTTAACCAATCTTCTTCCACGATTACTTCCATTAATTGTTATGATTTCTGCTATTTTTTATATGAAGTTTAATCCATTAGAGGGCATTAAATCTATTGGAAACCTTCCTCAGGGTTTACCTTCAATATCATCTCCTTTTACAACTTGGGAAATGCTTTTAACTTTACTACCAATAGCCTCTTATCTTTGTTTAATTAGTTTTATGGAAAGTATTTCTGTTGCTTCTTCACTATCTAGAAAAACTAAAAAACCTCTTGACCCGAATAGAGAATTTAATGCTTTAGGTTTAGCTAATATTAGCTCCTCTCTTTCTGGTGGCTATTCAGTATCTGGTAGCCTAAGTCGCTCTGCTGTTAATTTCCAAAGTGGAGCAAAATCTCCACTATCTTCTATTTTTACTTCTGTATTTATTTTATTTGTCATTTTGTTTTTTATGCCTCAGCTAGGTTTTTTGCCTCAAGCTATTCTATCTGTTGTTATTATTGTTGCTATCTACAGTATGATTAAAATTTCTTATTGTTTAAGTATTATCAAAGTATCTAAAATGGATACTTTTTGTTTTTTAATTACTTTTTTCTCAGTTTTCTTCTTTGGAATTAAATACGGTTTACTAACAGGAATTGTAACAGCTGTTTTTCTTTATATGTGGATGACAAGTCGCCCCCATATAGCCATCATTGGTCGTATTATAGGAACTGAACATTTTAGAAATATACTACGACACGAAGTTGAAACTTTTCCTCATATTTTAATCATTCGAATTGATGAAAATTTACATTTTGCCAATGCTAGATTTTTTGAAGAGAAGTTTCAGCAACTCGTTATGGAAAACAAAGAAACAAAAACTTTAATTATTAATGCTTGTAATATTAATTTTATTGATACTTCAGCTCTTGATACTCTAAGCAACTTTCTTCTTAGCCTAAAAAAAGAAGGTATACAGTGCTTTTTGTCTGAAATAAAAGGTCCTGTCATGGATTTTTTAAAGAAAACAAATTTTATACAAGATTTTGGAAAAGAAAATATTTTCCTAAGTACACATTTAGCTTTAGAAAAAAAAATTTAGTTTTAAAAGATACAAAAACATATGGAAGAAGAAGAAAATAACTTTGTTGGTAGACATTTGATTTTAGATGTTCAATTAAAATCTCTAAAAAATTTAAACCAAATCAACGAAATTTATCATATTTTAGAAAATCTTTCTGTTTTACTAAATATGACTTTAGTATACCCCCCTATTGTTGCAAAATTCCCATGGGCTACAAATGAGTTAAAACGCTTTACAGGTTCCCTTAAACAAGAAAATATTAATAGCCCTACCTTACAAAAAATGAATGATTTAATCTATTCTCGCCAAAAAGAAGAAGCTGGTGTTTCAGGTATTTGTGTTTGGCTTGAAAGTCATGCAGCAATACATACTTGGACGGAGTCTTTATTTTTCTCTTTTGATGCTTATTCTTGTAAAGAATTTGATTCATTACAAGTTGTAGAATTTTTTCTCTCTCATTTTGATATAAAACAGTACAATGGTTTAAACATAAAGAGAACTATGGATGAACCACAAAAAATAGAGATTGTTAAAGGAAAATTTTAAAAAATAATAAAAAGTATGAAACTACTTTATTTTTTTTTACATTATATGGTGAGTTAGTGGGTTCCCATCGTCTAGAGGCCTAGGACTCGGGCTTTTCATGCCTGCAACCGGGGTTCGACTCCCCGTGGGAATACCACTTTTTATTTTTAAACTATTGTTTTTCAGTCTTTTATTTCTTTTAAAATTATGACAAAACGTCCTTTGAATTAAGTATCACAAAGGAATTTACTAATCTTAAGTACTTCTTATAATAGCTAACATATGTTTCTCCGTTTATGTTCACCGAAAAAAGTAAAAACGATTATCATAATAACTACAAACATTTAAATCATCAATATTACAGGGTAAAAAATCTAAAGCTAAAAACTGTTTTCTAGTCGGTTTTTTATAATCAAATAAATATTTCTTAATACCTTGTTTTATAAAATAATCTTCCATCCTAAAATTATACCCTTATATAAAAGGTTTAAATTTTATGTAAAGATCATCTTAAACTTCAAAACAATTTTGGCAAATTAAAGATCCAATGGTAATTAACATATTTTTTGTATTTAGATTCTATTTTTTCCACAATTTAATAGTTTCTCCTATTATATCTTTAGATAAGGATTTCCAACCAGCATGGATTAGAAACCTTACTTTGAAAAGGATATCTGCCATTAAAATGATAAGCAGTTAGTTGAAACATACAATAAAGAATATTGATTTTTCTACTAATTAAAGGATATTTGCTTTAGGAACAGTTGTTGTTCTTCCTCTTAAAGCCTCAATAGCTTTTATTTCTTATCCTTAATAAAGGATAAGGAGTTTTTAAAGATACTTGAGATGCAATATTTTTATGTGGTTGTTCCATATGAAAAAAAACTTCCACCAATGCTTTTTAGTAACTCTAAATTATTTTGAATATTTTCAAAACCAAAACCATGTTTTATACCGTACTCACTAAATAATTTAGAAGTCAGAAATTCATCCATCTTAAAAATCCTTTAAGATGAAAATCTTATTTTTGTTTATTTAAATATTTTTTTCTTAAAAAAATCTTAAAAACAATTTGAATTAAAAATGCAAAAAAAATTGCCCATATTTAATAAATAGAAGCGAATTTGGTCGGGGCGACTGGATTTGAACCAACGACCCCCACGTCCCAAACGTGGTGCTCTAACCAGGCTGAGCTACGCCCCGACATTAACATCAAATATAGTTTTTTTTTAAAGAAACAACTCTTATTTTATGATTTTAAATATAAACCACACTGTTCAGCACTCTCTCTACCTTCTCGAATAGCCCAAACAATTAAACTTTGTCCACGACGCATATCGCCTGCAACAAAGATTCCATCAATATTTGTTTTATAGGATCCCTTTTTAGCTTTAACATTTGAGAAATCAGTTGTCTCAATTTTAAAATCTTCAATAATTTTTTGCTCTGGTCCTAAAAAGCCTAAAGCCAACAAAACCAATTCAGTTTTTAAAATTTGTAAAGAGTTTCCTACTTCTTCGAAAGAAGGTTTTCCATTTTTTACAATCCAACGAATCGTAACAATATGGATTTCTTTAACTAAACCATCATCATCTGCAACAATTTTTTTGGTTAAGCTATTATACTCACGAGGATCACCACCAAAACGAGCTACAGCCTCTTCTTGACCATAATCTAAGAAATAGGTTTTAGAATATTCTGGCCAAGGATTATCGGAAGCTCTTTCAAGCGGAGGTTTATCCATTATTTCAAGTTGAATCACAGATTTACATTCATGCCTTAAAGAAGTTCCAACGCAATCTGTCCCAGTATCTCCTCCACCAATTACTACAACATTTTTTCCTTTTGCTGAAATAAATTTTCCATCTTTGTGTTGGCTATCCAACAAACTTTTAGTGTTCTGACTTAGAAAGTCCATAGCAAAATAAACACCTTTAGAATCTCGACCTTCTACAGGTAGGTCTCTAGCTTTTGTTGCTCCACAACACAGTACAATAGCATCATAATTTTTTTGTATTTCTTCAGAGGTGATATCTGTTCCTATTTTGATTCCTGTTTTGAATTCCACACCAGATTTTTTCATTAAATTGATGCGTCTTTCAACAATCTTTTGCTTGTCTAGCTTCATATTTGGAATACCATACATCAAAAGACCACCCACTCTATCCGAGCTTTCAAAAACAGTAACAGAATGCCCTTTTATAATTAAAGTATCAGCACAAGCTAGCCCAGCTGGACCTGAACCAACAACTGCAACTTTCTTACCCGTTAATATTTTTGGAGAGTGCGGTTTAACCAATCCTTCTTCAAACGCTTTTTCAATAATTGTAACTTCATTATTTTTAATAGTCACAGGTGGTTCATTAATACCTAAAACACAAGAACTTTCACAAGGAGCAGGACAAACTCTACCTGTAAATTCTGGGAAATTATTTGTTTGTGAGAGACGCTCGTAAGCTTTTTTCCAATCACCTTTATAAATTAAATGGTTCCATTCTGGTATTAGATTATTAATAGGACACCCTGAAGCCATCCCACCAAACATTAAATCCGTATGACAAAAAGGCGTTCCACAATCCATACAACGAGCACCTTGTTTTTTTATTTCTTCATCGGAAAGATGTTTATGAAATTCATTCCAATCTTTAACACGTCTTTCAGGAGAACGATTTAGAGGAGTTTGCCTCTGAAATTCTAAAAATCCTGTTGGTTTTCCCATATTTTAACCTACGCTACACTTTCCTTAAATGCTTCCAGTAAGATCTTCTCTTCTGTTAAACCTTTTTTTAGCATTTTCTTTTGAATTTCAATAACACGGCGGTAATCTCGTGGATAGACTTTAATAAATTGTTTTGAGATTAATTCTGGTTGATCTAATATTTTTTGACCTACTGAACTCTGAGTATATTTAACATGTTTTTTAATTATCTCAGTTAAGAAGTTAATGTCTTCTTTCTCAACAATAGATAATAAATCAACCGACTCTGTATTACAATTCAGTTTAAATTGATTTTGTGGATCCCAAATAAAAGCTAAACCACCAGACATTCCTGCTGCAAAATTCTGCCCTGTATTACCTAAAACAATAACATTTCCACCAGTCATATACTCACAAGCATTCATTCCAACACCTTCCACAACTGTAGTTGCTCCACTATTTCGAATAGCGAACCTTTCTCCTGCAATCCCCCTAAAGAATGCTTCTCCACTGGAAGCTCCATAAAGAGTAACATTTCCTATAATTGTATTCTCTTCAGCAATAAATTGAGAGCTTTTGTCTGGATTAATGGATATAACCCCACCAGAAAGACCTTTTCCAACATAATCATTAGCATCTCCTTCCAAATGAAGGGAGACCCCTCTTGGAACAAACGCACCAAAACTTTGTCCAGCTGAACCATTAAAATTAAGTTTAATTGTACCTTCAGGTAATCCAGATTTTCCATAAACTTTAGTAATTTCATTGCCTAAAATAGTTCCGATAGAACGATTTGTATTGCAGACAGGATAAGATAACTCTATTGCTTTCCCATCTTGAATAGAAGAAAGGCAATCTTTGATAATGGTATTAAAGTCAAAGTTCTCATTCAATAAATGATCCTGTTTAATTGTACAAAAACGTTCTTCTTGGCTATTAACTTTAGGCTGATATAAAATTTTGGATAAATTAACACCTTTCATTTTTGGATGCTCAGTCTTAATTTGTTTAAGCTTATCAACTCTACCAACCATTTCATCGACATTTCTAAAACCCAATTCAACCATAATCTTACGCAAATCTTGAGCAATAAAACGCATAAAGCGAATAACATGTTCTGGAGCTCCTACAAATTTTTTCCGCAATTCTGGATCTTGAGTGGCAATACCAACAGGACAAGTGCCTAAATGACATTTTCTCATCATTATACAACCCATTGTAACTAAGGGAGCTGTGGCAAAGCCAAACTCTTCAGCACCTAACAAGGCTGAAATAGCTACATCACGACCTGTTTTAAGTTGCCCATCTGTTTCTAAACGTACACGACTCCTTAAACCATTTAAAACCAATGTTTGGTGAGTTTCAGATAAACCTAATTCCCAAGGCATTCCAGTATGATATATACTTGTTTGAGGAGATGCTCCTGTTCCACCGTCAAAACCGCTAATTAAAATAACATCAGCCTTACACTTTGCTACACCAGCAGCAATTGTTCCAACGCCCACTTCAGCAACTAATTTAACATTTATACGAGCATTACGATTTGCATTTTTTAAATCATAAATAAGCTGAGCTAAATCTTCAATTGAATAAATATCGTGATGAGGTGGTGGTGAAATTAATTCAACGCCAGGAGTTGAACCTCTTACTTCTGCAATCCAAGGGAACACTTTTTTTCTAGAAAGTTGCCCACCTTCTCCTGGTTTTGCACCTTGAGCTATTTTAATTTGAATTTCGTCTGCATTCGTTAAGTAATGACTTGTAACACCAAATCGTCCTGAAGCTACTTGTTTAATAGAACTACGAGAAGTGTCTCCGTTTTTATCTGTAGTAAAACGATTAGGATCTTCTCCACCTTCTCCTGTATTACTTTTCCCACCAATTCGATTCATAGCAATAGCTAAACTTTCATGAGATTCGGCACTAATTGAACCGTAAGACATGGCACCCGTTTTAAAACGCTTTAGTATAGACTCTACAGACTCTACAGACTCTAGTTTGATTGGATCTTTGGCTGTAAAATCAAGTAGCGAGCGTAAAGTAGAGTGATTTTTATCGTGCTCATCAACGCATTGTGAATATGTTTTAAATGCATCTTCATCGTTATTTTGACAAGCTTTTTGTAAAAAATGAATTGTATTAGGATTAAATAAGTGATATTCTCCTGTTTTTCTCCAACTTTGATGTCCACCGTCATTTAAATAGGCTATTTTTTTCTCACCAAAAGCCTGTTGATGATTTTTAAATGTATCTTCAGAAAGAATGTCTAACCCGATTCCTTCAATAGAAGTCGGTGTTTCTGTGAAATATTTATCAACAACCAATTTTTTAATACCAACAGCTTCAAAAATTTGAGCACCTTTGTAACTTGCAACAGTTGATATTCCCATTTTTGAAAGAACCTTAATAATACCACCTTGAACTGATTTAAGATAGTTTTCAATAGCAATGCTGGTATCGGTTAAGGCAATTGTTTTTTGCTCAACTAATTGTTTCACTGTTTCAATTGCAAGATAAGGATTTACAGCATCACATCCATAACCTATCAATGTTGCAAAATGATGTATCTCGCGAGCTTCGGCTGTTTCTAAAACAATACTGACACGAGTTCTTTGTCCTTTGCGGATTAAGTAATGATGTAAGCCAGCAACAACTAAAAGAGCTGGTATAGCCATTTTACCTTTGTTGACACCTCTATCATTTAAAATTAGAATTGTACAACCTTTAGATATAGATTGATCTGCCTTCGTAAATACACGATTTAAACTTTTCTCTAAACTAGAAGCAGAAGAGTTTGCATCAGATAAAATAGAGATATCTTGACTATATAAGTTGTTAATTTTAAGAGATTTTGTATAAGATCGAATATTATTCAGCTCTCTACTTCCAATAATAGGTTGATCTAACTCTATTAATTGACAGTGATTAGGTGTTAATTCTAATAAATTACCTTGCCCACCTAACATGGTCTGTGTTGAAGTAACAGCAACTTCCCTAATAGCATCGATCGGAGGGTTTGTCACCTGTGCAAATAATTGTCTAAAATAATTATACAAAAGTTGAGGTTGATCAGAAAGTACTGCTAAAGGAATATCGCTACCCATAGATGTTAATGGATCTTTGGCATCATTTGCCATAGGTCCAATAATTTTTAATTGTTCTTCAGAAGTATAATTAAAAGCTTTTTGTAATAGTACAACCTCTTCTTTTGAAATTTTGACAGCTTTCTCTTGAACTTTTTCTTGAATTGTTTTTATATCAATAAGATTCTCACTAAGCCATTTTTGATATGGCTTTGACTGAGCGAGCTCTAGCTTAATTTCGTCATTAAAGCAAACTACACCTTTAGATGTATCTATTTTTATAATTTTACCAGACTCCAAGTGACCCTTTTCTTTAATCTCTGCAGGTTTAATGTCATAAACACCAACTTCAGAAGACATAATTAAAAGATTATCTTTTGTAATCCAATAACGAGAAGGTCTCAAACCATTACGATCTAAAATAGAGATAACTTGCTCACCATCACTAGCTGAAATAGATGCAGGGCCATCCCAAGGCTCAATAATACAGCTATTATAGTGGTAAAAGGCTTTGATATCAGGATTTAAAGAATTACTATATAGCCAAGGCTCTGGAACCATTAAACAAAGAGCATGACTTAAGCTAAATCCACTTAAAACCAGAAATTCCAAACAGTTATCAAATCGTGTTGAATCACTCCCATCAGCATTCAAAATAGGAAATAATTTTTTTACATCACTTCCAAAAACCATTGTTGCAAGTTCTGATTCACGAGCCTTCATCCAATTAGCATTTCCCCTAATTGTATTAATCTCACCATTATGAACTAAGAGACGATTTGGATGAGCCCTATCCCAACTTGGAAAAGTATTTGTTGCAAAACGAGAATGAACAAGTGCAATTGCAGAAATAAAATCTGGATCTTGTAAATCTGGAAAATATTCCTCAACTTGTTCAGCTAAAAGCATCCCTTTATAAACGATTGTTTGACTTGATAAACTAACAACATAAAATAAATCGCTAAGATTCTTCGGAAGGCTTTTTACTTTATTTTCTACTTGCTTACGAATTAAATAAAGCTTTCTTTCAAAATCTAGTTGATTTTGAATATTTTTATTTTTTTGTATAAATACCTGATAAGAAATAGGTTCACCTTTAAGAGCAGTTGGACCTAGACTATTATTATTTGTAGGTATTTTTCTCCAACCTAGAAGGGTTTGATTTTCGAGATCAATAAAGTCATTGAAAATAGTCTGAATCGTTTCAATCGCATCTGATTTTGGATTTATATAAACCATTCCAACAGCATAGTCTTCTTTAATTTTAGGTAAAGAAATAGACCATTTTAAGCTATTTTTTTGAAAGAACAAGTCTGGTTTTTGAGTTAAAACACCAGCTCCATCACCAGTATTATTTTCGCAACCGCATGCCCCACGATGAGTTAAACGTTCAAGCATGACAAGTGAACGCGTGACTAAATCGTGTGATTGTTTACCTTTTATATGGGCTAAAAACCCGATACCACAGGAATCATGCTCATTTTTGTAAGAGTACAAACCTTCTTCTAATTTATGCATTGGGCTTTATAAGTTAATTCTAAAAATTATAATTTAACATACAAGATACTACTTATACTGGCTCTTTTCAATATTTTTTTCTAAATTTGAACACTCATTTTTAAGTTCTCACACATTTATGGAAATCTTTTTTCACATTACTTTCGTCCTATATCTTTGTTTATCTCTTTGCATATTTTCGTACGGATTGAACTGCTATTGGTTACTTATTGTGTTTATGCGAAATAAAAAAATACAGCTTAAATTAGATAAAGAACAACTTATTGAGTTTTATAAAAATAATGGTATGAAACGTTTACCAAAGATTACAACCCAAATTCCAGTCTATAATGAAATTAATGTTATAGAAAGAGTTATTGATTCAGTTTGTTCCATGAACTATCCTAAAAATAAGCATGAAATACAAGTGTTAGATGATTCTACCGATGGTTGCAAAGAAATATCTCAAAAACTTGTAAAAAAATACCAAAAACTAGGCTATAATATTACTTTCCATCATCGAACCAATCGCAAAGACTTTAAAGCTGGCGCCTTAAACGAAGGTATTAAACGAACAAATAGTCAATTTTTAGCCATTTTCGATACTGATTTTATTCCACCCAAAGACTTTTTAATAAGAACTATACCCTATTTCTTAATGGATAACAAAATTTGTTTAACACAAGCTCGCTGGGGACACCTCAACCCTAATGAATCCTTTTTAACTAAAGCTTTGTCTGTTAGCATTGATGGGCACTTTATTATTGAACAATCTGCCCGTTGCTGGGGAAATATGTTCCTAAATTTTAATGGAACAGCAGGTGTTTGGAGAAAAAAAGCAATTGACGAAGCTGGTGGCTGGCAAGGCTGTACTCTAACCGAAGATATGGATTTGTCATACAGAGCCCAATTAAAAGGCTGGAAAGCTAAGTTTTTATATGATGTTATTGTTCCTGCCGAAATACCAGCTGACATTAATTCTTTAAAAGTGCAACAATATCGCTGGGCTAAAGGCTCTATTCAAACCGCTATTAAATTATTACCAAGTGTATTAAAATCTGAGTATCCAAAACGTATAAAGCTACAGGCACTGTTACATATGACTCATTATTTAATTCATCCTTTAATTATTTTAACAGCACTTTTTTCTGCTCCACTTCTTGCTTTTTACCCTATTTCTCTTTCTAACGCACAATTAATTCCTATATTAGCATTAATAGGAACATCGTCATTAGCTCCTTTTATTATGTATTTGATTTCTCAAAAAACCTTTTATAAAGATTGGCTTAAGCGTTCCCTGATTCTCCCATTTTTAATTGCCATTGGAGTTGGAATTGCTGTTAACAACTCTTTTGCTGTTGGCTCGGCCTTATTAGGAAAAAAAGGGGAATTTGTCCGAACACCTAAAGCTGGTGATAAAATTAACAACAATTACAAATCTAAAATATCATACAAAGTCTTTTTAGAAGCGTTCGCTTTTATTTATTGCTTGTGCAGTTTTATCCTTTATTTACAAGCTTCTAAGTTTTCAATTAGCCCTTTTTTAATGATTTATTCTATTGCTTTTTTAGTTGTTTTTATTTTGTCTTTCTGCCACCACTTTCAACAACCTAAATAAACTATAAAATGTCAGAGCCAATTCCAAATATCATAGAACCTTTCCCTCCTCTACCCAATTATCGTTTAGAAGATATACACGATACTCTTAAACAAACTTGTTTAGAATTAGGCTGGGGAAATCTTACTTTAGTGCAAGAAAAAGCAATTCCTTATATCCTAAATGCTACAGATTTAATTACACAATCTAAAACTGGATCTGGAAAAACAGGAGCTTTTTTATTGCCTTTAATACAAGTAATGAAAGCTGAACATATTTTTCCTCAAACACTCGTTTTGTTACCTACTCGCGAATTAGCTCTTCAAGTTGTTGAGCAATTTGAAATTCTTGCAAAAAGTACTGATTTAAAATGTATTGCCGTTTATGGTGGAACAAGTTACGAAAAGCAAGTCAACAAACTTAAAGAAGGCGTTCACATTGTTATTGGTACACCAGGTCGTATACTAGACCATTTAAAACAAGAAACATTAGACTTATCTAATATTCGTGATTTAGTTTTAGACGAGGCTGACGAAATGCTATCCATGGGCTTTTACCCTGATATGCAACAAATACAAAACTTTTTACCTAAAAAAGAAAATCGCTGTTCTTATTTGTTTTCGGCAACAATGCCTCAGATTGTTCTTTCATTAGCCAAAGAATTTCTCAACGATTACAAACTTCTAAATCTTTGTACAGAAGGCTTAACAATACCTAAAATGAATTGTTCTTATTATCTTGTAAATCCAATGGAGAAAGACAAGTTACTTTTTGACTTCTTACAATACCAAAATCCAGAATCTGTAATTGTCTTTTGTAATACAAAAAAAGATGTTCAGTATTTATTTGATTTTTTAAAAAGTCGAAAAATTTCTATTGGGATGTTGTCTGGGGATGTTCCTCAAAAGGAAAGAGAATGTGTTTTAAAAAAAATCAAAGAACGCTCTCTTCGTTTTTTAATTGCTACAGATATTGCTGCTAGAGGGATTGATATTAAAAATCTATCCCATGTTATTCATTACAACCATCCTTTAGAAACAGAAACCTATATCCATCGTAGTGGAAGAACTGCAAGAGCGAACCAAACTGGTTCTGTTGTCTCCTTTGTAACAGAATTGGAAGAGATTCAGCTCAAACGGACTCAAGATAAATACAATTTTAAAATTCAAAAAAAAGATCCTCCTAGCAATAATAAAATGCAAGGAGTATTAAAAAATAAACTTTTAGACTTACTTCAAGAATTGAATAAACAAACATCTGTTATCGAAAAAAAACAACATCAATGGATCCAAGATCTAGTTGAAGAGAAATATCAAGATAAAGACTTTAAAGCACTATTAATAAGTCTCTTGTGTAAATTTAACTTATCACCTCAAACTTATTGTAAATCCAATGAAAATTAAAATTAAGTCACCTAAAGAAATAGAGCTCATGCGTAAAAGCGGTCATTTAGCTGCTTATATTTTAGATGAAGCTGTTCGCTTTACAGAAGAAGGTGTTACCACAAATCAAATTAATGACTTAGTTCACCAGCTTACAATTGATAACGATGCTTACCCAGCACCACTAAATTATCATGGTTTTCCAAAGTCTGTCTGTACGTCAGTCAATGATGTTGTAACTCATGGAATTCCATCTGATTACATTTTAAAAAATGGAGACATTGTTAATATTGACATTACTTGTATTTTAAATGGTTACCATGGAGACACCTCTCGCATGGTTCAAATTGGAACAGTTGCTGAAGAAATACAAAATCTAATTAAACATACTTACGAAGCAATGTTAGCTGGAATTAATTCAGTGTCTATTGGAGGCTATATTAGCGACATAGGCTCTGTAATTCAAGATATTGCAGATGAACACAACTACGGTGTTGTTGAAGAATATTGCGGGCACGGAATAGGGAGAGGATTTCATGAAGATCCAAATGTTTTACACTATAGACAATCTAAAAATATAGTACCTATTGTAGAAGGCATGGTTTTTACAATAGAGCCTATGCTTAATTTAGGAGCTCGCTATGTTAAAACCTTAAAAGATAATTGGACTGTTGTTACGGAAGATAGTAAACCTTCGGCTCAATTTGAACATACAATTGCTGTAACGAAAGAAGGTATAGAAATATTAACAGCGTACCCTAAATTATAAATTTATGGTAATATAAGATAATTTGTTAAATACGATTCACTTTTCCATTATTATCCCTGTTTACCAAGAAAAAAAATTAAACCTATTTCTTGAGCATTTATCAACTTTAAATCGTTTTTCAGAAACGGAAACCATTATTGTAGATGCCTTAAAACAAACATCGTCTTTTAACGAAAAGCAATTCCATCAAGTTCGGTATATCATTTCTAAATCTTTAGGACGGGGTGCCCAAATGAATTTAGGGGCAGAAAAAGCTCAAGGAAATTTTCTTTTCTTCTTACACTGTGACTCCCTACTTAAGAAGAATGCTCTAGACGAAATTGAATCTATTTTAACCCTAAAATCTTATACTCTTGGATGTTTTTATTTAAAAATTCTTTCTACTAAAAAACTCTTTCGTACAATTGAATATTGGGTTAATTGGAGAAATAAAAACACTCGTTGTCCTTATGGTGATCAAGGTTATTTTTTAAGATCTCAAGATTTTTTCGAACTTGGTAAATTCAAAGAAATAGAATTTTTCGAAGATATGGAGTTTATGGAACGTTTGCGATCTCAAAAAAAACGAATTTATCTGAGTACTTTACCTATTTACACTTCAAGTCGAAAATGGGAAGAAAATGGGATTGTAATTAATACAATTAGAAATTTACTCTTAAGGTTCTTTTATAATATTGGAATAAACCCTAATACTTTAGCCAAATTTTATTGGAAAAGAAAACCTAAAATTAAATAAAAAGTCCTTTTAATTATTTATATTTATAATCCATTAAAACTGCAAAGGGCAATAATAACTATGCTTCATTTTTTAAAAAAATACACATCTTGGTTGCAGTATAAAGTTCCTACTGGTCTTGTTGAAAACTATCCTGAAATTAATCAAAATAATGAAACTTCTTTGAAAAATGTCTTTATTATTGGCGATTTAACAGGTTTACCTCTTTTAAAGTTAGCTTCAGAAGGTGGAGCAAAAATCATTAATCAATTCATTAAAAACTCTGAGTTTAACCAAAAAAAAGATTCAAAATCAGATGATATTTTTGATGTTATCATTGTAGGAGCTGGGCCATCTGGTGTCGCTGCTGCATTAGAATGTAAATCTCAAGGTTTAAAATACCAGCTTTTAGAAGCAACCAAAATGTTTAATACCATTGAGAATTTTCCGAAAGGGAAGCTTATTTTGGCAAAGCCAGATAATTACCCTGCTAAATCTCAGCTCATTATTTTAGATGGTCAAAAAGAAAGTCTTCTGGAAGACATGAAAAAACAAATTTCCGATAAAAAACTCGCTTTTGTTAATGACACAATGGTTAAACAAATCTCAGATCGAGGAAACTATCTTGAACTTGAAACCAACCAAGAGACTAAAAAAGCTCTTAGAGTTGTTCTTTCTATCGGTAAAAGTGGTAATGCTCGACAACTTAAAGTACCTGGGGAAGACTTACCTAAAGTTTTTAATAAACTCTATGACCCTAATGAATTCTCAAATGCTAACATTTTAGTCGTTGGTGGTGGTGACTCCGCTTTAGAAGCAACAAACGCTTTAGTTGCCTCGGGAAACACAGTTATACATTCTTACAGAAAAGATAATTTTGCTCGTCCTAAAGAAGAAAATATCAATGCATTTAATCAATCTGTTAAAGAGAAAAAAATTATTCCTTTATTTTCTTCTGAAGTAAAAAAAATTGAGGCAAACTCTGTAACCTTAAAAACAAAGAATGGTGAACAAGAGTTTAAAAATGATGCTGTCTTGACTCTTATTGGTCGAGAACTTCCTTTGGCTTTTTTTAAACGTAGCAAAATTAAAATGGAAGGTGAAAAAAATTATTCATACTGGGTATTTTTAGTAGCTATGATTAGCTTTTTTACAATGCTCTACTTTGGGAAATCAGGATTCGCTGTTGATATCTCAAAAAACTCTCAAGGATTTTGGAACACCTCTTTAAACTATCTGTTAGCACCTTTTCAAGCTGAACAATCTTGGTCCTTATACAATTACGCGTGGTATTCTTCTCTTAATTTTTGGTTAGGCTGGCTTGGATCTTTAACTTGGATTGTCTCTGGAATTTGGTCTTTTCTAATTGTTTGTAAAAGGAATCAACATTACTTCGGTTCAATTTGGAATAAAATAAAATGTAGCTATTTCATTTTAGTGGGACTCTTTTTCACTGGAATTTATTTTTCTACAATTTTAAGCCAAAATAAAGGCTGGACAGAAGAACCTACTTATTGGTACTCTTTTTTATATTGCACTACCATGGTTATTTTTTCAATGCGTCGTGTATTCGTAAAAAAGACTCGATATATTAAATGGCAAATGATTTCTTTATGCACAATACAAATTTTGTTTCTATTTCTATTACCTTTTTATTTATATGAACCATTTATTTTAAATACATTAGGTGAAAATAGTTGGGTTATAAAAGAAATGTTTCCAGATGGAAAATGGTCATCTTTTGGCTTTATTCTATTTTGGCCTTTAAATATTTCGAACTTTGGAAGCAGTTTATTTTGGACATGGTTTCCGTTCGTTCAAACCTTTGGTCTCTTATTTTTCTTGGTTAGTCGCTATGGCAAAGGCGTTTATTGTGGGTGGATTTGTAGTTGTGGTGGTATGGCAGAGTCTTTAGGTGATGAATACCGTACAAAAGCACCTCATGGTCCTAAAGCAAAACACTGGGAAATGATAGGTCAAGTTATATTAGTTGCAGCATTTATAGCGACCGCTCTACACTTTTTAAGTAAATTAGGCTATGGAAATAGAATTGTTGCAGATAGTATTTGGGGATTTTACAAACTTTCTATTGATGTCTTCTTTGCTGGTGTTTTAGGCTTAGGTGTTTATTTCTTTTTAGGTGGTCGTGTTTGGTGTCGTTACGGTTGCCCTCTTGCAGCAATCATGCATATTTATACTCGCTTTTCTAAGTATCGTATAGTTTCTAATAAAAAGAAATGCATCTCTTGTAATACTTGTACAAAAGTTTGCCACATGGGAATTGATGTTATGAATTTCGCAAACAAAGGTATTCCAATGAATGATGTTGAGTGTGTCCGATGTTCTTCTTGTGTTCAAAGTTGCCCAACAGAAGTTCTTGCTTTCTCGTCTGAAAAAATCAATCCTCTAAATACAGCTCGTCCTAAAGAATCCTCTTACGGCAACGATAACTGGAAATCTGCCATCAAGTAAAATCGTTACTAAAATAAAGGAAAGTCCGTATATGACATACACAAAAAATTTAGCTTTAACTATTCTTATGATAGGAATTGGTATCTTATTTGTTTTTCATGGATTCCCTAAGATAATGGGTGGATTTCAAACTTGGATGTGGTTAGGAAATAGTGTTAGTTTTAATCATTTTTATTCATCTTTCTTTGGCTTTTTAGCCACAAGTATAGAATTTTTAGGTGGAATATTATTGGTGTTAGGTTTAAAAACTCGTATTGCTAGTTTACTTCTTCTTTTAGCAATGGCTTTTGCAATTATATTCCACTTAAGAAAAGACCATTCTTTTAAAGAATATTCCCAAGCCCTTAAAGACCTTTTTATCTTTGTTAGTCTTTTTGTTTCTGGTACGACTTCATATTCATTAGATTCAAAACTGAAAAATAAAAAATAGCTTTTTCCAATATAACAGTGAATAAATCTCTAAATCAAAAAATGTGGACTGGTCGATTTGATGCTTCTATATCCCCTATTATGCAAAAACTTTCCTACAGTCTAGAAACGGATCTAAATTTTTATCAAGAAGATATACAGGTTTCTATTGCACATAGTCATGCTCTTGTACTTTCTAAAGTTTTAACTAAAGAACAACAAGCTAAAATAGAGACAACTCTAACCCAGATTAAACAAGACATAGAGCAACGCAAAGACATTTTTAACGAGAACGATGAAGATCTTCATATGGCTATAGAGCGTATTCTAACAGAAAGAATTGGCGATCTAGGAAAAAAATTGCATACTGGAAGAAGTAGAAATGATCAAGTTGCTACTGATTTTAGATTATACATCAGAAATAAAATAAAATTATGCATTAAAGAAGTTTCTGTATTGCAAACTCACCTTTTTAACAAGTCTATTGAATATGAACAAAATTTAATCTCTGGTTACACTCACTTACAACAGGCTCAACCTATATTAATTTCTCACTACCTACTTTCTTTTTTTTGGGCACTTGAACGTGATAAAAGTAGGCTTAAACACTTAATTGAAACAACGAATCAAATGCCTTTAGGCTCTGGTGCTCTAGCTGGATCAACATTCTCTTATGACAGACAAATCATTAGTGAAAAATTAAATTTCATCGGCCCTACTAACAACAGTATTGATGCTACGGCTCATCGAGATTATGTTTTAGAAACACTTAGTTCTTTATCCATCTTAGGGAATTTATTAAGTCGCTATGCTGAAGATTTTATCATTTGGTCTTCTAAGGAATTTGACTATATCCAACTTATGGATGAATGGACAACTGGATCTAGTATGATGCCACAAAAAAAGAATCCAGATTCAATGGAACTAATTAGAGGCAAAACAGGACGATTAATAGGTAATTTTACAAGCTGTTTCTGTACAGTCAAAGGAACTCCATTAAGCTACAATCGTGACTTACAAGAGGATAAAAAACCTGTTTTTGATTCTTTTGATACTATCCTTACTTGTTTAAAAGTGATGAGTGGATCTCTCAAAGAAATGAAGTTCAAAACAGATATTATTTTATCTAAAATGGATGATTCTATCCTCGCAACAGACTTAGCCGATGCTCTGGTTTTAGAAGGTATGCCTTTCCGTGAAACCCATGAAATTGTCGGTAAAATGATTAAAAAATCAGAAGCCTTAAACTGTTCTTTTCTAGACCTTCCTAATACAGAGTGGAAGAAAATAAAAAATGGTTTAAAAATCAAAGAAAAAATTAGCTTCAAAGCCAGTACAGACCAACGTAATATTTATGGTGGGACATCCCATTCATCAATAAAAAAGCAGCTTAAAAAAGCTCAGGATATTTTACATTCAATCAAAAAAAATATATAAAGGAAGACTATGTTTTTTAATAAAGCTAAGACAGGTATATCTAACCTAAAAAAGAAAAGCGTTAAAGACGATTTATGGATTCAGTGTAATCAGTGTAAAGAAACTTTTTTTTATGGAGATCTCATTGCTGAAAAATGGGTCTGTAAATCTTGCTATCATCATTTTAGAATTTCTGCTAGAAACTATATTGATTTGCTAACAGATAATGATTCTTTTAAAGAGTTTGATTCCGAATTAAAATCAAAAGATCCTCTTAACTTTTATGATAAAAAAAAATATAAAGATCGATTAAATACTTATATAAAAAAAACAGGTCAAAATTCTGCTGTTATCTCAGGTCTTGGTAAAATTTTTAACCAAACTTTCTCAATTGGAGCTATGGAATTTAAATTCGGAGGCGGTTCTATGGGAACCGTAGAAGGTGAAAAAATTACTCGCGTTTTTAAAAGAGCCATTGAATATAAATGTCCTGCTGTAATCATATCTAAATCAGGTGGAGCTCGAATGCAGGAAGGCTCCTTTTCTCTTTTACAGATGGCTAAAACATCAGCTTACATTGGTGAAATGAATCGTCATTCTTTACCATATATTTGTGTCCTTACTGATCCAACAACAGGTGGTGTAACAGCTAGTTTTGCAATGCTTGGAGATATCCATATTGCCGAACCTAATGCTTTAATTGGGTTTGCTGGAGCTCGTGTCGTGCAAGAAACAATTGGTGAAAAACTTCCTAAAAATTTTCAAAAAGCAGAGTTTTTAATGGAAAAAGGTTTTATTGATATGATTGTAGATCGTCCCCAACTCAAAGAAGAACTTTATAAAGTTATTCAACATCTTTCTAGAAAATGCGAAAATCAATCCTATTAAATATTTAAAATTTCTTAATCTATTGCATATTGATGAATTCCATTCAATCTTACCAAGATGCTCTTTGTTTTTTATATAACAGAAATCAGTTCAGCATTAAGTTAGGGTTAAAAAATATTAGAGCTCTTTTAGAATGTTGCCAAAATCCTCATCAAAAACAAATGTATATTCATGTTGGTGGAACTAATGGAAAAGGTAGTACATCTTATTATTTAAGTCAGTTACTCCCCTATTACAAGTATCAAAAGATTGGACTTTACACTTCACCACATCTTATTGATTTTAGAGAACGTATTCTTATAAATCAAAAAATGATTTCTAAAGAGTGGATTTTAAAATGGCTTCAAAAATATCAAACTAATATTATAGATTTATCTTGTACCTATTTTGAGGTTGTTACAGCACTTGCTTTATTTTATTTCAAATCACAAAAGTGTGATATTGTAATTTTAGAGGTTGGATTAGGTGGTCGACTAGATAGCACAAATATTGTTTCTTCCCAATTGTCTATTATTACTTCAGTTGATTACGATCATTGTGACATACTAGGTTATACTCTTTCCAAAATTTGGGAAGAAAAAATAGGAATTATTCAACCTCAATCTTTTGTAGTTACTGGAGAACATAGATCTTCTTTACAAAAAAGAATTAAAGAGCGTTGTAAAGAAATAAATACTAATTTAAAAATTATAGAAACAAAAAATATTACAAAAACATCAATAAAAGGGCTAAAAAAAATTATTCAATTACCTAAAAATAATAACTTTTCAAAAACCCATCTTAAAAATCTTAACTTAGCTTTTCAAAGCTTAGAATTTTGGAAAGGAGAGTTTCCTTTAAAAAAAATGCCGCCTCTTAAATCTAAAATAGGTTGTCAAACTGTATTTAAATGTCCAAATAATAATATACCTATTACTCTATTTGATGGAGGACATAATCCTCAAGGTATTGATAGTTTAATTGACTATATCAACACATATTTTCCAAATTACTCTTGGACAATTCTTTTTTCACACTTAAAGGATAAAGACTATTCTAATGCTTTAGAAAAAATTTCTTCTTTAAAAATAAACTCTAAATACTTTTTAGAAATGACTACAATTTCTCGTCACCTTTCTTTCAAAGACGTTAAAACAAAAGATAACTCATGGTTATTATGGTCACATCAAAACTCTATTGCAAAAACTCTAACTAAAATAAAAGGACTGGACTCTAATGGACTATTGGTTTGTGGTTCATTTTATCTATTAGGGAAAATTCTTCCTAGATTAAAAGCTATTTACAATGAGAATTCAACGTCTTTGATTAAGAACAAAACCTAGAATACTTCCTAAAACTCCCCCTAAAATATGAGCAAGTTGAGAGATTTGATCATTCTTAAAAGTATCTAAAAATTCTTTAGTCAAAAAAAGAATAAACACAACAATGAATGTCAAAGGTATTTCTCCTTTATGAGTATTCGTGAAAGAAATTAAAATAATAAATAAAAAGACAATGCCACTAGCACCCATAATTCCCGAAGCAGGAAAGAATAAAATGTGAAGAACTCCAGTAATTAAAGAAGTTAATAAAATAATAAAAAGTAAATGATAAGAACCATATCTCTCTTCCAAAGTTGGACCCAGAACTAAAATAAGAGAGAAGTTTCCTATAAAATGAGACCAATCTTGGTGCCCTAAACTATAAGAGAATAGTCTCCAATAATTTAAAGGATCTGAAAAATCCATAGGCGAATATAAAGTAAAAGAACGAAGAATTTCTCCATTTGTAATTTCACTTGTTAATAACAATAAAAAGGACAGTAAAGAATAAGTTAAAATTGCTGGTGAATTGTATCGTATTCTCATTTTTAAAAAAAATTCATTGGAAAATTTACTTGCTAATGCTTATTAAACTAAAGATAATTTTCTTTTCTAGTAAAAATATACTGTTCTTCTGTAGACAACTTTAAATCAAAAACATAACCTTGATCTTGAAAATCTTTTAAACCATCGGGAGCGTCTATTCGATTTTGTACAATGTAACGAGTCATCATACCCCTAGCCTTTTTTGCGTAGAAACTAATGACCTTAAGTACCCCATTTTTCTCATCTTTAAAAACTGGCATAATTACTTTCTTTTGAATTCTTTCTTGAGATATAACTTTATAATATTCATTAGATGCTAAATTAACCCAAGTATCTGAGCATTCTTGCTCTAAAAATGTTCTTATTTGATTCTTCCAAAAAGCGTACAGATTAACTCCTCTTTCATTTTTAAAAGAAGTTCCCATTTCTAAACGATAAGGTTGTATTAAATCAAAAGGTTTTAAAAAACCATAAAGTCCAGATAAAATTCCTATTCTTTCTTGCATAAATTTAAAATCACTAGAAGACAAAGTATATACATCTAATCCCTTGTAAACATCTCCCATAAATGTAAATATAGAAGGACGAGAATTTTTATTAGAAAAAGGTAAAGACCATTCTTGAAACCTTTCAAAATTAAGCTCAGCTAATTTTGGACTCACTTTCATTAATTTTTCTATTTGTGTTAGTGTTAATTTTCTTAAACCTTTAATTAAAGTTTGAGCTTGTTCCAAAAAAAATGGTTGTGTAGAATCTACATCTTTTGAAAAAGAAGTTTCAAGATCTAATGTTTTTGCTGGCGATAAAATAACAAGCATAGCTAAAAAATAATAAAACTCATTATATTAAGCTATAATTTAAATAGATTAGTTGTTAACCTTCACAAGGTTATTACTCACAACTTGTCATAATAAGTTTAAGATTTAAAATTTTATTTTTAAAATCATCAGGTTTTGTTTTAAATATTTCAGAGTCTAATTCATACTATTTTCAACTGCATCAAAAGGGGTTTTTACCTCTAGTTCTCTTCTTAAACCTTCTTGGTATCTTCTAAATAGATTATAATAGACTAAGAAGTTCATTAAATCAATGTTCATTTCTTCTAAAGAAGAATACTTTTTTTGATAGTTTCTTTCTTTATAATGTCATTTGCTTTCTCAATCATTCCATTTGTTTTTGGTATGAATAACTTAGTGCATCTATAGTCTATGTTGTTATTCTGACAAATAACATCTAATTTACTTGGTTTTTACAATATTCTTCTTTTTTATTTTTTAGTAATCTTATTGGTAAACTCAAGTTCATTATCTATTAGAACATGTGTAATCCCAAAAGGTAAAAATCTATACATTCTAGCATAAATTCCTCTGCACATTAGCATCGTATATTTTATAATATAAGGTTTTGGTCTATCTATGGTTACAAAAAGATAATGTTTTGAACCATTTATTTTTGGAAAATACATAACATCCAAGATCGTATTTTTGAATTTTTAGACTTTTCTCTTTCTTTTTTTTGAATAATATTAATTTCTTCACGAACAAAAGTTCTATAAGTAGCACTCCTAATTTTTACTGGTTTTTCAGAGTGTACAGCTTCTGTAATTTCATCTAATGACCACCAAGTAATTTCCTTAGTTTAATGGCAATAAACATTTCTGTTTTACTAAGTGAATAAGGAATTTTATATGGTGTTAAATTTTATCTTCAAAGACTTCTCTGTTTTTCCACTTATAGATTATGTTTTCTGATACTCCATATTTCTCAGATAATTCTAAATTTGTTGTGTTGCTCTTACTAATTTTCTTTCGTAATCATACATTTGTTGTTGCGTTTGAATGATAAGTTTGTTTCATTTTTTTGTTTTTTGATTATATAAATTTAAAACAAACTGTCATTCTTTTGCAATTAATTCGTGACATTATCGAAATGAAATAACTTTTTAACGAACTTCTTCCTAAAGTTATTTCCAGTTCAACAGGCCCACCATAAACACCATAAGCGTTTAAAAAACTGAAAAATAAAAAATAACATGGTAAAATTAATCAGCTAGAAACGCTTTTGTTATATTTATTAAAAGTTTATAAACCCAATTATTTATCTTTTCAGAATACTCTCATATATTTCTATCCATTGTTCTGGGGAGATTTTTTTTACCAGTTCTTCAATTAATTGATATGGTATATCGTCCATTTTTTTAAATCTAATACAGCTTTTTCCCATATCTAATTTATATTTACAATGTTTTGAATATTGAGTTATAAACCAATTTTAATAAATCGGGATTTGCATAAATTCCGCTATGATAAAGGGCTATAAAGTTTTTTTGAGATGCAATATGAATAAAAGGCAACGGTAATTTAGGATTGCAATGATAACCATCTAGATATAAAGAATGCGGAACAACATAACCAATCATATTATAATTAATCTGTTCAAAAAATCCTTTTGGCAGATTTGTATTTAAGATTTTTCTCAGTTTTTTAATAACAAATTTTCTGTCTTTTGGAATATTATTAATATAGTCACTAACAGTATTTGCTTTATATTTCATCCAATTTGTGTGTTATAAGTTAGTTGTTAAGTTTCATAAGGTTGTTGTTCACAAAATATTTAAAAGAATGAAAGATAAAACAATAATGTGGTTAAACTTAACAATTATACCTCTATATTTACACAAAAAAAAATAAATGAGCATAAAAATACATCGTATTGATAAAAAAATATTTTAGATATCATTTCTTTGACTTAGAGAGATAAACAAAAAAAACTCCCCATAATTTATTGAAATAATGTGTTTTAGAGTTGGTAAATTGCCCAAATTATGAATGTATCAACTTATTTTATGATAAGAAATTAATTGGAATTTGTGGTATAGTTTAGACATTATATAGGTAAGAGTATTAAACCAGATCATGCTATTATTTATGAATCTTATAGAGGTAAATTAAATATATATATTAGCAATACAAAATCTCATAAGTTTTATTATAATTAAGGGTTTATATACATGGATTTCATTTTCTAAAAGTTATTAGAGATGATGATAAATTTTATTGATTTTTTTAATTAATGCACAACAAAAAAGCCGAGACTCTATGTCTCGGTTTTTACTTTAATATAGGCGAAGAGACTTGAACTCTTATCTTTACAGCTAAAAAATTTATAAATAACTTATATATCAGTTATTTATATAGTTACTTTTTTTTAAAAACTCATTGTTATGGCACGATTTTGACACGGTGCAATCGTTGGAATTATCAGTGTTTTAGCTCTTTTGAGCAAAGGTAATTCCTTTTTATTAACATCATCAAAAAGTTTTTGTATATCTTTATCTTTAGTATAATCTACAATTTCATAATTGACTATCATTTTTCACAATTTTATTAGGTAATTAAGTCTATCATTTACAATAGTTATTTCTTTGATTAGCTCTGATTTTTTCTTCTAATATTTCCAAGTTATTTAGCTTTATGGTAGTTCTTACCGTATAAACCACTACTATTCCTTTTTCTGTTCCCAATTCAGAATAATCAATGTCAGTAGCAATTGCTAAATTTCCTTCTTGATTTAAAGTTTGAATTCTTAATCGTGAGAAGCATATGTCTTCTCCAGTTTTTAGTTTTTTGTTATGATGCCTTGATTGTACTCCAAAGAAATCTATAAAAGAAGAAGTACGCTTAGAAATCACTCCTGTTTCTGTTGTTGATTGCCCTGTTTATTATCCCTGTTTATTATGTCTAAGGCACTATAATCTTAATTCAATGAGAATAAGTAGAAATAACAGGAATGTGTCTTATCAATTGTTGTACCTTTTTTGTCAATTCCTCTTTTTCTTCTTAATGCTCCATTTTATATTTATCATAGAGCTCTCCTCCACATTCTGTACAGAATTTATCAGATTTTTTATCGTGATATTCATTAATTACAGATATTTGGTTACTTTAAAAGATATACACCTTTTTAAAAAACCCACTTTCCCTTAATTCTGTTTTACAATTCATACAGCTTTTAATTTTTTTGTATTCCTACAATAACTCTAAGAGACTACATCTTTTTAAATGTTCTTATTATTAGCAGAATATATTATGTCTTTTGCCCCCTGTACAACTCCTCCCTCCTGCTTATTTGCATATCTATCTAACAATCCATAATATTTATCTTTCCAATAATTTTCGCTCTCTTTTACCTCATTTTCTTCTGATAAAAGCATATTTCCTTATAACCAATTCATATTTAACTCAATAAAACTTGTTTAACAACTTTAATAATATCACTAACACCCATATTGTTTAAAGCATACAAATCATCAGCAATATAAGCAGAGCGACCAAACTCATCTCCAATTGAAACAGATTGATAAGTTAAAGAAACCCCAGCCTGTAAAAGAGTATGAGATAAAATAGACCCCATCCCACCTATAAAACGGTGGTCTTCAACAGTCACTAATCGACCACTTGTTTGATCTAAAAAGTTTTTAAACTCTGAGATATTTGGATGATTAATAAAAGAGTGATCAACCAAATTAACAGAGATATTTTCTTTAGAAAGTTCCTTAACTGCTTTTTGAGCATTCCAAAATAGAGAACCTGTCGCAACCAAAGTAACATCTTTTCCACTTTCAATTAGTTGAGGTATACCCCAAGAATAAGACAAATTTGGAGCCGTATAAATAGGAAAATTTTCACGACCTATGAAAATAACAATTGAGTTTGCTTCTTCATTATTTTCCCTAGCATTTTGTATTTTTTCCACAGCCTGCAACATGTATGCTTTTGCAGATTCCTTAGAAGTACAACAAATTACTGTAGTTTTTGGGATTGCCGCAACAGCAGAAATATAATGTAGTGCTTGATGAGATGCTCCATCAGCAGCATCCTGAAACCCTGTATGAGAAAACACACAAATAACGGGAGCTTTAGAAAGATTCGCCATCAAAATAGGTAAGTTTCCTTTGGTAATCCCAAATTGAGCAAAAGTATCAACAACTGGAATAAATCCCGCAATAGAAAAACCAATTGCATTACTAATCATGTTTGACTCTGAAACTCCTACCTCAAAAGATTCTTTTGGAAATTTTTTATGAAAAGGTGCTACACCTGTAGAACCTTGTAAATCAGCTGAAATAGAAACCAAAGGATAACCTAATTTTTTCGCTTCAATCATTCCCTCCGCAATTCCTGTTTGCACTTTAGCTTCAACTACAGATGTAGACGGGGAAATAATAAGTTTAGTTTTATCTAAATTTGGTTTTAAAAAACTATTAGCCCAATCCATCAATTCTTGAGGGACAGGTAAACCTTGATAAATTTCTTTGAGAAAATGAACTATTTGAGAATCATTTTTTTTAAGAGGAAAGCCATGGCCACCAGAAAGACTCTCTTCTGTCGCTTTAATACCATATCCTTTTATTGTTTTTACCCATAAAAAAATAGGTTTTTTAGAATTATTTTGTGCATCACAAAACGCTTTTTCTAACTCAAGATACACTGTTTGCAAATGATTACCTTGCTTAATAACGCGAGTATCCCAACCCAATGTTGATAAAGATTCAAAAGAAGGGTTCATATCAAAAGAATCTTGATCGATTCTACCTGATAGCTTAGTCTTATTATCCGATAAAACTAAAACAAACGGATTCAATTTTTGTTTTTTAGCAAAACCAGGAATAGCCGCTAACGACTCTTTAGCTTCTCCTTCCATTAACGCTCCATCTGAAATAGTACAAACTGTCAAACGATTATTCTTAAGAACGCAATCAGCCATAGCTAACCCTTGTGCTTGAGGTAACCCAGAGCCTAATGGTCCATTACTTACTAAAACACCTTCTGGATTCAAATGAACCTCTCCATGACCAGTTAAAGGGCTTGATATAGAACGAAAACCTTTTAAATCGTCAAAAGATAATTGATTGTATTTATAATTTGCTCTTAATGCATAAATACCATTTTCAGTATGTCCTGCATCATTTACAAAATTATAATAATCAAACCAATTTTTATGTTTAAAAAAAAGACCATGTAATGAAGACATAATTTCAGCAAAAGCAGATCCACCTCCCCAGTGACAGGCCGCTCCTCCGTTTACAGAGTGCATATTCATTAATCCAATCAATGCACGATTTGCTCTTGGATCAGATAAGGTTTGAACTTTATTTTCAAAGTCGTTAACTTCCACAAAGTAAATAGGGCTTGATTCTGAAGTTGCAAGCTTTAACGACGAAATTAATTTTCTACCCATACATTTTACTTAAAGGTTTTAAGGTTTATTTTTTAAACAAAAGTAGAAAGCTAAGCTAAAAATGACAAATAGTAAGTCTAGAATGTAAAACAGTATCATTCGATTAAAAACTCCAGAAGTAAATCCATAAGAGTGTAACCCTACTCCTAATAAATTAACGCCAAACCAAGCAAAAACAACAACGCTAATACCCAAAATCGTAAAAATGGCAAATCCAAAATCCTTTATCCAACCTGTTAAGCGAGCATGAAACATGATTGCCCCCCAAAGAACAATTAGTAAAGCACCATTTTCCTTCGGATCCCATCCCCAAAAACGTCCCCAAGATTGATCAGCCCAAATACCACCTAAAATTGTTCCAACAAATGAAAGAACTAATCCAAAAGCAGCCATTCCATACATCATTTTAAAAACTTCTTTTTGTTTCTGCTTAGAACGCTTAAATATAACCAATAAAACATAAAAATGCCCAGTAACACCAGCAAAGCAAACACCACCATACCCCATTGTAATAGTTACAACATGCGTTGCTAGCCAGAAGTTAGAATCAAGAACAGCTACTAAAACTTGAAGCGTATCACCTTCCGCAGCATATTTTCCAGAAATAAGTAAAAGAATTAAACCAGATAAAGATGCTAACAACCAGCCTATTTTTTTACGCTGAAATAATTCAACCAATAATCCCAATAAAACACAAATCCAACCTACAAAGACAAATGTATCAAACAAATTGGAAACAGGAGCTCGAGAAAGAATAATCATCCTTGAAAGGATTCCACATGTATGTAATAAAAAACCCAACAAAAACAAAAGTAAGGAAACCCTGTATAACCAAACTGATGGTCTAATCAACCAAAATAAAAGCAATAAAAAAACTAATCCATACAAAATTTCAGCACGATAAAAAAAGTCCATTTTATTATAAAAAATTTCAAGTTTTGGACTCTTAATTACAAATGGAGAATTTAAAATAACCCATTCGTTAAAAGACTTTACATTTTCATCAAAAGAAATTTGGTCACCATCAAAAAAAGCTTTAGAGATATTATTTATTTTTGAAATCAACGAAAAGAATTCAATATTCTTAGTTTCTAAAATTGACCAAGGACTAATCCAAGATAATTTTTCAGCTTCTTTTATCGGTATAACTTTAAACGGCACTCCTTTATAAAAGTTAGACCAACGAAAAAGTTGACGAGAAATTCTAAAAATTTCAGTGTTTGCATCACTCCATTTTATCTTCTGATCAATAGGGATTTTATTAAATTCCTGATTTAAACTATTTCCTTTAATAAAAAGATCAAAATACGAATTTGCTCGACCTACAGGCACACC
The DNA here is from genome assembly GCA_965261055.1 of Fibrobacteria bacterium. Lineage (GTDB taxonomy): Bacteria > Fibrobacterota > Fibrobacteria > UBA11236 > JADFYW01. The sequence continues at coordinate 475,508 of OZ253440.1, read as the reverse complement.
TAAAATTCGAGCATTACTGGTGTCGTGAATCACAAATACTGAATTAGGTAAAGCAAACTGAAAAGCGGCCGAAAGATTAATATAATCAGTAATACTTCTAAAAAGCCTAAAGATTTGAGCCTCTACCAAGGTTCTTTCTTTTGGCTCAATTTGAGAAATTTGACTAGATAGGTTCGCCAAAGCTTCCAAACCTCTCTTTAACTGATTAAAACTATAATTTCTTTGTAATGGTAAACTATCCAAATCAATAGATTGTAAAACTTCTGGATTTGTGATTCTAAAAGAAGGATCGTTTGAAGCTTCATCTGGAGTAAATAGAACACGAACTAACCACTCTAAGGCATTTATTTTTTTACCATCTACATAGATCATGCTTTTAGACGAAAATTCCAATAATTTTACTTTGGCAAAGGTGTGTAATGGCTTTTGTCGACCTTGATTCAAAATAATCATAGATTCAAGTGATTTTATTGATACAGGAGACCGCTCTAATGTAGATTTGAAGGTTTCATTACTTTGTGAGTAAATAGGAAACCAAAATAAGCTTACCAAAGTCAAAATTATTAAATTACGATTCATCTTGTCTCCGAACAGTAAAACGTATTAACATTAAAATAAAATGTAATACTAAACCTAATCCAACAATTAAGCATGAAATATAAGGTAACAAACGACCTGGGTTTTTAACCACAGTCAAGGTAGATATTTCACCATCAAGCTCCTCTGCAAAGGAAGTTTGAAAAAAAGTATAATCCTTGTATCGCATTGGATTATTCATAGAAATAACCAAGTCTCTACGAATTTTTAAACTACTTTGGGAAACAAAGCTTTCAAAACTTTTCGCAATTCCAGTACCTGGATGCTCTTTCTTTTTAAAATCATTAAGGATTACTGTCATAGGTAAAACATAATGCCGACGGCGTAACTTTAAAAAGTAAACCTTGTTTTGAAAACTAATAGGAGTTGCTGTTTTATCTCCACCAAATAACAAAATTTTTTTAATAACCCCTTGAGATTCTAAATCAAAACGAACTCCAGCAATATTTGCTTCTGATTGGTCATCTACTGGTAAAGGAGCAAACTTAATAATACCAGATACATTAACAATGTCATTCACCGTGCTCGCTAATAAAGCTTTGGTATTTGGATAAAACTCTTTGACATACAAATCCATGTTTTTGGATTTATAATTTAAACGGCAGCCTATATCAAAAGCTTCTATATTTTGAGCTTCAACAAAACGAATAATACTGTCATTTTTAACTTTTTCAGTCCAAATAGCAACTTCCCATTGATGATAATCTACAGAAACATTGGTCCCAGATCCCTCTCTTAATGTTAAATGAGAATCATGAGCAAAATAATATGTAACACCAGAAGCAACAAATAGCAAGAGCAGACCCAAATGAATCGTTATTATTCCTAATTTATAACGATTATATTTAAAACGAAAAACACTAGATGTTAAAAGATTTACAAAGAGAACCCAAAGAACTAATTTAGTTCCAGGAAAGAAAAAAAGCCCCCAAAGATGAAAAAACCATGAATAAAAAACTTTTTGTTGAGCTTGATAAAGACCGTATTCTGTTTGGTAAAACGTTCCAAAAAGCGTTTGTAAAAACAACAGAAACAAACAAAGCAATGTAAGCTTAATTGATGTGAAAACTTTAACAATTTTTAGAAAAAAAAGTTTTTTTAACATTATTGGTCAATTTGTATTGAACGACTAAAGTCCAAAATTTGAGGACGATTTTGTATTAAAATTTGTTTATGACCTTTAATTTTAACAAAAATTTTAGATTTCTTCGTCTGAATAATAGATGCCAAAATAAACTCTTTTTGATTTAAACTTCCAGAAAGAATCGTTGTTAAATCAACAACAATTCCTTTATAACCCTGTTTCGTTTTAAAATGAAATTGTTTTTGTAACCAATGTTGCATCATTTTCGAAGTCATTGGACGCATTCCAAGCTGCCTCATCCACCGCAAAACATTATTTTCAACCTCACCAGCCTCTCCTTCTATTTCCGTCAGAGTTCCTAATGTAATACGACCGTCTTTAATGATTCTAAAATTAAGGATAGGAGGTGAAACAAAACTATTTCGTGAAGCTAAGAAAGGGAATGATTCCCATTTTGGAGGTAATTGATAAGAGAATTTAGAAGAAGAGATCTTTTTGGCACCTGTTCTAACCAAAATTTCTTTATAGATCCTAGGTGCTTTATCACTAGAACAACTCAATAAAAAAATAAAACCTAATAAATAAAACATAATCTAATCTTAAATCTTGAGTTTTAAGGTAGCTTTTGAAAAAAAAAAATACAATAAAAAGATACAATACAATAAAAAACAGTTTAAAACATCAAAAAATCAAGTTTTAAAAGAACTATATCAATTAATACCCTCCCTTTAAAAATTTTTTAAGAACAATTTATACATCTATCAAAGGACAGATAAAACTTAACATTTATGATTGGGTTGATCAAAAAATAAATAAATAAAGAATTAATTGATTTAAATTTAAAAAAACAATTTTAAAATTTGTTTTTTGGAAAATATGTTATATTAAAACACCGTCAAAAATTTGAAAAGAACTCTCTTCAGTGTCTCAAATTTTTTGAAAATTGGGAATAACTCTAAACAGAAGATGCAACTTGAAAAGTAACTCTAACAAAGCTATCATTTCAAAACTTAAATTACAACTCAAACGGCTAAAATATGGAACTTGAAGAAATAACAATTAACTTTGAAGATGAAGGAGGTAACCTCATCATTAAAGAACTAGACAAAGAATACCTAACAAAAGGAGCATGGACAACTGTTATGTTTCGATTTCAAGAACTCTCTCACACAACAGGTGAATATGGTAAAGAAAAATTCAGTATCCGTCGTTATCAAAAAGTTTCCAGCAGTTATCGCCAAAAAAGTAAATTCAATATTTCTTCCGCTGATCAAGCAAAAAAACTGATTGAAGTACTAGAAAAATGGACAAAAAATGACTCTAAAGGTCAATGATTTTTATACCTTCCCAAAGAAAATTTCTTTCCCAGAACAAAACATACTAAAAAAGCTTGCTTTTACAGTTTTAAACACAGAAAAAGTTAATTCCCCTGTCAATTTAATTTTTTGTGATGATTTACTCGTCTATAAGTTAAATCTTTCTTTTCGTGGTTTTAACAAACCAACAGATGTTTTATCTTTTCCTTATCAAGAACCTGTTTTATGGGGTGAAATTTATATCTCACTAGAGACTTCTGAAAGACAAGCTTTTAAATTTAAACATAGCCTTTTGGATGAACTAAAGAAACTAACTGTCCATGGTTGTCTACATTTAACAGGTTGGGAACACCAAACAGATGCCGAAGAGAGTGCTATGAAAAAAAGAGAGTTATTTTTTTTACGTGACTAAATAAAATTTGGTATCTTTTAGAAATGATTAGTCAAATTCAAGGTAATATTATTTCAAAACAACCTACTTTTTTAGTTGTTGATATACAAGGAATTGGGTATGGTGTTAACATTTCATTACACACTTATAAAACACTTCCTAATACTTCTAATATCACTTTACTAACTTACCTACTTGTTAAAGAAAATGTTATGGAACTTTACGGTTTTAATAATCCTTTAGAAAAAATGGTTTTTCTAAAACTTATTACAGTTTCTGGAATTGGAGCTCGTATGGCTCTTAGAATTTTATCTGAATGCTCCCCTCAAAATTTAATCAAATATATTCTACAAGAACAATTGGATACTTTATTAAAATTTAAAGGTGTTGGAAAAAAAATGGCTCAAGTTTTAGTTGCTAACTTAAAAGAACCTTTAGAAAAAATCACTCACCAAGATGATAGAGTAAGTATAAATAAATCTGAAAATACCAAAAATTCGTCTTTCTCAAACCAACTAATAGACGATACTATTTCTGCTTTAACTTCTTTAGGAATTAAAGAATATCAAGCAAAAGAAACCATTCAAAAATTAACACATCAAAAAGAATATACTAAGATTGAAGACCTAATCTCCGACGCACTCCACCAAAGATAAACATGTCCAATTTAGAAGAAGAACGTACGATCAGTCCACAACAGTTAGAACAAGAAAAACAACAAGACTTAACTTTAAGACCTCAACTTCTCTCTGATTTCATTGGACAAGAAAAGATTAAACATAATCTTAATATTTATCTACAAGCTTCAAAACAAAGAGGTGAAGCATTGGAACATGTCCTTTTATCAGGTCCACCAGGTTTAGGAAAAACAACCCTAGCAAATATTATTGCTAAAGAAATCGATTCTAAAATTGTTATTACTTCTGGTCCGTCCTTAGAAAAACCTTCGGATTTAGCTAGCCTACTCACAGGATTAAATAAAAATGATGTTCTCTTTATTGATGAAATACATCGCCTAAAAGGAAATATTGAAGAGTATTTATATCCAGCCATGGAAGATTATAAAATTGATATTATGCTTGAATCTGGACCTTCAGCGAAATCTATACAACTTAATTTAAAACCTTTTACCTTGATTGGTGCAACAACACGAAATGGCATGCTTAGCTCTCCCTTAAGAGACAGATTTGGACTTTCTTTTAGAATGCAAAACTATTCGCATCAAGAATTACAAACAATTGTTAGAAGATCTTCTAACCTTTTAGGCTTGCCTATTTACGAAGAATCAAGCCTTTGTATCGCATCTCGTTGCCGCTATACCCCTAGAGTAGCTAATCGTATTTTAAGACGCTGCCGAGACGTTGCCCAAATTCAAAACAAAAAATCAATCAATTTAAAAATCACAACACAAACACTAGAAATGCTATCTATTGATTCTATAGGATTAGATGAGATGGATCATCAAATTCTGAATATTCTGATTCATAAATTTCATGGTAACCCAGTCGGATTAAGTACACTTAGTGCCTCTCTTGGAGAAGAAAAACATACTATTGAAGAGGTTTACGAACCTTTTTTGCTACAACAAGGCTTTATTCAAAGAACACCCAAAGGTCGTATTCCAACTTTAAATGCGTACCAACACTTAAATTTACCAATACCCTCTTCTGAGATTGATCTTAAAAATTAATTATGATTCAATATACCGATACACATTGTCATCTTAATTCCATTATGAATAAATTAAAATGTAATCAAATCTCTGAAATTAAAAAACTATATCCAATAGAGTTTAAACAATGTATTACAATTTCCTGTGACCTAAAATCTATTGAGATTACATCTAAAATTATGCATGAAAACTCTTGGATTTATGCTTCTTTTGGAATGCACCCTCATGAAGCCAAAGACTATAACCAAATCATAGAAAATAAAATCTCCTCTTTAATGTCTCACCCAAAAGTTGTTGCTTGGGGTGAAATAGGTTTAGATTATTTTTACAAACATACTGATAAAATCACACAAAAAAAAGTCTTTATTACCCAAATAACCCAAGCCATTAAAAATAAAAAACCTCTTATTATTCATACAAGAAATGCGGAGTTAGACACAATAGATATCATGAAAGAACATATTCCTAAAGACTGGAAAATACATGTACATTGCTTTACTAGCTCAACAGAAATGGCACAAGAACTACTTAATTATTTTTCGAATTTATATCTAGGATTTACTGGAATTATTACTTTTAAAAATGCTCAATCCGTAATTAATACAGTTAAAAAAATCCCCTTAAATAAAATTCTACTAGAAACAGATGCACCTTATCTTTCACCAATTCCTCACCGAGGTAAGCCCGCTCATAGCGGATATATCCCTCTGATTGCTCAAAAAATTTCTGAAATTAAAGATATGTCTATTGAAACAGTCTACACACAAACTAACTTAAACACTCAAGCTGTTTACGGTATCTAGTACTTTTATTTTGGAATTACTTATTTAATGCCCCAAAGTCCTGTGATAAGGTTGGTTTTTTGAAAGATCATAGTGTCATGCATATTAAATATTATTTTCCCGTCGTATCTATAATTCCCATTTATTTAAAATAAAATTGTAGCACCTTCATACCTATTGCCATGGATTGAATTTAAAATAGCCCTATTTTTAAGAAAGTTTTAAAATAAACAAGCATCTCTGTTATAAAATGCCTCTTTTTATGATTTATCATTTTTATAATTAAAAAAACTATTCAGCACCAGCTCCTAAGATTGCTATTTCATAAAAAGCAGCAAAAACATTCAGAAAGGTAGTTACCACTTTATTAAAAATAGTGGATGGACTAAGAGTCACTATGATATCCTTGGTAGGATTTGAAATTGTCACTGTTTCAATAACAATACTATCATGCAGAAACTGTACACTAGCAGCATTTTGATCACAACCATAATAGGTATAAACACCATTATCATAAACCTTAGAAAAGGTATGGGTAATCTAGCACCTGTCAATTACTAATGTGTACTTGATCGGTATTCCCAAAGAGATAGTGCTCTATTATTGTATGAGTAATCGTCGCCAATATTGAAATTTTTGCTTAATAGTGTAATCTCTAACTCTGCTGTTTTAGTAGATCTGCTGTAAAAGTCGCTTTATTCTCGCTGTTCCAATGATACACCTCTAATAACACCGTTCAAATCAACTATTGCTATTAAAGAATCTTGTTCTCCAAGTTAATGACTTGTTCGTTGTATCACTAGGAGCTATCGTCGCCACTATTCTCGCAGTTGCATTTTTTGCTATTCTAACAACACTGTCTAAACTTACTCCTGTTACAAATACTGTTTGTTGTTGTCATACTTTTCGCTTTTTTAGTAGATCTATAGCAGAAGTCGCGATTTTAGTAGTATCTGCTGTAGAAGTCACTGTTATTATGACTATTCCTACTCTTACTCCTATTATTACACCAGAAGATGATACTGTCACTATTATGTCTGCATTACTTACCAATCTCTTACTACAAGATTAACAACACTTAACACTACTTACTGGAATCATTGTTGGGTCGTCATCGCCATCAAATATGTTGCAATTAACAATGGTTAATGTTAGTAATATAAACGTAATTAGCTTAATCATCGGGGATTTCCTCTTGTATGGAATCACTTGTAATAATACTATTCTATAATGCTGTTAAGTATCCATCTATACAGTAATAATAAATCAAAATATTTTTGTATGTAGTTCCATTTAGATCTAATCCTAGGTTTAAATACAATCAACTTTTATAGGATTTGTAAATTTTGATAACACCCTTTAAAAAAACATATATTCAAATATATTATTTACCTTTTTCTGAAACTTTTATAACTTCATTTGTTGCTAAATCGTTAAATAGAAAATTTATTAGGATAGAAATGAATGAAGATTTTATAAAAATCAATATTTGTAGAGTACTAAATCAAACTGAATTAAATGGTGAGTATTTAATTACAAAACCTAAAACTTGTCAGATTAAAAATACTCAGAAACAGACTTTATTTGAGGCTGAAATATGAAGCATACATTTACAAAAAAAAAAATTATAAAATATGAAACTAAGCAACTTAAAAAGTTAGTAACTAAAGTAGGTAATTACACACCAAAAAAAGCACCAAAGAATCTGGGGTTAAAATACCTACTTCAAAACAACTAAAAAAGTCTATTCTTTAAATAAAAAGCATACGACTATTGAAATAGATAAATAAAAATTAAATAATCGCACTTATTGTATAAGATAAAAACTTTTTAATTGTGGCAGTAAGTATATAAATCCCTTTATTTTAGTTCCAAAGCTATTCCAAAGAAATGGGATTATTTTCTTTAAGCTGTTTGGAAAAAAGACTCCTGACTTTCGAAAGGTAAAGGATATAATACTCACTTTGGTAATCTCTGTAAGTCCAAGGAAATGAATGAAACTTCCCATTTTTATAATACAAAGTAACTTCAACAAAAATTTGATTACCAACATAGGCTCGATGCCGTTGATCTTTGGTTGTCATTAGAAAAAATTGACTCAAAGTCATATAACCAGGGTCTATATTAACATTTCTTACTTCATTTAAACTAATTTTATTTTCCAAAGTATTTGTCATCCTTTTAATCTCAACCATCCTTTCTCTAAGAATAAGTTCTTTATAGGAAATAAAACAGCGTAAAGGATTAGATCCTACTTCATCTTTATAGTAGTTCGTCCATGTAAATGAAATTTTATCTGAAACTTCTTCTTCTTGACCGTAAATTTCAACTAATTCTTTTCGAACTATTTGCAGTTGTTTCTCATCTTGAAACAAGACTCCAATCACAAGCTTAACTGGCAACGGATTTTTGTACTCTCCCATATTTTTAATTTTTAATTTTTAATTCTTGTTGATAAAACTCCCAAAATTTTTCGGTAGTTCTTTCATGAGTCATACTTTCTGCTATTTTTCTAGCTTCTATTTTAAAATCATTTAATTTTTTAGGCCTCTTTAAAAAATCTAATATTGCCTCTTGAAATTCTAATGGTTCTTGATAATTACAAACAATACCCGATTTTTGATTTTCTACAATTTGAGATGGTCCGCCTCTATTTGAAACAATTGAAGGTAAACCACTAGCCAAAGCTTCTGCTACAGAGTTTCCGAAAGTATCCGTATGACTTGGGAAAACAAATAAATCTGCATCTGCCATAATTTGAGCTAATTGCTTTCCTTGTATAAATCCAGTAAAATATATTCTAGAAAAAGGTTTAAAGAAGTTTTCTAATTCTATTTTATAAGGCCCGTCACCCACAAAACAAAACTCAAAATTAGGCTCTTTTCTTAAAATATTTGGTAGAATTTCCTTCAAAATCTCTAAGTTTTTTTCCTTAGAAATTCTTCCCATATAAAGTAACCGAATCATGTTTTTATGACTCACCAACTTTGCCCACATATTTTTTTTTTTGTGTAAAGAACTAAATCGATTTGTATCAACACCCCTAGGAATATAAATTATTTTTTCATTTGATATTTTCATTGCTTGAATAGTAGATCGCATAGACTCTGAAGGTAAAACAATAGTTCCAGCTTGACGAGTGAACCAAATAATTGCGTTGCAAACGATTTTAACAGCTATTTTACTTTTAATTAACATTTTTACGTAATATAAAGCGTCTGTTCTGTAATGATGTACTGTTTTAATACCAATTATTTTAGAAACAAAAAGCATCATAAAACTAAATACTCCTGGGGTTTCAAACTCTATAAGATTAATTGAGTAACGACGCATTAGTCTTAACAAAAACTTTAAATATGGGACAGAAGATTCACTACCACTATAACCAGGTTGATCTACGGAAATTTTAGAAGGAGCTAATAATAGCCTAGAATTTTCAATCCTAGCCTGATGTGAATGATAAGCAACTCCAACAGCATAAACATTTCTATTTTGCTTTTTAAATAATTTTGTCAATAATCTAACATGTAATGCTATTCCGTTTACTTCATCTAAATTATCTCCAATTAAAACAACAAAAGGATTGTTACTTTTTTTGTTCTTCTTATAAAGTCTTCTAAGACGAATTAATTCGGGAAAACAAAAAAGAATTTCTGAAAAAATAGTAAAAAGCACTTTCAAAACATTAAACAAAGAACTTGAATAATGCTTTTGAGGTCTACCTTGTAATTTATTTTTTAAACTCAAAAATATCCCTAAATCTGAAATAAATAAGTAAAAATATAATACGCTAAAAAAATAATATACAAGCCTAAAAAAATAAAAATAAAATAAGTTTGAAAAAATTTAGGTATAACAAAACAAAATAAACTGGATACAATTAATAATAAAATAATCGTTTTTAACTCTGTCAAATTAATAATATTGCTTTCTAGCCTAATGGAAGAAAAAACTAAAGTATAAATAAAAACAGAGAGTCCTAAAGCAATACAAATGTCAAAAATATTAGACCCAATAGCATTACTCAAAGAATCATCAATATTACCTTTTTTAGCATCTCTAATGCTTAAAAATAAATCTGGAATAGAAGTCGCAGATGCAGACAAAATTATAGACACAAAATAAGGATTCAATTTTAATAAAATTGAAATTTGAATAACAGACTCAGCTAGAATATAGCAGGCCACTACAACTTGTACTACTGAAAGAAATATTTTAAACCAATTTTTAATTAAATCAGATTTTAAAACAACTACTTTTTTAATATTAGAATTTGAAAATTTTTTTTGTTGGATAACAAGATATAGTGTATATAGAATATATACAAATACCAAAGCAAAACCTATTTTCCAAGTTATAACAGAATTATTCAAAAATACAAATAATAAAACCAAAGAAAGAATAAAAAAGAAACTATCTCTTAATACAATCGATTTTTGAATTTTAACCTTTTTTATTTTACCGTAAGAAAAAAAAACAACTAATGAAAATCCTGGGATGACCAGTAAATTAAAAACAGAAGAACCAACAACTGTTGCTAAACTTGTTGCAAAGCCTAATTCATCTCTAAAAATAAATAAAAATAAAAAAGAAATAATAAATTCAGGAAGCGATGATCCTATCGCAGTAACTGTTGCTCCTTTTAAACCTGGTGCCATATTTTGAGATAAGACAATTGAACCTTTTTCAAATAAATTACAAGATTTATAAATCCAAAAACAACTAACACAAATAAGAAGTAAAAAAATAAAAACCACATTAAGTCCTTTGATTAACAGAAAAAATTAAAGCAACTCCTACCAAACAAGTTAACAAGAAACTGCCACCATAAGACACAAAAGGTAATGGAAGTCCAATAACTGGAATCAAACCTAAAGTCATACCTATATTAAAAAACATATGAAAAATAAAAAAAGTAAGAAGACCAACAATAATTAATGCTGAAAAAGGGTTCACAATATTCTCAAATATTTTCAAAATACGATAATTAAAAGCAACAAACAATAAAAGTAAACACATACTTCCAATAAAACCAAATTGTTCAGCTAAAACAGCAAAAATAAAATCCGTATGCTGCTCGGGTAAAAAACCTAAATTAATTTGACTACCCTTTCCCAAGCCTTTACCGAATAAACCTCCTGAACCTATTGTAATTTTAGATTGTATAATTTGATATCCTTGACCATAAGGGTCGTGTAAAGGATTTAAAAAAGAAAAGATACGTTTTTTTTGATAAGGCTTTAATAGATGATTCCACATCGTAAGTGAACTATAACTTGATACAATATTTAATATCAAAAAAATAATGATTGAATACAAACGCATTCTACAATACCACATCAAGAAAAAAGACAGGACAAAAAATGGAATCCAAAACCATTGATTAAAAATAAATAGAATAGAAAAAAAAGGAGAAGATAATACTAAAATCTGTTTAAAATCAAGTTGTGAAAAATATATCATACTCAAAAAAATCATCATTAAGACAACTGCACTACTTAAATCAGGTTGTTTTAATACCAAAATAAATGGAATTAAAAATAAAATTGTAGGCAAAATAAAAGACTTAAAAGAAGAGAATCTAACAGGATTACTTGATAAAACTCGAGCCAAAACTAAAATTAAAGAAATTTTAATTACTTCTGAGGGTTGTAAGTGTAAACCCAAAGGTAGCGGTATCCAACGATCTACAGATCCACTTGAAATCGTTAAAACTAATAATAAGAAGAAAATACCAATAAAATAAAAATACAGTGACATCTTAAACCAAAAAGATGGTTTAATTAATGAAATAATTAATAAAATCCAAAGACTTAAACAATAGAACACAATTTGCTTAATCCAAAATTGATTGTTTGTAGTTGCTGTAAAAATTAGAAGGCATCCTCCACCTGTCATCAGCGTCGTCAAGAAAACAAGCCACCAATCAATATTAGAATACTTTAAAACTTTACTGACCAAAATATGTCCTCATTAATCTTCCTGCAATAGGAGCAGCAATACTACCACCATGTCCTGCATTTTGTATTACAATTGCAATTACGATCTTTGGGTCTTCTAAAGGAGCTATTGCACCAAATAAAGCATTTGTTTTTTCTTTATTTTTAATTTCAGCAGACCCAGTTTTACCTCCTACCGTAATTCCACTAACATAGGCAGATCGTCCAGTCCCTTTCTTTTCTTCAACTACTCTCCTCATCGCTTCTAATATGTTTCGTCTTTCTATAAAAGATAAATTACTTTGAAAAATAGGTTTAGCTTTATAATCCTTATAAAACTTATCATCAATAGTACGAAGCTCTTTGAATAAATGTGGTTGATAAACGATTCCATCAGAATTTGCAACTGCTGCAAATAAATTAGCAATTTGAATAGGTGTTGTTAGCAAACCTTGACCTATTGCCAAGTTTAATAGAATTCCTTTAGTCCATTTCCAACCTTTTTTTTGAAACCTTTTTTCATATATCAGAGAATCTATTAAAAGCCCCTTACGCTCATATGGTAAATCTATTCCAGTGAATTCTTCTAAACCTAATTCTCGTGCTACAGAATTAATCTTATCCATTTCTAATCTCAAACCCATATGATAATAATAAACATCACAAGACTGTTCAAATGCTTTATAAAAAGCCACCTTTCCGTGCCCTTTTTTAAGCCAACATTTTTGTACTCTTTTACCTAATTTAAAACTGCCACTACAATCTTCAAAATCATGATTTGCATCTACACCATCTCTAAAACTTGCTATAGATACAACTAATTTAAAAATTGACGCAGGATCATATAACCCAGAAATTGATCTATTAATTAATGGAAAAAAAGGATCTTTTATATATTCATTCCAAGCTTTCTGTTTTTCTTTTTTAGGAAGAGAAAACACATTAGGGTTAAACGATGGGTTTGAAGCCATTACTAAAACTTCTCCATTTCTAGGATCTAAAACAACAATGCTACCTTGAAGACCTTTTAAACTTTCTTCTGCTATCTCTTGTAATCTCAAATCAATTGTTGTCGTTAAAGAATATCCTGACTTAATTTTTATTTTACTTCCTTTAATGTGAACAGGCAGTCCCTTTACATTAACTTGTATCAAAATTTGACCATTGATTCCTTTTAAGTAATGTTCGTATTGTTTTTCTAGACCACTAATTCCTAATAAATCACTAATTGAATATTTTATTTTTTCCTCAGCCTTTTGTCTATAAAATTGTTTAGGACTAATCTTGGAGGTGTAACCTAAAACATGAGAGGCAATATGACCATAAGGATAATGACGAATAAACTGCAAAGATGAAAAAGCCCCTAAATAGTAATCACTATTTTCTTCAATAATAGCAACAACTTCGTGAGAAGCATGATCTAAAATATTAATACTTTGATGCTTTTGAAAATAATTATTTTTTATTTGCTGTTTAAGATAATTCAAATCAAAAGGATTAGAACCATCTTTTAATTTTATTTTAGAAAAACGATCTAAAAAAAAAGGTATATTTTTAATTTGATTAGGATAAATTCGTATTTCATAAACCCCTTTATTCATAGCTAAAATATTTCCATAACGATCTTTAATTAAACCTCGTTCTGCTTTAACTTCTTGTACTCTAATATAATTTTTTTGAGATTGTGAGAATAAAGATTTGTGTTCTCTCAATTGAACTTTGAATAAAGCTACACTTAAAATGCAAAACAAAATTAAAATACCAAAACGATATTTTAAAGCAAATTTATTATTTTTCTTTTGATTTAGCTGTATATCATTTAGATCAAGCATTTAAATTTTCCTAATGCTTCCGATTCCACAAAAAAATAACTTTAACAAGGATAAGATTGAATAAAAAAGAAAATAAAATATAACCAAATAATGCTTTATCAATCAAAGGAAAATCTGAAAAAAACCTAAGAAAAAAATGATATAGTGTCCCTACTAAAAGTAATATAAAGTTTTGACTCCAATAGTTTCTAAAATTTTTAGATTTATTAGATAAAATAGCGAGAAAATACCCACTCGTACAATAAAATAAACTGTGTAATCCCATTATTTCTATTTCAGAATAAAATCCACTAGTTAAACCTAAAATAAAACCCATGAAAAGAGCTAAATATACATTTGACCTTAAAGAAAATAGAACAAAAAAAATCAAAAATATTTTGATTCCGTAATTTCCAAAAACTTGTTTATAGAAATGAGTGGATTCAAAAAACATTAAAATAAATAAAACAAATATAGAAATAAGACTATTTCTCATTATTTACTCCCAAGAGTTTATAAATAAAGACTTCTTCTACTTTAGAATAAGATACAAAAGGCTCTATAATAAATTGCCTTCCAGCCCTAGTTTCAAATTCAATTTCTTGAAAAGTAACGATTCCAACTGGTAAACCCTTAGGAAAAATTTGACCCAAACCTGAAGTAATCAAAGTATCGCCTGCAAAAATATTATACTGTACTAGAAAACTAACTTTCAATAAATTTTCACTATAAGGCTCTACAATTCCTATTTCTCTGGATCGTTGGCTCATTACAGAAAGCTTAAAATTTTTGTCTTGAATCACTTTAACAATACTGTACTCTTTGTAAACTTTCTTAATTCTCCCAATTACACCCTGATCTGTTAAAACTGGCATATCAATTTTTATCAAATCTTGACTTCCAACATTAATAACCCAATCAAATTGATACTGATTTGGAGATTGAGCTACTACTTTAGCTAGAATCAAATCATACTTTGAGGTGTTTTTAAATTTTAAAAAATGTTCTTCTAATCTCTTATATTGTAGCTGGCTCTGCGAAAGACGAGAATTTTCTAGCTTCAAAGCTAAATTTTCCCGTTTTAATTCGGTATTTTTTGCTTGTACAGAAAAAAAATTAAAAGGATTTACAAGCTTAGATTGGACATAAGGTAATCCAACCATAAAAAGATAAGAACATTTAAAAGAAGTATCGCCTTTAGAGATTAGAATAAAAGAAATAATAACACAGCCCAAAAAGCAAGTTACATGACCCAAAAAAGCTTTTTTTTTAGTCATTAATTCTCATAATCACATTTTTGTATTTTTCTAAATCATTAATAACTTTAGCTGTTCCATCACAAACATTGACTAATCCATTATCAATAACGGTAACCATAAGACCAGTCTCTTCCTTAAGTCTTTTGTTTAGACCCCGTAAGCACGAGCCTCCTCCAGTTAAAATAACACCTTTCTCAATAATATCTGGAGAAAGTTCGGGAGGAGTATTTTCTAAAGCAAATTTAAAAGCTTCTACAATTTGATTAATTGGTTCAGATAACGCTTCCCTAATTTCTTCGGAACGAACCTGAACTTGTCTTGGAATTCCTCGAACAATGTCTAAACCACCAACAGTCATACTGAGTTCTTTTGTCATTGTGTAAGCTGACCCTATAGCAAATTTGATTTTTTCAGCTGTAATATGACCAATAGATAAGTTTTTGTTCTTTTTCAAAAAATTTACAATTGCTGTATCTAAATTATCACCACCAACGCGAATTGAAGCGTCAGACACAATTCCACATAAAGAAATCACGGCTATTTCGCTCGTTCCTCCACCGATGTCTATTATCATGTTTCCACTAGCTTCTTCAACATCTAACCCCATTCCAATTGCTGCAGCCATAGGCTCGGCGATCAAATGAACATCTTTCGCTCCAGCTTTTTGTAAAGCGTCAACAACTGCCTTTTTTTCAACAGGAGTAATTCCAGAAGGTACTCCAACCGAAATATTAGGAGCTGATGAAAAAAGACTTCGCTTTAAACTTCTCAAAATTTGGTAAAGTAAAATTTCAATAGAACGAAAATCAGCAATAACACCATCTTTCATAGGGCGAATAACATCAATTCCCTTAGGAGTTTTTCCTAGCATTGCTTTGGCTTCTTGACCTATAGCAATTACCTTTTGAGTTTTTGAATCAATAGCAATAATAGATGGTATATCTACGACGATTCCTTGACCAGCAACATGGACCAAAATGTTAGCTGTACCTAAATCAATCCCAATATTTTTTGATAAAAATCCAAACATAATCAATACTATTTAAAATTTAAAAAATATTTATTTTTTTCTAGCTTCAAGAATTTGAACTCTAAGCTCTTGGGCAATATTACGAATATTTTGCAATACTTTTCTAGCTCGTGTTCCCGCGGAAACATTACCTGATTCAAATTTTTGATACTCCAACTTTAATTGCTCAATTTCTTTTTCAATATTTTCAACCATCATACAACACTTTATTTTTAAATTTTACAACAACATACCCACATAGAAATAACCAAAGATTTCCATGGCTAACAAAAGATAACAAAATATAAACCTTTTATATAAAAATATATCTATAAAAATAAAAAGTATTCATTTTAACCTGCATCAGATAAAAAACAGTAAGAAGACAAAGGACATAATTGACAGTTTCTTAATATTTGCCTACAAAGTAGTTGACCATCCTTATTTCTTTTTTGAAAGCAAGATAAAGCATGGTAATAATCATTATTTACAGGTAAAATAGAATTTAAAAGAATGCCAATTTGCCGATAATTTTCTTTTAAATACTTTTTAGAAAACTCTTCTTTCCTTAAAGGTCCAATAAAATAAGTCCATTTTTGAATTCCTTCCGTTATTGGCAACGAATACTCTTTCAAGTCTGGAAAACTCTCTATCCCAGATTTATATAACAACCATATAAAATGACGAACCTTCGGTTTTGAAAAACTGTTTTTTCCCATGTAAAAAATAACTTTCGATAATTTCTGCGTAGCACTTTCTATACTGTTTTGATTTAAAATCCAGTCTTTAATTTTAGGGTACTCTCTAACAAAACTGCCTATACTTCTTAAAATTGCGGGAGCCTGCTTTGCTAATAACCAATTTGAATAACCTTCAGACTGTTTCAAAACTTCTTCTGTTTCTAAAAATTTATATCTTTGACGTTGAAATATTTTTTTATCCCAATAGGCAAACCACTCTCTTAACCATTCTATTAATTTTTCTTCATTTATGTTTTGCAATAAACTAGCATAAATTAATAATAAAACTTGACCTGAAGAAGAATCTGGTGGAAATGGATAAGTCCATTTTTCCAAAATTGGCGACCTAATAGATTGAAAGGCACTTACATAATCAATAGTGTCCTGTATTTCCTGACTATGGTTTTCCTTCCATTTAATAAAGAACTGTTCCATTAGAACTCTAAAGCCTCCCCCATTTTAATATTTGAAGTTTGAAAATCTTGATTCAAGTTAGTAAAATCAGATTTTTGATATTGGTTATCAAAAAGTAGGATAACTGTAGAACCCATATGAAAACAGCCCAAATCACCGCCTACATCCAATTGTACTAATTTTTCCATTTTTAAATGCCTTGTTCTTTTTTGATATGTGTTACCTTGTATTTTGGAACAAAATGATAATGTCATCTTTCCAACATTCGTAGCACCAACCATAACAACAAGACAACGAGACTTTTGTTCGCTTTCAATCTCAACAATAATTCTTTCATTCACTGCAAATAAATTCTCAACTTTAGAGACACTCCAAGAATTAACTGGCCATAAATTGCCTGGAATATGTGTTACACTCTTAACGACACCCCTGATTGGGCTATGTACACGATGGTAATGGTAAGGAGCTAAATAAATTGTACTATAAAAACCATTTTCAAATCTTTCTTGATTATACTGATGGTCTACTAAATCAACAAAAGAATAATTTTTTCCTTTGATTTGCTCTATTAGAAGAGATTTTGATAGTGATCCAAAAACAGTCCAAATACCATCGACTGGACTTATTATTTTAGTGTTAGCAATTGGACGAGTATTTGACTTTAACTTACGAATAAAAAAATCACCCAAAGTCTGGTAATCCTTTAATGCAAACTCAGTCTCAATTGTATTTACTTTATAGTATTGAATGAAATACTTTTTTATCACACGATGTAAACCCAAAGGTAATTTTATACGAACTAAGTAGCCAATTACAGAGCTGACCCACAATTGAGGAAGTTTTAAAAGTTGATTCAACATAATTTATTAAAGTATAAACGAAAGGTATATATTGATAGTTGTTCAAAACAACTAAAATTTATCAACAAGATTCCTTAATAATTAAAAGGTTAGCCTTAAACTTAAACGTTGATTAAGTTTCGAACAATAATTATTATTAAATAATACAAATTTAGAATGTACCTTGTTTTTAAGTTATTTAAAAAGTTACACTCTCACTAAATTTTAATGAAATAGGAGTTTACAATGCCAATAGAAAGATTAGCCATGCTAAAAGGCACTTATGATAGGCTAAATACAGAACTACAAGAACTAAAAAAAGTTTCTCGTCCCAAGGTCATTCAAGAAATTACAGAAGCTCGTGCAAATGGTGATTTAAGCGAAAACGCAGATTACCATGCTACTCGTGAAAAACAAGGTGAAATTGAGTCCAAAATACAGTCTTTAGAAAATAAAATAGCTTTAGCAGAAATCATTGAAACATCTCCAAAAGAAGCTGGGCATGTTATTATTGGAGCAGAAGTTACCGTTGTAAATATGTCAACAAATAAACAAACTATTTATACTCTTGTAAGTACAGAAGGTGTTGATGTACTAACTGGAAGAATTTCAGTTCACTCCCCTATAGGCAAAGGTTTAATGGGCAAAAAAGTAGGAGATTTGTCTAAAATCAATACTCCTAAAGGCGAAATGACTCTAAAAGTAATTTCGTTCAAATAATTATGATTAAATGAATAAAAATAACCTTTTAGGTTTTATTGGTACAGATCAAGTCCTCAGTAAAGAATTTTTATCAAAGGCTATAGACTCTTGGAGAATAACAAAATCAGATGGAATTATCAAAACCTATTATGGTGATGAATTTAATTTTAATGATTTTGAACAAGATTATCAAAGCCCCTCTCTATTTAGTTCGGATATCCTTATTCTCATTAAAAATGTTGATAAAATAACATTATCTAATCAAAAAAAAATCCTCTCTATTTTTTCTAATCCAAATCCATTTATTTTTATTTTTGTAACAAGTCTTTCTTGGAAACCAAATACATCTTTAAGAAAATGGTTTAATGTAAATGGACTAGTCAAAGAATTCAAGGCTCCTTGGCCAAATCAAATCCCTCAATGGATTTTAGAACGAACGCTTAGCCAATACCAAAAAAAAATTACTCTTGCAGATGCTCTTCTTTTATGGGAATTCGTCGGTGATAATTTAGAAGAAATAGACCAAGAGCTCAAAAATCTAAGTACTACCCTATCCCGAAAGAAAGAAATAAATGCTAATGACATCCAAGCTCTTTTAAATCGTTTTCGTGATCACTCCTTCTTCGAATTGAATAAAGCAGTGGGACTAAAACAAAAAACAAATTCTATACTATGTCTAAAAAGTCTATTGGAACAAGGAGAACCTCCTTTTTTAATTGCTTCAAGACTGTTCAACCATTTTTCTAAATTATTAAAAATTGAATGCTTGCATCAAGAAAAAAAATCTTCTGAAGTCATTTCAGAACTTTTACATATCAATTCCTTTATCTTTAAAAAAGAATCTTATCTAAAACAGGCTCTAACGCGTTCTAAAAAACAATGGGAAAGAAGTTTGATTCGATTATCAGAATTAGAATGGCTTTTTAAAAAGGATTCTTATACCGAAAAATTTGAAATTGAAATGGTATTTTTTAGTTTATTTTAATCAAAATAAATTCTAAATACTGATTTATAGCAACAAATCCAGTGATACACACATACAACAAAAGCTCCTCCTATTAAAGGCCCAACTAAATAAGCGACTAGGAATTTAAAATCTCCAGTTAATAATGTTGAACCTAAAAATTGAGCAGAATTCATAGATGCTCCGTTCAGATCCCCTCCAATAGAAACACAGTTAGACCTATAGATAGTTCAACCAATTAACCTTGAGATCGATAATTAGTAGCTACAGAAATAATAACAAATATTAAGAAAAAAGATAAAATAAACTCCCAAACCAAAGCAGTCCAAATGGAGCCATCAAATGGAACTGGTGACCCATATTGAATTGTCTCATTTAAAAAAAGGAGATAATGAACTAAACTTACAAAAACTCCTCCTAAAAATTGGGAACAAATATAAGCTAAAAAATGTTTTATAGAAAGTAATTTTTTCAAAGTGAAGACAAAAGCTTACGGCAGGATTACAATGAACTCCTGAAAAGTTTGCCCTAGCAACATAAACAATAACAGCACCGAATACCACAGTTATTTCAAAAAAATCAATCGGCATTAAATTTGAAATGATAACAGCACCACATCAAAAAAAACAATAGCAAAAGTTCCGATAAACTCAGCAATACATTTTTGCAATAAAGAATTAGTCATTTGAATTAATCCATTCCATAATTTTACTTTTTATTTGTTGTTTAATCTGAAATGTCACTTGTTTCCTATCAACATCTGAATCTAGGCTGGAAGGGTCTTGAAACCCCCAATGTAAATGACGTGCTTCACCAGGAAAAAGTGGGCATCTTTCAGCATTTCCTTCATCACAAACAGTCACAACAAAATCAAACAAATACCCACTATTTATAAGATCTTGTACCGATTTTGGTTTTTTGTTTGAAATATCAATTCCTTCTTCTTTTAAAACATCAACAACAATAGGATTTAACGAACCTGACTCAATTCCTCCACTAAAGCATTCAAACCGATCTCCTGCGTATTTACGCAATAGCTCTTCAGCCATTTGGCTACGAGCAGAGTTATGAATACAAATAAATGCTATTTTCTTTTTCATATAAAAATTCTTAAGATACCTTTTTAATTTTTACCTGTGCTAAAGATGCTGATAAAATACCTGTAGGTACAGCTACAAAACTAACTCCTATGAAAATCATAAAACACGAGAAAATTTTACCCCCTATTGTTATTGGAACAATATCTCCATAACCCACTGTTGTCATTGTAATTACAGACCACCAAAAACTATGAAATACCGAGGAAAATTTTTCAGGTTGAGCTTCATGTTCAAAAACATAAATACCAGCCGAAGAAAAGTAGAGCAAAATAGTTGATAATATAAAAAATAAAAATAATTCACCTTTAGCTGCAAAAATAGATCTCTTTAAATGCTGAGTTGCCGATATAAAACGCAACAAACGAAAAATTCTAAATAAACTAAAAATACGCAAGACTCTAAGCGAAGTAAAAGCATTCGAAATAAGTAATAAAGACGGCACTATGGACAAAAGATCAATAATTCCATACAAACTAAACACAAACTTTATTTTGTTTCTTGCAACTAAAATTCTTAGTAAATACTCTATCAAAAAAAAAGTAACACAACTCCATTCTATTACTTTTAAAAATACCTTTTGGTTTTGGGATAAATTTGGTAAAGTTTCCAAAGTATTTACAAAAATGGAAACAAAAATGGTAGCGAAAGAGAATAAATTAAATAAACGACTAGAAGTTTGTTTAGTAATCTCAATTGTATTTTTGAACCACAACCAACTAAAAAAGTCCGCACGAATGTTATTCCTAGACTTAAAGTGCTTACTTTGAGATATTTTATCCAATCTTCTCAACTACCTTGTCTTCAATCCATAATCCAACAACATTTTGAGTTAAACCCCATTTTTTTACAACTTCTACTGATTCTTTAATTTGATCTATTTGCTGTTCTTTAGGAACTGGATTACCAAGACAACCTTCATGTCCAATAACAGCAATAATATCTGAATAATGGCTTTTTACAGAAATAGTTGACCGACTCTTAATAGATTCAATAACTGAACAATTTGACTCATCTAAAGCTAACCTACCGATAGGACCAGCCTCTGTTATCATATCTACATAATCAACAGAATAATTTTTCCTAACCCATTCTATTATCGGAACTTGAGTTCTTCCATCCATACAATTAATGGCTGTTCCAAAAGTTTTCGACATTTATAATCTCCTAAAATATTTCTCACATAAAATTAACAAAATACTGTTTAATCCCACAACATTCTTTTTTTGGAATTTAAATCACTTAAATCAATATTTTTTTGTTTTCTAACAAGAGCTATTTTTTTTTCTAAAAACTCCATTTTCCCTTTTTCTTTTTTCTTTCCAATTTCAAAAGCTTGATCTAGTACCTTTTCTTTTCCTTTTTCTTTATCAAGAAACTCAGAAAAAGAGTCTATTTTTTCTTTGTATTTTTTATGAGATAAAACACGACCCAACTTTGAATCAATGATTAATCTGGATCTACAACATGGGCAATCAACTTCTAAATAATCCATTATAACTCCTCATTTTACAAACAAAGCTAGTAATTTTTCTATTTTTTAAACATGGCAACTCAAGAATTTTCCCTAAATCGTGCAGATGATTTTCATATCCATTTAAGACAAGGCAAAGCACTAACTCAGTATGTTAAAGCTTGTCTACCCTATTTTAAAAAAATTTTGGTGATGCCAAATACATTACCACCTCTCAACAATGTTGAAACTCTTTTCAAATACAAACAAGAAATACAAAGCGTTTCAAATGATCTTAAAGTTTTAATGACTTTTAAATTATCCGAAAACCTTACGAACGAAACAATAGAAGACATAATAAAATGGGGAGTAACAGGAGGAAAAATTTATCCTACTGGAGTCACAACACATTCCGAAGATAGTGTTAATAATATTCAAAACTTAGCCGAATCTTTTGCCTTAATGCAAGAACATAATATTGTTCTTAATATACATGCCGAAAAACCTAGAGAATTCTCTCTCCACAGAGAATATTCCTACCTTCCTGATGTTCAATGGATTATTAACAATTTTCCAAAATTGCGTATTGTTATTGAACACATTAGTGACCGCCGTACGATTAACTTTGTAAAACAAGCTGGACCCAATGTTGTGGCAACAATTACTGTACACCATTTATTATTTACTTTAGATAACATTATTGGAAAATCTATCTCTCCTCATCATTTCTGTAAACCAATTCCAAAATTCCCTGAAGACTTAAAAGCTTTACAAGAAGTTGTGTTTTCAGGTGACCCTTCTTTTTTCTTAGGAACAGATAGTGCACCCCACTTAAAAGACAAAAAAGAATGTGCATCAGGTTGTGCTGGTATTTTTTCAAGCCCCGTTGCTATTCCTATACTAATCAACCTTTTTGAAAAAGCTGGTAAGCTTCCGTTCTTAAATTCTTTTACTTCGAAATTTGGAGCTGATTTTTACCAGCTACAACACAATTCCGAAACTCTTTATTTCCAACGAAAACCTAAAATTGTCCCTCCTGTTATTGGTGGAGTTGTTCCATTATATGCGAACAAATCATTACCATGGAGCCTTTATGAAAAATAAAATCACCTTTAGAAACCGCTTTTTCTGGCTACTATATTTCACATTTGTTTTTGGAAGTTTACTTCCAGTTGCCTCTTTATTGGTATTCTTATCTTTTTTCTCAAAAGACCCCTTTTTTATTTTCAAATGTGTTTCAAAATATATGACACTAGCTTTTAAAGTTGGACGTATCAAAATCCAAATTAGCGGAAAAAAAAATATTCCAAATGATTCCGAAGGCTTCTTTATCGCCAGCAATCATCAAAGTTTTTTAGATATTCCTCTAATCTTAATAAAGATTAAAATTATTGGATTTTTAGCAAAAATTGAGCTCTCAAGAATTCCATTTTTTAAATATGTAATGCTTAGAAGTTATTGTATTTTTATTGATCGCAAAAATCCTAAAACCATGAAAAAAACAATCCGTTCTATAAAAGAGAATGTGAATAAAGGTGTTGCTTATGCATTTTTTCCTGAGGGATCTCGAACATTGGACGGTAAAATACTTCCATTCAAACAAGGAATGCTTCGTATTTCCTACAATAGTAAAATCCCAATTCTTCCTCTTAGTCTTAATACTTGGCAAGTTTTACCAAAAAAACCCTGTATACTAACATCAGAAACGCTTAAAGCAACTGTTCACTCATTAGTCTATCCTAGTGATTTCAATAATTTTAATGATTTTTCTGAAGTAATTAAACAAAAAATAAAAAGTGCTATACTTACCTAATGTTAAATAAAAAAAATAAAAATTCTACGAAAAAAATATTTCACAGAAACTCTTCTGTTCAAGAAAAACGAGTAAAGCCTCAAAAGAAAGAAACTACTTTAAGCTTCTCTGGAATTCTTATCAAAATTCAGAACCAATACTATGTTGAAGTAAAAGATTCTCAACAACAAATAAAAATTCTACCCAAAAATCTAGGAAAAGCTAAAATTAGGGATAAGGTGATTGTCTCTAAAAACAAATTTTTTCAAAATAATATTATTGGTCATACTTGCGAAGACTCCTTCTTAGAAGTGTCTAAAAAATTCTACGAAAAAAATATTTTCTTCAAAGAAGATTTTTCTGAAGAAATTATCAAAAATCTCAAAAATTTAAAAGAACCGCAAATTCAAGACTACCCTCAGCGAAAAGACTTAACTCAAGATCATATCATTACCATTGACCCTCATGGTGCTCGTGATCACGATGACGCTATTAGTTTTAAAAAAATAAAATCAGGATGGATTTTAAATGTGCATATTGCTGATGTATCTGAATACATTATAGAAAATAGCTTATTAGATAAAGAAGCTTTCCAACGAAGCTTTACTCGCTATCTTCCATGGAAAGTTGTTTCTATGCTACCCAAAAAGCTGTCTAACAACCTATGCAGCTTAAAAGAAAACAGACAACGATTAGCTTTCACTTGTTCTATACAACTAGATACCTATGGTAAGCTTCTTGATTTTTCTTTTTTTGAAAGTATTATCCAAGTGAAAAGATTCTACACCTATGAAGAAGCTTGGAAGGAATATCAAAAACCAAATACTTATTTTAAAGATTTAGTCTCCTTAGCTAATTTAATAAAGTCTCAACGACAACATATTATTGAATTTGATTTTCCAGAAACAAAAATTGTACTAGATTCAAATGGAGAGCCTTCTCTTTCAAAACAAATTGAACGCTTACCATCTTATCAATGGATTGAAGATTTTATGCTTATTTGTAACCAATGTTGTGCTCAATTTATGAAACAAAATCACATACAGGGCCTCTACCGCATTCATGAAAATCCAGATCGAGAAAATGTCTTAAGTCTGGCAAATCAGCCCAAAATTATTTGCAACCCCAAAAAATGGTTAAAAATTGTAAATAGTATCCATCATAAAAATAAACTTAATCAAGATTATCGACGTATTTATGCTAACCTTCTTTCTAGTTTAGATCTTAATCATTCTAAAGGGATTCAATCTAATAATATCCAACGACAAATTTTAAGGACAATGAAAAAAGCCGTTTACTCCGAAGAAAATTTGGGTCACTTCGCCTTAGGTTTTAAAAATTACGCCCATTTTACATCCCCTATTCGCCGTTATCCAGATTTATGGAATCATCGATTAATGAAACAGTTTCTGCAAACAAAAAAAGTATCTAAAAAAAATACGGAATCCATAGCACATAAAGCAGAATCTATTTCACAGATTGAAATAGAGACAACTAAATTAGAACGTGATAGTAATAAAGTAGCCTTAGCTTGGATTCTAAAAGACAGAATTGGCGATCTATTTGATGCCACAATTACAGAAATCAATGAAAAAGGCTTTGCGTTTATCTTTCAGGACTCCAAAGTCTCTGGAGAGGAATGGATTCCTATTTTTTGCTTAACCGATGACTATTATATTTTTATAGAGCAGACTCAAGTATTAAAAGGGAAAAGACTAAACAAAAAATTTAAATTAGGACAAACAATCAAAGTTTTTCTAGAAACCACATCACCTATTGATGCTATGATTCGTTTTAGAGTTCATTAAATTTACTTTAGAAAGAAAGCTTACCTCAAAAACCTAGAAGTCTTAAGGTAATATTTTTTATCTTAGTTTTTCAATGAAGTCATCGTCGTCTATTTTTGTTTTTTCAGCTCCGTCAGGAGCTGGCAAGACATCTCTTCAAAAACAAATAATGCAATTATTTCCAAAATTGCAATATTCTATTTCAGTTACAACTCGATCTCCTCGACCTCAAGAACAAAATGGCGTACACTACTATTTTAAAACAACAGAAGAGTTTAAAATAATGATTAGTAATAATTTGTTTGCCGAATACATGAAGGTACATAATAACTATTATGGAACACTAATTGAAACAGTTGAAACCAATGTTAAAAACAAACAAAGTCTCATTATGGATTTAGATGTTTATGGGAAGTTAAAATTTGATAAATACTTCCCAAATACAATAGGAATTTTGATTTTGCCACCCAATCTAAAAGAGTTGGAAAGACGTATACGCTCTAGACAACAAGATAACGAAGAAACTGTGCAATTACGTATGAGGAACGCTATTGAAGAAATGAAAATAGCAAAAGATAAAGGTACATACCAATATACTCTTATTAACGATGATTTTGAACAAACAGTCAAAGATCTTCAGAAAATCATTATAAAGAATTCATCTAATCTAAAAAAGCTATTCGTTAATTCTTTCTAAATAATTAACAACAAGTTCTAAAGCTTTTGTGCGATGGCTTATATTTTTTTTAATTCTAGACCCTAAAGTTGCAAAACTTTCTGAATAACCTTCTGGAATAAACAAAGGATCATAACCAAAACCTTGTTCTCCTATTACTTCTAGTCCAATTTTTCCTAAACAACTTCCTTTAAAAAAAAGTGGTTCTTCTGAATTATAAAATAAGCACAAAACACAAATAAAACGAGCTTTGCGGTTTAATTTATTTTCAAGTTTATTTAATAATTTTTGATTATTTTCACTGTCCGTTGCTGTATTTCCAGCATAACGAGCTGAAAAAATTCCTGGAGCTCCATTTAAAGCTTCTACTATTAGACCACTATCATCAGATAAGACTGGGTATTTTGTTTTTATAGAAACAATTTTAGCTTTTATCAAAGCATTTTCAGTAAAAGTTGTCCCAGTTTCTGGAACACTTTGATTAAAGCCTATATCGGACAACGATAAAAGCTGAATATTCAAAGATTTTTCAATAATAAAAGCTTGCATTTCTTGTAACTTATGTTGGTTATAAGTAGCTAAAACCCATTTCATGATATACTTAAAAAACCCGCCTAATAAGTTTAAATTAACTGTAAAAATTGTTAAACAATTATTAATTAATTTCTAATTAAAATAATTAATAAGGAATATCTTCTTTTTCTACAATATCATTATAAAAATTCACTCTACTTACTCTAATATAAGGGCATAACCATAAAAATCCTATTCCAAGGGTAAGAATTGACAATAATCCCCATCCAATAAATCTAACGTTCAAACAAAAGTATTTCCATTTATTCCCTTTCATCATATTATAACTCTTCTTTATCGCTCTAAAAGAGCCTACTCTTGTGCCATCTGCCACAATATAAAATATCATTGAAAAAGTACAACACAGAATGACTAGGTATGCTAGGCATGTAATACAACTAAGCATGCTGACGACGCCTAACCACAACCCATAAACAGAAATCAAGGGTATTATCGCAAATATAAACACACCTAAAAACGTAATAGTCCCAACAAACATTAGTACCATAAGACATGATCCAATGGCTGTTATAAATTTATTTCCATCTTGGAAAGAGTTAAATAATTGCCCAAATTTTGCCTCTTGGTTACGGGAAATAGATAAATAAAAAAATGATTGTCCTAGAAAAATTTGGGGCAACAGTACTAATAAAATTAACCCTTCTAACAATGGAATTAACAATTCTAACCCGAGGATTATATTAACTATTATAAGAACTATAACTTCTGTTCCTATTGCTAAACCCCATTTACCTTTTAATGATTTTCTTGCTTTATACATTAAAGCTATATTCGTTGTGTTTGATATATTTGTATTCATACAACTTCCTTATTATTTCATTCGACAAACTTTAAAGATTTTCTACTGTATAAGCCAATTTAAAAAGCTCTTTCTCTTGAAAAGCAGGAGCAATTAATTGTAAAGAAGTCGAAAGTTTAGATTTGTTCGTGTTGATAGGAACAGATATACCAGGTAACCCAGACAGATTTAAACCAACTGTAAAGACATCCTGTAAATAGGCCTTTAAAGGATCCCCTTCAAACGAATTAATTGGAGCTGGAAAATCGGGCATTGTTGGCATTGTAATAAAATCAACGCTTTCAAAAACTTTGGTAAAATCTTGGGTTATTTGGGTTCTCATTTTTTGAGCCTGCAAATAATAAGCCTCATAAAAACCAGAACTTAAAACATATGATCCCAATAAAATACGCCGTTGAACTTCTTCTCCAAAAAATTCAGAACGCGTTCGAGTATACAAATCGTTTAAATCACTTACATCTGAAGAACGCTTTGTAAACTTAACACCGTCATATCTAGAAAGATTAGAAGATGCTTCAGCAGTAGCAATAACATAATAAGTGGAAACACCATATTTTAAATGAGGTAAAGAAACCTCTTTTAAATTAGCACCCACAGATTTTAGTTTATCTAGGGACTTTTGGACAGCTTCACATATCAGAGGATTAACGCTCTCATCAAAACATTCTTTAACATATCCAATTGTTTTATCTTTTATACCTTCCTGAATATTTTCACTAAAATCGGGAACAGAAACCGAAGAACTTGTTTGATCTTTCGGATCTTTTCCAGCAATAATGTTAAGCATAAGAGCAGCATCTTCAACAGACGAAGTCATTGGTCCAATTTGATCTAACGATGATGCAAAAGCAACTAATCCATAACGAGAAACACGACCATAAGTAGGTTTGACACCAACGATACCACAACAAGCCGCAGGTTGCCTAATAGAGCCACCAGTATCTGACCCAAGTGCTGCTAAAACTGTTTTAGATGCTACTGCACTAGCTGACCCACCAGATGAGCCACCTGGAATTAAAGAATTATCTAATGGATTCAAAGATCGACCAAAAGCACTTGTTTCAGTGGAAGAACCCATCGCAAATTCATCGGTATTTGTTTTACCAATAAAAATAGCTCCTTCCTTTTCAAGTCGTTCTAAAACAGTAGCCTGATAAATGCCTTTAAAATCCTCTAACATTTTAGAGCCACAAGTTGTTCTTCCTTGTTTTGTTACAATGGTATCTTTTATTGCGATAGGAACACCTGCCAGCAAACCTTGAGAAATACCTGCTTTTATTTCTTGATCTATTTTGTTAGCTCGTTCAATAGCTGCTTTATTAAAAACACTAATATAAGAATTTAAATCCCTTTGTTTTTCAATGGAATCTAGAGATTTTTGAATAGTATCAACAGCTGAAACTTCTTGATTAAGAATCTTTCTTGCAATTTCTTTAAGATTTCCCATTTTCCATATTACCTTTTAAGAAACAAAAAATTGTAAAATAACAAACTAAGAACCATCCCAAAGACAGCACAAATATTAATTTTAAAACCAAAGGCAATTGGAATTTTAATAAGATGTAAATCCAATACAGGGATATTGTATCCAGTAGAACCATCATTTAAAATGGTCTTAGCCATTCCAAAATTGAACTCAAAAGCAGTCACAAAAAAACTATAAATAGGATTGACTTTTTCAAACCCCATAAGTTCATTTATTTGAGAAAAAAGAGCACCCAAAATTTCACTAAAAGCTCCACCAATCAAAAAACCTAAAAAGATAAAAAAAACTAAAAAACCAAAATGATGTTTACGCTCCACGATTACTCCTTACTATTACTTATAATAATAAAATTAGAAAGTTTAAAACATAGTTTTAAATATATTTACTATTTCTTTAAGAGTTTTTAAAATTCCCTCAGAAAAATGCAATTCGGGATATTTATGAAAAGAAGAACTCAATCCTGAAGAAATATTAATTAAATGAATTGGATCTAATTTACCCTTTTGCTGTAAAACACTTACAACATCTTCAAAAACAGCACCTTGCCCCACTCCATCAATAGAAACTCCTGGAATTAAACAAGGTATTTCACTCTTCCAAAGTTTAAGTAGCTCTTTCATTTCATCTAAAGCAGTAGCACCAACAACAGCGGCAAGATTACCATCGTTCCAATCTAAAAGTTGCTCTGCCACTTTGTAATACAAAGGTTTACCATCTATGTTTAGGTTTTGAAAATCACCTGCCGAAGGGTTAGAAGTTCGTACCAAGACATAAATACCTTGAGATTCAGATTTTTCTTGAAATGGTTTAACGACATCATAACCCATATAAGGCGAAAGTGTTACAGCATCTACTCTAAAATATTCAAAAGCCATTTTTGCGTAAGCCACAGATGTAGATAGAATATCACCTCGTTTTGCATCTAAAATAACCATACAACCCTGTTTTTGATAAGCTTCTATTATATTCTTTAAGACCTGTAGACCCTCTACACCATAAGCTTCAAAAAAAGCCATATTAGGTTTAACAGCAACTGGATAAATAGATTGCTTTTCCATTTGATCCAAAACAGTTAAGAAAAAACCTTCAACAACATATGTAAAAGATCCTTGAAGAGGCAATTTTTCCAAAACTGGATCTATCCCCATACAAATAGGGTTTTTAACCTTTATAATTCGTTGTGTTAATCTCTGTTTATAATTCAAAACTACAACTTATAAAGAGGAAATTTTTGACACAATTCCTGAATTTTTAGACGAATTTGATCCAAAACTGTTTCTTTATCATAGTTTAGAATTACTTCATCAATTAAAGTTCCTATTATCTTCATTTCTTTTTCACCTAAACCTCGTGTCGTAATGGCAGCAGTCCCCAAACGAATTCCAGAAGGATTCATTGCTTTTTGAGTATCACCTGGAATTGTACTACGGCTACATGAAATACCAATATGTTCCAAAGCTTTTTCAGCTTGTTTTCCAGTTCGATTCTTACTCCTTAAGTCAACAACCATTAAGTGATTATCTGTACCACCTGTTAGAATATCGTAACCTCTCGAAATAAGATCGTCAGATAGAACCTGAGCGTTCTTAATCACCTGCTTAACATAGGTTTGAAACTCTTCTGTAAGAGCTTCACCAAAACAAACGGCTTTTGCCGCAGTCATATGATCATGAGGGCCACCTTGTAAACCAGGAAAAACGCTACAATCTATGGCTTGTTGAAATTGTTCTTTACACATAATGATAGCCCCTCGTGGACCTCTTAAAGTTTTATGTGTTGTCGTTGTAACGATATCAAAGAAAGGCACAGGGTTTTCAATCACTTTACCTGCAATAAGACCAGCAATATGAGCAATATCTGCAAAAGTAATCGCACCTATTTCATCAGCAATAAATTTAAAAGCTTTCCAATCAATGTTCCTAGAATAAGCGGAAAAACCTGCTATCAACATTTTAGGACGATGCTTTAAAGCTGTATCTCTAACTTGATCCATATCTAGCAAACCTGTTTTTTCATCCACACCATACTGAACGAAATCATACATCATACCAGAAAAATTAACAGGATGACCATGAGATAAATGTCCGCCATGGTCTAATTTAAGACCCATCACTTTATCTCCATGCTGAAGAGTTGAAAAATAAACAGCTGCATTTGCTGGAGAACCTGAAAGTGGCTGTACATTCACATGTTCTGCTGAAAATAATTGTTTAGCTCGATTAATTGCCAAACTCTCTATTTCATCAATCACTTGGTTACCTGCATAGTAACGCTTTCCAACATAACCCTCAGAATACTTATTTGTCAAAACTGTGCCTAACGCCTCCATCACAGCTGGACTAGTATAATTTTCAGAAGCAACTAATTCAAGCTCATTTTCTTGTCGAACAGCTTCTTTCTCAATCAGTTTTAAAATCTCAGGATCTTTTTGATGTAAATTTTGCATAAGAATATAATTAAAAGATTAGATAATAATTTTTAATCTAAAATAGAAATTTTTAATATCATTTTAGATATAATTAAGTTTTGTTATAGTAATCAAAGTCTTTGTTAGCTTAAAAACTGGTCACTTCTAGTTTATTTATAAATTTCTAAAACTTCTGTAAAATTCTACAAAGCCTTATCAGTGAACCAAATCATATAACGAATCTCTTTCTACTGGAACTAAACCTTGCTCTTGAATCATGCTTTCAAGCTGCTTTGAACTTAAAGTTGGTTCCTCCATACTGCCAGCCATTGAGTAAATTTTGGTTGTATCATCAATTGTTCCATCAAAATCATCAACACCATATTTAAGACTACCTAATGCATTTTTGATACCAAGCATAACCCAATAGGCTTTTAGATGTGGAATGTTATCTAAGAATAAACGAGCCACAGCATAGTTTCTCAAATCTTCTTCAAAAGAAACTTCTTCTAATTCATTTAATGCATTATTTTCATTTAAGTATCGTAAAGGAATAAAAGAATTAAAACCCTGTGTTTGATCTTGCAAATTTCTCAAGATTTCCATATGCTCTACACGGTGAGAATAATCTTCAATATGTCCATAAAGCATTGTTGCATTCGTTTTCATCCCTAATTCATGGGCAACTTTATGTACTTCTAACCATTTGTGAGCTGGTGATTTCCCCCCAGCAATTTTTTTTCGAATTTCAGGACTAAAAATTTCAGCACCTCCACCTGGAAGAGAGTCTAAACCCGCTTTCTGTAAACGAGATAATGCTTCTTTTAGCTCAACCCCACTACGTTTTGCGAAAAAATCAA
Source organism: Fibrobacteria bacterium (assembly GCA_965261055.1). Classification (GTDB taxonomy): domain Bacteria; phylum Fibrobacterota; class Fibrobacteria; order UBA11236; family JADFYW01. The sequence goes on along the minus strand of OZ253440.1, from coordinate 443,038 downwards.
TTTCTACAGCAGTAAAAGCTTTAACATGGATATTTTTATCGTGTTGCTTCACAAACCGAATTAATTCTTCCCCGTATTCAACTCCTCTATCAGGGTGAACTCCACCTGTAATATGTACTTCCGTAAGCCAACCTTTAGGATACCTATCTAAGACATTTTTTAAATCTTGTAAAGAGTAATCCCAAGCTCCCTCTTTTTCTGTAGATTTGGGACTTCTGTAAAAAGAGCAAAATTTACAAGAATAAATACATTTGTTAGTCGGCTCAAAATGAATGTTCTTATTGTAAAAAACTTGACCGCCATATAATGCCGTTTTGACTTTTTGAGCCTGTATCTGAAGCCAATCTAAAGATGCTTCCTTATATAAAAATAACCCTTCTTCCAAAGAAAGTCGTTCTTGATTTTGTATCTTTTTTTCAATTATTTCAATTAGCATTATCTACCTCTTTTAATCAAAAGATAACAAGGATTCCAAGTTACTCTTACTCCTGCATCTGTTGCATAATTTGTTTGATAATCATGTTCTAGCTTTCTTAACTTTGTTATCGTCATTTTAGTTGAACTTAAATTACCACTTCCACCAAATTTACGAATTTGTTGGATAAAACTCCAAAAAGAAGTGTAGTTTACAGAATAAACTTCACTCCACCAACCTAAAAAACTAAACCCAAGTGATATTGATAATTCTTTGACTTCACTTTGAGAAATTCCACCTTTCCAAGCCATTTTTTTGGATGTTAAATCGGGTACAAGTGTATATAATTCCTCAAAATGTTGTTGACCAAATCCAGAAAAAAGATAAAGACCCTGTTCTTCAAGAGAATTAAAAACAACCTTGAGATGTTTTTCTAAATCAAGCCACTGAACAACAGCATTAGAAACAATTAAATTATAATTATCTTCTATCTCGTAAGCAGACATTTTTAACCATTCTGCATTTGCATTTTGATTTCCTAACCTTCTCTGACAAAAATCTAACATAGGCTTTGATAAATCAGAAATAACCCACTTACCAACTTTATCTTTTAAAAATGATTGTAATAGTAATTCCGTTAAATGCCCAGTTCCACAACCTATTTCTAATCCTTGAAAAACAGAGGGTAGGTTGATGTATTTTGATTGCTGTTGTTCAAAAAAAAATAATAACCGATCCGCCATCTTTTTCTGTATTGGCGATGCTGAAATATATGTCGAAGTCGCCTGTGAGAACCTTTTTGTACGATAATTTAAAGACACAATTAATCTAAACCTAATAAGAGCGACTTTGTATTAATAAAAAAAGTTCTTTTAAAGTTTGTTGATATTTTGTCATTTCAAAACTATCTAAGATATCTAAAGCCTCTTGAATAAAAGCTTCTGCCTGTTTTTTTGCGTTCATAAAACCATTCAAAGACTCTATTAAATGGTATATTTTTTTTGCATTTTCAGGGTTTTCCTCAATCGTTTCCAATAATCCTTTCATTTCTTTTGACTGTTCTGTGGGAGCTTCATTAAAAAATAAAATTAAAGGTAAAGTCATCAATGAACGGTTTAAATCTGTGTTCATTTTTTTATCTAGATTTTCTGCACCAACACCGTAATCTAAAATATCATCAATGATTTGAAAAGCCATCCCTAACAAATAGCCTAATTTTTGACACTCCTTTATTCTATTTGGGGGCTGATTTGCAATAATAGCAGCGGCTTCACCAGCACCCTCCCAAAGAGATGCTGTTTTTCCATAGATGATTTCAAAATACTCTTCTTTAGATAAAGACAAATCACCTATTTTTTCTATTTCTAGTATTTCTCCTGAAATAAGTTTAGAAGAACATTCACTAATAATAGCAGGGATTCTTCGGCTTTCATCATCCATTACAATTTGCAAAGCCTGAAAGAAAATATAGTCTCCCACAAGAACAGCTTTTTGTGCTCCCCATTTACGATAAGCTGTTAGAGAATTTCGTCTAAATTCACTCTCATCTATAATATCATCATGAACAAGAGTTGCCAAATGCAAAAACTCAATTGAAGTTATAATTTTACCTGCTCTTACATTAAATTTAGGAGAAAATACCTTAATAATTAAACTAACGAAACAAGAACGTATTCTTTTACCTTTTCTGGTAAATAACTCTTCTAAATACGGTTTTAAACTATTCGGAGAGCTTTTTTTCAGGTCTAAAATATATGTTTCCATAGAGTCTATTTCATCTTGGACACAACCATAAATTTTTTGCAAAAACAGTTCTGAGGTTTGTTTCATAATCTAAAATTTAGAAAATAAGCATTGCGTCACCGTAACTAAAAAGGCGATAATTATTTTTAACAGCAAGTTTATAATATTCTTTGGTCTTCTCAACACCTAGCAAGCTTGCAACTAAGAATAAAAGCGTTGATGCTGGCCAATGAAAATTAGTAAAAAGAGCATCGACAGCTTTCCAAACATATCCTGGATAAATAAAAACATCAGTTTTACCAGACTGAGCTTTAAAAACACGATTCTTTTGACAAATTGTTTCTAAAGTACGAGCAACTGTTGTACCAACCGCAAAAATTTTACCTTGAGTTGCAACAGTATCGTTTAGTATTTCTGCTACTTGTTCGGAAACACTAAACCACTCCGTATGTATTTGATGATTTTCAACTATTTCCTCATCCAAGGGCTTAAAAGTACCTACCCCAATATGCAATGTAATTTCAACAATACGAACGCCTTTCTCTTTAATCTGATTTAACATAGCTTGAGATAAATGTAAACTAGCTGTGGGAGCAGCAACAGATCCCTTAATTTTAGCGAAAACACTCTGATAATCTAATTTATCATTATCGTGTTCTTCTCTATTAATATAAGGAGGCAATGGCATTTGACCATGTTTATCTAGCCAAATATAAAAATCTTCTTTTTTGGATTCAAATTGAACAATACGGTGCCCAGTCGACAAAACATCTAAAACAGTACACGACACCTCTTCTGAAAAAAAGACTTTTTGGTCTTTTTTTAAACGATTTCCTGGTTTACCCATAACTTCCCAAATACCTTGCTTTTGTTCTTCAAGTAAAAGTATTTCAACTGAAAACTGTTTATTATTGTATCCCATTAAGCGAGCAGGAATCACTTTTGTGTTATTTAGGACAAAACAATCACCTACAGATAAATAATCTATTAGTGATCTCGTAAAGGATTCTAAAGGCTTTTCAATCGTTGTATTACCTTGTTTAGGAACAACTAACATTTTAGATTTTCCTTTTTCTTTAGGAAAGTAAGCTATTTGTTTGGGATCAAAATCAAAGTCAAGTAAATTCTTTTTCATTGTATCATAAAATAATTTAAAACAAAAATAGTATTTTATAATCAAATCCTGAACCTTACGATAAAGGCAAATACAAGCAAACCAAATTTTAAAAATCTCTACAAACAATCAAAATTTATTGCTAAATTAAAAACTATGACAGAAGATTGGAAAAATATAGAAATCAATGAATGGTTAGGCTCTTTAGACTATGTATATAAGGAAGGTGGGCAAGAAAAAGTTAAACAACTTCTTGATAATTTACAAACCTATGCCTACTCAATCGGAACACGCATTCCATTTACTTCAACGACACCTTACATTAATTCCATTCCTGTTCAAGAAGAATTTCCTTATCCTGGAGATTTAGACATTGAAAACCGTATTCAAAGTATTATTCGGTGGAATGCGATGGCAATGGTAGTCAAAGCTCAAAGTAACAATTCCAATGTTGGTGGACACATTTCAACTTACGCTTCATGTTCTAGCTTATACGAAGTCGGTTTTAACCACTTTTTTAGAGGAAAACAAGACAATTTCTCTGGAGACTTAGTTTACTTTCAGGGTCATTCTTCTCCAGGTGTTTATTCTAGAGCATTTTTAGAAAACCGATTAACAGCTAAACAATTACATAATTTTCGTCGTGAATTATCTAAAGGTGGTGGACTTTCGTCTTATCCTCACCCGCGACTCATGCCTAGTTTTTGGCAATTTCCAACAGTATCCATGGGACTTGGACCTATTATGTCCATCTATCAAGCTCGCTTTATGAAGTATCTCGAAAGCCGTGGAATAAAAGAACCAAATGGAGAAAAAATTTGGTGCTTTATTGGTGATGGTGAGAGTGACGAACCAGAGACATTGGGAGCAATTAATATGGCTTCACGTGAAAAACTAGATAACCTTATTTTTGTTGTGAACTGTAATTTACAACGTCTTGATGGTCCTGTTCGGGGAAATGGAAAAATAATTCAAGAACTAGAAGGTATTTTTAGAGGAGCTGGCTGGAACACCCTTAAATTAATTTGGGGTAAAAATTGGGATAGTCTATTTGCTAAAGATAAACAAAATACAATCTCAAGACGAATGATGGATCTTGTTGATGGTCATTTTCAGAAACTTTCCATTTCTACAGGTGCAGAAATTCGTTCAGAATTTTTTAATACCCCAAAACTTCAAAGCTTAGTAAAAGATCTTTCTAATTACCAAATCAAAAAATTAAAACGAGGTGGTCATGATCGTGTTAAAATTTATAACGCTTACAAAAGAGCTTTTGAAACAAAAGACTCGCCAACTGTTATTTTAGCTAAAACTATCAAGGGTTATGGACTGGGAGAAACTGGTGAAGGCAAAAACATTTCTCACAATCAAAAAAAATTGAATGAACAAGAACTTCTTAGCTTTAGAGATCGTTTTAACATACCTATTCAAGATAAGGATCTCTCCAACCTTCCTTTTTATAAACCAGATAAAAATAGTAAAGAGACTCAATATCTAATGGATCGTAGAACTTCTTTAGGAGGGTTTATCCCAGCTCGATTTGAAACAACAGAACAACTTCAAATCCCGAACGAAGAGACTTTTAAAGATTTTTATACTAGCTCTGGAAAATTAAAAGCATCAACAACTATGGCATTTCACCGCATCTTGGTTAAGTTGCTAAAAGATAAAGAAATTGGCTCAAGAATTGTGCCTATTATCCCTGATGAAGCTCGTACTTTTGGTATGGAAGGTCTTTTTAGACAAATTGGCATTTATTCTCAAGTTGGTCAACTATACGACCCTGTTGACCAAGATAACTTACTCTACTACAAAGAATCTGCTACAGGTCAAATTCTAGAAGAAGGTATTAATGAAGCTGGAGCTATTTCTAGCTTTTGTGCCGCTGGAACGAGTTATTCCAATTACGAAAAAACGATGATTCCTTTTTACATTTTTTATTCCATGTTTGGCTTTCAAAGAATTGGAGACTTTATATGGGCTGGTGGAGACTTACTTTGTAGAGGTTTCTTATTAGGTGGTACCGCTGGAAGAACTTCTCTTAATGGTGAAGGTCTACAACACCAAGACGGACATAGCCATGTTCTCTTTTCTACTGTTCCCAATGTTTTATGTTATGATCCAGCCTTTGCTTTTGAACTTTCTATCATCATTGAAGAAGGTCTTAAAAGAATGTATACATTAAAAGAAAATATCTTTTATTATATTACAGTTACAACCGATGCTTATTCCATGCCCAAAATTCCTGCAGATATTGAACGTGTTAAGGAAGGTGTCGTTAAAGGGATTTATCGTTTTAATACTTTTGCTAATACTCAAAAACGAGCGTCAAAACCTTCAAAAAGAATACATAAGGCTCACCTTTTTGGTAGTGGCTCTATTATCAATTCAGTTCTTAAAGCTCAAAAGAAGCTTCTAGCGTATAATGTCAAAGCCAATGTTTGGAGCGTAACAAGTTATAATGAGATCCGCCGAAACGGTCTTGATTGCGATCGCTGGAATATGTTAAACCCAGATCAAAAGCCCAAAGTTCCTTTTATTTCACAACTATTTGCTAAAGAAAAAGGCGTGATTGTAGCTTCTTCTGATTACATGAAATTACAACCAGACTCTATTGCAAAATGGCTTCCAGAACACACTTTAGTCTCATTAGGGACGGATGGTTTTGGTTTAAGCGAAACTCGTGAAAAACTAAGAGATCATTTTGAAATTGATGAAAACTTCATTGTTTTGGCAACGCTGACGGCTCTTCGTAAAGAAGGCAAAATTACTCAAGCAGTTTTAATGAAAGCAACTAAGAAACTATCTGTTAATCCAAATAAAAATAATCCCCTACCTCTAATCTAAGCTATGTCTAAAGAAAATTTTATCCTCCCTGATCTTGGTGAAGGAATTAACTCTGGAACTGTTCTTGGATACTTAGTTGAACCAAATACTACTGTAAAAAAAGATCAAAACATTTTAGAGATTGAAACTGACAAAGCAACTCTGGAATTGCCAGCTCCGTTTGATGGAAAAATACTTGAGTTTAAGGTCAACATCGGGGATGACATTTCTCCTAGAGACTTAGTTGCAATTATTGAAAGAAGTGCTACCCAATTACAAAGTTCTGTTTCTCCATCCCAAAAAGAGACTCAAACGAACATCGTTGAAACAGAAAAGTCAAATGTGGAGCAGCTTGTTAAAGAAAATCAAGTCTTAACTCCTACCCCAAATACAAGCCTTTCTTCTACAAATACTTTTCCTAAAATGAATCTTGCAGAAAATCGTGTTATTCCAGCATCGCCTATGGTTAGGCACTTTGCATTTGAAATAGGGATAAATTTATCTCAAGTCAAAGGTTCTGGACACAATGGCCGTATTTCTATAGACGATGTTAAAAAGTTTTCTAAACAATTAAATCAACAAAGATCTCAAGGTGGTGGGTTTCAACGAGAAATACCTTCACTTCCTGATTTCACTCAATTTGGAAAAATTAAAACTGAAAAAATGAGCAGAATTCGCCAAGTGACAGCCAAGCATATGGCTACTTGTTGGGATCTTATTCCTCATGTCACTCAATTTGATGAAGTTGATATTACAGAACTTGAACAATGGAGAAAAAAAACTAAAGCTTCTTCTGGAATTCGACTTACAATTACAGGTATTCTTGTACAATCTTTAACAAAAGCTTTGAAAGAATTTCCTCAATTTAATTGTAGCTTGGATATTGAAAACAAACAAATTATTCTAAAAAAATATTGTAATATCGGAATTGCAGTAGATACTCCTAATGGACTTCTTGTCCCTGTCGTTAAAAATTCTGATCAAAAAAACTTAACTCTTATCACCAATGATATCATAAAGCTAGCGACAAAAGCAAAAGACCGTAAAATCAAACCCGAAGATTTACAAGGTGGCTCTATTACAATTACCAATTTAGGTGGAATTGGCGGAACAGCATTTACTCCTATTGTTAATAGCCCAGAAGTCGCTATTTTAGGTGTTTCTTCCTCTAGTTTTAAACCTATTTATAACTTAGAAACTAAAGAATTTGAACCTCGTTTAATTATGCCACTATGTCTTTCTTATGATCATCGTGTTATTGATGGTGCTTTAGCTACTAAATTTGTAAGATTTATCTGTCTTGATTTACAAAACAGCAAAATGAGTTTAGATTCATGAGCGAATATACTTTTGATGTTATTGTCATCGGTGGTGGTCCAGCAGGCTATCCCGCTGCTTTTAGGGCTGCTGATTTAGGTCTCAAAGTTGCACTTATAGACCCTGAAACTAATCCTGGTGGAGTTTGTCTTTATCGTGGCTGTATACCTTCTAAAGCCTTACTACATGTCGCCGAACTTATTCAAGAAACAAAACATGCTGGAAGTACTTTTGGTGTAGAATTTTCCGCTCCAAAAATTAATTTGGAACAATTAAGAGCTTATAAAAATGATGTTATTGCAAAAATGACACGTGGTTTGGGAACTCTTACCAAAACTCGTAATATTCAATTTTATAAAGGTAAAGGCTTCTTTTTAAATGATCATTCCTTAGAAATTAAAGATACAGAAAATCAAACACAAGAAATTTCGTTTAAAAATGCCATCATTGCAACCGGTTCTGTACCTACTCAAATTCCCCAGCTAAGCCTTAATTCTCCAAGAGTAATGGATTCAACAGACGCTCTTGCTTTAGAAAGCATTCCCAAAAGCTTACTTTGTATCGGTGGAGGAATTATTGGAATGGAGCTTGCTACTGTTTACAGTGCATTAGGATCTGAAGTTTCTATTGTTGAAATGCTTCCTAAACTTTTGGGTCCAGCTGATTTAGACCTTACTAAGATTTTGGTGAAAACATTAAAACCTAGTTTGAAAGAAATTAAAATTCGCACAAAAGTAAATTCTATCAAAGAAATAGAAAACGGTATTTTAGTTGAATTTGAAAACGAATCTGGTGAAAAATCTAATCAAACCTATAATAAAATTTTAGTTTCTATTGGTCGTACTCCAACAACTCAAAATTTAGGTTTAGAGAAAGTTCAAGTTAACCTTTCTTCTCGTGGCTTTATTGAAGTTGACCGACAATGTCGAACTTCTGTTCCCCATATTTTTGCAATTGGTGATGTGGTCGGACAACCTATGTTAGCCCACAAAGGGACACACGAAGGTCATGTCGTAGCTGAAGTTATTGCAGGTAAAAAAGTAGAATTTAATCCTAAAACAATTCCAAGTGTTGTTTACACAAACCCAGAAGTAGCTTGGACAGGTGTTACTGAAGCTAAAGCTAAAGAAGAAAACCTAGACTATGTTATTAGTAAATTTCCTTGGAGTGCTTCTAGTAGAGCAACAACTTTATCAAGAAATGAAGGTTTAACAAAACTCATCTTTGACAAACAAACAGGTATCCTCTTAGGTGCTGGTATTGTGGGTGTTGGTGCTGGTGATTTAATAGGCGAAGTTACCTTAGCAATAGAAATGGGAGCAACAGCTCAAGACATTGCTCTGACAATCCATCCTCATCCTACAACAAGTGAAACAATTATGGAAGCTGCTGAATTATTTTTAGGGCACAGTGACCACTATCTCGCTCCTAAAAGAAAATAAAATTTCGAAATAAATTTTAAAACAGTTTTTCTTCCAAAGAATTTTTTAAATCCTGTGGTGCTGTTAGAAAATCTTTCGCTGTAGATATTACAAATTCAAGTTCAGAAGAACCAAATCTTTGACTCCATTTCAAAACAAGTTTAGAACTATATTCACCTATTGTTACTTTATTCTGAATTTCAAAAGCCATCTCTAAAGCTAAGCGAATACCCAAAACACTCTGAAGCTGTTTATTCCCTTTCAAAGATGTATCAAGAGCTACCTTTGATAACTTTTCATCTAAATCTTTAATACGATCTTCAAGACTTTTATTTTGAATTCGCTCTTTAATGTCGTTAAGGCTATAGTTGATATTCTACCTCTTGTTTAACGATTTTCATTTGTTTAATTTCATCCAAATCTTGTTTAAGTAAATTTTGACAAATTAAATAAGGGCTAATCCCTCCTCCACTTTCATTAGACCTGACCTTAAAAGCAACACCATCATCAGTCTCCCAAATCTTAAGCACTTCTTCATCCAATTGATAAACCTTTCCTCGGTGACTTGTAATTTGCCCAAGCTCTACTGTTTTTAAATTTAGAATATTTAAATCCTTTTTCTGTAATTTGTAAGAAACCGTTTGTATTTTTGGAAATTTCTTAGTTTTCAAAAGTTCAATAGATTTAATATTAATACCAGCAGGCAATAAAGGTTTCATTTTTTCTTTCAATAAATCTAACATTTCTATTTTTGTATTAATATCTACTACAATTAATTCACAAGAGCTTTCAAGACCTAAAGGTAATGCACCAGCATTGCGGATAATAGGCCTTGGATGAAAACCCTGTGTCATTGTCATCTCTATTTTGAGTCTTCTAAATGCTTTTTCAAAATCATTTAAAATGGCTTGGTGTGGTAAATATTTAGAAAGTCCTTTTTTCCTATAAATAATTAAATAAGAAAAAGCAGTTTGAACTTTTCGTCTTTTAATTTGTTCCATGTGATGTCTTTTTAGATCTTCAACAGATGAAAGTTTTTGATTAACATCAATAGACTCCGAAAGTTCAATATCTTCATAATTTCCAGGTATTCCACAGCGTTGACAATCACCCCACTTACAATCTGAAACAGGATTCGCATTCTTTACTTCGTCTAACATTTTTCTATACTCAAATTTTAGATAAGCTTTATTAACACCTGCATGAATTAAATCCCAAGGAAAAACTTCATCGTCTTTTCGATCTTGATAAATCCTCTCAATTGGGTAATTAAATTTTTGCCAAGTTTTTTGCCATTCTTTGTAATCTAAATATTCAGAGTAACTTTCAAAAATCTTTCCTTTTTTATATTGATGATAAATCATTTCACCCAATCCGCGATCTCCTCGAGAATAAAAAGCTTCTAAAGATGCCGTTTCCCAATCCGACCAAGTAATACGAACATTACGATTAAACTTAAATCTATTTTTAACAAAATAGATGTGCCTCAAAACTTTTTCCTTAGGCATAAACCCACACCACTGCATTGGAGTAACAGGCTTGGGTACTAAAATACCAATACTAGGATGAATTGTATTTCTATGGTTATGCTTTACTGCAATATCAGCTAAAGCTTGTATTAATCCGCAAAAAGCCTCCATATCCTCTAAATTTTCACTAGGAAGACCAACCATCGTGTATAATTTTATATTAGAGAAACCATTTTTAAACACACTCTCGGCCGCCTCTAACATATCTTTATCACTGATTGTTTTATTGATAATTCTTCTAAGCCTTTCACTTCCTGTTTCAGGAGCAAAAGTCGCACTACGACCTCCTCCTAAAATATTAACCTTAGCAGCAAGGTTCTGACCAAAATTGTTTGCTCTAAGAGAAGGCAATGATAAATTAATATCTTGAAAATCAGAATCTTGAATCAAATAATCTGTAACTTGTTCAACTTGACCGTAATCTGCAGTAGACAATGATAAAAGTCCTAATTCTTTCTCTCCAGTCTCTTCTAAACCTTTTTTAGATAGCTTCAAAGTTTCTTTTGCATCTAATTCACGATTAGGGCGATACCAATAACCCGCTTGACAAAAACGACAACCTTGGGTACAACCACGCATAACTTCAACAGAAAATCGTTCGTGAACCACTTTCGTATTTGGAATAGGGTTTGCTGTTGGATAATATTGAGGATCTAAAGTATCAAGCCAGGTTCTTTGAATTCCTTTTGATTTAAGATAAGCCCCTTTCGAAAATTCTTCTATTGGAACCCATTCATTTTTCTCTGATTTTTTCATCTCAAATAAAGAAGGTACATAAATACCTTTAATTTTACTTAATTCAAATACAATATCTTGACGTGTTTTCTTTTCGTGTTTTAATTTTGAAATTAGTTCTAAAACTTGAACAGTGACAACCTCTCCATCACCAATTAAAAAGAAATCAAAAAAACTTGCAACAGGCTCTGGATTAGCCATGCAAGGACCACCTCCAATCACAAAAGGCTCATAGTTTTTTCGATCCTTAGAAAAAGCCTTAACTCCTCCAAGCTCTAAAAGATAAGGGACATTCGTAAAATTCAGTTCTGTTTGTAAAGAAATACCGATACAATCAAAATCAAATGCCGATGTATAGCTTTCCAATCCATAAAGAGGGATATTTTCCTTCTTCATTACTTCTGCCATATCTGGAAAAGGTGTAAAACACCGCTCTGCTACAAATAAAGGATTGCGATTAACAACATGATACAAAATGCGTGTTCCGTTATGTGACATTCCTATTTCATAAGAGTCAGGAAAAGCTAATAAAATACTTGCTTTCACCTCTTTGTGATTTTTTGTAATTTGATTTACTTCTCCGCCAATATAGGAAGCAGGTTTTTGAACCTTAAAAAGTAACGATTCTAATTTATCTTTAATTTGATTTGATTTCATAAATAACTTAAATATGTTATTAATTAATATAACATTTCTACATCCTAAAAAGACCCGATAAAACGAGCCTCTAATTCTAACTTAATTTGTTTCTTTTGAAAAACTCTTTCTTGAACAAGCTCAACTAAGTCAGAAACATTCTGTGCCGTTGCATCACCTGTATTAATAATAAAGTTAGCATGTTTTTCAGAAATCTGAGCACCTCCAATTTGCTCTCCTTTTAACCCTGTATCTTCAATAATTTTTCCAGCTGAAATTCCAACAAATTTTTTAAAAATACTTCCTACATTTGGAAAATTTAAAGGCTGTGTACTTTTCCTTCGACTTAAGGCTAATTTCATTTTCTCTTGAAGTTTGTCTAAAGAATCTGATTTTAATTTTAACCTAACTTGAAGAATTGTTTCCCTTAAAGATGTAAAAATGGAATCGCGATACTGCATTTTACATTCTACATTGTTTCTTTCGATAAACTCTCCTTCCTCATTACAAGAAAGTACAGAATCAATCGTATCTGAAAATTGTTGTCCATAAGCTCCTGCATTAATAAAAACGGCTCCGCCTAATGTTCCTGGAATTCCAATTAAACTTTCTATACCACCTAAACCTTTTTTAATTGATGCTTGAACAACTTTATAAATCAAAGCCCCACTGTCACAAATAACTTGATTTGCTTCAAAAGAAAACTGTGTGAATAATGGCTTAGTATGAATCACAAGACCATCAAACCCTTGATCAGAAAAAACAACATTAGAACCATTTCCTAATACAAAAATAGTCTGTCGTTTTTTTTTAGCCCACTCACAAGCTTTTTGTATTTCTTCTATAGATTCTGGCTTACAATAATAACATGCAACCCCACCTACTTTAAGCCAACAAAAAGAAGCTAAAGAGATATTTTCTTGTATTAATAACATTGGAATAATCTATTGATTCAAAGAATTTGATAAAAATTTATTACGGTAAAAGAAAAATAAAGGATCAGTAAATTTATAATTTTTTCCAGCAATACGCGTTCCAACAGGAAATTCTATACCAAAGCCAATATGAACATGTGGTCCAGAGGTACGACCTGTGAGACCAATTGTGCCAATTGGATCGCCTTTATGGACAAGCTGTCCAGTTTTTACAAGTCGCTTTCCTAAATGGCCAAAATACAAAATATTCTTACCCTCCCGAATAGACACAACTTTTCCACCGTAAACAGAATAAGATAAATAAGCAACGCCTTCAATTGGTGATGTTACAATTGTTCCTATGGGTGCTGCAACATCTAATCCTTGATGTTTTTTTCGGTGTCCACCTAAACCTCTTTCAGCCCACTCTCCTGTAACGTATGCTCTTTTATACTTTACCATTTTCAAAAAATATGCATATGCAGGGTAAATTTTATGATAATTTGGGTTATAAATATTCGAAGGTGGAGGAAACTTAACTAAAGTGTTTCTAGGAACGACGTTCCGTATGATTCTTTTAGAATACGGATTACTTTGATTATGAAGAAAAATAACCTCTTGAATATAAATATTAATCTGATCAGCTGTAGGCACAATAGCCGTATGATGCGAGATCACCCATTTAACCAATTTGTAAAGACTTTGCTTTTGCTCAAAATAATACTCTAAATCTAAACGATTTTCCTTTTCAAAAAAACTCAAAGTTATTCCTTGAGACTCTGTAATCAACTTAAAAGGAACACCTACCACTTGGATTAAAATAAAAAGCCCCAACAAAATAACCGTTTTATAAACAAAAGGAAAATAATGCCTTACATTAGAACCGTGTCGATTCGAGAGAGTTTTTGTTTTTTTGCTTAATTTATCTAAAACTTCTTCCGTGATTACATCAATAGATTTTCTCACAGAAGAAGAATCATTAAGACTCATAATTGTTGTTTTTTTCTCTGGGTAACTATTAATATCTTCACTCAACTCATTTTTAAGAATACTGTATGTTGGTATTTTTTTCTTAGGAAAATTCAGTAGCATTTGTTTAAACTCTTTATAAAGCCTAACAAAGTTTTTATTTGAAATAGACAAAGACTTTTTCGAAACAAAAAATAAATTCACTTGATTCATTTTTCTAAAATTCATTGATTTTAAAAGCTTCTGAACATTACAATGAGAAATGTATGATGGCGAAAAAGGAAGTAAAGTTACATTAGATATTTTAAAAAGTTTTTTATTTAAAATATTAAGAAAAGAAGAAGAATCTATAATGACATAGTCATAATGATCTTTCAAATGTACAAGGTTATACAAAACTTTTTTAACTTGAAAAGATTGATTTGGAAAATGAGGAAACCCTGCAATTAAATACAAATTATGAGAAATTTTAATGTGTAATGACTTTAAACTATTTTCCTTAATTGTACTGCGATAACGCTTATTTAAAAAAAGTTGAACATTACGCGACCAAAAGTCATAAAAATTCTTACCTAAACTAGCAGTTGCATTTGCTTTTTCATGCATGTCTATAACAAGAACTCGCCCTTTTTTCACAAGGCTACAAGCCATTTGAGAGGCAAAAGAAGTCGCTCCAAACTCTCCCCAAGAATCAAATATCTGAATAATTTGAGGATTGTTAGACATTATATTCTAAATTGAAAAGAATATTCTTTAAATAGTTTTACTAATTAGCTTTCGCTAAACTATCTAATAACATCTCAGATTTTAACTGTGAACTAATAATATTCAAAGTAATTTTATCCGAATTGCGACCTTTAACAATAGGCTCTTTTTTATATGAAATTAAGATAAGGTTTTTAGTATCCATAATTTTTAGCAAATCTAAATAACGCATTAGACCCACTGAAATTTGCCATTTTCTGTGATCAATTACCAAAGAATCAAAAAGTTCCAACTTTTTAACATCTAGAATATCATCTTGCTCTAAAGGAATGACTTTATGGTTGCCTCCCTTTAGACAATTAACAACTTGAGAACCAATTCCACTTTGTGGTTTAAAAACACCTATATTCATACAAAAATCAAAATTAAAATTAAAAATCTTCCTAAAGATAACTTCTTAGCCTTAATCTATCAATGGGTTTAATTTAGGAAAAACTTATGAGCATCAATAAAACGAAATTTCCCTTCAGATATTCCCAATTCTTTTAAAATAATAGAACCAAAAGAAACGCGTTGTAAATCTCCTACCCTATAAAACAGAGTTTCCATTATGTGACGAATCTCTCGATTCTTACCTTCCGTCAAAGTAAAGTAAGCAACTTTCCTTTCTGACCTAACCTGAATTGGCCTATAGCGAACATTGTCAATAGAAATTCCCTTTGCTAACATTGCAATATGGCTCTCCTTAATGGGCTTGCTTAATTTTACTCGATAAGTTCTAGAAATTTGACTTTTAGGAGAGCACAATTTTTGAACAAAATCACCATCCGTAGTTAATAAAAGCAATCCTCTACTATTATAGTCTAACCTACCTATATAATTAAGATTACTATATTTTTGTGGAATATAATCATAAATCAGAGCTCTTCCCAATGGGTCATTTTTTGAGCATAAACAGCCCTTCGGTTTATTAAACGCTATCGTTAAATGTGACGGAATGAGAGATAATATTTTTCCTTTAAAGAAAACCTCATCATTTTCTTCTATCTGCTGACCCATATTAGTAACAATTTTATCATTTAAACGGATAGAACCATCTTTAATTAACTCTTCAACTTTCCGCCGACTTCCTAACCCAGATAAAGACAGATATTTATTAATACGCATTTTTAAACCTTTCAAATCATAATCTAATTATAAATCTTTTATTGTGATTTATAATAACACACATAAAATTTAGTTTTACTTAATTAAAAAACCTAAAAAAGACTTTCTCTATTTTATATTTTTTAATTCATGGAAAAAACCTAAACTCTCTATACTTTTCAAAAACTATACTTTTCAAAAAAAATTCAAAACCTCTCTTTCACAACCCAATCTTCTAAAATCACTTCTGTTTTAAACAGTTTATTTTGATTGCTCAGAAAAAATTCAAAAACGCCTATCTCCGAGAATACGAGTTTTATCTTCCTTGGATAAACCAAATAAGTCGCCTTCCTAAACTTACAGAAAATTTAGAAGACGCTTACAATTTTTGAGTACAAAAAAGTGATCATTTTAGGGAAAACCTAGGCAACCAACTATACAATGGTCTATTTTGTTAAACTACTTTCGTTCTAAAAGCAATACAAGCTTAATTTACCCCACTGCCAGAGGCCTTTTCCAATTTGGATCTATTATTCTTCTTGGGGGCATACAAACCCACAATCTGACTCTGTTAAATCATCTGCTATGGGAACTCAAGATTAGATAAAATATCAAAACTTTGATTCTTTTTCAGACTTCTTGAAAAACAACACAAATGAAAGACCTATCATTGATAGTTAAAATTACATCTCTGATATCAAACCTTTCCAGAATTGGTTTCCTCCCTCTCATCGCATACCTCGTATTAGGAATACATAGAAAAAGGTTTATTTCAACAAGTTTTAAAACATTGTGATGCAATCATCTATATTCCTGTATGGGAGGAAGAAGAATTCTTTAAATGTTTCCAATGCTTTTGCCATCATGGCACACATCATATTTAAAACTGTTTGACGGAAAGAAATGACCTATTTAAATCCACTTTTTTAAATTAAAGTAAAATATCTAAAAATAACCATAACTATATATTTTATAAATATTTAAGAATAAATTAATTTTAGATCTAATTTAAGTCACTAACAGTAAACAATCGTCGTAATTTTCTCTAATTATCATGCCAAAAATCCTTGTTAAAATCCTTGTTATATACCATTTATAATTTCACCAAAAAGCTCTTCAAAAGCAACAAATACCAAAAATTACTTTTGTCTCTCAAAATTTTATTACTTTTAAAATTAAAATAAGAGACTGATAAACTTGCAACAATGGGAAATCAAAATGAATGATAAAAAAAATGTATCCAAATGTCCTTACCACATGACTACAAGTAGCGGAAACCCAATTGGTGACAACCAAAACTCATTGAGTGCAGGGTCTAGAGGTCCTCTACTGATGCAAGATTATCAACTTATTGAAAAATTAGCCCATCAAAATAGAGAAAGAATTCCTGAAAGAGTTGTTCATGCAAAAGGCTGGGGAGCTTTCGGTACATTTACAGCCACCCACGATATTAGCAAATATACCAAAGCAAATCTTTTCTCTAAAGTAGGTGAAAAAACAGATCTTTTAATTCGTTTTTCGACCGTTGCAGGTGAATCTGGAGCTGCAGATGCCGAACGAGATGTTCGTGGTTTTGCCATAAAATTTTATACCCAAGAAGGTAACTGGGATATAGTCGGTAATAATACTCCAGTATTTTTTATTCGAGATCCTTATAAATTTCCAGATTTTATTCACACACAAAAACGCCATCCTAAAACAAACCTTCGCAATAACAATTCAGCTTGGGATTTTTGGTCAATCAGTCCTGAAAGCCTACATCAAATCACTATTTTAATGTCTGATAGAGGCTGTCCTCAAACTCCGATGAATATGAATGGCTATGGTTCACATACCTTTAGTTTCATTAATGATAAAAACGAACGATATTGGGTTAAATTCCATTTTAAAACATGTCAAGGACATAAATTTTATACCAACGAAGAAGCAAAAAAAGTCATTGGTGAAAGCCGTGAATCTTATCAAAAACAATTATTTAATACAATTGAAAAAGAAAACTTTCCTAAATGGAATATGAAAATTCAAGTAATGACTGAAAAGGAAGCCGAATCAACTTCTTTTAATCCTTTCGATCTTACAAAAGTTTGGCCTCACAATGAATCTCCTCTCATTGATGTCGGCGTTCTTGAACTCAATCGAAATGCAGAAAATTACTTTGCAGAAATTGAACAATCCGCCTTTTCTCCTTCTAATATTATTCCAGGTATCAGTTTTTCACCAGACAAAGTTTTACAAGCTCGAGTTTTTTCTTATCCCGATGCACAACGCTACCGTTTAGGAACTCATTATAATCATTTACCTGTCAATGCACCAAAATGTCCTGTAAAACATTATAATAAAGATGGCTCAATGCGTTTTTTTGAAAACAATCCAGAAGGAAACTCTAACTGGTACTACGAACCTAATAGTTTAGGAGGTCCAAAAGAAGATGACAAATTCAAAGAACCTCCTCTTAAAGTATCAGGTGATGCTGACCGCTACAACCATCAAGATGAAAATGATGATTATACACAAGCTGGAAACTTATTTAGATTGTTTAATCACGATGAAAAGAACCGACTCTATCAAAATATTGCCGAATCCATGCAAGGTGTTAGTCAAGAAATCATTGATAAACAACTTGTTAATTTTGAAAAAGCAGATCCAGCATATGCTCAAGGAGTTCGTGAGGCCTTAAGAAAATAAGGTTATTTGATGAGATTTGATGAGATTAAGTTAAATTACTGACCTAAAGTGTTATTTTACCGTAAAATTAAATTTTTCAATTTGTGTAATTACTACCTATTACCGTCAATATAGATCAACTAGAAAATTTCCATTAAATTAAGATTGGTAAGATTAATTGACTAATATTTAATAAATTTAGTTAGTTTAAAATTCATTAAATTTAGCTGGGTCGTTAGATCTTTAATTTGCTTATTTTCAATACTAAAACCATTTTCGTTTAATTCTTTAAGTTTAGTTGTACTTTCATTTAGAAAGATATTCTATTTGTAAGTTGGAATTATACAAACTAATTCAAAATCGTTATCAGTAGGTTCGTGTAAATAATTAAATACTTTTCTTGAATTTTCAATTTTCCACATCCCTCTAATCCTTAACTTCATCTACTGAAATATTAACAATACTTCTCTCATCAAGTATCGTACTTAGATAATTTTTTTCGTAGGTTTTCCAAATTTCTTTGTCATATTCATTTGCCCAAATAACATGGAAACCTGCTTTTTGAAATCCTAAATCAAGTCCACCTGCTCCTGCAAAAAATGATACTACTTTCATATTTTATTATTATTTAATTCAATTATTTATTTTTATCAACTACTTCATAATTTATTATTTAATTAAACATATTTTAAAATTCTGCAATTGTACCTAATAAATACTACAAAAATAAAATCAATAGCAACATATCTCAAAATTACTGCACCCAATACTCAAAACAATGGTATCACCAATTTAATTAAAGGCTAAAGTATCTTTTTCCCTACTTCTAAGTATAGAAAAAAATGAAATAGGAGAAATAGATTTTATCCTAAAAAATTTACAGTTTAGTAATATAAATGATAAAAATAAATAATTCACTATTCTCATTGCTCTTCCTAGTTACGTCGGAATACTAGAAATTATTTTTAATATAAAAACTTAGTTTTTAAAACTACGCTTTATTTTATTAAAGATTCTAAAATACCTTGTTCAAGCATTGATAAATTGAAAATATAATCATTATGATCAAATGTTTCCCTAAGTGGTTTTTTTGTAGTCACCCAACCTCTCCCATCTGTAATCCAAAAGAATTTGTATTTTCCTTTTAAAAAGTCAAATAAACTTTTGTATTCTCCCGCTGTCGATTTCAATTTTGATCCACCTCCAACATAAAAATTAGTTTCTATTATAAATAATTCTTTTCCATTATTAATCACAAAATCATATCTTCTTGAGGATTTGTCTACAGGAACCTTATGTTTAAACTCCTTCTCAATTTTTTTAGCATTAGCTTCTTTTAAGTAAAAAAAATTATTTTTTTGGCAAATATCTTTGATAAATGCTTCAACTATATCTTCCATTATATGTCCACTACGATTTTTTCTTGCATTGCTATCTAGTCCTGTTTCAACACCAATTACATAGTCAACTAAATTTTTGATTTTTTTATCAATAAGTAAAGACTTTATACCCGTATTTTTTACAAAAAATAAAATATTTTCAATATCTTCTTCTGTATGTTCTTTTTTCAAAAAATCAAAATTTTTATAACTAAGTTTTTTATTCTTATAATCAACAAGAATTTCAAAACGACTACTACCTTTATTTCCTCTAGCAGCTAAAGCAGGAATGATTTGTACAACATTTGGATTTTCCTTTATTAAAAATCTAAATTCATCATCAAAGTTACTTTTTCCAATTAGATAATTTAAGTTATTTAAACCTAGTTCAAGTTTTTTAGTGTTTTTAAAAACTTTTTCCCAATTAACAAAATATGACCAAGTCATATTACTTGGTTTTAAATTTGAAGTTAAAAATTCAAAAACTTCTTCATCTGTACTTAATTTTAACACTGATTTGTAAAATTCAATACACTTCATATTTTATTTTTTAATTGTTCAAATCGTTTAATAGATAGATCTAGATATTCTTTTTCAAGATCAATACCTATAAACTTTCTTTTGTATAAATAAGAGACAACTCCTGTTGTTGAACTTCCTGTAAATGGATCAAGAATCGTTTCATCTTCATTAGTACTTGCTAAAATAATTCTTTTAAGTAAATCTATTGGTTTTTGTGTTGGATGTTTTCCAAATTCTTTTTCACTCTTTTTTGTAGTACTTAAAGACCAAACAGATCTCATTTGTAAATTTTCTTTTTTTAATTTATCTTCTTCCCAATTACCATTTTTCATTTTATTATAATTAAATGTATGTTTGGCTTTTTTATCTTTTCTTGCCCAAATTAGAGTTTCATGACTCGCTGTAAAAAAACGACAGCTTAAATTTGGAGTAGCATTTGGTTTAAACCATGCAACATCATTTAAAATATGATATTTATTTATTTGTAACGCAAAGCCACACTGGTATATAGAGTGATATGTACCGCTAATCCATATTGTTCCATTAGGCTTCAAAATTCTTTTACAAGCTTCGATCCAAGATACATGGAACTCAAAATTTTCTTTTGTTCCATTTGATAAATCCCAATTTCCTTTTTTCACACTAACTCTTTTGCCATTTTGACATGAAAAACTACCACTAGAAAGAAAATAGGGTGGATCTGCAAATATCATATCTATAGAATTTTCTGGAATATTTTTTAATAACTCTAAAGCACCTCCTTGGTAAAGAGTCATATTTCCTTTGCTATAATATGGAACCATATTTATTTTACAGATGAAAAATTTATTAACATTTTAAAATATAGAAAAATCTAAATACTCCCTTGTTTTAAAAGATTTATAATTTTAAACCACCTCATCCAAAATTTCATTCCAAAATTTATTTGACCTTTCTAAGCACCTAATCTTATAGACAAGAAGTTCTATAAAAATTAGATTTTGTCATATTTTAACTCAAATCAGTAATGAACCGACTCGATCAGCTAGAAGCACTTAGCATACACATTTTAAGAGAAAGTTACCGTGAATTTAAAAATTTAGCAATGCTTTGGTCTATTGGAAAAGATAGCACTGTTCTCCTTTGGTTAGCTCGCAAAGCTTTTTTTGGTCATGTTCCTCTACCATTAATTCATATTGATACCAATTTTAAAATTCCTGCAATGATTAAATACCGTGATCGTATTACTTTAGAATGGAATTTAAATATGGTCTATGGCCAAAACAAACAAGCCTTAAAAAGTAAACAAACCTACCCAGATGGTGCTATTTCTAGAATTGACTGTTGTAAAACTCTTAAAAGTAGTGCATTAAAGAAGACTCTCTCTGGTGAATGGTCGCGTTACCGCATGAATCACCAAACAAAACAATATGAGTTAGATGAAAACACCGAGCCTTACACAGGTGTCATTGTAGGTGTTCGCTCTGACGAAGAGGGCTCTCGTTCTAAAGAACGCTATTTTTCGCCTAGAGATAAACAAAACGATTGGGATATTGGCGATCAACCACCTGAATTGTGGAATCAGTACAAAACAGATTTCGCTCCTGGAACTCACATTCGTATCCACCCCTTACTTGATTGGACAGAACTTAATATTTGGGAATATATTCACCGTGAACAAATTCCTATTACGGATCTTTATTTCACACCAGATGAAAATGAACCTGAAAAAAACCGTAAAAAAGGATTCCGCTATCGCTCTCTAGGTTGTTATCCGTGTACTTCTCCTGTAGAATCTGAATCTAAAACTACCAAAGAAATTATTGAAGAATTGAGTAGTGGTAAATTTTCAAACATTGCTGAACGCTCTGGTCGTGAACAAGATAAAGAAGACGGTGGTTCTCTAGAAACTTTACGCCGTGATGGATACATGTAAACCTTATGTTTACGACTTATATACTCATAACTATCATAAAAAATTAATCTTTAAAATACTGTTTCGAAATGACAAATAAAAAAGAACTTGAACAAATGAATGTTGTTATCGTCGGTCATGTTGATCACGGTAAAAGTAGTGTTATTGGTCGTTTATTAGTAGATACAAAAACATTACCCAAAAGTAAAATTGAGCAAATCAAGGCTTTTTGTAAAGTAAACTCTCGTCCTTTTGAGTATGCTTTTTTATTAGATGCACTGAAAGATGAACAGACTCAAGGTATTACAATTGATAGTGCTCGCTGTTTTTTCAAAACAAATTCCAGACATTACATTATCATTGACGCACCAGGACATATTGAATTTTTGAAAAATATGATTTCAGGAGCAGCTAGAGCCGAAGCCGCCCTTCTTGTCATTGATGCAAAAGAAGGTGTTCAAGAAAATTCAAAAAGACACGGTCATATGTTATCTCTATTAGGAATTGAACAAGTCATTGTTTTGGTTAATAAAATGGATCTTGTGGATTATAATTCTTCTGTCTTTGAAAGTATTCAATCTGAATATACACAGTTTCTTAGCAAAGTGGATATTAAACCAATTAAATTCATTCCTATTAGTGCTTTGGAAGGTGATAATATTTCTACACTTTCTCAAAAAACTTCCTTTTACAAAGGTACAACTGTATTAGATTCCATTGATGAGTTCTCCAAAGAATCAAAAAAAGAACAACTTCCTTTTAGAATGCCTCTACAAGACATTTATAGATTTACCGAATCCAACGATGACCGCCGTATCTTCACAGGTACAATTGATAATGGAACAATCCATAATGGTGACTCTGTCACTTTTTTACCTTCTCAAAAACAATCTGAAATAAAGTCTATTGAATATTTCACTAATCCCGACTTTAATGAGTCACCTCTGAAAGTAGCAAAAGCTGGACAAGCTTTAGGATTTACTCTTAAATCTCAAATTTATATCCGCCCAGGAGAAATCATGACAAAGACAGTAGAAAAGTCTCTTCCTTCTATAGGGACTAAAGTCAAAGTCAGCCTTTTTTGGATTGGAAAAAAATCTATGGAAATAGGAAGTCAATATAAAATAAAACTTGCTTCAAACCATGCGATTGCCACACTTGAATCCATCGAGTCTGTTTTAGATTCATCAACACTAGACCAAGCATCTAAAAAAAATCAAGTCGATCGCAACGATGTATCTCAAGTCACTCTTAAATTTAATAAACCATTATCATTTGATTTAGAATCTCAATATGAAAATACAAATCGCTTTGTTCTCATCAGTGATTATGAAATTGCAGGTGGCGGTAAAATCATTGAAAATATACAAGATTCATCTACAATTTCTAGATCTTGGAATTCTATATATCACTCTAGAGAAAATAATTCAAATCTACGATTAAAGCATTATAAACATTACCCTCAATGTGTTTTTATCACTGGAAACAATTTTAAATCTTTAGATACTTTTTCAAATCAATTAGAGTCCAAACTTTTAGAACAGCAATTTAAAACATATCTTGTAGGAATTCAAGACATAGACTCTTTGAAACCTCAAACACAAGATCTAAAACAACGCTTACACATAAATGAAATTCAAGAAAAGTCTCTTGAAGATTTAAACTTAATGGCTGTCACTGCTTACAAAATGGGACTTATTTTTATCGGTCTTCTTCCTGAAGTGGATTCGATTTTCATGCAAGAAATGAAAGAACAACTTTCTAAAAATGGTGTTTTCCGTCAACCTATTTTTATTTCAAGTCAAAACAATTCTGTTGATAATGCTCTAAACATAATTTTAGATACAAAATTATTTATATAAACCTTTATTATAATTCTAAATGAGCTACTTACCTATCTTTCTAAATCTCAAAGAGAGTTCTATACTTGTTGTTGGTGGTGGCTCAGTTGCCTTACAAAAAATTAAAAATTTAATCCAATTTACAAAAAACATTACAATTGTTTCTCCTTGTGTTCAAGAAGAAATTAAAAGTTTTAAATTACCTATTTTAGAAGAAGAATACAAATCACATCATTTGAAAAATATTCAAATTGTTTTTGCTTGTACTTCTAGTGATTCAACAAACTCTCAAGTTTTGAAAGAGGCTCATTCTCAAAATATTTTAGTACAAACTGTACATCACCCGAAAGAATCAGATTTTATTTCCCCCGCAATTTTTTCTTTTAACAAAATTTTTTTTGCTTTAAGCTCTCTTGGAAAAGACTTAAAAAAGACTGTTTCTTACCGAAATATTCTTAGAAAGTTTCTTGAAAACACTCCAAATTTTTTCGAAAAATCTCAACCTAAATAAAATTTATAGGATACCACTTATGATTAAAATTAATATTTCAACAAATTTAAAGAAACAACAACCTACTGTTTGTATTCATCATCAAAAATCCTTATCAAGCAATCTAATCGAAAAATCTTCTCAAGTAGAACAAATCGTTCAGGCTTTTGATAGTAAAACAAACACCGCACTTTATCAAACGACGGTAGATCATGAACAGCTTTTTCATATTTTTAATCTTCAAAAAAAGATAGGTTTAGATTCAGAAGACCAAATTCGCCATACAGCGTTTGTCGTTGGTGAACATTTCAAAAATACCCATGAAAAATCTATTACAATTGCTTTGGACACTTGGACAGTAGAACAAATCAATGCATTTATTCAAGGTTTACATTATGCTAGTTACCAATTTTCAAAATATAAATCAAAACAAGAAATAAAATTTATTTTAGTCCAAATTGTTGTCAACAAAAACAATAAAATCAACACAGATTTAATCTTAAGCCAAAACGCAATTTTATTTGATGGCATTTCACTTTGCAGAGACTGGATCAATATACCAGGTTCAGATTTAACACCTGAAATATTTGCAGAAGAAGCTCAAAAAGCTTGTAAAGGTTCTTCTGTAAAAATTAAAGTTCGAAAAATGACTAAACTACAAAAAGAAAATTTTAATGGTTTAGTTGCCGTTGGAAAAGGATCTCCAAACTCTCCTTGCCTTGTAACCCTATCTTATCAAGGTGCAAAAGCTAAAGAAACACCTCATGTTGCTTTAGTTGGAAAAGGTGTTACTTTTGATACAGGTGGTATCTCTTTAAAACCTGGCGATAGCATGTGGGAAATGAAATCTGATATGTCTGGAGCAGCAACTGTCTTAGCAACCATTCTTACTGTTGCTAAACTTGAATTACCAATTAACCTTTCGGTGATTCTTTGCCTTGCTGAAAATAGACCCAATGGACAAGCGATTCTTCCTGGAGATATTTTCACGGCTAAAAACGGTAAAACAATTATGGTAGATAACACCGATGCCGAAGGACGTCTTGTTCTATCCGATGGACTCGCTGAGGCTGGCTTAATTGGAGCAACCCATATTATTGATTTAGCTACTCTTACTGGCTCTATTGTTAGAGCAATTGGTCCTTCTATGGCTGGATTATTTAGTAACGATGATACTTTTAGTTCTCAAATTCAAGATAGCGGAAAAGCCGTAAGCGAAAAATTTT
Organism: Fibrobacteria bacterium; assembly: GCA_965261055.1. Lineage (GTDB taxonomy): Bacteria > Fibrobacterota > Fibrobacteria > UBA11236 > JADFYW01. Next base: position 417,552 of record OZ253440.1, on the reverse strand, counting down.
GGAAAATGCCTCTTGAAATGGAATACCAAGAGCAACTTTTAGATCCTGTTGCCGATTTTAAAAATATTGGTTCTATCAATGGTGGTTCTATTACAGCAGCCTTATTTTTAAATGAGTTTGTTCCTGAAAAAACAAAATGGGCTCATATTGACATTGCTGGAACAGCATTTACTACCAACAAATGGAAATATTATCATTCTGGTCTTTCTACAGGTTGGGGTCTTCGTTCTCTAGTCCATTTACTATCTAGTGATTCTTTTTCTTAAATCTTTTTATTTAAATTATGCATAAACACGACTGTATAGCTGTTCTTGATTTTGGTGGTCAATATTCACACCTTATTGCTAACCGCATTCGACGCTTAGGTGTTTTCTGTGAAATTTTACCTTGTGAAACTTCTCCTGAAAATTTAAAAGAATTTAAAGGCATTATTTTTTCAGGAGGACCTTCTTCTGTCTACAAAAATAACACACCCAAATGTTCTAAAAACATTTTTAATTTAGGAATTCCAATTTTGGGAATTTGCTATGGTCACCAACTAATATGTCATCTATTAGGTGGAACAGTTACAAAAGGAAATGTTTACGAATACGGACCAGCCATTATTGAAAAAAATGTAGATCAAAAAACAACTCATCCTCTTCTTCAAGATGCATACTCTTCTTCTGTTTGGATGAGCCACGGTGACCAAATAGAATTATTACCAAAAGATTTTAATATTATTGCTTCAACAAATAACTGTCAATCAGCTGCATTTGCTTGTGATTCAAAAAAAATATACGGCATACAATTTCACCCCGAAGTAACACATACAGTTAAAGGGCAGGAAATCCTAAACCAATTTTTAAATCTGTGCCAAGTTAATAAAACTTGGAACATGAAAAATTATCAAGAAGATCTAAAACAAAAGATAAAACAACAATGTCAAAACAAAAAAGTCTTTTTGCTTGTTAGCGGTGGCGTTGATTCAACAGTTTGCTTTGCCCTACTCAATCATATTCTTGGTTCAGAAAGAGTCATAGGCTTACATATTAATAATGGTTTCATGCGTAAAAATGAAAGCCAACAAATTCTTGATTTTATGAAAAAAGAAGGCTTTAATAATTTAAAATATATTGATGCTTCTATTTCTTTTTTGTCTGCTTTAAAAAATGAATATAAACCTGAAACCAAACGCAAAATTATTGGATCTCTATTTCTGAAAGTTTTAGATTCAACCATACAAGATTTAGAGCTAGATCCTAATGAATGGATTATGGCTCAAGGTACAACTTATCCAGATACAATTGAAAGTGGTGGCACTGATAAATCTGCCACAATAAAAACACACCACAACCGAGTTCCCGAAGCTCTTAAAAGATTAGAAGAAGGTATAATTATTGAACCAATCGCTGAACTTTATAAAGATGAAGTTCGACAATTAGGTTTAGAATACGGTGTTCCAGATTATTTGATTTGGAGACATCCTTTCCCAGGCCCAGGTCTTGCGGTTCGTCTTCTTTGTCATTCAAACAAAGAAACACAGCCTACTTCTATTGATCTAGGAACAGAAAAAATAATACAAGAGGCCTTATCTGAAGCAAATTTAACAGGCTCTATTATGCCAGTTCGTAGCGTTGGAGTTCAAGGAGACTTTCGTACTTATGCTCACCCTCTTTTAATTCATAATATTCAATCTTGGAAACATGCCGAAGATTTTACAATTGATATTGTTAATCGTGTTTCTAAAATTAACCGTGTTGTTTGGGAAGTTGGAAGTATTAAAGAATCTAAAATAACACAATCAACTTATGAACTTATTGAACAATATTGTTCTCAAGATAAACTAACCCTTTTGCAAGAAGTTGACTCAATCTGCACGCAACTATTAATCGAGAATAATCTTTATTCTGAAATTTGGCAAATGCCTGTTATTTTATTGCCTTTACAAATCAGTCAAAAACCAACTGTCTTGATTCGCCCTATTTCAAGTAGCGAAGCAATGACTGCAAATTTTTTTCAAATAGATCAAAAAATCTTAACACATTTATGGTCTCAACTTCAAAAAATAGGAATAGGAGCTTTATGGTATGATCTTACACATAAGCCTCCTAGCACCATTGAATGGGAGTAAAATAAATCTATGAACTCAAAACTATACGAAACAAAAAAAGAAAAAGAAAAAGTAGTTGTTGTTGGAGTTGCTATCCAAAAAAATCCTATTTCTAAAACTTTAATCCACCTTGAAGAATTAAGAAACTTAGTTCGTACTGCAGGTGGTAAAGTTTACGAAACATTTACACAACAGCGTACACACTTTGATAGTCGTACTTTAGTCGGAAAAGGAAAGCTTGCAGATATTGCAAAATATATAGAAGACAACAGTATTCAAACTGTTATTTTTGATGATGAGTTAACTCCATCTCAACAACGCAATGTAGAAAAAATTCTTTGTTGTAAAATCATGGATCGTAGCGGAATTATTTTAGAAATTTTTGCATCTAATGCTCAAACAGCTGAATCTAAAATTTCTGTAGAAATCGCCCAGCTTCAATATTATATGCCTCGCTTAACTCACTTATGGACTCATTTCTCTCGTCAAGTTGGTGGTTTTGGCACAAAAGGACCTGGTGAAACTCAATTGGAAATTGACCGCCGTTTAATGAGAGATCGAGTAAACGAACTGAAAAAAAAGCTGAAAAAAAATGAAACCATCCGTAATCAACAACACTCAAAAAGAAAAGATCAATTTCACATTGTTCTTGTAGGATATACAAACACTGGAAAGTCATCTTTAATTAATACCTTAACAGGTTCTGATGTTTTAGTTGAGAATAAACTTTTTGCAACTTTAGATTCAACAACTCGGAAACTCGTTTTTAATCCACAACAACAATTACTTATTTCTGACACAGTTGGATTTATTCGAAAACTACCTCATCACCTCATTGAATCTTTTAAAAGCACCTTAAGTGTTATTCAAGAAGCTGATTTAATTTTGCATTTGTCCGATGCCAATGATACTGATTTTAAAAGTCACCAAAAAGTAACTCAACAAGTTCTAAGTGAACTTAATACCGATCATATTAACAAAATTCAAATTTTTAATAAAATTGATTTACTCTCTACAAAACAAATAGAAGAATTAGAACAAGAAAAAGAAAACTGCATTTTTATCTCTACAATCCAAAATAAAGGGTTAAATAAATTAAAAAGCCTTATTCTAGAAAGACTAGAAAAGCATCAAAAAGAAACCTACCAAAACCTATTAAAAAAGAAAAAACCCGCTTGGAGTTAATTTAAAATTATGCCAAAATATAACCCTAAAACGATTGAACCCAAATGGCAAGACTATTGGTTTAAAAACAAAACATTTAAAGCTACCAAAAATTTAAATAAACAAAAATATTATGCCTTAGACATGTTCCCTTATCCATCTGGATCAGGTATGCATGTTGGTCACCCTGAGGGCTATACTGCCACTGATATTATTTGTCGTTATAAACGCATGAACAATTTTAATGTTCTACACCCTATTGGTTGGGATGCTTACGGATTACCTGCAGAACAACACGCTATTCAAACAGGACAACATCCTAAAATTACAACTGAAAATAATATTCTTAATTTCATTCGACAACTTAAATCTCTAGGTTTTTCTTATGATTGGGATAGAGAGATTAATACAACTGATCCCAAATATTTTAAGTGGACACAATGGATTTTCAAACAATTTTTTAATCACTTTTATTGTAAGGAATCACAAAAAGCCAGATCCATCTCCGAGCTAAAAATTCCTACAGAAATTGGAAAAAACTCTAAAGCTAAACAAGAGTATATTGATTCTAAAAGGCTAGCATATTTGGATAAAATTCCTGTTTGGTGGTGTCCTTCTCTAGGAACAGTTCTAGCAAATGAAGAAGTCATTAATGGTTTATCCGAACGAGGAAACCACTCTTGTGAAAGGCGTCCTTTAAAACAGTGGATGCTTCGAATTACAGAATATTCTGACCGTTTAATTGAAGACTTAGGTTCTGTAGATTGGCCTGAGTCCGTCAAACACATGCAATATAATTGGATTGGACGCTCTGAAGGAGCTACTGTTCATTTTTATTTTGATCATTTTTCAGAAACCATTTCTGTTTTTACAACCCGCCCTGACACACTATTTGGAATTAGCTATTTAGTTATTGCTCCAGAGCACCCATTAGTAAAAACAATTACAACTCAAGAATATCAAAAAGATATGGAGTTTTACTGTCAAAATACTCTTTCCTTATCTGAACTAGAACGCGGTATAGACAAAGAAAAAACAGGAATTTTTACAGGTAGCTTTGTAACTCATCCTCTCACACAAGAAAAAATTCCTGTTTGGGTTTCTAATTATGTCATGATGAACTATGGAACTGGTGCCGTAATGGCTGTTCCAGCTCATGACCAACGAGACTATGAATTCGCAAAAAAATTTAATCTTCCTATCCTTCCCGTAATTGAAGGAGGAGATGTAAGTCAAAAAGCACATACAGGAGACGGTGTCCTCATCTATTCTGATTTTTTAAACGGATTCAATGTTTCTAAAGCTAAAAAAATTATTTTAGAACATTTATCCAAAGCAAAATTAGGTGAACACAAAGTACAATATAAATTAAGAGATTGGCTTTTTTCAAGACAACGCTATTGGGGAGAACCTTTTCCAATTGTACATACAAAAAATGGATTACATGTAGTCTCAGATCAAGAACTTCCAGTACTCCTTCCTGATTTAGAAGATTTCTCACCTTCCTACAATATGGAACCACCTTTATCTAAAGACAAAGACTGGATACGCTATAATCATGATTCCATTGAAGGGATAAGAGAAACCAATACTATGCCTCAATGGGCTGGATCTTGTTGGTACTTCCTGCGTTATCTAGACCCAAATAATCAAAATACTTTTTGTGATGCACAAGAAGAACAATACTGGATGCCAGTTGATTTATATATTGGAGGTGCTGAACATGCCGTACTCCATTTACTTTATTCTAGGTTTTGGTATAAATTTCTAAAAGACATAAATTGTGTTCATTATAAAGAACCTTTTAATAAACTTATAAACCAAGGCTTAATTCTAGGTGAGAATGGTGAAAAAATGTCTAAATCCATTGGTAATATTGTAAGCCCCGATGATATCGTCAAACAATACGGTGCAGATGCCATGCGAATTTATGAAATGTTTATGGGTCCTTTAGAAAGAGCCAAACCTTGGAATACATCAGGACTAGAAGGTCCTGTTCGATTTTTACATAAACTATGGCGTTATATTATTGGGGAAAATGAAACTCCAAATGTGATTACACAACAAGAAATACCGAAAAAACTTCTTACCGTTCTTCACAAAACGATTCAAAAAGTCACTCTTGATATTGAAAAAATTTCTTTTAATACCGCTATTGCACAAATGATGATTCTTTCCAATCAACTACATAATTACCCATGTATTCATGAAGTTTGCGAAATTATAGCTAAACTTATTTCTCCATTTGCTCCACATATCGCTGAAGAATTTTGGGAACGCTTAGGGAATACTGAATCTATTACATACCAACCTTGGCCAGAATTTAAAGAAGAAAATCTTATCCAAAATACAACCAATATTGTATTTCAAACAAATGGAAAAGTACGCTCTCAAATAGAAGTTCAAATTGATTTACCAAAAGAAGAATTGATTGAACTTGCCAAACAAGACTCTAAAATTCAGTCCTACTTTGAAGTAAATAAAATAGTCAAAGTCATTGTCGTTCTAAATAAACTTGTAAATTTTGTTTTAAAACCGAAAAAGTAATTTTTATAACATGGCAACAAGAAAGGAAAAAGCTAAGCTTATTGTAACACAATTAGAAAAGCTTTATCCTACAACTCCTATTCCCTTAAACCATAACAGTCCATATACATTATTGATTGCTGTTTTACTTTCAGCTCAATGCACAGATAAGAGAGTCAATTTAATTACTCCCCTACTCTTTAAAGATGCAGATACTCCTGAAAAAATGAAATTGAAAACGCAAAAAGAAATTCTAGATATTATTCGTCCTTGTGGTTTATCTCCTATGAAGTCCAAAGGCATTTACGAACTCACGCGTATCATTTTAGAGAAACACCAAGGACAAGTACCTCAAAACTTTAAAGCTTTAGAAGCTCTACCTAGCGTTGGACATAAAACCGCTAGCGTTGTTTTAGCCCAAGCCTTTGGAGTCTCAACTTTTCCTGTAGATACACATATTCACCGATTATTATACCGCTGGGGTATCACAAATGGAAAAAATGTAACACAAACAGAGAAAGATGCTAAAAAAATATTTACAAAATATTTATGGAACAAACTACATCTACAAATTATTTATTATGGTCGAGAATATTGTTCAGCCCGTTCTCATAAAGTAGAGATTTGTCCAATTTGTAAAGAAATTGGAGTAAAAAAACGAATGTAAAGAAACAAAATTTTAAGGAAAGCTTTCACTTACAACTTATAACCTACGCCCATATTTAACGATCTTGTTTTGTAATACACCATTTACTTCACTGTTACTGTTAAAAACCTAATGTCTGCGTAACTTGGTTTGATGAAGCTACTAAGATTGCTAGACTTCCTGCTGATATTACACTGGCATCAGATACTGTCGCTAGGTTCAACAGTCACACCAATTACTGGAATCGGTGCGAAGCCTTCAACTGAATTGAATAGGTTGCAATTAACAATAATTAATGTTTAACATAAATGTAAATAGCTTAATCATTAGGAACCCCTTGGTTAGGAGTTCCTTGTAATTTGTACAAAAAAATAACACTATTCTATAGTGCGTGCTATCAAGTATAAACAAAATAAGAAACCATCTGCACCTAAAATCATCTATACCTAATTAAAACTTGAGAAACTTCTAGTTTTCTTGTACTTTTTAGGGACGCCTTATTTGAGTCTATGTTAGTACCAGTGTAGTGCCTCTCCTATAAACACTACTTCTGCTATCAATAACAGAAATCAAAAAAACACTTACACTGTTAATACACAAAGTGTAGAAACTAAATATCAATTCAATTTTAAAAATATAATACCTTTTTTTAATTCGTATAAATAGTAGTATAGTATTCAAAAAACTACATCATATTCATATAAAAGAAAATCTTAGCCTCATTCTCCTATCTTTTTAGCTGTTACAATACATGAACAAAAAATACCAAAGCCTTTACCAAAGCTACTCAGTCCTTCTCCAGTAGTAGCGGTTAAACCGACTGCATTCACATCTACTTTACAAAAGCGAGCTATATTACTTTGAATTTGACTATAGAGAGGCATTATTTTCGGTTTTAAACATTCCATAGAAATAGAAATATGTTCTATTTTAAAGGCTATTTTTTCCAAATCTTTTAAAGCTTCTTCCAAAAAGAATATGCTATCATTCATTCCTTGTTTAATCAATTCATCAGCTCTCTTACCCAAAACAGGTTTAGTTGTGATTCCTGAAATAGCATTCGTTAAAGCGTGTAAAATCACATCAGCATCACTATTTCCTTTTAAGCCAATCTCCTTTTCAAAACAAACACCCCCTAAAACCAATTTCTTCGTAGAATCAACACTTTCAAAAGCGTGACTATCTTGACCAAGACCAACTTTAACCATTTTTACCTCTTAACTGTTGTTCCAACCATTGGAAATCCTCTGGATATGTTATTTTACGATTTAGGATAGAACCTTCTACCCAATGAACTGGTTCTCCAAAAAACTCAACTACAGATGCTTCATCCGTAAACTGAGATACTTCTATTTTTTGAAGATCTAAATTTTGATAACATTTTTTAAGTAAAGAAACGCAAAAGCACTGTGGTGTTTGTACTAATAGAATTTGCTCTCTTTTTAAGGTTTCTTGTACTTTAATTTTATCCACAACCTTGACTGTATCACTAGACAAAACACCTGTCACGAAAGCCGAATATTTCTGTAATGCTATCATACAATTTTGTACTAAATCTGTAGAAAAAAGAGGACGAGCAATATCATGAATGAGAACTTGCTTTACTTTTTGACCTAAAGCTTCCACGCCAAATCTAACAGACTTGACTCGATTATTTCCTCCAGCGACTAACTTCAAATTAGGAAATTCATTCATAACAAACGCATATTCCTCTAGATACTCTTGTGGTAAAACCAATACCATTTCGGATATTTCTGAAATGGTTGCAAATTTTTCTAAACACAAATAAAATAGTGGTTTTCCATTGACCAGACGAAACTGTTTCGGATAAGATTTATTTAAACGAGTACCTTTTCCTCCAGCCGCTAAAACAACTCCAATTTTAGTTGAATTTAAAATATTTAACTCTTATTCTTTAATTTTAAAAGTCAGACAATTTTTTCAAAGATCTAACTTTAAGAGGCAAACCTAAACAACGTATGAAACCATTTGCATCTTGTTGATTGTACATTTCAACATTAGAAAAACCACCTAAATCTTTATCGTATAAAGAATAAGAACTACTCATTCCAGCCAATGTCATATTACCTTTATAAAGTTTAATTTTAACATTGCCTATAACAACTTTTTGTGTGGAATCAACAAAAGAATCTAAAGCTTCTCTTAAAGGTGTAAACCAAAGTCCATCATACACCAATTGAGCATAACGAATAGAGAGTTGTTGTTTGTACTGCAAAGTATCTCGGTCTAAGACCAATTGCTCTAAATACTCATGAGCAAGATACAACAATGAACCACCTGGTGTTTCATAAACTCCTCTCGATTTCATTCCAACAAGGCGGTTTTCTACAATATCTAGTAATCCACAACCATTTTCACCAGCAACCTTATTGACCTTATCTAATAATGATATTGCATCTAATTTTTTTTCATCTATAGAAACAGGTATACCCTTATCAAAACCAATTGTAACATAAGTTGGTGTTTCAGGAGCATTTTCAGGAGTGACTCCCATTGTTAACATGTCGTACTGATGCTCTTGGTCAACATGCTCTAAAATTCCACCTTCGTGTGATAAATGCCAAAGATTACCATCTTCAGAATAAATTTTTTCTTTAGAAACTGTCAAAGGTATGTTCCTTTTATTTGCATAATCTATAGCCATTTCTCGAGAATCTATATCCCATTTAGGATCTTTCCAAGGAGCTATAATCTTAATTGTAGGATCGAACGCCATATAAGTCAATTCAAAACGAACTTGATCATTGCCTTTACCTGTTGCACCGTGAGCAACAGTATCTGCATCACACTCTTTAGCTATTTCCATTTGGTATTTAGCAATCAATGGACGAGCCATAGCCGTTCCCAACAGATAGGTACCTTCGTATTTTGCTCCTGCTTTAAGTGTTGACCAAATATAATCTTCAATAAACTCTTTTCGCAAATCTTTTAGAATAAAATCACTAGCTCCAGCGGCTAACGCTCTTTCACGAAGGGAATCTGTTTCAATCTCACCTTGTCCAACATCAGCTACATAGGCAATAACCTCAACATTGTATTGTTCAATTAACCAAGGGATAATTATAGAAGTATCTAAACCTCCAGAATATGCCAATACCACTTTTTTCATTCTAAATCTCCAGATAAATTTTATTAAGTCACTGAAAAAGATAAAAAAATATGTTTCTTTTTACATTATCAAAGATGATGTTTAATTGAGATATAGGGTTTAGAATATCGTATCAACTTTGATTCTGTATCGTTGGATTTTTAAAGGATTATCAAACTCCTTGTTCTAGGAAAGTACACTTATATCACTTAAGTGTTATTTATTTTTTGACTTAATTTTTATAGAAATTTAGCGAAGCTAAGTCCTCCTATGAATTGTTTCTTTACAATTTCAATGCTTTCCTTAAATTTATTCGGCTTAGTTGATTTATCGTTTAACTTACTACTTTACAAACTTCATTTAATTAATTGCTAAAATATTCGTTAAATTGCTTCTCTGACTTATAATCAAATGGAATATTTTCTTTAATTTTTTTAGAAAATTCTTTCTTAGCAATTGATTGTATATCAAAAAAATAATGTTCCAGTATAATTTTAGAAATACTATCAATAAGAAAGTTTGGTTACTTCCACTAAAATATGACAATATAGATACCTAATCTATATTAAAGAAGAGTAATATCTGCTACCTCACTAATGAAAAAAATCTCTGATGCAATTATCAAAATCACCTAAAGGGTAGTATAATCCATTAGGAAATGTACTAAGATAGTCTGTAATATCTGAACCAAAATAATCCTTTACCCCTACAATACTTAGTGTTGAATTTGGGACTCCCATAATCTAGGAAATAGCCATCCTTCAGCAACCCAAAGATTAACACGATTAGGTACGTCATCAATTTGGCTGATCAGAATTTGGATTATATATACATAATCTTTATCTTGAGATAAATCCGTTACTTATGTAACTATATTATTATCTCGCTCTAGACTTACAAGAAAAGCACTGTTTTCATAATCAAATGTCAAGCCTTTTAGTTCCTCCAGATTCATAAAGCAACCCTTCAGTTGCTGATGAATTAAAATCTCCAGCAAAAATAGAATTTTTATGATCATAACCAAGAAGGAGTGGATCTAAATACGCAATATTAATAGCATCAATTGTTTCTGTAATTTTACCATTATAGTCAATTTATTATATAATTTTATACCTCTGCGTTTTGATTGATTTTAATCATTCATAATCTACAATTATTCTACATAAATTCTTTTCGTATTAAAGAAACTCCAAAAAAAAATCCAATTCACAAATAATTACACGGCATCTGTCATCTTTCGGATACACTCATCTATTTCTTTATAAGTCACATTTAAAGGTGGTAAAAAACGAACTACAAACCCCCCTGCTTTTAACAATAATAGCCCTTCTTTTCGACATGCATTAATTAAAAACGAAACATCCTGTTTACATTTTATCCCTAAAAGCAACCCTCTACCTAAAACATCTAATTCAAAACCTAAATAACTGTGCATTTTAACCCACTTTTCCAGCTCAATTTTAAAATGTAAAGCTTTTTCTCTAATCTCATTTCTGGAACGCATCACAGCTTTAACAATTTGTATAGAAGCTGCACAAGCCACAGGATTTCCTCCAAAAGTAGATCCATGATCTCCTGCTTTTATAGTTTCTCCTATTTTTTTTGTAACTAAAACTGAACCTAAAGGAAGTCCTCCCCCTAAACCTTTTGCCAAAGTTACAATATTTGGTTTAAGCCCTACTGCATCACTACCTAAAAAGGTTCCTAATCTCCCTAACCCCGTTTGAACTTCATCACAAATTAACAACGCACCTTGCTTTTGGCACTCTGCAATTGCTCTTATAAATTTAGAGTCTAGAGAAATAATTCCTCCTTCAGCCAATAACGGTTCCACGATAATTATAGAGTTTTGTTTTTGACACTCTGTTTTTAACGCTTCAGCGTCATTTAAAACTAATGTCTTAAAACCATCTAACATCTTACCAAATTTATTTTTTAAGTTCTTTTGTCCCGTTGCAGACAAAGAACCATAGGTACGACCATGAAATGATTTCTCAAATGAAATTACCTGTAACTTATCTTTTTCATTTGATCCACGAGCAAATTTAATTGCAGCTTCATTTGCCTCAGTCCCACTATTACAAAAAAATACAGAATCCAAGTGTGTTTGATTCACAAGTAAACTAGCTAACACTTGCGTTGGTTTATTCAAATACAGATTACTTGTATGCATTAAAGTTTTAAGCTGTTTTTGAGCAGCTTTTACAGCGGGTCTAAAACAATGTCCAAAAGCATTAACTGCGATACCAGAAGTAAAATCTAAATATTTTTGACCAAATTCATCCCAAACAAAAGAGCCTTTGCCTTTTACTAAGGTTAATTCTCTAAAACCATAGTTTTGTAACATGTTTCTTTGATCTAACTCTACAAAATTAGGAATACTCTTAACCATCGTTACCTTTTAATTAATCTTTAAAAATATAAAGATATTAATTTTAAAATTTTCTAGCTAAAGTTTACATTGATATTTTCGTTTTTCCATATTACCACTTTTATTCAAAAATAGTATGACTAAAACACAAGATAGTTCTTACCTTTCAAAAACAACTTTAAACTCACTAAGTTCTTATGACAAAACTTATTTCTTGGAATGTCAATGGCATTCGAGCTAGCATTAAAAATGGTATGTGGGACTGGTTTTTAGACACAAAACCTGATATTTTACTTTTACAAGAAGTGAGGTCTCTTCCCGAACAGTTTCCTAGCGAAATTATACTCCCTAAAAATTACCAAATGTTTTGGCAACCAGGGCAAAAGAAAGGTTATAGTGGAGTCGCTGCGATTGTAAAAAAAGAACCTTTAAAAATTTCTAATTTTGGAATAGAAGAGTTTGATTTTGAAGGTCGTGTACAAATTTTGTCTTATCCAAATTGGGAAATCATTAATTGCTATTTTCCAAATAGTCAAGAAAAAGGCAAACGTTTTGATTATAAAATTCGTTTTTGTAATGCTATTTTGAAATATTGCGAAGATTTAAAAAAGCTAAATAAGAATGTTGTTGTTTGCGGTGATGTTAATATTGCACATACAGAAATAGACCTTAAAAATCCAAAAGCAAATCACAGCACCCCTGGGTTTCTACCACAAGAGCGAGAATGGATGACTTCTTTCTTATCTAAAGGTTATATAGATACTTTTAGATTTTTAAATCCAGATACAATTGATGCCTATACTTGGTGGTCATATCGCTTTCAAGCAAGACAAAAAAATAGTGGCTGGAGAATTGACTATTTTTTAACAAATAAAAAACTAGAAAAAGACATTCTATCTGCTGAAATTCTAGCATCCACAAAGGGTTCTGATCACTGTCCTATCCTATTAGAATTAAAAGATTAAAACTCACTTTCTCTTAAAGAATATTAGCGGCTAATAACAATTGTCCCTCGCTGGGCATCTTGACGAAAAACACTTTGGTCAAAATTATTTTGTTGAACAAAATTCAGTTTGAAAAAATAAACCCCATTTGGTAATTGATTTCCTAAATAATCTTTACCATCCCACCAAGCGTTTCTAGAACGACAAATATTTTCATTAAAAATTTGTGAAAATTCTTGTGGTCTCATGTTTCTTAAGGATCTAACTAAGATGCCTTTTTGATTGTAAATATTAACTGAAGCTCTTCCTTGATCTAAGTTTAGAAGTGGACTTGTCTCATTCCCTATCGCTCCAAAATAAAAACAAGTACCTCTATCTTTTATAGGATTTGGAGCATTGAAGGCATCTATTAATTCATAAATAACATCATCTGATATCGTCAACTCTAACTCTCTAAATGTTCCATTACCAAAACCATCAAAACCAGTTAAATAAAGTAAATAAAAGCCAGAAGGAATTGTTGTATCTAACTGAATAATAAAACTTTTAACATTAAAACTATTTTCAGAGATAATATTCGAACCCAATCCAGAAAGTACATTCTGCCCCCCTTTCTCTTCTAAATCATATCGAAATTCATTTATACCACTATTCACAACACCACCTATTGAATCTTGTAAAAGAACTTCCAAACAATATGGCTTAGGAATAGTAACTTGATTTCCAATATCAATTAGAGAACTTTCAGAACGATTACAACCCGAAACTGTAATTTTAGGCCCTTCTCTATTGGTAGTGTCACAAGTATTACTCGTACCCAAGAGATGTATTTTCGTTTTTCTCATACCCCCATCTTCAAGAGTTTTTGTATCCCAAGCATACAGTTGCAAAGTAGCGTTACTATCTCCTAAAGATAGACTACTTCCTAAAAAGTAAGGCATCTTAAATTGACCATTGGCATATTCTACTGTGTTCTCAAATAATAATGTCCCATTAATAAAATAATTTTGCGTATTAAATTGGAAAATAGTATCAGAGTAAGCCACTGAAGAAATAGTCTTCGGGGTATCTTGACTATAAATACGAGCAGTCACTTTACCAAAGCCACTTCCTCCTTTAATTTTTCCATTAAACGATTGACACTCTAAGGCACTCAATGTATCCAAATTTCCATGTTCATTTTCCAAGCTCACCTCTAAATTAGGTCTAGCTAATTCGATTACGGGCTCTCCTAAAATAAAATATTTTTGAACGTTACGTATATAACCTGAAATATTATTATTGTTTTTGGAAATCAACATAGCATCACCTATAGTATTTACTCTACCTTCATTATTTTTTTCCAAAACTCGAGCAAAAAAATTATTCCCTAAAGCTTCATTTAACCCACTTAAACTTTCTCTACCAGCTACAAAAGATGATATAGATCCTCTCGTTTGTAAATCTACTAGGAAACCTTCTGACAAAGAAATATCAGAGTTAAGCAATCCAAAATCTCCAGCTAAATCAAATCTACCTATAGTACAAGAAAAAGCGGTTAATAGAAAATTTCTAAAATTATTTTGAAATGAGTTTAAATTAACAGGATATTTTAAAAACTCCTCATCTGCATAAACAAAATAATCTCCATGCCCAATATAGTTAAAAACCAACACTCCTTGGTTAATTTGACTAATTAACCTTGTCGTTGCTGGTGGTTTTTTAAAATTAAAGTTATGGGTATAATCTAATAAATAATTTCTATTGATTTCTTTAGAGGTATCTTGACTTTGAAAAAGCCTAGCCATACTTTCAGCTCCATTAACATGGCCTAAAATCGGATCTTGATTAAAAATTTGACGGTCATCATCAGCTGTCGATAAATAAATATTTCTCCAATAACCATAATTTTTAACATTATAATAAGCCCTAAGTTTAGATAAATAATTTTGAGCTTGTGTTTCAGAAGAAATAGGAAGCCTTCCAATAATCACATCAAGAGTTATAGATCCACCTTCATCACCTCGAACAAAGACCTTTTCTCCCTCATCTAAATACGCGTAAAAATCATCTGTGGACATATACTGTTTATTAAACGGTGGTATACGACATAAAGCATCAAATCGTTCTTTAGTATCTCCTGTTCTTAAAATTTTACGATAATTAAAACACCCGTCACCAAATAAAGTCACAAATTTCAAATCACTATTTATCCCAGCCCCCCCCCAACCATTAACAGCCCAACGAATAAAATCACGAATAGCAACTGGAGAAACACGACCACTTGAAAAGTGACGATAAATATCACTCAAAACAACAACGCCTACTTTGTAAGAACGATAAGGATGCTCTTCACTCCAAAATCTCTTCAACTCTAAAGCTCTATCCATAAAAGCATCTGGAGCAATAATTAGATACTCTAAACTGTTATTACTTTGATTTTCAAAATCTTGGACAACTCCATTTTTAATACCTTCCAGTTTAATATCTTCTTTTTTAATTAAGCGATTAAAGCTTGGCAAGCTTAAATAATACTGTATGTTATCTTGTAAATCCACTATAGAATCTATAAAACTATTTTGAGAAACATTCAAATAATATAAAGGAATTCCATTTTTAACTTTAAGACTGATAAAATCATTTAAAACACTTCCTTCAACAGAGTATTTTGAAAAACCTACTTTAGATGGATAGAGGTAATAAGGCTTAGTCGGTTTTATATGAGCTTTCTTATAAATCAAAGAATATCCGTCCAAACCACTATTTAAATCATCGGCTCTAAAAATAAGTTGCTTAATTTTAAAAGCAGAATCAATTCTGCCTGCAAATTCAAAATAAATGCCTTCGATTGTTTTAGGTATGTTTAACTCTACGGGAGTTCCTTCATTTAGTTCTAAATTAAATACAGATTGACTTTTTTTGAAATTAGTAAAAAAGCCTAAATAAATAGATGCCGTATCTTGATAACCATTTAGAGGTCCTTCGTCAAAAGGTATTTTAGAACCAGAAATTGTAAAAGGAATAATTTTAGGGATTCCTCTAACTATGTCCAAAAAATCTCTACAAACAGAAAAAGGCGTTGACTCCTCTCCAAACCAAGACCAAATTTTACCTGTTTGAAAATCATTTCCTCCTACTAAATCACAATAGCCAAGACTTAATTCTTTCTCTGCTCTCAAATAATGCCAACTTTGAGTTTGGCTAGATAATAAATTTTTTGGAACAAAGGTAACTGTATCTAATCTCAATCCATTCTCATTTCCAAATAATTCTAAGTAGTAATAATTAAAAAAAGAATACTCATCATTTTCAAATTCATATGCAATAGGAATACTATTTGGCATTGTTTCTTTTATTGGTTTCCAACGACTTGTTCCTTGAACAAAAAATAAAATTTCATCTCCAGAATCAAAAGTACCCAAACTTCCTTGATCTATAATTTTAATCGGTAATTCCCTTAAGTTTCCGCTGGAAACAATAGCTGAAGGGACTTCTGTGGTAAGCTCAGGAGCTCCCACCAACATCTTAAGCCTAACAACTGGAACTTGTACATCTGAAATGGAAGTAAATAAACTAGAAATGTCATCAAAAGTTAAACGATAAAATCCATCTTCCGAAAGACTTTCAACATTATCATCACCTATCTTAATTTTAACATAAGGGTAATTTAACTTTGAAGAAGTCGATAATGCCCTTTTAAAAACTGAAGACCCTACACCTTTCTTTAAAACCTGCGTACCCCTAGAATTTTGAAGGTTAGAAGTTCCTTTTGGATTAAAAATATGACTTAAAACTATAGAAGGAAGCACACTATGAGAATTAGAAAAAGTATCTTTTCCCAAGCTAACTTCTACCTCAACACTTTCTATCATTCTAAAAGAACGACTTTGTTTATTCCAAGTTGCTAATGGTATCAAAATAGACCGTGTTTTAATTCCTCTAAATAGAGAAATTTCACTTACAATTGGTTGCATGTTTAAAGCACTTGGAGGCAATGATTCTAAGTCTACTTTAGATTCAGATGTTGCATTTGAAGGCAATACTGAAACTGTTTCAAGATAGCCAATAACAGGTTCTTTCCATCTCACATTTTTAAAACTAACTTGTGGCAGAGCGTCACTTACCCCAATAAGAAAAGAAATATAAGGGCGTTTCGCCAAACCATCTTTAGTTTCTGGTATACATTCCTGACAATACCATTGTATTTTTCCTCCATTAGAAAGGATTACACTAGATAAAGGATTTATAGAAGCTCGAAAAACAGTTGGTGTATCTTCTAAAACACTGATTTTAGAAAACACGAAGGAATAGCTAAATAAAAGAAAAACAGTGATCAATCGAAACATAAACACAAATCTAACCTTTTATAATAAAGATTCAAACTTAAAATTTCCAATTTCAGATAACCAAAAAGAGTATGAACAAAATAGTTATTTCTTTAAAAGATATAGTTGCTCCAACAAAAAACCTAAACCATTCATGTGTCATAGTCATGAAGCTCAAAGAAAATGTTGCATATTTTTGTTTTAGCCCATTAGACATCCATAAGATAATCCTATAAGGATAAATATAGTTTGTTTCCAAAATTCATTTAAACCATGACTAAATAATGCACTAGAGATTATTTTTTCTTCTATTTTTATATACTCTCACCCTTGAAGATTTAAAGGGTTTTTATTTTTACTATCACTACATTCTATAATTTCTACATCAACAAAGTGATTCAGCTTTTTTAAAAAAATGCTTTTTCGTATTCTAAAACTTGTTATTATCAAACTCAAAAGTCCTTCCTCAAAAGAAGATTAATTATTTCTGATCCTATACTACTGAAGCAATAACGACAAGTATCATCTAGATGATATAATTAAATACAAAAAGGCACTTACAATTAGGAAAAAACAACATAAACCTCTTTTAAGATTTCTGTTGTTAGTATAAACAATATAAATATCTAATCTATCTTAAGGAAGAGTAATATCTGCTACATCACTAATGAAAAGAATCTCTGATGCAGCTCCCTGAAAAGCTGCTAAAGGATATTGATGTTTACCAGAAGACATAAGATAACCTGCAGCATTTGAACCAGAATACTTAACTAATCCTAGAATACTTACTGTTGCATCTGGGGATCCCGTAATTTGGGAAATAGTCGTTCCTTCAGTAACCCAAAGATCAACACGAGCATTACTCGTTGCATCAGGGGCGATCAAAATTTGGAGTGTATATACATAATCTGTGTTTTCAGATAAACCTGTTACTTGTACATCTATATTATTACCTCGTCCTAGACTTACGATAAAAGCACCGCTTTTATAACCGAATGTAAAGCCTAAACCGTCTCCTCCAGATTCATAAAGCAATCCTTCAGTCGCTGATGAATTAAAACTTCCAGCAAAAATAGAATTTAGCTCATTAAGACCTACACTAATACGCAGAACATTAGTGGCATCAATTGTTTCTGTAACAATTAAACCTGCAAGTAGCCCTAACCCTGACGCCCTGATCCCAGTAGCCGCTATTACTGTTACAGTCACTGTTGCTGTTTCATTTTTCGTCGTTGCTCTAATTGTTGCTGTACCTACTGATAATACTGTTATTACACTACTAGATGATACTGTAGCTATTAATGTATCAGAACTTGACCATGTCACTGCTTTGTCTGTCGCAGTGACTGGTACTACTATCGCTTCAGCCATTACTGTCTCTCCCACGGCCATAGTTATTTGAGTTGAAATTAACTCTGGTCTGTGTTTCACAAGAATTGGTCTTTCTGCATACTTCGTAGCATCAAAAACAGAGGTGACCCGAATTATTGCTGTTCCCTCTGTTATTCCCCTCACAAATCCAATACTATCAACTGTAGCTATACTACTATCACTTGAAGACCATACAACAGAATCTGTTGCCCCATCTACAGTAGCTATTTGATGGCTAAAATCTGGATCACTCTGCCTACCATAAGTATAAATAGTATCTAATCTTGACTCAATAATTATAGATGTTATCGCTGGAATAATCTCTCTTAAAACTGTGACTGGTACAGTGACAATAAATCCACCTACTGCTACATTTATTTCTATCGCACCCTGTGATAAAAAGGTGACCAAGCCACTTCCATCTACTGAAGCTGTCGTAGTATCTGTCGACGTATAAGTCACTGTACCAGCGGTATGGTCTAGCGGTGATACCGTTACAGTTAACTGCTGTGGAGAACCACTTATCGCATTGCCTACTAAAACTTGTGGAATAACTGATAAACCTGTCACTGATACTGGAACGTTGTTCACTATAATAGCTATACTATCTAATTCTTCTGGTGTTACAATAGAGGTTGCCTTAATCGTGACCTCTCCTACTGATATACCTGTAACAATCCCTGAATTAACAGTAGCTATAGATGTATCTAAAGAGCTCCAAATTAATAACGTAGATGCTCCTCTCTCTTCTGTAACTGTTGCTGTTAAAGTTAATCTTCCTCCTACTTCAATATTAGAGGAGGAGGGGGAATCTATCCTCACTGATGTTACTTCAGCTGCCATTCGATCTAGAGAAACTGTAATTGTTCTACTACCTGACTTAGTGTTATCAAATGTAGATGTCGCTGTAATCATTCCTGATCCTGATCCAACACCTGTCACTAAACCTGTAGCACTAACTGTTAAAACACTCGGCAAAGCATTCGTTGACCATTCTACACTTTCTGATGCTCCCGAAATAACGTCAACAATAGATCGCAACTGTGTCCTTCCAGCAATTGATATAGTATCACTACCACCAACTGAAATTACTTCAACGCTTGTCACCGATGGTAATGCTTCTACTGTAATCTCGGATTCAGAAAAAATTGTATCTGTAACTGTCGATATTGCCTTAATCTGTACAGAACCAACTGCTTTCCCAACTACAACTCCACTACTATCAACCGTTGCTATACTTGTATCAGAAGAATACCAGACAACTGTAGTATCTGCATTTCCTGTAACAGTCACCGTTGCTGTTAATGTTGTACTCGACCCTTGTTGAATTGTCACAGATTTTAGATTCAATTCTATAAAATCCACTGAAATTGGTGTTGCAACTGTCGGTGGAGCATCTCCACAGTTGACAATAAAAATCACTATCAGCAATGTAAATAAATTTAAGATACCCATGAATTCTCCTCTTTTTACAGACTCATAAAACTTCTTCTAAGAATCTGATAGGAGATAATTTATAAAAAAAAGAAACTATCAAAATAGATTTTATCTTTTTTTACAAAAAAACCCTTCAGAGCTATTTTTAAAAGCACTTATAGTTAAAAAATGAATTAAAAACTCAAATTCAATACTCAAATTTAAAAATTTCATAAAATCTACACATCATATGTCAAATTTTAAGCATCTCAGATACCTTTAAGCAGATTCAAACACACCGTTTAAAGATCATCATAAAAATCTGATAAACCACTGACGAAAAGAATCCTTGATGCAATTCCCTGAAAATCTGCTAAAGGGTATTGTAATGATCCAGTAGAACGAAGGTAACTTGATGTATTGCCATCAGCAAGATCTATTACCCCTATAATACTTTTTACACCTCGATTTTGGTTCCATTGTCCCCAATAAACCGAGCCCAAACGTGTTCCTTCAGAAACAGTAACCTCAATTTTATTGTTGATCAAAATTTGTATTTCATATATATAATTTGTATTTTGAGATAAACCTGTTACTTGTACATCTATATTATTACCCTCACCTATACTTACAATAAAAGCACCGTCTTTATAACCGAATGTAAGACCTTTTCCAGTTCCTCCCGATGCATAAAGTAACCCTTCAGATGCTGATGAATTAAAACCGCCAGCAAAAATAGCATTTTTTGTATCAAAACCTCCTCTCTGAAGATCCACAATATTATTGACATTAATTGTGTCTCTAATAGATTCAGGTACATAGAACCATGGATCTGATACTGTCTGCATGTTAAAAAATGCTGTTGTCACTGTAATAACTACTGTGTCTGTGTGAGATCCATCTATTGTCGTGACTGTGAGGGTTGCTGTTCCCAATGATTCTCCTGTTATTATACCGTTTGATACAGTCGCTATTGAGATATCACTACTTGACCATGTCACTACTTTGTTGGTTGCATTAACGGGTAATACTGTCACTGCGATTGTTGATGACTCTCTCGCTCCTAGATTAATTGTATCACGAACAACACTCACACTCGTTACACTTACGGGTGCTGTAACTATGACAACTAGTGTGTCTGTGTAATCTCCATCTGTTGTTGTCACTGTGATCGTTGCTGTTCCGATTGCTACTGCTGTTATGACACCGTTTGCATCAACTGTCACTTTTGCATTATCACTACTTGACCATGTCACTGCTTTGTTGCTTGCATTAACGGGTAATATTGTCGCTTCTACTGTTTCTGTTGCTCCCACTCCTAGATTGACTGTATCACGAACAACATTCACACTCGTCACACTGACTCCTGTGACTATGACAACTACTGTGTCTATGTATCCTCCGTCTGTTGTCCTAACTGTGATTGTTGCTGTTCCCAATGATTCTCCTGTTAGGATACCTTGTAGTCCAAAACTTGATATTGTCGCTATTGATGAATCACTACTTGTCCATGTCAATGCTTTGTTGGTTGCATTAGCGGGTAATATTGTTGCTGTGATTGATGATGTCTCGTTCACTTTTAGATTGACTGTATCACTATCAACACTCACACTCGTCACACTGACTCCTGTGACTACCACAACTACTGTGTCTATGTATCTTCCCTCTGTTGTTGTGACTGTGAGGGTTGTTGTTCCCACTCCTACTCCTCTTATTATTGCTCTTCTTGAATCTTGTGCTATACTCAATATTCCAAAATGACCATTTGATGACCATATCACTACTTGATTGGTTGCAGTCGCTGGTAATACTGTCGCCTCAATTGTCGCGGTTTCTCCAACTACTAGATTGACTGCTCCAATATCAACACTCACACCACTTACTGCTGTTTCTATTTCTGTTTCTGCTGTTACTCTTACGAGTAATTCCGCTGTGTGACCTCCGTTTGTTGCCGTTACTCTGATGAATACGTCACCCGCTGATCTTCCTGTGATAACACCGTTTGCATCAACTGTTGCTATCCTATCAGAACCTGATCTCCAACTGACTGATTTATCAATAGCATTAGTTGGTAATACCGTCGCCACAACTGTCGCGGTTTCTCCAACTACTAAATTGACTGTTTCAATATCAACACTCACACTGACTCCTATTATGACGACTACTGTGTCTGTGTATCCTCCGTCTAC
Organism: Fibrobacteria bacterium; assembly: GCA_965261055.1. GTDB lineage: Bacteria > Fibrobacterota > Fibrobacteria > UBA11236 > JADFYW01. Next base: position 395,420 of record OZ253440.1, on the reverse strand, counting down.
TGTTGTGACTATGATGTTCGCTGTTCCCAATGATCCTCCTGTTATCTCGCCAACTGATATTGGCGCTATGTTTTCATCACTACTTGAGAATGTCACTCTTTTAGCTGTCGCATTATATGGTAATACTGTCACTGAAAATCGTACTATCGCTCCGCGTACTAAATATAATGTATCATGATTAAAAGTCACACCACTTACTCTGACTGGTGCTGTGACTATGACAACTACTGTATCCATATGTCCTCCATCTGTTGTCCTGACTGTGAGGGTTGTTGTTCCGATTGCTACTCCCCTTATTTCGTTTGAATTAACTGTCGCTATGGATTCATCAATTGTTGCCCATGTCAATGCTTTGTTACTTGCATTAATTGGTTCTACTGTTGCTGTGAGGGTTGATGAAATTCCCACTACTAGATTGACTGTATCGTTACTAACACTTACACTCGTCACACTGACTCCTGTTACTGTGAGAACTAGTGTGTCTGTGTGACCTCCGTCCATTGTCCTGACTATGATCATTGCTGTTCCTAGTGCTAATGCTGTAACGTTACCACTTTGATTGACCGTTGCTACCGAAGAATCACTACTTGACCAAATCACTGTTTTATTGGTTGCATCAGCTGGTGATACGGTCGCTTCTACTTCTGTAAAAAGTCCCGCTACTAGATTAAATGTATTAAGAGCAATACTCACATTCGTTACGCTAACTGCTGTTGTTGTAACTCTTGCAACTACTGTGTCTGTGTGTCCTCCGTCTACTGTTGTGACTATGATGTTCGCTGTTCCCTCTGATTCCCCTCTTATTTCACCACTAGATGATACGGTCGCTATTGCGGTATCACTACTTGTCCATCTCACTGCTTTGTCTGTCGCATCAGCTGGTGATACGGTCGCCACAACTGTTGATGATGCACCCCCCACTACTAAACCTACTACAGAAGCAACACGCACACCCGTTACACTTATTGCTGATGCTGTAACTCTTACAATTACTCTCGCTGTGTGACCTCCGTCTGCTGTTATTACCTTAATGGTTGTTGTTCCCACTGATACTGCTTCTATTTCACCGCTAGATGATACGATCGCTATTGCGCTATCACTACTTGTCCAAGTGACTGCTTTGTCTGTTGCATCAGCTGGTGATACGGTCGCCACAACTGTTGATGATGCATCCCCCACTACTAAACCTACTACAGAATTATCAACACTCACACTACTTACTGGAATAAGTGGTGTTGAATCGTCAAAAAGGTTGCAATTGAAAACGGATAATGTTAGCAATATAAACGTAAATAACTTAATCATAGAAATCTCCCCTGTATGGTATGGGTAACCCTGTATGGGTAACCCTGTATGGGTAACCCTGTATGGGTAACCCTGTATGGGTAACCCTGTATGGGTAACCCTGTATGGGTAACCCTGTATGGGTAAAAAATAACAATATTCTATAACTCTAGCAAGTATAATAAGAATAAAAATAAACTAATTAAAAATCAGTTTATTCTAAAATTGGTTAGCCATCCCACCCCATGCTTCTATCATTTCGTAAATAAAAACGGCAGATAACTCTCTCGTTTTAAGATGTTTGGCTGAAATTTGGCAGTTTTTTTCTAATCGTTCCGAATCTGTAAATGGAATACCCGTGACCCCTGCTCCATGTCTACCAGGATTAATCCCTAAAATTAATATTCGTTTGTCCCTATCATTATAAAACTGTTGATAGAATTTTGAACTGATTTTAAAAGTCTCTTGACTTTGATAGGGATTCATAATTTGAATACCCTTTGGCAGTTGCTCTTCAAAGTGCAGTTGACGATTAAAAGTAATGATTTGTTTTGAAAAAAGCCTCATTGTTCATTAAGAGTAAAAAATAAAATATTTTCATTCAATTTTACTGTTTATAATAAATACATTTAAATACATTTATTATAACTTTAAATGTCTTTCAACAGGGAATATATGAAAACAATTTATTTTATTTTATTTTTATTTTTAGTCAGTTTTTCAAACATTCCCGACTCTTCCAATCCTCATGATGTGGTCGTTCGTGTCAAAGGTATGGTTTGTGATTTTTGTGCCAGAGGGTTAGAAAAAACTTTTTATAAAAATAAAAAAATAAAAAAAGTGTTTGTAAATTTAGACAGTAGTTTGGTCAGTCTTGATTTTAAAAAGGGACAAAGCATACCAGATACTGTTATCAGCAAAATTATTAAAGACAACGGTGTGAGTGTCGTAAAAATCAATAGAAATTTACCGTTAAAAAATGATAAATAAGACCCCTTACCGATTTTTAAAAGCCAGTACAGTATTATTTTCTATGAGTACTCTTTTGTGTTGTGTTTTACCAGCACTGTTTGTTTTGTTAGGTTTTGGTAGTGTTTTTGCCACGATAGTATCTAATTTTCCTGTAATTACTTGGTTTTCTGGTCATAAAATATCTCTTTTTATCATATCTGGTGTTTTGATTGTTATTTTGGCTATCGTACAAAAAAGAAAACAATCATGTCCTACAGACCCTCAAAAAGCTGAATTGTGTTTAGAATTAAAAAAAAAAACAACTTTTATTTATCGTTTGTCTCTTGGCATGTGGTTAATCAGTTTCTTTTTTGCTTTTATCGCCCCTCATTTGTTTTTTTAGATTTTTTTAGATTTTTGAAAAAGTGATTATGAAATCAATACTTGTATTGAGTTTACTACTCTCTATTTCTATTCAAGCCAGTCCTGTTTCTTATGCGAATGGTTGGACTGTAATGCAACGAAATAATTTTAAAAAAAATCGTTTGCACATTCATTACTCCCCTACCATCTATCACTCTATTGGTTTGGTTTTAGAACGAGAACTCCTCGATGAAATATCCGTAAATGCTCAATGGAATCATTTATTTTATCGAGAAAATACTTTAAAGTCTAGGACAAATCTTTATACCAAATTACGAGCAGGCATAAACGATGATTTCCAACCCAACATAAATTTTGATGTGTCTTACGATTGGGAAACTAGGCGGTATTTTAGAAGTATTGAAATAAGCAACGAGCTATTTGTTGAATTTGACTACCGAGTTCGTTTGGGTGTTGCTCCCTATATTGCCAAATACAATGCTTTACACACATGGATAATGCTTGAATTAGAAGTAGATCAAAATTTTGACCTAGAAAATATCTTTGTAACTCCGCTTATTCGTTGTTTTAAAGGCGATATTTTGCTAGAACTAGGTTATACCTTTGCTTTAGACATAAACAGCTACCCAATTTTATTCAATTTTGTACTGCTGTTTTAATAGGCAACTTCCATCAAAGTCAATCCAGAAGCAGGAGCCAAAACTCTATTTATACAACACTGTTCACCAAGTGTTTTTTTTACCAAACCGCTTTGACACTTACCTCTTGCCACATCATAGCAAGATCCTATGATCGCACGAACCATTTTATGTAAAAAACGATCCCCTCTAATGTAAATTTCTATCTGTTCTGATTGTTCTTTCAAATTGACTTCTAAAATAGTACAACGAGTGGACAAATCATTCTTTCGAGTGACAGAAAAAGCATTAAAATCATGTTCACCTAGTACACATTCTAATTCACTACGAAAAAGTGTAGTATTTAAAGTATAACAAACTTCCCAAGTATATTTAGAATATAAAGCTGAATGCCCTTTGTAAATAGTGTAACGGTATAAACGATTTTTAGCATCATAACGAGCATGAAAATTGTCGTTTTGTTTACGAATATTTTTAATGGCAACAGAATTAGGAGTTAAGCTATTTAATGATTTCATAATTGCAGTATTGTTTTTTGTCTAATTGATACTGTTGTCTTTTATTCCAATAGTTTTTCCACAATTTTTGTTGCTTTTCTTTAACAGTCGTAACTTTAAAATTTTGATTGAGTTTTTCAAAAATTTGAATGTCTAATTGACTTAAAGAATCTGGTAGCTCTTGTAATTTTGCCTCATCTTGAATTAATTTTTCATTGGAACAAGAAGTCAAATAGAGCAATACTAAAATACTGATAAGTCGTAACACAGTATCATACATTAAAAAAACCTAGACCTGTTAACAACAGCATTTCAAAAGAAGAATTAATTCTTCTAAGGATCTCTTAAAATTAGAGAATTACTTACTTAATTAAACTTAATTGTTTTTTAATAAACAGTTGTTACGATTAAATTAGAAACTATTGTGTCGCTTCCACTGCCAAAATCTCTATCTCATAAAAAATAGCATAGGAACCGTTAAAGGCTGTCACCACCTTATTAAAAACAGTTAATCGACTCGGAGTGACTGTGATATCCTTGGTCGGATTTCTAATTGTAATTATTTCAACAACAGTAGTATCATTCATAAATGTGATTGTAGTACCAATCATTATATTAATAGGATCAAGACCTCTATTACCATAATAGGTATAAACACCATTTTTATAATTCTTAGAAAAATGGTGTGTAATCGTTGCATTGCGGGTCTCAATGCCTACTTGATAAGCGTCACCAGCAGTAATACCCTGATACATCGTAGTTGTTTTATCGCCATCAGAGATAGCGGCTATTTGTTTTGCTGCTGTACTATAAGGACGAAGCACAGGGTGAGATCCAACAGGAAACCTGTGAGTTGTTATTGTATGAGAAATAGAATCCCCTGTTCCCATAGAATCTGCTATCCCTGTTGAAATGTCTTCTAATACGGTTACTGCAATTACTGTAATTTCTAACTCTGTTGTTTGAGTAGGATCTGCTGTAGAAATTGCAGTAATTGTCATTGTCCCTACGGATACTCCCGTGACTTTTCCACTAGCATTGACTGTTGCTATAGCGGCATCATTTGATCTCCAAGTCACTGTCGTTGCAGTGCCACTCGTTGACGATACCCATGCTGATAATTGAAGACTGTCACCCACTTCAACATAAGATACTGGAGAAATTATCCCTACAGAATAAACACCTCCTACTGAGGCTATTGCTTCCACTCCAAAAATCTCTATCTCAGAAAAAGCAATATGACCCGTGCCATTCGGAAAGGCTACCACCACCTTATTAAAAACAGTTAATCGACTCGGAGTGACTGTGATATCCTTTGTCGGATTTCTAATTGTCATTGTTTCAACAACAATATTATCATACATAAACGATACAGTAGCACCATTCATAGCAGCAATTTCAGGAGTATTGTCACGACCATAATAGGTATAAACACCCTGATTATAAGGTTTAGAAAAATGATGGGTAATCGTAGCACCCCACTGACTACCAATGCTTACTTGATAGTTTCGATTATTAACTCTAGTTGTTTTATCCCCATCAGATATCGCTGCTATTTGACTTGCTGTGTCAGAAAACTCCGAACGGAAATTTGTTATTGTATGAGTAATCGTTGCCCCTGTAGAAATGTTTTTGGCGGTGACCGTAATTGTCGCAGTCGCTTTTTTACTAGTATCTGCTGTAGAAGTCACTGTTATTATTGCTGTGCCTATCAATACTCCGCTGATAACACCGTTTGAATCTACTGTCGCTACAGTGGTATCACTACTTGTCCAATTCACTGTTTCTGCAATTATACCTGCTACAACGATTGTCGCCATCAGTGTGTCTTTTGATCCGATGACAATATTTAATACTGTTTGGTCAAGAGACACACTCCTTACTCCTTTTGCAATCACTGTAACAACCACTGTGTCTTTAAAATCACCGTCTGCTGTTGTGACGATGATATTTGCGGTGCCTGCTGATATGCCTGTGATAATACCGTTATCAACTGTTGCTATGGCGATGCTGTCCGATCTCCAACTGACTGCCCTGTTAAAAGCACTATCAGGGACTACCGTTGCCGATGCTGTTGCTGTTGCATTCTCTACTATTGTAAGTCCGCTACTCTCTAAAGTCACTCCTGTTACCAATATCGGTGCTACTATTGTAACAACCACTGTATCTTTAAAATCACCATCTACTGTTGTGACGATGATGTTCGTTGTACCTGCTGATACACCTGTGATAACACCACCATCTACTGTCGCTACAGTGGTATCACTTGTTGTCCATGTCACTGCTGGGTTGGTCGCTGTGGGAGGTGATACCGTCGCTACAACTCTCGCTGTTGAATCCTCTACTATTTCAACAATACTACTGTCTAAAGTCACCCCTGTTACTGCGACGACTGTTGCGGTGACCGTAATTGTTGCAGTTGCTTTTTTACTAGTATCTGCTGTAGCAGTCGCCGTAATTATTGCGGTACCTACCAATACTCCGCTGATAACACCGTTTGAATCTACTGTCGCTACAGTGGTATCACTCGTTGTCCAAGTGACTGTTTCGGCTGCTCCACCGACTGCGACTACTGTCGCTATTACCGTGTCTTTTGTCCCTACAATAATACCACCTGTTTGATCAAGAGAGACACTCCTTACCGCTGCTGCAATTGTAACTCTGACAACTACCGTGTCTGTATGCCCTCCGTCTGTTGTCGTGACGATGATGTTCGCGGTGCCTGCTGATTCTCCTGTGATAACACCTTCTGATACGGTCGCTATGCTTTCATCAGAACTTGACCATGTCACTGCTGGGTTGGTTGCAGTGGCGGGTAATACCGTTGCTTCTACTGGTGATGACTCTCCCACTACTAAATTTACTCTAGAAATACCAACACTCACACCCATTACACTTACTGTTGTTGGAGCAGTGACAGTATCTTTGTTACAATTCCATATTATCATTATCATTATCATTAATTTATACACAATCATATCCTTAATTTACACCTTAATTGGCTTAAAATTTAAAAAAAATGAAATAAAAAATCAATTTATTCCCAAATTAGTTACCCCGCCAATTCCGAAGTGGGTTTTGGGGGGTATGGGAAAAATGGGTAACTACAAAACCAAAGTTTACAGCAGAATGGCAGAAACTATTGCATCACTTATTGTGTCGCTTCCACTGCCAAAATCTCTATCTCATAAAAGAGAATGGGAGACAGCGGAAAAGTTGTCACCACCTTATTAAAAACAGTTAATCGACTCGGAGTGACTGTGATATTATTCTTTGTCGGATTTCTAATTGTAATTATTTCAACAACAGTATCATTATTCATAAATGTGACTGTACTATAATCTATTTTACCAATAGCAAGAGAACCTCCACCACCATAATAGGTATAAACACCATTTCTATAAAGCTTAGAAAAATGGTGTGTAATCGTGGTATTGGGGAGATTAATGCCTACTTGATAAGCGTCACCAGCAGCAATACCCTGATACATCGTAGTTGTTTTATCGCCATCAGAGATAGCGGCTATTTGTTTTGCTGCTGTACTATAAGGATAAATCACAGGGTTAGCTCCAACAGGAAACCTGTGAGTTGTTATTGTATGAGAAATAGAATCCCCTGTTCCCATAGAATCTGCTATCCCTGTTGAAATGTCTTCTAATACGATTACTGTAATTTCTAACTCTGTTGTTTGAGTAGGATCTGCTGTAGAAATTGCAGTAATTGTCATTGTCCCTACGGATACTCCCGTGACTTTCCCACTAGCATTGACTGTTGCTATAGTGGCATCATTTGATCTCCAAGTCACTGTCGTTGCAGTGCCACTCGTTGACGATACCCATGCTGATAATTGAAGACTGTCACCCACTTCAACATAAGATACTGGAGAAATTATCCCTACAGAATAAACACCTCCTACTGAGGCTATTGCTTCCACTCCCAAAATCTCTATCTCAGAAAAAGCAATATGACCACTGCCATTCGGAAAGGCTGCCACCACCTTATTAAAAACAGTTAATCGACTCGGAGTGACTGTGATATCCTTTGTCGGATTTCTAATTGTCATTGTTTCAACAACAATATTATCATACATAAACGATACAGTAGCACCATTCATAGCAGCAATTTCAGGAGTATGGTCATGACCATAATAGGTATAAACACCCTTTTGATAAGGTTTAGAAAAATGATGGGTAATCGTCGCACCCCACTGACTACCAATGCTTACTTGATAGTTTCGATTATTAACTCTAGTTGTTTTATCCCCATCAGATATCGCTGCTATTTGACTTGCTGTGTCAGAAAACTCCAAAATGAAATTTGTTATTGTATGAGTAATCGTTGCCCCTGTAGAAATGTTTTTGGCGGTGACCGTAATTGTCGCAGTCGCTTTTTTACTAGTATCTGCTGTAGAAGTCACTGTTATTATTGCGGTACCTATCAATACTCCGCTGATAACACCGTTTGAATCTACTGTCGCTACAGTGGTATCACTACTTGTCCAAGTGACTGTTTCTGCAATTATACCTGCTACAACGATTGTCGCCATCAGTGTGTCTTTTGTTCCGATGACAATATTTAATACTGTTTGGTCAAGAGAGACACTCCTTACTCCTTTTGCAATCACTGTAACAACCACTGTGTCTTTAAAATCACCGTCTGCTGTTGTGACGATGATATTTGCGGTGCCTGCTGATATGCCTGTGATAATACCGTTATCAACTGTTGCTATGGCGATGCTGTCCGATCTCCAACTGACTGCCCTGTTAAAAGCACTATCAGGGACTACCGTTGCCGATGCTGTTGCTGTTGCATTCTCTACTATTGTAAGTCCGCTACTCTCTAAAGTCACTCCTGTTACCAATATCGGTGCTACTATTGTAACAACCACTGTATCTTTAAAATCACCATCTACTGTTGTGACGATGATGTTCGTTGTACCTGCTGATACACCTGTGATAACACCACCATCTACTGTCGCTACAGTGGTATCACTTGTTGTCCATGTCACTGCTGGGTTGGTCGCTGTGGGAGGTGATACCGTCGCTACAACTCTCGCTGTTGAATCCTCTACTATTTCAACAATACTACTGTCTAAAGTCACCCCTGTTACTGCGACGACTGTTGCGGTGACCGTAATTGTTGCAGTTGCTTTTTTACTAGTATCTGCTGTAGCAGTCGCCGTAATTATTGCGGTACCTACCAATACTCCGCTGATAACACCGTTTGAATCTACTGTCGCTACAGTGGTATCACTCGTTGTCCAAGTGACTGTTTCGGCTGCTCCACCGACTGCGACTACTGTCGCTATTACCGTGTCTTTTGTCCCTACAATAATACCACCTGTTTGATCAAGAGAGACACTCGTTACCGCTGCTGCAATTGTAACTCTGACAACTACCGTGTCTGTATGCCCTCCGTCTGTTGTCGTGACTATGATGTTCGCGGTGCCTGCTGATTCTCCTGTGATAACACCTTCTGATACGGTTGCTATGGTTTCATCACTACTTGACCAAGTGACTGCGTTGTTGGTTGCAGTGGCGGGTAATACCGTTGCTTCTACTGGTGATGACTCTCCCACTACTAAATTTACTCTAGAAATACCAACACTCACACCCATTACACTTACTGTTGTTGGAGCAGTGACAGTATCTTTGTTACAATTCCATATTATCATTATCATTATCATTAATTTATACACAATCATATCCTTAATTTACACCTTAATTGGCTTAAAATTTAAAAAAAATGAAATAAAAAATCAATTTATTCCCAAATTAGTTACCCCGCCAATTCCGAAGTGGGTTTTGGGGGGATTATTGGGGAAATGGGTAACTACAAAACCAAATTTTTGCAGTAGAATTTGAGAAACTATTGCATCACTTATTGTGTCGCTTCCACTGCCAAAATCTCTATCTCATAAAAAATACCGTAGGTACTCGGAAAAGTTGTCACCACCTTATTAAAAGCAGTTAATGGACTAGGAGTCACTCTGATATTCTGTGTTGTCGGATTTGAAATTGTAACTGTTTCAACAACAGTACTACCATTCATAAATGCTACAGTAGCAGAATTCATACCAGCAATAGAAGAAGCACCAAAAGTAGGACCAGAAGCAGCATAATATGTATAAACACCATTATTATAAATCTTAGAAAAAGTATGTGTAATCGTCGCATTCATAGGACCAGTAAAGCGTATTTGATACGGTTCAGCAGCACTAATAGCCGTTGTTTTATCGCCATTAGAGATCGCTGCTATTTGAGTTGCGGCATCAATACTACCGGCAAACTCTGTTATTGTATGAGTAATAATAGCCGCTGAAGAACCCCCTACTGTTGAAATAATTTCTAATACTGTAAGCCTTAACTCTGCTGTTTTAGTAGGATCTGCTGTAGATGTCGCTGTTATTATTGCTACTCCTCCTGATAGTCTCGTAACTATCCCACTAGAATCAACTGTCGCTATATTGGCATTACTGGTTGTCCAAGTCACTGTTTCTACTGCTCCACCCTCTACTTGTACTGTCGCTGTTACCGTGTCTTTTGCTCCTACGACAATAAAAGATGTTGTTTTGTTCAAAGATACACTTATTACTATTGGTACTTCCACTGTTACGAATACTGTATCTTTAAAATTACGATCTGTTGTTGTTACTATGATGTCCGCTGTGCCTGCCGATACTCCTGTGATAACACCGTTTAAATCTACTGTCGCTACAGCGGCATCACTCGTTGTCCATGTCACTGCTTTGTTTGATGCATCACTAGGATCTACCGTCGCCACAATTGTCGCTGTTGCATTTTCTGATACTGTAACAACATTATTGTCTAAAGTCACTCCTGTTATCGATACTACTGTTATTGTAATCTCTAATTCTGCTGTTTTACTAATATCTGCTGTAGAAATCGCTGTGATTGTCGCTGTTCCCCCTAATACTCCCGTGACTTCGCCACTAGAATTGACTGTCACTACAGTGGTATCACTTGATTTCCAAGTGACTGTTGTTGCTTTTCCACTTATTGCCGATACGGATGCTGATAATTGAAGATCTTCACCTTTTGAAACATAACCTTTTGTAGCATAAGATGCTGGAACAATTATCTCTACAGAAAAAATGCCTCCTGCTGGTGCTATCGCTTCAATTCCCAAAATTTCTATCTCATAAAAAGCAGCCCAAGCAGTCGGAAATGTTGTTACCACTTTATTAAAAGCAGTTGATGGACGAGGAATCACTGTAATATCCTGTGTCGGATTTGAAATTGGCACTGTTTCAATAACAGTACTACCATTCATAAACTCTACAGTAGCACCATTCATAGCAGAAATTTGAACACCTCTGTTACGACCATAATAGGTATAAACAGCATTATTATAAATCTTAGAAAAAGTATGTGTAATCGTCGCATTGGTTACATTTCCAATGTGTACTTGATAGTCTTGATCAGCACTAGTCACAGTTGTTTTATCGCCATTAGAGATGGCTGCTATTTGACTTGCTTGGTCAATCGCCCCAGTATAAAAATTTGAAATTGTATGAGTAATAGTAGCCCCTGTTGAAATGTTTTCTAATACTGTTACGAACACTGTCGCTGTTTCCATTTGGTCTACTGTCGTTACAGTGATTGTTGCTGTGCCTATCGATACTCCTGTGATAATACCGTTCGTATCAACTGTTGCTATCGCGGTATTGTTCGATCTCCAACTGACTGACTTGTCCGTTGCATCACTAGGAACTACTGTCTCTTCTACTGTCACACTTCCATTTTCTCCCACTGTAACAGCATTAGTGTTTAAAGTCACTCCTGCTACCAATATAGGTGTTACTGTTACGACTACTATCTGCACAATATTACTACCATCAGTTGTTGTGACTATGATGTTCACTATTCCCGCTGATACTGCTGTTATTACACCGTTCAAATCTACTGTCGCTATGCTATCAACACTACTTGACCATATCACTGCTTGGTTTATCGCATCAATTGGTAATACTGTTGCTTCTACTGATGATGACTCTCCCACTATTAGATTGACTGTATCACTACCAACACTCACACCTGTTACACTTACTGGTGGTGCTTCAAGTCCTAAAATTTCTATCTCATAAAAAGCAGCCCAAGCAGTCGGAAAGGTTGTCACCACTTTATTAAAAGCAGTTGATGAATCAGGAATCACTGTAATATCCTTGGTCGGATTTGAAATTGGCACTGTTTCAACAACTGTATTACCATTCATAAATGTTACTGTAGCACCATTCATAGCATTTATAGCATTACCAGCACGACCATAATAGGTATAAATACCATTTCTATAAGTATTAGAAAAAGTATGTGTAATCGTCGCACCACTCTGATTTCCAATGTGTACTTGATACGGTTCACTATTAACATTAGTTGTTTTATCACCATCAGAGATCGCTGCTATTTGGCTTGCTGTATCAACACCCCCATTAGTATAAAACTCTGTTATTGTATGAGTAATCGTTGCCCCTGTTGAAATGATTTCTAATACTGTTACGACTACTGTGTCTTTAAAATTACCGTCTGTTGTTGTAACGATGATATTTGCGGTGCCTGTTAATACACCTGTGATAACACCGTTTAAATCTACTGTTGCTATCGCGGTATTGCTCGATCTCCAACTGACTAATTTGTCCGTGGCATCACTAGGAATTACTGTCTCTTCTACTGTCACACTTTCATTTTCTCCTACTGTAACAGTACTAGTGTTTAAAGTCACTCCTGTTACCAATATGGGTGCTGCTGTTACTATTACGGTTACTGTCGCTGTGTAAGATCCGTCGGTTGTTGTTACGGTGATGTTCGCTGTGCCTGCTGATACGCCTGTTATGATACCGTTTGCATCTACTGTCGCTACAGTGGTATCACTTGTTGTCCATGTCACTGCTGGGTTGGTCGCTGTGGGAGGTGATACCGTCGCTACAACTCTCGCTGTTGAATCCTCTACTATTTCAACAGTACTACTGTCTAAAGTCACCCCTGTTACTGCGACTGCTGTTGCGGTGACTGTAATAGTAGTAGTCGCTTTTTTACTAGTATCTGCTGTAGCAGTCGCAGTAATTATTGCGGTACCTACCAATACTCCGCTGATAACACCGTTTGAATCTACTGTCGCTACAGTGGTATCACTACTTGTCCATCTCACTGTTTCGGCTGCTCCACCGACTGCGTAGACTATTGTCACTGTGATCGTGTCTTTTGTATCGATGACAATACTTGATGTTGTTTTATCAAAAGAGACACTCGTTACCGCTGCTGCAATTGTAACTGTGACAACTACCGTGTCTGTATGCCCTCCGTCTGTTGTCATGGCTGTAATCGTTGCGGTGCCTGCTGATTCTCCTGTGATAACACCTTCTGATACGGTCGCTACAGTGGTATCACTTGTTGTCCATGTCACTGCTGGGTTGGTTGCAGTAGCGGGTAATACCGTTGCTACAACTGTTGATGAAGTTCCCACTACTACTGTAACACTATCCTCTAAAGTCACTCCTGTTACTGTTGTTGGAGCAGTGACAGTATCTTTGTTACAATTCCATATTATCATTATCATTATCATTAATTTATACACAATCATATCCTTAATTTACACCTTAATTGGCTTAAAATTTAAAAAAAATGAAATAAAAAATCAATTTATTCTCAAATTAGTTACCCCGCCAATTCCGAAGTGGGTTTTGGGGGAGGGGAAGGCAGAAACGATTTGGGAAAATGGCTAACTAATATCTCGTGGTGATTTTTGTTGGTTTCCGTATGACTATTCCGTCACCTCAACACCGAAAATCTCTATCTCATAAAAAGCAAGACTGCCTGCCTTAAAGGTTGTCACCACTTTATTAAAAACAGTTGATGGACTTGGAACCACTATAGTATTTTGTGTTGCATTTCTAATTGTATCTATTTGAACAACAGTAGTATCATTCATAAATGTGACTGTACTACGATTCACAGTAGAATAATACTGGTTATGACCATAAAAGGTATAAAAACCCTTATGATAAGTTTTAGAAAAATGATGGGTAATCGTTGCACCATTCTGATTACCAATTGTTATTTGATACGCTTTAGAAGCACTAGCATCTGTTGTCTTATCGCCATCAGAAATGGCTGCTATTTGTTGTGCTTCTGTGCTATAATCGGTATTCGAAGCTAAAAAAAAGGCTGTTATTGTATGAGTAATAATAGCCACTGAAGAACCCCCTACTGTTGAAATAATTTCTAATACTGTAAGCCTTAACTCTGCTGTTTTAGTAGGATCTGCTGTAGATGTCGCTGTTATTATTAAATGCCTCCTGCTGGTGCTATCGCTTCAATTCCCAAAATTTCTATCTCATAAAAAGCAGTCCAAGCATTCGGAAATGTTGTTACCACTTTATTAAAAGCAGTTGATGGACGAGGAATCACTGTAATATCCTGTGTCGGATTTGAAATTGGCACTGTTTCAATAACAGTACTACCATTCATAAACTCTACAGTAGCACCATTCATAGCAGAAATTTGAACACCTCTGTTACGACCATAATAGGTATAAACAGCATTATTATAAATCTTAGAAAAAGTATGTGTAATCGTCGCATTGGTTACATTTCCAATGTGTACTTGATAGTCTTGATCAGCACTAGCCACAGTTGTTTTATCGCCATTAGAGATGGCTGCTATTTGACTTGCTTGGTCAATCGCCCCAGTATAAAAATTTGAAATTGTATGAGTAATAGTAGCCCCTGTTGAAATGTTTTCTAATACTGTTACGAATACTGTCGCTGTTTCCATTTGGTCTACTGTCGTTACAGTGATTGTTGCTGTGCCTATCGATACTCCTGTGATAATACCGTTCGTATCAACTGTTGCTATCGCGGTATTGTTCGATCTCCAACTGACTGACTTGTCCGTTGCATCACTAGGAACTACTGTCTCTTCTACTGTCACATTTCCATTTTTTCCTACTGCAACACTATCCTGTAAAGTCACTCCTGTTACCAATATTGCTGTTACTGTTACAACTACTGTATCTTTAAAATTACCATCAGTTGTTGTGACTATGATGTTCACTATTCCCGCTGATACTGCTGTTATTACACCGTTCAAATCTACTGTCGCTATGCTATCAACACTACTTGACCATATCACTGCTTGGTTTATCGCATCAATTGGTAATACTGTTGCTTCTACTGATGATGACTCTCCCACTATTAGATTGACTGTATCACTACCAACACTCACACCTGTTACACTTACTGGTGGTGCTTCAAGTCCTAAAATTTCTATCTCATAAAAAGCAGCCCAAGTATTCGGAAAGGTTATCACCACTTTATTAAAAGCAGTTGATGAATCAAGAATCACTGTAATATCCTGTGTCGGATTTGAAATTGGCACTGTTTCAACAACTGTATTACCATTCATAAACTTTACTGTAGCACCATTCATTCTAGAAATAGCGTAATTCGAAGAAGAACCATAGTAGGTATAAACACCATGATAATAAGTCTTAGAAAAGGTATGTGTAATCGTTGCATTAGTTACATTTCCAATGCGTACTTGATAGAGTGTAGTAGGACCAGGAATTGTTTTATCGCCATTAGAGATGGATGCTATTTGACTTGCTTGGTCAATAAAATCTGTATAGAAATTTGAAATTGTATGAGTAATCGTTGCCCCTGTTGAAATAGTTTCTAATACTGTTACGAATACTGTCGCTGTTAGATTAGATCCGTCTACTGTCGTTACTGTGATTGTTGCAGTGCCTACCGATACTCCTGTGATAACGCCGTTCGAATCTACTGTCGCTATATTGGCATCACTCGTTGTCCAACTGACTGACTTGTCCGTTGCATCACTAGGAACTACTGTCTCTTCTACTGTCACACTTCCATTTTCTCCTATTGTAACAGCACTACTCTCTAAAGTCACTCCTGTTACCAATATTACTGTTACTGTCACAACTACCGTATCTGCTTTAGAACCATCTACTGCAGAGGTCGCTACTATTCTCGCTTCTCCTGCTGATACACCTGTTACTACTCCCTCTGATACCGTCGCTATTAGTTCATCACTACTTGACCATCTCACTGCTTGTGACGCTCCACCCACTACTATTACTGTCACTGTTAATTGTTCGCTACTCCCTACTTCAATACTTGAGGTGGGTTCGCTCAAAGAGACACTCGTTACCGATGGTACCGCTGTGACTGTTACCGTTACGGTGTCTGCTTTAGAATTATCTACTGTAGAGGTCGCTATTATTTTCGCTTCTCCTACTAATACACCTGTTACTAAACCTTCTGATACAGTCGCTATTAATTCATCACTACTTGACCATCTCACTGTTTGTGATGCTCCACCCACTACTATTACTGCCACTGTTAATTGTTCGCTACTCCCTACTTCAATACTTGATGTCGCTTTATTCAAAGAGACACTCCTTACCGCTAGTGCCGCTGTGACTGTCACCGTTACGGTGTCTGCTTTTGAATTATCTACTGTAGAGGTCGCTATTATTTTCGCTTCTCCTGCTGATACACCTGTTACTACTCCCTCTGATACCGTCGCTATTAGTTCATGAAGACTTGTCCAACTCACTGTTTGTGATGCTCCACCCACTACTATTACTGTCACTGTTAATTGTTCGCTACTCCCTACTTCAATACTTGAGGTGGGTTCGCTCAAAGAGACACTCGTTACCGATGGTACCGCTGTGACTGTTACCGTTACGGTGTCTGCTTTAGAATTATCTACTGTAGAGGTCGCTATTATTTTCGCTTCTCCTACTAATACACCTGTTACTAAACCTTCTGATACAGTCGCTATTAATTCATCACTACTTGACCATCTCACTGTTTGTGATGCTCCACCCACTACTATTACTGCTACTGTTAATTGTTCGCTACTCCCTACTTCAATACTTGATGTCGCTTTATTCAAAGTGACACTCGTTACCGATGGGGTTACATTTACTGCCACCGCTGTGACTGTCACCGTTACTGTATCTGTTTTTGAATCATCTACTGTAGAGGTCGCTATGATTTTCGCTTCTCCTGCTGATACACCTGTTACTACTCCCTCTGATACCGTCGCTACAGTCGCATCACTTGTTGTCCAACTCACTGTTTGTGATGCTCCACCCACTACTATTACTGTCACTGTTAATTGTTCGCTACTCCCTACTTCAATACTTGAGGTGGATTCGCTCAAAGAGACACTCCTTACCGCTGGTGCGGGGGCTACTGTTACCGATACTGTTGTCCTGTGAGATCCGTCTGTTGTCGTTACGGTGATTGTTGCTGTGCCAACTCCTACTGCTGTTATGACACCACTTTGATTTACGGTCGCTACTTGACCATTACTTGTTGACCATGTCACTGTTTTTTCGGTCGCATCGGTTGGTAATACTGTCGCTACTACTGTTGCCCCTCCCTCTACTATTAAACTCACTGTAGATTCATCAACACTCACACCCGTTACACTTACTGATTCTGCTGTTACTATTACGGCTACTGTGTCTGTGTACCCTCCGTCTGTTGTCGTTACGGTGATCGTTGCGGTTCCTACTGAATCTCCTGTTATTACACCGTTTAAATCTACTGTCGCTATTGCTTCATTACTACTTGACCATGTCAATGCTGGGTTGCTTGCATCAGTTGGTAATACGGTCACTTCTACCGGTAATGTATCTCCCACTACTAAATTGACTGTATCACTACCAACACTCACACTACTTACATCAACTGATTCTGCTGTTACTGTTACCGATACTGTGTCTGTGTACCCTCCGTCTGCTGTCGTTACGGTGATCGTTGCGGTTCCTACTGAATTTCCTGTTATGATACCGTTTAAATCTACTGTCGCTATTGCAGTATCATTACTTGACCATATCACTGTTTTATTTGTCGCATCGGTTGGTAATACGGTCACTTCTACTATTGATACACTTCCCACTATGAGATTGACTGTAGCACTACCAACAAACACACGACTTACTGGAATTGGTGTTGAATCGTCAAAAAGGTTGCAATTGAAAACGGATAATGTTAGCAATATAAATGTAAATAACTTAATCATAGGAATCTCCCCTGTATAGGTAACCCTGTATGGGTAACCCTGTATGGGTAACCCTGTATGGGTAACCCTGTATGGGTAAATAATAACAATATTCTATAACTCTAGCAAGTATAATAAGAAAAAAGAAAAAAAAGACTACATTCCTCATTACTTTAATCATTTTTAATCATTAGTAATATAGACTATAACTACATAGTCTTTACATGATTTTCGTAACAATATTTAAAACTGCATCAATTATAAATCACCGTAACGATCTATTCTATAAAAAAATTTATTTCCCCAAAACCGCTTATACTTTTTAAATCATTTGTACTTAAGGTAAATATTGAAATATTGAAATATTGCTCGTTTTTTGTTCTTTAAAACACTATCACTTTTTCAGTTAACTTGAGAACAGAATGTTCATCTTGCGTCAATTCCAACTGGTCTAAATCTATCAGATTTTGAATATAACCTTTTTCATATAGAAATTCCTAACCAACTCCAAAAGTTTTAATGTCTTTATGCCAACTTTTAATTTTTTTTTAGAATGAGAGTCTCTCAAAAGTGTCTAAAGCTATTTAATATTAGAGATTTGTTACACATAACCTCTTTAAACTGCATCAAAACTAGAATGAAATCTTGTGTCACACTCTTCTAGAGGATCTATTCCCAAATATTCTATTTGCATTCAATACGACGCGAACACTTTAAATACTCTTGTTTCTTTTTTGAGCTAAAAGTAAATCTTGCACATCTCTCAAATCAACTTTTAACATTTGTGAGATTTGTGATGGTGTATAACCTTTTTTATCAAAACGAAGAATATCAGATTTAATTTGCTCCTCCTTTTGATAGCCACTCCAATCTAAAGCATCTTGATTATTAGGTATTGATTCATTTGGTTTTTGTTTTAGAGAATTCTTAGGAGTTACTGACTCTTGTGTTGCTTTTTCTTGAAGTGTATTAATACTGCTTTCCTGTAAATCTAATTGTCTTCTAATTTGAGTATCTAAATCATCTTCTTCATCATCAAAAGAATCTAAAAGATCAGATTGCATATTTAGCTTATCTGAAGATATTCCAAAATCCTGCATTAAGGTTCTTTTACTCTCTTCTAAACTCATTTTTTTAGAAGCTTCTTCTATGTAGTCTTCTTGCTCTTGCTCATCTTCAACATTTTCAAATAAAGTATGTGTATCATCTATTATCATTTTCTTTTTTTTGATTTTTTTTTTTAAAGAGACACCCATTAATATTAAAATAATTAAAACTATAATTAGAACTAGCTCCAACCAATAATTAAATAAGAAGGATACGTTTGCTTTATCTTCCAATTTAACACTATCTCTTTTTTTCCAATAGTCTTTCCATAATCGATTTTGTACATCTCCTACTTCTAACCTCTCTACAAGTTGAGAAGGTGTATTAAATATTTTTAAATCTTGTACGTAAATACTATCAATATAAGAATCTAAATGCTTCGTCTTAGATTCAAATAAAGAGTCACAAGAAAACAAGAAAAAGAGACCGTTGAAGACTAAAAAAATTATAAATTTGTCCATATGAGCAAAAAGTACTTAATTTTTACAATAAAAAAAACCCATAACTATTTTTGGAGTATATTAATTTGTTTTTCTTTTGCATTCCCTACATCTATTTATCCTCCGAAAGGACAACTACGAATAATATCTGTTTCAGATATACAACGCTATTCTAATCCTGAACAAAATGATTTCTCTGAATCTTGGAGTTACTCTGTCTTATTAGATTCTTCTAATACACAAATACAATTAAATTTTTCTATAGGTGGCATTGGTGTAATTAAAAAACCCGTAATTGGAACAAGCCTTTATGTTTCCAATCTGAAAAACAAAAATTATAGTGTAGCTAGAGAATATCCAAGCACAAAGTACTCTTTCAATCCCCAAAATCATCACCTCCTTTTTCATCCCAAAATTTGGATTAAGGGGACCCTTCCTCAACAACATGAACTATATTTTGAAACTACAAAAAAAGATATTTATTATCTCGTTAAATTAAACTTTTCTCAAATTGATACTGGATATATTTGGGGAAATGGAATTTATAAAAAAAGAAAAGCTAAAGAAACCTACTTAAAAATGAGCTTCCCAATTCCTTATAGTCGAGTTAACGGTATCATTGTTATCAATCAAGATACAACAATCATTAACGGCGTTGCCAGTATGTCTCATGTTTATCAAAAAACGGGTAGTCTTAAAAAGATTGATTTTATTTATAGCTATAACACTATACAACCCAAAGAAATTGGTCTATGGATTAAAGAAAACGGGTCTAAAAAACTAATTGGCTATGGCTTAACAAAAAAAGGAAACGCATACTCTTTATTGAACTCCCAAAACCTTAAAATTTTATCTTCTCAAGTCCTCAATAAAATCCAAATTCCAAATAACATTCAAATTAACGCTATTACCTTCAATCAATTAAGCCTGCCTATTTCTTCGTTTTCTGTCTTATCAGAATTTAGCAGTTTTAAGAAGTATACTATTAAAAAAATAATAGGTGGTGAAATGTTAAACTTCTATGGTTTGGGGTTCTCTTCAAAAAATCCTTTATTTTATCGCTTTTCAAAAAAAATAAAATAAAACCATCTAGCCATACTATTATATAAAAACTAACTTTGCGAGGCTCATGTTGCAAAGTAAAGCTTTGTTCAATAACAAAGAACTAAACCCCGCCAGAACGAAAGTAGCAACGGTAAGTATCTACCTTATGTGATCAAACCAGTTTAACCTAGCGATATGAGCACTTTCAATTCACCTTTAAAGCCATCCAATACAATATGAAAGAAAGTATTCAAAATCCAAACATTGGTGAACTTCTTTCTTCAAATCGAGCTCGCAAAGGCTGGTCTATTGAACAGTTTAGTCAAGACAGCTCTATCAAACAAGAATATATTGAGAAACTTGAAAACAATGAATTTGATTTTATCAATAAAGCTTACATCCGTTCTATATTGACTACACTCTGTGAATATTTAGAAATTGAAAAAGATCATATTTTAAAACTTTACCACCAACTACCTAATCCAAAACTAAAAGATATAGCTCAGAACAACTCTCTTTCTCCTAAAAAAAATAACTTACAAATAAAGATTTTGATCCCTATCATTCCCCTAGTGGTCGCTCTTTTTGTCATAGAATTCTTTCAAAAAGAAAAAATTGAGAAAGCTCCTACAATAATTTATAATTCTATTGATACCCTTAAAGAACATAACACAATATCAAAGATACAAAAACCTAAAAAGCAATTCATTAAGGTAATCTGCAATATTGATAGTACATGGATTACAATTTATCGCCCACCTCAATCTCTTTTAAGTAAAAAACTTCTATTAAACGATATAATTAAAATTTCTTTCCAAGATTCTCTACAAGCTATTTCAGGAGTCCAAAAAGCACTTTCTGTAATTTACAAAAAACAAAAGTATTCTATTCTAAAGTTTTTTTCTATTCAAAACAACAAATTTTATAAGCATTACAACTATAAATAAATTTTATGACTGCTAGAAAAACATACATTGAACGTAATACCTCTGAAACTCAGATTAAACTTAATCTTGATTTAGATCCTAAACAAAATCAAAACGAACCTTTTCTTGATACTGGGTCTAAATTCTTAGACCATATGTTAGATATTTTTAGAAAACATAGTGGAGTCTATCTTTCCATTGATTGTCAAGGTGATACTGAAATTGACATGCACCACACCACTGAAGATATTGCAATTTGTTTAGGAGAAGCCATCTTTAAATGCTTAAAAAATAAAGAAGGCATAGAAAGATATGGGTTTTACTATGTTGTGATGGATGATGCCCTTTCTAGAGTTACCCTAGATTTATGCAACCGCATTTCTTTTATTTTTAAGGCTGAGGCTGATCTTAAACAACAAAAAATTGGGAATTTAGACTTGGAACTGATCCCTCACTTTTTTGAAACTTTAGCACAAAATTCAAAAATGAACTTACACATTGATCTTTTGCGAGGTCATAATGCACACCATTGTATTGAGGCCTCTTTTAAAGCTTTTGCAAGAGCTTTTGCTATGGCAATATCTCCTTCTCAAAGAGTCAAAGGTATCCCATCAACCAAAGGTAACTTGTAATCTATAAACTTTGTATTTTATTAATATGAAAATCTTAATCGTCGGCTCTGGAGGAGTTGGTGGATATTTTGGAGGCAAATTAGCTCAAGCTGGTTTTAATGTTACTTTTATTGCGAGAGGTAAGCACTTAGAAGCAATTCAATCTAAAGGTCTTACTATTAAAAGTACTTTAGGTGATTTCTCACTCAATTCAGTCAAAGTTACCCATTCTCTTCAAAAGATTAGAACAGCTGACATTGTTATTCTAGCTTTAAAAACTTGGCAAGTCAAAGAAATTGCTCCAGAATTAGCTAAGACTTTACATTCAAACTCTATTGTTCTTCCTCTTCAAAATGGTGTTTTAGCAACTTCTGAATTACAAAAATATATTGATCCTAAACTTATTTTAGGAGGAGTTTGCAAAATTTTTAGCAAAATTGAATCTTTTGGCGTCATCAATCACTTTGGTGCAAAACCGACTCTTATTTTCGGAGAGATGTCTCAAACAATAACACCGAGAGCCAAACAATTACAACTAATGTTTGAACAAGCTAACATCTATTCCATTCTTTCCGATAATATCCAAGGAGAACTTTGGAAGAAGTTTATCTTAATTTGCTCTAGTGGTCTTTTAGCTGTATCAAAAACAACCTATGGAGAAATCAGAGAACGAAAAGAAATGCGTCAAATGCTAATTGATCTTTTTCAAGAAGTTCACCTCCTTTCTCAAAAGGAAAATGTTGATGTTCCAACTGATTATGTCACCACATTAATGAAAATTGTAGATTCTTACCCTCATACTACAACAAATTCATTAACTCGTGACATATGGCAAAACAAGCCTTCTGAAATAGAACATCAAAACGGAACTGTTGTACAACTAGCAAAAAAACACGGAATAGATCTACCAATTAATCAATTCGTATACTATTCTATTCTTCCTATGGAATCCAAGGCTCGGAAGAATTTGAATCTCTAAGTTTAAAGAATGAATTTTTTAGAAATAAAATAGTCTCTTGTAGTAGGCGTTTTCGCTTATCTTTGCTTATCTCTAGCTCAACACAAGTCCTTAAAAATAAGGGATTTTGATAATAGACACAAAAAAAGCCGTTTAAGTTCGTTAAACGACTTGGTGGAGATGGCGGGAATCGAACTGAATAAAAATTGACTTTAAGTAATATTAAAAGTATTTTTGAGCAAAACTGCCCGTATTTTATGTCTAATAATTTTTTCTTGTCACCTAAAAAAGGTGGAAATATTCGTGTCCGATTCACCCATAATAATCGTGAGTGCTCATACTCTACAGGAACCAAAAATCTAGCAAAAGCCAAAATAAAAGCTAAAATAATATACCAAGATTTTAACAAAAAACACACAACATTATCTAGCAATGAGCCTTTGATCAACTTAACAGAGATCTTTGTTAAAAATAAAGAAGTAAAAGAAATAACGAAAAAATCTCTAACACGAAATATTAATCGTGCTTTAAAGTATTTACCACAAAAAGCAAAGGATTTATCTAGTAAGGATTTTGAAAAATCAGCATATTTAATTAAAGGAAACTCTTCCGCAAAAACTTGGGCCAATATACTTGCAGATTGTCGTGGATTTTTTCGTTGGTGTGTTAAAAATGACTTTATAAATTCTGATCCTACTATAAACATTCCAAACCCCAAAAAAATAAACTTTGGAAAACGACAAGAATCTGATATGTGGATTGATAGCGATTTTTCTGTATTAGATATATTACCTAAATTTGAAAGAAATGTTGTTGAAATTATTCGTTGGACTGGAATTGATTTAAGAGATGTTTTTACTTTAACTAAAAATGATTTTGTAAAAACAAAAAATGGATATAATCTTGTACGATTAAGAGCGAAAGCTAAATCAACGGTAGAAACAGTAGTACAACCATTGTCTAAAAATGTCGAAAGATTAATTTTAAATTTTGTAAAATCAAAAAAAGAAATCAAAAACTTATCGTCAACAACTACCCAAGTATGCAAACGATTAAAACAAGCATTTAAATCATTAGATATTCCTCCAAAAACAACTAAAGGTTTACGACATACTTTTACGACATACCATGCTAAACGAGGCGTTCCTATGCACATATTAAGACAATGGATGGGACATGCTCCAAGCTCAAGAATATTAGAGTCAATATACACACACATATCAGACACTAGCGAGTTCATGGACTAAATACACTCCTTGAATCGTGGTCTTGGACAAATAGGATTGTGTTCATCAAAATACACCTGGATTTTACCCTGCCCCATCATTCGTAAGTCTCTTTTATCTATCTTAATATTACATTCCAAATTCATGTAGTTTATTCGTCTTTTTAGTTGTCGTTCAGATAACCCAAGATTTCCGCACGCAGTCTTTAAATCTAACCAACCTTTCATTAGCTTGCCTCAACTCTTTTTAATCTTTCCAAAATCTTATAACGATCAATACTTATTTCTTTTTTATTCTCAAGCCATAAATCCAAATCTTTCTTACTAAGACTTAATACTCTTAAAATATGATCTAACTCTATTTTTTTAGTTCTTACTAAGCCATAATAAATAACCTTAGCATTTGTATTGTAATTTTGTAAAGTACTCATAAATCCACCTCATTTGGTAAAGGAATAAACAAACCCAAAAATTCACTTGATCGCTGTCTTATTTGGCTTAAATAAGCCTCAAAATCAATCGTTTTTAAATTCGCCGTGATTCACCTAATTAGTTTTTCCCCTCTTGTAGACAAAAATTTAAACCTTAAATAATCGTGTACCTCGTCAGAAGAAAAGCCTAAATTTTCAGAAAGTAAAAACACAACAACTCCCCAGTAGTACTTATTTTGATTATTACTTCTGTCCTTTTGCCTAGATTTTACCACAACTTCAATTTCCTTACCCTCCTCTTTTATAAAACTCATTCTTAAACATTATTACATTCTGAGCTACAAACTTACCATCCTTTACTTTTCCAAAATGTTTAATATTTACTGACATCTAAAATTCTTCACTTAATATTTGATACGCTCTTGATGCCACCGATGGAACTTGGGCATTTCCAATCCCTCTAATCTTGTCCACCCCATTGGGAAGCCCATCAGCCATTCTGCGAAGCAAGGGTTTAGGTATGTGTCGTCGTTGAAAGAATCCCTTAAACACTCTGACACCCTCATTTTGTAAGATTTTGGGTTGTTTATGTGGTTTTTTCTCATTGCTCCTTTGAATTCGGTGGCACAAGGAGTCATTATTATCACTTTTACTGGATTTGGTGGAAAGTATCCATATTCTTTTTCGCCTATGATTGAACCCCAAGTCATCAGCTCCAAGCACACACCATTTTGTATCATACCCCATTTTGGTAAGACCACTGATGACTCTAGTAAGTCCTCTTTTAATAAGCATTGGTGTGTTCTCCACGAAGACTTCTTTTGGTCGTATTTCAGAAATAATTCTCTCCATTTCGAACCACATGGAACTTTTCCTTCCAGTGATTCCAACTCCTTTCCCTGCAACCGAGATATCTTGGCACGGAAAGCCTCCACTAATGATGTCAACACATCCCCTCCATTCTTTCCCGTTAAAAGTTTGTATATCATCCCAAATCGGAAAAAAGGGCAACACTTTATCATTTTGTCTCGCCACCAAAACTGAAATGGCATATGCATCTCGTTCAACAGCACAAACTGTTCTCCAGTTGAGAAGTTTTCCTGCCAAAATTCCTCCGCCGATTCCAGCAAACAATGCAAGTTCTCTTTTATCATTTGTTTTGATATAATCCATCCCATTACAACTTCAATTTCTTGCCTTAATCTCTTTCATATTTTGTTGCATTTTATCAATATTTTTATTTGCTAAATCTTCTGTTAGTTCTGTAGTCTTAACCAACACATAACAGTGAGGCTTGACATTGTTAGTTTCACAAAATTCTTTGTATATATTTACTTTTTCGTAATATCTTTTTTTCCAATTATTACTGTCTTTAAAACCATTTCTAGGGACTTCCTCACTTGGGGTCGTATCAAGACCTGCATCCATCATCACAATGATATGAGCAAAAGCACCTCGACACACTTTGCTTATGGCTCGTGTCTGATCCATACTACGACAAGCATATTCGTCAGCACTACTCCATTGTTTTTCATCAATTCCAACAAAACCTTCAGCTGTGAATACAACATTGCCTAGCTTATTTCTAAGCTCTCCAACAGCATTCCAACCAATAAAAGTATCTTTATCGTATACTCTCTCCACATCTCGAGAACAAGGCATAAAACCATAAACCGTCGCAATGGTCTGCCACCCCTCTACTTGAACATATCTATGCCCTTTAATTTCTACCGAACTTCGTAGAGCTATTTCTTTGCAGGCTTTAGTTATTTTCATTTGATTATCTATTGTCTGCATTGCAGTTTCTTTAAAACTGGTATCGGTACTGATTCTTGTAATACTTGTAATTCACTCATCTTTTTTCTCATTTTAATTTGAATCTTTATCTTATACTAACATTATAATTATACACAAGTTCTGCACCTTTAATTTCTTTACCTTGCTTTAACTTTAATTTCTGTTTTTATTGGAATTTTTTCAATCTTAATAAATCTAACTCAATATTTAGTTTTTCCAATTCTCCAATATTTAGTTTTTCCAATTCTTTGTTGAGAGGAAAATCTGTTATATCGCCCTCATACTCACTAGCCCATTTGTCTTCTAACTTCAAAACTTCTCTTAGTTCCTTTTCTATCTCATATAGATTCATCTTTTTTCTACTTTTACTGTTATATTACAATTATTTAATAAAATATAAGAACTATTTACAATGAAATCAACAATAATATTGATATATTCCAATAAATTATATTTGAGGCTTGTAATAATACAAGCTAATTTTTTCTCTACTTGAGATTTAGAAAAGAGTCTACAATTTTTTGTTTCTCTTTTAAATAACGATTTTGTTTGTATAGATTGATTATAACAGTAGCTATTTCTTGTGAACCACCACGAGACCAGTTTGTGATTTTGTCTATATGCAACCCCAATTCCTTTGCTAACTGAACCTGTGTTATACCCAGCTCCTTGCAGGTTTTCTTGACTATGTTCTCTTTCATAACTTCCCTTTAATATAGCAACTTTTTTAAAAACTGTAATCACTACAACACCCCCGCTTTTTCAAAAGTTTCTCGAACCACTACATGAGCTGGTTTTGACACTCTATGCATGTTTTTAAATTCATCACTTATTTTATGAACGGAGTCAAAGACTTCCTTGTCTACTCTTAAATTATATTGCGGGTATTTTTTACTAAATTTATCATTATTCATAATGTTTAACTACTAACTTAATTAATATGGAATAAACATAACCTAATATTGAATAAAATGTCAATAAAAATATTCAAATTAAGTGAATAAATATGGAAAATTTAAAAATTTATAGAAAAAAATTAGGACTAACTCAATTTCAACTAGCTGAACAGTTAGGACTTATGCAAACTAAGCTAAGTAAATTAGAAAGCGGAGATGCCGAACTAAGAATTCAAGAATTAAAAAAATTAAAAAAACATGGACTTAATATTGATTGGCTAATAACAGGTAAAGGCGAAATGTTAGCCTCTTCTACCACCCCAACCATCCCCCTCTACAACATAAAGGCTTCAGCGGATGAAGGTACGCTCATCAACAACCAAAACATCGTCCGTAATATTCCCTGTGAACACGGACAACAAGGCGACTTTGCCATTAAAATACATGGACATTCAATGATACCTTACTATCACAATGGTGACTATATTCTATGTAGAAACAGTGAATGGCAAACTTACTTTGAGTGGGGTTGTGTGCACATTATTTGTACTAAATTATCAACCTTAATCAAGAAAGTATCCAAAAACAAGAACTCAAAGCTAATCACCCTGACAAGCTACAATGACAAGTTTGATGACATAGAACTACCTATCAATAAAATAACCAATGCCTACAAGGTTGTAGGAATTTTATTCAGCCAAAGGGAGATGTAATCTATCCTTGAATTTAAAGATAAATCTTTTTGTTTCACAGGCGGACTAAAAGAAATGCTTCGAAGTAAAGCCAAAAGAGAAATTAGAGCTCGTGGTGGAATACCTTCAAAAAGCGTTGTCAAAGATTTAAACTATTTGGTAGTAGGAGCTAAAGGTAGCCCTAACTGGTGTCATAGTAATTATGGTAGAAAAATATCAAAAGCTAAATCTTTTATAGAAAATGATTCTGGTTTACAAATGGTGAGCGAATCAGACTTTATTTTCTCTCTCTATTCTACAGCACCTATTGAAAATGAAAAACAAGTAAAAATAAATAAATATCTATTACTAAGACTTAAAATAACATATAACAGATCTTTAATCTTAAAAGAATTAGAATCAAATTTAAATATTTTAGAAAAAAAGGATTACTATATATCTAATGATTTTTCTACACCCAAAATTATTAAAAGTTTATTTTCTACAAGAAGAAGAGCTGATAGAATAATTGAACTTAGATTTATAAAACCACTTCATATTAACGATGAAAAATTACAATTATATGTTGATGATGTATGTGTTTTAATTAAATCAATAAAAGGAATTATAGAAAATAAAGTATCCTGGTCGGAGCAAAAAATGGGAAGTGGTATATTTTTAAGATTGTTTAAAGAAATAAAATCAAATACTAAAATATCAACAATAAACCTAAAAAAGTACACTTAATTGAAAAACCATTTGTTAATGCCTTTTATGGCAAAAAAAAATTACTTGTGCTTATAGGGTAATAGGAATTTTGTTTAGCCATAGAGAGATGTAGTGGTGAAAAAACTCTACACCACCGCTAAATATAAACGAAAGCAAAAAAAATAGATTGAAATTTACCCTTTGATTCCATCAATATTATTATATTGACAAGTAACCTAAAATAGGTTACATTTTGATTGTGAGTTTTGAAATATTTTTAACTAAAAAAGCGATTAAAGGTTATAATAAAATGCCTAAATCTCAACAAAATATTTTTGAAATTCTTGTAAAAGATTTAGAAAACTTAGGTCCTGTTTTACCAAAATGGTCTAATTATTCAAAACTTGAAAAAAATAAACACCACTGCCACCTATCTCATAATTGGGTGACTTGTTGGAAATATGAAAAAAAAACAATTACAATAGAGGTCTATTATGCAAGCAGTCGTGGAAATGCCCCATATTAAAGTTAATATTCAAGGTAAAATATCTTCTTTAATGATTGAGGTTTTAAAAAAAGAATATGGAAAAAATCTTATCTTACATGAAAAAGAACAATCAATTCCGCTTAGACAGAGTGTTGTTTGGAACAATATCCAAAATAAAAAAAATAATCCAGCACAAAATTTAAAAATACTTAGAAAAAACCGAAACTTAACTCAAAAGCAATTAGGAGATTATGTAGGTGTTTTAAAAGGTCGCATCTCAGAATATGAACGAAATGTAACTTCCATTTCTAAGTCGGTAGCAAAAAAAATGGCTAAAGAACTAGGAACTAGTATAGAAAACTTTATATGATTATTCAGCCAAAGGGAGATGTAGACAAATAAAGACAAATTAACTATAGTTCTTTTTATGTTTGATCAACCAATAAAGTATAACAGAATATCTTTTTGAAGGAAACACTCTACCAAAGCTGAATAATCAAATGACCAAATAAAAAATGCCTGATACTCTGCTAACCTTTGAAGATTTCAAAGAAGAAAATGGTGCTTACTTTTGGTGGGCTAGCGATTTGATGCATATAATGGGTTACGATGACCTAAAACCTTTTCAAAAAGTCATTGACAAAGTAACCAAAGTACTAATATCGCTATCTATATCTCATCAACAAGAAATAAAGTACATAGATAGAATCATAGAAAAAAACTGTTGCAGATATTAAACTTACCCGTTTTGCTTGCTATTTGTGTTCAATGAATGGTGATACCAAAAAGCCACAAACTGCAAAATTCCAAGCTTACTTCGCTAATCAAACTATGTACTTGTATCATGTTTACTTATTTATTTTTGGCATTTGTTGACTCCATGGAATTGGTTAGATAAACCTAGTTTAGAAATTCTAAAATCAATATCCCTATCTTTGACTCTAGGATTTCTAGTTAACATTGTTAGCCAATGGATAATAAAAAATACACCTAATTAATTATAATCCCTCTTTTCAACAACACCATCTTGACACACTTCTTCTATAGTTACTACTACCTTGAATACGACATCTAAAATATTGATAATTGACACAGTAAATATCTAGATATTGTTTAAATATTGCCTAAAGGATGTAGCCTAAAGGATGTATATTATACTCAATTCATGTGTATAATGTTGTAAACAATTA
The DNA here is from genome assembly GCA_965261055.1 of Fibrobacteria bacterium. GTDB lineage: Bacteria > Fibrobacterota > Fibrobacteria > UBA11236 > JADFYW01. The sequence continues at coordinate 365,121 of OZ253440.1, read as the reverse complement.
TTACTTTTACTATTATACTTTAATATACTGGAGGTGTGATATGATAAAAACAACTAAGCCTAACGAAAAAGTATTTAGTAATTCTAAAGAATTTTTAAATTTCATAAAAAAAAATCCAACGATAGAATCAATAGAAACACAACGAGATGACATTTTTGATAGTGAAATAAACTCTCGTTACATTGTAAAATTGTAATTTTATGAGTAATGAAAACCTTGAAAAAACTAATCAATTGGCTCATGATTTCATTCAACTGGAATAATCAAAAGTCAACTTAAAAGAAAAAGAAATTGAAGCTTACTCTAAAAATGCCAATAATGAATTGACTATACAATTAAGAGACCGCAATGGTATAAGAGAATTTCAATCATCTAAACACAAAAACCATCTATATTTTTTTAGTTTTTTAGCAGTATTGGTTTTTATACTCATTGGCAGTTGCTTGTACTTTGATAAAACTGATTTCATTTTTGATTTGGTCAAAATTGTAGCTGGATTTATTGCTGGACTTGGCGTTAAATCTATAGTTATCGAAAACAGGCAAAAAAAATAAGTATCTCTATCACTTAAGGAATCCCTCTTTTCAACAACACCTTCTTGACACTCTCCATCTATAGTCACTACTACCTTGAATACGACATCTAAAACATTGACAATTGGCATAGTAAATATCTATTTATTGTTTAAATATTGCGTAAAGGATGTACATTATGCTCAATAATAAAATTATTGCAAAATCAGTTGGTGGAACAAAAGAATTTAACTCAGCAAGTGAATACTTGGCATTCATAAGAAAAGATTCTCATATAATTGAAAAAACAACAATCCTAAGACCACCTCTTGGCTCTAAAAATATAGGCTTAAAATATGTAGTTGAGTCTTTGTAGTGACTCCTGTACTAAACAATCAAAATGAAAATGGTCATCATGAAAATGATCATCATGGGACTGAGGTCGTTAAAAAAGTTTTAGATCTAGAAAATAAAAAAATACTGTTAAGAGAAAAAGAAACTGACCATAATTTCCAAATAGCAAAATTTCCAAATAGCAAAAGATGACCTAAAAATACAATTAGAGGATAGAAACAAGATTAGAGAATTCCGTGCCTCAAGAGATAGCAAGATACTTTTCTTTTTAGGACTTTTGCTTCTCTCAATTGTGTCTATAACCATACTTTGTTTGATATTAAATAAAGTAGAATTAGTTTACGAAATCATAAAGTTAGTCGCAATTTTTATCGGTGGTTTAGGAAGTGGTTATATTTATAAAAGCAAACAATAACCACCCCCAATTGCTATTATTACTAGCAACAATAAACCACAGGTTACACCTATGAAAACACTAACATTTTTCACTACCCTACTATTACTAGTCGCCTCTTGCGGACTCTTCGAAGACAATAGCCAAAAGTTCGATCCTGAAGGTAAAAGAACTCTGACAGGAGTTACATCTGAATTTAAAAGAGCTAATCTACAAAAGAGAGCTTTTTTACAAAAAACCATTTTCACAGACAGTACCATAGAATCAAATGGTAAAATAATCTATACCGATAGTATTATTCTTCCTGATTTTGTAGGTAGAAGCCAAATCCCAACGACACCAGAAGATAGTTTGTTATTAGCTAGGCTCTCAAGATATAATTACGCCACTCAAGGTTTCGGTATAAAACTTGGTTATATTCAACCCAATGGTCTTTTCAATATTTTTCCTTTTAATACAGATACAAACACACATCAATTCTTCATTCAGAATAATTACTTTTTCCCATTTGGAGACACAATAAGTCGAATTGCCTTACTTAATGTTACTGGACATGTGGTTGTTATTGAACGAGAGTTTAATGTACCAGGGTTTCACACAGACACGATTGGATACATCCCTAAATGGAGACTTGATACATTAAAAACTCTTTCTTACGAAGCTTTTAGACAAGGGAACTGGGCAGAAATTTATCGCTTGATTGATGAATACTTTGTTTGGTATTTATGTGACGATATTACATGCCCTAAGGTTGATTTCCCTTTTGAGTTCAAAACGGATTCTTTATCTGTTTGGAATCTTAACAATGCCTCTAGAGCTAACGAACCCATCCATTGTATAGACACAACTGGTTTTGACGAGGCTAAGTATAAAAAATACGAATTCTACACCAACGATACTATTGCTCGTTATTGCGAGTAATGCTAATACTGCCTAATCTCAAAATCAAAATTTTGAGCTTCAGCACTCGTATCATCGGCAAAATATATAATAAAATCATTTTCATTTTTTCGAGAGATTGAGCCACTGTGTGAAGTTGAGCTTGTACACATCGCATTGACAATGTAGTCAGTGTTCTCCAAATAATGAGAAATGGTGAATTGACTGCCACTTTGAGTAACCTCATAAGTACCTAAACGCAGAGTTTTATCACCACTTAAGGTAACACTTCCGGCTATAACAACCCTTCCTTTGAGCTTAGGTAGTGAAGTAACAGCTGGTAGTGAAGTAACCTTAGGTAGTGAAGTAACAGCTGGTAAGCTTGTATTAGCTGTTGTAACCATTTCATACCAAGCACCTGTATTAGTTAAAAAATCGTTCATCTCTGATTCAGGATACCCGTCTGCATTTTTACTTCTTAACCAAATCCTAGAATCATTTGTAAATACAATTTGTTTAGCAGTCTGATTTGTACCTAGAACTAATAATATGTTGTCTTGATCAACCAACATTCCGGTTGGAACATTAAGAATACCTCCACTAAATTGGTACAAACCCGTAGTAAATGAGCCGTTGAGATCAGTAAATGTTCTATTTGATGTAAAAGCCTTTTTATTGATATTACCATTTAAAGTCCCAATAACCCCAGCTAAACTCTGAAGAGCTCTATGCGTTGTCAATGCACTATTATGTAAATCCCTGACAGCCTTACTCGTTGCCAATACATCACTACGGTCTAAACTAATGCTATCACTCTTGGCATTGGGTATATTAGATAAACCTACCTGTGCTTTTGTTACTCTATGAGGGTTTTCCTCTTGTTTATGCAATTCAATCCTTTTTTTAATTGCAGAAGAGCTTTCTATTTTGTTTTCACTATCTCCTATTTCTTGTTCAGACCAATTAATATCACGACCTTTAACCCTAGTATTCCACATACTTCGTATGAAAGTAGTGTAATTACCTATCATCCGAAACACATAATTAAAAGTTTCTTGAATAAAACCTATACCTCTCCCTTGATCGAATCCATTTGCAATTTCAGGATCTGATGGTCTTATGATATCTAGTTCTTGATCTTTTTCGTTGGCCCAATCAAAGCCTTCTTCTGTTGGTAAATTTGGCATTTTATGCTCCTTTTTGTTGTTGTGTTATCGATTGAATTTTTTTTCTTGAAATAAATCATTGCTCATTAAACTTTCAGACATTAATATAGGCTCAATACTTCCTTTTTCATAGAAATATAAGCGAGTGCTTTTCTGTTTATTTATTTTTTTTGTCAAATTTACCCCCGTTGTTGCAAACGACCTTGTGTATCCTTCTTTAATAAAATTGATGGTAGAAGGGGTAAATCATAACTTTTGATATTCTCCCAGGCACCGACATTTTAAAACAACAACCCCCAACACCATCTTGACACTCTCCACCCCAATTGCTATTATTACTAGCAACAATAAACCACAGGTTACACCTATGAAAACACTAACATTTTTCACTACCCTACTATTACTAGTCGCCTCTTGCGGACTCTTCGAAGACAATAGCCAAAAGTTCGATCCTGAAGGTAAAAGAATTCTGACAGGAGTTACATCTGAATTTAAAAGAGCTAATCTACAAAAGAGAGCTTTTTTACAAAAAACCATTTTCACAGACAGTACCATAGAATCAAATGGTAAAATAATCTATACCGATAGTATTATTCTTCCTGATTTTGTAGGTAGAAGCCAAATCCCAACGACACCAGAAGATAGTTTGTTATTAGCTAGGCTCTCAAGATATGCTTACGCTCGACGAGGTTACGGTATAAAACTTGGTTATATTGAACCCAATGATGGTTTTTTGAATATTTTTCCTTTTAATACAGATACAAACACACATCAATTCTTCATTCAGAATAATTTCTTTTTCCCATTTGGAGACACAACAAGTTCAATTGCCTTACTTAATGTTACTGGACATGTGGTTGTTGTTGAACAACAGTTTAATGTACCAGGGTTTCAAGAAGACACGATTGGATACATCCCTAAATGGAGACTTGATACATTAAAAACTCTTTCTTACGAAGCTTTTAGACAAGGGAACTGGGCAGAAATTTATCGCTTGATTGATGAATACTTTGTTTGGTATTTATGTGACGATATTACATGCCCTAAGGTTGATTTCCCTTTTGAGTTCAAAACGGATTCTTTATCTGTTTGGAATTTTAACAAAGCCTCTAGAGCTAACGAACCCATCCATTGTATAGACACAACTGGTTTTGACGAGGCTAAGTATAAAAAATACGAATTCTACACCAACGATACTATTGCTCGTTATTGCGAGTAATGCTAATACTGCCTAATCTCAAAATCAAAATTTTGAGCTTCAGCACTCGTATCATCGGCAAAATATATAATAAAATCATTTCCATTTTTTTGAGAGATTGAGCCACTGTGTGAAGTTGAGCTTGTACACATCGCATTGACAATGTAGTCAGTGTTCTCCAAATCATGAGAAATGGTGAATTGACTGCCACTTTGAGTAACCTGATAAGTACCTAAACGCAGAGTTCTACCACCACTTGAGGTAACACTTCCGGCTATAACAACCCTTCCTTTGAGCTTAGGTAGTGAAGTAACAGCTGGTAGTGAAGTAACCTTAGGTAGTGAAGTAACAGCTGGTAGTGAAGTAACCTTAGGTAGTGAAGTAACAGCTGGTAAGCTTGTATTAGCTGTTGTAACCATTTCATACCAAGCACCTGTATTAGTTAAAAAATCGTTCATCTCTGATTCAGGATACCCGTCTGCATTTTTACTTCTTAACCAAATCCTAGAATCATTTGTAAATACAATTTGTTTAGCAGTCTGATTTGTACCTAGAACTAATAATATGTTGTCTTGATCAACCAACATTCCGGTTGGAACATTAAGAATACCTCCACTAAATTGGTACAAACCCGTAGTAAATGAGCCGTTGAGATCAGTAAATGTTCTATTTGATGTAAAAGCCTTTTTATTGATATTACCATTTAAAGTCCCAATAACCCCAGCTAAACTCTGAAGAGCTCTATGCGTTGTCAATGCACTATTATGTGAATCCCTGACAGCCTTACTCGTTGCCAATACATCACTACGGTCTAAACTAATGCTATCACTCTTGGCATTGGGTATATTAGATAAACCTACCTGTGCTTTTGTTACTCTATGAGGGTTTTCCTCTTGTTTATGCAATTCAATCCTTTTTTTAATTGCAGAAGAGCTTTCTATTTTATCTTCACTATCTCCTATTTCTTGTTCAGACCAATTAATATCACGACCTTTAACCCTAGTATTCCACATACTTCGTATGAAAGTAGTGTAATTACCTATCATCCGAAACACATAATTAAAAGTTTCTTGAATAAAACCTATACCTCTCCCTTGATCGAATCCATTTGCAATTTCAGGATCTGATGGTCTTATGATATCTAGTTCTTGATCTTTTTCGTTGGCCCAATCAAAGCCTTCTTCTGTTGGTAAATTTGGCATTTTATGCTCCTTTTTGTTGTTGTGTTATCGATTGAATTTTTTTTCTTGAAATAAATCATTGCTCATTAAACTTTCAGACATTAATATAGGCTCAATACTTCCTTTTTCATAGAAATATAAGCGAGTGCTTTTCTGTTTATTTATTTTTTTTGTCAAATTTACCCCCGTTGTTGCAAACGACCTTGTGTATCCTTCTTTAATAAAATTGATGGTAGAAGGGACAAAGAAGGTAACCTCTCTACCATCTTATTTTTATATAATTCGCATATCTAATTATTAATCTTTCGCACGCGTGCGAAAACTTTTTTTTATTTCCAACCTATAAATTCAAATATTTGCTTTGAAATAAATCATTGCTCATTAAACTTTCAGCCATTAATATAGGTTCAGTACTTCCTTTTTTATAGAAATATAAGCGAGTGCTTTTCTGTATGATAATATTAACTCCTCGTCCAATTTCAACAGCTTCTCTTGAAGGAAAGGTTAAATCATTCGAGAGATCAAATAATAAATAATTTAGATATTGTGTAATAAATGTTACACCCAAGCTACCTTGATAATAATTAACGATAGAGAAAAGTGTGTCATTTATGATTCGTTTTAAATACTCTGATCTAAGTTTATTGATAAATGTTTTAGTCTTTTCTACGGTACTAAAATCACTATACAGCCCAAAAGCTTTACCAATATCAAGTAACCAATCTTGTGTAGCAATATCTTCTAAATCACCATCATAATGAATAAGATTTTGAAACCTATTAATAGTCTTCGTGGTCTTTAAAACAACTATATGCTTATCAATTTGGTCAGTAAAAATCTTAAGAAAAGCGACTATCTTAGGTTTATTTCTGTCTTGTCGTAATAATTTCATCATGATATTGTTATTTCTTTAATAACAGAATTGTTTGCCACATTAAAAAAAGATTGATTGTTTCCTGAAGGTTGAGTAAATCCAGTATTAATAATCAAGTTATTAACATTGAAATAATTGTACACTCTAGCCAAATACTGATCAACAATAAAATCTTGATTAATCTTAAACTCTCTCAAATAATTAATCATATCATTGGCAATAAACTGCTTAACATCACTACTCAAGTCATGAGTGCTATTTGAATCCGTATTAATAACGGATATTATTCGTAAATTTAAACCTGTAACAATGTTAGGACGATTAAATTTTATTTCTATACCATTTGAACTATTAATTGTTAGCTGATTACTTTCTTCTGTATTAGTATTGTGTAGTAAAATTTGATTCCAAATTAGATTTTGTTCAATCAAATCAACAATTGCTTGAAAATAACCACCATCAACATAAATGTATGTTCCAGAACTCTGTACATCAATATTGCTACTGATAACACCTTCCAATCCTTCTAACTTTGATTGTAATGATCGTGTATTGATTGTTAAAGGGAAAAAGAGTTCAAAAATTCTCTCCCTTAATTCTTGGTCTGTTTCTAAGCTCCTACCTTCTATTGTTGTTATCAGGTATGTCATATTGTCAATATAAGACAAGTTTTTAAAAGTAAGAGAGTTTTCTGTTATAGTAATATGTTTCTTTTCGTCGGAAATAAAATTGACATTCAAGAAGATGTTTAAATTTTTACTTGGATCAAAACGAACAAGATAATCCCTTGTGGTGTATTTTTTTTTCAAATTAATTCTTTTGAGTGCTGAATCAAGGGTTAAAAAAGAAGGTAGACTTGTTACCAAATTATTACTAGCATCCACCACAATACTATGAGAAGAATTATCCTTAGTGTTATAAAAAGTTAACCCATTTAAATCGGCAAGATTGTTGTATAGTATGGAATTAAAGCTATATGATTTTATATCAGTAGCACTTGTTCCATCAGGGAATCCAATTTCAAAAAAAACCTCTTCTAATGACTTGAATTTATTGCCAGATATTTCAATGCCATATCCTCTGGGAATTGTTTCATCCTCTGTTATATCAATGGGTAATTTGATTTTCATTTCAACACTGATAGTTTGTTGTCTTGATACATGTCTTTCCATACCATAAGACAATGCGACATTATTTAAGTTATCCCCAATTGCAAATTGGATAAAATTTGAATTATAAACATCACTCATAACCCTATATTGCTTAGCCATTTTATCGGATATTATAGTGGTAAATTGATTTATAAGAGAGCTTTCATTTTCAAAGTCGGCATCTCTAATTAGATTATTTGCTCTAATATCATCTATAATTTCTTTCCGTATTTCCTCTGTGTTTTTAATTAAAAAACCTTTTTCCGTAATCATACCTCTACTATCTCCTTATTGACCTTGAAAACAAAGTTTAGTACTCTGTTTAAATTGTCAAAATTAATTTCCAAAATCTCTACACTCTTCACTTCATTATCTTTTTTAATCTCTGTTATCAGAAGGGACTTAATAAATTCAAAATCTAACCCATCAAAAAAAGATCGTCTTAAAAAACCAACATTTTCGTCAAAATCCCACTCTCCAACAAATGTTCGTAACCGTCTTTTAATCCTATTTCCAATAGTATCGGTTGTTTTACCCATTAAATCTAAATCGTCATCACTATCTAGGTTAAAATCTATCATGTCAATAAACTCCCTATTTTTGTTTTAATGCTATTAAATGTTGTTGTCTCTAATTGCAAAGCTGTTACAATACTTGTTTTAAATGCCGTACCACCATCCATCGGTGCTGGAACACCATTTTTAATCGCTTCCTCTAAAGCCATTGTCCTATCTATTAGATCATTTAAAATTGTCTTTAAATCTTGTTCTCCATTGGTAATATTTATTTTCTTACCCTCTAATTTAATGCCTTCTTCTGTAAACTCTATCACCATACCTGGAGATTGTTCTTGAGGATAAAATCCCATTAAAGCAATGCTATCTGTAATATTAAAGCTTCTTGATATCTCCTCACCATTATAGATAAACTTATCTAATGAGCTTTGACAAACTACAACTAAAACGATATCGCCAACAATGGCAGGTATTTTAATCCCCGCTCGAGGAGTCTGCAATTGTAATAGTCTTACTTCATTTATCTCTTCAATAGAGTGGCCATTTAACTTACAACAAGGCTTAACATCAATAAAGCCATTTTCACCAACAGCTAAAACTTTCGCAGGAAAGCAAGTGTTTACTTTGTCTAAAGATGCTTTTATTGTTCGTTCAAAAAGGTTCACTAAGTTAGACACAGAACCTCCGTTGACCAATTTTGATCTAACCTATTCGCTCCTATATGAATAATTTTATCAATCGTATAGACATTTTTAAAATCCTTATAATTCAATTTCACAAAAGGCAAGGAGAGCCGTGGATCGAGTGGTATTTTAAAAAATAATAATGTTTTTGAATGATTCGTTTGAGTGTCATTTTCTGTTGAAAACTTAGGCAACTCAATAAATCCACTAGAAAGCTCTAAAGCTGTTTTTGGTGGGTCATTTTTGTAAATAATAACAATATTATTGTCAACCTTCCATTGATATCCTGTACCTTCCAATAACTCTGTTATAATCTCTGAAATTGTTCCATATAAAATAAAACTAGTACTATAATTGCGATTAAAATCAATGGAATTAAAATTAAGATTAATTTTATCTAAGACTAATTTCAAATTATCATTTAATGTTGTGCTTTTGGGGAATTTAATAAAAACATGACTTTGAATTAAGTCAGTACCCTCTTGCATACTCATTTTAGTAACTTTATCAACAACTCCTTCTTCTTTAAAAGAAATCAAATTCCCAATAAAAATGATAGGCAACTCTGTTTCTTGAGACTCTGCTGTTTCTTGATCAACATTACCAGCTCGGATATAAACAATATCATTATATTCTAACAAATTATATTCTTTGAGGTTGATAATCTCTATCTCTGCCTTATTATTTTTTCCTTCCCTATTTTTCTTAATCTTAAACTTGATAGATAATTTAGAGACAGTTAATTTATTCAATACTTCAATTACAATCTTTCTCATTTAATAATCCCTTGAAAACGACTAAGAGAAGGTCCGAGTCCTAATCCAACATAAATATATTTTGTATTTCTATTCTCTAGATATTGTTCAAAAGTGACATCATCTAACCTATATTGCTTAGGGATACTTGCAAAATAAAGCACTCCATTTATTGAATATATTTTAAAGAAACCATTATCCCAAACAAAACTACTACCCACAGTATTAAATATTTTACCCTGGATAATAACCTTTTTATTTTGTTTTATTTTTAACAATACTTGTTTTAGAACTGTTCTAAACTCCCATATATAATCCTTCCCTTCAAAAGCCATTGTTTGACAATAAAATTCATCTTTGCTTGTAGGAACACTAGCAATATCAAAATATTTGTAACCATTAACACTTATAGTTTTTCCTTTTGAATTTTTTATTGTATCCTTAAAAAAGGGAGTGTGTAACAATTTGTTAGAAATTGTATCTATTTTATTGACATCTGGTCTTTGAATACTTGTTTTTAATACATTAAACTGCTGAGTTCCTTTATCAACTTTAGGATTTAAACCTTTTACAGATACTACTCTATTTTTTGTTTTCTGAACAATAAATTGACTTAAAGTTATTGTGAAAGGAAGAGAAGAGTTAATACTATTTGAGAATTTAATATTTTCAATGACAACATTTTCTAAAGTGAAGTAATCTATTTGTGCATTGAATCCTACTCTCCTATCATTCAAATCTAATAATGCTCTAATTTTGTCCTGTAAATTGCCCTCTATTTTATCGTTGTCTCTTCGATACTCAATAAATATATCACTTAATTTTCCTGTAAAAGAAATAGTACTTGGTAGTTTTACAATATGATCCGATATTGTATCCCCATCTTGAATTGGATTTTTTGAAATCAAGTTGTTAACAATAAAAGTACTGTTTTTAACAGCCTCAATTTTGAGAGCTAGAAGTTTATACTTCTTATCATTTTCAACAGATAAAATCAATTAAATGCTCCCCCAAGTTGTTGAGAAACTTCTTTTATCTCTTCATTAGTCTTCTCTTCAAATACTTCACCAGCAATCTCTTTCATCTTATCTTTATCAACCCCCTCAGGTAGATTTTGCTCTATGTTAATTGTTGAGCCTTGAAAAGTGTTTTTTTGATGAATGACTTTATTTTGATCCTTAAATAAGCCTTGATTTGTGGCTGTTTGTAGCATAGTATCAGTCTTTGATATTCCGATCTCACCTTTTTTTTCTTTGAAAGCATCAATCGCTTTACTAATTCCGTATATAGCAAGTTCAATCACCGTAAATACTAATAACATAGGAAAGAAACTTCTTACGATGCCTTTTATAGCAAATCCAAGTCCTTTCATCGCAAGTTTCATACTGTTGACCATAGCCAAAGACTTAGTACTAAATGCTCTTTTAAAACTAAAGCCAAGTAATTTATTTTGATTTTTTAAAGTTGTAGTTGTTTTTATTAAACCTAGATTAGCTTTAGATTGAATTTGAGTACTTTTTGTGTTGTTATCCATTGCTAACGAGTTATCTATAACTGCTTTTTGTAATAATCTATAGCCCAACTTCAAAGGTCTGATTATAGCTGTAAGCAATCTAAAATGTGCTATTATTGTAGTGATAAATGTAGGTGCAACTTTAAATAATTTTAAGACTGAATTTAAACTTTGAAAAAGCAATGCCAATGGCTTAAGTAAATTTTCCCCAACAGACGATCCAAACTCTCGCCATTGTTCTTGAAACCTCCTTAAAGAATTAGCATATCCATCGGCTGTCCTTAAACTATCTCCCATTGCATCTTGAGATTGACTAACTGCTATGCGATATAAGGCATTTGCTTTAGCTTGTTGCTGTGTTACAAAAGTAAGACCCTCTTTTTTTTGTTTCAACAATTCAAGTTTAAGTATTTCTTCATTAGCAATAATCCCCAAACTCTTACCTGCTTGTGTTTCTCCTGTCAACAAACTAACCAATAAACCAACAACTTCTATTGAGGTTCTGGTATCATTGTTAAAACTCTGTAAATCCAAAGCCAATTTTGCAATGTTCTCGGATAATTTTAAGTTACTTTCATTATCAAAACCAAGTCCAGACAATAAACTACCTGTTTGACTTAATAAGCTTTGAGTCGTTGCTACAGAGGTGCCAAATTCTTTACGAAATCTCTTTTGTGATTCAATAGATTTGTCTTTAACCTCATCAAATATCGTAGCAAATTTCGTCCCTGCTTCCTCTGTATCACTAGCGAAACCAATAAAAGATTTCCCAATTAATGCCATTGGTAAAGAGATAGCGAGAGATAACTTTTTGTATTTTGAAATACTTTTATCAAGTTGATTGTTTAAATTATCTAATCCTTTCGTGTTAATCTTTCTAACTTCACTATTAAATTTTTTAGACTCATTCCTTGCCTTTCCTAGCTTTTTCTTGATCTTATCAGCTTCAGAATAGACCTTATCACCTTTAAATTTTAATTCAACGAACGCTTTGGCTAATTTTAAACTAGTCATCTTTATTATTCTCGTTTAATTCCATAAGTCTATTATTAATCCAATTTGAACAATCATAAGATTCACTAATCCTTAAATAGTTGTAGTAACTAATCGTATCGATATCACTCGAAGAGATTACTTTTTTTGAAACTAAAAACCAAAAATCAAATTCGTCAATAAATTCATCTGTTGACTGCTCTTCTAATTCTTCAAGTAATATTCTACGATTTATTTCAATTCTTGAACTTCCACTATTGTCTCTAGTTTCTGCTTTAGGGAGTTGAAACCCCCTCTCCCTAAAAAACCGTTAGTCTCTATCACTTCACTTATTACCTTGTATAATAAAGAATAATTTCCTACAAATATCTTATCAATATTATCTTTCGTTAACTCATCTCCATTAATAGTTGTTTTAGACAAAATAGAAACGATAAATTTCTCTATTTCATCAAATCCTATTTTATCCAAAGTTGAATAGAGATCGTTACCATTTTGAAAAGATGAAATAACAGGTAATAGTTTTTTAACCGCATTTGTTTTAAGTTCCATTCCTTTAAAAAATCCAAAAGTAACAATTAATAATTCATATACTTTCCCATCATGCTTGATTGTTTTATTTTTCATACTAAACCTCTTAAAGTCCTAAATCACTTGCATTAAAGGAAACAAAGTTATTTCCACCATCATTAACTTTCATATCCAATAGTTTTAATTTCCACTCTTTAACAACAAGCTCTTTTTTAAAAGATATGTTTTGAGGTAATTGTTCAATAAAACACTGGTCACTTGTTACCACAGTTCTACTATCCAAACTAAAACACGAAAAACTCCTTAATGTTGCTCTCTTTTTTCTTTTATCTGTTTGAAACAATAGATTTAAAGCATCATTAAAAACAGATCCCTCATTCAAATGAATAGTAACCTCTCCTGTAGTATCATTATTCAAGCTAATTGTAGTATCATTCACATCGTCCGTTTCACTTTCAAACCTTGTGTCTTGCATATACTTAACATCAATCATTACAGCATTTTTGATAATCACATTACCAACCTTACATATTAAGTTTCTTTGATTTTTTTGAAATATTGCCATTTATAACTCCTATATTGATACTACTAAATTAATTGTAAAACTATTTATCTTACCTAATATTCTTGCTTGAATATTAACCCTTGGGATATGTCTATTAGATCGATCTAATTGACTTATATCTTTAATTGGTGGAATTGTTACTGTATGCCCAAAATCAGGTGTAAGAACTCCTATTCTCTCACCTTCAGAAAATACATTTAATACTTCCGTCTTTACCAACTCAATACCCTCATCACTGTAGGGTAATGCTAGAGTATTTGAAATTAGGTAGAAAAGTTTTTCTTTTATGGTGATTGAAAGCCAATCAATGTTTTGAATAATATCTAAATATCTATTAGGGTTACTATAATTAATAGCTTTGATATTTTGGGTAACATCACCTAAACCACTGTCAATGTAATGACCTATATTTTTTTCTTTAGCATTAGACCTTTGAGTCTCTGTTAATTCATCTCCTGTGATAGAAAGTTTTCTAAAATCGGGGTTATAGCCTCCAACAGCATAGGTAGTGATTAAACCGCACAGAGCCGAAGGGAGATAAATCGTAGAATGTGTAACTAATACTGTCCTTTTTCTACTGTTTGTTCTACCTAACACATAAGCCAAAGAACCTGCTCCTGTATCTGTTGTTTTGTTTTTTGTCAAATCCACTAGGAGACTAGAATTTAAAGCACCCAAAATATAAACTTTAGTTTTACCTTCAACCCAATCACTAATAGCTTTGTGCTTGTCAAAAGTTAACTCTTGACCGTTAAAAACAAAATAAGGTGGAAAACTACCAATACCAGATAAATAAGACACTAAACTAGTACTAGTTGTTGGTACAGTATAACTAAAAGACAAGTTAGGATTTTTTGTCTTGACTGTATCTGCCGTAATAGTAATATTATCACCTCTTGAAGTAGCACTAACACCCGAAACACTAGCTATAGCTGTTTTTATTGCTGTTGCTAAAGTAGTAGTTGTATGAGATGAACTAGCCGTGAAGGTAACATCAGTACCATTGACACTAATAACATAATCCCCAACAACTACACGATCTACTTTTAGTACCACTGTATTTATATCCATCGGAAGTTTCATTAAAGTTAATTCATTGGGAATTCTAGATTGACCAAAGAAAACACTAGCAGACTTGTAAATACTGTCACTTGTTGAGAAATCCTCACGCAAGGCTTTTAAACTTGAGTACTTTTTAAAATTACCAGTAAAAGCTTTGTGATACACTGCCATAGCACATGCAGAAAATCCTGTAAATTTAGAACCTCCTGTTTTATCTTCTATGTTTAGTTTTATTATTTCATCTATTAACATTTATGCCTCCGTTATAGTGGTTTGTGATATTTTTAAAGTTTTATCTGTAGTTATATCTATTTGGTTAGATATTGACAACTGGACGGTTAGCATTTTAACAAATAATGACTCTGCCCCTTCAAGTTGAGTTAAATCTTTTATCTCTTTATTTATTCCCATAAGTCCTATCATTCCATTTTCTAAGATATTCTTATTCTTAAGAATTTTAATATTTCCATACAAAGACGTTGCCTTATTAACTACTACTTCTTCATCTCTTGATTGGATAAATAGTTCAACATCAATCGTAAAAGAATTGGATTGATTTTCTAATGATATATCACTATCACTATAAGCAATTTCCATATCTCCCAATTTGCCATAAAGCTGGATACTATTCTTACTTAAATTATCCGCGTCTTGATAAGTCCATGTAAATTTGTTATCTGTTAAACTATTAATCCATTGTCCTATTATGTCTTTCATTTCCCCCCCTCAGTACTGATTGAGTTTAATAACTGACCTGTATTCACAAGAGGTTTTGAGCTTCTTTTAGACTCGATTGTTTTAATAGTGTTTTGTTTCCAAGAACCCCTTATAATATAATTTTTCATTAATGGGGTTAATTTTAATATTGCTAATTTGAGCTTATTTAGACTTACTGATTCGGTTAATACCCTATCTATTTTTGACTTATTTTTATCCGCAAATGTCGATAAAAAAGGTCTTACTTCATTAAGATAAATAGCTACAGTTTCTACACTTTCATTTGAAACAAAAGAGTAGCCATAAGATCTACCTATTTTAGGTTTTCTCCCTAAAGTCTCTAATATACCAACCTTAAAAGACTTGGTGCTTAATTGCTTCACTACTTTTTTATTAACTTTTATCATTTATCAAAATCATCAAATACTTAAATCTCTTAAATCGTCCTCTATCTCGTTCTTTTGCCGTATAAATTTCATATCTTCGTTCTCACCACTTTATCTTTTGTCCTTCAATCTTCTGTGAAGAGTACAAACTGTATTTAGCTTCTAGTTCTCTTCCTTGCTCATTAGAAATCATACTAGCAAACTATTTATTAATCTTTCGCACGCGTGCGAAAACGTTTTTTTATTTTATACTCTATAAAAAATTTGAAAAACCTTGTAAAAAACTGTTACAATAGCTAGTATTTGGATATGTTTAAGTGGTTATTTTATCCTTTTAAAGTGATTACTTTACCTTTATTGTATAATATTGTTTTTTCTGAAAATGTAGCGGATAAGATAGGCAATGGATTTGGCTATCTTTCCGAAAAGTTTTTTAAAAACATGGAAAAGTGCATGGGTATCTCGTCTGAAGATGATGGTGATGATGAAGATGGTTTTCTTGAAAATGGTTTTCTTGAAAATGATTTTCTTGAAAATGATTTTCTTGAAGATGATGTTGGTTAGCTCTAAACTTCTTAGATGGATCTCCCTCTTGTAAGAATACCATAACAGAACTACCTGTAACTAAGTTCATGACCAAAAATTCTTTAAGTCTAGCTTTTAAATTAAGATTTCTTACTTCTTTCTCTAAATTCTTTTGTGGCTTTTCAAAAGTAATCCATTTAGACAACATATCTTACCCGCTATAGTATCTACAATTTTATATCCTAATCCTTCTCCATCATATATTTTATAACTTTCCTCTTCACTGATAATAATGGAGATCATAATAAGTGTCTTGAGACGTAGAATCTTTACCTCTCATTCCGAAATTCTTAATCATATCAACAAATGCATCTAATTTTTTCATAATTCTTTTTTAACTCTTAATTTCTTTTCAGGCTTTTTTGTTTGCTTTAGAACTTCTTCTATTTGATTACTCATTAAAGCTATTTGATGCAACATTAACTTTGCTTGTTTATTCTGCTGACTATTTTCTTTACATAGGTTTTTGATATGATCTGCATTTACTTCCGTTAAAAATCTTAATGTTTGTCCAGAATAATTTGGACTATCATTTTGATTATTAACAGCAGTATCAATACTTTTCATAAAACGCTTAATTTTGATAAGTAAATAAAAAGCCATCGGTATTGAAAGCAACACAATAACTAAAAAAAGAAGAAGAAAAATCATCGCAGAAATATCCAAACTATTCACTTCTGACAATATAGGAGGTGTTCTTTGTAATATTGTTTCTACTTTACAACTTAAAATCAATAGAAATAAAAGTAGAGTATGACAATTTTTAATTTTCATTTATAAAATTCTGTATCTTTTTCATAGTATCATTAAATCCATAAGATACTATTGTTCCTATTCTTGATTGAACTTTCTTTTGAGCCTGTGAAAGTTTTCCATTTTCTGTTTTTATTTCTAAAGGAAAACATATTGTTGCATTTTCTGTTCTCTTAAATATGATTAAATCAGGCAGACCAGCAAAAAAATTAGATACTATTTTTTTGATATACATAGGGACTGTCGGTGTATTCATAATAAAGCAAAGCAATGAATCTGGTATTCTTATGTAAAATTCACTTTTTATATCTAATAACTCTTCTGCTTGTTTTTGTATTATTTTCTCAGGAGTTATTGATTTTTTAACTGTATCTTTTTTTACCTTAGTTCTCACTCCAACCGACCCTTTCATATTTTTTAAATAACCCCACTTATTGACTCTCATTAGATCAACTCCTTAATCACTACACGCACAATTAATTTTTGACAAGTCATTTTTATACTTCTCACATTCAAAACCGTCTATAAAGTTATATTTATTACAAATCTCACAAATTTTATATGCCATACTGTATTTATTACATATTTCGCAAACAGTTATTATAAATCTACTATCTATTATAATATCCTTTTTATTAGATCAGCCTCTTGATTGAGTCTTGTATAGTATGGCATTATACCCTTTTTATTTTTTGGATAATAATTTCTTAATACTTTTTCCATCTTTTCCCAATCTTCATTTATAGTTGCTTTATAAAATTTGGGATCAGATTTATTCAGTTGAACACCACCATGCCATGCCCTAGATAAAATTACAGTCTGCACTTCAGCTGGGTATATCCAAAATTTGTGATTATAGAGCTTTCTAACCTTTCTAACATAGATTGAAAGTACAACTTGGTTTAAAGTGCAAGTATCGTTTACATTCATAACAAGAGGTATTTTCTTTATTAATTGCTTAGCTTTTATTCCCTTAACTCCTATATAAACAGAAATATCATCTATTATATGTTTATGTAGCATAGCTTTTTCTAACTCTTCTATGTTTTGATGACCCAAATCAACACCCATACCTATAGTAACGCCACTATTATTATTTTCGTCCTTGTCTATAGGAACATAACCCTCGTTAACACTACCTTCCCAAAGCATTAACTTTTGTATATCGTAGCTTAGATTCTTATCTTGCTCTTTTATTTTGTTCTTTACTTTTAATTCTTTTTTGTAATCGCCTAATTTAATACCCTTAAAAGAATTTGAAAGTGTAACACCACCTAAACCTAAGAAAATAAGAATTATGTTTGTTAAGTTATCTAGTCCAAATTTCTCTAGTATATCAATATAACCTATTGCTATTCTATTTAAAACGGGTATTGTAATCTCCTTAAGTATAGGGTAAAACCCAAATGATAACCACATTAAAACAAACGGCACTACCATAGAAGAATACAGAAAAGGCTTTAATTTTGATTGTCTGTAGTCTATTTCTTTAGATAAAATATTTTGCTTAGACTTCTCTCTTTGTTCTTTGTTACCAAGTACTTTGCCAACAATAGAGCTTACGGGTTTTAAAATATTATCTAGATAATTAAACACAATTCGTAGTATAATTATTAATCTTTCGCACGCGTGCAAAAATGTTTTTTTCCTTTTGTTATATACATAAATGATTGCGGTGGATGATTTCCATTTATCCCTAAACTATTTAGAGAAATTGGTAAACTATATTTTATAACATATTTAATTTCTATAGCATGAGCTATTTTTTTGTCTTTAAAATAATCATCAAATAATTTTTTTTCAATACCTCCCGTTGTTCTTATTTCTTTTTTTAACCAAAGCTTATTAGGAGGTAAAGAAATTATTTTATTAATTTCAAATTCTCCAACAACTTTTTTTATTGGAGCAGTAGCATAAATTATTACTTTTTTAACTAAATTGTTTTTAGGAATAATTTTTCTAAATTCATATTTCTTTTTTTTTGTAAAAATTAGATTCACAAATTTTGAGTGTATTGATAAAAAAATTTCTGTTTTTTGTTTTATTTTATTTATGATGTTTTCCTTTTATTAATTTTCTTTATTTATTGTTTTTAGTTAGTTATCGTATTAATTTTAGTCTTGCTTCTTTCATTTGCTCCCAATCAAACTCTGGCTTGTAATAAAATCCCACTTGTTCCAGACTTAAACCATCCTGAAATCCTTGTCTTGCTTCTGCCATTTGGTCCTAGCTAAACCCTTCAGTATTTACTAGCTCTTGTTGTTCTTTTGTTAATTTCACTTTTTACCTTCCTTTATTTATTTATTGTTATCCTTTACCTCTATTTTTATTTCAATTCTCTTTGCAATTTCTACAATATTATCTACGCTTATTCTTTTGTTTTTAAATATTCGATAACCTAAGTCTTTTTTAATCCTTTTTTTTGTCAAAAAATCATTCATTGATTCAGAATCCGAATCATAAAATTTGATTAAAAATAATTCTCTAAATTTTTTATACATGCAAATAACGATAAACTCTAGTACTAGAGTAACAATTAATCTTTCGCAGATATCCGAAAACATCTCTGATGTCTTTGCTCCACAATATCATTTTATAACTCTATAATCCTTCTCTTGAAACTCAAAAACCTTTCCATTTTCACATATTCTAGACGCTATTCTTTGATGGTTTTTATAAAACTCTTTAAAACTCAAATTCGTCGTAATTATCATTGACAAATTTTTTAGATACCGTTGATCAATCAAATAGAAAAGATTCTGATCGGTAGCCTCTGTTTGTTTCTCTGAACCAAAATCATCAATAACAACACAATCATACCCTATAACTCCAACAATTCTCTCTCCTGATATTTGTTCTCTAGGAATCCTCGTTAGCTGTTTCAAATATTCTCCTTTCATATTTATAATTGTCTTCTGATTACAAGTCAATAAAAAATCGTAAACAGATAAAAATATCCCACTTGTTTTTCTGGATGTATTCTTGACATCATCTAAATGAACTTTCTTATCCATCATTTCTCGCATACTGGATATAGCCAAATGTGTCTTTCCAGTTCCTACAGATCCACAAAAAATAATATTCTGATGACAATCCATATTTTTGCAATAAGCTATTACAGATTTTTTTTCGTTACCATAGAAATTGTCAAAGGTCTTATTTTCAAATCTTATGGGTATATTTTCAAATCTCATATCTATCATTTATTTAAAATTCTATCAATGTCATCTTCACTTAACTCGTTATTCATATATTTCCTGTTGCTTTGTGTTGTTATTTGTTTCTTCTTTTCTCTAGACTGCCATCCAGAAATGGCAGAACCCCAATTTTTCATTTTATTTTTTCCAACCATCCAATCGATTGTTTCGTAGTGATTAAAAAAAATATCTGCATCCACTAAATCATGTTTTTTATTTTTGATTTCATTTTTTATTTCTTCTAAACTTGGTTTTTGAAATTTTTCTTTTTGGTTTACTTTTTCTATTGTAGATTTTAATATACTCCTTTTACTATTATAGTGTATCTTTGAAGATACCCCTAGTGTATCTTTTGAGATACCCCTCTCTATCTTTGAAGATACCCCTTGAGCAAAAAAATAATCCCAATTTTCACCAGCAGAATACCAACTTCTATTCTCAATTAGTTGCTTTTTTATAACCTTTAAAGCAATTAATTTGTTCAATCTTCTAATCAAAGAAATTTTTGTATTTATGCCCAAAAGAGGCATTTCTGACATCATCATTGAATGAGCTATCCAACTATATTCTTCATTATCAAAAATCAATTTATCAATTGATGTTGTAGCAAATTTTTTACACAGAAAGTCTATTATACAAGAATCTACAAGATCTAAATTAGTCTCATTTTCTTTGTTAAATTGAACAACTTGTAGTTGATTTATATTTATTGTATAATGTATAGTAGAACTCCTATTTTTAAAATTGAAAATTATCCATAAACTGCCCGTAAACTGCCCGTATTTTGCAATCCTAAAATTGGATATAGGAGGTCTTCAGTGTTTGATTGTGGTTGTTTGTGGTTACTTATATTTGCTATTAACTCATTCAAAAGCATTATTTTATAAAAATAGACACAAAAAAAGCCGTTTAAGTTCGTTAAACGACTTGGTGGAGATGGCGGGAATCGAACCCGCGTCCGAATCAAAAATTGCAAACGTTCCTACATGTTTTCCTCTCGCTTAAATTTCACTAAATTGCCATCCTGAGAGTCGATGTGAAACAATTTAACTAGTCGAAAATTTAAATAAATAGACTTCAACAAATCTAAATACCGATCTCAAGTGTTATGACGACTTCCGTTTCCCCTTAAGCACAAAAAACAGAAATCGTGGTTGCTAGTTACTTAGTAACTAGGCAGCCAATGCGTAAGATTGATCTTCTGCATTTATTTGTTTTACGGTTTTTTTAAGAGGCCAACCGAGTCCTCTACATGCAACTATTGGTCTCCTTTACCCGTCGAAACCTAGACACCCCCTTATGTATAAGCTACTTAATTTAGAAAAAATTATACTTAAATAATGTAAATTTAAAAAAATCATTTATTATCTTTGTTTTTTAAATCTTAAATTTTCTTACCCTATGGAATTTATCCGAGCACTCAAACCCTCTCACGACATCCCAAACTTCTATCATTTGACAACAACGGTCAATTCTCTTGGTAAACCTTTTTTATTGCCCAAAGAAGAGTCACCCTATAAACCAATTGATTTAAAAACCTACTTAAAACAAGAAGGTTCAATTGAAATTGAAATCGGTTGTGGGAAAGGAAATTTCTCTAAAAGTTATTGTAAACAGTATCCAAAAACATCTTTCATTGCAATAGAGCAAAATCCAAGAGTTGCCTACATTGCAGCTAAGAAACTACAAAAAAATGACCCACCACCACACGCACTCCTACTACATGGAGATGCTTTTTATTTTTTAAGAGATTATTTAAAACCTAACACGATAAAAGCTTTTCATATGTATTTTCCAGATCCATGGCCCAAAAAAAAGCACTTAAAAAACAGACTTTTACAACATATCTACTTAGAACAGATCAAAAGGGTTGCTTTGCCTAATGCTTCATTTTATTGGAGAACGGATCACCAAGAATACCATCAAAGCTCAATGGAAATTTTTCAAGAACTCAATTGGATTATACCTATTGAAGAACCTCAAAAACACCGAGAAATCCAAACTCTTTTTGAAAAAAGATACCTTCAAGAAGGTCGCCCTATTTACAATTTCACTTTTAAGATTGAAAAATAATACAGTAGTAGAAATTACCCAGTTATATATCGCACAAATTAAGCAACTATCCTAAAAGTTTAAATTCCCAAGAAATCTTTGCCATTTGTCCCAGCATTTTAGCGACAGAACAATATTTTTCCATAGACAATTCTATGGCTTTTTCAGCATGTTTTTCAGAGACTTCCCCAGCAATTGAAAAAATAACATGTATATTTGTATATACAGAAGGAATATCATCCGATCTTTCTCCATCCACTGTAATAGAAAAATCTGTAGGATTTTGTCTTTGCTTTTGTAAAATAGAAAGCACATCAAAAGCACTACAGCCTCCTAGGCCAATCAACAGCATTTCCATGGGGCGAAAACCTTTGTCGTTTCCACCAATGGATACAGACCCATCTAAGGTTGTTTTAAAACCTAATGAATTCTCAGCCTCAAAAGAAAAACCCTGTAATCGATTTAAATTAATTTTACCCATGATGTTCAAAACCTTCACTTACAAGATCATCAAAACCTTCGTTCAATGGAATAAGATCATTAAAACCTAAATCACGTAATACAGGGAAAGCAACATGCACTCGACTACCACTACGACAATGTAAATATGTTTTAGTCTCTCGTTTTAAATCTTCAAAGGTTTCTCCTTCTTCCAATTGACTTAAAGGAGTCAATTTAGCTAATACTAAATGTCCTTCGTTCCATTCATTTAATTCGCGAACATCTAAGAGCTGTGCTTTGCCTAATGCTAACTCTTGTTTCATTTCTTCTAAATGTGTTTTCATTTTTTTTCCTATAAGATAAATTTTATTTCTAAGTAAAAAGTGACGTTGATAAATAGCGGTCACCTCTATCACAAATAATACTGACAATACAACCCGAATCTATTTCGTTCGCTACTTTTAAAGCACAGTACAAAGCACCTCCAGAACTCATTCCAGCTAAAATACCTTGCTTTAAAGCCAAATCTCGTGTTTTTTGAATAGCGTCTTGTTCAGAGACATCTATTTTACGATCTACACGTTCCTCTTCAAAAATTTTAGGTAAATATTCTAAAGACCAACGACGAATTCCAGGAATTGAAGAGCCTTCTTGTGGCTGAGCTCCTACAATCTGTATTTTTGGATTTTGTTCCTTTAAAAATCTCGACACACCCATTATCGTACCCGTCGTTCCCATTGCTGAAACAAAATGAGTGACTTTTTGTTGTGTCTGTTCCCAAATTTCAGGACCTGTAGTTTTATAATGAGCTAAATAATTATCTGGATTAGAAAATTGATCAAACGAAAAATAACCTTCATTTTTAACTTTAGAACGAGTATAATCAATAGCTCCTTCCATAGATAACTCTTTAGAAGTTAATGTTACTTTTGCTCCATAAGCTCTCATTGTAGTAATACGCTCAGACGATGCATTTTCAGGCATAACTAATTCTATACAATAACCTTTCATCACTGCTATCATTGCCAAAGCAATACCTGTGTTACCACTCGTTGCTTCAATCAACTGTGTTTTAGGGCTAATTTGACCCCGCTTTTCAGCTTCTACAAACATTGATAAAGCTGGACGATCTTTAACACTTCCTCCAGGGTTATTTCCTTCTAGTTTTCCATACAAAGAAACGCCTGAATGATTTACAAACTGACTCAAATCTATTAATGGAGTATTTCCAATTAAATCCGTTGCTCTAAATAAAGACATTATGATTCTAAAAATTCTTCATCAATCTTTGATCTATTAATAAAAGAATACAAAAACCCACCTATTGTATACATCACAATAATTGTAAATAAATATTCTGGAAAAAGCATTCCAAAACTAAAAATATAACCAAACACAACTAAAATAGTCTGCATAAAATTTAATACAACTCTTTTTCTACGAGCCAATTTAGGTAAAAGAAAAGGACTAACCATAGCAAGACCACAAGCAATCAATAAGCTCGGTAGAATACTCATAGCACTAGAACCCATCTTATACAATTCATATTGATCAAATAATATAACAACTAAAGCAACAAGCCCTCCAGCAACAGTTGAAGGAAGTCCTGTAAAAAATGAACGATTAAGTTTTGTACAAGGATCTGAATTGAAACGAGCTAAACGCATTGCCGTAAAAATTGCATATACAACTAAAGCAACAAACATCAAAACTTTGTGATTATTAAACCACAATGGATTAATTGATTTAGTATAATAAAAGACTAACATAGCTGGAGAAATTCCAAAAGTCAACAAGTCTGCCAAACTATCAAATTCAGCTCCAAAATCAGAAGATGCATTCATTAACCTAGCTGTTAAACCATCCATCTTATCCATATTTACACTCCAAAGAATCATCCAAGCACCAAGCATAAAAGGACTCTTTGTAACCCAAGAAACTACAAAACTATCGGTTTGAGATCCCGTTACAATTAAAATAACGCATAAACCTAGAATAAAGTTCATGCCTGTAAAAAAATTAGGTACTATTTGTCGTTTAATAATCATATGCAATCCAAAGTAATGAAAAAATAAAGTTTCGTCTAGCTATTTTTTGAAAATAACCGGATCATAATAAAAAAAGAACTGAACACCTAAATTAGTAAATGACCAACTTCTTTCGTTAAAATAATCTCTCTCTCTATTAACAATAGCTAAATCTCGTAAAGATTGTTCAGAGCGAAAAGTACTAGAAGATAAACTTACTATAGATTCTACTCCAATAATACCCCATAAATCAATTAGATAAGTTCCAACAGATACATTGTAACCGACTCTAGCAAACAACCGACGATCATATATTGAATGTTCATCCAAATTTAATTCAGAGAAACCTAAATTCCATAAAAACTCTAATTGAACAAAAAGAGGGCGTTTTACTTCTGCATAAATAATGTTTTCAGAGATATGAATTCTAAAGCCAGTTCCTAATAAAAGAGAACTCGCTGTAAAGTTATAATTGGAAGAGCTTAAATTTCCACCTAAAGTTAAATTAGAGTTAACAAACTGACTAGGACTTTGCTCACTTAAAATAGCTGCATTAGATAAAATAAAGTTATTTAAATTGTTGTAAGATAAAGAAAGTAATGGTTCAAACCAAGGACTAACCTCCAAATGCAATTCCAAACGAAGAGGAATTAAAATTTGAATTAAATCAAAATTTTCGATAACTGTACCACGATTTGGAATTAAAGAGTCCCTACTATTTTGTACTAAAAGACTATCCCTTGTAAAAATAGAATCCCTTACATCCGATAAATAATTTTGGAGTATTTCTTTTTGATCAAATGAATTAAGTTGTAAACCCAAAGAGAACTTAACCTTAAAATACTCCCAAAAAGATGTTTTCTTTAAAGTAGATTTAGATTGAACTTTAAATGCATCGCTTTTTGGAACTGATTTTTTAGCAGATGTTATCTTCTCTTGCGAAAATACATTTACGAAAGTAAGAACAAAGAAAAGGAGGAAAAAAACTCTAAAGTTTTTCAAAATATTGTTTTTGAACCTCTTTATCCTTTTTAATTTGTTCCTCTTTCCGATATTTTTTAATATCATCTTGAAGGCTTTCAATAAGGCTAGAGGCTAACTTTTTTAATTCGGCCAAAGATAAATATTCTTCTGCTTGGGTGAATTGTTGAATTTCTACATAACACTGTGCAATGTTATAATAAATTTTAGCTTCATCAGCCAAATCAATAAATTCTTCCAAATAACTTTTGTAATAAACTATAGCAGATAAATTTTTTCCAAAATGTTGATATATTCTTGCTATTTCTAAAACTCTTTTAGCTAAAATCTTACGCAATTCTAGAATATTATTTCGTACCTTTAATACATAATCAGAAGCTGGATACTCAGCTAAAAAAAATTGATTTGCTTGCAAAGAGAAATAAACTATTTCTTGATCCCTATCCCAACTTAATTTTTGATTAAACAAACTCTGAGCCTTTTTATAAGTAACCTCCTCTCTATACTTGGTATTAGGGAAATTATCCAAAAGAGACTGGTATTCTAGTTCAGCCAAAGACCAGTCCTCTAAGAGGTAATAACTTTCTGCCAGCAAATAATAAGCATAGTCTAACTTATCTTGACTAGCACAAGTAATTGCGTATTTATTAAGTGGCTCTCTTACGTCTACATACCGTTCTCGTTCAAATTCTCTAGAAATCATTTCCAAACGAACACTGCAAGGAGTGCCTTCAGAAAAATTTAAGGGGCGCGAACAACTCCAAAAGAAGACCAAACTAAGAATTAAACATAATATTGGAATTAAACATAGTATTGATCTAAAAAAAGCAGATATTTTGTAAGATATATTCATAATATAGATACCAAAGATATAAAATAAGTATTTTTGTAGTCCATGAAATTGTTATTTTACATCCTTCGAGAACACTTTTTACCGTTCTTTCTATCACTACTGATTATACTATTCTTTTTTTCTATTGACTTTTTAATCCGATTATTAGATTTAGTATTATCCAAAAATATCTCTTTCTGGATTATTGCAGAAATTTTTGTATTAAACCTAGCCTGGATGATCTCTTTAGCCATTCCTATGTCATGTTTAATCACATCCCTACTCGCATATGGAAGACTTTCCAGTGATAACGAAATTTTAGCTTTAGGTTCACACGGAATAAACCCCTACCGAATGCTTTTTCCTATCGCTCTTGTTAGTAGTATCCTCTGTATTTTACTTATCTTATTTAATAATTATGTACTCCCCAAAGCAAATCACCGTTCAGTGGAAATGAAACAAGCTATTATCCGCACAAACTCCCCTGCGTTTATACAACCCAGAACAGTGATTAAAGACTTTAAGAATTATCGCATTTGGATTGATAGTATTGACTATAAAACAAATTCTCTCTATCATATTCAAATTTATCATTTTGACAAAAATGCCCAACGTCCTAATATTACGATCGCTAAATTTGGCCTAATGAGTTACTCTGAAGATGGTAAATACCTGTCTTTAAAACTTAAAGACGGCGAAAATCATCGATTTCAAGTTGATCAAAAAACCAAAAAGAACCGCTATTTTAAAATAGCATTCAAAGACCAAGTCACTCAAATTGAAAATATAAACACAGATTTCAAAAAAACAGAGCGTAACTACTATTCTGATAGAGAACTCTCTATTGGTCAAATGCTTGATAGAGCGAATAAGAGTCAAATAGATGCTGATTATTACGCAAAACTAATAAATAATCTTCCTATGTTATCCTCTCAGAAAATCGATAGTTTAATCACTTTATCAAAAATACAAATAACTAAGTCTAAAATTATGCAAGATAGCCTAATTTTATTCCGTAGCTATTATCAAATAATATTAGGCAATATCCACAATTTGAAAACAGAACTCAACGCTTATGTAAAGAAACGTATTCGTTATCAAAAAACTGTCAATCGTTACTGGGTTGAAATTCATAAAAAAATAACACTTCCTTTTGCCTGTATTTTGTTTAGTTTGGTAGGGGCTACTTTAGGTATGGTTATGAAAAGAGGACGCATTACTTTAGAAACAACAATTTGTGTTTTTCTATTTATAATTTATTGGGTTTGTCTTCTTAAAGGTGAAAACCTTGCTGATAACCTTGTTATACCTCCTTGGCTAGCAATGTGGACTCCAAATTTTATTATTCTTGTTGTAGGAATATGGACATTCATTAAAGGCAGAAGCCTAATTAAAACAAGATAGTATGTCTAAATTATCTCGTTACACTCTCTTTCACTTTTTAAATCTGTTACTAATTACAGTAGTCTCTTTAATTTTTTTGTTCTTAGTCATTGATTATGTTGAAAAAACAAGTACATGGGCAAACCGACCTGGAAAAGAAATCTTATCTTACTACCTTAATTTCATTCCTCATATTCTTTATTTAATTACACCTATTTCTATAATTATAGCCTCTGTATTCTCTCTTGGTCGACTCTCTGCTGGACTAGAAATCACAGCGATGCGTTCTGCTGGAATTTCAACTCTTAGAATTTTTACACCTATTTTAATATTTGGACTTCTATTAAGCTGCTTCATGTTATTTTTTGTAAACGATATACTACCAGAAGCCAACCACAAAAGATTCCAAATCCTTCAACCTAAAAATCGTTCCTCCTCCAACAGTGCAAATTTTAAATCTAATTTTATTTATATAGCACCCGAAGCTACATTCTATTTTAAAAGTTACTATGTTCAAAAACAAACAGGCTCCAATATTTCAATTTTATTCAAAGAAAATAGCAACCTCACACAAATAATTGATGCAAATAAAATGGAATGGAATAATAATGGTTGGCTCCTTAAAAAAGGGACAGTTAGGCTTTTTAAAAAAAATAAAGAAGTTAAAACTACTGCATTCATCTCAAAGTTTATAGCAAATCTAAATACCAAACCTACTGATTTTGTGGGCAATCGAAACTTTCCTGATGAAATGTCTTTAACATACCTAAGAAAAAAAATTAATACTCTTAAACTAGCTGGAGAATCTTATGCTTACTTTGAAACGCAATGGCATCTTAAAATTGCAAATTGTTTTGTTTCCTTCATCATGCTTATCCTAGGATTATGTCTCTCAATTAATACAGTCAAAACTGGTCTAGGAAAAAGGTTTGGCCTAGTTATTCTCATTTTCTTTGCATACTTTATTTGTGTTCGCATTTTTGTTTCCTTTGGAGAGAATTCTATCATTTCAGCTTTTCATGCAGCATGGATGGCTTGTTATTTCTTTGGTGGTGCAAGCCTTATTTTACTGTTGAAAACCCTTAGGTCTTAATATTTTACATACTTCATGTTTACCGATATTGACATTCATTTCATGAAAAGAGCATTAGATCAAGCCATTCTTGCAATGGAACAAAATGAAGTCCCTATCGGCTCTGTTATTGTTAAAAATGAAACAATCATTGGAAAAGGCTACAACCGTGTAGAACAAACTAAAGATGCCACAGCTCACGCTGAAATCATTGCAATTAGCTCTGCCTCTCAATTGATTCAAAATTGGCGTTTAAATGATTCTACTGTGTATATTACTTTAGAACCTTGCTCAATGTGTATGGGTGCCATTATTAATAGCCGTATCTCAAAAATTGTCTTCGGATGTCAAGACCATCACTTTGATACTCGTGATTCCGTCTGCCATTTAGGAAAACCTAAATTTTTAAGTCATTCCATAGAAATAGTTCAAGGAGTTATGAAAGAAGATTGCAAAGACTTACTTCAACTTTTTTTCAGAAACCTAAGGAAAAAAGGAAAAAATAAAATCTACGATAAAAATAA
Source organism: Fibrobacteria bacterium (assembly GCA_965261055.1). Taxonomy (GTDB): domain Bacteria; phylum Fibrobacterota; class Fibrobacteria; order UBA11236; family JADFYW01. The sequence goes on along the minus strand of OZ253440.1, from coordinate 335,845 downwards.
CCATTCTTTAAATTAACAAAACTTAACCAATCTTCTTTTTATTAAATTATAATAGACTTATGAACATTAAAGAAGATCCAAAAAATCGCTACCCCCTAATTGATGTACTACGCGGTCTCGCCATTGTCGGAATGATTATATTTCACTTTGTCTATGACTTAAGTCCCAGAGGATTAAACTTTATCGCAACTAACGTACGAGAATATCCTTGGCGTCAATTTCAATATTCTATTGGCATAACTTTTTTATTTTGCGTAGGAATTTCTTTAAGCTTGTCTCATGGAAAAAAGATCCGTTGGAATACTTTTTTTAAACGACTTTCTTTACTCGCTTGTTGTGCAATTATTATTTCTATTGTAACATATATAACCATACCTAGTAAATGGATTTACTTCGGCATTCTACACTGTATCACAATATCTTCTTTAATCGGAATTCTATTCGTACGTATTCCGAAAGTTGCCTTTTTCCTTGGGTTATTTATCATTGTATTATACTATTCTCTTTTATATTGCTACAATTATCCTCTTCCTTGGATTAATTCCTTTATTAAAAAGCCTTCTAGCTTAGACTACTATTCCATTTTCCCTTGGTTTGGTTATGTTCTAATAGGTATTGGATCTGTCATATTTCCTTGGTACAAAATCCAATTGCATTTTTTTGAAACCAAGTTCTTCAAACTTTTAAAATTTTTAAGTACAAATTCTTTAAAAATTTATATTATTCATCAGCCTATTTTATATGGTACTTTAATACTCGTAAAGTTAGTTCTCAGCTAAATTAGGGAAACTCATTTTTCACTTTTTTTTGAATTAAATCCTATTCAAACAAAGATGTTGTTAATATTTTCTGTCTTTTTTGTATCACTTGCTTAATATTTGAAAAAGTTTCTAAAAGTGGCTATATCTTCCTTAATTCTATCCATAATTTATTCCACTAGAATAACATTGATTCATAAAAAAGTCCGAAAAAGTCCCTATTGCTAAATTCTATAACCAGTTTTTCACTAGTTATTAGCACTTTTTAATATTTTGTTTGTGGTTGTATTTAGTTGTTTGTGACTTTACTTAATCGACTAAAAACTAAGGTTTTATAAAAATTTTCACAAAAAAATCCATTTATATAAAATAAACGGCTTGGTGAACGATACTGGAGTTGAACCAGTGACCTCTACCATGTCAAGGTAACGCTCTAACCAACTGAGCTAATCGTTCAACAAAAAAACAAATTAGATTTTTTAACTTCTACTTTCAAATTGTTTCAATAATTTTCAATATTTAGTGACTATGAAACACATATCTATTATAGGTACAGGAACAGATATTGGCAAAACAATTTGTAGCTTAACCCTATTAAATTTTTTTAAAGATTCAACCCCCCTCTATTACAAACCAATACAGTGCGGAACCTACCCTATTATTAAAAATGGAATAACCTCTGATGGAGGAGACATTGATTGGATTCAATCTCAATTACCATCCGTCTCATATAAAAACACATATTTTTTTAAAAGCCCAACATCACCACACTATGCAGCCACAATAGAAAATCAAAATATCTCAATGGAAACTCTGAAAAAATCTTTTGCACTCTGTGGAAAACATTTTCCGCTTATCATCACTGAATCTGCTGGTGGTCTGTGTGTTCCATTAACTGAAAAAGGTGAATTACTTTTAGATGTATTGCCTCCAAGTTCCAATTTAATTTTAGTGTGTAGTCCTTATTTAGGAACACTTAACCACACTTTACTTTCTTACAATTACTTAAAACAAAAAGGCAGAATTCCAAACGGTTTTATTATGATTCATTCCAAACCAGAAACTCCTTCCATTTTCCAAAATAACATTGAAACAATTCTAAAATTGACTCAAATGAAATACTTTGGCGAAATACCCTATCTTGAAGAAATTGCAAATCAAAAACCTTTTAATCTTAACATTCTACACCAACAATTAACTTCGGATTTTCACTCTTGGGGTGACAATTTTTTATCATAATGTTAACCTTCGAATCACAAATCCAAAATTTAAAAGAAAAAGAATTGTTAAGAACAGTTCAAAATTTCCCTATTTCAAACAAATTATCCTCTCAAACTCATTTTAATTTCAATTCAAATGATTATTTAGCTCTATCCACAAACTCTCAAGTAATTGATGCAATGAAAGAAGGAGCTGATCAATGGGGAGTTGGATCTGGAGGCTCTCGGTTATTAGGTAAAGGCTTACCTATTTATACGCAATTTGAACAAGAGTTATCTGATTTACACCATACACCTCACTCTCTTATTTTTAATAGTGGTTACATTGCCAATGAATCAGCTTTATCTATTTTATCACCTCAATTTGATCATATTTTTTTAGATCGTTTATGCCATGCAAGCATCATTGATGGTATACGCTTTGGAAAAACACCATTTACACGCTATCCACACCTACAACTTGAAGAACTAGAAAAGCAAATCATAAAACATCGTCATGAAAATATACTGGTTATTACCGAAACTTTATTCAGTATGGACGGAGATCAAAGCAATTTAAAAGAATTATTTAAACTTCAAAAAAAGTACAACTTCTGGACTTATATAGATCAAGCTCATTCATTTGGTGCCTACCCCAGAATTTTTGAAGATCTAATAAAACTTGGAAACCCTAATAAAAAAATTATTATTGGGACATTTGGGAAAGCAATTGGAACTTGTGGTGCATTCATTACTGGTCCAAAAAGTGTTATTGATTATCTTATAAATTACGCTAGAAGTTTTATCTATTCAACAGCATTATCCCCTGCAATTATTTGTGCAACACAACGTTCTATCCAAATAAGTCAAGAAGACTCCTCCTTATTCAAAAATCTACAGAAATATATTTTTAACATCCAAAAAAACGAATTCAACTTATTTCAAAAACCTTTATCTCAAAGCCACATTTGCCCTATATTTGTTCGTTCAAATAGCCAAGCAGTAAGGCTTTCAAAACAATTAGAACAAAATAATTTTTATTTACAAGCCATTCGTTTCCCTACTGTTAAAAAGGGCACAGAAAGACTTCGCCTATCCTTAAATTTATCGATCTCTTGGGAAACAACACATAAATTATTACAAACTCTTTCTAACTTAAAAAATCAATATGAGTCATCTTAAAAATCAAAATTGGCTCTGGATTGGAGGATGGGCTAGTCATTTATTGTGTTGGAGGGAATCTATTCAAATATTAAACCCTAACATAAATCATTATTTTATAGATAGTCTAGCCTGTATAGACAATAAGGAGTTCAAAAATTCCCTTAAAGAACATATCTCAGCCTATCATATCAATTATATTTTGTGTTGGTCTATGGGAAGTTTACTCATGCATCAACACCTTGAAAAACAAACACAAGAATTCCCTATTAATATTCTAAGCATTGCTCCTATTTTTGAATTCTGTCAAAGTAAAACCAACCCTAAAGGTTGGAATAAAAGAATTTTAAAACGAATGAAAAACGGTTTAAAACAGGATAAAAATACTGTTTTAAAACAATTTTGGGATACAATGACACTCCATCAACCTAACTTAAATTCAAATACTTCCGAATATTTTATAAACTGGTATGAAAATACTAAAAAATATAAGGCTTCAGAATTACTTTTGGGCTTAGATTTTTTAGAACAACAAACTATTAATATTGATAATCTACAACATCATACAAAATTAAAATTTTGGATAAATCCACAAGATGTATTGTCTTACTTACCAAAAAGATCTAAACATCAACAATTCCCATATACCATAGGACACATCCCCTTTTTATCTGAAAAAATACCTTTCCAAAATAAAAGTCAATAAAAAATTTATTGACTCTTTGTTCTTATTTTTCTATGAATTAAAACCTATACATTGAAATAAGATATTATGACATTAACAGAAGGAATATTATGACATTAACAGAATCACAAAAAAATCGACTATTTTGGGCGAGTTTTCTCTCTCTAGCAGCTGCTGGATTTGGATTTGTATTTAGAGTTTTGGTCTTGGGTGACTGGGGTACCGACTTTGGGTTTGATGGTAGAGCTCTAGGTCAAATTTTTGGGGCATCTTTATGGCCTATCGCCATTACTATGATTATTTTTAGTCTCGTTGTTGATAAAATTGGTTACAAAACCTCTATGTACATCGCTTTTACTTTACAACTTCTTTCTGTTCTCATTACTTTTTCTGCTAGTAGCTACGCTGGTTTGTATTGGGGAAGCCTTTTTGCGGGTTTAGGACATGGTATTGTTGAAGCTGTAATTAATCCTGTTTGTGCTTCTACTTATCCTGAAAATAAAAGTACTAAACTAAATATTCTTCATGCTGCTTGGCCCGCTGGTTTAGTTGTTGGTGGGATCCTTATTATCCTTTCTGGTGATGCCTCTTGGAAATTTAAATCACTATTTATGATTATTCCTGTAATTATTTATGGTATTATATTTATTAAATCTGTATTCCCAATTGATGAAAGAGTTGAAGCGGGTGTTTCTTATAGAGATATGCTTCGTGAACTTGGTGGTAGTGGTGTTTTTCTTGCAAGTGGTTTAATGTTTTACGAAATCGTTCGTTTAATTTCTGGAGAAACAAGTGGTCTTATTTGGCAAGCACTTATCTTTGCACTTATTGTTGGCGGAATTTTCGGGATTACTGTTAAATCTTTCGGAAAACCTCTTTTCTTCATTCTATGTCTAATTATGATTCCTCTAGCTACAACAGAGCTTGGAACAGATGCTTGGATTAAACAATTAATGAGTCCAGTTTTAGGAGCTAAAAATGCATCTTGGGCAATTGTTTTTTCTGCCTTTATCATGATGTTTCTTCGTTTCTTTGCTGGTGTATTACTTAAAAGATTTTCTCCTCCTACAGTACTATTAATTAGCTCTATCTTCTCAATGCTAGGACTTGCTGCACTATCAGAAGTTTCTGGTGTATTAATCTTTATTGCATTTGTTCTTTATGCTATAGGTCAAACATATTATTGGCCAACAGTTCTTGGTGTTGTTTCTGAAAGGTTTCCTAAGGGTGGAGCAATGACTCTAAATACAGTCTCCGCTATAGGTCTTTTAAGTGTTGGTATCATTGGAGCACCTATTCTTGGTGTTTTCGCTGACAGTGCTGTTTCTAGTGGTGTTGAAAAAGAATTTCCTGCTATTTCTAAGCAAGTACAAACTGCGGAAAAAAACTTCTTTGGGATTTCTTATAGTGCTGTTGATATAGATAAATTGAAACTAATTGCTCCAATAGAAAAGGTAACTACAGTCATAAACGACTCTTCTAGAGGTGCATTGCTTAGAGCGGCTCTTTTCCCATTAATTATGGCGATTTGCTTTATCTTGATCATCTTCTACTTTAGAGCAAAAGGTGGTTACAAAGCTGTTCTTATTAAGAAATAATAATTTTAATTGATCTTATAATTTTTGAAAAGGAGTTTGTAGGTACAAACTCCTTTTTTATATTGTTATTACAATTTACTTTTTACAAAAAAAAATATGCCCCTATGCACCATCTGCAATAAAGAAGTTTTAAATTTTAACAAAATAAAAATTAGCAGTGGTAAAACATACCATCAAAAATGTTATATAAAAACCAATCAGATAAACCAAAACCCTATAGACTCCTCCCTCGCTGAAGATGTTGGAACAACTAAAAAATGTCCTTTTTGTGCTGAATCTATTTTAATTGATGCTAAAAAATGTAAACATTGTAAAGAATTTCTATCTCCGTCCTATCAAAACAATAGAATTTCTTCGCCTGAAAAAAATCCTCTTATTAAAACAACTAATATTTTGTTGTGGATTTTAATTTTAATCATTACTGTCCCTATCCTTATCCTTTTTCTAAGTACTTGCGGTCTAGGACTCATAACTTTATACTAATATTTTCAATTATAACTTCGGACTTAAATGATACTTACTGGACAAGAAATTCAAAAACAAATTAAACTCAATCATATCATAATTAGTCCTTTTCAATCAAAGAATTTAGGTCCTAATTCATACGATGTTACACTTAGTGATTCACTTTTAGTTTATGATTTAAAACAAAATGAACCTTTAGATATGCAAAAAGAGAACCAAACACAAGCTATGAATATCCCTAAAGAGGGGCTTATTTTAGAGCCAAATCAACTTTATTTAGGTTCTACAGTAGAAACTGCAACTAGCACAAAATTTGTTCCTATGTTTGAAGGTAGAAGTTCTATTGGAAGGCTTGGTATTAATACTCATATTACCGCAGGTTTTGGTGATGTAGGTTGGGGCTTTAATGACAAAAAAGAATGTTACTTTCCGACTTGGACTTTAGAAATTGCGGTTGTCCACCCTATTCGTATTTACCCTAATGTTCGTATTGGACAAGTCTATTTTATAACACCTCAAGGCGATATAAGCCTCTATAGTGGCAAATATACTAAACAAAAAAAGCCTCAAGCAAGTCAGCTTTATAAGGATTTTGAATAAGGATAAATGCTGTAAGTATCTTCTCTAAAATTAACGCGTTCACAATCCCTTACTTTAAAATCACTTATAGTTAATAGTTAAAAAAACGAAATAAAAAATCAATTTATTCTCAAATTTAGTTATCCAGCCGATGCCGAAGTGGGTTTGGGGGGTATTTGCTACAGAGTTATTGGGAATGGTTGAAATTATATCTAATAATCATAAAGATCTGGAAAACCACTGACGAAAATAATCCTTGATGCAATCCCCTGAAAATCTGCTAAAGGATATTGAAAACCACCAGCAAAAATAGCATTTGCCATATCAAAACCCCCTCCCTGAAGAGATCCACAATATTATTGACATTAATTATGTCTATAATAGATACAGGTACATAGAACCATGGATCTGACCTTGTCTCCATGTTAAAAAATGCTGTTGTCACTGTAATAACTACTGTGTCTGTGTGAGATCCATCTGTTGTGCTGACAGTGAGGGTTGCTGTTCCAATAATCCTCCTGTTATTATACCGTTTGATACTGTCGCTATTGAGATATCACTACTTGACCATGTCACTGCTTTGTTGCTTGCAGTGGCGGGTGATACTGTCACTGCGATTGTTGATGACTCTCGTGATCCTAGATTAATTGTATCACGAACAATACTTACACTGGTTACACTTAAGGGTATGCAACTGTGACAAATACTGAGTCCATGTATCCTCCGTCTGTTGTCCTAACTGTGATTGTTGCTGTTCCCGCTGATTCTCCTGTTATTTCTACTGTTCCTTCTGGTAGGTTTAAACTTGATACTGTAGCTATGGTATCAGCACTGCTTGTCCATCTCACTCCTTTGTCTATCGCACTAGCGGGTAATATTGTCGCTGTGATTGGTGATGTATCTCCCACTACTAGATTAATTGTATCACTATCAACATTCACACTCACACTCGTTACAATGTCTCCTGAGACTATGACAACTGCTGTGTCTGTGTATCCTCCGTCTGCTGTTGTTACCGTAATGGTTGCTGTTCCCGCTGATTTTCCTGTTATGACACCGTTTGCATAAACTGTCGCTATTGCGGTATCACTACTTGTCCATGTTACTACTGGGTTGGTTGCATTATTTGGTAATACTGTCGCTGTGATTGCTGATCTCGCTCCCACTCCTAGATTGACTGTACCACTAACAATATTCACACTCGTCACACTGGTTGGGATGACTATGACAACTATTGTGTCTGTGTAATCTCCGTCTGCTGTTGTAACTGTGATGATTGCTGTTCCCACCCATACTCCTGTTATGATACCGTTCGCATTAACTGTCGCTATTGCGGTATCACTACTTGTCCATGTCACTGCTTTGTTGGTTGCATCATCTGGTAATATTGTCGCTGTGATTAGTGATGTCTCGCCCACTACTAAACTTAGTGTAGAAATATCAACACTCACACTCGTCACACTGATTGGTGGGGTGACTATGACAACTACTGTGTCTGTGTATCCTCCGTCTGCTGTTGTTACCGTAATGGTTGCTGTTCCCGCTGATTCTCCTGTTATGACACCGTTTGCATAAACTGTCGCTATTGCGGTATCACTACTTGTCCATGTTACTACTGGATTGGTTGCATTATTTGGTAATACTGTCGCTGTGATTAGTGATGTCTCGCCCACTACTAAACTTAGTGTAGAAATATCAACACTCACACTCGTCACACTGATTGTGACTATGACAACTACTGTGTCTGTGTGTCCTCTGTCTTCTGTTTTGACTATGATGATTACTACACCCTCTGATATTCCTGTGATAACACCGCTTTCATTAATTATTGCTATCTCATTAGAACTTGAACTCCAAATGACTGAATCATTCGCATCAGCGGGTAATACCGTCGCCACAACTATTGATGAAATTCCCACTACTATACTTACTGTATCAATATCAACACTCACACTGCTTACACTTACTGTTGTGACTATGACAACTACTGTGTCTGTGTACCCTCCGTCTGCTGTCATTACAGTGATTGTTGCTGTGCCTTCTGATTCTCCTGTTACCACACCAGAAGATGATACTGTCACTTTTGTTAAATCACTACTTCTCCATGCCACTATTTTATCTGTTGCATCGTTTGGTGATACCGTCGCCATTACTGTTGCTGTACCTCTCACTACTAAACCTACTGTATCACTACCAACACTCACACTCGTCACATTGACTGTTGTGGCTATTACTGTCACAGATACTATCGCTGTTATAGATCCATCTGTTGTCGTTACGGTGATGTCCGCCATTCCTACTGCTACTGCTACGATAACACCACCATCAACTGTCGCTATTGCGGTATCACTACTTGACCATCTCACTGTCTTATCAATCGCATCAGCTGGTAATACTGTCGCCACTACTGTTGATAAACTTCCCACTACTAAGTTGACTGCATCATTGCTAACACTCACACTCGTCACATTGATTGTTGTTACTGTCACAGCTACTGTGTTTGTGTGCCCTCCGTCTGCTGTTGTTACCGTAATAGTTGCTGTTCCCGCTGATACTCCTATTATTTCACCGCTAGGTGATACTGTCACTATTGATGAATCACTACTTCTCCATGTCACTGCTTTGTTGCTTGCATTAGTTGGTAATACGGTTGCCACAACTGTTGATGATGCACCTTCCACTACTAAACCTACTACAGAATTATCAACACTTACACTACTTACTGGAATACTACTTACTGGAATCGGTGAGTCAACTGTGTCGCCACAATTAAAAATAATTAATGTTAGTGATATAAGAATAAACAATCTAATCATAGGAATCCTTGGTATAGGAATCCTTGGTATAGGAATCCTTGGTATAGGAATCCTTGGTATAGGAATCCTTGGTATAGACCAAAATATACAATATTCTATAACTCTAGCAAATATAAGAAGAAAAAAAAAGAAAAAAAACTACATTCCTCATTACTTTAATCATTAGCAACATCAACTATATGTTTTTAACAATTTCTTACACTAAACTACCTCTATTTTTTATATTTATGGTTAGCTAATTATTTATAGTTGGCTGATCATTCTTAATTTAAGGAGTATTTATGACACAAAGCTTTATCGAAAAACTAACTCAAACTCAAAATATTACGAGTGAACGCACACTCATTATTCGTAAAAGTTACCTTCTTCTGGCAATCTCAATCCTTGGAATGGTTATTGGTGGCAAGGTTGGAATAAATTCAAAATTTATTCTTAATTTATTCAACGGTTTTTTAGGTTGGATTCTAGCAATGGTTGCTCTTAATGCAATGCCATCAATTGCTTTAAAAGTGGAGCACAATCCAAATTTAGCAACTTTCGCTTTATTTGGAAATGGTTTTATTGCTGGTCTTGTCCTTTCCCCTATGCTCTACATTGCTCAATATTACACTGGAGGAGAAGTTATTTTTAAAGCTGTTATAATGACTTTTATTGTCTTTGCTGTCGTTACATTTTTAGTTTATACCAACAAAAATACTTGGTCTCCCTCTGCCAATTTAGTAAAAGGACTTATTTTTACGACTTTAGGTGGAATTGTAATCTCTTTCTTTATACAAACAACATTTATTAGTTTACTCATAACTCTAGGGATTGGAGCTTTAGGTGTTATTTCACTGATAGTATCTACTTCTGAGGTTTTAAAACAACAACGCTCCTCTTCTCCTGTTTTAAACGCCGTACAACTATTTTCTGGAGTTTTCATGGTATTTCAGTCTATTTTATATTTATTCATGATGTTTGGTGGTAATGATGACTAATCAAAGTTTTTGATTCACCTCTCATTCCCTTACAAACAATATGCAATCGTTAAGGAGAAAACCTTTCTCCTCCAAAAGTAATTCTAGAAACAAGTCTAAGTTATCTTGTGTTCTTATTCAGCAACAACAAAGGCTAGGAACACCATTTCGTAAACTCCAAGGCTTCTCTATTAGAGCGACATCAAGTCACACTAAAACCCGAAACACTTTCGTTACTTTGGAAATACCATCAATTATTAAGAGAAAACAATCACGATAATAATTCTTTAGAACTTGGTAGCAGAATCATTTTATGAAAGATCCTGCTCTTAAAAAAGAGCTAGAAGAACTACCACCAATTTTTTAAAACAATGAGGTTTAAGAAACTTCTCGTTTCTTGCCCTCTTTTAAAACACTATTACTTTTTTCAGTTAATTTGAAAACAGGATATTCATCTTGCATAAATTTCAATAAGTCTAAATCTACCAAATTTTGAATATAACCTTTCCAATGTTCTATAGAGCTTCCTAATCAACTCCAAAAATTTTAATGTCTTTATGGCAACTTTTAGATTTCTAGATTTTCTTTAAGTTTTAGATTTTCTGATTTTCTTTTAAGAAAAGGAGTTAAAGCATCTTTGTTTGCTCTAATTTGAAGAATGTTCAAAATTAGAAGGATAATTGGTAGTGGAAATAATCCTCCACCAGCAATACAAATATGAAATAAAACAATCATAACCGTAATTGGTGTAATGAACAAAAGAGCAAGTCTTGAATAAAAGTTAAATAACAACATTAAGCCACCTACCAGCTCTAAAAACTTAACAACATAACCCAAAGAACTTCCAAACATAGCTCCCAAAAATTGGGCAGAAAGACCTTCTACAGGAGGAGTAGGTATAAAGTGAAAAAAACCATTCAAGCCAAAAATGACTAGTGGAAGACCTAATAAAATTCTAGTTACTGTATTCATGTCCATAACCCTTTGATAAAATTGGAATTTAAAGATAACTAAAAAAAGCCTAGTTTTTATCTATTTAAAAACTAAATGGAAAAAAACTTTAAATAAACTTCTAATATATCTTCCATTTAAGGAGCAACCACCTTTTGAATATGGTTTGGTAAACAAAAACTTGCTTTCTATAATGAAGGATTGTAATAATGTAACTCTTTTATAAAACTATCGTCTGGATAGACTTGCCTTATTTTTGCTAAGTCAAAATTAACATCGTTACTACAAAAACAAAAAGTCCATCCACCTGCAGGGTATGTAGGTACAAAAGTCCAATAGGTTCTAACAAAAGGAAAAACCTTACCTAAATTTTGGAAGCAATTTTAGGAAAAAACTTGCAACTCAAATCTAAAACCTTCTGATCAATTTCAACTAGTGTTGCTTCTCTTATAGTAAGTGTTTTACTAGCTCTCTCAAAACGCCTCATCTCCCCACCCAACACAAGTGCTTTTTGTGGAGATGGATGTGCAAAAGCAGGAACATGAGAAATCATTTCATGGTATATAAATTCATCTTTATCTGTAAACATAACAGTCCCATCAATCAAAAAAATTCTTCCTAAAAATTCATTATTAATAATATCAATTGTTTGAAAATTTGTTTTTTCATGCCATAGATGTTCTTTTGAGGAAAAAACAAACCCTGAATGTGGATTATGCATATCGTAAATTTATTATTTAAAATACGATTTGAAAAATCTTCTGAAAAAGCCATAAAAACCTAATTTAAACCTCTAAAAAGAGGTTTTTAAATTTAGTCATTTCAATACAAAATTGAAAACTATTCACCTTATCAACAGTGAAAATGTATCTTTTAATTTAATATTACATTTTTTCATAATTTAATCAAAAGTAGATCTAAACTCATGTTTATTGACGAAACAATTTTAGAAATCAAAACAGGTCAAGGGGGTGACGGTTCTAAAAGTATCCACAGAGAAAAATTTTTAGTCCGAGGTAAACCAGATGGTGGAGATGGTGGACAAGGTGGACATGTTTATTTTCAAAGCTTTTCCTCTTTACACACTCTTTATGATATCCAACTTAATCGCTTTATCAAAACAGATTCTGGAGAACAAGGTCAGCCCAACCGTCAACACGGTAAAAATGGAAAAGATATTTGTATTCACGTTCCCATCGGTACTCGAATTACTGAACTGTATTCAGATAAATTTATTGCAGACTTTGGCAAAGATCAAGAAAAAATTCTAATTGCTTCAGGTGGACTTGGAGGTAAAGGAAACATGAACTTTAAGAGTTCTCAAAATAAAGGCACAACAAAAATTACTTTAGGAAAAATCGGTGTTAAGTTAAAACTTAAATTAGAACTTCAACTTATTGCAGATTGTGGCTTAGTTGGGTTTCCTAATGTAGGAAAAAGCTCTCTTATCCAAAGACTGACAAATAGTCAATCTAAAATAGGAAGCTATCCTTTTACAACACTACAACCGTTTTTAGGTGTTGTCCAACATTCTTACGGAAGCTTTGTTCTAGCCGATATTCCAGGTCTTATCAAAGGAGCTGCTCAGGGAAAAGGTTTAGGGAATCAATTTTTAAAACACATTGAACGCTGTCATTGTTTAGTTTTTGTTGTTGACTCTTCTCAAGACTCTATTTGGGAAGACTATCAAAGCCTATTACATGAACTGAAATCATTTCAACCTGAACTCGTCCAACGCCCCAAAATTATATTAACCAATAAAGTAGATTTAGGTAAACCAAGAATTAAACCAGAATGGAAAAAGAATGTGCAAATTATTTTAACATCTTCTATTTCAGGTAAAGGATTAAAAGAATTTACTCAAAGTATGAGTCAAATCATCACTAAAGCAAAGAATACAAAAATCCAAGACTCTTGGTCTTCTTAAATTCAATTCATTCTCGCAAAAAAATTATGCCACAACAAGAAGTTATTATTCAAGGTCTTTCAGATAATACAATTAATCAAATTGCTGCAGGAGAAGTCATTCAGAACTATTCTAGTATGCTTAAAGAACTCATTGAGAATGCTATTGATGCAAAATCTTCTAATATTTTTATCTATTTTGTAGGTCAAGATTTAGAATCTATTCAAATTATAGACGATGGAATCGGAATGCACAAAAGTAATTTAGAACTTTGCTACAAACGCTACTTTACCAGTAAAATATCTCAAATCCAAGATTTACAAGTAATTCAAACAATGGGTTTTAGGGGAGAGGCTCTTTCTAGTATTGCTTCCGTAAGTCAACTTACAATTGAAACTCGCCACAATAGTCAAGATTATGCTCACAAGCTACAAATCAATTATGGAAGAGTAGAAGAAATTTTACCTTCTCACAGACAACAAGGTACAACAATTACCATCCGTAATCTTTTTAAAAACCTACCTGTCCGTAAAAAGTTTTTATCCGCCCCTTCAACTGAACTTAAAAAATGCCTCAAGGTTATCGAAACTATGAGTTTTAGCCATTTAAACATCTCCTTTAAAGCTTTTCAAGACAAAAAAAATATTTTAACATTAACATCACCTAAATTAGAAAATCGCCTTAAAAATATTTTAACCGTAAATTTTCACAATTTAATTTCTGTAGATCAAGTACAAGATCATTATCAATTAAAAGGTTTTATCGGCAGTTTTGAAACACAAAAAAGCAATCAAACCAATCAATATTTTTATGTTAATCAAAGAGTCATTTCTTCTAATCTAATTTCAAAATCCTTTCGCAACGCTTACTTTAGCTCAAATCAAATGAAGTTTCCTATTGGCATTTTATTTTTAACTTGTCCTGCTCATTTAATTGATGTAAATGTTCATCCCTCAAAAAAAGAAGTCAAGTTTTTAGAACCTAAAGAAATAAGTGATTTTATTGAAAATTCTATTCAAAAATCACTAACAAAAAATTTAAAAATACCTCAATTTAAAATCGAAAAACAAGAGTCCAAATTTTTAGTTGACTCCAATATTCAATTTGAAACCATTCCCATTTTTCAAAAAACAACAAATCCCTCTCAAAGGGATAGCTTTCAAAAAGAGATATCTTTATCCTCTAACACAATTTTAAAAAAACCTAAAGAAAAAACCTCTTTAGGAAATGCCCTACCAAATTTTAAAAAACCTCCTTTTTCTTACCTGTATCTTAACCAAAAACTCATTCTACTAGAGATAGAAGGAGCTCTTGCTATTGTACATCAGAAAAGAGCTCATGAACGCATTTTATATGAGCAAGCTCTAGAAAGCTTAAAAAATAAGAGTGTCTCAACACAACAATTGCTGTTTCCAGAACTTTTAGATTTAAACAAAACAGAAACAGAAATTTTACTCCTAAATTTAAAAAATTTAGGATTTCTTGGTTTTGACATTACAGAATTTGGTCCTCTATCTTTTCAAATCAAAGGCATTCCAATTCAAATTCAACAAAAATCTGCTATTGATTTATTAAAAAAAATGATTCAAGATTTTGATTCTAACAACAAAAAACAACAAAATACCTTTGTTATTTTAGCTCAAATTTATGCAAAACATGCCAGTATTTCTAACCAAAAAATTTTGAATCACGAAGAAATCATTCATCTTATTGATCATTTGTTTTCAACTCAAAACCCTTTTGTTTCTCCTCAAGGAAAACAAACTATTCTAAGATATAATCTAGATGAAATTGAACATCGTTTTAAATCTTAGTTCATTAAATTCAACAATCATTGTCTTTTTATAAATTTAGGAATCGTCTCGTTTTAAAGATTTCATCTTTAACCCAACCTTCTTCCTGATTTTCTAATGTTATAAGAATGCTTTCTATATCAGGTTTAGCAGATAAATTTCGAATGACAATCATTAAATTACGTAGTAATTTTCTTCTTCCAGCTCTTAAAAGAGGCGTTCCTTTAAATCGAGATTGAAAGCCACCCCCTTTTCTCAAAACAGATATCCACTGATTCAGAGTTAATTGAAAGGAAGTTGGAATATCTTGTTTCCCTTTTTTTCTAAGAGCCTTTTCATTCCACGGACAGACTTCTTGGCAAATATCGCAACCAAAAATCCATTCCCCAAAAGAAGAACTCAATTCTAAAGGCACTTCTCCTTTCTCTTCTATTGTCCAGTAAGAAATGCAACGATTAGAATCTAAAACGCCCTCTTTAACAAATGCTTGTGTAGGACAGACATCTAAGCAACGACGACAACTACCGCAATAGTTATGTACAACTTTTGTTTTTTCCAAAGACTCACTTAATAAAATTCCTCCCAATAAAAAACCAGACCCTAGATCCGTATCTATTGTAAAAGTATTTTTGCCTCTCCACCCTAAACCAACTTGAGTCGCCCAATCTCTTTCAAAAATTGGCTTGGAATCTGAAAAAGGAAAGGATTTTAAATCTGGGTAATTCTTTTCTAAAAATTCTTTCAACTTATTCGTAATAAAGTTACTACAATAATGATAATCTAAACCCATTGCATAACTAGCAATCTTAAAACATTCATCTTTCCTGTTTTCTTTTTTGGAAGACAACGAAACTGGATAAGGAATAGAAAAAATCAATATAGATTTAGCCCAATCTACAATTTTATTTGGATCTAATCTTTTTTCCAAACCAACTCGCATAAAATCCATTTTTGCATGATACCCTATTCCAATCCATTCTTTTAATTCATCTCCATATGAAACTTTTCCAATAGGCATTACACCCCAATCTAAAATGAGACCTAATTCTATTTGCTTTTGAAAAAAAGCATCTAAACTTTTGAGGAGAGTTTGAGACATAAAACTATAAAGATTTTAAAAATTGTTGGTTTTGAACAATAGAAGAATTCCATTCACAATCTCCATATACAACAGAATTAAAAATTTCGTCTAAACTATAATTTTTTGATGGTAAATTTAATATAATCATATTACACATATCTCCTTCTTTTATTCTTCCAGAATAAAACGAATTTTTCCAAATTTTAGAACTTGTTCGTGTTACCATTTTTATAATATCTTGACAAGGAACTTGTAAATTAGTTTTCTTAAACAGATTCATTTCTTGAAACAAATTCAAATTTGTGTTGGAAGCCAAACTATCTGTCCCCAAAACAACAGACACTCCATACTGGCGACATAAATCGTAAGGGAAAGGTGGGTGATCAAAAAAAGAATGACTTTGAGGGCAATGTATAATAGAAATTTTGTTTTTAAAAAAATAAGCAACTTCAGATTCTGTAATAGTATTACAGTGAACCATTACAGAATTTTTAGGTAAAGCTCCTATCTGTATCAAGTATTGAATTGAAGATTGTTTAGAATATTTTTTAACAAATAAATTAGGTTCAATATTTTTACAAAAATCAAATAAAGAACCCATATGCTTTTCAAAAAATTCTTCTTCTTCAATACTCTCAGCTAAATGCATTATAAAAGGAGTGCTTTTAGTTTGATTATAATCAATAATCGATTTTAATAATTCTGGAGAACAAGAAAAAGGTGCATGAGCCGATGCCGAAGTTCTTGATTTTCGATTTTGATAAAAAAGAAAATCCTCTTGTAAATTTTGCTGTTGTAAATTCCAATAATCTAAACCTCTTTTAACATTCAGTCCTATTATCTCTCTGTAGTAAAGACCTTGTAAATTTTGAGATCCACTTTGATAACTTGTTCCTGAATTACCAACATCTACAATTTGGGTTGTTCCAGAAACAATGGAATCTATAACACCTTTCTCAACACTCTTCACCCAATCATTCTGCGTATAATTTTCAGTTACTTTTTGAAGTTGCTTAATCCAATTTAAAAAATTTTTTGTCGGTCCAATTTTACCAACTAAAGAACTTAATTCTAGATGGCAATGACTATTCATTAATCCTGGCATTAATAAACCATTTATTTCTTCTACATAAAAATTTGGATAAAGTAAAATAACTTCCTTAAAAGAACCCACTTTCAGTATCTTTTGATTTTTTACAACTACAGCACCTTCTGTTAAAAAAGGTTGTTTATTATTTAATGTCAAAACAAAATTTGCCTTATAAATAATTTCTTGATTTTGAATTTCTGAAACTAGAAACATATAGCCCTTTACTCTAAAACCTCTTCTTCATCTTCAGAAGGTTCTTGATTAATCTCTTCAAACTTATCCTCTATTTTTGTTTCTGTAGATACAGATGTTAACGGTTTTAAATATTTTTTTCTTGTAATATTTCTTTCAATTTTAGCACGACTCCACCAAGGAGATAGTGATAAAGAAATAGCATGAGTAAACTCTAACTCAGGGTGTAAATAAAAACTATAATCAACTCTAGCTATATCTTTATACTTATAGCCTATTCCATAATTAGGATATAATTTTTTAAATTGTATTAATTTAAAAATTTCCCCAAAACTTAATCTTAAAGATAAACCTCCATCTAATTTTAATTCTGTAGCCCATTTTAAAGTTTTCAATAAACTTTCAACATCTCCAATATTTCCACCCTGTTCTGATTCAATTGACTTTGGAGCATTTTGAACAAACCCCTGTGTTTGTAAAGAAACACTGAAACCTCCATAAACAGCATTTATTCTCTCATGAAAACTCACAGAAATAAAAAGCTCTGGTACATCAGCTTCTAAAAGTCGCGTTTGACTCCAACCTACAGAAGATGGCACCAACCCTCTAAGGTATGTATCAAATTGAAACCTTTTTAAAAAATAACGAGCAGATACATCTGCTTGTATTCCTAATCCAATTTGATCTAATTGACGATAAATAATTTTAGCGTTAGCTCCTATATCTAAATTTTTAAAACGACTAGAATAAGCCATAACAAATAAAAGATCATAAAACCTCTCCTTTCTAGGTGTATCAAAAAAACTTTCTCTAGCAATAAAATCTCCTCCAAAGTAAACCAAACCCAAAGCTAAGGTAGATGCTGTATCTAGTGGTAAACCTAAAACAAAATTATGTTGTTGCACTAAAGAAGAAAAACGATTAATGTACTGAGCTGAAAACCAAAGTTGTTCTATATCTTGAATTGCTGCAGGATGAGAAGATAATGCAGTTTCACGACCACTAAATCCCAAATGAACACCCGCTAATCCAGAATAACGAGCATCCAATTCTTCTTGAGCAGTAAGATTAACTCCTTGTGCAAATAACCCTTGAAAAAAAAGGGAAAAAACAACAATATATTTTAAAATGTTTTTCAAATTTAAACCTGTAAGTATATTTGTAAATCTATATTTTTAGAACTGCAATTCAAACCATCATGCTCTCAGCAAATCAAATGAATTATCCAAACTCTTTGTTTAACACTTACAATAAAACTTTACCTTTTTAATATGTCCACATTTAATTTTATTTTTGACTGGTCTGGTACCCTTTGTGACGATTTAGAGCTATCGTGGAAAATTACAAATCAAACTCTTGAGCATTTTAGTCAAACCTCTATTAGCCTCCAAGAATACCAACAAGAATTTACAATTCCTCTTACAGGATTTTATAGAAAATATTGCCCTAGTATTTCTCAAAAAGCAATAGATACTTATTTTTTCGAAGCCTACCAAGAACTTGTTTGTGAAACAAAATTGTACCCTAATGCCTTAAAAATGATTCAAGCTCTTTCTTCTAAAGCATCTTTATTTATTTTATCAACCTTATCTCAAGATATTTTAGAAAAAATTTTAAGGCACCTTAAGATTGATCACTTATTTTCACAAGTGTACGGTGGAGCTTATGATAAAATTCTTTTTCTTCCAAAAATTATAAAAAATCACAATTTAACCTCATTTGAGACTTTTTTTATTGGAGATACTCCTCACGATATTTTAACAGGACAACAAAATAAAGTCCAAAGCGTTGGTTCTACTTATGGTTATAATAGTAAAGAGGTAATCATTCATTCAAAACCTGATTACCATTTTTCAGATATAAGCTCCATGCATCAAGCTTTTTCTCAAAAAATAGCCTTGGAGCAACTAAAAATCCCTATTGTAAGTATTGGCGGTCTTGTTTTTAATAAACAAAAGCAGATTTTACTTATTTTTACAAAAAAGTGGAAGAACTTATGGGGTACTCCTGGTGGTAAAGTAGATTATGGAGAATCTTTAGAACAAGCTTTCATTCGAGAAGTTAAAGAAGAGACAAGTTTAACGATTCATCAAACTCAACAAATATTAATGCAAGAAAGCATTGAATGTTTAGAATTTCATAAAAAAAAGCACTTTATTCTCTTTCATTTTATTGGATTTTGTTCTTCTAATGAGTCTGTACATTTAAATTATGAAAGCTCTAATTATCAATGGATTTCTTTAGAAAAAGCTCTTTTAGAAAAAATTAATAAACCTACTCGAGATTTAATCAAATTAGTCCTCAAAAAAAAGTATATATGAACTTAGGTACAATCACAATCAAAAATCTAAAAATATCTTGTATTATTGGTATTCTTGAACACGAACGAGATCAAGAACAAGAATTATTTTTTGATATTAATCTGAAAACTCCCTTTGATTTAGCTGAACAAACAGAAGACATTAACAATACAATTAATTATACAACTTTAACCCATTTTTTTTCAGAATGGGTAAAAAGAGAACAATTTTTTCTTATTGAAACTTTAGTAAAACGAGGATGTAGTTTATTATTGAATCAGTTTAAACTAATCCATTCTTGCAAAATTTCTGTTCAAAAACCTAAAGCCATTTTAATATCAGATTATGCAGAAGCATCCTTTCAACTATCTCGTTCCAATCTTGAAAGTTAAATATATTTTTTAATAAAATGCGACCTAATTCCTTGCAAAAAAATTTTACTATTTTTACTATGTCAGAAATGAAATTTATTCTATTTATTCTTATTTTTGTCAGTTTTTCTTTTTCTGCTAACGAGGCTGACGAGTATTCGTCTTTTTTGTCTACTAGCAAGTGGGGAGTTAGTATTGGTCCATCTTTTCATTTAGACAGCACACAAGATGCCATCAAAATCTCTTTCCAACAAAAGTTTTTATTTACTTCTCAAACCGCTATATCTTATAATATAGATTGGTTAGCTCCTAAAGCAACAATTGGTGGTAATTTTCTTCTTGATATTGTTGCTTTTCATTATAAAAAGTTTACTCCTAATATAAATTTAGGTGTAAGTCTTAACCACCACTACAGAAGCTCCCAACCAGTTAACATTCGAAATATTCGACCTTATTTGGTTGGAATGTTTGGCTTTTTATTTCAAATTTCTAAGAATACGACCATTCAAATCCGTGTTCCTTGCTATTTTGGCTTAAATCGAGAAATATTTGATAGCTCTAGTATCTTTCGTAACAATCAAGATCAAAGAATTGGTCTTGATCTCGGAATTTTATTTTCATCCTCCTACACCCATGTGCGTAAATGGATTCCTTAACAAATCAATTTCTTAATATTTGTCTTACTCTAACCCAAAACAAAATCATGAAACAAATTTTTTATATCTCTTCCCTACTATTCTTAACATTAATCGTTTCTTGCTCAAAAAGTATTGACCGCATTGACCCCAATTCCACAATTGATTTAAGTGGAAAGTGGAACGATGTTGACTCTCGCTTAGTCGCCAAAAGTATGATTAAAAATTGTCTTGAGAGTAAATGGCTTTCTCGTTATGACAAAACACCAACTCTTATTGTTGGAAAAATTGTCAATAAAAGCCATGAACATATCAATACAACTACTTTTATAAAAGACATAGAACGCGAATTTGTATTATCTGGCGATATTGATTTAGTTGCTAATAAATCAGAGCGAACTCAACTAAGAGAAGAAATTGCCGACCAAGAAGTTAACGCATCACAAAATAGTAGAAAATCTCTTGGCAAAGAATACGGAGCCGATGTAATCCTTATTGGCACAATTTCTACTCTTGTTGATAAAGAAGGCAAGAAACAAGTTAAGTTTTATCAAATCAATTTAGAGTTACTAGAATTACAAAGTAATCGCAAGCGATGGATTGGTTCTAAAAAAATCAAAAAGTTCATT
This sequence comes from Fibrobacteria bacterium, assembly GCA_965261055.1. Classification (GTDB taxonomy): domain Bacteria; phylum Fibrobacterota; class Fibrobacteria; order UBA11236; family JADFYW01. The sequence continues at coordinate 314,680 of OZ253440.1, read as the reverse complement.
AAAGATCGTAAGTTTATCTTCTAAAGCTCACTTCTTATTCTTTGAATTTGTAAAGTCATTGATTTTACAAGCTTCAGAATATACATTTGGTTATGGTTAAGATTCTCAAAGACACTTCTCGTACATTTTCCGAATACCTTCTTTTACCTCAACTAACTCCCAAAGGTCTAACCTCTTGTTCTGTTGACCTAAAAACTCCTATCTCTAAGTTTAAAGGTAATCAAAAACAACTATCCTCTCTAAATATTCCAATTGTTTCTGCTAGTATGCAATCTGTATCTGGTACTCAAATGGCTATAGCATTAGCAAGGCAAGGTGGATGTGGTTTCATTTACAGTTCTCAAAGTATTGAAAGCCAAGCTAAAATGATTGAGCAAGTCAAAATGCACAAAGCTGGTTTTGTTATTTCAGATTCCTGCCTTAAGCCAACCGATACTCTTCAGAATTATGTTTCTCTTAGAGAAAAAACAAATCACTCTACAATGCCTGTAACCAAAGATGGTTTATGTAATGGTTTATTTTTAGGTATTATCACAGATAAGGATTTTTGGGAAGACGAAGACAACTTATGTGATTCAATTAAAACGCATATGACTCCTAAAGAGAAAGTCATCACAGGTGAGTCTGGCATTTCTCTCAAACAAGCTAACCTGTTATTATACAAATACAAAAAAGATTGTCTCCCTATCTTAGAGAAAAATCATTTAAAATATTTGGTTTTCACAAAAGATTATATAGACCACAAAAATCACCCAAATGAAATTTTGGATAATGAGAAACGACTTATTGTTGGGGCGGCAATCAATACACATGATTATAAGGATAGAGTTCCTGCCTTAATTGAAAAAGGAGTTGATGTTCTTTGTTTTGATTCCTCTGATGGATTCACTGAATATCAAAAAGAAGCCGCTCTTTGGATTCGCAAAAAATACGGTGATCAAATCATTTTAGGTGGTGGCAATGTTGTTACTGCAGAAGGTTTTCTTTATTTAGCAAAAGAAGCTAAACTAGACTTTATAAAAGTTGGTATCGGAGGTGGCTCGATCTGTATCACTAGGGAACAAAAAGGTATTGGACGAGGACAAGCCTCTTCTCTTTTGGAAGTTTGTGATGTCCGTAATACCTACTTTAAAGAAACAGGTATCTACATTCCTGTTTGCTCTGACGGAGGTCTTTCTAACGATACTCAAATTATTATAGCATTATCTATGGGAGCTGATTTTGTGATGATGGGACGCTATTTTGCTATGACAGATGAGAGTCCTACTTCTAAAGTTTCGATTAAAAGTAAACTTTATAAGCCTTATTGGGGAGAAGGCTCTAGTAAAGCTCGCAATTGGTCTCGCTATTCAAATTCAGATAATCCTCAAGAAAAACTTTCTTTTGAAGAAGGGATTGAGTCTTATGTACCATTACTTGGTAGTGTAGAGGAATGTTTACAAACAACATTGCAAAAAACGAAATCTACAATGGTAAATCTAGGTTCTCAAAGTTTGAAAGAATTTCGTAATAAAGCAATACTTACCTTAGTATCTAAAAATTCTATTGAGGAAGGCGGAACATCTACCGTTTTAAGCTTTGATTCAACAAATTCTTCAAATATAGAGGACCAATAAGTTTTTTAAACTTGGTTATTTAACCTTGTATTCTTATTATAAATTTTGTTTAGATTTCTCTTTCTGAAAAAGAGAAATCTTAAAATTAGCCTACTTTAATATTTAGTACATCTAACATACTAAACAAACCGTGTTCCTTTTTATTTAGAAATAAAGCTGCTGTACAGGAACCGTCAGCAAAAACAGAACGATCATGGGCAACATGTTTAAACTCTAAACGCTCAGCTTTACCTGCAAATAGAACTGAATGATCACCAATAATATCTCCCGCACGTAAAGCATGCATCCCAATTTCTCCCTTAGGACGTTCTTTATAAAAACCCTGCCTACCATAACACGCTTTGTCAAGACTAGAGTCATGCCCCTTTGTAACAGAATCCAATAAACCCATAGCAGTTCCGCTGGGAGAGTCTTGCTTTTTTGTATGATGAGTCTCCGTTATTTCAACATCGTAAGCAATATCTAATGTACGAGCTACTTGTTCAACAACAGCAAAAAGGACATTGACTCCTATGCTCATATTCGGAGAAAAAACTACAGGAACAAATTCTGAAGTTTTATAAATAAATTGTTTCTCACTTTTACTAAAACCAGTTGTTCCTATCACTAACTTAGACTTACTATCTTTAATCAAAGACAAAATAGTAAGAGTTGTAGCAACACTTGTAAAATCAATAACAACAACACCTGGACTCAGTAGCTGCTGTAAATCGCAAGTTAATGAAAGTGTTTTATTTCTAAATAAAAGATTTTGTTCCAAATCTTTTGGTGATTTAACTACGCCTCCAATAACAATTAGATTAGGATTCGTCTCTGCAGAAGAAAGAATCATTCGACCCATTCTTCCCAGTACACCTAAAATAACAACTTCAACCATTAAAGTTTGAAAAACTTAAGCTTGTGCTTTTTCGTCAACAACCCAAACTTTGATAGACGCAGTTACAGCTGGAGGGATAACAATTTTGACAGTATACATTCCTAGTTTTCTAATAGGCTCAGCAATCTCAATTTGTTTACCATCAATCACAAAATCAAGTTTATTAAGTTCAGTCGAAATTTCTTTACCAGTAATAGAACCATAAAGTTTTTCACCATCCGTTGTTTTTGCTATAATATTAATTTCAATACCTTCTAAACGAGTAGCTATATCTTCAGCTGTTTTTTGTCCTCTTAAGTAAATTGATTTTACCTTCTCCAAATCAACTTCTATTAAACGCTTAGCTACTTTAGTCGCTATCGTTGCAAGTTTACGAGGAAAAAGATAATTACGAGCATAGCCATCTTTAACTTGAATAATATCTAAAGCGTTTCCTAGACCCTTTATATTTGTTTTAAGTATAACTTCCATATATTATTTTCCTTGGATATAAGGTAATAAAGCAACGATTCTAGCACGCTTAACTGCTTTAGAAAGTTGTCTTTGATATTTTGCACTTGTACCAGAAATCGCACGAGGAATAATTTTTCCTCTAGGATTAATAAATTTTTTTAATAATTCAATATCTTTAAAATCAATAAACTCTATCTTGTTTTGTTTAAAATAACAAACTTTTTTAGTTTTTAATTTATCAAAAGCACCTAAAAAATTCATTGCATTTGATTTTTCGTCCCTTCTATTATTCATAGCCATTTTAAACTTCTCCTTCTTCAGTTTCTGTAGAAATTTCTTTTTCAGAAGATACATCATCAGCAGATGATACTTTTACTGCCTCTTCTACTTTATCTTGCGGTATTCCAGCTGGATTATCAGCGATAGTCATCCAACGCAAAATGTTATCATTAATAGACAAACCTTTTTCAATCATATCAACAAGCTTACCACTACCTTCATAATAAAAAGTACCATAATGAGCATAATTTCTTTTGTTAATAGAATAGGCTAATTTTCGTTTACCCCAAATATCTCTTTTAATAAGCTTCGCTTCACTATTAATAATTGATTCCAGAGAATTAAATTCAGATTCAATTGACTCATCAGCAATCATTGAATCCACTAAAACAATTGTTTCATATATTTTCGTCACACATACTCCTTTGAACATTAATCTAGGCCACTTTCTTAAATGAGGTAGCAGGTTGTACAAATATAAATTTAAGATCCACCTTAATCAAGTGTTTAATTAATTAAAATGAAATGCCCACTCCTGTTGTAAAATGCCTTATTGAAAATTTAGGTTTATCAAAATTTATTGGAAATTTTAAACTAGTAAAAACAATAAATCCACTAGCATCCGCCTTATAACCAAAAAAATCAAGTAAGTCTAAAGCAGACCCTACGCCTAGGATATAATCTGTATTTGTCTCTAGCCTAGAAAATCTTGGTAAACTCTCAAATTCAATTTTCCAAGAAGAAAAGTAATGCAAGGAAGAGGTAATTCTGACACTAAATCCACTATTAATCTGTAAAAAATTATTTTCTTCTATTCTTTCTTGTAAATCAATACTTCTTTCAAAGTTTTTTTCTTCGGTTTGAAATACCACACTAGATTTAAGATAAAAACCAATGCTCTTAACTCTAAAACAAAAACCTCCTCCAAAAGAAGAATAATTAAAGGCTTCTTGCACACTTGTCTTTACAAACAAATTGTTATCAGAAGCAGCTAATGATTCAAAAGATAAAAAAAACCAAGATGCGTAATAATAATTTAAATTTAGATTAAAAGACAACAAACGCGAAGATGTGCTTTTTGCTGTTAGAATTTCTCTAGATTTCAAAGATCCTACAGAAAGAGATAATGAAAGAGCCTCTCTATTTAAAAAAATCAACCCATTTGAAAAAACAATAGGCTTTTCAATTTTTCTTAATTCTGTAGAATTTTTAGAAAAAGAATTATGTAAAAACAAAAAAATACATATAAACAGTATTTTAACCATAATAAAATCAGAAACCTATATTCACTTTTGAATTTAGAAAAACAGATGTAGAACGATCTCTGTTAATAAAATTATCCTTATTAAGAAAATCATAACCAATAGTAATGATCATTTGAGCTGGTATAATATTGGAGAAAGGATGAAATAAGAGTTTGAAATCGCCACCGACCGAGAACACCTTTCTATTATTTTCATCATTTTCTTCACGAAAATTTTCATATTCTGTAAAAAATTCAAAATTTAATTGCTTCAAATAAAGCACAGATAAAAGGCTAAAATCCAGATAGAAAAGATTCAAACCATAATTCAAAGAATTTAAAGAGTTTTCTTCTTTAATCTTAAATGTAGTTCTACCTATACAATTATTAAAAGCACTCTCAATAGAAAAACAACTTACAAGTCGCCAACCTTGTATAGCAGTAAAACCAGGAAAAAAAGCCTTAAAAACAAACTCTATATTTTCAAAATCAATGTTATCTGCAAAATCGTATATAATCGCATGTGAAATACTAAAACCTATCGGGTAAAGAGAAAGAGGTGTTTTCTTTTGTTTTATAAAAGACCAATTTCCGCTAGTTTTTAGGGAAAAATTCTTTTTAGATAAAAAGCGTAAAGAAAATTCTGAGCTAAAAGTATGAGAAAACAACTTACCTTGACTAAAGTCTAAAGGTAATCTTACTCCCACATCAAAATACCCAAAGCCTTTAGCTCCTCCAACTTCTCTTCTTCCCCTAACAAAGAAGTCAGGGTAATAATTAAGGTAAGTCAAATCTCCTAACAAAAAATACCTTGAATCCAGTTTAAGATAGCTAAGATTGGTTAACATTGTAGATAAATAATCTGTAAAACTTACACTAGCATAAAGAGTTTTTAGAGATAGAGTATTTTCAGAATTTGCAAAAAACACCCAAGAATGTGGGTGAAAAATATGAGAAATAGAATTATATTCCTCTATTTTATATTCTTTTTTATTTGAATAAGCACCTGACCTATCAGAAAAATTAGTAGAAAATGACTTTTCAATAATTTTTTGTAACACAGGATCTTTCTCCCTAGAAAAATCTCCCTTAACCTCAACCCAATTCTCTTTATCTAAAGAAAACTCTAAAAGAGAGAAGCCATTAATTCCATAATCACTAAAAACAAGAATGTTTTTGAAAGGATGAATAGCAGGAAAAAAAGCACCTAATTGTCTAAATGTTAATTGATAAGATTTCTTTGTTTTCGAATGTATTGCATAAATTTGATCAAGACCACTCATATCAGATTGAAAAATTACATAATCATTCCAGTATGATGGTGTTCTAATTGCAATACCTTTGACTGAAGGGATGAGATCATTAAAAGTTTTTTCTATTAAATCATATTCCTTTAAACTAACACCGTTCTCTCCAAAGATACTGGTGAAAACAATTTTATTTTCTCCTTGATTCCAAGCTAGATCATAAACATTCCAGCCAAACGGCACTTTAATTTTATCTTTTTGCTGTAGCGTTTCTGTAACATATAAATGAAACTCTACTTGTCCCTCATAACCTTTATAAATGGCTAATAACTGTTTCCCATCCGAACTTAAAACTACATTAGAATAACGAGAAGATTTCCTAATTTGACTCTTTGAGTCTGTATCAAAATCGTATAACCATATGTTTGAGTACACCTGATTTTGCTCATGACGATGCGAAGCCTTATCAATCCATACTACTTTTCTCCCTCCAGATGACAACACTTGCCCACCAGTCTCTGCAGCAGTAACACTGATACCTCTAGATATCTCTGTTAGTGGAATCAGTCTTGCTGGTTTATAAAAAGAATCAATTTCTATAAGTTCAGAACAATACGAAGTTCCTACACTTAAACTCAATAAAGTTCCATCTTGTAAATATTGTGGAGAAATAAATGCATTCCAATTTTCTCTATCTTCAGCAGAAACAAAAGTTTTAAGCTTAGAGTCTACAGGTAAACTTTCTATTTGTTTTTTCCATCTTTCTTGATAAAAATCTAAAGCCTCATGATACAGTTCTTCTATTCCTTTTCCAGTATGCTGTTTTAAAGAATAGTTAAAGGTAGGAAAAATAATATATTCATTTAATGAACTTAAAACTTTGTCCCAAATATACTTAGGGTACTCATATTGTATATAAGATGATATTAGATAACCCAAATCATAATGATCCTCTGTTAAAGGCAATAAAGGATGCCTCAAATAAGTTGAGTAATAAGAAGTTCTTTTTTTATATAGCTCTTTTGCTCTCAAAGATAGTAAGAAAATGGGATGTTGCCCTCTTCCAGAATGACTGACAAGACTTTCAAATACAGTTGCATTTCCCTCAAAAAACCAAATAGGAACATAAAATGCACTCATTATTGCAGAGCCAGTGCCTCCTAAAAAAAAGTACCACACAAATTTACTTCCTTCTTGTAGTTTTTCAAATTGAACAAAGTGGTGACCTTCATGAGTAGCTAACAAAGATAACCAGTCTGAGGATGTTCCAAAATTTTCTGCAAAAGTAAAAACTTCAGCATAATTTGGAGTTAAAGAATAAAAACCATTAGCAAAACTCGTTGTATTATTCAACACAACCGTTAAACGTCTAGATTTAACACCCAGTAACTTACCAGATTGAGGTAAATAAGTATCAAAATTTGTAATCAATTTTTGAGCATCTAACCTTGTCTCTTTTGGGAAAATAATGCGACTATGTTTTGACTCAATCAGTTTCCAATCTTGCTGAGATCGTAATGAATCTAAAGAAAATGACTTTACAACACAAAAAGCAAAAATAAAAATAACTAAAAAACCCTTCATAATTATAAAAGTACTCGAATAAACACATTAACTAATATCAAAAATTAGGTTGAAAAATTAAGTTCAAAACCAAAAATAATAAAAAAGCCCAAACCTCTTATTAAAACAGGTGTTAAATTTCCCAAATTTTCTTCTGATAAACGCGTCACACCACGTTGCTTTTCATTCTTTCCTCCTAAAAATTTGAAAAATGCTTGCTCAAAATTTGAAAAAAGGTTTGTGACTTGAAAGTAGAAACGCACACGACTTAAAGGTTTAAATTGACTATCTAGGTTTAAATGAGCTCTCAAATCAACGCGTTGCCTAGAAACTGATTTATAATTTTGAATGCGTCTTGAACCAACATCAATAGGTCTAAATTGAGCATTGTTATTACTACTAATAATTTTATCTCTTGGTAATTCGTATTGATAAAGGGGAACATCGTTATTCACAACATAGGTTACAATAAAACTTAAGATACTATCACCTCTAGGATTTAGTCTTAAATTTAAAACCCAATCTAAAGAACGATTTGCCTCCCAAGCTAAACTAGAACCACCTTGCAAATTATACTTCCCTTGTATAACAGATACATTCGATCCTACTCCAAAGTAAGGACTTAAATTCCAAGCTAGATTAAAATTAAATCCTAAAACTTCCGATGAAGACGCAGTTACTAATTCTTTAAAATTCCAATAAACAGAAGGCTCTGGTAATATTGGATTAAAATAATAACGATAATAAGAAGTTAAACTAAAATTTAGCGTAGATAGTCCACTTTTAAAACCTATTTTAGCTTCACTGGAAGTTGTTCTTTTATTTTCAATAGAAGTTATAGATTGAGCTGTAATAGTACTTGAATTAAGGTCATCTAATTTTTGTGCTTCATAGTTATATTTTAGAAATTTATGATTTTGTCTTAAAGCAAAATCTCCATAAAACGCCAACCAAGGTTTTATTTGATACCCATAACGTACATTACCTAAAGGAGCTGGTAATTCACTAAAGTTAGCTTGACTCAATCCAATAGAAAAATCTAACCTGTGAGAAGATCTAGACAAGTAATTCCAACGAAAAAGACCATCTAATTTATAAACACTAGCATCAATACTTCTCCTATTTTCTGGTAAATAATCTCGAAATTCTCTTATTTCACTTTGATACTCTAAATTCGCATAATAGGAAACGGTACCATTTAACCGTTCTCTAATGGGAGTCCACTGTAATGAACCAAAAATATAATAAGAATTTAATTGAAAATCTCCTATTAAGTTTTCATTTTCTAAGCCATCAGAAGCTAAATAAAATTGATTTTGATTTGATGATAAAGAAGTATCCCTATTTTCTCTTAAATCATTACCTGTCAACCCTCCTATAGAATAAAAAATAGATCCACTTTCTAAAGGTTTCGTTTTTTCATATGAAAAAAAACCTTTAAATTGAGAGCCACCGTGAATCGTTTGGAAAGTTGTAGCACCAAAGCTATTTGATATATCTTCTGAAATGCTAAAATCATCTGAAAGAGCCAAAAAAGTCCAACGAGAAAATTCTTCTGTTTCTTGATCAAAGTAACTTGTTGAAAATAAAGCATCAAATGCTCTAACATCTATCGGATTTTCATTTAGTTTACTACAATCGTTAATAGCTGGATTGCAACTTCGATCCAAACGAGTCTCTTTCGGTATTGTAAAAAACTGTCTTGAGATATTTGTTAAAAATGTTGGCTGAATTAACCTAAAGCTTGTAATAAAAGTACGTTTTCCAAAGAAAGCTGTTGCATTAAATTCACGATTAAAAGTTCCAAAAACAATATCTCCCGTTATCTGTTGATCTTTTGCTTGTTTCAATTGATATTGTAATGCTGATGAATTGCCTTGATTCACAGGACCTCGACTCAGATTATCCTCTACAGAAACAGATTTCAATAAACGAGGGTTTAAAACACTCTGGTTTCCAGGTAAACCAAAATCTAAGTGTCTTAAATTTGGAATGCGGGTACCTCCCAAATAGGAAACTACATCTGATTTCCTTCCTCCAAAAATAGACAAATCACTACTAAATTCACCTATTCCAGAAATACCCGCTAATTGACTTAAATGATCATTTAAATCAATTCGAAGACCTTGAAATTGTTCTAATTCTTGTATTGTTTGATTTCCTAATTCTTTACGATTCTGAATACCTTTTCCAAACACATCTATGTTTGATAACTGTTTTACCTTTGAAGATAAATAAACTTCAACATCAACAAACTCCGACAAATCACTTAAATCTAAAATAAAATCTTCATATCCAAACTTAGTAAAGCTCAATAACAATTTAGTAGACATAACTTTAACTTCAAAACGACCATCCGAACTAGCCTGTCCTAAATCTTTTCCACTTAGTGTCTTTATTCTTACCCAAGAAACTGGATCCCCAGAATTTTCATCAATAACATAACCAACAACAAATGTATTCTGGGCAACTACATACAGTATAAAAAAACAAATAAAAAAGAGAACTCTAAAGACAACCATGCACAAATAAGATTTAAATATCTATTTTTGATTTTAATTCAATCTAAAAAATTAATATGCTAGATTCTAAATATATTCGTGAAAACATTAAAGATTTACCTCTACTCATGCAGTCTAAAGGTGTTGAAATTGATTTCGATAAATGGCTTAAATTGGATTCAACGCACCGTATAGAGCTACAAACACTTGAAACACTTAAATTTAAACGCAACAAAGCATCAAAACAAGTTGCCGAACTTAAAAAAAATAATGAAGATGTTTCAACAATGCTTATAGAATTAAAAGATTCTAGTCAAAATATCAAATTACAAAAATCCAAAGTTCAAACCATTGAAGCTGAACTCAAATCAATTAATTTAATGATTCCAAACCTCCCTCATTCTTCTGTACCTCGTGGAAAAAATGCAAAAGACAATATTATTTCTAAAACATGGAAAAAGCCCTACTCTTTCGATTTTAAAATCAAAGACCACCTTGAAATTGGAGAACATCTTTCTTTATTCGATTTTAAAAGAGGTGCCAAAATTACGGGTAAAGGCTACCCTGTTTTTACTGGTTTAGGTGCAAAATTAGAACGAGCTCTCATTCACTTTTTCTTAGAGACACATACTGATGAACACGGATTTACAGAAGTAATTCCTCCCATCATTGTAAATCGTCAATGCATGATTGGAACAGGTCAAATTCCAAAAATGGAAGATGATATGTATAGCCTAGATAAAAATTTTTTTTTGATCCCTACAGCTGAAGTACCCCTAACTAATCTGCATAGCAGTGAGATACTAACTTCTCAAGAGCTCCCAATTTCTTATGCAAGTTATACCCCTTGTTTTAGAAAAGAAGCTGGAGCTTGGGGTAAAGATACCCGAGGATTTCAGCGATTACATCAATTTAACAAAGTAGAAATGGTTAAATTTGTTAAAGAAGAAGACTCTTACAGAACTTTAGAAGAACTTTTATCTTATGCTGAAAATTTAGTCCAAAAACTAAACTTACCTTACCGAATTTTAGAACTTTGTGCAGGAGATTTAAGTTTTGGTGCAACAAAATGCTATGACATTGAAGTCTACGCCCCAGCAAATGATGCTTGGTTAGAAGTGTCATCCGTTTCTAATTTTGAAAACTTTCAAGCTCGTCGTGCAAACATTCGCTACAAAGATAAAAACCAAACAAAATTTGTCCATACACTTAATGGCTCTGGGTTAGCTACACCTCGTATATTGATTGCTCTATTAGAGAATTACCAAAACCAAGACGGCTCTGTTAATATTCCTAAGGCATTACAACCTTACATGAACGGTCTTAAGAAACTTTCCTTATAGTATAATATAATAATAATTACTCTCTAGTATGTTAACAAATCAAACAATAACTTCAAACAGTTTAGAAAGCACTCAACAATGGGCAATAAGCCTAGCCTCAAACTTACCACCTAGCTGTACTATTGGACTTAGTGGCGATTTAGGAGCAGGAAAAACAACATTAATTCAAGGAATACTAAAACAAATTGGTTATAAAGGCTTAGTAACGTCTCCTTCGTACACTCTAGTTAACGAATACGATACATCACCTGCTGTCATTCATATAGATTTATACCGATTAGATGTAAATGCTGATTGGGAAGAAATTGGGCTAGATTATTATTTAAATCAAGAAAAAATTTGTTTAATTGAGTGGCCAGAATGCCTACCCGATTACATAAAATTAGATTTTACAATTCAAATTGAAAAGATGACTGAAAATTTTAGGAAATTTAAACTTCTAAAAGTTTAGTGCTCCAAAATAGGGCACTCTATAGGTAATTCTTCCTTCTTCAAAACAAAGTCTAAAACAGTCATCTTCTTTAAACGATTTTTAAGAGCCTCTTGTATTTCACTTAGAACATGGGTTATTGGACAAAAACCTGTACGAATACAAGCTTTTGAATCATCTAAACAATCCATCAATGTAATAGGGGATTCAATAAGCTCAATAAGCTCTAATAATGTAATCTCTTCTGGGTCTTTATTTAAATAAACTCCACCTTTAACACCTGATTTAGATTCTATAATGTTTTGCTGTGCTAATTGAGTTACAATAGATTGAATAAATTTTAAAGAAATTTGATTTTCTTCACAAAATTTCTTCATGGCAAGTCTAGTACGATTACTTTTAGAGTTGCTTTCTTTATCCTTCATATAAAGTTCTCCTAAAACACTTAAAAGGATAAAAGTATAATCTATTTTTTTAGTCAACTTAATCATGGTATCAACGATAAAGACTCATCTAAACGTACACTACTTAATTGAGAAATTCCTTTTATTTCCTGAGTTACACCATAAAGTAAATCAGAAGATGCCATTGTTTTTTTGTTATGAGTTACAACAATAAATTGTGTTCTGTCGCTAAATTTACGCAATAAATTAACAAAACGACCAATATTAACATCATCCAAAGAACCATCAACCTCATCCATAATACAATAAGGGGAAGTTCTAATTAAATAAAGAGAAAATAAAAGAGCAATAGAAGTTAAAGCCCTTTCCCCACCACTCAATAGAGCCACTCCTCTCATTTTTTTTCCACTAGGAGAAACATTAATTTTAATTTGAGAGTCTAAGAAATCAACTCCATCTTCTTCAAGTAAAACTAATTTACTTTTGCCACCTTCAAATAGGGTAGAAAAGACATCTTGAAAATTTTTCTGAATTTGTTCAAAAATTTCTGTAAATTGTTTACGAGCTACCTCATCTAAACGCGTTATTGTTTTCTCTAATTTCTTTTTAGCACTTTGAAGATCATCATAATGCTCCTGTACATCAGCTAAGCGATTTTTTTCTTCTTCATAGTCCTCTAAAGCTGTAATGCTAAAGCCACCTTGTTTTTTAATCTCAGCTTCAAGACTAGCAATTTCTGATTGGACAGAATCTGGCTTGTACTCAATAAGATCGAATTTCCATTCTGGATCTTTTAAGTCTATTTCATATGCCTCATATACTTTTTCACAAACACTTTGAACAACCATTTTTAATTTCTGTAATTTAAGATCTAAATTATACTGATTCTGTTTATATTCATTTTGTTTATTTTGGTTTTGCCTTATATTTTTCTGGAGTTCCTCTAATTCCAAAACTTTGGCATCAAACTTTACTTTCACTTCACTCTGTAAAATAGTTTCTTCATGAATTTTTTCATCAAAGGCATTTAGTTCTAATTGCCATTCTTCAATTTTAGCTTTATTCTCAGAAATATCTTTATTCCATTCTTTGTCATCTAAATCTAATTTTAATTGCATCGATTGATAGTCTTTTTGAGAACGATTGAGAAAATCTACTTTTTGATGATCTTTCTGAATTTTATGTTCTAATTCATTCTGCTTTTGAAATAGTGTATTTTTTTCTTTCTCAAAAACATTTTTTTGCGTTTCTAATCTCTCTAACTTAGACCTAAAAGACTGGAATTGTTCTTCTATTTTTTCCTTGCTAACAAAACACAATTCTAATTTTGAAACATCTTTAGGCAAAGCTTTTTCTAATATAATTAACTTTTCTTGTTTAATTTGATACTGTTCTTTAAATTGCTTCTCTTTTTCTAAAGCCTGTTTTTGCTCCTTTTCAAAGTTTTCAAAATCATACCGACTTTCCCTAACTTTCTCCTCTAATACCGTTAAATCTTGCTGTTGGTCTCTAGCCTTATTTAAAAATAATTCTCTAGATTGTACAGATTTTTCTAATGTGACTTCAGATTCTTTTTCTTTTTCTTCTAAAACAAACAAAGTCTGTGTTAATTCTATAATTGTACTTTGACGATCCAAAGAACCATGAAATGTTGCATCTCCTCCCTTATTCAAACCCGAGGTATGTAAGCACTGTCCATTTTTGGTTATCATCCATAAGTCATGTCCTTGAATAGTCTCCAATAAAGTATTAGAAAAATTACTAACTAGCAGATAATGACCTAAAATGTACTCCATCAACGGCTTTAAAAAAGGAGGATATTCTATTTTATCAATAACCCAACCTTTCACGCAGTCATGCTGAAAAGAAGATCGTCTTCTAGAATAAGCTGATGTCACTTCTGAAAATAAAAATGAACTACCTTTTTTATTCTCTCTAAGATCTTTAAAAAATTGCTGTATTTTACTTTTATCTTCTAGAATTAAAGTCTGTAAAACCTCACCCATAATACCTTCAACAATAGAGACATATTTAGTAGGAACTTTTAAAAAAGAAGATAAACTTCCTTTAATCCAACTTTGATACTCTGAATTCAAATATTGATAGCTTTCGTTTGCTCCTTCTTGGTTCTCTTGCATTTGACGGTATGTTTTTAAACGTACTTCTAAACTTTGCTTTTGCTGTTTATATTCTTGAAACTTAAAGCGTAATCCCTTTTCTTGTTTTTCAGTTTCTACCAAAGACTCTCTTGTGCCTTGCAAAGATTTTTTAAGAACATCCCTTGCTTGCATATTTTTATCAAAAATTTGATTTAAGTTTTGTAATTTTTCTTTATCTATTACAGGTAGATTTAAGAGTTCTTTTTGATTTTCTTTTGCGTAACTTTTTAAAAGCTTAATCTCAATTTGGCTTGACTTCACTTTATTTTCGATTTCTGAGAATTGATTAAAAAAACTTACTCTTTGTTCTAATAAGGAATTTGTTTTCTCTCGTTGCAACTGATATTCCTGACTACAAGTAGAAAAAACAGAATTACATTGTTCCAATTCTACTTTAAGCTCCTCTATTTCAATACGATCTTGTTCAAGTATTAATGTAATTTGTTTCTTTTCTTGTTCAGAAGACAGAATTTTATTCTGAGATTGTTCTCGTTCTTGTTCTTTCCGTTCAATAGACTGTTTTAAATACTCAACCCTATCTTTATTACGTTGTATCTGATTTGAAATTGAGGCAGACTGACCTTGTAATTGCACTACCTTTTGATTTTGATTTTTTAAGACTGTTTCTTGCTCAATCTCTTCTAATTTTTGATTTTGCAATAAGACATCAAATTCTAACATTTGAGTTTCTAAAATCTTGAGTTCTTTTCGTATAACTTCTATTGATTTCTCGAATTTTTGTTGCTTTACATATTTTTCATCAAAAATAGTCTTATAATAACTTAATTCTAATTCTTTTAATTCTTTCCTCAGACGCTTCCATTTTTGTGCTTTTTCCGCTTGTCTTTCAAAAGAATTAACATTTTTTCGCATAAAATTAATATGATCTTCTACACGATCTAAATTTAAAAATATACGCTCTAATTGTCGTTTCGTTTCAGATCTTTGTTTTTTGTATTTACCTATTCCAGCAGCTTCTTCAAATAAAGCTCTTCTTTCATCACCCTTATCACTAAGAACTTCATCAATCATACGAGCTTCTATTAAAGAATATGAAGCAACTCCAACTCCTGTATCATAAAAAAGACTTTGGATATCTTTTAAGCGACATGGCTGATTATTAATAAAATAGGCAGTTTCTCCACTCCTAGAAATTCTTCTTGTAATCATGATTTGAGAAATGTTTGGATCTAAGATTCCTTGATCATTATTAATTAAAAGAGACACCTCCGCAATATTCATAGCAGAACATTCAGCAGACCCAGAGAAAATAACATCTTCCATTTTATTGGAACGTAAACGCTTCGTTTTTTGTTCACCCAAAACCCAACGAATCGCATCAATAATATTAGACTTTCCACAACCATTAGGCCCAACAACCGCCGTTAGACCATTTTTTTTAAAATTGAATTCAACTTTATTCGCAAAAGATTTAAAACCAAATATTTTTAATTTCGATAAATACAATATAAACTCATTTAATAAAAACGGTACACAAAAATACCAATCTTTCTTCCTTTAATCAAGTCAACACAAGAAGTAATTTAAATCGTTAAAATCTTTACAAATTTAATTTGTAGCAAAACACTTTTTTATATGTTTTATTATCATGATTAAACACCGTTATTTAGGAATTGACTTTGGAGAAAGGCGTATCGGTCTTGCAACTTGTGATCATTCTGGAAAATATGCTAAAGCTTTTAAAACCCTAGATACTCAAATTGAAAACATTTTTGATTTCTTAAAAAATTTTGTAAAACATCAAAAAATCAATTTAATTGTAGTTGGATACCCACAGCGAACAGATTCGTTACCTACAGAAAAAACTCAAGTCGTTAATAATTTTATTGTTGAGCTTAAAAAGTATATAACAACGCCCATCATCAAGATTGACGAAGCTTTTTCATCAGTGGAGGCAAAACAAAAGCTAAGTTCAAAAAAAAAATTTAATCCATCTAACAAACAACTTATTGATCAAATAGCTGCCCAAATTATCCTACAAAGATACTTGGATACACTACCCTAAAATTTCTTTACTAGAGCAAAAAATCCTCAAAGAACAGCCAAAAGCTCTTCAACTAGTTTCTTTTGTTGAGATTGAAAGTAATGTTTTTTTAAGAAGTCTAGAATTGCAGGGATTTTTTGCTTTTGATTCAGTTGACTGTGACACAAGGCCTTCTTCCATAAAGCGTCCGCAATATTAGGAACTAAATCGGTCTCATCTAAACTTAGACGAAAATAAGTTTTAATATATCCTTCCAAACCATTCAAAGCCTGATCATAATTTTTAAGCTGCATGTAACTCGTTACTATTCCAAATTCAGCTCCTCCTTGTAATAAAGGATATTTTTGAGGACTTAGCTTAAGCTTTTTAAAGTACATTAATGCTTGTTCATATTTTTTTTGTTCATAAAGAACATTACCATACAATAAACTTACTTTACTTTCTAATAAACCACTCAAGTCTTCCGTTAAAAGCTTTTCTAACTCTTTTTGAGCTTGTGTATAATTTTTATTATAAAGATAAGTATAGGCAATACCTATACGCTTGTTATTAACCTGTTCTTTCTCAACATTACCTTGCGAATAACTTAGAAAATAAGCCAAAATTATAGCAAGAACAACCACTACAAAAAGAGCTTTCTTTCCTTTTTGTTGAAACCAATCTCTACCACTAGAATTAACCAATTGAGATATTTTATTCTCTGAATTTTGATTATTTTCTTTCATGGAACCGAATATAAAAAATCACTCGTATTTAGTCAAACTAACACGCTCTCATTAATTTTTAAATTGAAAATTTGTCAACCATTTGTCAACCATTACATAAATAAGATTATTAATTTATTAATTTTTGCTTTTTAAGCTTTATTTTGTTACTATTTGTCATTATTTACTTTTTGCTAAACTAATTTATGAACTTATACAAACGATTCTCAATCATTTTTTTCCTAGTAGTAGCTACTCAGTCCTATGCTATCATTGGCATTGGAGTTCATTTAGTCAAAACTAATACAAAAATTTCAAGCGAACTATCAGCTACAATGCCTTTCATTGTTGAACGTAGTGGTGAAAACTTAACTGCTCTTGGTATTAAATTATGGCTAGACTTCATCCCTTTTATTGATCTTGAAACAACTCTTAATGCTTACCTTAATACAGGTTACAATTCTGGCATCAAACTTAGTTTACCTAACTCAAATGTATCAGATTCTAATAGCCAAAAACTACCTTACTTTGGAACTGACTTAGATGTAACTGTAGTCTACCCTTTCTTTGAATTTCCTCCAGCTCTTAGTATCATTAAAATTTACGTGGGAGGTGGTCTTACAGTTAGTTTTAGTACTCCATTGGCAACAAATGATATTGTTCAAGAATCTGCTATAAACATTGGTTTTGGAAATACTCAAACCATTCAAAATGCTCTAACAAGAACAACTTCACCTATCACAGCTGATCAAATTATTTCTGAACTCTCTAAAGGGATTAAAGATCAAACTAAGGATATTAAAACATTTAAATATGGTGTTCATGGTATTATCGGAATTAAAATTAAACCTCCAATCATTCCTATCACAATCTACACAAACATAAAAGCATACCTTATAAGCCAAAGAACTGTAGGTTTAGATCGCTCCCCTTTTCTTCTTGAAATTGGCGGATCTTTTACTTTTTAGGTATCTATAAATTAGTCGAGAAACATCTAAATTATTTTAAAAACATTGAAAAAATTTCAAACAAGAATTATGATTTGGAAATTTCTTATTTTCTTAATTATTCTGACTACATCTCAAAGTTATGCCTTTTTTGGAGCTGGATATCACTTAAATTTTGCTAATACATCAACTAAACAAACAAATACCCAAAATCCATCTTTAAGAGTCACTATTCCTGAAGCAGACTTAGCTTTGACTAGCCTTCTTGGAGTAAAAATCTGGTTCGATCACCTCGAAAACTTTGACTATGAATTTAGTTTTAATATATTTTCAGGATTCTATACGACTTCTATTGTTGCTTTAAGCTCCCCTACTTTGGTATATAATCAAAAACAACCATTTTCCCAGTCTACTTCAGACCTTAGCCTTCATTACAATTTTAATATTCCACCAAAACCAGAAACGCGATTCAAGCTCTATATCGGAGGAGGCACTACTTTTAGAATTAGTAATACATTATTCAATGTAACTCAAGCTCAAGAAAATTTGAATAGTAGCCAAGGTAGAATTATTTTAGACTCTCTTAAAGATTTTGTTGCTCCCAGAATTAATAATATTCTTACCGAATTGTTTAATCCCTCTAATGTCGATCTAAATGAATTTGGTATTCACGGCATTACTGGAGTAAAAATTAAACCTTTAAAAAGCTTTGGTCTAGTTGCTTATGCTAATGTAAAATACTACTACCTTCCATTTTCAAAACTAGAAGGTATTGAACAACAGATTCCTTGGCTAGCTGAAATAGGTATCGCCTTAGCTTATTAATATCCAATATAAATATCAAAATACAAATTGTTCGACAAATTGAAGAATGTCTAAACGACCTCTCTTCTTTAATGAACTTGCAATTAATGGTAAATCGTCTAGTTCATGTATTTTTTTACATTCCTGTCGACTTTTTTGGGCTAATTGCTGATTAATTTTGTCTGCTTTTGTAAGTACAACACAAACAGGAACCTTCATATCTCGTAACCAACGCAAACACTCTAAATCTACCTTTGATTTTAAAACTCGAATATCCATAACATACAACACAGTTTTAATCTTATTTACATAATGGAAGTAGTCATCAATCATTTGAGCTAACTTTTCTCTTTGAGTATGACTCAGTTTTGCATAACCTAAACCTGGAACATCAACAAAATAAAATTGACGATTCACTTCAAAATAATTAAGCTCCCTTGTTTTTCCTGGAGACCGACTTATTTTAACCATCTTTTTAGTTTCAAAAATCATATTTAGCAAAGAGGATTTACCCGCATTAGATCTACCCATAATAGCTACTTGAGGCTTATCTTCTAAAAAAGACTGTCGATTTATAGCTCCAAGCTTAAACTCAATATTCAATAACTTCACAGGTTAACTCGATATTTCATCGCTTTTTCCATTGTAAATTCATCTATAAATTGTAAATCGCTTCCAACAGGTATTCCACTAGCCAAACGAGAAACTTTTACAGACATATTTTTTAACTTTTCTTTTAAATATAAAGTCGTCGCTTCACCCTCAGAACTAGTTCTTAAAGCAATAATAATTTCTACTGACTCTTCGCATTTCTTCAGACGCAGAAAAAGCTCTTCAATATGTAATTGCGATGGTCCAATCCCATCAATAGGAGACAAACAGCCTCCCAACACATGATAAACACCCTCAAAATCTCCAAATCGATCAATCAATAAAATATCTTCAGGATTCTCAACAACACAAATAGAGCTAGACAACCTACATGTTGACAAACAAAAAGAACACATCGTTTCTTGCGTATAATTAAAGCATTGCTGACATTCCTTAATATTTAAACGAGCATCAAAAATAGATTTGCTTAAAACTTCTACACTCTCAACAGGTTGTTTTAAAATAAAATAAGCCAAACGGCTCGCTGATTTTTTACCAATAGAGGGTAAAAGAGACAATTGTTGGACTAGCTGCTCAAGATAATTCATGATATTACCAAAAATATAAATTTAATATTTAATTCATCATTAAAAAAATATAAATTTTAGACTATCTTTGTCCGTTATTCCTTTATATTAAAAAATTGTATCTATTTCATTTTAACACTTAACTCACTTAATTATGACAATCGATTTGAATACTCTAAATCAAAAAATCCAATCCCACTCTAACCTTGTTCAAAGAATAATGGAGGGCTTAAAAACAACCATTATTGGACAACAAGACATGCTTGAAAAAATCATCATTGGCATGCTTGCCGACGGACATATTTTGTTAGAGGGTTTACCTGGTCTAGCAAAAACAACAGCTGTAAATGCACTTGCTCAAGTTATTCAAAGCTCTTTTAAACGTATTCAGTTTACTCCTGATTTACTTCCTGCAGATTTAATAGGAACACTGATTTACAACCCTAAATCAAGTACCTTTGACATAAAAAAAGGTCCTATTTTTTCTAATATTATTTTAGCTGATGAAATTAATCGGTCACCATCTAAAGTTCAATCAGCTTTGCTAGAAGCTATGCAAGAAAAACAAGTAACCATTGGTGATACTACTTACAAACTACCTCCCCTTTTTCTAGTCTTAGCTTCCCAAAACCCTATTGAACAAGAAGGAACTTATCCTTTGCCCGAGGCACAAATCGATCGATTCATGCTCAAAGTCAATTTAACTTACCCTTCTTTTGACGAAGAACTACAAATCATTGAAGCTGTAACAGCCAATCAATTAAAATTCCCAAAGCCTTCTATCACAGAAAAAGAAATTTTAGAAGTTAGGGGAATTGTTAAAGAAATTTATATTGATGATAAAATTAAAGAATATATTACTCACCTTGTCCATGCAACTCGAACTCCTGAAAATTACCAACTTCAAGAACTAAAACAACTCATTCAATGCGGATCATCTCCTCGTGCCAGTATTAATTTAGCTTTAGCTTCCAAAGCCCAAGCTTTCTTAAGAGGGCGTAGTTTTGTCACTCCTGAAGATATTAAAGAAATTGGTTTTTCTGTTTTACAACATCGCCTTATACTTAGTTATGAAGCTGAAGCCGAAAATGTGAAACCCCAAGAAATTGTACAGCAACTATTTGATAACATTGAAGTTCCTTAAATTTATTTATGATTTCTCAAGAAATTCTAAATCAAGTTCGTTTTATAGAGTTTGAAACTAAAAAAATTTTAAATTCTATCAAAAATGGAACATATACCTCTTCTTTTAAAGGTCAAGGTATGGTGTTTTCTGAAGTTAGAGAATACACTCCAGGAGATGACACACGCCACATAGATTGGAATATCACAGCTAAGACTGGTATTCCTCATACAAAAAAATTTATTGAAGAACGTGAGATGACATTAATGCTAGCGATTGATATGAGTGCTTCAGGAGAGTTTGGCAGTACCATCCAAACTAAACAACAATTTATGGCATCTATTAGTGCGTTACTAAGCTTTGTTGCCATCTCTAATAACGATTTAGTTGGACTTCTTCTATTTACAGATAAAATTGAAAAGTTCCTCCCTCCTAGAAAAGGAAAACAACATGTTTTAAGAATTACTCAGGAACTTCTATCTTTTAGACCTCAGAATAAAAAAACAGATATTAATATTGCCTTAAAACACCTTTTACAAATTTTAAAAAGAAAATCCATTATCTTTCTACTCTCAGATTTTTATTCCCCTCCTTTCTTATCTTCACTAAAAATTATAAATCAAAAACATAATATTATTGCGATAAATGTCTACGATAAACGAGAAAGAACATTTCCTAAAATTGGCATTATTGATTTTGTTGATACAGAAACTAACAAAATAATTAGCATTGATAGTTCGTCTCCTGAAACACAAAAGCTATCAGAAATATGGAATAATCAACAAAAGAAACTAAAAACAGACTTATCTAAAATAAAAATCGATTTTATTAAACTTATGTTTCAAAAAAATTTTTCGAATTCTATTCGTCCGCTTATTTTGTTTTTTAAAAACAAAAAAAAATATGACACACTAAAATTATGACTGATTCTATACAAACCATTGATGATATTTCTGCCCTCGTTGAGATTAAACCATCCTATACTTGGATTTGGATAATAATCCTCTCAATTACTATTCTAGCTCTTACTGTTATCAGTCTTTTCTTCTTTTTTAAAAATAAATCTAGATTAAAAAAACCTTTAACTGCTTTAGAGGTTTTTAATCTAAAAATTAAAAATCTAAATCCTGAAATTAAAGCTCAAAAAGTAAAACCCTTTTGCTTTAAACTTTCTCTCTCTTTGAGAGAATACCTTTCTTCAACTTGGAATGTTGAAGCAACCGAATCTACATCTAAAGAATTTTTAACATTAGTCAAATCTATCTCTCCTCAACATTTAGAATTATTCACTCATTTTTGCGAAGTAACTGACATCGCCAAATTTTCTAAAAAAACTCTTGCACCAAAAAAAATGTCCGAAATTTGGTCACAAATTCAACAAACAGTAATTCAAATCAATAAAGAAGAGAAGCTTAAACAACAGGATCTTTCTAAAAATGTTTGAATTTAAAAGTTTTTGGTATCTTACTCTTCTTATCCCAGTTATTTCCTTATTTTGGTTTGAAAGAAGACAATTAAAAAAACAACAAATTTTTATTCCTTTTTCAAGTTTTAAATATCTTCAAAAATTAAAACCATCTTGGACAGTTAAAACTCAAAAGCTTTTAAAATATTTTGAATATCTTTGTTTTTTCCTCATAATTATTGCACTATGTCGTCCCCAAACAGGAGAAGATACTCAACAACAAGAATCAGAAGGAATCGACATTATGTTAGCTCTTGACATTTCTGGATCTATGAGAACATTGGATTTTAAACCAAAAAATCGACTACATGTTGCAAAAAATGTCATACAAAAGTTTATTGAACAAAGACCTTTTGATCGTATTGGTCTAACTATCTTTGCTGGAAAAAGCTTTACTCAATGTCCACTAACTTTAGACCACCGTATTTTAATTTCCTTTCTTCAAAAAGTTGATTTTGGTTTAATTGAAGATGGCACAGCAATTGGAACAGCACTCCTTAACGCAGGAAACCGCCTTAAGGATAGCAAAGGAAAAAGCAAAATTACTATTTTACTTACAGATGGAGAAAGTAATCGTGGTGATGTTTCTCCAGAGATCGCATCCAAAGCCTTGGCTGCTCTTAACATTAAAGTTTACACAATTGGAGTCGGTAAAGAAGGAATGCAACCTATTGAGGTTAACGGATTTTTTGGAAAACAAATTATACACCAACCTTCTACTTTAGATGAAAAAAGTTTGAAAGAAATTGCAAATATCACAAGAGGAAAATTTTTTAGAGCTCAAAATCCAGAAGAACTTAAAAATATTTATAAAGAGATTAATACACTTGAAAAAACTGAATTTGACGAACAAATTTATACTTATTATTCCGAAGACTTTCAAATTTTATTATGGATAACACTAACTATAATGTTAGTCAATCTAATTTTATCAAACACTAAACTTAGGAAAATTCCATGAGGTTTTATCAACCTGAAATTCTATGGTTACTCGCAATCATCCCATTTTTATGGCTTCTGTTTATCTATTCAAACTATAAAAAGCAACAAGGTTTAAAACTTTTTTTAAATCTTAATTCCCAGAATAATGTCTTAAAAAAAAATTCTACGATTAAAAATAATCTAAAACAATTTTTAGTTTTATTCTCAATAGCTCTGTTAATTATTGCAATAGCTCGACCTCAATATGATAAGAAAACTGAAATTATCCAGAAAAAAAGTTTAGATATCATTATTGCTATTGATGTATCCCAATCTATGAATGCTCAAGACATTAAGCCAAATCGATTAACTCGCTCTAAGCACGAAATTATTAAATTATTAAATAAATTAAAAGGTGATCGAGTCGGCTTAGTTGCATTTGCTGGAGATGCATTTTTACAATGTCCTTTAACAAGTGATTATACGACTCTTAAAATTTTTATTGATATTTTAAGCTCCGATTTGATTCAAGATCAAGGGACCAATATTGGAAAAGCGATTAAAACCAGTTTAGAAGCCTGGAGAAAATCAAAAAATCAAAACAAAATTATGTTACTACTTAGCGACGGAGAAGAACAAACTCAATCCTTAAGTTCTGCAATCTCGGAAGCAAAAAAGAATGACCTTAAAATCTATGTTATTGGAATTGGCTCTGAACAAGGTGTTCCCATTCCTAAAAAAAAGAATGGTCAACTCTCATATATAAAAGATAAAAACGGAAATATTGTTTCGACTCGCTTACACCGCAAATTATTAGAATCTATTGCAAATCAAACAAACGGTAAATATTTCGATGCAACACCAGAATATTTTCATTTAGATGCTATTTTTAATGAGATTGAATCTATAGAAAAAAATAAATCTACAAAAGAAAAAATTGTCCTCTACCAAGAAAGATTCCAAATTCCACTGTTACTCGCATTTCTATTACTTTTTATTGAAAGACTTATTTCTAAAAATAAAAAAAAGGATTTCTAAATGTTCACCAATAATTCTTCCAGTCTTTACAAACAACCTTATATTCTTTTACTCATTTTATTCTCAATTAGTTGGGGTGACTCTTTTTATTCTCTTTCTGAAAAAGGACAAAAAGCCTACCAACAACAACAATACGATTCCGCAGTTATTTTTTTTGAAGAAGCTAAAATAAAATCCCCAGAAAGAGATGACATCTCCTTTAATCTAGCTCATGCGTATTACAAAAATAAACAATTTGATCAAGCCAAAAAACTATACCAAGAAGGTTTACAATATGGAGACTCCGTCTTATTCCCTCTATATCATTATAATTTAGGCAATGCTCTTTTTAAACAGGCTGAACAAGCATTATTACAAAGAAAAAATAATCAAAAACAAACAATTCAAAATGCTATCGAAAAATACACTCAATCGATCGAATCCTATCGTAATTCCTATAAATTAGATTCAACTTCAACTTCAACAGAAAAAAATTTAAACCTATCCTATCACCGCTTAGAAAAATTAAAAGAGTTCCAAAAAGAACAGAAAAAAAATAACAAAGAACAAACCCCGCCTAGTAAAGATGCTAAAGCTAAATTTAAAAAAGTCATAGAATTAGTTAATCAAAACAATTTCATAAAAGCAGAAATTCTTCTCCAGGATTTAATCATTAAAGACCCTACAGCTCAAATATATAAATCTAATTTAAAACGTATTTCAAAAATTAATCAAATATCTACACACTCTACTCTATAATAAGTTAATATGTTTTTTCGTTTATTTTTTTTCCCAATATATCTTTTACTGTTCTATTCTACTTTCTTGATTACCCCTGCTCTTGCTCAAAATTCAAAAAAAGAACAAGAACTAAAATATTATAATCAGTCTGCTCAAGCCTATATTAAGGGAGATTTAACTCAATCAAAAAAAATTGTTACTAAAGGATTAAAATTATACCCTAGTTCTATTAAACTAAATGCAATCAAAAAAATATTAAACGAACAAGATAAACAAAATCAAGACAAACAAAATCAAGATAAACAAAATCAAGATAAACAAAATCAAGACAAACAAAATCAAGATAAACAAAATCAAGATAAACAAAATCAAGATAAACAAAATCAAGACAAACAAAATCAAGATAAACAAAATCAAGACAAACAAAATCAAGACAAACAAAATCAAGACAAACAAAATCAAGACAAACAAAATCAAGATAAACAAAATCAAGACAAACAAAATGACATAAATTCAACATCAAAACAACAACCTGTTAAAGTTGGAGAACTCTCAAAGAAGGAAGCAGAAAGACTTTTAGAATCCTATAATTTAGATGAAAAATCACAACTCATAAAAATTCATACTTTACCATCTAAACAAAATCAAAAAATCAAAAAAGACTGGTAAGTTTATGTTTTTATCGAAAAAACTATATTTGACAATACAATGAAACTAATTCAATTTTTAGCATTTACTCTGCTTATTAGCTCTGTTTGTTGGGCTAAATTTTCTGTTAGATTCAATTCCTCTCCTAAAACAATAGGTATGGGGACAAGTTATATAGTTACTGTTCAAATAACATCTGATAAAAAATTAAAAAATATCTCAAAACCTAAAGTTATTGACAAACCAAACCATATGAATTTGATAACTGAAAAAAGCGAATCTTTTTCCTCAAAAATGTCTTGGACAAATGGTAATCTGACTCAAAGTAAAGACTATATTTATAATTTCACACTACAATTTAATACTTCTAAAATTGGTTTATACAATATAGGTCCTATTCTATTTGAACACGAAGAAACAAAAAAAACCTTTGGTCCAGTTAAAATTAAAGTTATACATAAAAAGCAAGCCCTTAGAGTTAAAGAAACTTATAGTAAGAAAGCAACCTTTGTTGGAGAACAAATTCGTTACACATTAAGACTAATTTTAGGCAAAAATATTTTGAATGTACAAATCCCAAATTTCAAAACAACGATGGATAAAAGACTCTATCTTCTTAATTTAGACTCTACAATTGAACGAAAAAATGTTTATATTGATGGCATTCAAACTTCTGTTGCAGATGTTGAATTAACTTTATTTCCTTTAACAGATGGCATCATTACAATTCCACCTTTAAGAATACAATATCAAGAGGCAAATCTATCTCGCCAATCTTTTTTTGGTAGAGCTCAAACAACAAAAACAACTTCAACTTCCCAAGCAGTTATACGCGTTAAAAAACTTCCAATACCTGAGCCTCCTTCGTTTTTAGGTGGTGTTGGTCAATACTCTATTTCTACACATATTGATAAACAAACTTTAAATCAAGGTGATGTCATTACTTATACAGTTCAAATTATAGGAAGCGGAAACCCTCAAAATCAGATTCCACCTAAAATTAATATTCCTAATTTTGAAATCTTTGAGCCAGAAGTCTCCTCTCATCAAAAAATGCAAGGTAATCGTTTAATTACAACTCAAACTTATTCTTATGTCCTTATACCGAATCAAACCAAAAAGCAAGAGATCCCAGCACTAAAGTACACTTTCTTTAATCCCAACACAAAAAAATATCAAACAATAAAAAGTTCTCCTCATAGAATCAATGTTTTACAAGGGAAAAACAAACCTTCTTTAAGGAAATTAAGGAAAAAAAGCAATCAAAAAAGAATTGAAACTGTTTCAGAAGATATCCAATACATTAAAATAAATACTCAAACCCCTCTAAGGAAGAAACAATACCCTATATCATCCCAAACTCATTTTTGGTTAATTCTATTATTACCGGTTTTTATTTTTGCTATCTTTTCTACAATTCAAAAGTTTAAATTGAATCATTTTAAAAATTCCACCCAGTATAAAAAAAATAAAGCTCTTGAAATTGCTGAAAAAAAACTATCTGTTCTTGAAAATCAACAAAAAAAACATTCTACAACAGACTACCACAAATCTCTACTAGGCATTTTTGAGAACTTTATTTTTGATCGTTTTCAAGTTAATTGGAAAGGCTTAACTCAACAATCTTTTAAAAATTACTTACAAACTCTTTCTTGTAACGATTCTGTTATAGAATCTCTAGAGAAATTAATACAAGAGATAGACTTAAATCGTTTTTCAAAAAATATTAATAGTAAAATTAACCTCCAAATGTCTACCCAAATTTTGAGATCTATTCTTCAAAACTTAAATCAATTATGATTTTCTACCCTTCAAAAAAAAATCTTTATACCTTTTTATTTGTATCGTGTATTTTCTTTTCCTATGCTAAAGAAACAAATAGTTTATTGTCACGACCTATTTTCGAAAAAGCAAATCAATTTTATTCAGAAAATCAGTTTTCCAAAGCTCTTCAACAATACAAAATATTAATTAAAGAACAAAAAATAGAAGACCCTCGCCTTTACTACAACTATGCTAATACTCTTTATCGACTTGATAAAATAGGATTAGCTATTCTTTATTACGAAAAAGCCTTATTAATGTCTCCATCTGATCCAGATATTTTAGATAACTTAAAGTTTGTTC
Source organism: Fibrobacteria bacterium (assembly GCA_965261055.1). Taxonomy (GTDB): domain Bacteria; phylum Fibrobacterota; class Fibrobacteria; order UBA11236; family JADFYW01. The sequence goes on along the minus strand of OZ253440.1, from coordinate 286,885 downwards.
GCTCTACCGTACAAAATGAGATAGAGCAAGATCAACCCTTTTTTATTTTTGAATGGTTTAAAACAATAACTCTACAAACCTCTGTACACTTCAAAATATACCTGTTTCTATTTTTCTGGTGGCTTTTTTTTATTGTATTATATCTATTTATCTTTCAAAAAAAACATTCTCAAAAATACTCAAAAATAATATCTCTTTGCTTCCTCTTTTTTATCTTCTTTGGTAGCTTATCTTGGTATCAAACTCAACACATTCACAATAATAATCAAGCCATTTTCCTAAAAGCGTCTCCTACTTACAGTGGTCCTGGAGATCAATATAAAAATATATTAAAAATCAATAAAGGGACTAAAGTTATTGTCTTATCAGAGAATAAAGGCTGGTCAAAAATTAAACTTCCCAATGGTCTCATTAGTTTTGTATTATCCAATAAAATAAAGAACATTTATCTAAATTAATGTTCATTTGATAAAAAAAATCTACATTGTGTATCTAATAAATAGTAACAATAAAAATTCGTATGATAAAAATAAAAGATATAATTGGTAGACAAATTATTGACTCAAGAGGTAATCCTACCGTTGAAGTTGATATTGTTTTAAATAACAACATGATTGGTCGTGCGGCAGTTCCATCTGGAGCCTCCACAGGAGAACACGAAGCTTATGAACTTCGCGACAAAAAAGAAACTTTTTACTCAGGTCAAGGTGTTACTAAAGCTGTTAGAAATGTGAATACACACCTTAAAAAATTACTTGTAGGGCAGAATCCAAAAACACAAGCTAAACTTGATAAAGCTATGATTAAATTAGATGGTACTCCAAATAAATCTAAATTAGGTGCTAATGCAATTTTAGGCTGTTCTTTAGCTCTTGCTCGTGCTTCTGCTTTAGCCTCTAAAAAACCTTTATGGAAATATTTGGCAAGCCTATCCAAAAATAAATTAAACCATTTCCCATTACCTATGTGTAACATTCTTAATGGTGGAGCTCACTCTGATGCACCTGTTGATATACAAGAATTTATGGTTGCTCCAGTCGGTGCTAATACTTTCAAACAAGCTTTGCAAATGTGTACCAAAGTTTTTCATGCTTTGAAAAAGATTCTTAAGAAAAATAAACTTTCTACAAGTGTTGGTGATGAAGGTGGCTTTGCTCCAAATGTAAGAAGCGTAGAACATGCACTTGATTTAATCATTGAAGCCATCAAAGCTACTGGCTATAAACCAAAAACTGATATTAAAATCGCTTTAGATATTGCTTCATCTGAATTTTACGATTCAGATAAACAAAAATATATTTTCCAAAAATCGACAAATAAAGCTTATTCAAGCAAAGAAATGGTTGATTTTTATATTAATTTATGTAGTAAATATCCTATTTATTCTATTGAAGATGGTCTAGATGAAAATGATTGGGATGGTTGGCAATTGCTTACTAAAAAACTAGGTTCAAAAATCCAACTTGTTGGTGATGACCTTTATGTTACTAACGAAATTCGTCTTTTAAATGGTATCAATCAAAAAGCGGGAAATGCTATTTTAATTAAAGTAAATCAAATCGGAACCCTTACCGAAACATTAAAAACGATTCAACTCGCTCAAGACAATAAATTTGGTGTCGTCATTTCTCATCGTTCAGGAGAAACTGAAGATAGTTTTATCTCTGATTTAGCCGTAGGAACACATTCTGGTCAAATTAAAACCGGTTCATTAAGTCGTTCTGATCGTGTTGCAAAGTACAACCAACTTTTGCGTATCAGTGAAGATTTTACTTCTTCAAAAATTAAAAAACACAAATTCTAATCTTTAATAAGAAGTGTTTTCTTTATCTAAAACATTTCAGTTTGAGTCTGCTCACTTTTTACCATTTGTACCAGATAATCATAAATGTCGTCGTATACACGGTCACAGCTTTAAATGCATAGTCCAAGTTAAGGGTTCTTTAAATCCTAAAACGGGCTGGGTTATAGATTATTCTGATATCAAAGAGGCTGTAAAACCTATTATACAAAAATTAGATCATTATTTTCTAAACGAAATTAAAGGTTTAGAAAACCCTACTTCAGAAAAGATTTGCGAATGGATGTGGTCTCAAATAGAACCTAAACTACCTCTTTTAAATTCTATTAGTATTGCTGAAACTTGTGAATCAGCGTGTACTTACCATAAAGACTCTTAAATCACTATTAAATTTTATTTCTGTAGCCTTTTTACTCATTTAAAAAAGGAGTAGAAATTTTAAACTTCTACTCCTTTTTTTACAATAGAAAAGTTGGAAAAGTTAGAAAATTTGCTTTCTTTGTAAAACTTTTTGTCCACTTAAGTTTGAGTATTGTATAAAATATACACCATTTTGTATAGTTCTACCATTTTGTAAAGAACCATTCCAATGAGTAACATTTCCTTGCGAAGAAACATTAGAAGAAAATATATTAATAAGCTGTCCTTGAATGTTGTAAACCTTAGCTGTGAGTTGTTGATTTGGAACTAAAGAAGAAACTCTTTGAGAAGAAAGGGTTTTAGTAGGACCTCCTGTATACAAGGACTCTTCAAGAAAGCGATAGCGAGCAGGATCGGATCCAGAGTCTCTTTTCTTTTTCACAAGAGTTTTATTTGCATCAAAGAAAGTTTGATCGTGACAATTTCCAGTATAATCTACACGAATGATACGACTTTTAATGTTGTTGAAAGCACCATAACTACCTCCTCTACCAAGAATATATAGTGCACCATCAGGACCATAAAACATCCGTGAATTAAATCCACCAAAATTACCATTTCCGTTACCATTATTAGTAAAAAGGTTATTAATAGAATAAGCATCGTTTCGATTTATAGTTGGTTTCTTTTTACTATCTCTTCTTATAGGGATGAGTGACATACCATTTCCAGTGTTTGAAGCATAGAAAGTTTCGTGAAAATGAGGAGGAAAAGTACGATTTGTCCAAACGGAATCACCTTGCCCGTAGAAATATAAACCACCAACACTAACAACATTGTAAAGATTTACAATTTGTGCAAAGAACGGTTTCGGTAAAATTCTAACATCATTGTCATCAAGTATATTATCATTTACGACTTCAGGAGGAGACTCTAGGTTAGGATAAGTAGTTACATCGTAAATGTATCTATTGTTAGAACCTCCAGCACGGTTATTCGTTGCACTGCCTTGGAAAAAAGGCCATCCACCGAATACGGGATCTGTTACTAGATTAATTTCATCGTGAACATTACCGGTATTAACTTCACCCCATATAAAAATTTCTTCAACAGGGTGTATAGCAGAAGTAAAGTTACTGCGTTGACCTTTAGCATAAATTTGAGCTCTGACACGATTTGTATCCAAATAATTAATTTGTATTGATTTATGGAGAGTCTCTACTGTAGAAAAATGTGCAGAAAAATGTTCTCCAAAGTTTCCACTAGGAATACTATATCCCATATCGGAACTATCGGGGTGAATACGAATACTAGCCCCTAGAAGATTAGTTGTACCCCCGCTTGCCCAAGCTGCATTCGAGTTTTTTACTCGTGCACCATTGTCTGCTCCCACATTATCGCCCACTTGTAACCAAAGGTCTCCACTTGCATCAAAATCCATGGAACCACCACTATGCCATCTATCTGTAGTGGTTGCTCTTATCTTAAGTAATACCTTTTCATTTTGAAGGTCAAAATTAGTATCTAATTCCCAGCGTGTTAAAAACATTACACGATCATCGTCATGTGTTGCTAATGAATCTTTTGGAGTATAAAAAGTAAATATCCAGCGATTATTTTTGAAATTTGGGTGAAAAAGAATTCCCGTTAAACCATGATCTCCCCGCCCGTATGGGTCATCAAGGTTTCCATTAATTGTTTCAAAGTCTTTAATGACTGAGATGGATGAGTCTTCGGCATTATAGCGTACAAGTTTTCCCTCAAATCCACCAAAGAAGATATCGTAGTCATTAGCATTTTCATTATAAAGCAGATCCATACGAATAAGCTGTCTAGAAAATTCGGTTGAAGCATTAGCACCTGATACTGTATTGTGAGATACCAATAATGTTTGCTGAAATTCAGAATGTGTAGGGTTTTGGCAATTGGGGTAGGCAATTGGCAAAGTCTCAGCAAATAAACCTGTTGTGAATAATATACCTAAAACAATGTATTTAAACTTGAACATATGCTCCTTTTTTTTTATTTTTTAAGTTACATTTAGATTACAACCAGTAAACTACTATACAGTATAGTATATAGTATAATTTTAGACTTAATGTTAAAAAATATGAAATTAATTTAAAATAAGGAAATTACTTACTTTTAGTTACTAAATCACATTTTAAAATAGAAAATATTTCTAATTATTTTATTGATATGTTTGGTATTTATAGCTCCATTTTATTTATGGATATAATTAAATGTTTAAAACAATTTTTCACAGAAAAATCATACGAAGAGTATAACAAATCAAACTTTTAAAGATGGTGAAAGGGTGTGTTTGGTTTGTAATTCAACAAAAAAGATTTACAGGATTAAGTCTCAATGCCATAAGCAAAAGTATAAATATTCATCTTTTAAAAAAAAACTTTTAACATCTTAAAGGGTACAATTTTTGAAAAGTCTAATTTGAGTTTACAAAATTGGTTTTTGGCAATGTATTTAATAAAACACTAGCGGTAAAGGAATATCTAGCATTCAGTTTACTGATAAAACAGGTTGTACTCAAAAAAAACAGCTTGGTATTGCCTCCAAAGGATAAGAGAAAATTTAGGTAAAGATGTCCCTTCATTAGATGATACAGTAGAATTAGGTGAAACATATATCGATAGTAAATAAAAAATAAACACAATAATAAAATACTAAGAAACTCTACTAGTAGAACTACAAAACAAATAATTATTGGTGCTTTAGAGCAAAACAAAAAGGGTAATAAAGAATGGTTAATTAAAAATGGTCAACATCAAAAATAACCATCAAAAGAATGGAAAATAAAATATTAATCACAGATATACAAGAAAATAAAATCACTTCATTTTATAATATTCGTAAATCCCTCCCCCACAATGGGGAAATAAAAAATGACAAAGAATTTTCAAAAGAATTTAATGATGCTTATATTAAGACATTACAATTTGGAGCGACAAAGATAAAAAAATTATAATCAAATATGATATTAATAAAGATAGTGACAAACTAATAATCAATAGTAGTGAATTCTTAAAAGCTATTCTAAGGAATACATTTTCTAGTAAAATTAATTTTTTATAACGAAAACAATATAACATAATAGCTATAATTTATGGCTTACAAAGACTTCCATCACTCCCTCTCTTTGAGCTCCTCAAGAGACTTCCTTTAACTTTTATAGCTTAGCTAAACCAAGAAATCTATTCGTTAGATGAGTTTAATATCAATTGTTTTAATGCATTGTATGATCGATTTACAACCTTCTCTCCGTTTGCAAAGAGTGTTGGTGTTCCTTGAACACCTATTTTACGACCTAATAGAATATCATTGTTAATTGTTTCTAATTTATCTTGAACATTTAATATAGTTTTTTTAAACTCTTCTATATCTAAACCGAGCTCTTGAGCTATTTTGAAATACCTTTCAGAAGATAACTCACGACTGTATTTTGCTAGCTTGTATCGATACTCAAAAAATCTATTTTGTTCTCCCGCAGCTAACAAAGCAATATGAGCTGACCGAGCCTTTTTATGAAAACTCAAAGGAAAATGCTTAAAAACTATACGTAATCTATTAGGAAATTCTTTAGCAAGTTTTTCAAGGACTGGCGATACTTGTGCACAATAAATACATTCAATATCTGTAAATTCTACTAAAGTTAAAGAAGCCTGTTTAGAGCCTTGCGTATAAGAACTACCTATCGGAATTTGCACTTTTGTATTAGCTTGAAAAGCTTGAAAAACAGAGGAATCTTGTTCTCCTTTTTTAAATTTCTGTGTTTGCTTTAAAAGCTTAGAATTCAAACCTAAAACAAATTTCTCCAAAGTATCTAATCTTTTATGAGTCTGTAGTTGCAACATAATAACAAACCCACACAAAGCTATAATTAAAATTAAACTAATTTTTTGCATTTTCATTTCCCTTTGCTATTTCAAATAGGTCTGACTTAGCTAAATAAAATTTTGCCGTAGAAACACCAAAGTAAGGTCCCACGAATAACATGGCAAAACCATAAGTAACTAAACCTAACAAAAACCCTGGAACAAATAATAAACATAATTTAAAGTATTCTACTCGGTGACCTTTCATCATTTCTAAACTTTCATTCATAATTGTGATAACCCCTTTATTTGGATTTTGAGCCATAATATAATACACTTGAGAATAATTAATAAGGACAATAACACCTGGGATAATCAAAAAGAAAAAACCAACCAACGAAAAAACAGAAACGGCAAGTATAAGACTTAATGATCGAAAAAAATACTTGATATAATCAAAAATTTGAGAGACGACTATCTCCTTATTTTGAGCAATTGATAAGTTAAAAGCTCGAATTCCAATAGACAAAGAAGCCAAAACAAATACATTAGTACAGTACAATAAAAAGATATTTTGAATTTGTAAAAAAGAAGTGATATAACCACTTAAATAATAAAGAAAATAAGCAAGCAGAGAGATGAGCCAACAAGATTGAAGGCTTTTATGAGCTTCTTTTATATAAAAGAAAGGAAAGGTCATAAAAATAAAAGCCTTTAAATTTATAACTTCTCAGCTATTTTTTTGTAGAGCTTTGTTTCTTTAAATTTTGGACTAGCATAATCTAAAATACTACGCCCTTTAGAATCTCTAAGCTTATAATTAACTTTCCATTGCATCAACTGCTTAACCAGTTCAACATCTTCTAAAGAAACAGCAACCATGAGTGTATTGACACCTTCTTTTGTTCTCGTATGGGGGCTAATTCCCATGTTTTTCAAAATTCGTATATAATCAACAGAATGACCACTACGAATAGCGACCACAATTAAATTTTCACCGTGTATATCAACAATATTTTTATAAGGCAGACCCCAGCTTACTAATTCTTTCAAATACTGTTCATTTCGCTTGCTCACAACTGCTGCAAAAAAGACACTCCAACCTTTATAGCGTTCAACAATTTTAATATTAGCCCCTTTTTTTCTCAAAAAGCGAATTATTTCAACATTAGGACTGGAAGAAACTGCGTAATAAAAGGCTGTTCTTGAAAAACGATCTCTTGCTTCAAGTTTAACACCGTTTTCAAGTAAAAGTTCTATAAGTTCTATTGTACACTTTGAGTTGCGAACACAAATCATTAAGGGAGTTAAACCATTCGGAGTTTTATGATTAGGGTCTACACCGCGATTCAATAAAAAACGCACTACATCTAATTTTGAATTTTTACTCAGAGCAAGAGCCAAAATTGATTCTTTTCTTTTTTGATCCCTAAGTTCATGAAGATCAGCACCTTTTTCAAGAAGATAAGCCAATATATTAGTGTCAGAAACACTTAATACAGCTCTCATCAAAGCAGTTAAATTTCGCGTATCTCTTTTAGAAAGAGATTCTCCACTTTCAAGACTCTTCTTAACATCTTCTAGGGTTGCTTTCTCCCAATATCCGTTAGATTCAAAAGAAGCGTTATTTCCTTTACAAGAAAGAAATAGGAGAAAAACAAGAATAGAAAGAATTGAATATTTCATACTAGTAAAATGTAACAAAAAATAAAGATAATTTTAAAAAAATTATTGTTCAGACTTCAAGAAAGTTTTATGTTTTAAAAATATTTTTCAATTATTTCATCATTTACTAGGAGTTTACAACAATGGCTACAAAAACTAAGACAACTAAGACTAAAATGGAATTTCAAGCTGAAGTCAAACAAGTTCTTGATTTAGTAATTCATTCTCTATACAGTAACAAGGAAATTTTTGTGCGAGAATTGATTTCAAATGCTTCAGATGCTTTGGATAAAGCTCGCATCGAAAGTTTGCAAAACATTGACTCTTTAGGAGACGACAAAGAATTTCGCATCAAAATAGAACTTAATAAAGATAAAAAGCGTTTTATCATTCATGATAACGGTGTTGGAATGTCTCAAGAAGAACTGGTAAAGAATATTGGTACTATCGCAAAGTCTGGTACTAAAGAATTTCTTGAAAAATTAAAAGAAAACAAAAACAAAGCCGAATTAATTGGTCAATTTGGTGTAGGCTTCTACTCTATTTTCATGGTTGCAGATAAGGTTGTCTTAACAACAAAAAGATTAGGTAGCGACAACGCTATCCAATGGAGTAGCCAAGGAGAAGGTAGTTATACCTTAGAACAAGTAAACAAACCAACAAGAGGTACAACTATTGAACTTTTCCTTAAAAAAGAGGAAGAAGATTTCGTTCAAAATTGGAAAATACAATCTATTATTAAAAAATACAATAGCTACATTCCTCACCCTATTGTCATGGATGAAGAAAAAGAAGTTGGAGAAGGTGATCATAAAAAAACAGAAACTTTCGAAACAATTCTAAACGATAAGCCTCCTATTTGGAGACGCAGTAAAACCGAAATAAAAAAAGAAGAGTATAATGAGTTTTATAAGCACTTATCAAATGATCAAGATGATCCTCTTCTACATATACATAATAAAGTAGAAGGTTCTTTAGAGTATTCATCTCTTTTGTTTATCCCATCAAAAGCTCCTTATGATCTTTTTCAACCTGAAAAAACAAATGGTCTAAGTCTTTATGTTAAGAGAATCTTCATTATGAACGACTGTAAAGATTTACTTCCTAGCTATCTTAGGTTTGTAAAAGGAATTGTCGATTCTGAAGATTTACCTCTAAACATTTCCAGAGAAGTTCTTCAAAAGAACGATGCTCTTACAAAAATCCAAAAAGCTTCTACTAAAAAAATATTAAGTGAACTCAAAAAAATTGCAACTAAAAAACCAGACAAATATCAAAAATTTTGGAAAGAGTTTGGAATTGTTGTAAAAGAAGGCTTCCACATGAACTGGGAGACTCTAGATGAACTTAAAGAACTTGCTCGCTTCCCTTCTTCAAAAGGAAATTTAGATAGCGTTCGCAGTCTATCTCAATACATTGAAGACATACCAAAAACACAAAAAGAGATTTATTTTATCTCAGGAGAAAATTACTCTTCCGTACACAACAGTCCGCATTTAGAGATTTTTAAAGCTAAAAACATTGAAGTTCTTTATATGATAGACCCTATTGACGAATGGGTTACACAAAGTCTAACGGAATACAAAGACAAAAAATTTGTTAACATCACAAAAGGTAATTTAAATCTAGATGATGATTCTGTTTCTAAAGAGAAGCAAGAAAAAAGTAATACTAGATTTAAAGACTTAATAAAATTTATTAAAACAGAATTTGACAAAGATTTAAAAGATGTAAGAACAACAACTCGTTTAAAAGATAGTCCTTGTTGCCTTGTTGCAGATGAAACCGACATGGGTCAAAACATGGAACGTATTTTAAAAATGACAAATCAACAAGTCTCTAAAAGTAAACGTATTTTAGAACTTAATCCTGATCATGCTATTTGCCAAAATATTTTAGGTCAATTTTCTAAAGATCCAAAACAACCTAAAATTAAAGAGTGGTGTGAAGTTTTAATCAATCAAGCATTACTTGCAGAAGGTTCTAATATTCAAAATCCAACAGAATTTATTACTAAAATCAACGATATGTTACAAGAAGTTTCCAGATAATGCATTCAATTCGAGGTTATTCTAAATTATTCGGTATCTTGGGAAATCCTATTCAACATAGTCTATCCCCAATTGTCCACAATATTTTACTACAACAAACGGATTATGCTAAATCTGATAATGGAGTTTATATCCCACTTCAATGTGAAGAAAATAGTCTAGAAACAGTTCTGAAAGCAACCAAAACTTTACCTTTTGTTGGACTTAATGTTACAAGCCCCTACAAAAAAAAAGTGATTCCGTTTTTAGATAAACTTTCCTCTCTTTCTCAATCAATTAAATCAGTTAATACTATTTACTGGAACGAGAGAAAATATTATGGAACGTCTACAGATGGTATTGGATTTATTAAGGGCTTTGAAAAACAAGGTTTTTCATTTCAGCAAAAAACAGTTGCTGTACTCGGGACAGGTGGAGTTGCTCAAGCCGTTCTACAAGCTCTTAGTCAACAACAATGCACTAAAATTTTTCTAGTTTCTAGAACTCCTAGCACAACAGAGCAAATACAATACTTAAATCTTGAATCTATTTCTTATCAACAATACTCCGATGTTCAAAAAAAGATTGATATTGTTGTAAATTGCACTCCTCTAGGTATGGCTGGTAATACACAATCTCCATTAACAAGTCAACAGATTGAATCATACCAGTGTGTTTATGATCTAATTTACGAATCCCCTACCGTTCTATTACAAAATGCACAATTTAAAAAAGCAACAACTCTCAATGGATTAGGAATGCTTGTCTATCAAGCAATCGCTTCTTTTAAAATTTGGACAGGAACTAACTCTGTAGATAGTGAATCTGTATTTAAACAGATTAAATCCTTTTTAAAATAATATTACCATGCTAAAATCACCTAATGCCAACATATATTTAACTGGATTTATGGCTACAGGTAAATCATCAATAGGTCGTATCCTAGCCCAAATTTTAAATTGGAAACATTACGATCTAGATAAACTCATTGGAGAACAAACTCATACTAGTATTGCCACCATCTTTGAAACAGAAGGTGAACAATTTTTTAGAAACCTTGAGTTAAAAACAGTTCAAGAATTTAAATTAAAAAAAAAATGTGTTATTTCACTAGGTGGAGGAAGTCTTACTCAGAAAAATTTTCAAAGTTTCGTTAAAAATAATGGTTTATTAGTTTGTTTAAAAGCAAGTCCAGAAACTATTTTAGAAAGAGTCAATCTAAAAAAAAACCGTCCCCTTATCAACTCAGTTCCATCAGAAGAAAAACTTTCTTTTATTAAAGAAAAACTGCAAGAGCGCCTCCCTCAGTATCAATCTGCTGAAATCTTTATTAAAACAGACGAAAATAGTAATCATCTAGATATCGCCAATTTACTACTCCAAAAAATACTACTACACCAATCTACTTCAATAATGGTAAATGTACAGAATCATTCTTACCCAATTTACATTGATAAAACAGAAGAACAAACAAGTATTTTAACAACACAAATTCTAAAAATAGCTCAAAATAATTCTTGTCCCAACCGTTATTTTATTATTGTAGACTCTGTATTTCAAAACTACCATTCCCAACTCGTTCAAAAAGTTAGTCGCCAGTTTTTAAATGCACCTGTATTCTCAATTGAAGCAAGTGAATCTATTAAAAATCTAGATACCGTACAAACTATTATTAGAGAGCTTCTTAAACACAGACTCCCAAGAAAAAGCACTTTAGTCTCTTTAGGTGGTGGCATTATTGGAGACATTGTTGGCTTTGTTGCTTCTATTTATTTAAGAGGAATTCCGTTTATACAAATTCCAACAACCCTACTTTCTATGGTTGACAGTAGCGTTGGAGGTAAAACAGGAGTAAATCACCCTTTAGGTAAAAATTTAATTGGTAGCTTTTACCAACCTCAAGCAGTTATTAGCGATTTAAATCTTCTGAAAACTCTTCCTAAAAATGAATACCTTGCTGGTATTGGGGAAGCTATTAAGTATGGAGTAATTTGGGATCTGTCATTTTTTAATTTTTTAAAAAATAATTCTCAAGATATTTTAAATCAAGAACCTTATACATTAAAACAAATGATTCAGAAATGTTGTGCCATTAAAGCAGAGATTGTGAATCAAGATGAAAAAGAGCAAAATTTAAGAATGATTCTAAATTATGGTCATACCTTTGCCCATGCTATTGAAGTGATGTCTGGCTATAACCAAATTACACACGGTCTGGCTGTTGCTTTAGGAATGAGAGTTGCTGGTAGAGTTGCAACCTTGGTAAAATCTTGGACAAAAGAAGAAGAAGTAACACAAACTCAACTTTTAGATCTTTACAACATGCCAAAAACTTTTAAAGTTGAACCCAAAAAAGCATGGAAGTCTATCTTATTAGATAAAAAAGCAAATAAAAATCAACAACCAGTCTTTATTCTACCAACTCGTATTGGAAAAGTAAAAGAATATACAAATATTGAAAAAAGTATTATTGATCAAGCTTGGATTGTTATAAAAGAATAAACTAACTTTAGTAGAACTTTTATGCTTTCATTTTTCTTGTTTGAACTTACTGGGTACACTGTTTTCCAAGATCGCCTTTTTAGAGCAGGAACCGCTACCTTATTTTCTGGAGTCCTTGCTTTTTTTTTTTTAAAACTGGCAATGTTTATAGGTAAAAAATATAATTTCACTTCAGATTTTTCTACAAATTCCCCTTCTATCCTAGGCGGTATAGCTTTTATTCCAACCATTATTATCTCAGTCCTATCTTTCTCCAAAATAAATCCTTATGTTATCTCAATCTTATTTATCATGCTTAGTTTTTTTATTGTAGGTGGGATAGATGATATCGCTAAGATAATCAATAAACGAAAAATAGCTTTAGGGCTTATTACAAAAAAAAAGTGGAAAGAAAAAGCTGATGGCATTTCTGCTAAGCTACGCCTATTTCTTTATTTTCTTTTATCTATTTTAATCTCTATATTCGCGTATAAATTTATCCCAAATCTTAATGGTGAAATTAATTTAATCTTTTTTAGTAGCTCTAAAATACTTCCTTATCTACCTAATTGGGCATTTATTCCGTTAATGTCTTTAATCATTACTACAGCTGCAAACGGAACAAACTTTACAGATGGACTTGATTCATTAGCCTCTATTCCTCTTTTATTTTGTGCACTTTTCTTAGGAATCATATCTTATATCAGTGGAAACCAAATTTTTGCTAACTACTTTCTGATTCCTTATCTCTACGGCGTTGATGAACTTTTTCCTGTTTGTTCATCTATCTGTGGTGTTCTACTAGCATTTCTATGGTATAACTCACCTCCAGCTCGCATTTACATGGGCGACTCTGGAAGTATTGGATTAGGAGGATCTATAGGAATGATTTTTATCTTAACAAAAGCTGAATTATTTTTTCCTATTGTTGGGTTAATTTTCTTTTTGCAGACTATCTCTGTTTTTATCCAAATTTTTTGGTTTAAGTTTACTAAACTTATATCAAAGGATAAACAGGGAAAACGTTTCTTTTTAAAAGCACCTTTACACCATCACTTTCAACTTAAATTAAAAAATCAGTATTCCACAAAAGATCGTATTAATTCTAAAATTACTTGGAGATTTCACATTATTTCCTGTTTTACTTTTATTCTAGGGTTACTCATCTTCTTTAAAATCCGCTAAAACAATGAACCATCAAAATCTTCAAAAAGAAAACCTTTTAGCTCATCTCCAAAAATTTAATCAAGAACACTTATTCTTTTTTTACTCCTCTCTATCTACAGAAGAACAAAAAAACCTTATAGAACAAATCAAATCTATTGATTTTGATCTCATAAAAAACTTAAGTGACGATTGCCTAAATTTGAAGAAAGAATCTAAAAAATTCTTAGATTTTAACAAAATATCCGCTCCAAAATTTGATACTCTAGAAAGTATTAAGAAAAACTTATCTCTAAAAAACGAAGACTTTAATCAAACGGGGCTAAATTATCTATCAAAAAATAAAGTCATCATTGTGACTCTCGCTGGAGGCGATGGTAGCCGATTACAGTATAACAAACCCAAAGGTCTTTTTCCTATTTTTGGTCGTTCTCTTTTTGAAAGACAAGCTAAACAAATTAAAAAATTAAATTTGAAAACCAAAACAAATCTCCTTTGGGTTATCATAACCAACCCTAATAACCAAGAAAAAATAATTTCATTTTTTAAAAAGAACCAATATTTCCAGCTTCTTCCCCAAACTGTTAGATTTTATCCTCAGGAAACAATGCCTTGTATTGATCAACAAGGTAAAATCATATTGAGTTCTCCTCAACAAATTGCTTTTTCTCCCAACGGGAATGGAAGCCTTTTTTCTTTGTTTCAAAAAACAAATTTATTAACAGAAATGAAACAAAACAAAATTGAATACATTTTTGTTTGTAACATTGATAACCCCTTAACAAGAATTGCAGACCCTTTCTTTCTTGGTTACACTATTAAAAATAAACTACCTGTTTCTAACAAAGCTGTTTTAAAAAAAAATCCTCAAGAAAAAGTTGGTGTATTTGTTCAACATTTAAAACAAACTCACATCATAGAGTATTCAGACTTTCCTATTGAAAAAGAACTTTCTTTGAAAGAGACATTTGTTGCCAATATCGGTGTTCATTATATTCACATCAACTTTATTATTGAACAAAATAAAAAATCGATTCCCTATCACTATGCTCATAAAAAAATACCTTTTATCAATAAACATAAAGAAACAATCGTTCCTGAAATCCCTAACGGATATAAATTTGAAAAATTTATCTTTGATTTCTTCTCTAGATCTACTAAAATGGGTATTTTAGTGGTCAATCGCGAGGAAGAATTTTCTCCTCTAAAAAACAAAGAAGGTACTGACAGTATTGAAACCGTTGAAAACAATTTAAGGAAACAAAAAAAAGTATAATCTTATTTTTTATAAATTTATAGTCTAATATAATCAACAAACCGAACTTCTTCATACAAAACCGCAACAACTAAAATCGCAGGCTGGTTTATTTTTTCTAAAATTTGAAGTGATTGCTCATCTACAATTTGAATATAATCAATTTTTTCGCAAGATTGAAGTAAAATATTTTGAACACAAGCTATAAATACCTTTATATCCCTTTCACCTTGAAAAAATAACTTTTTAGCCTGAACTAAAGCTTTGTAAATATTTTCAATTTTCTTTAACCCAGATTTTGACAATCTTTGATTACGAGAACTTAAAACAACTCCTGTTAAAGAGTCTCTGACAGTTGGAACACCTATCACTTCAACACTTACAGACAAATCTTCTACCATTTTTTTAAGAATTGCTAATTGCTGAAAATCCTTTTCCCCCAAATACATTTTTGTAGGCTGAACTAAATTTAAAAGCTTTAAAACAATGAAACAGACTCCTTCAAAATGAGAGCATCCTCTCGTTTGACCACAAAGAGTTTCATCTAAGTCGTAAACTTGAACTCTAGTAGATAAAGATGTAGGGGTTAAATCTTCTTTTTGAGGTAAAAATACAGCATCTACCATTTTTTTCTCACATAAATCTAAATCTATTTTCTGCTGAACAGGATAATTCTTTAAATCTTGAGTAGAATTAAATTGTAAAGGGTTCAAAAAAATCGAAACAACAGTTAACTCATTCTCTAATTTACTTTTTTCTACCAAAGATAAGTGTCCTTGATGAAGGCAACCCATTGTTGGAACAAAACCAATGTTTTGATTTTGTTCTTCTCGCCACTGTTTTAATTCTAATATTGTCTTTAAAATCTTCATACTACCAAAGAGTCTATTTTAATTTATAAATGTAATATCTTTTTGTAAATTTGTAATATGTCATTCTTAAGTCAACTACAAAACAAAGTTCAAACCTTATCCTATGAGTTTTTTCCACCAAAAACAGTTAATAGTCTAGAGCGATTCTATCATGTTATCTCAGAAGTATCTAAATATAATCCTAATTTTATTTCAATTACTTATGGAGCTGGTGGTTCAACTCAAAATAATACCCTTGATTTAGTTCAACAAATTTCTCAAAAATACAATTTTGATTGCATCCCCCACCTCACTGGAATTTCTCATACGACTCAAGAAATTAATAACATCTTAAATTTCTATAAAGAAAATAATTTAAAATACATTTTGGCTCTACGGGGAGACATTCCAAAGGATGAAGATCATAGCTCCATTTCTTCAAATTTTTTCTATGCCACAAATTTAATTTCTCATATTCAAAATCAAAATCAAAATTTTAATTTAGGTTGTGCTTGCTACCCCGAGGTTCATACGGAAGCACTTTCAATGGTTTCCGACCTAGACTACTTTAAAAAGAAACAAGATTTAGGAGTCAAATTCGCAATCACCCAACTTTTTTTTCACAATGAAGGTTTCTTTGAATTTCGTGAGAGAGCAATCCAAGCAGGTATCACAATTCCAATCATAGCTGGAATTATGCCCGTTACAAATATTGAGCAACTACAAAAATTTGCATCTTTTGGAACCAAAATCAATGCAAATTTAAAACAAACCCTTCTCAACGCATCAGATGTCGAATCTGCTGGTATTGAATGGATAACAAAACAGTGTATTGAGCTTTTAAGAAATAATGTCTCTGGATTACATTTCTATACTCTTAATCGTTTTGAGCCATCTGTTAAAATTACACAAAATATTAAACTTCAGGGTTTCTTCTAATGTTAAATAAGAAAGCACTCTTTTTTATTCTCTTAGCGATTTGCTTTTTTTTTATTTATTTTCTCTTTCATTCCCCCTGCTCTTCTACTGAAGTATCATTTCCACAAAAAATGGAGATTCAAAAAAATCAATCTGTCTCTAAAGTTATTGAAAATCTTCATAAGAGAAAACTTATCTCAAGTCCTTTTCTATTTAAATTATATATAAAGCTTAAAGGTCTTGATCGCCATATTAAACATGGGCAATATCAAATTTCAAAATCATCTTCTATTTCTGAATTAACTCAAATTTTTCTTAAAGGAAATATTGAAACCGTTTCCCTTACATTCTACGAAGGTATTAGCTCTTGGAAAATTTTTTCTATCTTAAAACAAAAAATGTCTTTAGATAGTATCTATTTAGAAAAACTCCTAATAGATTCTAGCTTCATTAAAGAACTCAACCTTTCTTCAATCTCTTTAGAAGGTTTCTTATACCCAGAAACATACCTATTCCCTGTTAAATCTACAGAAAAAGAAATTTTAAAGATTATGGTACAACAATGGAAAAAAGTTTTTTATTCCCTACCCTATCAAAATTCTCTCCTATTCCAAAAATATGGACTAATAAAAATAATGGTTATGTCTTCTATTACCCAGAAAGAAGCCACAGTTTCTCATGAATTAAAACGGATTTCAGGAGTATTCTGGAATAGATATAAACAAAATTGGAGCTTAGGAGCAGATCCTACTATAAGGTACTCTCTACGAAAATTAACCCAACCCCTAACTACTTCTGATTTAAGATCTAATAACTCCTATAATACACGTCGATTTAAAGGACTACCACCTTCTCCTATTAGTAATCCTGGTAAACAAAGCATCATCGCTACTCTATTCCCTGAAAAACATAACTACATGTTTTTTGTTGCGAAAGATAATGGTTCAAAAGAACATTATTTTTCTAAAACAAATGAAGAACACAACCTGTTAAAAAGAAAGCGTTATCACAATCGTTTGAGTAATTAATAGCAACCTATTATCTTTAACTGCCTGCTATAAAAAAGCAGTCCGTTAACAAATCTGGAACTTTAATAGAAGACCTCTCTTTTCTATAAGTATTTGAAATTCCTTTAATATTTAAAAGAAAATCATAAAAATTCCCACTGATTGTTACTTCTTCCACAGGGTGTTTTATTTCACCTTGTTCAACCCAAAATCCTTGAGCTCCTATTGATATTTCACCTGATACTGAAGAGCAACCAGAGTTACCTTCCAATTCTGTAACATACAAACATTTAGGATATACTTTTAAAATATCTTCCAGCGTTTGAGCGCCTTTATCTACAATCAAATTTGAAGAAGAAGGACAAACAATATCAGCGTAATCACGAGAAGCATGACCATTTGATATATAATTATCTTTTTTTGCCGTTTCTAAATCATAAAGGTAATCTTGTATCACTCCATTTTGAATCAAATTTACTCTTTGGGAAGCAATACCTTCATCATCCCATAAATAAGATGCTGACCCACCAATAATCAAAGGATCACTATATAGATTAAATTCAGAAACAGCCATCTTAACCCCTTTTTTATCTTTCAAACGGGATAAACCTTTCTGAACTCGATCTGCACAAAAATTATTAGTATATTTTCCAAATAAAGAAGCAGTCACTCGATTCGATAAAACAACAGGATGTTTTCCACTTGGAATTGGTTTAGCTCCTAAAAGTTCCAAAGAACGACTTACAGCTTCTTTTGAAAATTGTATTAGGTTAAATTCTTTTAAGCTCTTAAAAGAGTCGCTAAAATATCCCATTTTTATGCTATCTCCTTTCTCTGCAGTAATTCCTAAATCTACATAAAAAGTATTAGCTTTTGAATTTTGAAATAAACCTTTTGAATTTTTAAGATACTGAGCTCCTGATCCATAGGATAAACTTAGATAAGGAATGTTTTTTATTAAAGAACTAGATTTTAAACTCAATTCTTCTAACTCTAAACCTAAATTTTTTATTTTAGACATTGATAAGTTATCAAGATCATCATTCCACAAATTCAAATCTAACTCTGATTGAATAGAACTTTGACTCGCATCTGGCAAATCTATTTCCAACGGTTCTAACAATTTAGAATGACCTAAAGCGTCTCTCACAACTTGTTTAAGGGACTGTTCATCAAATTTTTGTGTAAAAGAGTAGCCAAGTTTTTTGTTTGAAATTAAACGAACCCCAATCCCTTGAGAAGATGATATTTCTGTTTCTTTTACCTCTCCTTCAAAAATATCTATTCCTCTTTGATCTGAAATACTTGCAAAAATATCAAATTGATTTACTCTCATTTTTTTAGCTTCATCAGACATGAAGTTTAAACTTGACAGAATATCCATTATCGACCCCCTACTAAAATGTGATCAACTTTTAGAGAAGGCTGACCTACAGTAGTAGGTATATAACCAGAAGAAGCTCCACAAATTCCTGCAGCCATTTCTAAATCATCTCCAATCATTGAAATTAATGGCAAAATTTCATGCCCCTTCCCAATTAATGTTGTGCCACGAACAGGATAAGAAACTTTACCTTTATCAATAAAATAACCTTCCTCTACTGAAAAATTAAATTCTCCTGTAGCAGGATTAACGGATCCTCCACTCATCTTTTTAGCAAACAAACCACTATCTACACTTGTAATCATATCTTTAAAAGAATCTTCACCCTTATCAATATAAGTGTTTCTCATTCTAGAAACAGGAGCGTATTTATAAGATTCACGACGAGCACTACCCGTTAAAGGTACACTCACTTCAGCAGCACCTACTCGATCAGATAAATATGATTTCAAAATCCCGTTTTCAATCAACACTGTTTTTTTTGTTTTATTACCTTCATCATCAACATTAAGGGAACCCCAAAAATTCGGAATAGTTCCATCATCAATAGCAGTTACTTTAGAATTTGCGATTTTTTTCCCTAACTTACCTACAAATGGAGAAGAGTATTTCCGAATAGCCTCCGTCTCTAGTGAGTGTCCGCAAGCTTCATGAAAAATAACTCCTCCAAAACCATTTCCCATAATTACTGGCATCTTTTTTCCTTTAATGTACTTAGCATCTAACATTAACAAGGCTCTGTTAGTAGCTAAATTTGTATAATGCTCTAAATCTAAATTTTCAAAAAACTCAAAACCCTGCATAGCACCAGGAGATTCATTTGCCATAAAAATCTGTTCCTGTTTTTGTACTCCTACCTGAATTGAAAATCGACTATGCGTCCTAGAATCTTTTACCCATAAATTTTCACTATTAACAATAAGAACATCCGTGACATTATCCATAGCAGAAACCGAAACTTGATGTACTTTAGGGGAAATTCCTCTTGCGATATTATCAACCTTTTTCAAAAAAGGAAGTTTACGACTTTGGGGAAAGTCCTTAACTTTAAATTGTATTGAGTGAATATCATTACAATAACTAATTTGAGAAGGTATAATAATAGATGAAGATACCTTCCCTATATTCAAATACTCTGATGTTAATCTTTCTAACAGAATTAAAAGATCTTTTTCTTTTTCAGAAGAGGTATAACCATAAATAACCTTTGTTCCATATAATAAACGAATACCTATTCCAAAATCAATTCCAGCCTGAACTAAATCAACTTTTTTATCTTTAAAAGCCAACATCGCATTGCGTGTATTTTCAACAAAAACCTCTACGAAATCAGATCCTTTATCTAAACCAGCTTGTATAATATTTTCAATAATTTTTGGATTCATATAACTTTATTTTAAAAAAAATTAGAAAAAGGAGAGTCTTTCCAAACAATCTTCTTCTCAACGACTCGACCAATACGACTTGCAAAAACATTAGCCTCTCGTTCATGATGTGTTACCATTAATGCTGTGCTTTTTAGTTCTTTCAGAATTTTTTTAACATCATTACACAATTTAATTCTCAATGACTCATCTAAATTAGAAAAAGGCTCATCCAATAATAATAAAGATGGTTCTGGAGCTAAAGCACGAGCTAAAACAACTCGCTGCTGCTGACCACCAGAAATTTGATGTGGATAACGGTTACTAAAAGATTCCATTTCTATAATTTTTAATATTTTAGAAACTTGTTTTTTCCGATTAGATTTACTCCATTTGGATAAACCAAACTCTATATTCTTCTGAACAGTTAAAAAAGGAAACAAACATAAATCTTGTAAAACAATTCCTACATTACGCTTTTCAATCGGAATCCAGTGCTTAGAAGTACTCACAACCTCTCCTGATAATTTTATTTCACCCGAAAGAGGTAGATTTTCTCCCAATATAAGAGATAATAAAGAGCTTTTACCGCATCCACTTACGCCTAAAAGGCAAGCAAGTTCTCCAGATTTAAGAGAAAAATTAACATCATTCAAAATAATATTCTTCTGATCATACCAAAAAGACATTTCTTTAATTTCTAGTGTAATAGGATGCTTATTCATTTTAATCTCCTTGACTTGACCAACGAAAAATAAAAATAATAGGAAACAAAGACACTAATACGATAAGCAAAGCTGGAAAAGATGCTAAATGATACAAGCCTTCCGAAGTTAACTCATAAATTTTAACAGCTAGCGTGTTCCAACCAAAAGGACGAATCATTAAAGTCATCGGCATTTCCTTAAGCATATCTAAAAAAAGCAATAAAACTGAAACACCTATCGCTGAACGCAAAAAAGGAAGGTAAACAAAGAATATTGACTTTAACTTTGGATTTCCTAAAGACAATATCGTTTTATCAATATTTCTATTCATTTGGAGGAATCCTTTTTCTATAGGATTAGAACCTACAGACCAAAAACGTATACTGTATGCCAATATTAACATTATGAGACCTTGCGTTCCAAAAAATAAGAAATGTTTCTCTAACCAAGAAAAAGACAAGAAAACGCCAACAGCGATTACCGTTCCTGGAAGGGCATAACCTATATTTAAAAAAGTGTACATAGTGTCTAACCATACTTTTCTCTTGAGAGGAAAAATCAGACGACGATAATTAAATGAAATAATCAAAATTAATATTAGAGTAAAAAGCGTTCCAAAACTAGAAAGAAAAAAACTATTAAAACTTTCTCTACCAAAAGACAAGTACAACCAATCTTTCCTTGTCAAAGAAAGTGTATCTACTAATAGCTTAATCATCGGTAAAATAAAACTAAAACTAAAAACAGAAAAACAGAAAACAAAAACCATTAATTTATAAGTAGTTTTTAATTTAATACTTAGAGATGATGCTTGATTAGATCTATTCGGAAAAGTATTATAATGAGCTCTCCTACGAAGCCATTTTTCTAAAAACAAAGCAAAAAGAGCAAAAACTAATAAAATTAAAGAAAATCGAGCGGCCGATGGTAAAGAAAAAAGACTGTACCAAGATTTATAGATTACTGTGGTAAGTGTATCATAATTGAAAACAGTAACTGTTCCAAAGTCCGAAAAAACCTCTAAACCAATAAAAACACCTGAAATCAGTAACATAGGACGTACAAAAGGTAAAACTCCTCTGAAAAAACTGCTCATGTTAGAGTGCCCTAAAGACCGACAGACTAATAAAGTAGACTTACCTTGTTTTAAAAAAGCTTGACGAGCAATCAAATATGTATATGGATAAAAAGAAAATATCATAGAGATGCAAAGTCCTACGGGATTTTGAAGAAACCAAGAAAAAGAAAAATCTTGTGCTAAATCAAAAAGAGTAAACCCCATTACATATGTTGGTAAAGTAAAGGGTAATAGTAAAGCCCAAGAAAAAAAACAACGCCCAGGAAATTCACATAAACAAACAAACCAAGCCAAAGATGTTCCTATAAACAGTGCAAAAAAAATAACAATCACTGCTAATACCAAAGTGTTTAATAAAGAGTCCAGTAAAAGATACTCCACTAAATGAGTCCAAACTTCTCTTGTTTCTTGTTGAGACTCAATCCCAATAGCAATAATCGGTAAAGCTACCAAGATAGCTACTAGAATGAGCCATTTTGCTTGTATAATTTTCTGAATACTATCTATAACCAACTTGATCCATCAACAAAATTGCAGGTATTTGGTACTGACCCGCCTTAGCTATATTAGTTGTATCTGGTTTAAAATAACCAAAAGATAACAGAGTCGAATCCATAGACACCTCTGAATTAACAGCATATTCAAAATTACTATAAGCTAGAATTTTTTGTGCTTCAACCTCCGAAAGCCATTCTAAAAAAGCAATCGCTTGTTTTTTATTTTTTGCGGATTTAATAACACCAGCTCCTGAAATATTAACATGAGTTCCACTACTATTTTGGTTCGCCCAAAATAACTTAACTGGAAAATAAGGATCCTTATCAATAAGTCGAGCTAAGTAATAAGTATTCACAATACCAACATCAGCCTGACCTTCGGCAATCGCTTTTAAAACTTTAGTATCACTAGATAACGGTTGTAAAACAAAATTCTTTTTCCAACCTCTAATCACTTCTTTCGTTTTCCTTTTGCCTAAACGAGATATCATCATTCCAACTAAAGATTGATTATAAACTTTTTTAGAAGTTCGGAGTAAAAGACGATTCTTCCATTTTTTAGAAGATAAATCTTCATAAGTAGAAAGTTCTTCTAAAGAAACTCTATCTGGATGATACACAATAGTACGAGCTCTAACTGAAAATCCAAACCAATAATTTAACTTATCCTTTAAATATGCAGGTATATTTTTATTCAAAACTGGAGAGTCAACCTTTTGTAAAAGTCCCCATTGTTTTGCTTTCCATAAATTACCTGCATCAACGGTAAGTAGTATGTCTGCTCTAGGGTTTGTTAACTCTGTCAAAAGTCTTTGTAACAAAGGTGCTTCTTTATCTGTACGATAAACAATTTTGACACCTGTTTTTTGTGTGTAAGCATTAAACAAAGGTTTAACTAAATGTTCTGCTCTTGAAGAATATATACATAAAGTTTCCGAAAAACAAAAATTTGAAATAACCAAACAAAATATAAAAATACGTCTCTTCATAACTTCTATGACAATTTAAAACATGTATTTCACAAAAATAGCTATTCTCAATAGAGTTTTGTGTTTTTTTCTAGCTTTCATCCAATGAATTTTAATTCTAAAATTTCTATTGGTAGCTTTATCATTGCTATATCTATTGTAACTAGCCGTATTTTAGGCATTTTCAGAGAGATTTTAATTGCAAATATTGCAGGATCAGGCATACAAAAAACCGCTTACGAACTCGCTTTTACTTTACCAGACATTTTAAATCATTTTGTTAGTACAGGTTTTTTATCACTCTCCTTTATACCTATTTTTACCGAACTTAAAAATAAAAACAATCTAGAATCGCACCATTTCTTTTGTAATGTCTTAAATTCATTTGGATTTTTAATTCTTATTGTCGGTATTATTATTTGGATTTTTATAACACCTCTACTCTCTTGGTTTATTCCTGAAAATTTACACTCAGAACTTCTGTCTCTAACGACTTATTATAGCCGTATTATCTTACCTGCTCAACTCTTTTTTTTCACTGGCGCTATTTTTACAGCTGTTCAACATTATTATCTTAGATTTTTAATACCATGCTTTATTGGCTTAATCTATAATTTATCCATTATTGTAGGTGGATTAATCACAGGGAAAATAGAAGGCTTTGTCTGGGGTGTTTTAATTGGTTCCTTTCTTGGTGGTGGAGTTTTACAGGGTTGGTCTGTTTTTAAATCACTTCGCACCCCCTATCTCTTTTACTTTGATCCTCTCAATATAAACTTTAAAAAATATTTATTTTTATCCATTCCTCTAGTTCTAGGGATTGGTCCCTTTTTTAGTTTGGAGCTACTTTACCGTTATTACGGAAATTTTTTGGGTATAAATAGTGTTTCCTATCTTAGCTACTCATACCGCATGATGATTATTTGTGTTTCCGTTACCGCTTTTGCAACTGGAATTGCTTCTTATCCCTATATCAGCAAAATGTTTCAACAAAAAAAAATACAAAAATTACAATCACACCTTATTACAACTCTTTTAAGAGTCTATGGAAATCTAACACCATTAGCTATTATCATCTGGTTTTATTCTTCTTTTATCGTCAAAATTATTTTAGAAAGAGGTGAGTTTAGTCCTTCTGATACACAGATTGTTTCTAACCTTTTACAACATTTCATTTTCTGTGTTTTCGGATTAGGAGGCTATGTTATTTTAATTCGTTATTTCTATGGTTGTAAAAAGATGTGGTACCCAATGTTTATTTCAATTATAATTACATTATTTTCATTACCGTTTTATAATTTTAGCATTACAAAATGGGGAGTATCTGGAATACCAATAATAAGCTCTATTACAGTTTCTATCCTTTTTTTAACATTGATTCTAACTTGGTTCTTTATTTTTCCATCTTTATACTGGAAGAATTTTCTAAAAAAAATCTTTAAATGGGCTATACTTAGTGTTATTTTAGCAAGTCTTGCCTACTTTTTTCATTTTTTTATTAAGCTTGAAAATCAGTCCATACAGGTTATTTTAATACTTTGCATTCTGGAAAGCCTTTTTCTCTATTTTACATATTCATACCTTTCTAGATTTTTTAAATTACCTCATATATTAAACTCTGAAAATACCTAAATTTGTTTCTATGAAAATTTGGCTTTGCATCATTATTTTAAAATTCACGATTGTAATTGTCTATACACAAGATTCAGTTGATCAATTGTCTTTAAACAATCAAATTAACATACAATTAAAATCAACTTTTATAAGTACTACACTTACAACTTTTGATAGTATTTTTTTTAGAAAATCAAACTTATTTGACACATCTTTAGCTATCAAAACTAAAACAATTTCTCTATCTCTTTATGAGAATTGGATTACAGCCTTATCATACTATCAACAAAAAAACAATTTTCAAGCAATCCCTCTGCTCAATAAAATATTAAATCAAAAAAATAGCTACTACAAAAACCCTGAAATTTTAACACTATTTGAACAATCTTCTATTTTATTAATTGATTGCTATCTAAAAATCAAAGATATTAAAAACGCTCAAAATACAATTACCAAAATTAAACGAGGAATTGATTTTGAATTAACAGAATACATTAAGCTACAAGAATCAAAAATTGATATTCTAAAAGGAAAAAATTTCAAAGCATCTTTAGATCTAATCAAAAACCTAAAACATTCTAAGTCATCTTACATTAATAACTCCTCTGAAGAACTATTATTTGAAATCATTAATAAAAATGGACTCACAACGAATCAACTTCAGAGCCTAATTGATTTACTTTATTTCAATGAAGATTTAATGAATAAATCCTTATTATCCTTAGCTAAACAACAACTAAAAGAACAAAAGTATCAATCTACTCAAGTTTCTTATCAAACTTGGTTATCTCTTTTTCCTCAAGACCCCCTGCAAAAAACAATACAAAAAGATCTCGAAAAAATAATTGATAAGCAAGATTCTGAAAACACTATTTTAATCATGTTACCTTTATCTCAAAGGGAAAAAAACTTAGGAACAACCGCATTCAAAGGAATAAAACTAAGGCTTGAACAAGAAAAAAACCCACCTCTAATAAAACTCATCGACACTAAAAGCGACCCTATTCGAGCTGTTCAAATCCTTAGAAAAGAAAAACTTAGATCTAAAATTATAGGAATTATAGGACCAATCTTAAGCGTCGTTTCTACAGCTGTAGCTATTGAACTCTCTAATACAAATATTCCGATCATTTCTCCAACGGCTAATAAAAATGGTTTAACATCCTTAGGTAACAATATCTTCCAAATTAATACAAACCCAAAGGTTTTAGGAGAAGCTATCGTAAATTACGCAACTCAATGTCTAAACATTAAAAAATTTGCAGTCCTAGCCCCTAACAGTAACTATGGTCAATCTATGACAGAAATTTTTCAAGAAACTTTAGAAAACAATAACATTGAACTTTTTACCTCTCAATATTATAATCCAAACAAGAATAATTACTCAGAACCTATTCAAGCACTTAAAGCATCTTTTTCTCAAGACATTATCCAAGAAAAAATAAACCAAAAAAATATTTTCTACTTAAGAGATCCTCTTTCAAAACATGTTCAAGAATGGGTTCAAGATTCTATAATTGAAATTGAAGGTTTATTTATCGTTACTAACAATAGTAAAGACGCTGTTAATATTTATAGTCAGCTACAATACCATAAGATAAAAACAACAGTATTAGGCACTTTAAATTGGAATACAAAGATTTCTAAATTTTCTAAATTAAATAAAAAAAATGCTAATTCTATTTTCTTTAGTACTGACTTTTACAATTATAAACAAACGCCTCATTGGAAACTTTTTTCAAAAAATTATAAAAATCGCTGGAAAAGCTCTCCTAGTAAAGTCTCAGTTTTAGCTTACGAAGCAACAGACCTATTACTACTTTCTCAAGATTCTAAAACCCATAAAACACTTCAAAACTTACACTCTATCAGAGAGTTTAATAGTATTCGAGGTTTATTAAAAATAAATCCAGAAACGCATACTCAAGACTCACACATTATTTTAAATTGGAAATCATCAATCTTGAAACCAGCACCCATTTGTAATAACTTATGAAAAGATTAAATTTAGTTGTAGACTATAGCCTTCTACTTGTTTTAAGTATCTTACTTTACCTTAGTCTAACATCACCTTTTTTTCAAATAGGTGGTGATATTAAAATATCTTTTTTAGGTGTC
Organism: Fibrobacteria bacterium; assembly: GCA_965261055.1. GTDB lineage: Bacteria > Fibrobacterota > Fibrobacteria > UBA11236 > JADFYW01. The sequence continues at coordinate 259,790 of OZ253440.1, read as the reverse complement.
ATTCATTTAGGTTTACATACTCAAACGATTTTATCTACCCTTAATATTTTAAAGCAACAAGAGCAAGAGACTCTATACCTATTTCTTACATTGTCTATTGTCGTTCTACCTATTATCTGCTTGTTCTTATCTTCCTTAATACTTATAAAGAAGATTCCACTAAGAATAAAGAAAATTTTTTACTTCTTAACAAAAATTCTTTTACAATTGACAACAATCCCATCTTTCTTACTCAGCTTATTTATCTTAGCAATAAGTTTATCTAAAATGGAAGGTGTTGAAATTCATTTACAATCAGGTTTTGTTTATTTTCTTTCTTTCTTTGTTCTATTTATAATTTTATTAACAATAATTAATTTTCAAAACACACTAAAAAATTAAGTTGTATAGTTTCTTAACTTTAATACAACTATTAATTTAAATATTATAGTGTACTTAGTTATAGCTTTAAAATATAATTACACCCAGCATATCCGTGCTTAATAACTACACCAAATTCTATCCAGTAAAAAAACCAGAGTTATTTTGGGCATAAATTCCTATATTGACACCAAAAATTTTCCAAACTATCAAAAAAGGAAAACAAATTGCATACCAAATTCCAGTAAAAAAACCATATTCTTGACCCATATAACTAGAAAGGGCACATGAAACAATGATTAAGAAACATAACTCTAAGTAAAGCTTTATATTTTTCATTTGTTTCTAATAAATAACAATTAAAATTTCTCCGAGTCGCTTTTTTTTGGTAGCGGGGGCTGGATTCGAACCAACGACCTTTGGGTTATGAGCCCAACGAGCTACCGAACTGCTCCACCCCGCGACGAAAAAATTTAAATTAAGCCTTTGCTAATTGTACAAGCTTTTCAAAAGCTTGGATATCGTTAATCGCTAAATCAGCTAAAATTTTACGATTTAAAGTAATTCCATCTCTCTGTAGTCCAGAAATAAAAACAGAATAAGATACACCAAAAGACCTAGCAGCAGCATTTATTCTCATAATCCACAAACGACGGAAGTCACCTTTACGATCTTTACGATGTATATAGGAATTGCTAAGTGCACGATCAACAGCTTCTTTTGCTTGCGTTAAATTAGATTTGCGACGACCATAATAGCCTTTCGCAGATTTAATTATTTTTTTTCTTCTTTCTCTCGAAGAGACTCTAGTTTTAGCTCTAGGCATTTTATCTCCTTAATACTTTATATATTTAATAGGCGTTCAACACGACTTTTATCAGCTTGAGAAACAAATTGATCTTTACCCAACTGTCTTTTAATCTTTTGTTTTTGTTTTGCTAAAATATGATTTAAACCCGCTGATTTACGTTTGATCTTTCCGCTTCCAGTCACTTTAAATCTTTTTTTTGCACCACTATGGGATTTCATCTTAGGCATAAAAAACCTCACTAAATTATTAGCTGTAAAGTAGATTTTATTCAATTAAAAATCAATTGTTTTTTCATTTTGATCAACTTCAGTTGAAGGTTTTTCTTTCATTTGAGCTAAATACTCTTCTTTAGTCACTGTTTTTACTTTGCGTTCCGTTGTTGGTGCTTGTTTTTTAATCACTTTTTTTCTTGGTGAGAAGAAAATAGAAAGGTTACGACCTTCTTGCTTAGAATCACCCTCTACATCAGCAATTGTTTGCAAGTCTTCTTTAATTTGACCTATCCATCTTTCACCATAGGACTTATGAATAATTTCTCGTCCTCTAAATACAACTGTCACTTTAAGCTTATGACCTTTCGTAAGGAAAGCTTTACCTTGTTCTAAACGATATTGATAATCATTTGTGTCTGTTCGAGGATGCAGTTTAATTTCTTTAATCTTAACAACATGCTGCTTAAGCTTGTTACTTTTTTTTTTTTTTGTTTCAGAATACTTAAATTTACCATAATCCATAACACGACAAACAGGAGGTTTTGTATTAGGAGTCATTTCAACTAAATCTAAACCTTCTTCTTTTGCCAAAGTAATTGCTTTTTCAGTTTTAACAACACCTATACGGTCTCCACTGGAAGAAATAACATCCACTTCAAATGTTCTGTCCTCTAGTATAAAATTGTTAATACGATGTTTATTTTTAGAAATTAGGGGTTTAAATCTGCGTCTCAATGGCACCTCTGTTAAATTGAACTATTTTTATTTTGTATTTCATCTAAAATACGGTTAATCACTTCTTGAATAGGAAAAACTCCTATATTACCTACTTTGCGTTTGCGTAATGAAAGTAAATTTTCCTGTTGTTCTTTTTCTCCAATAACTATGGTATAAGGAATTTTTTCAATTTCGCTTAAACAAATTTTTTTACCCAATTTTTCATTGCGAGCATCTATTTCACACAAAATACCTGAAGACTGTATTTCTTTTTGAATTTGCTTACAGTAAGGCAAAAACTTGTCAGAAACAGGAACGATTCTTATTTGACGAGAATTTAACCATAGAGGAAAATCTCCCTCGTAATTCTCAATCAATATCCCTATAAAGCGTTCTAAAGATCCTAAAATCGCACGATGTAGTATAACTGGATACTGTTTATTTGAATTTTCATCAATATAATAGGAGCCTAATCTTTCAGGTAATTGAAAATCAACTTGAATTGTTCCACATTGCCAATCTCTATTCAAACAATCTTTTAAAACAAATTCTAGTTTAGGACCATAAAAAGCACCTTCACCTAGGTTTAAAGTATATTCTAGTTCAGCCTGTTCACAAGCCAATTTTAAAGATTTTTCAGCCTGATCCCATGTCTCATCATTACCTAATCGTTTTTCTGGTCTATCCGAAAATTTGACAACAATATCATTAAAGCCAAAATCTTTATAAATTTCCTTTAACAAACAACAAAATTCAACTACTTCAGATTGAATCTGTTCTTTTGTACAAAAAATATGAGCATCATCTTGAACAAAACCTCGAACTCTCATCAAACCATGCATTGTTCCTGAAAGCTCATTACGATGACACTTCCCAAACTCAGCTAAACGCAATGGAAGGTCTTTAAAGGACTTAACTCCTTTTTTAAAAATCTCAACATGACAAGGGCAATTCATTGGTTTAACTACATATTGTCGATTCTCAGACTCAGTCTGAAACATCATATCACCAAATTTATCAAGGTGGCCCGATTGCTGAAATAAAGATGAACTCACAATTTCTGGAGTTTTAACAAAATGATAATCATTCTGTTTAAGTTTTGAATCAATATAACTCTCTAGTTTTTGATATAAAGACCAACCTCTTGGATGCCAAAAAACCATTCCAGGTGTTTTTTCATCCATATGAAAAAGCTCTAAACTTTTACCTAAAACTCGATGGTCTCTCTTTTTAGCTTCTTCTAGACATTTTAAATGCCATTTCAAATCAATTTTATTTAAAAAAGCTGTAGCATAAATTCGTTGTAATTGAGGTCCATCATTATCACCTCTCCAATAAGATCCAGCCACAGAAAGTAACTTAAAGTGTTGTAAACGACCTGTATTTAAAACATGTGGTCCTCTACATAAATCAGAAAAATCTCCTTGCTTATATTCGGTAATTGTTTGACAATCAAAACCCTCTAACAAATCAACCTTAAAAATTTCGCCTTGTTTTTTATAATTAGAGATAGCATCTTCTAAAACAACCTCTTTTCTTTCCAAAGTAAAATTACTTCTAGAGAACTCTGTCATTTTTTTTTCAATAACATAAAAATCTTCAGGAGTAAAGGTATGATCACTCTGTAAATCATAATAGAAACCTTGATCTATAACAGGTCCTATCGCTAATTTAGTATGAGGAAATAATTCTATAATAGCCATAGCCATAAGATGAGCTGTAGAATGCCTTACGATATCCAAACACTCCTCTGGATGATCCAGCTCTACTAAGAATTCTAACGAACCTGATTCTTTTAGACCTGTTAATAAATCATAAACCTGACCATTTAATTTAAGTCCGTATGTCTTTTTCACGAGCTTTTCATCAATAGAAAACAATAACTCTAAACCTGTAGAACCGAAAGCTACTTCCTTTTCCTGAGAGTATCCAATAATATTAAAGTTTATTCTTGACATAAGAAACCAATGTTGTCAACAAAAGTAAAGTAAAATAAAAAATTTAATCACAAAAGGGAGATAGAGATAGTTGTAAAAAATACAAAGCTCTTACTGTATGGAGGAATTACCACAAGTTTAGATTAATTTTGTACAGAAAAACAACATATAAATAATTTATTACAAATAATAATAATATAATACTTTAAAAGCAATATTTAATTGGATAAGCTAGAAATTAAGGATTTTAGAAACAAATCAGACATTAGTGCATATCCTTTGTCATTAGGATGAAACCCATCTGAAGAAATAAATTCTTGAGGAAAGTTAACATCATACAAATTAACCAAATTATATTCAAATTCTTCAACAATAGAATTAATAGAATCTCTGTAGTCTAAGTCTAATTTTTCAAACAAAATAAGACTACTATCCATTGATTTTTCAAATAACATTAATGAATCACTTGCGTTCTTAAAAGGCTGTGATTTATTCATCAAAAGAAATAAAACCTTAGCTTGTAAAACAACAGCATCATCTAAAACACGAGGAACCTTTAACATATTTGGCAAATTCATAACTGCAATTACAGCATCTTTATTTTGTTTGATTCTAGAAAATAACAAACGCAAATTTTTAGAGAAAACGGGTACTGGTACATAAGAAACAAAGTCGTTCCCTCCTGCCCAAATCGTAATAATATCAGGACCAATACGGTTTACTAAGTGAGCCTCTATCTCTTGAAAGTAGTCAGTTTTGGCAAGTAATTCGCCAAAATTACTCACACAAACCGAACGCGAACGACTAGAATAAAACGAATTCAAAGAATCTTGTATTTTCGACACATAACCTTGACTTGGAGAACTCGCTCCAAAAGCTAAAGCATCGCTTGCTCCAACAACAGCATACTTTATACAATTATCTCCACTTCCGTCTCCACAAGAAATAAAAAAAGAAAATAATGTTAAATACAAATAGAAGTACTTCATAAATTTAGAAATTTACCAAAAGCAAATATTTCTCCACTAATTATAGCATATATTAAAAAAATGGTAAAACATTGTCTATAGATATGGATTTTTGTATTATACGCTATAAGGACTTATCTAACAAACATTCTCTATGATATACATAATTAGTTTTTTTATATCTCTATCTCTTGTACTTAATCTGCAAGCTCAAACTCACTACTTTAAGTCCCTCCGCGATTTTCTAAAAACTGTTCAAACAAATAACTTAAGCCTTAAAATAAAATTCTACGACCTTCAACTTGCTCAGGAAGATAAAAATTTAACCTACCTACAACGAACCATTCCAAATTACCGAACCGTACTCAACAAAAGGAAGCTTTCCGCTGTTTCAACTAGCAAAAATGTTAATTTTAATCAAGAGTTTAATTGGACTCCTTTTTTTACTACAAATACACAACTTAGTGCTGGATTGGAAAGCGTCCAAAATTTTGAATTCTCAGAACTATCTAGTAGTCCTAATGGTCTTTCCTCTTTAACTAACACTTCTTCTCTTAACCGTTGGACTTCTCGTTATTTTGTTAGCGTTAAGCAACCTCTCTTAAGGGATGGCTTAATCGGAGGTCAAAACCTTATTATAAAACAACATGATAAACACATTCAATTATCTCAAATACAATATCAAAAAGAACTAGAAACTGTATTACAACAAGCTATTAATCTTTTCTTACACTACACTCACCAAAAAAAACTAATTGAATCATTAAAGAAACAAATTAAAAACAATCAAGAAATAGAGCGTTTCCAGCAAAAAAAACTTAAAACAGGTACGATTGAACAGCAGGATATCTATAAAGCAAATATAGCATTACTAAACAATCAAAATCAATTAGAAAAACAGCAACATCAACTGCAGTCCATTGAGATGGATATTTTAAATTTACTCAACCTGAAAGAAAGTGGAAGAATTAAGTTCTCCAAATCTATTTCAAAAATCACACTAAAACAACCACACTCATTCAAGAATATTTTGTCTAAAACTTTATCTGTAGATTTATCCCTAAAAAGCATTAAAACTCAATTGGAGCTCAATAAAACAAACCTTGCCGCTACAAAAAAAAGTGTCTACCCAAAATTGGATCTTGAAGTTAAGCTCTTTAAAGGTGGTCGTGAAGATGATCTTTTTTCATCTTATAAGAGAGGATTAAACGGTCGATTTGAGTATTTTATTAATGGGACTTTTGAGATTCCTCTATCAGGATACTACTCTTCAGCAAAAAAATTTAAACACCAAATTCAACAAACTAAAATTCAAAAACAAAAACATGTACATCTAATACGCTCTAATTTAAGAAATCTACTTTCCCATTTTAAGTTAAATCAAAAACAAATTAGAACCTATCAGAAAATTTATACTCTAAATCAAAAACACCACAAAATTTTACACAAAAAATACCTTCAAGGTCAAATTAATTATGTTGATTATATCAATAGCCAAAATAATTTACAACAATCTTTAAATTCACTAATTCAAACTTCTTTAAGTTTACAACTTAATGTTGTTGAAATGCAAAAAATAAGTGGTGATATTTTGAATCAATATAAAATATAATTTTGAAAATTTTCTTTTTCCTTTTTTTCCTTTTAAACAACCAGTTATCAACTGTCAGATAATTTACAGAAACCTTTAAATGTACTTATTTAATCTTCTTAATCAACCTAATAACATTGAAAAAAGAACAAACAATGATATTTTAACTAATATAAAATAACATTATGAGCGTCATTTCTTTCTTTTTAAAACAAGCGAAAACAACCAATTTAATCGTTCTGATGATTTTAGCTGGTGGTTATTTCACTTTTGTAAATTCCAAAAAAGAAAGTTTCCCTAATATTCAGGTTTTAGTTGTAACAATCTCAACGATTTATCCTGGTGGATCTCCAACAGAAGTCGAAAAATTAATTACAAAAGAAATTGAAGAGGCTATTATCAATGTGGAAGGCAAGAAAAATCTGTACTCAATATCTAAAGAATCCAAATCGCTTATTTCTTTTGAAATTGACCCTAAATCTAATATAGATCCCAAAACAATACGCCAAGAACTACAGAACGCAATTAACATAATTTCTTCAAAATTACCAGAAGGTGCTTCCAAACCTTTAGTTGAAAACATCTCTTATGATAAACTTCCTGTTCTCTCTGTTTTCTTCTCTGGATCTGATGAAGATCAACTTAGACATTACATTGACCTATTTGAAGAAAAAGCCAAAAAACTAGAAGGTGTTGACCAAGTAAAAAAAGATGGATACCGTAAAAAAGAACTTTGGATCTTAGGAAATCCTAAAAAACTTAAACAAAATCAATTAAATTTAAGCGATCTTGTAAAAGCTGTACAAGAAAGAAATATTAATTTACCAGCAGGTAAACTAACTATAAAAAAAGAAGATTACTTTATTCGTACAATTAGCGAATATCAAAATTTAGAGCAAATTAAAAACACAATTATTCGCTCTAATGACAACGGTAAAGAAATTTCTATCAAGGATGTTGCAGATGTTAAATGGGGATACGAAGAAATTCTTTCTTATCATCGTCGAGACCAAAAAAATGGAATTTTTGCCCATATCATTAAAAAAACTTCTGGTGATATCATCTCTATAGCCGATGATACTTACAAACTCATAGAAGAATTTAAACAAATTTTACCACCCGAGATTAAAATCTCCAGTGTTAAAGATATTTCCTTTGTAGTCAAAAGAAGACTCAATGTTTTATCGGGCAATGCGACCTTTGGTTTACTTCTGGTTTTTCTATGTCTTATTTTATTTTTTGATTTACGTACTACCTTTTGGACAACAATGGGTATCCCTATTTCATTTTGTGCAGCATTAATCATAACCAATTTTATGGGCATATCTATTAATATGATAAGTATGTTTGGCTTCATTATTGTCATCGGAATGATTGTAGATGATGCGATTGTCGTTGGAGAGAATATTTATAGACTACAAGAAAAAGGGATGAGCCCTATAAAAGCAGTCATTGAAGGAACCTCCCAAGTTCTAGGTTCTATTGCTGTTGCCGTAGGAACAACATGTGTCGCCTTTTTACCTTTACTCACTCTTCCCGATATTTGGGGGGATTTTTTAGGTACATTAGCAATTGTTACCGTTGTAACTATGATTACTTCGTTCTTTGAATGTATTTTTATCTTGCCAAGTCACCTCGCTTACAATAAAAAAAATAAGCAAGTACGTGAAAAAAAGTGGTTTGTTCTTCTACAAAAAAAATACGCTCATTTTTTAACTATCGTTCTTAAAAAACCTCTTAGAAATTTCTCCATTTTAGCCTTGCTTTGTTTTACTTCTGTAATTGTCTTATTTAAAACAAACTTAGTACCTTTCGTTCTATTTCCAGATATAATAGAAGAAATCGAATTTGTTGTTCAAGGAAAAAGCAATAATACCCTTATTCAGACAGAAAAGATTATTGACGATATTGAAAAAGAAATCAAACCCCTTCAAGAACATGTCAGAGAATATTTTTCCTCTGTTGGTTATATTGTTCAAGGTGGTTCTCAATTAAAATATGCGACAAATTTAGGTTTTATTCAATTATTTCTAAATCCTAATCTAACAATTAGCCAAGAAGAACTTTTTGAAAAAATTGAGCCTATCCGTAAAAGAATTTTTGAAAAACATAAAGACAAACTCGTTTCTTTAGATGCTCGTAAAACGGTTGTAGGACCCGCTCAACAAGATCCTATTTACATCAATATTTTTCACCCTAACTACAATAAAACAATTGCTATTTCTCAAGAACTAGAAAAATATATTAAAACATTACAAAACACAATTGGAGTCGAAAATTCTTACGAAACGAGTAAAAAAGAAATTGTATTAGACATTAATGAAAATTTAGCATCCTCATATGGAATCTCAACACGAAATTTAGCCACTCAATTAAGATACGCTATTGATGGAGGAAAAGCTTCTTCAACAAAATCTATAATTGGCAATGATGATGAAATTGATATTATTGTAACCTATCCAAAATCATCTAACTTTAGTATTAAAAATATTCCAATTCAAAATAAATTTGGTAAAAATATTTCTTTAAAAGAATTTGCTCAAATACGCATTCAAAATAGTTATAAAAGTATTAAACATAAAGAAGGTAAAAAATTTATCAGCGTTTCTTCTCAAATTAAAAATACACAAGACAACGAGTATAACAGCGAAGTCCTTAATAATTTAATAGAGTCTCATATCCAAAATGAAATTTCAAAAAAGAATCCAAATGCTTCTTTTGAATTTGAGGGTTCACGCAAAGAAAATTCTGAATTGCTTTCCGCTGTCTTAATTGCACTAATCCTTACTGTTTTAGGAATATTAATTATTCTAGTAATTTTTTTTAGGAACTATACGCAACCTATTATGGTAATGGTTATTATTCCTTTCGCATTTGTCGGTTTAGTTTGGGGGTTATTTTTAAATCAGGTTCCTATCGGTTTAATGCCTATGTTAGGGATGATTGCTTTAACTGGAGTTATTGTCAATGATTCTCTTATTTTAGTTAAATTCATCAATGAATCATTAATAGAAAATATCGGAAATCCAATTGAAGCAATTGTAGATGGAGCTAAGAGTCGTCTTCGCCCTATTATACTAACCTCTTTAACAACACTATCGGGACTTTTTCCTTTAGCATACGGTATTTTCGGTGAAGAGCCATTTCTTGCCCCAATGGCAATAGCCCTACTTTGGGGTCTGTTCTTCTCTAGTATTTTAGTTCTATTTGTCATACCACTAACTTATCACTTAAGATATAGTTTAATTTCTAACTTATCAAAGTTCCGTTCACGCTAAACCCAATTAAATATGCTTTACCTTTCCATAAAATCCCTACATATCCTTTCCATCATATGTTGGATGGCTAGCTTACTCTATCTTGTCCGCTTATTTGTATACCATGCAAAAAACAAAGAAAAATCAGGATCTTCTGAAATCTGCAATCAATTATCTACTATGGAAAGAAGATTACTCAAAGGAATTGGAAACCCTTCAATGCTTGCTTCCATAATTTTTGGTATTTGGCTTATTGTATTAAATCCGTCCGTAACTTCTCAGCTTTGGTTTCTATTTAAATTTTGTGCAGTCATTCTCTTAATGGGATACCACATGTACTGCGGATCGATTCGAAAAAAATTAGAAATTTCTAAATTCAGTAAATCGTCTAATTATCTAAGAGCTTTGAATGAAGTATCTACTGTTCTAATGGTCTTCATCGTTTTTCTAGTTGAAACAAACAATGTACAACTTTCTAGTCTAGTAGCAGCTTGTATTACTTTTTTTATTGCGATCGTTCTTAAACTCACTAGGAAGAACTAAAATAAATACAAATTAATTTAAAAAAGAGTTATTCTCTTTTTCAAAACCTAGAACTGTACTAGGACCGTGTCCAGTAATTACTTTTGCACATTCGTCCAAACAAAAAATTTTTTCTTTAATACTCCTTTGTATTTCATTAAAATTACCTTTCCATAAATCAGTCCGCCCTATTCCCAATTTAAAAAGGGTGTCTCCTGCAATTAACAATTTTTGAGATTCAAACCAAAAACACAAAGAACCTGGACTATGCCCTGGAGTGTGAATGACTAAACCTTCACAACACAAGCTATCTGATTCTTCAAGGTAGAAATCAGGCTTAGGCAAAACCACTTCATTAGAAATTCCAAATAAATTACATTGCTGTTCTACAGAATTCCATAAGAACAAATCATCTTGGTGCAAACCTATTGCTGCCCCTGTTTTTTCTTGTATGACACCTGCCGCTAAAATATGATCAAAATGAGCATGTGTGTGGATAATATTTCTAATCTGGATTCCCATTTGATCGGCTTTTTCTAAAATCAAATCAGGGTCTCCTCCTGGATCAATAACCAAACCGTCTTTTCTGTGAGGATTCCCCAATAAAGTACAATTACATTGAAGCGGACCAACTGGAAATGTTTCTGTTATAAAAATATCAATACTTCAGAATAAACTATTTAAGATGACATATTTGTTAATAAAGACATTTCTTCATCAATTTCTTCATCTGTAATCTTAGTAAACAGCACCTTAGACTCTCCCAATTCATGCTTTACGGATAATTCTTGACAAGAGAAATCTACATTTTTTGGCTGAGAGACATTCAGCATCTTCCATAATTCTTTAGCCTTATTAGGCAAAATAGGATAAAAGATACAAGCTAAATTATAAATTAAAACTAAACTTAAATTCAGTGTGTTATAGCAATCCTGAATGTTTGTTTTTCTACTACTCCAAGGGGCTTTTTCATCAAAAAACTTATTACCCTCCCTAGCCATTAACATAATTTGACTAGTTGCTTTACGCAAATGAAAACCATCGTAACATTCTTGAAGACTTTTCAACTGAACAGATATTTGTTTTAAAAAATTCTTATCAGTTATACTTAAATCTTTTCTTGAAGGAACTTTATTCTCAGCATATTTATGTGTAAAGACAAAAACGCGATTTATGAAATTCCCTAAAGTATCAGCAAGATCACTATTATGTGCACTTTGAAACTGTTTCCAAGTAAAAGAACTATCTTTCGTCTCTGGAGCATTTGAAGCAATAGCATAACGAATAGAATCTGTTTGGTACTTAGAAAAAAATCGTTCTAAATCAATATACCAACCTCTACTTTTTGAAAAAGGCTTTCCTTCTAAATGATAAAATTCATTAGCGGGTACATTATACGGTAAAATATAATCTGATTTCTGACCACTCAAAATTGAAGGCCAAACTACACAGTGAAACGGAAGATTATCTTTGCCAATGAAATGTATCAATTTACAATTTGAATCTTTCCAATAAGACTCCCATAAATTTGGAGAACCTTGATTCTCCGCCCATTCTTTAGTTGCAGAAATATAACCAATAGGAGCATCAAACCAAACATACAGAACTTTATTATCAACACCATCAACAGGAACAGGTATTCCCCAATCCATATCTCGAGTCACAGCTCTAGGATTCAAACCTCTTTCAATCATTGCTGAAATAAAATGTGTAACATTTGATTTCCACTTTCCTTCTTTGGAATCAATCCATTTTTTAAGTTGATCTGAAAACAGATTTAAATTTAAAAACCAATGTATTGTTTCTTTTTTGATAGGAGTATCTTTACATATTTTACATTTCGGCTGTACAATTTCTAAAGCATCTAACCATTCACCACACTTTTCACATTCATCACCACGAGCATCATCATAATCACAATATGGACAGCTTCCAATAATGTAACGATCTGCTAAAAATAAATCACAACTATTACAAAAATATTGTTCTGTTGTTTTTTGTGAAATTTTTCCATCATCTAACAAGTTTTTAAAAAAATCTTGCGATAATTTATAATGCCCTTGATGAGTGGTTCTAGAAAAATGATCAAACTCAATATCAAATTTCTTGAAAATTTTTTGGATAATTTGATTATAGTAGTTAACATGCTCCAATGGGGTTCTTTTTTCTTTTTTTGCAGATACAGTGATTGCAAAACCATGCTCGTCTGTTCCACTTATATGAATTGCATCATGACCACACATCTTTTTAAAACGAGTAAATATATCAGCAGGTAAATATGCTCCTGCCATATGCCCAAAATGAATAGGTCCGTTTGCATAAGGTAATGCACTTGTAATTAAGTATTTTGATGTTTCCATAAGCCAAATTTATAAAATTAAAAACGATAAAAGTTAATCTTGATCTTGAATATAATTGATATTTTCAATACGCTTTTGCTTAGAAACAAAATTACTGTGCTTTGCTTTAGCCGTTAAAAACCATTTATGTTTATTACTATAAAGAAGGTTAGAAGGTATAGGATATGGTGTATTTTTCTCAATTTTTATGTACTCCATGTATTGTGAAGTATCAAGTAAGCTATAATATTCACCATGGCGACCTAAACGCCCCACTCTACCTTTATGATGAAGGTATTCTTTCTCGCTACGAGGCAAATCAAAATTAATAACTAGATTGACTTGTAAAGTATCCACTCCTCGACCCATTAAATCAGTTGTAATAATCAAAGGAATTTTTCCTGACATAATGTCCTGAAATTTCTGATCTCTTTGGGTGACTTGACTATGTATAAACTCACAGTTAGAGTAATGTTGTTTCAATAAACCATATAAATGTTCTGCTTTTTTACGATTATTTACAAAAACTAAAGCTTGAGAAAACTTTCCATTCATTAACTTCTTAGCTTGAGATGAGTTAAAGAACTGTTGAAGTAAATCTAAACAAATTGTCATTTTCTTTTTAACATTCATAATAAAGTAAAGCTCTTCATAAATTTTATAATTTTGCTGTTGAATAGTAATTTTTTCATATGGTTTTGATAACAAAGAATTATTCTGGATGGCCTGAGTTGCAGAAAAATAAAGGTATTGTGTTTTTCGATCCATTTTTTTATAAAGAAATGAAATGTCTTCCTCAAAATCAACTTGCAGAAGTTTATCAAACTCATCGTAAACGCATATTCTAATTTCGTTTAATAAGAAAGGCATTCCCTTTGACAATTCCCTCAATCTCCCAGGAGTTGAAACTAAGATAGACCAAGGTTTTTGAACAGTTTGTTTACTTTTTGATAAAGGTACACCTCCAAAAATAGCTAAACACTTTAATGCAAATTCTTTATCTATTTGCTGAATCATTTGCCTAATTTGAAAAACAAGCTCTTTAGTTGGCACTAAAATAAGAACTTTTTTATGTCCATATTGCACCATTTGATAAATAGGTAAAAGATAAGACAAGGTTTTTCCAGAAGCTGTAGGTGAGACAACAACCAAATTCTTTTCCTGTAAAACTTTAGGAATTACTTTCTCTTGAATTAAAGTTGGCTTTTTAAAGCTTGATCTCTTAATCTTTTGAACGACTCCTGATCGCAAAAACAGAGTTTTCCAATATTCAGATAAATTTTTAATTTGGTATAAATTTTTCAGAGCTTCTCCCAAACAAGCTAAATTTAAGATAAAGATAAAAATTTGCTCTGAGACAAAAGAAAATTGATTATAAAATAACAAATTTAAAAAACATTCAAATACCATCTACACAATCGTTCAATCCTATTTTTATATATTTAGCTTTTCATCTTTGAGTTATTTCTTATGCAACCCATTAAAATTATAGACTTTTGTGAGTTTTGGAGCCCTTCTGGAGGAGGAGTTCGTCGTTATTATCTTGAAAAATTAAAATACTACAAAGAACACAATCTAGTAAACATCGACTATACTTTCATTATGACTCATAACGAAGATTGCATTGATACGATTAATCCTAATTTAAGAATAGAAAAGATTAAATCTTGGTCGACCTTTGGCAAAGGTGAATACCGTATTTTCTTTAATTTTAAAAAAACAATTTCGATTCTTAAAAAATATAAACCTGATGTCATTGAAATAGGATCACCCTATCTTGCTCCTTGGCTTTTTAGAATTGCTTGTATTTTAGCAAAAATTAACCCTAAATTTGTTGGCTTTTGGCATGCAGACTTCCCGATTACTTACGCAAAAAGATATTCTGCTCGTTGGGGAAAAACTGTTTCTAATTTTTGTGAAAAATTAGCTTGGTCATACGCTCGCTTAACTTACAGAAAGATGGGAACTATTTTTGTTTCTAGTAAAATAATTGAAAGACGCATGCATCGCAATTTATTGAAAAACACATATTTTTTACCTTTAGGCGTAGATCAAATTAAATTTCATCCTATTTCAACCACTTTAAATAAAAATAAACTTAAATCAGAATTACTCTCTCCTTTTGCCGTCCAAAGATCTGAAACAAAACTCAATCTCACAAATCTTAAAAAAAGGAAAATTATTTTTTTTCCACACCGTTTATCCAATGAGAAAGGAGTTTCTTTATTACTCAAAGCTTACAAAATTTTAGATCACCAAACCCATACACCTCCACTGCTCCTTTTTACAAGTATCGGTCCCAAAAAATCCGAAGTTATTGATTTTACAAAAAAATATAATACGATCTTTTATATTGGTTATATCACTAATACAAATGAGATGGCAAAGTGGTATCAGATTTCTGATATAACCGTCGCATTAAGTTCTTGGGAAACATTTGGACTTTCCATTTTAGAAGCAATGTCTTCTGGAGTTCCTGTCATTGGTGTAAAAAAAGGAGCAGCTCTTGAACATATTCAGAACTCCAATGGAGGAATTTCTATTTCAAAAAATAATCCTACAAATCTAGCTCAAACTATTCTAAAAACATTAGATTCTGATGCATTAAAGACATATTCTAAAAAATCAAGAGAGTATGCTGAAAATTTAACTTGGGAATCATGTTTCAAAAAACAAATTCAAGAGTATACACATCAAAATAAATTACGATGATACCTTCTCGCCTTATCTTTGTTTGGATCGGAGAGAAGCTCCCTCTAACAACACAAGCTGCAATCAAGTCTGCCTATAAAAACGATAAACCTAACGAAATCTTTCTTATACATGAAGGCTTAGATACCAGTCAACCTGAATTAAAAAGTCTTCAAAATCAATATCCACTAGAAGTCAAAAAATTTAACCCGCAATGGTTTGATTCTGTCCCGCAAAAGAAAAAAATTCAATTAATCTATTCAACTCTCACTCAACCCGTTGCTCGTTCTAATATTATTCGAATGATTGCTTTATGGAAATGGGGTGGCATCTATTTAGATACAGATACTATCACTTTTAAAAGCCTTAATCCCTTAAGAAAACAAACCTCTTTTTGTGGAGAAGAACCCGTTTTAATACCTAGCGAGATAAAAAAAAGACCTATTAATATTGCTTGGATTTGGATTAGTTTTTTACTTATTATTCGTAATATGTGTGCTTATTTTCCTCAAGGTTATCTTGTTTTTAAACCCTTAGAAAAATTGTGCTATCACAGAGTTAATAATGCTATCATGGGCTCTATTCCTAAAGCTCCGTTTTTGTATCAATACTTCAATCAAATTGCACAAATCCCTAAAGAACAATGGAAAAGACGTTTTTACTTTGGAACTTATGCACTACAAGGTTTAGTCAAACAAAAATGTAATAATCTCACAGTTTATCCTTCTCATTACTTTTACCCCTTAGGTTCAGAAATCTGTAATCATTGGTTCCGACCAAATGTTTTATGGAAAAAAATTTTAAACAAAAATTGTTATGTTGTACACTGGTATCAATCTGTCGAGACCCGATACCTTAAACAAAGCATTGATTTTAAATGGTTAGAAAAAAATTCTAAAACCCCTTTTGCACAATGGCTAAAACCTCTTTTTCTGAATAATCAGAATGACAAATAAATCTACTCCAATTCTTCAAAAATCACTTTATATTATTGATTTTTCAGCTTTAGCTTATCGTTCTTATTATGCTTTTATTAAAAACCCTTTGATGACAAAACAAGGTGAAAACACTTCTGCTATTTTTGGATTCATTTCAACTATTTTTAGAATTATTAAAGAGAAAGATCCAACCTACATCATTATTGCTAAAGATTTACCCTCTCCTACATTTCGACACCGTATGTATCCAGAGTATAAAAGTCAACGCAAAGTCATGCCTGATGAACTAAGACAACAATTTCCTATTATTCAAGAATTTTTAGATCTTATGAAAATCCCTTCATTTTCAAAAGAAAATTATGAAGCAGATGATGTTATGGCAAGTATTGCTATAGAGTGTCAAAAAGAAAACATTAAATCTTATTTGGTAACCAAAGATAAAGATTTAATGCAAATCATCAACTCAAATATTGTTTTGTATGAACCAGGAACTCAAAAACAGCCTGAAAAAGAAACAGGATCTCTAGAAGTCAAAGAGAAGTTTGATGTAGAAGCGAAACAAATTCGAGATTTTCTTGCTTTAATGGGAGATGCTAGTGATAACATTCCAGGTGTTCCGAAAATAGGTACAAAAACAGCAGCAAAAATATTAAATACCTATTCTAACATAGAAGAAGTTTACGCAAAAATAAATATTATATCCCCGACCTCTTTACAATCTCGCCTAGTACAACACAAAGATTTAGCTATGCTTTCTTTAAAGCTAGTCACTTTAGAAACAAACTTGTCTTTTGATTTAAATTTTGAATCAATGAAAACTCCTGCTGATTTCGATCCTCTACTGTCTTCATTTTTAAATAGATGGGAATGTCATTCTTTCTTACCTTTTTTACAAAAAAAAGATTCCGATGTTAAGTTTAAAAAACAATCTAGTGACACAAAAAACTATACTTTAATTCGGAGCCTAGAAGATCTTAAATTTTTATTTTTAGAATTATCCTCTTCTAGCACCATAGCAATTGATACAAAAACAACAGGACTCAATTCATTTTCTGATTTGCTTGTTGGTGTTTCTTTTAGCGTTGATAAAGGAAATTCTTTTTATATTCCTTTAAGACATCCATCTCAAAATATTCCTATTGGAGAGTTTCAAACACAATTTCAATTATTCTTAAATGATTCACCAAAAACAATCATATTTCACAATGCGAAATTTGATTTACTTTTTTTATCTCATCTTAATATTAGTTTTAAAAAGAAACATCAACTTTGTGATACTTTAATTGCTGCATATTTACTTAATCCAGGTCAACGTAATTTAAATTTAAATAACTTGGGTAAGAACCATCTAAATTTAAACCTTATTCCTATCGAGAATCTTATTGGTCAAAAGAAATCTCAGCAAATTCTATTTTCAGAAATTTCTGTTGAAAAAGCTTATATCTATGCTTGTGAAGATGCCGATGTTACTTTTCGTTTATGGAAGTTCTTAAAACCATTACTTAAGGAAGAAAAACTTCTTGATTTACTTTGGAAGCAAGAGATTCCATTACTTCTCGTTCTTATTCAAATGGAAAAACACGGCATTAACTTAAACTCTACAGCAATGGAAGAATTTTCTAAGAGCCTAAAACAAGATATTGAAAAGTTAGAAGAAGAAATCTATCACCAAGCTGGTGAATCATTCAACATTCGATCAACACAACAATTAGGAAAAATTCTGTATGAAAAATTAGGACTCATCTCCAAGAAAAAAACAAAAACAGGTTTATCAACAGATATGTCAAGTCTAGAAAAACTAAAAGCAGAACATACGATTATCCCTTTTCTTTTACAATATCGTGAACTAACAAAACTACAAAGTACTTATGTAGAAGCTTTACCCAAACTCATTAATCCTTCTACACAGCGTATTCATACCTCTTTCTCTCAGACTGTTGTTGCAACAGGTCGGTTATCAAGTGTAAACCCTAATCTACAAAACATTCCTATTCGAACAAAACAAGGTAAACAAGTACGCTCTTACTTTGTGCCTGCAAAAGGATACACTTTTCTTTCAATTGACTATTCTCAAATTGAACTACGCGTTTTAGCTCACCTAAGTCAAGATCCTATTCTTTTAACTGCCTATCAAAATGACGAAGATATCCACACAAAAACAGCTTCCATTTTATTTAAAACAAATGAAGTCACAGAACATATGCGACATACCGCCAAAAGTGTTAATTTTGGTGTTATTTATGGTATGGGTCCTAAAAAACTTTCTTCTGAAGTCGGTGTCAGCATGCAAGAGGCAAAAAATTTTATCAAAACCTATTTTAATGAATACCGAGGTATTCAAAATTTCATGAATGACGCTATTACAAAAGCCCGTCGATTAGGGTATAGTATCACTCTCTTTAACCGAAAGAGACTATTGCCAGACCTTGTTTCCAACAATTCTATTTATAGAGAAAATGCAGAACGCATGGCAATCAATACTCCAATCCAAGGTACAGCCGCAGATATAATGAAGTTAGCTACAATTAAAATTCAAGATTGGATTGATACAACCAAACTAAATTGTAAAATGCTTTTGCAGGTACACGACGAACTTGTTTTTGAGGTCCAAAATGAAATATTAGAAGTGTGTTCTATTGAAATAAAAAAAATTATGGAAAATATTCATTCTTTAAATGTTCCTCTAAAAGTTAATATAGGTGTTGGTCAAAATTGGTTGGAGGCTCATGCCTAAACCAAAAAATTTAACTCAAAATGAATCATTTTGTTTAGGAATTACTGGTCAAATCGGAAGTGGCAAGAGCACTGTTTGTCTAATTTTAAAAAAATTTGGTGCAATTATTATTGATTGTGACCAAAGGGCTAAACTTATACTACAAAAGTCTTCTAAAGTGAGATTAGAAATCATGAAACTTCTGGGTAAAGAAGCCTATCAAAATAAAAATCCTGATTATGATTACATTGCTAAAAAAACATTTATTAAAAACCCTAATCAACTAAAACATTTAAACAAGATCATACACCCCCCTTTAAAAGAATGGATAACATCTGAAAAAATTAAATACCCAAATAAATTTATTGTTATTGAATCTGCTCTTTTATTTGAGAGCGGTTTTGACTGTTTAACAGATGCCGTCGTATTCATTGAGGCACCCTTAAATGAACAAATAAATAGACTTCAAAAAAACAGAAATTTATCTTTAATTGAGATTAAATCTAGATTAGATCAACAAAATAACCTGAATTTAAATAAAAATAAATCCCAATTTCAGATCATAAACGATAAAAATATAAGTAACCTTGAATTAAAAATTAAATTTTTGTGGGATTCTCAATTAAAAAACAAAGCTATATAAATTACTTTCTAATAATGTTTTAAAGGGACTGCCCCTATTCTAAAAACATTAAATCCTATTTCAAATAAATTTTGATGTGCTAATATGTTACGACCATCAAAAATAAAAGCTGGTTTATTTACAGTTTTGTAAATATCTTCAAAAGATAATTTTTTATACTGTTCCCATTCTGTTAAAACAACTATTGCATCACTATCTTGACAAGCTTTATAAGGATCTTCTTCATAAATAATATTTTCTGTATCTTGGAAATGAGCTTTTGCATTTTTAAGTGCTTTAGGGTCTGAAATGACAAGCTTAGCTTCTTCGTTTAATAAATCTTGACAAACAGAAATAGCTGGAGATTCTCGAATATCGCCTGTGTTTGCTTTAAATGCAAAACCTAAAATGACAATTTTCTTATCCGCGACAGTGTTAAACATATTTTTTAACATTGTCTTAACAAAACGATGCTGTTGCCAGTCATTCATCTGAAGAACAGATTCCCAATAGCTTGCAACTGAATCTAGATGTAAAGAACGACTAATATAAACTAAATTAAGAATGTCTTTTTTAAAACAAGAGCCACCAAAACCTATACTAGACTTCAAAAACTTATTTCCAATACGACTATCTGTTCCAACGGCATAAGAGACTTCTTCTATGTCAGCTTCTGTTGCTTCACATAAAGCCGAGATTGAATTAATAGAGGAAATACGTTGAGCTAAAAAAGCATTAGCTGTAAGCTTCGAAAGCTCTGCACTCCAAACATTTGTCTCAATAATTTTTGCATTTGAAACCCAATTAGCATAAATGTCTTTAAGCTCAGCTCTAGCTTTTAAGCCTTCTTTAGTTTCTCTAGTTCCAATCAAAACACGATCTGGATTTTCTAAGTCATCAATAGCGGTGCCTTCTGCTAAAAATTCGGGATTAGAAATAACATCAAAATGAATTTTTTTATCATTTGCCAATAAAATACGTTCCATTGCCTCAGCTGTTCTAACTGGCAATGTTGACTTTTCTACAATGATTTTAGAAGAAGTTGAATTTTTGACAATTTGATGAGCTGTTTTTTCCCAATAACGCAAGTCTGCGGCCTGTCCAGCTCCCTCCCCAAAACTTTTTGTTGGTGTATTTACCGCAACAAAAATAATATCGGCTTCTTGAATACCTTTATCAACATCGGTAGAAAAAAATAAGTTTTTACCTCTAGTTTTCTTTATAATTTCTCCCAAACTTGGCTCAAAAATAGGTAAGTCATCGCTTTTCCAAGCCTCAATACGCTCTACATTAATATCAACAATCGTCACTTTATATTGAGGACATTTTAATGCAATAACAGCCATTGTAGGTCCCCCTACATATCCAGCCCCAATACAAAGTAATTTTTTTTTAAACATAGTTTCTAATAAAACTCGGAAATTAACTTACCCAAATATAAATAAAACCAATATTTCAAGTCTAATTATTATGTTTGTTATCATCTTATTTAAATACTTTGTAAAATAAATCGTTTACATTTCTATATTTGAGTTTATAAAAACTTCTTGATTTTACAACAAAACTCTGAATGCAATCTTTTAAAATATACATTTTTATTTTTATTGTCTCTTTATTACTTACAGTAATCAATCATTTCATAAATCAAGACCCTATTGATTGGAGTACTCCTCCTCAAATTTTCGAAAAACCCAAAGATATTTAAGATAATGCAAATTTCTAACATAATCCTTTTCATTTTACGCTTGTTCTTTGCTAGTCTATTCACATTTGCAGCCATTCCTAAACTACAAGCACCCTTTGAGTTTAGCTCTTTGGTTGCTCAATATCAAATTTTACCTCTTTTCCTAATAAATGCTTTTTCCGCTTGGCTTCCTGCTTTCGAAGTCGTTATTGCTTTAGGTTTAATCTTTACTCCTTTTGTAAAGCAAATTTCTAGATTACTTTTAGTTCTAATGATACTATTTATTATAGCACTTGCACAAGCACTTATCCGAGACTTAGGTATCACTTGTGGATGTTTTAGTGTTGATGGAGCCCAAAATAAATCAGGAGCTTGGTTCTCACTCATTCGAGATATTGTATTTTTACCTTTTTTAATATGGATGTCTTTTAAAATAAAAAACAAATGGTTGTGGAAAAGCTTTGAAATTTAAAAGTAAAGTTAAGACAACATTAGACGGTGATGTTGAAAGAATTTTTGATCCTATTCGTAAAAAATGGTTGTTGTCTACTCCAGAAGAACTTGTTAGACAAAGTATTATTCAATATTTAATTGAAATCATTTTAATTCCAATATCATATTTACATGTTGAATCCTACTATTCTAATACAGAGGGATCTCGCCGCTTTGACATTATTGCTTGGAAAAAGAAATCAATTGAATTTAAACCTTGGTTACTCGTAGAATGTAAAGCTCCTCAAGTTTCTTTTAACCGCTCCACAGAAAATCAAATTCAAAACTATTTAAACCTTTATCCTTCAAAATTTGTGATGCTGTCTAACGGAAAACGAACACATTTTTGGAAAAAAAATTTAAACAATTACCGTTCTATCACATCTTTACCAACTTACTCAAAAGACTTAAACTAATTTATAATTGTCATTCTTCACGCAAAATTTCAAGATATTTTTTAATTTTTAAAAGTTCTTGTTTAAGCTTTTTACGACTTAATTTTACTAAAAAATTACCTTTTTGTTCCTTTTGTTTTTCTAAGTACTTTCTAGCCCCTGCAATACTATATAAATCTACATATAATAATTTTTTAATTAGAAGAACCATTTCTAAATCACTTTTTCTAAAAGAACGCACACCTTTTTTATTTTTTTTAAGTTTAAGCTGTTTAAACTCCTTCTCCCAATAGCGTATTACATGTTTTTCTATTTTGGAAATATGAGATACTTCCGAGATAGAATAATATAATCTATTTTCGTACTTATTATCTTCCTCTAAAGCATCCATTTAGTTCATTCATTTTCAGAGTAATTTAAATATTCTTGTAATTCTTCGTCTGTTCTAAGTTTAAAGTCTCGACGACAATATAAATCAAGAGTAACTCCATCTAACTCAAAGACATCATAAGCTTTCTTTTTTAAGTAACGCATATAACTAGGATCTACTAAATCAGGACGGTTGACTTCAAAAGCTAAAGCTAAAGGATCTACTCTAACTTGACAACAACGACTAAGAACAACCTGACCTTTGGTTCCATGGCGATGTGCATGACGAGCAACACTATCTTTAAAATAGTCTATAACTTGTTCACGTCCTAAAATTGTTTTCATTCTTTTTCGTACAGCAAAAGCTTCACCTATTAATTTTGAAACTCTTAATCCAATTAAAGCTGAAATAGTTATTTTAGGATAAAAAGCTAAATCAGGTGCTTTATATTCTAAAGCCTGTGAATATTCTTTAAATGTATTTGTTTCTTTTTCGACTGTATCCCATTTATTAAGGACAATAATTAGACCTTTTTTATTCTGTTGTATTAAATTAAAAATATGTAAATCTTGTTGACTAAGACCATCACTTGAGTCTAGAACAAGCAGACAGACATCAGATCGATCTATAGATTCAATAGTTCTTAAATTACTAAAATATTCTACAATATCTTTTCCATCTTTAACTCTCTTACGCCGACGAAGACCTGCTGTGTCAATCAAAGTTAAATTTTTTCCCTGATAATTAAAATTCGTATCAATCGAATCTCTCGTCGTACCCGCTAAAGGAGAAACAATCATTTGGTCACTCCCCAAAAGCTGATTTACTAAAGTACTTTTTCCAACATTAGGATGACCTAAAATAGAGATAGTTAAATCTGACTTGATTTCCTTTATAACTTTAGCTCCTTTTAAATGATTTGAAAACTGCTCCATTAATTCGGAAATATCTTTTCCATGCTTCGCTGAAATAGCTAAAGGTTCTCCTAAACCTAATGACCAAAATTGATGCATTTCCATTTCAATTTCAGGACTTTCCGTTTTATTCACAACTAAGATAACAGGAACATCAACCCAACGCATCCATTTTACTAAACTTTGATCCAACTCTGTGACTCCAGTTTTACCATCAACCACAAACAAGACTACAGAAGCCTCTTTCAATGCTCTTTGAATTCTATCTCGGATGAAATCTCTAAAAGGATCTTCGTCTTTAAAAAAACCACCTGTATCGACCAAATAAAAATATTTTTGATTCCATTCAACTACAGTTTTATTTAGATCGCGTGTAACTCCTTCTCGATCATTAACAACAGCCTTGCGTTGCTTGGCAATACGATTAAATAAAGTAGACTTACCAACATTAGGACGCCCTACAATAACAACAGAATGATATTTCATTTTCTACTAACCCGTATTTTTCATCATAGCAGCAACTCCAGAAATAGTAATCATTGTCGCATCATCCAAAGACTTATCCATCTTATTTTCACGACTACGCTTAAGTAATTCTATTTGTAGAAGATTCAAAACATCTCCATAAGGCTTTCTTAAAGAGATTGAATCACTCACTAATTTTTTGTTCGTTTGGAAGAAAGAATATTGTTGAGAGATATTTTCCATAATTTTGCTAAAATTTTCCCCCGATACTCTTAAACTCTCTCCCAACTCCAAAAGTTTTGAATCTTTAACCAAATTCTCATCATAACATTTAGAAATATTAATATCAAGTTTAATAAGAACCATTTCTAACAGATCGATAAATAAATAAAAGAATGGCCAATTCTTAAGCATATCTTCCAAAATCTTTTGATTGTTTTTATCTGCTTGAATCTTGCCTAAAGCTTTTTCAACTCCAAGCCAAGATGGCAATAGTAGTCTATTCTGTGTCCAAGCAAAGATCCAAGGAATTGCTCTTAAACTTTCAAGTCCTCCATTTTTTTTTCTTTTAGCTGGACGACTTCCTATCAATAAATTATTAAACTCTGGGGCTGGTGTTGCCTGATTAAAATAATCAACAAACTTAGGATTTCCTCTAATCATATTACGATATTCATTACAAGAGATTTCAGACATTTTTCCCATTAAGTTTCTCCATGAATCCTTAGGAACAGGAGGTGGTGACAATGTCGCAAATAAAGTAGAACTAACATAAGTCATCAAATTATGAACCGCTAATTCTGAAAGTAAGTATTTCTTTTGTAAAACTTCACCTTGCTCTGTAACTCTTAAACGACCACGTACTGTTTTAGGTGGTTGAGAATACAAAGCATGCCCAACAGGTCCTCCGCCTCGACCCACAGTTCCACCACGTCCATGGAAGAAAGTAAGCTCTACACCAAAACGATCTGAAACCTCTACAAGATTTTCTTGAGCTCTATATTGAGCCCAACTCGCAGCTAATTTCCCAGCATCTTTTCCTGAATCAGAATAACCTATCATCACTTCTTGATATGAGTTAATCAAGTCAAAATAAGCAGATATAGAATACAACTTTTCCATAATTTCTGTAGAATTTTCTAAGTCTTCCAATGTTTCAAAAAGAGGAACAACACGCAAAAGTTTAGGAATTTTTGCTATTATTTGTAATAATATTACTTCTAGAATATCAGAAGAAGCATTTGTCATTGAAATCACATAAGCACCAAAATTCTGTGAACCAATTTCCTTTAACAAATTTAATGTATCAATGACTTCTTGATTTTTTTCATTAAATACAAATTTTTGACTTAATATATTTTCAGGATTTTTAATATTCTTTTCTAGAAAGATAATTTTTTCATCTTCACTCCAATTATCGTAATCACCCAAATTCATTAACTGTATTATTTCACTAAAAACATCACTATGACGAGTAGATTCTTGTCGTATATCTAAAGGCAAAATATTTAGACCAAAGCATTGAACTTGCCGAATAAACGGCAATAAATATTGATTTGCAGATTCTTCACTATTCTTTTCTATTAAAGAACTATAACATAGCTCTAAATCATCAAGTAATTCCTTCTTGGAATGGTAAAAATCTGTGATATGGTTAACATTTTTATCTGCATATAGCAATTCTTGGATTGTGCACATATTTTGAATTTTAATAGCTACTTGATTAAGAAAATAACGATAAGGCTCTAAAATATCTTTACCCACTTTTTTAAGTACGGCACTATTCGTATACTCGCGTGTCATTCCTAACTCAAAAGAAAGATACTTCAATTTTTTTAAATACAGCTTCCCAATACTCCAAATTGAAAGTAAAGAAACTGACTTTGTAACATCATGTGTAACATAGTCATTTCCATCTCGATCGCCTCCCATCCAAGAAGAAAAATAAATTGGAGAAAAATAGATTGGTAAAGGTTTTCCTAAATACTTTCGAGATAAACGCTCTAAACTTTGTATGTAACAAGGTATTGCATCAAAAATTGTTTTTTCAATTAAGGTCACACCCCAACGAGCCTCTTCTTTAGGAGTTGGACGCACTTTTCTAATTTCATTGACTTGCCAAATACTTGTAATTAACGCCGATAATTCGTTAATACAATCGGAACTCTTCAAAGTACCCTCTTTACTATCTTCCAATTTCTCTAAAAGATTACACACTTTGAGAGATTTCAAAATAAGAGTTTTTCTTTTAACCTCTGTAGGATGAGCAGTAAAAACTAAATCTATTTTTAAATTACATAAGCAATCAAAGATTTTTTTTCTAGAAATACCGTTTCCTAAAAGCTCTTTAATGTCCTTTTCAACTTTTACTGCTTGAACATCAAATTCTTTATCGTTGTTTTTTTCAATACAAAGGACATCATCATAAGATTCCGCAATATTAGCAAAATTTAAAAAATGGGAAAATGCACGAGATAGAACCATAAGCTCTTCATTTGTCAAATGAGAAATTTTATGTACCAATTCTTGACTCACTGTATTGTTATTTTTACGAGCTTTTTTAGATAACAGACGAACTTCTTCTATTAATTGATACTTCGCTTTTCCTTCCTGAGAAAAAATTGTTTGCCCTAATAAAGAACCTAATAATTTAATATTACTCTTTAAACTTGTTTTTGTTTCTGACATACTATGTTAATTTAAACATAACAAAATATATAATATATTTTTATTATTGGTAATTAAACAAGATTAGAATTATGAATAGCTATCTCAAATTACTTAAACAATACTCTCATGTCTTTCCCGTCGGAAATGCTCAAAAGAATATAACACAGATACTCATAAATAGAAGACAAGCACATTCAAAAAGAATCAAATATCCTTGCCTCTTTGCTGGTGTTTCTCGTGAACCTGGTAGTGAGAATATTTGGCACATGAATGCTCTTAAGTATTATCAAGAACCTGCTTTAACATATTTAACAGGAATTAATCAACCCCAAATCTACCTTTTACTTTTACCAAAATCTAAGAAAAAGTTAGATAAAACTTCTAACTGTACTTTATTTGTACCCTACAAAGACGCTAAACGAGAGTTCTGGGATGGTCTTCGCTTTGGTTTTCCTAAAGATGAAAACCTCCAAAGTTTGGATAACCTAAAAGTCTTAACAGGTATTCAAGAAATTAAACCTGTTTCTGAATTATTTTTAACACTCAAAACACTTAGCTCTAATCATGCAACCTTACAACTTTTTTACCACCAATATCTTGACAGAAAAAAAGAAACCCGAATACTCAAAACAGACCATAATTATGCTTTTTATCAAAAGCTAAAAAAAATGCGTTTTTTTAAAACAATTCTTCCCTTTTCTCAAGGACATTTTGATTTAAGGCTTCCTTTAGACACCTATCAACAACAAGATGCTCAAAAAGCAAACCAACTCACACAAAAAGCTTTTCTTACCGTTTTACAAGATTGTAAAAATCACAAAACAGAACACGACATCAGTAATCTATTAGAATTTCATCTTAAACGAAAAAGTCCCTTTGACCTTAGCTTTCCTTCTATTGTTGCTAGCGGTAAAAATGCCACAATTTTACACTATTTAAAAAATGATGAAAAAATCAATCCTTCCAAACTAATTTTAATGGACTTTGGTGTTCGTTACGGAACTATGCACTCTGATATTTCAAGAACATTTCCGTATAATGGGAAATTCAACCCTCTACAAAGATTATTATATAATTTGGTCTACAAAACTTTAAAGTTCAACCAATCTATTGCTAGAGTGGGCATAACTATTACTACACTCAATCAAAAATCTTGGAGTTTTTTAGAACAACAAATTCAAAAATATTTTATAGACAAAGGTGGAATCATACAAAGGGCCTATCAAACAATGCCACATGGCATCTCTCACCTCATGGGGGAACAAGAACACGATGGTGACCCCTTTGGAATTTACAAAGATGAACCAATGAAAGAGAATTGGCAAATTTCGAATGAGCCTGGTTTATATGGTCATTTTCGCTTGAAAATAGATGGAAGATGGTATAAAGAATGGATTGGAATTCGGATTGAAGATAATCTTATCATCAAAAAAAACGGTTGTATTAATTTATCTAGAAATTTTCCAGTAACGATTTCTCAAATTGAGAATCAAATGCAAAAAAAAGAAACTTAAAGTTTGTTTATAACTTCTTTTTTCAAACTAAATTATTGGATATTTATGGCGATATTTATAATAGTATCAAATTCTTTAGCACATCAAGAAAATAAGTTGTATTTTGTTTCTTTAGGTCCTAACTTTGTAGCTACTCAAGAACCCAATATTTTCTCTCCTCTAAAGCCACTTAATAATTTTAGCATAGGTATAAGTCTTCAATTAAAACGCATATTAACAAAAAATATAATAGCAGGAATTAAATTTTCCATAACAGATATCTCTAGTAAAAGAACGGATAATATCTCGCAACCACCAAAAATTTATGTTAATGAGATTATTAGATATACCCTACTCTTGAATATCATTTTCCTCGCCAAAACTACCGATATTTCGGATCAATAGGGTTAGGAGTACATAGTTACGGTTCCCTTGGATACGGTTCTTCTGATAATATCGGGGGCACTATTGGTTGTGGCATTTCATTCTATCATATTTTTAATTTAAGCCTTGAGTACAATCAATTATTTGCTAGTCAAAATAAAATTAAATCTGATTTACAAAAAAGCTACGGACAAACATCCAAACCTATTACGTACAAATCAGTTTCTAATGCTTATCTTTCCATTAGCTTAAATACAAACTTCTCTATCATCTTATAATTTAAATATGAAGTTTATAAAAATTATTATATTACTAATAACGACTGGTACCATTCTTGGGCATCCCAAAAGCTCTTTTGAAAATTTTAAATTAAATATAGGAACTGGATTTGGTATAGGAACTAGATTTGGTATAGGAACTAGATTTGGTAAACTTCAAACTATAGACCAACAACCACTAATATCTAGTTTTCAATTCTATCCAAAATGGTTGTTTTCGAATTTTTCCATGGGCTTAAATTTAAAAGCAGTAGTGTTTCATCATGTATATCCAAGCATACTTTTTTCTTACTCTCCCACAATAGAATACTATTTTCTTAGCAAATACAAAACAAAACCATTTATTGGAGTTGGAGCTAATTTTGGTTATCATTTAGATAGAACTACACATGGCTTTACAACAACGGCGGGAATTTCATATAATCATACATTTGGTATTAGTATAAACTATAATTATCAATTATACAAATTAAACTCATTACTCAATTCACAATACATATTGTTCAAAGTCAACATACAGTCATCTTTGTTTGCAACAAATAAATTAGATGGCTTTACAAGTAAAAAACAAAAATAATATCAACTTTTCAATTTTTAAAAATCTTTAATACACAAAAAAGCGTAAAAATTTTTTAGAAAAATTAAGATGAGAGGATAAAATGACTTATTAAATCTTGTAATAAAAGTTCAATATAACTACTAAAATAGCTATGCGAGAGATACTAAACTTGCATTAAATATTTAGCTATATTATAGTAGATTTAGTAAATCTAATTCAAAATTAACTTTTTTATAATGTAAATGAAAATGCAATTTACCCTAGGATGTTAAATGTTTCTACTTTATCAGGTGGAGAAGTTATGTAGAAAGATTTTTTTTTACATAAGCTTTTGCTTTCATCCAAATCTATACCACCAACAGCAATAATACTTAGCTTAGGTTTTAATGTCTTCACACACTGAACTCATTTAATTATAAATTATTGCCACAAAAAAGAACCATTCAGAGCCTTCTTTAAATGCAAAAAGGCACTTACAGTTAATGGAAAAAACAGCAAAAACCTCTTAAATATCTAACCTTA
The DNA here is from genome assembly GCA_965261055.1 of Fibrobacteria bacterium. GTDB lineage: Bacteria > Fibrobacterota > Fibrobacteria > UBA11236 > JADFYW01. The sequence continues at coordinate 229,886 of OZ253440.1, read as the reverse complement.
TTAAGGAAGAGTAATATCTACTACATTATTAATGAAAAGAATCTCTGATGCAGTTCCCTGAAAATCTGCTAAAGGGTATTTACGCCACCATCTCCAATAAGATAACCTGGAGCACCTCCACCAGTATAATCAATCAACTAGTCCTAGAATCATTTCTGTTGTATTTGAAGCTCCCGTAATCTGGGAAATAGTCGTTCCTTCAGTAACCCAAATCTTAATACTTGCATTGCTCATTGCATCAGGGGCAACCACAATTTGAATTATATACACATAATTTGTATTTTGAGATAAACCACCTGTGTTACTTGTGCATCTATATTATTATCCTGACCTGCACTTACGATAAAAGAACCGTCTTCATAACCGAATTCAAACCTTTCCCACCTCCTCCAGATTCATAAATCAACCCTGTATCCGCTGATAAATTAAAACTTCCAGCAAAAATAGAATTTTTCTGATCATAACTAGGAGGGACTGGATCTAAGTGCACAATATTATTGGCATCAATTGTTTCTGTAACAGTTAAATCTGTAAGTAAACCTTCTGCCCTGATGCTAAGCACTGGTGTGACGGTTACTAAAATCACAAAATTAAATGCCAATGAAAGTCCATTGGGGATCTAGCCCCAAAGCTAAGAGAATCACCAAAAAACTAGACACTTCTGTTTATCCTGATGATGCTAGTCAAGAGTTAATTAAAACATTAAGTCATTTACTTTCTATTCCAAATAGATAATTTAATCTTAGGGAATGGTTCCGATGAAATCTTACTTATTTTAGCCTTAGGATAGATTATATATCTACTGTTATAATACTGGAATTCCAAATACTTCTAACTCACGCATAGCCTGCCAATTACCACTAAAAGTTAGAACCACTGCATCAAATTGAATATTCATAGATGGAATAAACTCAATCTCCAATACATGCGTATTACCACCATGAGGAAGACCTGCACCAGCTACAAACGATTCCTGTACGACTCCTTCCAACATAAACGCAATAGTACTACCATCTACCTGATTAGAACCTATAGCATTATAGTATATAAATTTACCATTATTATAAGTTGAATTAAAAGTGAATGTTATCGCCACCCCGTCAGCCCTCCTCATAGCTATTTGCCTCTCATTATTTAGATCCGGAGCATCAGGATGTATACCAGTAGTCAATTTATTACCATCTGTCATACGACTTAAATTTCCAACATCTCCACCTGGAGTGGTCCATATAGTTTCACTCTCCGACGCTGTTGGGGTTACTGTAGTGGATATTAACTGTGGTACTGATGGTGCGGCGGTTACTGTTACTGCTACTGTTGCTGTGTAAGGTCCGTCGCTTGTCGTTACGGTGATGGTTGCTGTACCAGCTCCTGCTGCTGTTATAACACCGTTATCAACGGTCGCTATTGATGGTTCATCACTTAACCATGTCACCGAATTGTCGGTCGCATTAGCGGGTGATACTGTCGCTACTACTGTTGTGGTCAATCCATCTACTATACTTACTATGGATTCATCAACACTCACACTCGTTACACTTATTGTTTCGATTGGTGCAGCTGTTACTGTTACTACTACTGTCGCTGTGTGAGATCCGTCGCTTGTCGTTACGGTGATGGTTGCTGTGCCAGCTCCTGCTGCTGTTATAACACCGTTATCAACGGTCGCTATTGATAGTTCATCACTTAACCATGTCACCGAATTGTCGGTCGCATGTCAGCGGGTGATACTGTCGCTACTACTGTTGCGGTCAATCCTATTTACTATACTTACTGTGGATTCATCAACACTCACACTCGTTACACTTATTGTTTCGATTGGTGCAGCTGTTACTGTTACTACTACTGTCGCTGTGTGAGATCCGTCGCTTGTCGTTACGGTGATGGTTGCTGTACCAGCTCCTGCTGCTGTTATCACACCGTTATCAACGGTCGCTACTTGATCATCACTACTTGACCATGTCACCGAATTGTCGGTCGCATTAGCGGGTGATACTGTCGCTACTACTGTTGCGGTCAATCCATTTACTATACTTACTGTGGATTCATCAACACTCACACTCGTTACACTTATTGTTTCGATTGGTGCAGCTGTTACTGTTACTGCTACTGTTGCTGTGTGAGATCCGTCGCTTGTCGTTACGGTGATGGTTGCTGTACCAGCTCCTGCTGCTGTTATCACACCGTTATCAACGGTCGCTATTGATGGTTCATCACTTAACCATGTCACCGAATTGTCGGTCGCATTAGCGGGTGATACTGTCGCTACTACTGTTGTGGTCAATCCATCTACTATACTTACTATGGATTCATCAACACTCACACTCGTTACACTTATTGTTTCGATTGGTGCAGCTGTTACTGTTACTACTACTGTCGCTGTGTGAGATCCGTCGCTTGTCGTTACGGTGATGGTTGCTGTACCAGCTCCTGCTGCTGTTATAACACCGTTATCAACGGTCGCTATTGATGGTTCATCACTTAACCATGTCACCGATTTATCTGTCGCTGTCAATGGTAATACCGTCAATACTACTGTTGCTGTCGATCCTATTTCTAAACTTATCGTAGAATCATCAACACTCACACTCGTTACACTTATTGTTTCGATTGGTGCAGCTGTTACTGTTACTACTACTGTCGCTGTGTGAGATCCGTCGCTTGTCGTTACGGTGATGGTTGCTGTACCAGCTCCTGCTGCTGTTATAACACCGTTATCAACGGTCGCTATTGATGGTTCATCACTTAACCATGTCACCGATTTATCTGTCGCTGTCAATGGTAATACCGTCAATACTACTGTTGCTGTCGATCCTATTTCTAAACTTATCGTAGAATCATCAACACTCACACTCGTTACACTTATTGTTTCGATTGGTGCAGCTGTTACTGTTACTACTACTGTCGCTGTGTGAGATCCGTCGCTTGTCGTTACGGTGATGGTTGCTGTACCAGCTCCTGCTGCTGTTATAACACCGTTATCAACGGTCGCTATTGATGGTTCATCACTTAACCATGTCACCGATTTATCTGTCGCTGTCAATGGTAATACCGTCAATACTACTGTTGCTGTCGATCCTATTTCTAAACTTATCGTAGAATCATCAACACTCACACTACTTACCTTTACACTGGACGGTGGGTCAACTGAATCGCCACAATTAAAAATGATAATTGTAGACAATATAAGTACAAATAATTTGATCACCATAAAACCCTTGAATTAAAGAAGTTAAAATTTACAGATTCCTTTTACAGATTCCTTTTACAGATTCCTTTTACAGATTCCTTTTACAGATTCCTTTTACAGATTCCTTTTACAGATTCCTTTTACAGATATTCTAGAATAATAAATAGATCTTGTCAAGATATATTTTTATCTTTTTTTACAAAACACCCTTTAGGGCTTTTTTAAATGCAAAAAAGCACTCTTACTAATAATTCCCTGAAAAGGTGTTAAAAAGTATTAATTCTACCAGACGACATAAGATAACCCTGTACTATTTGGGCTAGAATAATCAGTTATCCCTACAATACTTGCTGTTGCATCTCTGGGATCCCCCGTAATCTGGGAAAGAACTGTTCCTTCGGCAACCCAAAGATCAACACGATCGTTGATCAAAATTTGGAATATATACATAATCTGTGTTTTGAGATAAACCTGTTACTTGTACGTCTATATCCTGATCCTCAAATAAACTTACGATAGATCAACCCTTTAGTCGCTAATAAATTAAAACTTCCGGCAAAAATAGATTTTGCTCATCTAAACCTCTACTAAGATGCACAACATTATTGGCATCAATTGTTTCTGTAACAGTTAAATCTGCAAGTAAACCTTCTGCCCTGATGCTAAGCACTGGTGTGACGGTTACTAAAATCACAAAATTAAATGCCAATGAAAGTCCATGGGGATCTAGCCCCAAAGCTAAGAGAATCATCAAAAAACTAGACACTTCTGTTTATCCTGATGATGCTAGTCAAGAGTTAATTAAAACATTAAGTCATTTACTTTCTATTCCAAATAGATAATTTAATCTTAGGGAATGGTTCCGATGAAATCTTACTTATTTTAGCCTTAGGATAGATTATATATCTACTGTTATAATACTGGAATTCCAAATACTTCTAACTCACGCATAACTTGACTTAGAGTAGTAGTATTAAAAGTTAGAACTACTTCATCAAATGCAATATTCATAGATGGAATAAACTCAATCTCCGGTACATGTGTATTCCCACCGTCACCAAGACCTGCACCAAATACAAACGATTTCTGTACGGCTCCTTCCAACATAAACGCAATAGTACTACCATCTACCTGATTAGAAGCTATCTTATTATAGTATATAAATTTACCATTATTATAAATTGAATTAAAAGTGAATGTTATCATAACCCCCTGAGCCCTCTTTATAGCTATTTGCTTCGCATTAAGTAGAGTTAGTGTTCCCGGATCATCAGGATGTATACCAGTAGTCAATTTATTACCATCTGTCATACGACTTATATTTCCAGCAGCTCCACCTGGAGTCTTCCAGATTAATGGTCCGTCTGGATTCACTCCTCCCGAGACAGTTGGGGTTACTGTAGTGGATATTAACTGTGGGCCAGCTGGTACTGATGGTGCGACGGTTACTGTTACTGCTACTGTTGCTGTGTAAGATCCGTCGCTTGTTGTTACGGTGATAGTTGCTGTGCCTACTCCTACTGCTGTTATCACACCACTTTGATCCACTGTCGCTACTGATGTAGAAGAACTTGACCATGTCAATCCTTTGTTGGCAGCATTAGCTGGTAATACTGTCGCAGTTACTGTTGCTGTCGATCCGTCTACTATACTTATTGTAGTACTTCCAGAAATACTCACACCCGTTACACTTACTGTTCCAGCGGTTACTGTGACAACTATTGTCTTTGTTATGTTAGATGCATCTTGTGTCGTTACAGTGATCTCCGCTGTGCCTACTCCTACTGCTGTTATCACACCACTTTGAGTCACGGTCGCTACTTGAGCATCACTACTTGACCATATCAATCCTTTGTTGGCAGCATTAGCTGGTAATACTGTTGCCGTTACTGTTGCTGTCGATCCGTCTACTATACCTACTGTAGCACTTCCAACACTAACACTACTTACCAATATCGGTGTTACTGTTACCGCTACTGTTGCTGTGTGAGATCCGTCGCTTGTCGTTACGGTGATGGTTGCTGTACCAGCTCCTGCTGCTGTTATAACACCGTTATCAACGGTCGCTATTGATGTTTCATCACTTGACCATGTCACCGAATTGTCGGTCGCATTAGCGGGTGATACTGTCGCTACTACTGTTGCGGTCAATCCATCTACTATACTTACTATGGATTCATCAACACTCACACTCGTTACACTTATTGTTTCGATTGGTGCAGCTGTTACTGTTACTACTACTGTCGCTGTGTGAGATCCGTCGCTTGTCGTTACGGTGATGGTTGCTGTGCCAGCTCCTGCTGCTGTTATCACACCGTTATCAACGGTCGCTATTGATGGTTCATCACTTAACCATGTCACCGATTTATCTGTCGCTGTCAATGGTAATACCGTCAATACTACTGTTGCTGTCGATCCTACTTCTAAACTTACTATGGATTCATCAACACTCACACTCGTTACACTTATTGTTTCGATTGGTGCAGCTGTTACTGTTACTGCTACTGTTGCTGTGTAAGATCCGTCGCTTGTTGTTACGGTGATAGTTGCTGTGCCTACTCCTTCTGCTGTTATCACACCACTTGGATCCACAGTCGCTACTGATGTAGAAGAACTTGACCATGTCACTGAATTGTTGGTCGCATCACCTGGTAATACTGTCGCAGTTACTGTTACTGTCGATCCGTCTACTATACTTACTGTAGCATTACCAGAAATACTCACACCCGTTACACTTACTGTTCCAGCGGTTACTGTGACAACTATTGTCTTTGTTATATTAGATCCGTCGGTTGTCGTTACGGTGATGTCCGCTGTACCTACTCCTAATGCTGTTATTTCACCACTTGGATCCACTGTCGCTATTTGAGCATCACTACTTGACCACATCAATCCTTTGTTGGCAGCATTAGCTGGTAATACTGTCGCAGTTACTGGTGCTGTCGATCCGCTTACTATACCTACTGTAGCACTGCCAACACTAACACTACTTACCAATATCGGTGTTACTGTTACTGCTACTGTTGCTGTGTGAGATCCGTCGCTTGTCGTTACGGTGATCGTTGCTGTGCCAGCTCCTGCTGCTGTTATCACACCGTTATCAACAGTCGCTATTGTATCAGCACTTGTTGACCATGTCACCGAATTGTCGGTCGCATTAGCAGGTGATACTGTCGCCATTACTGTTGCTGTCGATCCATCTACTATACTTACTGTAGATTCATCAACACTCACACCCGTTACACTTATTGTTCCGATTGGTGCAGCTGTTACTGTTACTGCTACTTCCGCTGTGTGAGATCCGTCGCTTGTCGTTACGGTGATGGTTGCTGTTCCCACTCCTGCTGCTGTTATCACACCGTTATCAACGGTCGCTATTGCATCAGCACTTGTTGACCATGTCACCGAATTGTCGGTCGCATTAGCAGGTGATACTGTCGCTAAGATTGTTGCGGTCAATCCATCTACTATACTTACTGTAGATTCATCAACACTCACACCCGTTACACTTACTGTTCCGATTGGTGCGATTGGTGCAGCTGTTACTGTTACTGCTACTTCCGCTGTGTGAGATCCGTCGCTTGTCGTTACGGTGATGGTTGCTGTGCCAGCTCCTGCTGCTGTTATCACACCGTTATCAACAGTCGCTATTGTATCAGCACTTGTTGACCATGTCACCGATTTATCTGTCGCATTAGCAGGTGATACTGTCGCCATTACTGTTGCTGTCGATCCTACTTCTAAACTTATCGTAGAATCATCAACACTCACACTACTTACCTTTACTGGACTAGACGGTGGGTCGACTGGGTCGCCACAATTAAAAATGATTAATGTAGACAATATAAATGCAAATAATTTAAGCATCATAAGAACCTTGGGTTTAAAAAGTTGTTGAAGGATAGAATAATCAATAGATGTTGTCAAGATATATTAAAAATATTAATTCTACCAGACGACATAAGATAACCCTGCACTATTTGGGCCAGAATAATCAGTTATCCCTACAATACTTTTGCTGTTGCATCTCTGGGATCCCCCGTAATCTGGGAAAGAACTGTTCCTTCGGCAACCCAAAGATCAACACGATCGTTGATCAAAATTTGGAATATATACATAATCTGTGTTTTGAGATAAACCTGTTACTTGTACGTCTATATCCTGATCCTCAAATAAACTTACGATAAAAGCACCGTTTTCATAACCGAATTCAAACCTTGACCATCTCCTCCAGATTCATAAATCAACTCTTTAGTCGCTGATAAATTAAAACTTCCGGCAAAAATAGATTTTGCTCATCTAAACCTCTACTAAGATGCACAACATTATTGGCATCAATTGTTTCTGTAACAGTTAAATCTGCAAGTAAACCTTCTGCCCTGATGCTAAGCACTGGTGTGACGATTACTAAAATCACAAAATTAAATGCCAATGAAAGTCCATGGGGATCTAGCCCCAAAGCTAAGAGAATCATCAAAAAACTAGACACTTCTGTTTATCCTGATGATGCTAGTCAAGAGTTAATTAAAACATTAAGTCATTTACTTTCTATTCCAAATAGATAATTTAATCTTAGGGAATGGTTCCGATGAAATCTTACTTATTTTAGCCTTAGGATAGATTATATATCTACTGTTATAATACTGGAATTCCAAATACTTCTAACTCACGCATAACTTGACCAACACCACTAAAAGTTAGAACTACTTCATCAAATTGAATATTCATAGATGGAATAAACTCAATCTCCAATATATGCGTATTACCACCAGGACCAAGACCTGCACCAAATACAAACGATTCCTGTACGACTCCTTCCAACATAAACGCAATAGTACTACCATCTACCTGATTAGAAGCTATCTTATTATAGTATATAAATTTACCATTATTATAAATTGAATTAAAAGTGAATGTTATCATAAACCCGTCAGCCCTCTTTATAGCTATTTGCTTCGCATTAAGTAGACCCGGAGCATCAGGATGTGTACCAGTAGTCAATTTATTACCATCTGTCATACGAATTATATTTCCAGCAGCTCCACCTGGAGTCTTCCAGATTAATGGTCCTGCTGCATTCCCTCCTCCCGAGACAGTTGGGGTTACTGTAGTGGATATTAACTGTGGGCCAGCTGGTACTGATGGTGCGGCGGTTACTGTTACTGTTACTGTCTTTGTTATATTGGATCCGTCGGTTGTCGTTACGGTGATAGTTGCTGGGCCTACTGCTACTCCTGTTACGAAGCCACTTTGATTCACTGTCGCTACTTGATCATTACTACTTCTCCATGACAATACTGGATTTGTCGCTGTATTTGGTAATACTAATGTTGCTAATTCTTTAATGTTTCCTACTACTAAATTTATTGCACTAGGACCAGAAATACTCACACTACTTACTTTTATTGTTGCTGCTATTACTGTCACATCTACTGTTGCTGTGCGAGATCCGTCTACTGTCGTTACAGTGATGTTCGCTGTGCCTACTCCTACTGCTGTTATTTCACCACTTTGATCCACTGTCGCTACTGATGTAGAAGAACTTGACCATGTCAATCCTTTGTTGGCAGCATTAGTTGGTAATACTGTCGCAGTTACTGTTGCTGTCAATCCGTTTACTATACTTATTGTAGCACTGCCAGAAATACTCACACTACTTACCAATATCGGTGTTACTGTTACTGCTACTGTTGCTGTGTAAGGTCCGTCGCTTGTTGTTACGGTGATCGTTGCTGTGCCTACTCCTACTGCTGTTATCACACCACTTTGATCCACTGTCGCTACTTGAGCATCACTACTTGACCATATCAATCCTTTGTTGGCAGCATTAGCTGGTAATACTGTTGCCGTTACTGGTGCTGTCAATCCGTTTACTATACTTATTGTAGCACTGCCAGAAATACTCACGGACTACTTACCAATATCGGTGTTACTGTTACTGCTACTGTTGCTGTGTAAGATCCGTCGCTTGTTGTTACGGTGATAGTTGCTGTGCCTACTCCTACTGCTGTTATCACACCACTTTGATCCACTGTCGCTACTTGAGCATCACTACTTGACCATATCAATCCTTTGTTGGCAGCATTAGCTGGTAATACTGTTGCCGTTACTGGTGCTGTCAATCCGTTTACTATACTTATTGTAGCACTGCCAGAAATACTCACACTACTTACCAATATCGGTGTTACTGTTACTGCTACTGTTGCTGTGTAAGATCCGTCGCTTGTTGTTACGGTGATCGTTGCTGTGCCTACTCCTACTGCTGTTATCACACCACTTTGATCCACTGTCGCTACTTGAGCATCACTACTTGACCATATCAATCCTTTGTTGGCAGCATTAGCTGGTAATACTGTTGCCGTTACTGGTGCTGTCAATCCGTTTACTATACTTATTGTAGCACTGCCAGAAATACTCACACTACTTACCAATATCGGTGTTACTGTTACTGCTACTGTTGCTGTGTAAGATCCGTCGCTTGTTGTTACGGTGATAGTTGCTGTGCCTACTCCTTCTGCTGTTATCACACCACTTGGATTCACGGTCGCTACTGATGTAGAAGAACTTGACCATGTCACTGAATTGTTGGTCGCATTAGCCGGTGCTATTGTTGCCGTTACTGGTGCTGTCGATCCGTCTACTATACTTATTGTAGTACTTCCAGAAATACTCACACCCGTTACACTTACTGTTCCAGCGGTTACTGTGACAACTATTGTCTTTGTTATATTAGATCCGTCGGTTGTCGTTACAGTGATGTTCGCTGTGCCTACTCCTACTGCTGTTATTTCACCACTTTGATCCACTGTCGCTACTTGAGCATCACTACTTGACCACATCAATCCTTTGTTGGCAGCATTAGCTGGTAATACTGTTGCCGTTACTGGTGCTGTCGATCCGTCTACTATACCTACTGTAGCACTACTAACAGTCACACTACTTACCAATATCGGTGTTACTGTTACTGCTACTGTTGCTGTGTAAGATCCGTCGCTTGTTGTTACGGTGATAGTTGCTGTGCCTACTCCTACTGCTGTTATCACACCACTTGGATCCACGGTCGCTACTGATGTAGAAGAACTTGACCATGTCACTGAATTGTTGGTCGCATTAGCCGGTGCTATTGTTGCCGTTACTGGTGCTGTCGATCCGTCTACTATACTTATTGTAGCACTTCCAGAAATACTCACACCCGTTACACTTACTGTTCCAGCGGTTACTGTGACAACTATTGTCTTTGTTATAGTAGATGCATCTTGTGTCGTTACAGTGATGTTCGCTGTGCCTACTCCTACTGCTGTTATTTCACCACTTTGATCCACTGTCGCTACTTGAGCATCACTACTTGACCACATCAATCCTTTGTTGGCAGCATTAGCTGGTAATACTGTTGCCGTTACTGGTGCTGTCGATCCGTCTACTATACCTACTGTAGCACTACTAACAGTCACACTACTTACCAATATCGGTGTTACTGTTACTGCTACTGTTGCTGTGTAAGATCCGTCGCTTGTTGTTACGGTGATAGTTGCTGTGCCTACTCCTACTGCTGTTATCACACCACTTGGATCCACGGTCGCTACTGATGTAGAAGAACTTGACCATGTCACTGAATTGTTGGTCGCATTAGCCGGTGCTATTGTTGCCGTTACTGGTGCTGTCGATCCGTCTACTATACTTATTGTAGCACTTCCAGAAATACTCACACCCGTTACACTTACTGTTCCAGCGGTTACTGTGACAACTATTGTCTTTGTTATAGTAGATGCATCTTGTGTCGTTACAGTGATGTTCGCTGTGCCTACTCCTACTGCTGTTATTTCACCACTTTGATCCACTGTCGCTACTTGAGCATCACTACTTGACCACATCAATCCTTTGTTGGCAGCATTAGCTGGTAATACTGTTGCCGTTACTGGTGCTGTCGATCCGTCTACTATACCTACTGTAGCACTACTAACAGTCACACTACTTACCAATATCGGTGTTACTGTTACTGCTACTGTTGCTGTGTAAGATCCGTCGCTTGTTGTTACGGTGATAGTTGCTGTGCCTACTCCTACTGCTGTTATCACACCACTTGGATCCACGGTCGCTACTGATGTAGAAGAACTTGACCATGTCACTGAATTGTTGGTCGCATTAGCCGGTGCTATTGTTGCCGTTACTGGTGCTGTCGATCCGTCTACTATACTTATTGTAGCATTACCAGAAATACTCACACCCGTTACACTTACTATTCCAGCGGTGACTGTGACGACTATTCTCTCTGTTATGTTAGATGCATCTTGTGTCGTTACAGTGATGTTCGCTGTGCCTACTCCTACTGCTGTTATTTCACCACTTTGATCCACTGTCGCTACTTGAGCATCACTACTTGACCACATCAATCCTTTGTTGGCAGCATTAGCTGGTAATACTGTTGCCGTTACTGTTGCTGTCGATCCGTCTACTATACCTACTGTAGCACTTCCAACACTAACACTACTTACCAATATCGGTGTTACTGTTACTGCTACTGTTGCTGTGTAAGGTCCGTCGCTTGTTGTTACGGTGATAGTTGCTGTGCCTACTCCTTCTGCTGTTATCACACCACCTGATACGGTCGCTACTTGAGCATTACTTGTTGACCATGTCACTGAATTGTTGGTCGCATCACCTGGTAATACTGTCGCAGTTACTGTTACTGTCGATCCGTCTACTATACTTACTGTAGCATTACCAGAAATACTCACACCCGTTACACTTACTGCTGATGCTGTGACTGTTACGATTATTGTCTTTGTTATATTAGATCCGTCAGTTGTCGTTACGGTGATGTCCGCTGTACCTACTCCTAATGCTGTTATTTCACCACTTGGATCCACTGTCGCTATTTGAGCATCACTACTTGACCACATCAATCCTTTGTTGGCAGCATTAGCTGGTAATACTGTCGCAGTTACTGGTGCTGTCGATCCGCTTACTATACCTACTGTAGCACTGCCAACACTAACACTACTTACCAATATCGGTGTTACTGTTACTGCTACTGTTGCTGTGTGAGATCCGTCGCTTGTCGTTACGGTGATCGTTGCTGTGCCAGCTCCTGCTGCTGTTATCACACCGTTATCAACAGTCGCTATTGTATCAGCACTTGTTGACCATGTCACCGAATTGTCGGTCGCATTAGCAGGTGATACTGTCGCCATTACTGTTGCTGTCGATCCATCTACTATACTTACTGTAGATTCATCAACACTCACACCCGTTACACTTATTGTTCCGATTGGTGCAGCTGTTACTGTTACTGCTACTTCCGCTGTGTGAGATCCGTCGCTTGTCGTTACGGTGATGGTTGCTGTTCCCACTCCTGCTGCTGTTATCACACCGTTATCAACGGTCGCTATTGCATCAGCACTTGTTGACCATGTCACCGAATTGTCGGTCGCATTAGCAGGTGATACTGTCGCTAAGATTGTTGCGGTCAATCCATCTACTATACTTACTGTAGATTCATCAACACTCACACCCGTTACACTTACTGTTCCGATTGGTGCGATTGGTGCAGCTGTTACTGTTACTGCTACTTCCGCTGTGTGAGATCCGTCGCTTGTCGTTACGGTGATGGTTGCTGTGCCAGCTCCTGCTGCTGTTATCACACCGTTATCAACAGTCGCTATTGTATCAGCACTTGTTGACCATGTCACCGATTTATCTGTCGCATTAGCAGGTGATACTGTCGCCATTACTGTTGCTGTCGATCCTACTTCTAAACTTATCGTAGAATCATCAACACTCACACTACTTACCTTTACTGGACTAGACGGTGGGTCGACTGGGTCGCCACAATTAAAAATGATTAATGTAGACAATATAAATGCAAATAATTTAAGCATCATAAGAACCTTGGGTTTAAAAAGTTGTTGAAGGATAGAATAATCAATAGATGTTGTCAAGATATATTAAAAATATTAATTCTACCAGACGACATAAGATAACCCTGCACTATTTGGGCCAGAATAATCAGTTATCCCTACAATACTTTTGCTGTTGCATCTCTGGGATCCCCCGTAATCTGGGAAAGAACTGTTCCTTCGGCAACCCAAAGATCAACACGATCGTTGATCAAAATTTGGAATATATACATAATCTGTGTTTTGAGATAAACCTGTTACTTGTACGTCTATATCCTGATCCTCAAATAAACTTACGATAAAAGCACCGTTTTCATAACCGAATTCAAACCTTGACCATCTCCTCCAGATTCATAAATCAACTCTTTAGTCGCTGATAAATTAAAACTTCCGGCAAAAATAGATTTTGCTCATCTAAACCTCTACTAAGATGCACAACATTATTGGCATCAATTGTTTCTGTAACAGTTAAATCTGCAAGTAAACCTTCTGCCCTGATGCCAGTAGTCGCTATTACTGTTACAGTCACTATCGCTTTTCCTGTCTTACCATTACTCAATTGTGCTGTACTTACTGATAATGCTGTTATTACACTGCTAAATGATATTGTAGCTATTAATGTATTAGAACTTGATCATGTCACTGCTTTGTCTGTTGCAGTGGCTGATTTATCTTTATTTGCAATAAATAAATTAGATGACTTTACGCATAAAAACAGAAAAGGCATACTTTAATTAAGTTTTAAGCATATCAATAATAATTTCAAATACATTAAAATTTTTGTCTCTTTTCCTTTCTTTAATTCCTTTCTATAAAATTCTATCATTACCGTATGTTACCTCAAAAAAAATATATTGAAAACCTAAAACCTTACATCAGTGGAATTCAAAAAAACGAAATTCAAAGACAATATGGTCTAAATAAAATCACAAAATTAAATGCCAATGAAAGTCCATGGGGATCTAGCCCCAAAGCTAAGAGAATCATCAAAAAACTAGACACTTCTGTTTATCCTGATGATGCTAGTCAAGAGTTAATTAAAACATTAAGTCATTTACTTTCTATTCCAAAAGATAATTTAATCTTAGGGAATGGTTCCGATGAAATCTTACTTATTTTAGCCTTAGGATATCTACAAGAAAACCAAGAAGTTCTTATTAGCGAAAACACTTTCTCTCAATATTCTAGGGTTAGTCTAACCATGGGTGCAAAAATTCGTTATATAGCATGTAAAAATTACCATTACGACTTAAATATATTTTCAAAGACTCTGTCTTCTAAAACAAAAATGGTTTTTCTGTGTAACCCTAATAACCCGACAGGAACATACTTTACAGACAATCAACTAAAAGAACTCCTGGAGAAAGCTCCCTCTTCTTGTGTTGTTGTTTTAGATGAAGCTTATTCTGAATTTGCTTCTGCAACTAATTTTCCAAAATCAATAGATTTAATAAAAAAATATTCCAATCTAGTCATTATTCGAACTTTTAGCAAAGCGTATGGTTTAGCAGGAGTTCGATTAGGTTACGCTATTTCAAATCCCAATAATATAGAATATCTAAAAAAAATTTTAGCTTTTAATCCGTTTAATATCAATATTGTTGCCCAAAACATGGCTAATCAAACTTTACTAGATACAAAATTCATCTCTAAAATTTTACGGAAAACACAAGCTGGAAAACATCAAATTGAAGAAGCCTTAATAGAACTTAAACTTAATTTTTTACCAACTCAAGGTAATTTTATTTGTTTCCATACAGATAGACCGTCTAAAGAGTTAACTCACCTAATGACTTTACAAGGGATTTTAGTCCGTCCTGTTGATAATTTCGGGCTAGAAGGTTGGTGTCGTGTAACCATCGGTTCAAAAAAGCAAAACAAGCTGATGCTATCTGCATTAAAAAAATGTTTAAAATAGATAAAGTAGTTGCTTTTATATTGGTTTTTTGTTAGCTTAGGGAAAGCTAATTCATTTTAGCTCTTTTGGTTTGGTGTCGTAAAGGATTCGTCTCTTACGGCACTTTCTCTTTCTACTCACATTGATAATAATACCTAAAAACCTTTATTTTAAAACAATTAATTACTACTAAAATCTATTTTTATAGAGTGCAAAATCAAACTGTTAAAATTATAGGTGGTGGTCTTTCTGGTTGTGAAGCTTCTCTACAATTAGCCAATGTCGGTATCAAAGTTCATTTATATGAAATGCGACCTCACCAAAAAACTCCAGCACACCAAACAAATGACTTAGCGGAGCTCGTTTGCTCTAATTCCTTCAAAGGACTAGGTCTCACTTCTGCACATGGATTATTTAAAAAAGAACTTATACATATGGGTTCCATTTTATTATCTTATGCTTTTGAATTTCGTGCTCCTGCTGGTGAAAGTTTAACTATTGATAGAATGTTATTTTCAAAAAAAGTCACGGAAGCCATTGAAAAACACCCTCTCATTGAACTTAAACGAGAAGAGATAACACACCTTGACCCAGAACAATGGACAATTATTGCCTCAGGTCCTTTATCATCTGATTCTCTTTGTCAAGAGCTTCTAAAATTTACACAAAATCAAGGTAAACTTGCTTTTTATGATTCTATAGCTCCTGTTGTATATAAAGACAGTATTGATTTTAATCATGCTTATTATAAAAATCGTTGGGAAAAAGGAAAAACAGCCGATTTTATCAATTGTTCACTTAATTCAAGCCAATACCAGAACTTTGTTCAAGCTCTACAAGACGCAGATCTAGTTGAACCTAAACCTTTTGAAAAACAAGAACTTTTTGAAGGCTGTTTACCTATTGAAGAGATGGCTCGAAGAGGCATCGAAACTTTACGATATGGATCATTAAGACCTGTTGGTCTTAAAATTTTAGAAACAGGCGAAAAACCATACGCTGTTGTTCAATTAAGAGCTGAAAATCAACATAAAACTTTATACAATCTTGTCGGTTGCCAAACACGACTCAAGTGGGCAACACAGAAAGAAATTTTATCTTTGATACCTGCCCTTAAAAATGCAAAATATGCTCGTTTGGGAGCAATGCATCGTAATACTTTTATTGATTCTAGTAAACTGCTTAATTCACACCTAAATTTACCCAACACTAAAATTTATTTTGCAGGCCAAATTACAGGAGCAGAAGGCTATACAGAAGCTATTGGTACTGGTTTATACACTTCCAGTGTTTTATATGCGGATATGCATCAAATACAAAATTTTGAATGGCCTAAACCTAGTTGCTTATATAATCTCGTCTCTCACTTAACCCATCCAAATGATGATTTTCAACCCATGAATTTAAATTTCGGACTTTTCCCTTACCCAACAACTATACGCAAACACCAACGCAAAGAATTTATAGTAACTGAAGCTCTTACAAGTACCAAAAATTTTAAGCTTCCTTGGAACTCAAACTAATTTATACTTTTGTATTTGTCTTAATAATTTGAATAATCTATTGACTTGTTTTTCTGTAAAACTTAGGTTTAACTAAACCGTTTTACCCTTTACATTATGTCATCATATCAATCCGTCATTGGTTTAGAAGTTCACACACAACTTTCTGTACAAACAAAAATGTTTTGCAACTGTCCTCTTTCGTTTTCAGAAAAACCCAACACTTTAGTTTGCCCTATTTGTCTAGGATTTCCAGGAACGCTTCCTGTCCCTAATCAACAAGCCATTCAATTTGGAATTAAGCTTGGATTAGCAACTCAATGTGACATTAACCCTAAAGCTATGTGGACTCGTAAAAATTATTTTTACCCAGATTTACCTAAAGGTTATCAGATTACACAACAAGGAGACAACCCTCTCTATGACCACCCTATTTGTAAGAATGGGAAAATTGAAATTCTTGTTGATAATCAAATCAAAAACATTGGTTTAACTCGTATTCACTTAGAAGAAGATGCAGGTAAACTAATACACGATTCTAATGGAAAATATTCTTTATTTGATGCTAATCGTTGCGGAACTCCTTTGTTAGAAATTGTTTCTGAACCTGATCTCCGTTCTGCTACAGAAGTGATCACTTACCTAAATAAACTCAAACAAATTATTGAATACTTAGACATTAGTGATGCGAACATGGAAAAAGGGAACTTCCGTTGCGATGTCAATATCTCTTTGCGTCGTAATGAAAATAAACCTCTAGGTTCAAAAGTGGAAATGAAAAATATGAATTCTTTTCACAATATTGAAAAAGCAATTGAAGCTGAAATCATAAACCAAACATTAATACTTAATCGCGGAGAAAAGATTCCTCAAGTAACAAAGCGTTATGACGTAAATAGAAACCAAACTGTTACCATGCGCTCAAAAGAACAAGCACAGGATTATCGCTACTTCCCAGAACCCGACTTATTTCCATTGGAATGTGTTACCTCTGATGTCATCGAAAATGTTAAAAAAAGCTTACCTGAATTTCCTCAAGAGAAAAAAGAACGTTATCAACAACAATACAAACTTTCAGAATACGATATAGAAATTTTAACTTCAAAAAAAGAAATTGCTCACTATTTTGAAAAAGTATGTAACAGTATCTCCGATTATAAACTTGTTTCTAATTGGGTTCAAGGACATGTTTTATCCATCGTCAATGAACAACAAACTACAATTAACCAAATTACAATGACTCCTTCTAGACTCATTGAGCTTCTGAAAATGCTTATAAAAGGTGAGCTTTCTGGACGCCTTGCAAAAGACTTATTTCAGATTATGCTCACGGAAAAACAATCAGCTCAAGAGCTAGCCAATAAGTATAACCTTAAAATAATCAAAGACAATAGTTTACTTCAATCTTTAGTTAAAGAAGTTATACAAAATAATCCAAATCAAGTTACTAAATATTTATCTGGCAAAAAAAAAGTCTTTGGTTTTTTTGTTGGTCAAGTTCTTAAACAAACAAAAGGAAAAGCTGACCCATCTGTTGTTAACTCTTTACTTAAAGAAGCTCTAAATAAATAAACATAATGCGTTTTCTTATAGTTTTAATGATTGGCTTTCAACTTTGCTTTTCTCAGAATGCCATAGATAATTCAATACTAATAAATATTCAAGATACAACTTGGGAGCAATCATTACCTATTAAAAGAAAATTCAATCATAAACAACAGGTAATTACAGCGGGAAGTATGATGACCGCTTTTGTACTAATGCTATTTACAATTAATAATTTTAATCCTAAATAAATATTACTTTGAAAGTAACATGCTTTTATCTATATATTAATGACTCAAAATTAAAAATTAAGTGCTTTCTGCTACTTTCCTAAAATTTGAATTCACTTTTTCCATTTCTTTGCAAGGATCTTTTTCGTGGATAATGAAACAAAAGACAAAAAATTGAATATACAATATGGTCGCCGAAAATCTTCATCGACCGAAGAGTCTATCTCAAAATCTGAAAAAATCAAACAACTTTCTGCTGAAAGCTATGAATCTAATGATAGTCTTAAACGACAAAAAAAACGTTCTCAGCTTAATAAGCTAAAAAAGAAAAAAAAGAAAAAAACTCCTGATTTAAGTCAGTCTTTTGACACTGACTCTAAAGTTAAATTTGTTGAAGGCCACCTTGAAATAATCAAAGAAGGCCATGGCTATCTACGCAGACAAGAACATAATTTTTTAGCACAACCCAATGATGTCCTCATCTCTCAATCTATTATCTCTGATTTAGGTTTACGAACAGGTTTAATTGTTAAAGCTGAAGCTCACAATAAAAAAAATAGTGAACAACTTATAGTTTCAAAATTATTAGAAATAGAAAATAAAGTTACAGAAAATTATTCAGATACTCACCATTTTCAGAACTTAACTAGTATCAATCCTTTCGAATGCTATCACTTAGCAACAAAGAATGATACTGATACTTCTATGCGACTATTAGAGATATTAACGCCTATTGGAAAAGGACAAAGATCCCTCATCGTTGCTCCCCCCCGTTCGGGCAAAACAATGTTAGTTGAAAAAATTATTAATGGAATTAATACGAATCACTCTGAAGCCGAAGTCTTTCTCCTTTTAATTGACGAACGTCCAGAGGAAGTCACTCACCTTTCTAGATTAATTAAAGCAAAAATCTTTTCTTCATGCTTGGATAGATCTATTGAAGAACATGTTAGTTTATCCAAAATGGTAATTGAAATCGCAATGCGTCAGGCTGAAAAAGGTAAAGACATTGTTATCGTTTTAGATAGTATTACCAGAATGGCTCGAGCTTTTAATAATCAACTAAAGTCTTCTGGCCGTACTCTGAGCGGTGGCGTTGATGCACAAGCTTTACAAGATCCTAAAAAGTTTTTTGGAGCTGCCCGAAAACTAGAAGAAGGTGGTAGCCTTACAATTATTGCAACAGCTCTCATTCAAACAGGCTCTCAAATGGATGAAGTCATTTTCCAAGAATTCAAAGGCACTGGAAATATGGAACTTGTTTTAAACCGCAAACTTGCTGAAAAAAGAATTTGGCCTGCAATTGATGTTAATATGTCAGGTACCCGCCGTGAAGAGCTTATTATGCCACAAAATTATTACAAAGCATCAATTAAAATACGTCGATATCTATCCTCTATAAACTCAGAAATCAATCAAACTCAAGCTGTAATTCAAGCCATGAAAAAATTTGATACAACTCAAGAATTTGTGTCTCACTTTTTAACTTCTGAAGCTAAAATTTCATAAATAAACAAACAAAATACATCTACTCTCTCTATTAAAGCTTTGGATCCGTCTTTTAATTTTAACAAGACAACTCAATTTCAACGAATTAATCAAAGGCTGGACAACCATTAGTATTGTCCTCATTATATCAAACATCACATCCTTGCTTTTGCAAATTTTTTTAGAAGCAAAAACATGTTAAAAAAATCAATCTAATTAAATTTTTTTATTCACTCGTAAAAGTTTAAAAAACTAACTTACCCTTTCTAACTTACCCTTTATTAGGGCAATATATTTACAATAATATAATAAAATACTCTTACGTTAGATCTTGATTGAGCTTTTATCGTAACAGAACCAGTTAAAACAGGGGTTACTACTCCGAATAGATTTACTTTAGCTATATTCGTATCCAAACTTGACCATTGGATAGATTTTTCAGTCGTTTCTGGGGGAAAAAATACAATCCCCAAGGCTAAAGTATCTCTTAATAAGACACTTTTATTATTTGTTATCTCAAAGCTATCCAAAGGTAAAATAACTTCAATAGAGATTGGTTTGCGAAAACGACCTATCCCTGCCTGAATAAAAGTAGTACCAGGTCCTACAAAAGAAATAAAAGCAATATTACTTGTTCTACCTTCTTGAACAGTCGCAACAGAAGGATTCTCAGAAAACCAAATAACAGGTCCCCCCGTGTGAATTTCTGGAACAACAACCGCAAAAACTGTTACAGGAGGATCCCCTACTCTATTATTAAAGAATATATTTGTATCTATTGAAAAGCCTAAAACCCTCTGATCTAACTCTAATTGCAATGACTTCGAAGCTCTACCAATAACTACTTCAATCTTCACACTACCCACTTTTAAAAAAGTAATAAGACCGTTATCAGACACACCTGCTATAGTATCATTACTTGAGGCCCAAAAGATGATACCTTCAGTATGATCTTCTGGAAAAACATTAGCTTTAATTTGTACAAACTGATCGTCAACACTTGCATAGATAATATTGAACTCTTCTCTATAATTTACGCCACTACTAATATCGACATCAAATACTATACTATCTATTGGAACAGAGTCTCTTTCAATTATATCAAGAGTAATAAAATCTTGTTCTTCGTCTACTTTAACTGATATTATTACTTGACCTGGAGAAATACCAGTCACTATACCAAACTGATCAACAGTTGCAATCGTGCTGTTTCCACTAGTCCATTCACGCAGATTATTAATTGATTTTTCAGGTAAAATTTCTATTGTTAACTGACGCACATCCCTTTCCTTAACCAAATTTATTTCGCTACTTAAGATTAAAACACTTTCAGCAGGTATTCTTTCTATACGACCAATACCATCCTCACATCCAATAAATATAAAAACAATACATATACATAATAGAATCTCTATTACTTTTAATTTGAATACCATTACACTCCTACAATTGTATGATTCTGAAATGACTGAGTTTATCACTGAACCGTTATGCTGTGAACTTTAGCAAGTCCTTTAACAGTAGCAATAAAAAAAGCTACACCAATCTTTTTTCCCGTAACAATCCCTTCTTCATTGATACTGGCAATCAAAGGATTATTTGCCATCCATAAAACCTCTTGATCAGTTGCATTATTCGGAAAGATTTCTATAATTAATGATGTATTGTCACCTATTCTTAAAACGCTTGCTCCTGTTATAGTGAAACTGTCTACTGGTATTGAAGAAACATTAACTACTATTGTTTCAGAAATTTCTCCTATAGAAGCCTTAATCGTGACCAAGCCTGTGCCTTTAAAGGTTAAAGTCCCTTTAAAGACTATAACTATATTTGTGTCATTACTTTCCCAAATAATAGGACCATTAGTGTAATTTCCTGGTAAAACAACTGGAATCAATGAAAAAGCAGGATCAGACAACATTTTTGTTATAAGAGAATGACCCAAATCAATACTTGTTGCTGGTGCTTGAATACTTACATTGAATGTATCAACCTTATTACCCAATTGAACATAGATACTAGTTATTCCAGCCGTAATTCCAGTTACAACACCCTCTAGACTAACCTTAGCAATATTACTGTCAAGAGAAGACCATTTCACACTCTGATCACTTACATTTTGAGGAAAAATAGATGTTGTAAGTATAATTGTGTCATTCTCATTTACAGTACTACTACCAAATATTCTAATACTGTCTGCAAAAATAGGAGTAATAAAAAAAGTAACAACAGCTATCTTACCACCGATAGAACCAACAATGCTTGTATTTCCAATACCTACAAAAGAAACAGTAACACTGTTTTCACTATAATCTTGAATTCTAACAATTTCAGAATTACTAGACATCCAAGTGATAGATCCAGCAGTATGATTAAGTGGAATAAAATTTACAATAATCTCTTCATCAGGATCTTCTAATTGACGATGAAAATTGTTTGGATTCAGAGTAATTAATTGTAGAGGAATTGGTTTTGAAACAACTTCTACTTCCATAGAATCCAAAAATGAACCTATTTGAGCTAGTATAGTAACAGTTCCGATACTAACGCCTATTATAACTCCATTTGTATCAACCCTAACTATATTTGTATTTGGACTAAACCAAGTTACCGTATTTATTGTCGCTTCTTCTGGAAAAATTTGTAGATTTAATTGAACACTATCTTCTAGAACAATGGTATATCCCTCACTCAAGCGGATACTATCAACAGGAATATCGGCCAAAGTCACATTAATAGAAACCACTTCAAAAACATCTTTAGTAATACGAACTAAAATAGTCGTGTTACCTTCTTTTTTAAATTCAACAACACCTTTTAACAAAGATACTGTAGCAATAGAAGTATCATTACTACGAAAAACAATTTCTCCAATCGTATAGTTTTCAGGCATTATTCGAGTGATAAGCTGTATTCCAAAATCACCAACTTGAGCATAAATAACACTTGGGGAAACAATAAGCACTTCAGGAACGACTTCTTCAAAAATGACTGAATCCTTGTCATCCTCACCACAAGAAAATAACATACCAAAAAATAATATATGTAATAAATATAACATATTAACTTTAGAATGTATATATATACATGTATATTATCTACTTTATTTTAACTAGCTATTTTTAATACCAAACTAATTATAACTTACCCAGTCTAAAGCACTTTGAAAAGCCATCAACCAAGGCGTTACTTCTAAACTACCTTCTTTGACATACGGCCATTGCCAAGAAAATATTGAACGCTCTAAATGTGGCATCATTGCTAAATGACGACCATCTTGAGAACAAATTCCAGCAATATCTTGTACTGATCCATTTGGATTAGCTGGATAATGACTTTGGCTATATTTTAAAGCAATTAAGTTTGATGGTAGGTTTGATGGTAAATCAAAACGACCTTCCTTATGCGCAACCCAAACCCCTAAACGAGAACCTTCTAAATTTTTAAGTAATATACTACCTTGATCTTGAGAAACATCTACCGTTAAAAAAGAACTTTCAAACTTTTGAGACAAATTTTCTAGCATAGGAGGATAACTAGGCTTAAACAATTTGTCTTCCGTTAAACCTAATAAAACCATTAATTGACAACCATTACAAACACCTAAGCTTAAAGTATCCTTACGCTGATAAAAATTTTTTAATGCTTTTTTTGCTTTATTTTGGTACAAAAAATTTCCAGCCCATCCCCTAGCAGAACCTAAAACATCAGAATTAGAAAATCCTCCACAAAAAACAACAAACTGAACATCAGAAAGATCCGTTTTTCCCATTGCTAAATCTGTCATTGTAACATCTTTAACATCAAAACCAACAACATACAAACTGTAAGCCATTTCTCTCTCACCGTTTGTTCCTTTGTCTCTAATGATCGCAGCTTTCTTTAATCGATTTTTCACTGGTTTTAAAGACATACTTTTAAAACTTTGAGGGAAAATATAATGTAAAGGGTTTTTTGCAATGAAGTTCAACCTCTCTAAAGCTTGTGGCTTTTGTGCTTGGAAAACCTCTAAAGCAGCAGAAGGAGCATACCAATCTTGAAACAAAGACTCTAATGTTACATCTAAATTTAAAGATGGTATCATCAATTTTTTTTCAGAAATAGTTTTAGCTAATGAAAAAGCTTGTATCTTTTTACTGGATAATTCTTTTAAGAAAGATTTTACTCTAGATTGCGAAACTTGAATTAGAAATGCTGGTTTTTCACAAAATAAAAAAGATTCTAAATTTCCAATACTTGACTGTAGAGGTAGAAGTTCAACACCAATTCCTCCTGCAAAAGACATTTCCAATAAAACAACGAGAACTCCACCCGAAGAAACATCTTGACCTGCCAGTATAGTTTTCTTTTTAAGCTGTTGTTGAATCCATTCAAAAGACTTTTTAAATAATTCTAAATTTTTAACTGTAGGTGCTTCTGAGCCTATCTTGTTTTGTGTTTGAGCTAAGGAGCTACCACCTAAATGATTCTCTTTATCATTTGAAACATTTATATACAAAATTTCTGAAGACTCTTCTTTTAAATCTGGTGTTACAATACCATATATTGAACAAGGAGACATTGCTGAAATAATAACAGTTCCTGGAGCCTGAACCTTCTGACCACTAGGATAAACTTGATTCATAGAAAGGGAATCTTTTCCTGTAGAAATATTAATTCCTAGCTCTATAGCAACCTGTGACGCTTCCGATACAGCATGATAAAGGGAAACATACTCACCTTTATTTTGACAGGCCCACATCCAATTAGCACTCAAAGAAACGGAAGATAATCCTTTTGTTAAAGGGACAAAAGCAATGTTTGTCAAAGCTTCAATAATACTTAATCTAGATGCCTTTTTTTTATCAATTAATCCAACAACAGGTGCATGCCCCATAGAGTGAGCTATTCCAATCGTTCCTTGAAAATCTAAGGAAACAACTCCAGCTCCATGTAATGGTAATTGATAAGGACCAACACATTGCTGTTGGACAACTTTCCCACCTACACTACGATCAACTTTATTCGTTAACCAATCTTTACAACCAACACCCTCTAATTTTAAAACATTTTTTAAAGCTTGTAAAAAATCTCTTTCCAATTTTACTGATGGGTATTCTTTTTCAACTGTTTCATCTTGAATATTTAACTTAGGGGAACGAGAAAACAAAAAGTCTAAATGAACATCTATAGGATACTCTTCATTTTCATTTTCAAAAACAAAGCGTTTATCTTCAGTAACCGTTCCAATAATATAAGCTGGTGTTTTTTCTCTTTGAGCAATACTCATCAATAAAGGGACATCTTTTTCTTTAAGCACTAAGCCCATTCTTTCTTGCGACTCATTACCAATAATTTCTTTATCAGATAAACTTAAATCACCCAATGGCAAAGATGCCATGGAGATAATACCCCCGCTGTGTTCAATTAACTCAGATAAACAATTTACATGTCCACCCGCACCATGATCATGAATTAAAACAACTGGATTTCTTCTCAATTCAACTAAGGCTCGGATTGTATTAAAAACTCTCTTTTCCATTTCTGGATTTGAACGCTGTATAGCATTTAGTTCAATACATGCTTCAGAGTTTCCTGTCTCAACAGAACTAACTGCTCCTCCACCCATTCCGATACGATAGTTATCTCCACCCAAAAGAATAATTTTATCACCCTTTTTTGGTTTCTTTTTAAAAGCATCAGACTTAGCAGCATAACCAACACCACCTGCTAACATAATTGTTTTATCAAAACCATAAAAATCAGATTTCTCTTGGTGTTCAAAAGTCAACAAAGAACCATTGATAAGAGGCTGACCAAATTTATTACCGTAATCGGAAACACCATTAGAAGCTTTTGTTAAAATTTGTTGAGGACTTTGATATAACCAATCTCTAACAGGTGTATTCCAAGATTCTTTCTGTAACCTAGGATAACTTGTCATGTAGCAAGCTGTACCAACCAATGGAATACTTCCTCGCCCACCAGCCATTCTATCCCTAATTTCTCCACCTGATCCCGTTGCCGCACCATTAAAAGGCTCTACAGTTGTAGGAAAATTATGTGTCTCAGCTTTTAAAGATAGTACAGATTTTATCTTATTTTCTGTGAAAAAACTCGCTTGTGTCGGATCTTTGGGAACAAATATTTTTATTTTTGGACCTTTCAAAAAGGCGACATTGTCATTATAATGAGTCACAACCTTGCCAGGATTTTCTTTTAACGTTTTCTTAATTAAATCAAATAAAGATGAAGACTTGCAAACTGAATCAACAGTAAATTTTGCATTAAATATTTTATGGCGACAATGTTCACTATTGATTTGAGCAAAACCAAAAACCTCACTATCCGTCAATGGACGACCTAATTCCTGACTTATCTTATCTAAATATTTTAATTCATCCGATGAAAGAGCTAGTCCCCATTGTTCATTATAATTTCTAATATTTTTAATATATTCAATCGGATTTTTTTTGTAATTAATTTCTAAACTTTTAGAAGATAAACCTCGATACCTTTTTTCAATCATCGGGTCAAATTCTAAACTATCTTTAGATTTCCTAAAAAATTCTATTCTGGAGATTTGGGAAAGACCAACAGCACAACAAATATCAACAGCATTAGTAGACCACGGTGTAATCACTTGAGGCTTTGAGCCTATATAATAACTGGTTAAATCGTTTTCTGAAACAGACTTAGCTTGTAACAACCATCTCAATTTTTTGATATCAGCGTCTTTTAAATCCCCCGTAAATTCAACTAAATAAACAACAGAAGATTCAAAAAAACAAACAGACATTCAATGTATCCGACTTATTATAAAACTTACTTAGATTTTTGTTCTAAAACAGCTTGAGCAGCGGCAAGCCTTGCAATTGGAACTCTAAAAGGAGAACAACTAACATAATCCAAGCCTGCACGATAACAAAATTTTACAGATTCAGGATCTCCACCATGTTCACCACAAATCCCCAATTTTATATTCTTGCGGACAGAACGACCTTTTTTAACCGCAATTTCAACAAGCTGACCCACTCCAGTCTGATCTAAAACTTGGAAAGGATCCTCTGGTAAGATCTTTTGATCAACATACTCTTCTAAGAAAACACCTGCATCATCTCGACTATAACCAAAGGTCATTTGAGTTAAATCATTAGTTCCAAAAGAGAAAAAATCGGCATCTTTTGCAATTTCATCAGCAGTTAAAGCCGCTCTTGGAATTTCAATCATTGTTCCAATCAAATAATTTAAATTTATTTTCTTATTTTTAAACACATTTTTAATAATTTGTTCCGCATTCTCTTTTAAAACACTCAATTCCTTTGCCGTACTTATTAAAGGAATCATAATTTCAGGAACAACTTTTTTCTTAAAACCTTTGGAGACCAAAATAGCTGCTTCCATAATTGCCTGAACCTGCATATCATAAATTTCAGGATAGGTAATACCTAAACGACAACCACGATGCCCCAACATAGGATTAAGTTCCGAAAGAGACTCTACTTTATGTTTTAACTCTTTCAAAGAAATTGCCATGGTTTTTGCTATTTCTTTTTGTTCTTTATCCGAATGAGGCAAAAATTCATGTAAAGGAGGATCTAATAAACGAACTGTAACAGGTAAACCTTTCATTTGTTTAAATAAATCTTCAAAATCTTTTCTTTGGATAGGCAGTAACTTAGACAACGCTTTCTTACGACCAGCAGTATCTTGAGCTAAAATCATTTCCCTAAAATAGGTTAGTCTTTTGCCTTCAAAAAACATATGCTCTGTACGACAGAGTCCAATTCCTTCTGCTCCAAATTCTAAAGCTTGTTTCGCATCTTTAGCTGTGTCAGCATTAGTACGTACTTTAAGAATACAATAAGCATCAACCCATTTCATAAAGATATCAAAATCACCACTAAGAATAGCTGGGACTGTTTTTACTTCACCCAACATCACTTCACCTTTAGAACCGTCCAAAGAAATCCAATCACCTTCTTTGATAACCAATTTTCCAATAATAACTTTTTTAACTTTAAGGTCAATTTTAAGATCGCTACAACCAGCAATACATGTTTTACCCATTCCTCTAGCGACAACAGCTGCATGAGAAGTCATTCCTCCACGACCTGTTAAAATACCTTCAGAAGAAACCATACCTTCAATATCTTCAGGAGATGTTTCCTGACGGATCAAAATTACTTTTTTACCTTTAGCTTTCCACTTAACGGACTCTCCTGCAGTAAAAACAACACGACCTGAAACCGCACCTGGAGAAGCTGGTAAACCTTTTGCAACAACTTTAACAGTTGCTTTACTGTCAAAAGAAGGATGTAATAATTGATTTAAAGAATCAGGATCAACACGCAAAATAGCCTGTTTTTGAGTAATTAACCTTTCTTTCACCATATCTACAGCTATTTTAATTGCAGCAGCGGCAGTACGTTTTCCATTACGCGTTTGTAACATCCATAAACGATTATGCTGAATTGTGAATTCAATATCTTGCATGTCTTTATAATGCTTTTCTAATTTTTTATAAATAGTAACAAGCTCTTTATAAACTTTAGGCATTTTTTCCTCTAAAGAAATGCCTTCTCCTTTTTTTCGAGATTTTTTTGAAATAGGCTGTGGAGTACGAATCCCCGCAACAACATCTTCACCTTGTGCGTTAATTAGATATTCCCCGTAAAACACATTTTCACCAGTAGACGGATTACGCGTAAAAGCAACACCTGTTGCACAATCATTTCCAGCATTTCCAAAAACCATCGCTTGAATATTCACAGCTGTTCCCCATTCCTCAGGGATACGATTTAGTTTTCGATATACAATTGCTCGATCTACCATCCAAGATTTAAATACGGCACCGATTGCACCTTGTAATTGTTCTTGTGGATTTTCTGGAAATCTTTTTTTAGTTTGTTTGTAAGTAATTTGCTTAAACTTCGCCACTAATCCTTTAAGTTGATCAGCTGTTAAATCTGTGTCAAGAGAAACTTTGACTTTCTTCTTTAATTTCTCTAAAGCCTCTTCAAAAAACTCAGAATGTACACCCATCACAACATTTGAATACATCATTACAAAACGACGATATGAGTCATATGAAAAACGAGCATCGTTAGAAACAGCAATTAAGCCTTCTATTGTTTTATCATTTAATCCTAAATTTAGTACAGTATCCATCATTCCAGGCATAGAAACTCTAGCACCAGAACGAACAGATAAAAGAAGAGGGTTTTTATCGTCATTAAAACGAGCACTCATTTCTTTTTCAACTTTTACCAAAGCTTTTTGAACTTGAACATCCAAATTTTTAGGATACGACTGCTTATTGTCATAATAATGAGTACAAACATCTGTTGTTACTGTAAAACCAGCTGGAACTGGAATATTATTCAGAGACATCTCTGCAAGATTAGCCCCTTTACCTCCCAATAAATTACGCTGCGTTCCTTTACCTTCAGTTTTTTTTCCACCGAAATAATATACATACTTTTTTTGATTAACCATAGATTTTCCCTATTTTTAAGATAGAACTTAGAATGATAACACCTTTTCCACAATAAAAAAATTTATTTTTTTTTGTATTCTAAAACTTTCATTTCAAGTATCTTCCTATCATTTAAGTACATTGTCATAATTTCTGGAACTTTGCCACCTTGAAATTCTGGATTAACTTTAAAAATAGTTTCAATAAGTCCTTGACTCGTTCTATTTCTTACCCATAGACGTTCTTCAGAGCTGCTGTGCCAAAGAAAAGCAAATAATGTATGAATAGAGATCTCCTCTAGTCCTAAACCAGGTATAAAATCATCTTTTCCTGTATATTTATCTCTGGGAGTCCAATAGGTCCACTCTCCTTTTGTCCAAATATAATAAGCCAAAGGAATTCCTAGAACTTCATTAAAACTTGCGTAATAATACTCTCCTGGAATAACTTTTACATAACTTAAAAACTCTTGCTTCTCACCTTTTGCACCAAAAATAGTTCCTTGAATCGTTGCTTCAATATTTTCATCATATATTTGACTATTCTTATAAACACGCGATTTTAAAGAACAACTAACAAATAAAGTAAATAAGCAAAAAAGAATTATGATTTGATTCATTTTGAGACCTCCAAAAAAACAGGTTTTGCTCGATTTTTTAAAATAATTACAGAAGGATAATGACCTAAGACTGTATTGGGTAGAACATCTGAATTTTCAACATAACGCACCTTTCCCATTTCATACCCATTTTCTCTTAACCATTTCTGAGCCTTAGATATAGACCAACCAATTAAGCTTACTTTTTCTTCTCGAAGAGGCTTACCAGTACTAATACTCACATTGATTTTTGAACCTTTTTCAACAAAAACTCCTTCTGCGGGATCTATAAAATAAACGGCACCTTTTGGCAACAATTCATGAGAAGCAAAATTAAGGTCACCTAGTTCTAGTTTTTCCTGCTGTAAAATAATTTTAAGTTGCCTCAAAGAAAGTCCCAAAAGCTTTGGAACTTTTAAGTAAGGTAGACCTTTACTTACTTCTAGCCACATTTCTCTATTTTTCTTAACCTTTACACCTTTTTTAGGATTTTGTCTCAATACATGATTTTTCGGAATACTTGCACTAAACTTGAAAACAGTATCAATGTTATAACGTAACTTTTTTTTATTTATTTTCTGCGTAGCCTCTTCCAAATTCATCCCCACAAAGTTAGGGATTTCAATAAGTTTATCAAATTGACCGACAAATGCAGGCATAATTAAATAATTCAGCAAAATAAAAGCAATTGAAAAAATACAAATCCAAAGACCTGAAACAACAAAAACAATTTTGATAATATTTAAGATTTTATAGATAACTTTTTTCAAAGAGTAAAGCCTTAATTAAAAATCTAATAATATTGTTTGCTCCCTTTTAGGGCCTAAGGAAACAATTACAATAGGAACTTGCAAGTAATCTGAAATAAATTGCAGATACTGCTTTACATTTTCAGGCAACTTATTCCAAGATGTTATTTTTGTTGTATCCTGATTCCAACCCTTAAAGATTTTATAAACAGGTTTAGCCTTTGCTAATACAGAAAGTGCAGTTGGAAAATCTAGAACTTCTTTTCTATCAATTTCATAAGCAACACATACTTTAATTTCATCAAATTGATCCATTACATCTATTTTTGTCATTGCTAAATGTGTGAAACCGTTAATAATAGATGATTTTTGAAGCAGAACCATGTCAAGCCAACCACAACGACGTTCCCTTCCCGTTGTTGCTCCAAATTCATGTCCTTGTTTCTGTAATTCTCTGCCATGTTGATCGTCAAGCTCTGTAGGGAAAGGACCATTCCCAACGCGTGTAATATAAGTTTTAACAACAGCAACGACATCTTGTATCTTTCCGAGACCAACACCACTACCTATACAAGCATTTGCAGCGATTGTATTAGACGATGTTACAAAAGGATGTGTTCCATGATCAATATCTAAAAAAGCACCTTGAGCACCTTCAAATAAAACCTTTTTGTTTTCTTTAAGAGCATTATTTAAAAATACAGGTATATTTTTAACAAAAGGTTTTAACTGATTTGCATAACCCTGATATTGTTGATAAATTTCCTCTAAATCACAAGGGTCTTGTCCATAAATTTTTTGTAGTATTTCATTGGTACATTCTACTTTGCTTTTAAGATTTTCATAAAAATCATCTTCATATAAATCTATAATACGAATCCCCATTCGATTAACTTTATCAACATAAGCTGGACCAATTCCTCTCTTGGTTGTACCTATAGCTTTCTCCATTTTTTTTTCCTTAGCAGCATCTAATAAACAATGGTAAGGAAAAACAATATGGGTTCCTTCAGAAACGAAAAGTCTCTCTTCTACAGAAATACCTGCTTGTTTAATTTCTTCAATTTCAATAAAAAATTGTTTGGGATCTAAAACAACTCCATTTCCAATAATAGAAATAACATTAGGAGTAATCATTCCAGAAGGTAGCAAGTGAAAAACGAATTTTTGATCACCCACTTCTACTGTATGCCCAGCATTAGCACCACCTTGAAAGCGAACGACAATATCAGCTTGTTCAGTTAAACAATCTACAATTTTAGCCTTCCCTTCATCTCCCCATTGAGAACCAATCACAACTCGATTCATAGCATATCCTTTATACTTATTTTTATATTTTGTACTTTAAAATTAAAAATCTAATTCTGAAACTAAATGAACATTATCTTCTATAAATTTTTTTCTAGGCTCAACTTCTTCACCCATTAAGGTTGAAAAAATAAGATCCGCATACATAACATCATCTAATGTCACTTTCTTAAGAACCCTAGTACTACGATCCATAGTGGTTGTTGCAAGTTGTTCTGGATTCATCTCCCCTAAACCTTTATAGCGTTGAATATATACTTTTTTTCTGTCTTCAATTTTAGATAAAATAGATTCTTTTTCTTGCTCACTAAAAGCATATTCTTCTTTAGAACCATATTTAATTTTGTATAAAGGAGGTTGAGCTATATACAAATATCCTGCATCAATAAGAGGTTTCATATGACGAAAGAAAAAAGTTAAAAGTAATGTTTGTATATGTGAACCATCAACATCAGCATCTGTCATAATTATAATTTTATGATAACGGATTCTCTCAAGACTAAAGTGTTCTTCTCCAATATTTGTTCCTATCGCACTAATTAATACATTAATCTCTTCGTTTCCGATAATTTTATCCAAACGAGACTTCTCAACATTCAATATTTTACCTTTTAACGGTAAAATTGCTTGGTAATTTCGATCACGACCTTGTTTAGCACTTCCACCCGCTGAATCTCCTTCCACAATATATAGTTCACTTTCAGCAGGAACTCTAGAAGAACAATCAGCTAATTTTCCAGGTAAGCTTCCGCTATCCAACACATTCTTACGACGAGCCATTTGCCTAGCTTTACGAGCTGCCTCACGAGCTACAGATGCATTCACACATCGCTCAATTATTTTCTTAGCAATCGCTGGGTTTTCCTCAAGAAATATAACAAGATGACTGTTCACAAGTCCATCAACTACACCTTTTATCTCATTATTCCCTAACTTATGTTTTGTTTGCCCTTCAAACTGAGGATCTTGAATCTTAACAGAAATAATAGCAGTCAGTCCTTCTCTTACATCGTCTCCAGAAAGAGTTATGTCGTCCTTTTTTTTCCCTGACTTTAGATTTTTTTTTACGTAACTATTGATAGCCCTTGTTAGAGCTGTTCTAAAGCCAGCAACATGAGTCCCACCATCAATTGTTCGCACATTATTAACAAAAGAATATAAATTTTCAGTATAAGAATCATTATATTGAAAAGCAATTTCAATAATTACTTCATTTTCTTCCGCCAGAAAATGAACAATTTTATCCATAATTTTTTTTCGACTTTGATCTAAGTAACTAATGTAAGCTGGCAAACCGTCTTCGTAAAAAAATGTTATAGTTTCTTCACTTTTACGTTGATCACAAAAATGTATTTTTATCCCTTTGTTTAAAAAAGATAATTCTCTCAAACGATTAATAAGTATATCGTAGTCATAATCAAGAGTTGAAAATATTTCACCATCTGGTTGAAAAAATACTTCCGTACCTTGTTCTTCTGGAACACAAGTTCCTATAATCTCACCCCTACTTATAGGCTCTCCTTGAGAAAAAGATTGACTATAAATATTACCTTTTTGATAAACTTTTGCAGTTAATTTAGAGGACAAAGCATTCACACAAGAAATACCCACTCCATGTAAACCTGCTGACATTTTGTAAGCACCCTCTTCAAACTTTCCACCAGCATGAAGTTTTGTCATTACAACCTCTAAAGTTCCAACGCCTAAGGTTGGATGTATTCCTGTAGGGATACCTCTACCATTATCTCGAACTGTAATTCCATTGGTAAGACTAACTGTAATACTTATTTCATTTGCAAAACCAATCATTGCTTCATCCATAGAGTTATCAACTGTCTCCCAAACTAAATGATGTAAACCTTTAATGTCTGTAGATCCAATATACATTGCAGGTCTTTTACGAACCGCTTCTAAACCTTCTAAGACTTTAATGTTACTTTCTTGATACTCTTCTTTATTTATTTGATCTACCACGATGACTCCACTGTAATACGACGAACTTGAAAGCCCAAATTTGATTTATTTATTTTTAATTCAATAGCTTTTTTTTGAAACCTAAGATCCATTAGCCAAGCAGGATGAAAACAGACTAAAACTAAAACACCTTCTTTAAAACTCTGAATTTTAACATTTTCAGAAAACTCAACGCCCACAATTGTTTTCCATTGTTGACGTAAATCATCTTCCATTTTCCAATTAAAACCCAAAACCTGGTTTAAGCAATTTTCTACAATACCATGTAAAGATTTTAACCTATTAATTGCTAATGGCATTGACAAACTCCATTTTCAATCATAATTATCTGATCCACTTTAAACGGAATATCTTCCTTACGAGATGATGCTAAGAAAATTTGGTGTTTTTTAGACATAACTTGACTTAATTTTAAACGACGATTTTCATCTAGCTCGGCAAAAACATCATCAAGTAAAAAAGCAGGTGTTTGATTTAATTCTTGTTTAAGTAAAACAGAACTCGCTAATTTTAAACTTAAAGCAATCAACCTTTTTTGTCCCTGAGATGCAAAATCAGAAGCTATTTTATTATTTAATAATAATAGTAAATTGTCTCTATGAGGACCACTTAAACTCATCTTTAACTCTATTTCTTTTTGTTGATTTTGCTCTAAATATTCCAAGATTTGACTCTCACTCATGTTCTTCCAGCGAGATACATATTCTATATTTAACAGTTCTTGTCCTTCTGATATAAAATCATAATAATATTGAGCATGCTTTCGAATTTCATCTATTTTTTTTAAGCGAAACTCAACTAATTTCAAACCATTTTGAACAAGTTGAATATTCAAAACCTTCAAAACATCTGTAGAGTATCGTAAAAATTGTTTTAAAAGTACATTTTTTTGTTTTAAAGCTGTTTGATAGCGTCTCAAATAATTTAAATAATTTACATCAATCTGAGATAAAACTACATTCATAAAATGACGGCGTACCGCTGGGATCCCTTGCACCAAGGCTATATCCTCTAAATAAAAAAGAACTAAAGGAAATTTTCCTAATAATTCTGAAAATTTTTTTCCTGGGACTCCATTTAAACGTACTTGTTTTTGACCTTTAGTATCTAATTGAGCAGATTGCGTGTATGTTTTACCCTCACTTTGTCCTGTTATCGTAACAACAAAAGAATCTTGGTTCCATTTAATCAATTCTTTATCTTTGTATGTATAGGGAGAATGCCCTAAACTAGAGAAATAAATGCCTTCTAACAAGTTGCTTTTACCCCCTCCATTCAACCCTGTAATCAAGTTAATGTGAGGACTGAACTCAAACGATTCCGAAGAATAATTTCGGAAATTTAATACACTCAAATTAGAAACAAACAAACTCTAATTATTTTTTTTGATAAGTATACAAAAAAAGACCCGACAAAATCTTAGGTGCAAAATAAGTCGATTTCTCAGGCATTACAATATTAGAATTACCAAGTCCAGCATCAGCGACAGATATAAGCTCATCAATTGAAACAGGATGTAACGCTACTGCAATATCATATTCACCAAGATCCACTTGCTCTTGCATTTGCTGAAGCTCGTCTTCCGAATAATAATCAAAATGATTTTGATCTAGAATTAAATCATGAGTAATACCTAAATGATTATAAAGTTGCTCTTCTAATAAACTACAATCTAAACTCCTAACAATATCATCTATAGGAATATCCTGAGCCGGCATAAGAAACGAACCTTCTCTTGTATAAATACAAAAAGAATTTTTAGGAGGGGTAAAAAAATGATTACAAGGAGTCAAATTTAGCTGATTTTGAATTTCTTTAAAACTTACTTTACCTTGAATCACACGATTATAAGCTAAAATTTTAGCATCTTGAACAATATAAGCTAAAGTATGTGTTTGGTTATTGAGTAATGCAGCATGATAACGGTGATGACCATCAGCAATATACAAAGGATTTTTAGCTATTTTAGATTGTAAAACTTTCCCTTCCTCACTATCTTGCGAAATACGAAAAATACGATTTTTAATTCCATTTAAATCTGAATTCCCATCAAAATCACTTACAAATTCATACTCACAAGAATGTGATCTTGTAACTTTTTCTAAACTTATTTGAATTGTTGATTTTGTTAATAAAAAAATAGGTTCAGTAGTAAGTTGTGTTTTTTCTGCCAAAGCTATACGACCTTTAACTTTATCATCAAAGGTTTTTTCATGACGAATAACATTTTTTTCAGAATAATCATCTACTGCAATTGCAGCAAAAAAACCTAGACGAGACTGACCTTTATAATTTTGTTCATATACATAATAGCAAGATTCCTTTTCCTCTTGTAAAACAGAGCGATCTATAAAACCCCTTAAAACATCTTTCGGATTATTTCCTAAAATTACATGAAATAACGAATCTTTATTACTTTTCAAAACCTTTTCTAAAGGGCTTCCTACTTTTATAACATCATAAGGTGGCGTTGTTAATGATTTAACTTTGTGACGCATAGGTCTTAAACCCACTAAACCTTCAATTTGAGCCATACTATTTTCCTTTGTACTTAGGATATTTTCATTAAAATTTAAAATAAAATTTAGCCTTAGTGGCAAAACTCCTGTAAAAAAGGATTCTTTTCTAATAAAACTGTTTCTGCACCAAATACAACACCTACGAAATCTATATTTTTAAATAAATAATATCCTTAAATTGTAAACAAGCTTTTATCTTGAATTGTTTTAATTTGATTTGAATTATAAAATGAAATAGAAAATACACTATAAAGACGAATAAAAAGGAAAACCTAAGTTAGGTTGATAAAACTGTTCATCTACATTCTCTAAACAAATTCAATACCCTAATTGAAACTGAATATTCTAAACCATTAAAATATCTATTATAAAATAATTTAAATCTCCCTCTCCCCAATTCACTTTTAGATATACAGAATAATCGTTACAACCAATACTGATAACTTGTGGATGTGGCTCTAATATAGAATCACCTAGTAAGCATACCCATTAAACATACTATCTCTAGCAATTGAAGAACTATCATAAGACAAAAATTGAAAAACCTCCCCTAGGTAAATTTTCCCCTATTTCCAAAGAAACAAAACAATATAAAGTACAAGTTAAACCATACTTAAAATCTACATCAACATCACCAAAACCAGAAAGTTCATCAGAATGTCCTGACTCTGTAATTATTTTATTTACAGTATCAATTATATATTTAGTTTTGTATCTACAGAGCATATAATTTCTACATTCCAAGTTAATGATAAACTATTATTGATTCCATATTCACCACGATCAGATGTTGTCAAATCATTGGCTATGATTACAGAAAACTGTGGTTGATGTTATAGAATCTTTGGAACTATTAAAATAAAAAGTTTATTGAAAAATACTATTATTTATTCGCAATAAAGTTACAAGGAAACACATGAAAAATTCTCTCTTTTATTCTCTTTTATTCTCTTTTATTCTCTTTTAGGATGCACCGTAAATAAATACCTTCACATGACAAGTGGAAGTAAAGCAGACGGAATAATAACAATGACGTATGAATACAACCTATTTCAAAAACCAGTTCTTCAATTGGATCAAGCACAACATGATGCCGTCAAAAGATGTCAGGCTTGGGGATACTCTAATGCTGAATTTTTTGATATAGGAACAAAAACTTGTATTAACTACAACTATGAGTACAACTTTTGCTCCTCTTTTAGAGTTACCCATACAGCTCAATGCACTGTTAAATAAAATTAATTGGAGATGATGATTTAAAAAAATGTTACAAATGTTACTATACTTATAAAGCTAACTTAATACAACTCATAAAATCATTACAAGTAGGAGATATTGTGGGAAATTACTGTTTAACATTCTTATCCTAAAGATATATTTTATCACTACCCACAAAAAGGGATTCTCATACAAGATATTTTATATAAAATAGTCTTTTGCTTGTGTTGGAACAATTTAAGAAAAACTATAAAAGAATATTTGTTGAAAAGATCCTTCTTTATACTTCTTTGTTGATTATATCTGGTTTTATGATTTGTTTTTATTCTTTTTTCTAGAAATAGCAGTTACATTATATCTCCTATTCTCCTATAGCTGTAATTACTACTGTGTGCTATTACGCTTATAAAATACTAAGTCCTAAAAACAGAAAATAATTTAAAAATAAACAAGTGTTATAATAAAACCCTTAATTCACGCCCTCAAACTACCAACAAATAAAACGGAACTTACACACAACCCTGAATAAATAACAAACAATTTTAAACCTCTATCACAATAGTTAAGTCTGGTAACTTATGATTTCTGAAAAAATCAAAAATACCATTTCGTTAAATACTATTACTTCTACATTTTTATAAAATAAAAGTTAAACAAAATAATGATTTCAGATTTTCTATCTTTTGAAAAAAAATCTTTTAATTATGCTTTCACAACTTGTTTTTACAAAAAAACTCAATACCCTTTATAAATCAAACGAATTCAAAGATCACTCTCCTCTAGGCTTAATTGTAGAGGGAAGAGAAAAGGTTCAAAAAGGTATTACAGCTGTTAGTTTCTCACTAGAAGTTGTTGAAAAAGCAGTAATACATAATGCCGATTTTATAGTAGTCCACCACCCACATGGATTTTGGAACAACCAATCCAGACAAATTTCTTTAGGCTTCAAACAAAAATTAAGTTTATTACTAAAACATGACATCAACCTTTATAGTTACCACTTACCAATGGACTCCCAACCTAAAATTGGAAATAATATTGGAGTTCTAAAAGCTCTAAACCTTTCTTTAAAAGAAGGCTTTCTACCCATGGGATCACATTTTATAGGACTTGTAGGAACATATGATAAACCAATACCTTACAAAAAGTTTAAAAATCAAATTGAAAGTAACATTGGTCACATTAATTTTGATTTTCATTTTGGAACAAAAGAAATACAAACCGTTGCGGTTTGTACAGGAGGAGCAGCTGGTTCTATTCTCCAAGCCTTAGAGACTAAGGCTGATATTTTTATTACAGGTGAAGCGAAGGAAGATACTTTCATTTTTTGCAAAGATTACCAATTTAATTTTATTGCGGCAGGACACCATAAAACAGAAGTATTTGGACCCAAACTTTTGGCAGAATTCTTAACTCAAGAGTGGAATATTTCTACAACATTTGTAAATATTCTAAACCCCGTTTAAATACAAATTCAAAAAATTAATAATAAAATTTAAATTCAAATACTTGACGAGTATTCCCTATTTGACCAGCATAAGCTCCGATCTCTTCTGTAAATAAAGCATAATCTAAATTAAATATTTCACCTATATCAACCCCGAGTCCATAAGATAAATAACCTTGACTTATCCCAACTCTACCTGAAAATTTATACAAATAAAGAAGTTTATGGGAAACTTCAAGTCCCGTATGTAAACGCTTTCCTAATGATCGATCAGAATCAATATTATAAAGAACATCTCTAAAATCAAACCCTAAACGAACTGCTAAATATTCATCTAATAATAACCACTCAATACTTGTACCCAAATTAAGTGTTTTGGTATCATCTGTTGTCGTATAAAAGTTTTCAAAAGAAGCTCCTAGGCTCCATTGGAAAAGTTCAAAAGGTAATGGTACTGACCAAAAAAAACTAATATCAGATGATGTGTTGTTTTTTTTTAATCCCTTAATATCACTTTTAAAATCTTTTAGAAAGGTAGAATCATCTAATTCAGCTAAAGTATAAACACTATCTATTTCGTAACGAACAAAACCCCGTAAAGTAGCCCCCAAAGAAAGTCCAGCACCAATTTTAACTGCCACTCCAGTATAGATACCAACATCAACTAAAATAGAAACCCTAGTATGTGGATCAAAAACATTATTAATATTTATTAAAAAATTTGATCTAGAATAAGGGGCAAAAGTAAAATTAAAAGACTCCCAAGAAACAAAATAAGAAAATTGGTTAGTCCAAAGATTAATATAACTGTAAAGACCGACTTGATCTGTCAAAGTGGCTAAAACTTGATTATCTTGAATAGCTAGGGAAAGAGAACTTAAATTATTATTTGCAATATCCTCTCGTGTTCCTAATGAATTCCTTGTTTCTATTCCCCTTTGGAATGTTCCTTGAAAAAACTGAAACTCATTTTCTTTTAAATTTATTAAACCAGCTGCATTATAATATAAGGACTGAGAATTATCAGCGATACCAACAAAAGCACCTCCCATTCCCTGTTGCCTAGCTCCTTGATACTGAAAAGGATAAGGCGTAGCATAAGCTTGAAAAACACCTATGACACTAAATAAAAAGAGAAGTATTAAAAAATACTGTTTGATTCTTAAATAAGACATATTATTTACTGAATTAAATTAGAAACATACTGCTCAAACTCTTCTGAAGAAAGCACTAAATTAGAGTCTAAATCAATATCATTATCAAAATCTATAAAGTCCTCTTTAGCACTAGAAGAAAGATTATCAACATTACTTCTTACACTAGCTACATCATCTGAAATAAACTGATTTCGATTTACTTGCTGAGGGCTACGAAAAAAAGGTGTTTTTCCATTACTGTAATAACTTTGTAAACTATCTGTTGCGAAATTAAAATTCATAACACTTAAATCTTCGATCATGATTAATCCTATATTCAAAACACTTCTAAGTATCTGAAAGTTTGCTCGTTTCCGTTGAATATCAATACTAGATAAACTTTTAGGGATTTGTTCATATAGTTTGAGTGTTTGACTTATTTTAATCACATTTTCTGATAATTCAGCCTCTGTAGTATTCCCTTGGCTATCTTTGATAATAACTTTTGCAAAACGCTCTAATACATTTACTTCAGATGGAGCATTTACAACAAGAGAGCCTGTGTCAACCGGAGCAACAACAACAGGATCATTTAGAATTGAATTCAAGCTATCCAAACTAGAGACAATATTACTAGCACTAATATCAGCAAGATCTTCCAATAAATCTACATACTCTTCAACTTGTTCACTATTTTTAAAATCAATCAGTGTTGAATCTTTTCCAACGGAGTCTAACAAATTTCGATTCACTTCTGCAACGCAATCAACCAATTCATTACCTTCACCAAGAACCTGTTGAGCATTTTCACAAGTACTTAATAGATTTTCAACATGTGTGCTACCAAAAACATCCTCTAAGTTTTCTATTAAATTAGGCTCTATTAAATCTACTTTTTTTTCTATAGTAATCGATCTCTTACTAACAGATACAGAATCAGTCTGATTGGATTGAATAACCAATTCTTCACTTAAAGCTTCCTCTGTATTCTTTATTTCAAAAGAAGAAAACACATTTCCATCACAAAAAAACAAAGCAAAAACAATTAACAACAAACTCAAGTATCTTTTTTCCATAACCCATAACCTTTCTCACAAAAGTTAGTAATTTTTTAACTTAATACTTCATTTTATACAACCTGAAAGTACATTTTTAGGCGTTATTAAAACATTAGTCATACTATTTTGACTTGTACACCAATTGCTCCCCATATTATTATTTTTATAAAAAAAGTGACTTTTACTCGCAATAAAATTGGACTGGACAAAAATTGAATCACTCATTAGGTTTTGGCTGGTATAACTCAATGAGTCTATTAAAACTCCTGAACATAATATTAAGATAGATTGTTTGGTATTTGTCAAACGAAAAGGGTATGTTATATCTCGAAACAAAACAGAATCTTGTCCTAAAACAAGTGCTTGACCTGGAAGCCAAAAAGATGTACTATCAAAATTAAACAAAGTAGAGCTTGCTCCAGAAGTTCTGCTTTTCGAAATCTGGCAGGAAGCTGTATTTAAGGTATCTATTGTCGTATTTACAATTTCCATCCACTCAAATTTCTCCCCTTTCTCTGGATCAGGAAAAAATTCACTCACAATTAAGTCTTTTGCTAAAGGTTCTCGTTTTTGAGAAGTAGTATATTGGGCCGTAATCTCTAACACTGGAATTTCTTTGAATACTAACTTAGCTCTTATATCTGATTTTTTTGGTTTTAAAACAATAGAAATGTTTTGAGATCTTCCGACTTCAATTACAAAAAAAGTATCCGCCGTAATCGTCAAGTTTGAATCCCTATTGTATAAAAAAACTTTTGTAATCCATCTACC
Organism: Fibrobacteria bacterium; assembly: GCA_965261055.1. Lineage (GTDB taxonomy): Bacteria > Fibrobacterota > Fibrobacteria > UBA11236 > JADFYW01. The sequence goes on along the minus strand of OZ253440.1, from coordinate 187,903 downwards.
TGGAGAGATTTTATCCGCTTTTAAAACGCCTAAAGAACCTTCTATTTTTAAATTTAAATTTAAAGTGTCTTGATTTTGTATTAGTAACATATTTCCGTGATTAATAGAAGAATCTAAAATAAAACTAAACTTAAGCTTAGAAACTTGAGGGTAACAATCTATAGCAAAAAAATTTTCCTGACCTTTTATATTAATAGAAAACTTATTTCCTTTATAAAGAATTTCTCCATTATTATTAAAAATTTCAACAACAACAGACCAATTATCAGATAAAGAAATAGAAGGAATTGTAATAACTTCTTGGTAGATCAAACGATATTTCACAGTGTCTAAAGAAGTATGATTAAAAGTAATTGAAACAGAATCCAAATTTAAACTCGAAGAAAGTTTCTTCTGTAAAAAAGCAAGATTGTAAGTTCTTAAAAAAAACTGGGCTGAAACTGTTGTAGATTCGCTAAAATATATATTCTGTGTAGGTGATTTTAAGCAAGAAAGTAAAAGACAACTTACAAGAAAAAACAATATACTACTTTTTTTCATACAATCCTTTCTTAACATCCTCAAAATAACATTTTTAAAATAAATAAAACAAAAAATAGAATAGAAATAAAAATAAGAGAAACCCAATTGAAGTTTTTCCTAATTATTTTGCGAGCCTGCTCTCCCCACAATCTTAAAGCTAAAGAAATAATAAAGAACCGTCCACCCCGACCAACTAAAGTAGCTAGAATAAAAAATAAAAAATCCAAATGGAATGCTCCCGCGACAATAGTGATCACTTTAAACGGTAACGGCGTAAAACCAACCACAAAAATTACCCAAAAATTGTATTCATGTAAAAGTGATCCTATATAATTATAGTTTTGTTTAGAGAATCCTGGGATATTTTTAAAAAAGAAAGATGCAATAGCACTAGGCTCTATAGCCGTTCCCCATAGTAAAGCACCTATTCCATAAGAGATAGTAGCCCCAACAACAGAACCTAAAGTACAATACACAAAAAAATACCATATTTTAGAACGATTAGAAATTCCTAAAGAAATAAGTAAGATATCAGGTGGAAGTGGAAAAAAAACAGCCTCTATCATAGCTAAAAAAAATAAAATTATTTTTGAGAAACCTTTTTCAGCAAGCCTTTCAATTAATGCCCAACTATAATTAATACAAATATTAATACGATTTAAAAAAGGAATTTTTTCAATCATTCTACATGAAGTATAGCTTTTATACAGTTAATAACACAAATAAACTGATTTTATTTTTACCTAAAACCTATTTAAATTATTGTCTTTTTTTTTATAAATTTTAACTTTATCTAGTATACTAAACTTATTTTGAAAAAACTTAAAGAAAAATTAGAACGCATTCATAAAAAACAATATGGTGTTTATCGTAGCTTAAGAGGAACATATTCTTTTGTCAATTTTGATTTACAAATTGAGCATGTTCAATCCGACCCTTTTGCTCCACCCTCTCGTATTACTATTAAAATTCCATTTGAAGAAAGCTTCTTTCCAAACGAATGGCTTACTGATATAGAAAAACGCATTGCTTTATCCGATTTTATAATCCGAGGACTGCATCAAGATTTTAAAACAATGCCTTCAGAAATAAAACAAGAAAAAATCAAAGGTGGTAACTTTACTATTGCAGAACCCAAAGCTCAAATATTGAAACGAAATAATATTCAATTTATTGAAGGGTCTATTATTGCTCAATTTTATTTTAATTTTCCAGCTTGGGGGCGTGTTATTCATTCTGAGTATGCTTGTCAACAACTACTCACCTACTTACCTAATATCATTGTTGATCATTGCTTTTATCAACCAACTAAACACGACGCATTGGAAGCTCATATTCAAAACTATACCGATCAAATTGAAGTTAGAGAATACTTACAAAAAAATAATTATCTCTCATTTATTCCCAATGGGGCAATTTTAGCAAGACAACAAGGTGGAAAATTTTCAGATAATAAACCTGAAAAAAATAGTCTTCCATTTAATTCACCTAAAAACTTCACTCACACTATAACTCTTAAAAGTGGTCATACTCTTACTGGTATGCTTTTAAAACAAGGTGTTCACTTAATCGTAGGTGGAAGCTTTCACGGAAAGTCTACTATTTTAGAAGCTATTGAAACAGGTATTTATCCACACATTCAAAATGATGGTCGAGAATTTGTCTCTACAATTCCATCTGCAGTTAAAATAAAAGCAGAAAATGGCCGTTTAGTTCATCCTATTAATATTTCTCCTTTTATCAAAAACTTACCTCTTAAAATGGATGTGGGAAATTTTTCAACACGGAATGCTTCTGGTAGCACAAGTCAAGCAAGTTCTATTTTAGAAAGTATTTCCGTTGGTAGTCAATTACTTTTGCTAGATGAAGACACTTGTGCCACTAATTTAATGATTAAAGATGAAGACATGACACAACTCATCTCTCACGAAAAAGATCCTATTCAACCTTTCATCTATCGTATCCGTGAACTCTATGAAAACGAATGTGTTTCTTCTATTTTAATTATGGGTAGTGTCGGTCATTATTTTTCTCAAGCAGATTCAATTTTGGAAATGAACGAATTCCAAATGACTGATCTAACTACAAAAGCAAAACAAATTGCGAAAAAACAATATATCGTTAAAATTCCAAATTGTCCACGATATATTTGGAGACAGCAAAGATTTATCAAAACATCTATTAAAAAAATAGATCTAGAGAAAATTAAAGTTATAGGAAATCATATTTTAAAAATAGGTTCCCATAAAATTGATTGCAGTAATTTAGAACAAATACAATGTACAGAGCAACTCTACACAATTGGTTACTGGATTCTAAATATTTTAGAAAATGAAAATACAAACCTACAAGAAATTTGCGAACTTATTGATATTGCTAACTTTGAGGGTAGGTTTAACAAATTACCTATTCGCACCAATTATGCAGAAATTAGAGGTATTGATGTTCTTTCAGTCATCAATCGACACCCAGGCATTAAAATAACTTTAAAACCCCCTCAAAATGAGGAATAGAAAATTTCCTAGCTACGCGTGGAAATGGAATTTCTATGATAAAGATATTATCCCAATGTGGGTAGCAGACATGGACTTTACTCCTGACTTAGCTATTCAAGAAGCTCTATCGTCCTATTCTCAAAATCAATTTTATGGTTATGGTTTAACTGAAAATAAAATTTTTGAAGCCATTCGAAATTGGATTTCTAAACAATACAACTTTAATATCAAAAAAGAAGAAATACTATTATGTTCTGGAGTCATCTCTGCAATGAAATCTTTAATGAGTGCTTACTTAAAACCCAACGATAATTACATTACTCTAACTCCTATCTATCCTCCTTTTTTGAATATGGAAACGTCCTTTCCTATTCAAACAAAGCAAGTTCCTTTAGACATAAATTTAAACCATTCCTATTCTCTAAATTTTGAAAAAATAGAACAAGCTATGAACCATAAAACAAAGTTTTTACTATTATCAAACCCTCATAACCCAACAGGAAATATTTGGTCAAAGAAAGAGCTTACCCAAATTCTACACCTTTGCCAGAAATACAATGTTCGTATTTGTTCAGATGAAATTTGGTCAGACTTAATTTTCGAAAAAAATATTTTTAACTCTTTTTACTCTTTAAAAAATGAAGATCTTTCTTTAGTGACTTGCTTTTTTTCACCTAGTAAATCCTTTAATATTGCTGGTCTTAATTTTTCTTACACTATTGTAAAAAACCTAGAAACTAAACAAAAAATGGAAACTTTTTTAAAATCTTTTTCAGCTCCTTCAAATATAATCGGCGAGCTTGCAACTTATACTGCATATACTCAATCAGAAGAATGGCTTAAAAATACAATCTCAATTCTTAAAAGTAATTTTATCTGGGCTCAAAATTTTATTAAAGAACATCTTCCTCAACTAAAAATTACGTACACTCAAGCAACATATCTAATGTGGATTGATTGCTCGGCTCTTAAAATTAAAGATCCTTATCAATTTTTCTTATCAGAAGCAAAAGTTGCATTTCGTCATGCTAAAGACTTTGGTGAAAACTACAACCAATGGGTAAGACTAAATATTGCTTGCGACAAAAATCTTTTAGAAAAAGCACTAAAGCGTATTTACGATGCCACAAATAATATTAAGTAAAACTTAAAACTCTAAATTTTAAAATTAAAAAGGTGATTCTATTGCAAAATTAACTTTAACGCCTTTTGGTGCTATTAAACCGTCATTTAAACGGGTCCTTGTGCCTATATTCCAAGCAAAATCAAACCCTAAAATTCCTAATCCTGGAATCCAAAAACGAAAACCTAAACCATAATCAGCAAGTAAATTTGAAAATTGAACATCTCTTAAAGGTGATCCTAATTCACCCGAGCGAATTGGAGAGTACTGTCCATCAATTGTTCCAAAAATAGCTTCTTCTCCAAAAACATCCCCAAGATCAAAAAATACTTTAAGGTAAAATGTATTGGGTACAACAGGATAAACCAATTCAGTCACAATAGAAATAAAACTGCGACCAATGCGACTACGACCTATTGAACCATCTCTATAGCCTCTTAATTTACCTTGAAACCCTAAAACACCACCCATACGATACAAATCAAACTGTTGTATATTGTTGCCAGCAATAAAACCAAATTCGCCTTCTAGTGATAACGAAAGAGAACCAACAAGAGAAATCCAACGTTGTATTTTAAACTCAAAACGATCATAATCAAAATCACCACCCAAAAATCCACCATACCGACCATAAACTAATGAATAACGAGAACCCTTAGTTGGAAAAACAGGTAAATTCTTATCATCCCTAATAAGGTTAATAAGAATCGACGACTCTAAACCAGACTGTAACAGAAGTAGACGACGATCTTTTTGAGTCCCATTATCGTTAGAAGTAAAATTATATTTCCCCGTGATTGTAAAATAATCATCGGGCCAAGTTAAACGACGACCAATGTTTGCACTGAACCCAAAACTTGTTTGAACAAAAGATCCTGTAGGATTAAAACTATTCATAAAATTTTGAGCTTGGTTAAAAGAAATATTTTCTAATTGTTGCCAAAAAATGCGACCACCTAAAGATGTTGGTGTATCAAATAACCAAGGTTCAGTAAAACCAAAAGAATACAATTGCTTAACAGCACCTCTTTCAAGGTTAACTTCTACTCTCTGACCTCTCCCAAAAAGATTACCCATTTGTAAGCCAAGAGTTCCTACAATTCCATCAAATTGACTAAAAGAGGCTCCTGCTGAAAAAGTTCCAGTTCCTTTTGCTCTCTCGGTAACATCAAAAACAATATCAACAGAGGCGTTGTCAATAGGTTCATAATTAGGAAGAACTGCATCAAAATAATTAAGTTGTGTAACTTCACGTTGAGAACGGACAATTTTAGTTTGACTAAAAACATCACTTGGATAAATACGCAATTCACGGCGAATCACTTTATCTCTAGTTTTTATGTTTCCACGAATGTGCACTTTGTTCACATAAGCTAAATTACCCTCATCAATTTCGTATGTTAAATATAACAAGGAATCTTTATACACCCTTTCCTCTCTAACTCTGACAAATAAATAACCATAGTCTCTGAATAAAATTTCTATTTCGTACTTTGACAACGCAACTTGACTTTGATCAATAACATCCAGAGGGTTCAATTTAAAACGAGAATAGATCTGTTCATCACTTAAAATATCACCATGTATAAAATTAACTTGTCCTAAATAATATTTTGAGCCCTCTACAACATCAATTTCAATGTCAACATAATGTAAGTCATCCGTATAAAAAATACGATAATCAACCCCTTGTGCGTCAAGGTAGCCCAAAGTTTGATAATAAAACTGAAGGGTATCAATACTCTGTAATACCTTTTCTTTCTTAAACTCACCACCCACACCAAAAAACCAAGACTTTTCCTTTACTGGTAAAATAGACCTTAAACGATCAGCATCTGCATTATCATTACCATTAAAGCGAACACTTCGAACTTGAACAATTTCATTTTCTTGTATTACAAAAGTAAGCTTCACCTTTCCATTTTTTGAATTATAATTTTCTTTAACAATCACTTTTGCAAAAAGAAAGCCCTCTTCTCGATATTTTGATAAAATTGATTGTTTAATATTCTCTATATACGCATAATTTAAAGGATCACCTTCTACTAAATCCGTATTACTCTCTATATCCGCTTCATTAAAATAATCGTAACCAGTATATTCTATAGATTCAATAACAGGAGATAAGTCAACCTTAAATGTCAATTTAATACCATTAAACTGGTTCTCAGAGACAGCACTCACATTAGAAAACCAACCTAAAGCATAAATATTTTTAATAGAAAGCCCTATTTCTCGTTTTAAAACTGGAACAAGATAGCTTTTATTTTTAACAATGGAAATTGCTTGTAAAATACGCTCAGAGGAAATGTGTTTATAGCCTTCTACAACCAATTCAATCACAGGAACTAAAGTTGGTGTAAGCGAAGGCTGAGCATATAAGAAAGAACTTATAAACAAAGAAAAAAGAATTATGCCAAAGAATTGTCTCATACTTATTTTAAAGTTCAAAATATAGAATAATTGAACATCAAAAAAAACTGAAATCAATGACTTATTAGATTAACTCTAACGAACTGAATCAACTACAAGTCATCATACAGTAAAACAGTAAAATTTAACGACTGTAAGTACGTTGAACGGCTATAACTCTCCCCAGAATCCGGAAATCAGGTAAATCACTATCAATAATTAAAGGGTAAAAAGAAGAATTAGCTGGTTCTAAACGGATTTGATCTTTCTCAGGATAGTAATACTTAACAGTAGATTCTTCCCCAATTAAAGCTACAATAATCTGTCCTTTTTCTGCTATCGGTTGTTGACGTGCAAAAACTAGATCACCATCCATAATACCGGCATCTTTCATAGACTCACCTTGAACTCTAAGAGCGATAACATTAGATTGACCTAAAAGGAAATCCTGATCAACTTTAACAGTTCCCTCAAGGTTTTCAACGGCGGTAATAGGAACTCCTGCAGCAACACGACCAACAATAGGTACTTCTATCAAACCATTTTCATTTAAATTTTGATCTTTCTTTTTTTGAAGAGAAACAATAGACTCATTCTCTTTTAAAATTTTAATACCTCTTGAAACTTTAGGTATTTTCCGAATAAACCCTTTTTGAATTAGTGCAACTAAAACACTAGTTACTCCATTTGTAGATTGTATGTTAAAACGATTTCCTATTTCTCGAACTGTAGGAGGTAACCCACCTTGATTTAAACGCATTTTAATAAATTCAAAAATTTCTCTTTGACGCAATGTAAGGTCTTTTTGTGACATAATCTACCCTTTGTTATACACATGATCATATATATACTAAACAAATGTTTAATTTTCAATGAATTTAAATACATCAATAATAAAATGCACCAATAATAAAAAAATAAATTAATATCCTTGCCATTAATATATTTTTGTTTTAAACTTTATTTATTATGAAATTATCTTTTATTCTTTGCTTACTTTTATTCTTTATTTCTTGCACTAAAAAGAATAAACTACACTATCAATCAAAAAAGGGAACTTTTAAAGAACTTTATAAAAATAGTAAAGTTTCCCTTGAAACAAAATATGCTAAAGGATTAAAAAATGGAACTTCTATTGCATACCATTCCGATGGTTCTATTTTTTATAAAAAAACTTACAAAAATGACTTACTTCATGGTACCTATACACAATATTATGATAATGGCAAACCTTCATTCATCTCTGAATACAAAAATGGCAAACTTGATGGACTCACTAAAACCTATCGCATTAATGGCGATTTAAATTCAAAAATTTATTACAAATATGGAAAAAAGCACGACTTATTAAAACAATATCATACTGATAACTATCTTTGGTTCACTGAAAACTACAAGAATGGTAAACTGGATGGACTCAAAACAACTTACAAACCAAAAGGCTTTATTCTATATACGGAAATGTTTAAAGACGGTAAGCCTTATGGAAAAACGGTTGATTACAGCTTTGACGAACATTCAATATCAAATGAAGTAAAATAATCAAAATCAAGTTAATCTATTTAATCTTAGTATCAAAAATATTCAATACAAATATTCCGTCTTCTAGTGTGACATAATCTTGGTTCCTCAACCAATTTCCCGTGCTAATATACACTTGTTTAGCTTCTTGTAAAGAAACTAATATATGATTATGACCATGCAAAAGTCCACTCCATCTTGGGTTTTCTTTTAATCGTGAGAAAGCCTCTATTTGATATTTTTTCTTTTGTTCCATAGATATTGGTTTGTGTCCAGACTCTACACGAGAGGCAAACCACAAAGCACAACGAAAAAGCCAATCAATAGGCATTAAACGACACAACTTTAAAAAAGTCTTAGAATAAATTATTCTCTTGTACAACCGATAAACTTTATCTGATGGTAACATACCATCACCATGTAATAAGTGATAAAATTTATCTTTAATTTTCACTGTAACAGGTTCATGGTGTAGAGTTAAACTTGGAAAATCTTTAAAAAATGAACCAATAGCAAAATCATGATTCCCCGCAATATAATGAATCTCAACACCACTTTGACCTAGATTTTGTAAAGCAATATATACAGAAAGAAAATCTTTAGGTATGTAGAAACGATATTCTATCCAAAAATCAAAGATATCACCCATCAAAAACAAATGAGAAGCCTTACCTTGTAAACCAGTAATAAAGTCAACAAAAACTTGAATATTCTTCTTAGCAGATGGCTCTCGTCCTAAATGAGCATCAGAAATAAAGTAAGCTTTCATTTAAATTTCAAGCAAACATTTTAAAGATTATAAACCTAAATCTTGCAAACGACCTTTAATCTTTTCAAGTGTTTTGTAGTCTTCTATTTGTAAAGCCCATATTTTATCGACAATAAGTTCTATTTCATCAAATTTTTTGTCTTGACTTTGACTCGCTTTTTCAATATACTCTTTTAAGTTTTTAATATCTTCTGGAAAAGGATAGTCCTTTAAAAATATCTCCAAATCTCTTTCTGATTTTTTTAAGCCATCTGTATCATTAAAATTATAAATTATGTTTGGAATTAAAGTTTTAAGTAGATAATCTTTAGGTTCATATGCTGTATTTTGAACATCCTCAGACGAACTGTCATTTTGATCTAACACCGTCTCTAGCATTAAGTCTATTTCATCTTTGAACTCTTGATTTTCTTGTTCACGGTAACGGGCTTGGTAAATAATAGGAAAAGAATTAACCGATAAATTAGCATATTGGATAGACTCAAATTCACCCAAATAGTAAACATCATATCCTTTTTTAAGCTTAATTTCTTCTACACTATCAAATTTCACAACTTTTGCTGGAATAGGTAAAATTTCAATGTTTCTAATTGATTTTGATTTAACCTTATCTTTAGTAGATTCCAATACAATATCTTCATCTTTTTCTATTTTGCCTACAATTTTTTCAATACCTTGTTCAAAACTCATATCAAATTCTTTACGAAAAAAATCTCGAATATTTTTTTGGTTAAAGTAATCTCCCTCAATAGCTAAAATATTGTTGTTAAGCATTTTTTTAAGATTTTCTGGTATATCTTGATCATTTACAATTGCATAAACAATTAAACGGCCAGACATCTTTTGAGGGTCACCTTGTATACAATGTATTGTTAAATGTTCCATGCTAACTTTATTTTTAATTATCCTATGCCTAAATATATAAATTTAACACAAGGTTTATTTATTTTACATGCGACGCTTCTTATTTTCAATTTTGGTATACAGTTTATGTTTAATATATACTATTCTATTTACCCATTGTCAATTCTTAACACCCTCGGAAAGCTCCGAAATTATAATTACATTTTTGAATGTCGGCCAAGGAGATGCTCAAATTATCCAAACTCAAAATAAAACCGTTTTTATTGATGTTGGAAATGATTCTTTAACAATACAAAAATGGATACAAAAAAATGAAATTGACACAATAGACTTAATCGTCATCACGCATCCTGATTTAGATCACTACGGCTCACTAACCTACTTAATTAACTCTACAGTGATCAAAAGGATAATTTTACCCCAAGAAAATAAGATAACTTTTACTTGGCAACAAGTTCTATCCCTTATAGAACATAACCAAATTCCAAACTCTCAAGTTCTTAGAGGAGCTAAAGTAAATCTTGAACTCCAAACAGAGCTTCGTTTTTTATGGCCAAACTCACAAACACGCTTAAACGGCAATAATTTATCTTATGTTACACATCTGATACACGGGGAAAATCGTGTCTTATTTACTGGAGACATTGAACAAGAAACAGAGCTTGAAATTTTACAATTTAAAGACTCCTTAAAAAGTAATATTTTAAAAGTTGCTCATCATGGCTCTTCTTCTTCTAGTAGTTTACCTTTTTTAAATAAGGTTAGTTTTGATTGGGCAATTATTTCTAGCGATAGTTCAATATTTGGACACCCTCATCATTCAACTCTACAAAGATTACTTTTGTTTATACACTTATCTAAAATCTACCGTACAGATCAAAAAGGTCATCTAATTTTTAACTCAAACTTAAAAAGCATTCAACCTGCTTTTTAGCCCTTATTTTAGCCCTTATTTTCTATTCAAAATTATAAAGAACCAACTCTAAACTTGACAAACATTCCATAGCAAGTCTAATTTGTTCTTTCTAAAATTTAGTTCCTCATTTTTCCCATTGCAACTAAACAAATTAGAGTTAAAATTATCGTATCTTTCTTCTGTTTTTTATATATTTTGTCTTGACTAATATATTTAATTTTAAATAGGATTTATTTTCAATGAAAAAACAATTATTCACTTCTGAAGCAGTTTCTATGGGTCACCCTGATAAAATGGCCGATCAAATTTCTGATGCCATTTTAGATGCCATGCTTGAACAAGATCCAAATAGTCGTGTTGCATGTGAAACTATGATTACAACTGGGCTGGTCATTATTGCTGGTGAAGTTACAACAACAGCTCAGATTGATTTTCAAAAAGTTGTTAGAGACACAATCAAAAGCATTGGTTATGATGATTCCTCAAAAGGTTTTGACTACAAAACTTGTTCTGTACAAGTTGCCCTTGGTAAACAATCTCCAGATATATCTCAAGGTGTTTCTCAAGGAAAAGGTCTTCACAAAGAACAAGGTGCTGGCGACCAAGGAATGATGTTTGGTTATGCCTGTAATGAAACCCCTTCTTTAATGCCTCTTCCTATTGCTCTTTCTCAAAAACTAATTGAAGGTATTACTCGTTTAAGGCAAACAAACAAAATTAAATACCTACGCCCTGATTCAAAATCTCAAGTCACTGTTGAATATGTAGACAACAAACCAAAACGAATTGATACTATCGTTATTTCAACACAGCACGATGAAAAAGTAAAGCATAGTACAATTAAGAAAGATTTAATTGAACTTTTAATTAAAAAAATTATTCCAGTTAAATATTTGGATAAAAATACAAATTACTTAATTAACCCTACAGGTCGTTTCGTTATAGGTGGTCCTATGGGCGATTGCGGTTTAACAGGTCGTAAAATCATTGTTGATACTTACGGAGGAATGGGGCGTCACGGTGGTGGGGCTTTTTCTGGTAAAGATCCTTCAAAAGTTGATCGTAGTGCTGCTTACGCAGCCCGTTATATTGCAAAAAACATTGTTAAAGCCAATTTAGCTAATCGTTGTGAAGTTCAACTTGCGTATGCTATTGGCTATTCTAAACCTATTTCTGTTTTTGTTGATACTTTTGGAACGGGTAAAGTAAGTGAAAAAATCTTAAGTGATGCCATTCAAAAAATCTTTGATTTAACTCCTAGTGGAATCATCAATACTTTAAAACTAAAACAACCTCTTTATAGACCTACATCATATCACGGACATTTTGGTCGTACAGGTAAAACTTTTACATGGGAACAAACCGATAAAGTCAAAGCACTTCAGATGCTTGTAAATAATTAAATAAAGGAAAATAAAATGTCCACAACAGATTATAAAGTTGCTGATATCAACTTGGTCGAATTTGGTCGCAAAGAAATTTCTATTTCTGAACACGAAATGCCTGGATTGGTTTCCCTACGCACTAAGTATGGACAACCCCTTAAAGGCGTTCGTATTACAGGTTCTTTACACATGACAATTCAAACAGCAGTTCTCATTGAAACTCTTGTTAGCCTAGGTGCTGATGTTCGATGGGCTTCTTGTAATATTTTTTCAACACAAGACCATGCTGCTGCTGCTATTGCAAAATCAAATATTCCTGTTTTCGCTTGGAAAGGTGAAAGTCTAGAGGAATATTGGGATTGTACTTTTAAAGCTTTATCTTTTCCTGGTGGCAAAGGTCCTGAAATGATAGTTGATGATGGTGGCGATGCAACTCTCTTAATCCACAAAGGATTTGAACTTGAGAATGGTAGCGATTGGGTTAATCAACCTACTGAAAATGATGAAGAACAATGTATCAAAAATCTTCTTAAAAAAGTTTACGCCGAAACACCTAATCATTGGCACACAGTTGTTGCTGAATGTAAAGGTGTTTCAGAAGAAACAACAACAGGTGTTCACCGTTTGCAACAAATGCTAGACGAAGGAAAACTTCTTTTTCCAGCAATCAATGTTAATGATTCTGTAACAAAATCAAAATTTGATAATCTTTATGGCTGTCGAGAATCTCTTGCTGATGGCATCAAAAGAGCAACTGATGTCATGATTGCAGGTAAAGTTGTCGTTGTTTGCGGGTACGGCGATGTTGGTAAAGGTTCAGCTCATTCTATGCGTGGTTTAGGTGCTCGTGTTATCATTACCGAAATTGATCCTATTTGTGCATTACAAGCAGCTATGGAAGGTTTCCAAGTTCAAACTGTAGAAGATACTTTAGGTATTGCCGACATCTATGTTACAACAACTGGTAATAAAGACATCATTACAGCAAAACATATGTCTCAAATGAAAGATCAAGCAATTGTCTGTAACATTGGACATTTTGATAATGAAATCCAAGTAGAACAACTAAAAAAATGGCCTGGAGTTAAGGAAGTTATAATTAAAGATCAAGTACACAGCTACTCTTTTGAATCAAATCGTACTATTTACTTACTTGCCGAAGGTAGACTTGTAAACCTAGGATGTGCAACTGGTCATTCTTCATTTGTTATGTCTAATTCTTTCACAAATCAAGTTTTGGCTCAAATTGATTTATGGGCAAACAAAGACAGTAACCAAATCAAACTTTACCGTTTGTCTAAGCAATTAGACGAAGAAGTTGCCAGACTTCATCTTGAAAAAATTGGTGTTAAACTTACCGTTCTTTCAGATGATCAGTCAAAATATTTAGGCGTGCCTAAAGAAGGTCCTTACAAACCTGAACATTATCGATATTAAAACAATAACTAAATAAGGAGATTATTATGTCAGTACTCGTTGGAAAATCTGCACCTGATTTTGCAGAAAAAGCCGTTATCAAAGAACAAATTAAAGAAAACTTTAGTTTGTCCCAATTCAAAGGTAAAAAATATGTGGTTCTTTTCTTTTACCCACTAGATTTTACTTTCGTTTGTCCTACTGAAATGCATGCGTTTCAAGAAAAGAAAGCCGAATTTGAAGCTCGTGATTGTCAAGTAATCGCTTGTTCTACCGATTCTTGGTTTTCTCATACTGCTTGGCTACAAACGCCTAAAACAGAAGGTGGCATTGAAGGTGTTGAATATCCTATCATTTCTGACTTCAATAAGACAATTGCAGAAAGCTATGATGTTCTTTTAGATGGTGGAATGGCTCTTCGTGGTCTATTCTTAATTGATAAAGAAGGGATTGTTAAACACCAAACAGTTAATGATCTTGGTTTAGGTCGTAATGTGAACGAAGTTTTACGCTTAGTTGATGCTCTACAATACACTGAAAAGCACGGTGAAGTTTGCCCTGCTAACTGGAACAAAGGCGACGAAGGCATGACAACTGATTCTGAAGGCTTAAAGAAATATTTTAAATAAAATTTTCCTGTAATTTTTAAAAAAGGTATGTGATAAATTACATACCTTTTTTTATGCAAATATTTTAAATAACATTAACTTAAATTCTTTAACCTAGAGCCTAGAGGTTTAGTAAAATTTAACTCTGCACCACTAGGAAGATCAAATAAATCAACAAAAGGAATTTCTAAAGCTTCTGAAAGCTTAATTAAAGTACTTAATCTAGGCTCTCTTTTTCCATTTAAAATTAAACTCAAAGCTCCCTTACTCAATTCATGTTCATGGGAGAATTTTTCATAAGATTGATATCCTGCTTGCTTGATTCGATAACTAAGACCTATTCTAATTTTTGTTAATATGTCCATTGATATTTCAATAAAAAAATAGAAACCCTACTATTAAAGCAAGTTTCTACTTGAAAACCTATATGTATTTTTATAGGTTTATTATAAATTTACCACTTTAATACACGGAAAAATCCTAATGAAAAAAAACATTTTAATCATTTTTTTTAGTTTATTTACTTTTATAACCTGTAATAAAACGACTTCTGTACCTAATGTAACTCCTGATGTAACTCCTGATTTTATAGGTACATGGTCAGATTCTCTCGATATTATAACAGAAGACCCTAAAACAACTTTAAAAGTGGCAACTTTTTTTGAATTTAATAAAGATATGACTTTTAAAGTTACAACCACTTCACTATCATCATTTGATGAAATTACTACTGAAGCTGGAACTTGGAAAGAGCTTTCTGGTGACACTGTAGAATTGACTGGTATTGAATGTTTTGAAAAAGCCTACAGATTAGATTTGACTGCTCCTTTATTAGCAATTGTTTGTGATCCTACGAGGTTAACCCTAACATTCACAGTTGAAAATAATTTTTTATCATTCGATCTTCTAAGTACTGATAACAGTTCACCTGACAGTTCACCTGACTTTATAGGAATTTGGGAATTTGATACTATTCAAATAAATCCTAACTCTTTAAGGATAATCAACGAACTTAATGAATCCATTATACTTCTCGGAAAATACATTTACAAGTTTAATCAAGACTCTACCTTTGAAGTCGCTACCCAGCTTATTCCAAGAGCAACTTCCACTTTTACAAATGCTATAGTAGACCGTGGCACTTGGAAAGAGGTAGATGTTAATAAAATAGAACGAACTTTTACTCAATGTTCTCAAATATCTGATCTTGTTAATTTAGAAACAGCTCCTCTTATCTTGACTCTTTGTGAACCTTCTAAGGATACGCTTTTATATGGATTTTTGCAAGATTCTTTAGTTTTAATTGATGCCGATTCGACTATTGCTACAACGAAAGAATAAGATTATATCATTCATTGATCTACTTCTTTAATTAAAACATTCTAATTTCTCTTGGATATCCTGCTTGCTTGATTCAATAACTAAGACCTATTCTAATTTTTGTTAATATGTCCATTGATATTTCAATAAAAAATAAAAACCTTACTAAAACCTTACTATAAGATAAGTTTCTATTTCAAAACCTATATATGTTTTTATAAATTGGTGTTTCTTGATATTTAAATAAAAGGTTTTATGCAATCACTGTCCAAGATTAGTCTGTTCTATATTATTCTTATAAGCATTTCTCTATCTGCTAAAACAAAAAACTTTCACAAGCATGATGGATTTTATCTATCAGTGGCTATTGGACCATCAGGTGTAAATATTACAACTACAACAGATAACGACTTTCTCAAATTAGAATTAAACGAGGGACGGCCAAGGACTACCGATTTTAAAATTGGCTATGCCATAACAGAAAACCTTATTATCAGTGGAGATATAATTGCGACAAACATTATACATCCAGATTTTGAAATTACAAACACAGACTCTATTACTGGCGAGAGCCTCAAACTCACTGGGAATTTTATTATAGAATTCAGAGAAGTACTCCTCGGAATTGGTGTTACCTACTATTTTATGCCTCACAATACCTTCGTAAGTGGCACCATTGCTCACAGTCAATTAGAAAATGGCTCTGGTATTGCTATATTTGATTTTGATAGATCTTCTAGTGTAATTGAATCTTCTAAACATACGGGCATAGGGTTTCAACTAAAAGCGGGTAAAGAATTTTGGATATCCGATAACTGGAGCTTAGGTGGTTCAATTGCTCTTGGAGTTTCTGTCGTATCCGATGATGACCTCAAAGAGGAAACATCTATTGGAAGGTTTTCAGTGCTATTTAATACAACTTTTAATTAAAAAAACATTATCTTCCAAATAAGTTTCTATTTGAAAACTTAAATATATATTCTATAATTGAAGCTAAACATCAGTTTAACCTATTTAAAAAAAGAGATCATTATGAATAATATAGTACTACTAAATCTTATTATTAGCATTTCCCTATTTTTTAGCTGTAAGTTAGAAGTAACCACTAACACAGCCAATCCCTCACCATCAATAACTTCAGTAACAATATCTCCAACAACAGGATCAATAGAAGTAGATTCTACTATTACCTTATTAGCAACAGTAGTAACTATAGACGAATCGGCAGAAACAGTGACTTGGTCCTCAAATGATCAAAACAAAGCAACAGTAAATGGTGGAATTGTAACGGGAGTAGCAGAAGGAATAGTAACGATTACAGCGACTTCAACTGTTGATGCTTCAATGCAGGCAACAGCGATCGTTATCGTAACCGATGAACCATCAATAACTTCAGTAACAATATCTCCAACAACAGGATCAATAGAAGTAGATTCTACTATTACCTTATTAGCAACAGTAGTAACTATAGACGGATCAGCAGAAACAGTGACTTGGTCCTCAAATGATCAAAACAAAGCAACAGTAAATGGTGGAATTGTAACGGGAGTAGCAGAAGGAATAGTAACGATTACAGCGACTTCAACTGTTGATGCTTCAATGCAGGCAACAGCGATCGTTATCGTAACCGATGATGAACCAACTTTTGTTTTCTCTGGAAGAATGACAAGTGTAGTCGTTCCATGTGATTTATCTTCAATGTATCAAACTGTTATAGGAACATCTCCTAATGCCATAGGAAATTTAAGTCTTAGCGAATCAGGAAATTTTACTTGGAATCTTTCTCTTATTGATGATGAAGAAGGAACACTTACCGAATGTGTAGAATTAGAAGCATTCTCTTTTGATCTAAGAGGAACTTTTGGATCTGTTGATGATTTTGAAGAGAGTGCTTTATTTTTTGATGCTGGAGGAGTAGATACCGCTAGTTTTGTTTACCGTCTTAGTAATAATGAAGATACTCTAACACTTATTTATACAGAAGATACTTTAGAAGTATATACTTTTGAATCTCTTCAGTAATTAAAAACACTCAATTCCCTTGGTTTAAAAATACAATTTAATCCAAGTTTTATCAAAAAGCATCTTTTTTAATGCTAATTTAACTGCTTCTCTTTAAATGATCTTTTTTTAGGTATCATACAATAAAGGAATGTTACTTTAAAATAAATATCAATAACAGTTAAATACTTGTAGTTTCATTTTCACCTTCTTTTTAAGCAAGCTTTATCATAAAATCATAGGATTCTTAACTCTTTTTATAGCTCAATTTCTATATTTTAAATTGTTATGAAGTATTCTGATGCGGGTGTTGATATTTCCAAAGCCGACAAGGCAATGAAAAAAATAGGTTCTATTGTTCGTGAAACATTTACTCCAGGTGTCAAAGCTGATTTTGGTAGCTTTGGAGGTTTATTTTCCCTTAAAGAGCTTAATCTCAAGTCTCCTATTCTAGTCTCTTCCGTTGATGGAGTTGGGACTAAGATTAAATTAAGCATTGAATCTGGAAAACCAAATTTTGCTGGTGAAGATATTGTTAATCATTGTGTTGGTGATATTCTTGTGCAAGGGGCTCGTCCTTTATTTTTTTTAGATTACTATGCAACAGGACTACTCCACCAAGATACCCTTGTTAAAACTGTTGAGGGCATCGCTAAAGCCTGTAAAGAAAATAATTGTGCATTACTCGGAGGAGAGACTGCCGAAATGCCTGGTTTTTACCAAAAAGAAGATTTTGATTTAGCTGGAACAATTGTTGGTGTTGCCGAAGAAGAACAACTGATTACTGGTAAAAATATTAGCAACAATGACACCCTTATCGGATTAAAATCTTCTGGACTACATACCAATGGTTATTCACTTGCCCGTAAAGTTTTATTTGAAAAACAAAACTATAAACTAAATGATAAACCATATGGATTAGAGCAATCATTAGGCAAAATTTTAACCCGCCCTCACCGTTCTTATTTAAAACCATTATGGCCACTTGTTGAACAAAAAAAACTCAAAGGATTAATTCATATTACAGGAAGTGGTTTCCAAGGAAATATTCCTCGTGTGTTACCTAATTTTGTAGATGCTGAAATCAACCGTAAAGCTTGGGAAATTCCTCCTATTTACAAAATTATTCAAAAAGATGGTGATGTTGAAACCGACGAAATGTACAACACTTTTAATATGGGAATCGGAATGGTTTTAGTGATTGATACTAGTGAATTACCTACAATCAAAGCACATTTTGATAGTATTAATGAACCTTTCTGGAACATTGGTCGTATTGTTTCTAAAACAAACTCAAACGAAAAAGCAACTGTTAAATTTGTTTCTTAAAACACAATTCATTTTTTAAACTATGTCTCAACCTCTTTGGCTTTACAATTCAGTTTCTCTTAAAAAAGAACTGTTTAAACCCATTCAAGATAATAAAGTGCAAATGTACTGTTGCGGACCAACTGTTTATCACTATGCTCATATAGGAAATTTAAGAACCTATATCTTTGAAGATTTTTTAAGACGTACTCTTGATTACTTAAAGTACGAAGTCAACCATGTCATTAATATTACTGATGTTGGTCACCTTACATCTGATGCAGATACAGGCGAAGACAAACTTGAAAAAGGTGCTCAACGCGAAAAAAAAACAGTTTGGGAAATTGCAGAATTTTACACACAACACTTTAAAAATGATTGCCAAAAATTAAATATTCTACAACCAGCACATTGGCCAAAAGCAACTGACTATATTCAACAACAAATCAAATTAATTAAAGTTTTAGAACAAAAAAAAGTCACCTATCGTACCGATGACGGTATTTATTTTGATACCAGCCAATTCCCTCGTTATGCTGATTTTGCTCGCCTTGATGTTGAAAACTTAGAAGCAGGAAAACATATTGCGATTAATCAAAAAAGACAGTCTACCGATTTTGCTTTATGGAAATTTTCTCCTACAGAAACCCAAAGAGCAATGGAATGGGGATCTCCATGGGGTAAAGGATTCCCAGGCTGGCATGTTGAATGCTCCGCAATGGCTATGGAAATTTTAGGAGAACAGATCGATATCCACTGTGGAGGAATTGACCACCTAAGAGTTCATCATACAAATGAAATAGCTCAATCTGAATGTGCTACAGGTAAAACTTATGCCCGTTACTGGGTTCATGGTGGCTGGCTCCTTGAAAATGACAATAAGATGTCAAAATCTAACAACGAATTTGTTCGCTTAGAATCTCTCATTCAAAAACAATACAATCCTTTGAGTTATCGTTATTTCTGTATGAATTCTCATTACAGAAATTATCTGTCTTTTACTTGGAAAAACCTTAAAGTTTCGCATTTGTCTCTTAAAAATTTAAAACAAAAAACGGCTCCTCTTATCCAAAACAGAAAAAAGATATCAATGACTTCAAGCAAAAATTGTTATAATCAATTTATGACCGCCATTTGCGATGATTTAAACTTACCTAAAGCATTAGGTATTTTACATCTAATGCTTAAAGATAATGACATTGTAGATTCCGAAAAAGGTGCTTTACTCTTTGAATTTAACCAAATTCTAGGTTTAGATTTACATCAAGAGTTTAAAAACCCTAAAATTGAAATTAAACAAGAATGGCTAGATTTAATCGAAGAGCGTAATCAAGCTAGAAAGAACAAAAATTTCACTCGTGCTGATGAAATTAGAATTTATTTTGAACAACAAGGTTTTACTTTAAAAGATAGAGCACAAAGTACAACTTTAGAACCCAAGAAATAATTATGAGACAAAAACAAACAGACAAAGAAAAAGAAAATACTCCTCTACAAAAAAAACTTGAAGAACACTTCATTTCAAACCGCTCTGTTTTTTTATGGGGTGGAGTTGATGATGAGTCATCTGAAAGAATTGTGAAATATCTTCTATTTTTAGACCAACAAAATCACGACGATATTAAATTTTTTATCAATAGCCCTGGCGGAGTGATTACTGCTGGAATGGCAATCTATGATGTTATGCAAGCAATCAAAAGTGATGTTATTACAATTGTAACAGGTCAAGCTGCAAGTATGGGTTCTGTCCTACTTTGTGCTGGTACTCCTAAAAAAAGATTTGCATGGCCAAATGCTCGTGTCATGATACATCAACCTCTTATTTCTGGTCAAATTTATGGTCCAGCTTCTGATCTTGAAATCCAAGCTGAAGAAATGCTACGCGTCCGTAGTTCCCTCAATCAAATTTTAGCCAAACACAGTGGTAAAAAAGCTCAACAAATTGAAAAAGATACAGAACGGGATAATTTTATGACAGCTAAAGAAGCAATAAACTACAATTTGATTGACACAATTAAAACTGTTCTCTAATCATGTTTTTTAAAAGTTTCCACAAAGGTTTAACAAAAACCCGTTCTGCGTTCCAATCTTTACTCAACATTAAAACACTTGATACTGATACTATAGAACGAATTGAAGAAGCCCTTCTTACTGCTGATATTGAGTTTGAATTAACACAACGTATTATTGAATCTATCCAGAAGAAAAACAAAAAACAAGAAATACCACTAGAACAGTTATTTAAAAAATTAGAAGAAAGCATTCTAGAAGTCCTTCCTGAAATTTCTTTAAATCAACCTACAAATTCTTCTTCTGAGAAACCATTAGTTTGCCTCATTCTAGGAGTCAATGGTGTTGGTAAAACCACGACAATAGCAAAACTAGCTTACCAATACCAGAAACAAGGAAAAAAAGTTCTTTTGGCTGCAGCAGATACATTTCGAGCAGGTGCCATTGAACAACTTTCTCAATGGAGTCAAAAACTAGGAGTAGATATTATTAAACAAGAACCAAATTCTTCTGCGACTGCAGTTGTTTACAATAGCTATGAGGCTTGTATCGCTAGAAAGCACGATGTTTTACTAATTGATACTGCTGGTCGATTACATAATAAAAATGGATTAATGGAAGAATTAAAAAAGATTATTCGCACTCTCAAAAAACATGGTGATCAACTTCCTCATCAGAATATTTTGGTTATTGATAGTAATACAGGTCAAAATGCAATTGAACAAGCAAAAGCATTTTATAAATTAGAACCTATAACAAGTATTATTGTTACAAAATTAGATGGCTCTACAAAAGGGGGCTGTGTTCTCTCTATCATGGATCAACTACAAATACCGATTCATTCTGTAGGCGTTGGTGAAAAAGTAGATGATTTAATTCCTTTTGACCCTAAAGGGTATATTAAAGGACTATTTGAAAAAAATTAAGAACATTTTAAATTTTGACTATATTGACTATAAAGTCATATTATTGATTTTCTTTTTTTTCACTCTATTTTCATGTTCAAAAAAAGTAGAAGAACTATCTTCTGAATTTTTAAATGACTATGTTGATTTTCTTTTAATTGAACAACTTTATAAACAAGACTCAACTTTAGCCTACCATAAACTTTCTCAAAAATTAAAAGATACAAGCTTTTCTTTAAACGATTTCAAAAAAAGACTATCTTTGAGAAGGTATCCTATGGATATTTTAAATCTTCAAGAACAACTGTTAAAAAAAATTAATCTTAGAGTACAAAAAATAACTCAAACCAGAAAGGAATAAATATGGCTGGAAATACATTAAAGTTTACTGATAGTAATTTTAAAAATGAAGTCTCTTCTTCAAAAGGCGTTGTTCTAGTTGATTTTTGGGCTCCTTGGTGTGGTCCTTGTCGCATGGTTGGACCTATCGTTGATGAGCTTGCTACAGACTATTTAGGTAAAGCTAAAGTTGGTAAAGTAAACACAGATGAAAACCCTAAAGTTTCTACAGACTTTCAAATCCGTAGTATTCCAACTTTAATCATTTTTAAAGATGGAAAAGCTATTGATACAATTTTAGGGGTTTTACCGAAAGAACAACTCGCAGAAAAACTTAATAATGCATTGGGTTAGACTCTGTAGCTTAATTCTTATTCTGTGGAGTCTAACATACTCCACCCCCCAATGGCTTCCATTTGAAACAGCAGTTAAAATAGCTCATGTAAAAAAGAAGTATGTTTTTATGGACTTTTACGCAGATTGGTGCTCCTTTTGTAAACAAATGGATCAAACAACTTTTAAAGATAGTACAGTACTAAAAGAGCTTAATCAAAATTTCATCAGTATTAAAATTAATGTTGAAAGTGAGAAACAAGTTCAATGGAATAGTGAAACTATTTCTCAAAGAGAATTGAGTGACTATCTTCAAATTCAACAATTACCTACAATTCTATTTGGAGTGAGCAATGATCCCAATGAACTTGAAATCATTGGTAGCTTTTCTTCATTTGTAGATTCCCAAAAAATGCATGATTTACTTGTTTATATTTCTTCTGGATCTCGAGAGAAAGGTCTATCTTTAGAAGAATTTATAGATGGGCATCTACATTAAGAATTCCAAAATTTCTTTACTTAGATTTTATTTAGGTTAAACTTTTTAAAACTTCTAAAAGTTTTTCTTGTTTTTCCTTTTGATCTTCTAACTTTTGCTTCTCTTTCTCAACAACTTCTGCAGGAGCTTTTTGGGTAAAGCCACTATTTAGCTTTTTCTCTATTCCCATAACAAAAGTTTTTATTTTTTGAAGCTCTTCCTTAACTTTATTAATCTCGGAATTTTGATCAACAATACCCTCTAATAATACAAAAACAATACCTCCTAAAAATACTTTTGAAGCAGCAAAAGGTGGTGTTTGAATTGTTGTTTGAATTTGTAAAGAATCAATTTTTTCTAACTGACGCAACACAAATTCTTGTGTACTCTCCCAACCTCCTTTTTCAAGATAAATAGATAAATTCAAATTTTGACTTAAAGGAACTTTATACCGACCTCGGATAGAACGAACAACCTTAACCAATTCCAAAACTTGTGAAAAAGAAACTAAAATTTCTTGATTTTGATATTGCTTGTTAGAAACTGGCCATGGCTCAAAAGCTAACTCTTGATTTGGAAAAAAGAAATTATAAATTTCTGCAGTTATGAAAGGCATAAAAGGGTGTAACAATCTTAAAACACAACGAAAAGTCTCTTGAAAAGTGAGCAAAGTTTGTTGCTTATCTTCACTTTGTTTTTCACTCAAAACAATACGCTTTTTTATTTCAAGATACTGAGAACAAAAGTCGTCCCAAACAAAATGATACAATACTTGACAAACCTCAGAAAAACGATAATTTTCTAAAGATTCAGTTATTTTATCTATTATATCTTGTAAAGATGCTAAAATCCATCGATTAGCATCATCTAGTTTTTCATAATTAATACTTTCTTCAGAGATATTTTGTAAGTGTGGTAACAAGAAGCGAGCAGAATTCCAAAGTTTATTTGCAAAATGACGCCCCATTTCAAACTTAGATGGAGACAACTTAATATCTTGTCCTTCACTAGTTAAAATCAACAATGAAAAACGAACAGCATCTGTTCCATACTGGTCAATCATATCTAGAGGGTTGATACCATTCCCCTTAGACTTAGACATTCTTTGTCCCTTCTCATCTAAAACTGTTCCATGAACATAAACTGTATGAAAGGGCTCTTTATCTAAAAAATAAAGTCCAGAAAACATCATTCTAGCAACCCAAAAATAAATAATGTCTCTAGCCGTAACCAAAACACTTGTAGGATAGAATTCTTTTAATTCTTCCGTTTTTTCAGGCCAACCTAAGGCACTAAAAGACCATAATGCACTAGAAAACCAAGTATCTAAAACATCTTCATCTTGCTTTAGCACAACTTGACTTCCAAATTTCTGCTGAGCTTCTTTTTGAGCTTGCTCTTCATCTAAAGCAACTACAAATGGTGTTTCATCTGTAAGTTGAACTCCTGTTTCGCTAACAACATACCAAACTGGAATTTGATGCCCCCACCAAATTTGACGAGAAATACACCAATCACGATACTGCTCTAACCAATCAAAATAAGTTTTGGAATAACGAGCTGGAATAAATTTTGTTTTACCTTCTTTTACGCTCTCAACAGCAGGTTTTGCAATAGGCTCCATTTTCACAAACCATTGCCTCATCAAACGGGGCTCTATTATATCTCCAGAACGGTAACAATGAGGCATAGATATCTCTTTATCTTCAATACCGTGTAACAAACCTTGAGATTTTAAATCTTCTATCACTTTTTTACGACAAACAAAACGATCTAACCCTTGGTATTCACCAGCATGATGATTCATTGTTGCATTTGGATTCATAACCGTTAACAGCTCTAAATTATATTTTAACCCCACCTCATAATCATTAAAATCATGTGCTGGAGTAATTTTAACAACCCCCGAACCTTTTTTAGGGTTAGCATGTTCATCTGCCAAAATAGGAATTATTCTTTCTGTTAATGGTATTCTAATTTTTTTTCCTATAAGCTGTTTATAACGCTCATCATTAGGGTTTACAGCTAAAGCCATATCACCAAATAAAGTTTCAGGACGCGTTGTTGAAACAACTAAATAATCTTGATTATTGTAATGAGCATCAACTAAAGGATAACGAATACTCCAAAAGTACCCTTTAGTTTCTTTTACTTCAACCTCTTCATCAGCAAGAGCTGTCATAAGCTGAGGACACCAATTGATTAACTTTTTACCTGGATAAATTAAACCTTTTTTAAAATATTCTACGAAAACATTACGAACAGAAAGGTTTAAACCTTCATCCATTGTAAAACGCAATTTGGACCAATCACAAGAACAACCCATTTTTTTAAGTTGATCAACTATTTTGTGACCATACTCTTCTTTCCACTTCCAAACTTGATCTATGAAATCCGTACGAGACATTTTTTTAGGATTAATTCCTTCAGCAAGAAGTTTGTGTTCAACTACACTTTGAGTTGCAATACCTGCGTGGTCGGTTCCAGGTTGCCACAATACTTTTAAACCCTGCATTTTTTTATAACGGACTAAAACATCTTGAATTGTATTATTCAAGGCATGTCCCATGTGAAGAACTCCTGTAACATTAGGAGGAGGTATCACAATCGTAAATGACTTCCCATTACCTTTAGGTTTAAAAACACCACTTTCTTCCCAGTGTCTATACCATTTTTTTTCAATATTTTGCGGTGTGTATTGTGATTCCATTTAGCAAAAATAGTTATAACCAGACATATTCTAAACCATAAAAGCAAGTTCTGACTATAATAGAACTTTTCCATTAAAAGTTTCAAAATAAAAAACTTCAGTGTCATGCTGACTCTCAAAAAACTGTTTTACACTGAATCAGTGTTAAAATTTAATTTTTCATTTTTAAACAACCTTCGTTAAAATTCGTTAAAATCTTTTAAATTATTCGTTTTAAATCTAAAAAATCGCTTTGGCATTACTTTTGCTCTATAAAAGAGTACAACATCATTTAACATAAGGAGAATAACAATGATAAATACACAATACTGTAACCCAACCACTTTATCAAATCAATTTTATAGAGAGTTATTTAGCGTTTCAGACACAATAGAACCAAAATCAACTGTATATGAAAATGAAAAGGAGGTTATCTTAGAAATTGCTATACCTGGTGTAGAAAAAGATCAAATTAATATTGATATTCAAAAAAACACTCTAACAATTGAAACTCAGATAAAATCTGAAAAAAACAAAAAAGACATTTTAAAATCCCAAAGCTTTAGTCAAAGTAAGTATAAAAAATCTTCTCGAATTGGAGAGAATTTAGATAAAAGTAATATTAATGCATCTTACAAAGATGGGGTTCTTAAACTCATTTTTTTGAAAAAAGAAGCTGAGCTTTCTAAAAAAATTGATATTGCCTAGTATTTTTTAACATGTTTTCTTGAGATTTGACGATTGCTTTAGACAGTAGAGTCAAATCTCTTGTTTATGTATAGTTTTATTAATTACAAAATAAACGATATCCAAACAACCTTCCTCAAAAAGCTTGGATATAAACAGTAAGTAAAGTCAAAATTACTATCTTTTGATTCCATTCTATTACTTTTTTGTCTTTCTAATTTTGTACATTAAAAATTATGTTAAATCAAGATTCATCAACCTTAATTCAACAATTTCAAGAAATACTACAAAAAGCATTATTACGAGATTCCGATAAAACGATAGGTCAGTTTAAAACCCCTAAAGAAGTGGAAAATTTGCTCCCCTCTGAGTCTGCTTTTCAAAAAGGCCATTCGCAAGATGATCTAATGTCAATTATAGATACTTATATTTCTGAATCGATCAATACGCGTCATACTCACTTTATGAATCAATTATGGTCTGGACTCTCCCTAACTGGTTATTTAGGAGACTCCCTTGCAGCTCTTACGAATACTTCTATATACACTTTTGAAGTTGCACCTTTGGCAACTCTAATAGAAAAGCAAATCATTAACCAATGTCAAAAATTAACTAGATTTAATTATGCCGAAGGAACTTTCGTTCCAGGAGGTAGCTATGCCAATATGCTTGGATTATTATTAGCTAGAAATCATGGAATACCTGAATCAAAATCCAAAGGATGCCAAACTCCTGTTGTTATCTATTGCTCAAAAGAGGCTCACTACTCTATTTTAAAAGCCTCAAATATTTTAGGCGTAGGTGAACAATCCGTTTGTAAAGTTGAAGTAAACAAACGAGGTCAAATGGACATAGCAATCCTACAGCAATATATTCAAGAACATAAACAGGAAGGGAAAAAACCACTAGCAGTAGTAGCAACTTGTGGCACCACCGTTCGAGGTGCCTTTGATTCCTTAGAAGACATCTCTAAAATTACTCAAAAAGAAAATATATGGTTACATGCAGATGCTGCCTTGGGTGGTTGTTTCTTATTTTCGAATCAACACAAACACCATCTTAAAGGCATAGAAAAAGTAGATTCCATGACTTGGAATTTTCACAAAATGTTAGGAATTCCTCTGCACTGTTCACTTTTTTTAAGTACTCACAAAAATAGTTTACTCAAACAATGTGGATTGCCGAAAGAAAATTGTTCTTATCTTTTTCACGAAGACAACGATTATAATTTAGGCGAAAAATCTTTACTTTGTGGTCGCCGTGTTGATGTCCTTAAAATATGGCTTACATGGTATAAGTACGGAACTCAAGGTTTAGCAACCTTTGTTGAAAAATTTATTACTTTAACAAAATACGGAGAAAAACTAATTGAAAACAACCCTTATCTAGAAATGGTCGTCCCTCGTAATTCCATTTGTGTTTGCTTTCGTTTTACTCATCCAACCGTCCAAGACCTCAATTCACTTAATAAAAAAATTAGAGAAGCTCTTTTACAAACAGGTGAAGTTATGATAAATTATGGATGGTTTGAAGATAAAATTGCTGTTCGATTACTTCCTATTAATAAAGATCTAGAAAAGCAACACATTCAACATATTATAAACCTAATCGCTAATAAAGGTTTAGAATTATTAGAAAACTAAAAGCCACTTTTTTATAAAATAAGACAATTTTAGCTAAAACTACTATCACGGTTGTAACTTACAAGTAAAAGTATGATTAACAGATTAAGTAACAATTTAAAAACATCAAAACGATTAATAAATGATTCATTTTTATAAACCTAGTTAAATTTAAATGTCATCGTTATCCCATCAGCATTCTTTGGATGAACATGGAAAGAATTAATTTGTTATTTTAGTGGGAACAATTACAGTTAACTTTTTGTATCTTCAACTACTATATTTACAGTTATTAGTGAAAGTGTAAATCTACATCTGGGATAGAGACTACTGGATTATCACCACCACAATTGATTAGATTCAATAAAAAAATAAACTAAGTAAAAATTTAAGTATATAAACCCTTTGATTTATAACATTGAAAACTCACCAGAAATATATAAAACTAACTCAAATATCAATTATAAAGAGCATTTAGTTTATTCCAAACTAAAAAATTTTGGTATCTCTTATGAGATTTCAAATATAAAAAAGCCTTAAATACAAGTATTTAAGGCTTTTTTATATTTGTTAAACTTTTGACTACATAAATAAATGTAATCTAGCAATAATATCGTCTTGATTTACAAATCCATTAGATGGAACACCATCACGAACTCGAGCCAATAAACTCAAAATCAAATTCGGATTTGGAAAGTATTCTACACCAAAAGTATTGCGAGTACTTAAATTTCTAGCAATACTCACACTCATGTCAGGCTGATTTGCTTCATGAATCACTTTTAAGTTAACGCCTTTTGTGATTTCTAAATCGGCTTCAGCTAACCAAACTTGTTGTTTAATTTTATTTCTTATAACATAGTCATATTCCCCAAAAAGTGTAAAAGAGCCAATACCAAAACCAGCAAAAACTCCAGCCTCATATGTTTCACTAAAGTTTTCAGCAAGAACAAAGAATTGGTCATTTTTAAAACGAACTCCACCAGAAACTCCAACCCTCCAAGAACGATCTATGTATTGCACAATAGCCGAACCATTATCAAGAGTATAATTTATAACAAAAGAAAAAGGACCAGGTTCATACCCAATCTCCACACCTAATGAGCTTCGATCATATGTATAACCTGTTTCACTTCGTGTAAATGCTTTTTCATCGTCATCTAAAAGACGCAATCCGTAAGGCAACAAAATTGCCCCATACTTAACATAAAAGGTTTCATAAGTCATTAAAGCAAAAATCTCTCTAGCAGTACCATTAGTAGCATTCACATCCCAATAAAAAATAAGGCGATCTGCAATCAAATTAAATTGAAAATAGATATTACTTTCGGTTACATTACGCATCCGCCCCGATTTTAAATCTTGACCAGCTTCATCATAAGCAAGATTGTATTGCTCCTCTACACGGTAATTACCGCCTACAGATACATAGTCATTGATTAAACCATCAAAAAAAATTTCATCTTCGCCAACTAAGTGATTAGCAGAAAGCTGACCTTGAGCAAAAGCAACTCCAAAGTTAGTACGTTTACCTCCACCCGTTTTGTTAACATGACACTGAGAACACTTTACCCCCGTGCGGAAAGCAAAATAAGGCTCTGCATTCAACAAAGAAAATCCTAAAAGAAGTATAAAAAAGATTAAAGATGTGTTTTTCATAGTATTTTATTTGGTAAAGAGTAAAAAGTTTAAACTGAATTACGACTGTATCGTATCTACTGTGACTGTTTGATCGATTGAATTAATCCAATCTGCGACCAATTCTGGCAAACCAGAAACAGGGATAGAAGCACCTAAAGGCATTATTGATCCCGCATTTCCAAATTCTTCATTACCTAAAACCCTTAAATAAAGAGAACTACGCACTGGAGCCTTAGGCTGTACTCGAGCAATTTGAACACCATTCTTTCCAACTAAGTCACCTACATTAGCTACAGTTGCATCTTCATAACTAGCTTTTTTATAAGCTAAAATATTACCTTCTGTAACAGAAAAAATAGAAGTATTAAATTCAGATGACACACCTACATTGAAAGCAACCATTCCATTAATCTTGCTCAATGTTCCATTACTGCCCACACCCCCTTGATGACAATTATTACATTTTCCAGTGGTACTTGTTAACACATTGAACATCGCTGTAAACTTAGCTGTGTCATAAGCATACATATAAGTCGTATCAAAGATGACCTCAACAGCAATACCGTTACTATCTACTCCTTTTCCATCCCCTCCACACTGAACTAAAGTAACCATAATGACAGAGGTATATAAAAATTTTGCAAAGTACTTTTTGATCATAATTAAATTAAGTTAAATGTTTACACTTGATTTCCAATTATAAATTATTTTAGCGACGATTACAAAAGAAATTAAAAAAGATTGAAAATTAAGCAAACACTCATTGTACGGACAATCAAACAAATAGACCGTATAAAAGCTTTATGTGGGATTCTGTCCAAACACCATCTCCCAACAAATTCATAGGAAAATAAAATCCTATCGGAGCTAAATCTCAAACAGAAAAAATTCCCAACTCCCCCAAAAAAAAGCAAGGCACCTTGGTTAAATTAATCACAAAAAAGATTATGGATACTGTTGCGACTAATTGTTGCGACTAATTGCTTTTTTTTAGATCCAGTAAAGAAAAATAAACTAAGACAATAGGAGCTACTGAATTCCCTATAATGGTTGTTATTCCTAATAACAAACCAAAAACAGTTTTAAGTATGATGACCTGTCATTTTTTCAAAACGAGGTTAATAACTCAAATATTCTAAAAGCAAGAGCAACAAAATCAGAAACCCCAAAACAACAAAGAAAACAAAAAGTGATATAAAGTACAAAATAAGATATCCCATTGAAACTCCAAGTAAAATCCATAATCCTACTTTTAATACAATGTTCTTTTTAAAATACTTATGATAAAAATAGATAGACATTAAATCACTCATTAGCAAAATGGGTCAAATACCCCTACAGATTCTTTAGAAGGGTAAATTCAACCATCATTGGAACGCGAATAAATACCTAAAGCAAGGGATACTTGACTTAGTAAAACCAACGATAAATGCAATTCCTAACAAACCAAAATGAAAGTCAAACATTAAAAAAACTCAGTTTAATCAAACCAAACAGGCAAAGTTTTTCGGCGATGACAAGAAGGTTGCTCTGTATTTAATAAATACTGTTGATGATAATCTTCTGCTATATAATAAACACCTATAGGAGAAAGTTCAGTAACAATAGGGTCTGAAAATATTTTCTTGTTTGTAAAAAAATCTTTAGAAGCTAAAAAGAGTTCTTTCTGATTTTCAGAATGATAAAAAACAACAGAACGATATTGTGTTCCACGATCTGGTCCTTGACGATTTAAAGTTGTTGGATCATGTATTTCCCAAAAAATTTGCAACAACATTGAATATGAAATTTTATTTGGGTCAAATTCAATTTGGACAACTTCTGCATGACCTGTTATTCCAGTACAAATATCTTTATATGTTGGATTTTCAATTTTACCACCTGTATAGCCAGCAGAGGTTTTTAAAAATCCATTTAATTCCCGAAAAGCCTCTTCTATACCCCAAAAACAGCCTCCACCAAAAGTGGCTTTTTCTTTTAACATCTTTATTCCATTTTATAGTTATTGAAATACAAAATTATATAAATTTCAAAAATGAGTTTAGAACTTTTTTTACATTCTCAAAGTCAATTTTTATTTAAACAGCTTGACTCTAACTTAAAAAAAAAGTGGAAAAGTCCTTTCGAAAGTCCATATATTATTACACCCAACCCTAATATAAGTCAATGGCTTAAACTTAAACTAACAGAGTCTAGAGGCATCCTAGGAAATTTTTCTTTTTTAACTTTAGAAGCTTTTTTATGGAAAACTCTCAGCCAAAATTTAACACAACAATATCCTAATCTATTTTACAACAAATCCATTCAAAAATTAACTCCTTCTATCCTAACCATGTTTATATACGAGATATTTTCAAAATATCCTCAAGATTTTAAACAAATTAGGAGTTACTTTCGTAATCGAAGTGATTCAAGCCAAATCATAAAAGCAACTCAAATTCAACTTTTTCATAAACTATCTTCACTGTTTTTGGAATACCAACAACATTCAACCAATACAGAACAACAAAGTGGATTTGAACAATTTTGGTTAAAATCAAAACTCTTTTTTTCTACAAAATCTCAAGAACACGACAAAATACTAGAAAAGGAACAAAGTCACCTTTACCTACTAATTTTTTCAAAAAAAGGGTATTTAGAGCAATATCAAAAAAAATCTAAAATCTGTATTGAAACTCTTCCTAGGCTTTTAGATAAAGTAGAATCTCTAAAGTTAAATATTCAAATCGCTTCCATTCATCTTTTTAATTTTTTAAAACTGAATTTATTTCAAAGAAAAACTCTTCTAAAATTAAGTCAATCTAATTCTGTTTATATTTATAACACAACGCCTTGTGCAGACCTTTGGGAAAACATCCCAAATGACAATATTTTATACTTATGGGCGAATTCTGGAAAAGAAAATTTTAATCTATGGCAAGACGCGACACAATGGGCTTTTTCTCCCGAAAAAATTAATCTGCAAGCTTCTCCTATTTCTTTTTCCTTAAAAAGCCTACAACATAGCATTCTATTTCCTTTTGAAAAAACAACTGATAAATCAATATTAATAGAATCTGACTCTAGTTTACAATTTTGGAAAACAACATCGATAACGAACGAATTAATACAAACACACCAACATATTCGCACTCTTCTCAAACAAAACCCTAAACTTCATCTTAATGAAATAGCCATTATTATTCTCAAAACCCAAGACTACAAACATACAATTCAATCTGTTTTTAGCTCATTTAAAACAAATGACCCTAATTTTATTCCATTTCATATTATTGATCAAAACTCAATTTCAAATAAGACAATGAAAGCATTTAAAACTATTGTTAATGTTTTCTCATCAGGTTTAAACCGTAAAACTTTTTTTGATTTAATTTCAAATCCTTTAATAATGGAAAAACACCATTTAAATGCAACCCATATTCAACAGTGGTCATCCTTCTGTAATCAATTTAATTTATATAACAATCAAAAAGATAGTCCTTATGGGTTTGAAAAAATTCTTGATCGATATTTATTACAAGATTTCTCAAATTTAGAAGAAACAAATTTTCATTCCGTCTATTCTTCCATCTATTCTATTCTTATTTTATGGAAAATTGTATCTAATGACATAAACTGGTTTAATCAATTGGGGAACTCTAGTTGGAGTGAGCCTTGTCAAAGGCTTCTTAAAATTTTTGATTTTTGGGTATCGGTTCCGCCTCAAGAATATTTAACTTCTGAGCAAGCTTTATCTATTTTAAGTGATATTGAAATAAGAAATACAATTAATTCTGATTCCAAAGTTATTTTAAGTGAATTCTGGATACTTGTTTCTCATTTTTTAAAAACATTTAACTTTGAATCAGTTCAACTTTTAACAGGTGGCGTTATTATTTCTCCACTAAAACATGTTGATTCTATTCCATTTAAACATACCTTTATCTTAGGGCTTGATTCTTTAAGTTTCCCAAGTCAAGACCTTACCTCTTCTATTGATTTAAAAAATAACCTCCCTAGAAAATTAGGTGATGTTCCTTTAATCATGGAAGAAAAATACTATTTAATTAAAACTATTTTAGACACCCAATCTTCTTTAACTTTAAGTTATAACTCTCATAACTTAAAAAAAGATATTCGTCTAAATCCTTCCACTATCATCGTAGAGCTTCAAGAGCATCTTAAACGATATTGCAAGATAAAACTAAGTAGTAAAACAATACATTGTATCGACGATTCTGTTCCAGACAAGATTCATCAAACTCAATTTTTAAAAAAGAAAACATCAATCATTACTCCTTTGATTGATATAAAAGAGTTCTCAACATATCTAAAAAACCCTTTACTTTACACACTTAATAAAAAATTATCTATCTCTTCTGAAATAACATCTGATGAAGATAATTCGGAAAATAAAGGCTACCAATCTTCTAGTCTCGATCTATTTTCTCTCAAAAGAGACTATTGGAATCAGTTTAAAATAAATTATGGTTCTCAAAAATCTAACGATCCCCATTCTTCAACTTTATTTGAAAACCTATATCAAGAATTTATACATCAAGGAAAACATCCACTCCCTCCTTTCAATCAAGAAGAAAAAAAGGCACTATATCAAGAAATATCTTCTATTACAGAAGAGTTCCTAATAGATTTAGATAGCTTTAATGATTGGATTCCATCAATCACTTTAGGAAAGCAATCTCTTTTATCAAAAAATAAAATACTGCATTCTATTTTAACAAAAAAAACAAAACGAAAAATACAAGGAGAACTACAATCTATTTTTGTTAAGAATTCAAGTACAGAAGAATGGATATACCCAATCTTCACTAATTCTAAAAAAATATACCTTGAAGCTCTGTATCCTTTTCTTTTTTATCGAGTAGCTAGCCTTAACAATGATATCCCCAATCATTTTAAAATTCTTGTTTACACTTTTAAAGAGATAGAAAATAAAGTCTTTAAAAAGAAATTTTGTATTTCAAAAAATAAGCCTGAGGAAACTTTAAAATTTTTTGAAAATTTTGAAAAGCGATTAGAAAATCCTATTTCTATGCACCTTCCCTTTCAAAAATTATTCAACAATAATAAGAAAAAAGATTTATCTAATATTTTACAGGACATCCAAAAAGAAAACACAGAAGAATCATCTTATTTAAACTCCGCTCAGATCATCTCCAAATCAAAATATACAGAAGAACTTTTATCTCTACACTACCAAGATTTTAAAGATTTTCTAGAACCTATATTTTCTCAATAATTTTATGAAAAAAGAATTATACCAAGAAATTAATTTATTCAAACATGGAGCAATTGAAGCATCAGCTGGAACTGGTAAAACCTATACAATTGTAAAGCTTATTTTAAGAATTTTATCTGACGAAAATCTTAAACAAAAATACAACGGTTATATTTCTTTAGAGGAAATACTCATTGTTACTTATACAGAAAAAGCAACTCAAGAACTTTTAGATAGAATTCATAAGGGTATACAAAAAGAAATTTATACTTTAAAACAACAACAAAGCTCAAACAAAGAGTTAATTGAACATTTTAAAAAATGTCTTCTTGAATTTAATAACGCTTGTATTTTTACTCTCCATGGATTTTGTAACCGCATCATTCAAAATCACCATTTTTTAATGCAGATTGGATCTGATCAAGATCTCATCCAAAATATTTTATTTTCTAAAAGGGAATTTGAAAACCTACTCCCTAAATATTCACAAGATATTTACGATATTTTTTCTAATGAAAAACCTTCTTTAAAAAAAATCTCTGAAGATATCTTTACCATTTCTAGTATCTACAATCCAGAAAAAGATACACTAAAACCTAATTTATTACCAGAGGAAAAAACAACACTAGAATTCAATTTTATTTCCACAATTAAAAAAATTCAAAACCAACTTTCAATAAAAGAAAAAGCTCTCAACTTACATGAGGCTTATGTTTTCCTAAAAGATTCTAAATGGTCTGGTTTAAATGGTCACCAAATCAATGCAAACAAACTAGAAAAAATAAATTCCATTTCTACTCTTCTTTCTTACTTTAGTGAAGTAAAAATTGAAAATAAAAGTCTTCAAGATATATTTAATGATTTTAAAAAAAAAAATCTATTAGAAATACTTTCAGATCCAAAAGATTTTTTAGAATTCTTCTCTTTCCCAAATAAAAACATTTCTGCTCAAGACTGTTTAGAAGAACTTGGGAAACATACAAAAACATCCCTTAATTCAATTATTACAACTATAGATCTTTTAAGATTAGATATTGATTATCTTTTCCATAACAAAGAATGGAATTCTAAACTTAATCCCATTTTTAAAATGGTTAAAGAAATTCAAAAGAACTTAGAAAAATTTAAAAAAGAAAATAGTCTCATCACTTATAATGATATGATTCTACTAGTAGAAAAAGAACTACAAGATAAAAATAGCTTTGTTTTAGATAAATTAAAAAATCAATTTTTATTCGGAATGATTGATGAATTTCAAGATACAAATCTCCCTCAATGGTCTATTTTTAAATCTATTTTCTTAACTCAAAACAATGAAAAACAACACTGTTTATTTGTAGTTGGAGATCCAAAACAATCGATCTATTCTTTTCAAGGATCTAATCTTAACATTTATATTAATTCAATAAAAGAAATTATAAATCACGAAGGATCTTTATATAAACTAAATACAAATTACCGATCCAAAGCATCTATGATTAAAGGCTATAATTTAATTTTTAAAGAATTATTTAAATCTTGTATTCTTGATTATGAATCTGTTAATTCACCCGAAAAAGAAACTGATAGTAGTGAAAAAAAATCTAAACTTAAATTAGAAGAGCCTCCTAATATTTTTATACAAGAGTTTTTCGGAACATATAAAGATAATATTACTGATTGGTACTCCAGCTTATCACAACAAATTGTTTCTTTAGTAAAAAAAGAAACAACCTTAAATGAAATATGCATCTTAGCTCGAACTAACTCTGAAATCACGAACATTTCCAAATATCTAAGAAAAGCAAATATCCCTTTCTTTCATTACAAAAAAAAGGGTTTATTTCAATCTAAACAATGTTATCATTTAATTTTACTTTTACGCTCAATTATCAATCCTTTAAATTTAGAATCTACAAAACTTCTTTTTGCATCACCTTTTTTCGAAATCCCTTTAGAGCAATTAGAAACATTTGATTTAAACCACCCTCTCTTTAATACCGTTTGGAATCTGCATCTTTCTTACAAAAACAAAAATCTACAATCATTATTTTTTGAAATAAAAAAGCTAATTGATTCTTATAAAGAGAAGACAAAGAACACAAATACATTGAGAGATCTTATAGACTTTATTTATCAAAATTTTTACCAAGAAAATTTTAACTTAGAGAATACTTTAAAAAAAATATTACTTTCGTACCATCAAAAAGAAGATGAAGAAAATGAAATCAATCTTTATTCTATTCCTGAAAACATTCCTAAAGTTCAATTGATGACAATTCATGCATCTAAAGGTTTAGACTTTTCAATTGTGTTTTTAGCAACGACTAAAATAAAAAAAATAAAAAATAAAAAAGATCTTTTTTCTGAAAATTCAAACTATCATAAGGACTTTTGGATTTCAAGTTCAATGCCAAAGAAAGTAATTAATTTCATTAATGAACAGCAGTATCAAGAGGAATTAAGGTTAAACTATGTCGCAATGACTCGTGCCAAAAACAAGCTAATACTGCCTTGTTTTATTAATGAAAAAGAAAATTGTGAATTTCTACTCAATCATATTATTAAAGATATTTCTAAAACTTACCCTAATTACTTCCACACTTCTTCATATAAAGAAGAAAAAAAATTAGAAGTTTTAGAAATACTAAAAGATTTAGATTTAACAAATCCCTCCTCATCAAATTTCAAACAAGAAAGTTCTTTATTTTCTCGTCTACAAAAGCAAACCTCCTATAGCCAACTTACATCAAAAACATCTGCTATTTTAATTTATGATGAAGAAAGTTTAAAAAAAGAAGACATAGATTCCAATATAAGTGAAAATGAACTTTTAAAATCTAAAAGCTTATTAACATCTGGATCTGTTACTGGAAATATGTTACATGATATTTTAGAAAACTTTTCTTTTAAACTATTTGAAAATCATCTATCTTTAACAGAATTTAAGAAAAATAATACTATTTTAGAACTTATCAAGTCCAAGCTAAATAAATATAAACTAAAAGAAGATATTAATTCTATTCAAGAACTTTTATGGAATACCTTTCAAGGTCTCTTAACCGATCCATTCAACGACCAAAACTATTTTTATTTAAAAGATATTAAACACTATATTCCTGAAATGAATTTTTGCTTTACTTTCAATAAACAAGGAGTTCCTTTTGTAAAAGAAGATTTTCCTCATTTTATATCAGGTTATATTGACTTATTCTTTCAGTACAAAGATCGCTATTATATCTTAGACTGGAAAAGCAATCTGTTAGACGACTACTCTCAAAACAAAATTTTAGAAAATATGAAACACCATAGCTATGACAAACAAATTTTGATTTACAGTGCAGCAACCCATTATTGGCTAAAATCAAACTTACCTAACTATGATTATACACAACACTTCGGTGGAGTCTTTTATATCTATCTAAGAGGAATGAAAGAAAATCAAAATCAAAGCTACTATAAAAAAAGGCATTCATTAGAAGAGTTAGAAAATTTGATTAAAACACAACTTAAACCCATGTTAAAAATCAATGCTTAATCTTTTAAATTCTTGGAATGATCCTAACGTATTTTCTTTTTTGAATAAACTGATAAAATCATCTCAAATATCTGGAAAACAGATACTACAACTCTCTTTTTTGTACAAAAAAATTAAACCCATTAAATCAAATCAAGAAGATACCCCTTTAGTGTTTTTTTTAATTTTTTTTTTATTAGAAAAAAAACATTCTTTTACTCTCAAGAAGGATCAAGAAAATTTTACCAATAAATTTTTAAGCAATTTAAATGCAAAATCCTATGCACCAATCATCAAAAACGATCAAGATATTCAAGAAGAAACTTTAATCGTTTATTATGAATCTTCTGATGATTTTATTTTCCAAACAAAAAAAAGTCACCTTTACTTTAAAAGTATTGAAATGTTTTTAGAAAAAAATGAAAAACAATTTCAATGGAAAAAATTTACATCTTTGAGATCTCCAGAATTTTTAAAACAAATTCAATCAAAGACAACCTTAAATTCGCCTTCAAATTGTAAAATAATAACGTCCTCTATAAAAGAATATTTTAGCTTACAACAAAGTTTAAAAGATTTGAATCAGAAAAAAACAAATTCAATGTCACTAGAAATCCAAATGGCAACAAACTTTTTTAAAGAATGCACTTCCATTCAAAAAAAATCTTTATCTCAAAATCCTTTCACTTTTTTTCTTTGCATATTCAATACTATTTCTCTAGAGCACTGGAATTCTTTCTTAAGTACACTTCATTCACAAAGTAAAATCATTCTTTGCATTTCATCTTTTTATCCAAATATTCCTTTAAAAAGCCTTAGCACTATTCTTTCATCACCTCCAACAAATAATATCCAAAAATCTGTTCTTCAAACAAAAAAAATTTCTTTGTCTCATCTCTATAAAGAAAACCCAAGTTTACAAAAAGAAATTTCAGCTTGGTTAAATCGATATATTGTTCCTGAAATTAAAAATAAGCAAAAAAAAATAAAAACACATTTCAATAGCCTTAAACAGAATACGCTTACAGATTCAATTGTTCAAAATTTAATACACTTTAAAAATCAAATGTTTTATACCGACTTTAACCAAATTATTTCTTTCACAAACTACTTTTGCCACCAACAGATATTAAAAGAATTTAATAAACCTGACTCAGAAAAGTGGCTTACAGGTACTCCTATTTTATTAAAACGAAGCTACCCCGACTTAAATCTATTTAAAAATCATCAAGGAATTATTATTGGTGATAAAAACCAATTTGTTTTGTTTGAAGAAGTGCATCAAAAATACCAAATTCTTCCATTACTCTACTTAGAAAACGAAATAACATCTCCATATTTAAAAAATTTAAACCTCTTAGACCCTTATTCATCTTATTTATCTAATGCATTATTGATAGAACCTAAAAAAAATCTATCCTTTGATAGTCCAATTCAAAATTTAAAGAATCATACATCAAAAACAACCTTACATATTAAATATGTAAAACAAGAAAAGTGTTTCTAAAATTCACCCAAAATAAAAAAGTAGCTTCAAGCTACTTTTTTATTTTAACCTTTTAAGGATCTTTATTAATTGGAAGCCTCAACATAGCCATCAAACTTCTCTCTTAAAATATCGCGGTGTTTACTTTTTCTTAAACGACGCAAGGCTTGATCTCGCAATTGTCTGACTCTTTCATGAGAAATATCTAAACTTTCACCTACTTCGCGTAGTGTTTGAGGAACTTCAAAGCCAATACCATATAAACCTTTCAAAACTCTAGATTCACGATCTGGAAGATCACCTAATAAATCTTTTGTGAAGTTCTCAACTCCCGAAATTTCTGCATTCTTATCTGCTCTTTCTGCACGATTATCTTCAAGAACCTCCGAAAAAGTTGTCTTAGAACCTTCTTTCAATGGAGAATCAAAAGAACCGCCGCGTTCACCTAAACGAATTAATTCTTGAATCTCATCACTCAAAACAGCACCAACAGCATTTTCTTTCAAAGCTTTTCGCACTCTTAAATGTTGATTAGCAGGTAAACGAATTAAAGAACCTTGTTCATTAATAGCTCTCGTAATGTAAGCTTTAATCCACCAAACCGCATAAGAAATAAATTTTAAGCCTCTAGTATAATCAAAACTTTCAACAGCTCGAACAAGACCCATTGAGCCCTCACTAACTAAATCGGGTAAAGGAATAGGACAACCTCTATATTGTAACGCTACTTTAAGAACAAAACGCATGTTTGAACTTAACAATTTAGCCCTAGCTCTTTTATCACCTTCAAAACATAAACTAAAAAGTTCTTGTTCTTCATCTCTATCTAAAGGCTCTGTTTTTCGAATGTCTTCAAGGTATCTTTTGACTGTAATATCGGAAGATTCGTAAATCATATATAAACCTTTATTCTAAAATTCTAAAAATTTACAGGAAATATAAGAATATTTACAGAAAAAATCAAATTATTTATTACACTTACTCAAACCATTGATTAAGTATTAATTCTATAGGGCAAAAATCGCTTTTAATAATATAATAGTTCTA
The DNA here is from genome assembly GCA_965261055.1 of Fibrobacteria bacterium. Taxonomy (GTDB): domain Bacteria; phylum Fibrobacterota; class Fibrobacteria; order UBA11236; family JADFYW01. Next base: position 147,292 of record OZ253440.1, on the reverse strand, counting down.
GAAAGCTTATTATTTCTAATCTCTTTTTCCTCTATAGCAATCATAGTATAAACCCTGCTAAGGATTTTATGCACATAATTCGTTAAATCAAGAGTTACTTTCTTGGTACAGGAAATACGATTGTATTGTACTATAATATTTTTCTAAATACCATCCATCCACATTCGCTTTAGAAGGCGACCCTTTCTCAACAGGCTTAAATTTTGAACAATATAAGCTGAACTGAAGTTGTCGCTGATTTAGAATGATATTTCAATAATTGTTTTCCCATTTGCATTAATTTTGAACAATTAAATAAAGTATAACATAAAATAGTACCCTCATAAAAACCTTAAAATAATTATTTTATTCAATTTAAATTAATCAAGCCCTAAATCAAATAGAAGTCAAAGATTCCAAACCTTGTTTCAACAATTTTAAACCTTGCTTTAAATCACTTTCACTTGCTGTAAAACTGATTCGAATCATTCCTTCTTTCCCAAAAGCAGATCCAGACATCACACCAATACCATAATTTTCTAATAAATAGATAGACAATTCCTTTGAATCTTTAAGAAAACTTCGTTTCAAGTAATATTGAATATCAATTAAAAAATAAAATGCACCTTGAGGGGACTGAAACTGAATATTTTCAATTGTGTTTAAAATATTCTCAACATTCTTTTTTTTGAATTCTAAAGATTGTTTTAACTGTTTCGGAAATTCAACTTCTTGTTGAAGTGCTACCAATCCCGCATATTGAGAAATCATAGACGGATGATGACTACTCTGACTTTGAAAATGTGAAATAGCCGTTGCAATCAAAGTTGGCGAAGCACTATAGCCTAACCTCCAACCCGTCATTGCATATGCCTTAGAAAAGCCATTGACAACAATTGTACGCTCTAACATACCAGAACAAGCTGCTATACTAAAGTGTTCAGCCTGACCATAAATAATTTTTTCATATATTTCATCGGAAAGACAATAAAGATCATATTTCAATATAATATTTGATAAAGCCTGTAATTCATCTTTTGTATAAACAACTCCTGTTGGATTATTGGGAGAATTTAAAATGACAAGTTTAGTTCTTGGAGTAATCGAATTTTCTAACTGTTCGGGTGTTAATTTCAAATTATTTTCAAATGATCCTTCAATAATGATAGGCTTAGCAGAACAGAGAGAAACTAAATTAGGATAAGTCACCCAATACGGCGAAGGAATAATGACTTCATCACCTATATTTAATAACACTGTTAAGATCACACTCACACTTTGTTTAACACCCGAAGAAATTACAATTTGTTTTGGACTATAATTAAGTTGATTGTCTTTTTTCAATTTTTGAGATACACTTTCCCTCAATTGAATCAACCCTGCAGAAGCTCCATATTTAGTTTGATTTTTTTGAATCGCTTCTATAGCACCTTGACAAATAGAAGAAGGTGTTCCTTCTACTGGATCTCCTGTAACGAGACTGATAATTCTTTCACCTAAAGCTTCCTTTGATTTAACTTTTGCATCAAACAAAACTGTTTCAGAGGCTTTTAGTTGTGTCAATTTATCAGAAATACTCTTAACCATAAAAATCTATTTAATAAAATGTTGTCTGTAATATTTTAGTTCTTCAATAGAAGCTTGGATATCTTCTAATGCTCGGTGTGCTCCACTTTTAGAAAATTCTTTGATTTCAGGGTTCCACCGTTTTGCAAGCTCTTTAACCGTACTCACATCAACATTTCGATAGTGAAAATGTCGGTGTAAACGAGGCATATACCTTTCTAGAAAGCGACGGTCTTGATGAATTGAATTTCCACATAACGGGGCTTGTCCCTGTACTGTATATTCAAATAAAAACTCTAAAGTCTCTTGTTCTGCTATCGCCTCTGTAATTTTAGAATTTTTGACTTTATCAACTAAACCCGAGGCATTATGATGTTTTGTATTCCAATGATCCATGTTCTCTACAATGTGAGCAGGTTGACGAATTGCATAGCACGGACCCGTTGTTAAAATATTTAGCTCTCCATCAGTTACAATCGTTGCTATTTCCAAAATAACATTTGACTCAAGCTCTAAACCTGAAAACTCTAAATCAATCCAAACTAAATTACTATGCTCTTTCACCTCTTTCACAAAAAAATCCTTTATAGTAGATGTATAAAAATGTACATTCATCTTTAATTTAACTAAAATTGAGTCTATTGTGAATAAAGAAATTGTAATAACAGGATTAGGTATTGTTTCTCCTTTAGGAAATGATCCAAAAGAAGTTTTTTCATCTTTGGTTCAAGGAAAATCGGGTGTAGAAAACATCCTACGCTTTGACACTGAAGCTTTCAATGTAAAATTCGGTGGTGAAGTAAGAAACTTTGATCACTCTGAATACTTTGAAGATAAAGATGCCCGTAAAACTAGCCGATATGTGCAATATGCCGTCTATGCTGGAATGAAAGCCTTTGAAATGTCTGGTTTAGATAACCAAGCTATTGATACAACACGTGCTGGTATCGTCATTGGATCAGGAATGGGTGGAATAAATTGTTTTACAGAGAATGCAATAAATTTACATACTAAAGGTCCTCGCCGTGTATCTCCTTTCTTTGTTCCACAAGCCATTACAAATATGGCTACAGGAACGCTAGCGATTCGTCTTGGCTGGCAAGGACCAAATTGGAGCGTTACCTCTGCTTGTGCTACAGGTAACCACGCCATTATGGATGCAGCCGATCAAATTCTTTTAGGTCGTGCAGATGTTATGATTTGTGGTGGTTCAGAAGAATCAATCTGCCCTATTTCCATGGCTGGATTTGCTTCTATGAAAGCATTATCTACACGCAACGATACTCCTCAAAAGGCATCTCGCCCTTTTGACTCTGATCGAGATGGCTTTGTTATGGGAGAAGGTTCTGGTGTTTTAGTTTTGGAATCTAGAGAACATGCTGAAGCAAGAGGATCTAAAATTTTGGCAACTCTTAAAGGTTATGGTGCTAGCTGTGATGCTTACCATATGTCAGCCCCTCTTGAAACAGGTAATGGAGTCGCTCTTGCAATTGAAAAAGCAATTGATAGTGCTAAAGTTTCTAAAAAAGACATTAAAATCATCAATTGCCACGCAACATCAACACCATTAGGGGATATCGCTGAAGTTCAAGCTGTTAAAAAAGTTTTCGGTTCAGAAGTTAAAAACATTTGTTTTCAAGCAACTAAATCTATGTTAGGGCATACTTTAGGTGCTGCAGCATCTATTGAAGCAGTCGTCTCCATCTTAAGTCTTTCTGAAGGTGTATTACATCCTACTCTCAATGTTGAAAATCAAGATCCCAGATGTGATATTGATTGCGTCCCTAATCAAAGTAAACCGACAGATTCCGAATTTGCACTCTCCAATAGTTTTGGATTTGGAGGACACAATAGTTCTGTTCTCTTCCAAAAAGGCGAGAAACTTTAATTCAAAAAACTTTAATTCAATCAAGGATATAAAATATGAGCAATGTCACATTCAAAAATCAAAAAATTCAAATACAAGGAACATTTCCAACACAAGGAACTTTAACAAACCTTAAGCTAGTGAAATCAGACTTACGTGAACTTAATACAGATGAACTTAAAGGGAAAAAAATTGTCTTAAATATTGTTCCTAGCATTGATACAAGTGTCTGTGCTTTACAACTCAAACAGTTTTCTAATCAACTTAAAAGCCGTGATGATGTTACCTTAGTTTTTGTTTCTTTAGATCTTCCATTTGCCCTTAAGCGATTTTGTGGTGCTAAAGGTATTGATAATGCAATTACAACTTCTGACTTTCGTTACAAAAGCTTAGAAAATTTTGGTGTTCAAATGCTTTCTGGTCCTTTAACTGGTTTATATGCTCGTGGTGTCATCGTTACTGATAAGAATTTAAATATTGTTCACTCTGAACTTGTTTCTGAAATAACAATAGAACCTAACTACGAATCAGCCTTAAAACATATTTAAAAATACTTTAAAGGATTTTTAATCCACTCATGAAAGTTAAAGTTTGTGGTATTACTCAAAAGCAGGATGCCATTGCTTTGGAAAAGCTTGGGGTTAATTATCTAGGCTTTATCTTTCATCCTAAAAGTAAACGCTTTATTGCTCCTATTCAAGCCAAAGAAATTATTTCTAACTTGAGTCAGGTTAAAACGGTTGGGGTTTTTGTAAATGAAACTCCTCAAGAAATTAATCGAATTGCTCAATCCATAGGTTTAGACTTAGTTCAGCTTCATGGACACGAAAGTCAAAGCACCATTAAACAAATTACAGTTCCTGTAATGAAAGTCATTCATGTGGTCAACCATCAAATTGAAGACTCAACACAATATTCATGTCAATTTCTTTTATTTGATCCACAAACAAAAGATGCTATAGGCGGAACTGGAACATCTTTTAATCTTGATATTTTAAAACAAAATCCTCCAAACCTACCTTATTTTATCTCTGGTGGTCTTGGTCCTAGAAACTTAAAAGAAGTTCTGCAATCTTGCCCCAAAGCCTATGCTGTAGATTTGAACAGCAAAGTTGAAACTTCTCCCAGAATCAAAGATTTAGAAAAAGTAAAGTATTGTTTAAGTTTGATGAAAAACAAACAGTAATTTTATTTTTTATTACATTTTTTGTTAAATTATGCATTCTTAGCTCAATTGGATAGAGCATCGGTCTTCGGAACCGAGGGTTGGGGGTTCGACTCCCCCAGGATGTACCAAATATGATTTTAAAAGATTTGGTTTTATTAATGTTTCACAAATTTTATAATTATGAAAGCAACAAGTATTGACCCTACCGAAAAACTAAAACAATTACAGCAATTATTACCAGAAGCATTTACTGAAGGCAAAGTAGATTGGGAAAAATTAAAAGCAACTTTAGGTGAAGATGTAAATTTTTCTAATGAACGATATGTTCTAAACTGGGCTGGAAAATCCAATGCTTTTAAGGAAATAAAGACATCAACAACAAAGACTTTAGTTCCTTGCAAAGATGAGTCTGTTGATTGGGATAATACTGAACATATATTTATTGAAGGTGAAAACTTGGATGTGTTGAGAACATTACAAAAGAGTTATCACAACAAGGTAAAGATGATTTACATTGACCCACCTTACAATACAGGGAATGATTCTTTTGTATATCCTGATAAGTTTTCTGAAACTAAAGAAGACTATCAAAAGCGTGTGGGCGATAAGGATGAAGAAGGATATTTAGTAAATGATAGCCACTTTTCTACAAATAGCAAAGAAAACGGTCAGTATCACAGTAATTGGCTAAATATGATGTATCCAAGATTACACTTGGCTAAAAATTTATTAAAAGATGATGGAGTAATCTTTGTTTCTATTGATGATAATGAAGTGCATAATTTACGCTTAATGATGAATGAAATTTTTGGTGAGGAGAATTTTGTAACCGAAATACCATTTGGCATAGCAAGACATACTACGATACAAATGATGATAATTGATACTTCAAGTAGTAGTCATGAATATATACTTGTTTATGCAAAAGTTAGAAGGCAATCCAATAGAAGATTAAAAGAATCAAACAAAACTGGTTTGGTTGATAGAACTGAAAAATCATTTGCTTGCTATCCTTTGATTTTAGATAAAAATAAATTTTCAAACCCTGATTTTGATTATAGGGGGTTGTGGAAAGCAGACTCCGTTTACATGCACCAAATATTAGTTCTAAACCTTACATATACTCAGATAACAAATTTCAAATGGCAAAAGAAAATGGATCATGCTCACCCAAAGGCAGGCACTGGCAAGATACTTCTGAAAAAATATACTAATGGAGCTTTTAGAGGATAAGGGTAGAATTATATTTGGAATTCAAAGGGTGGTAAAAATAAACCCCAATTAAAAGTATTTTATCGAAGGTTAAACAAGGTAAGAACTGTTGGAAGTACACCTAATACTTGGAAATGACGGAAAAACAGTATGGAAGTTCTGCAACAAAAGGAACTGAAGTTAATTAGCAAAAATTAATTTCAACACTTCTCCTTTTGATACCCCTAAACCAACTAGAACTTATTTTCAATTTGCTATTGTTATCCACACGTGTCAAACTCAAAGAATGACATCCTATTAGATTTTTTCGCAGGTTCAGGAACAACCGCCCATGCTGTAATGCAACTCAATGCAGAAGATGGTGGCAATAGAAAATGTATTTCTGTTCAATTGGCTGAACCAACAAATGAAAAATCTGAAGCATTCAAAGCAGGATATAAAAACATTGCAGATATTTCTAAAGAGCGTATCAAAAGAGCAACTAAAAAAATAAAAGAAGATAATCTTCTTTTTACAGGAGATTTAGGCTTGAAAGTATTTAAACTTCAAGAAAGTAACTTTAAACAATGGCAACAGCTTACGACTACTGATACTGAAAAATTACAAGAACAAATAGAGTTTTTTATTGACTCCATATCAAAAGATGCTACCAATGAAAACATGTTGTACGAGTTATTATTAAAGTCAGGTAAAGACCTTAACAGTTCAGTAGTTCTTAAAGACAAAGTATATTACATAAATGATAATGAGTTGGTCATTTTGTTAGATGAGGTTTCTCAAAATATTATAGACTCTGTAATTGTTGAAAATCCTAGTAAGGTGCTTGTGTTAGATAAACTGTTTAATGGTAACGATCAACTCAAAACAAATACCAAGCTACAAATGAATGATGCCGATATAAAATTTAAAACAATTTAATTATGGCAATAAAGTTTGATCCAAATAAACAATACCAACAAGACGCAATAAAATCAATTATTGACCTATTTAAAGGTCAATCTTCTGATGACTCTTCAATTCCAACACCATTAAATTCATCACTCATAAATAGTGTCTCAAATAGCTTAGTGCTTACTGACGAGCAAATTCTTGCAAACCTTCAAGCAATTCAAAAACATAATGATATTGAAATAATCACATCATTAGAAACACTTAATTTCTCATTAGAAATGGAAACAGGAACTGGTAAAACATATGTTTATTTGCGTTCTATTTTTGAATTATCAAAAAATTATGGTTTTAAAAAATTTGTTATTGTAGTCCCTTCTGTTGCTATTCGTGAGGGGGTTGTTCAATCACTAGAACAAACTAAAGATCATTTTGCTGAATTATACGACAAAATTCCAATAGATTTTCGGGTATATGATTCTAAGTGTGTTTCAAATTTGAGAGGTTTTGCTACTAATGATTTTATTCAGATTTTAGTAATGAACATTGATGCTTTTGCTAAAGACCAGAACATTATTAATAGAAATAATGACAAATTAACAGGACAAAAACCTATTGAGTTTATCCAATCTACTAATCCAATAGTGATTATTGATGAACCTCAAAATATGGAAACAGATAAACGTAAATCTGCAATAGCAAAACTTAATCCTTTATGCACTTTACGTTATTCAGCTACTTTAAAAGATGCATATAATCTAATCTATAAACTCTCTCCTATTGATGCTTATGATTTGGGATTAGTTAAAAAGATAGAAGTTGATTCTGTTATTGAAGAAAATTCAATGAATGATGCATTTATTCAATTACATAGTATTAAGAGTGGTAAAAGAAGTATGTCAGCATCCATTTCAATAATGTGTAATACTACTGATGGTGTTAAGAAAACGAAAGTTACTGTTTCCTCTGGAGATGATTTATTTATATTATCCAAGGAGCGTGAAATTTATCGTCATAATTTTATTGTATCAGGTTTTAGTAATAAAGAAATAAGATTCAACAATGGTGTAGTATTATCTGAAGGTCAAGCAAAAAGCGGTTTGTCTGAATCAGTTATGCGTGCTCAAGTTGACAGAACTGTTGCTAATCACTTACAAAAACAGTTAAAGATGTTGGACATAGGTAAAAATATTAAAGTTCTTTCTCTTTTCTTTATTGATAAAGTAGCCAATTATAGAGTCTATAATGAGTCTGGTAACCGAAGTTTAGAATTAGGGAAGTTTGGTGTTTGGTTTGAAGAATCATACAATAAATATATTGCACAAGATAAATACAAAATACTTAACAAATATAAACTAAAAGATATTCATAATGGATACTTCTCTAAAGACAAAAAAGGAATATTAAAAGATACAAAAGAAACTACTGCTTCACAAAATTCTGAAGATGCCCAAAGAGCTTATAAATGGATTATGCAAGAAAAAGAGGAAATACTTCAATTTGATAATCCATTAAGTTTTATTTTCTCACATTCTGCTTTGCGTGAAGGGTGGGATAATCCTAATGTTTTTCAAATTTGCACATTAAATGAGACTAACTCTAAAATGAAAAAAAGACAAGAATTAGGTAGAGGGTTAAGGATTCCAGTTGAACCTATTAATGGGGATTTAGTACAATATTTTAACCCACAGGCAAATATTCTTACAGTTATTGCTAATGAATCTTATGAAGATTTTGCAAATACTTTACAGACTGAAATTGAAGATGAATGTGGGATATCATTTAAAGGGAAAATTTTAAACAAGAAACAAAAAGTAAGTGAAAAATATCGGAAAGGATTTAAATTAGACGATAATTTCAAAGAAATTTGGAATAAAATAAAACACAAAACAAAATATAGTGTCAATTACAAGACGCAAGATCTTGTAGAGAAATGTGTAATAGCCATTAAAAAAATTGATTCCATTAAATCGCCTACAGTTCGCTCAAGAAAAGTGACTTTGAAGATTACTACAGAGAGTGTTGAAGCTGATAACATTATCAATGAACAAACATTTTTAGATGAAGAGGTAATTTGGAAAATTCCAAATGTCTTAGATTATATTCAATACCGAACTGAACTTACTCGCTCTACCATTGCAGAAATTTTATCAAAATCTGGTCGCATTAAGGATATTATTATCAACCCTCAAATGTTTTTAGATGCAGTTTCTAATGCAATTAATCACACACTTAATACTTTAATGATTGATGGTATTAAATATCAGAAAATTAATGGTGTTCAATATGAAATGAAAGAATTTAAAAATTCAGAATTAGAATTTTATTTGAATGAGTATACTTTTAAAGTAGAAAATCACAAGATTGGTAAGTCAATCTATGAATCTCACATTCCTTTAGATTCAGGTACAGAGAGAAAATTTGCAAAACAATGTAACGATAGCGATAATGTAAAATTTTATTTCAAATTGCCTTATTGGTTTAAGATCCCTACTCCAATTGGAAATTACAATCCCGATTGGGCTGTTATTCTTGAAAAGAATAAAAAAATCTATTTTGTAGTTGAAACAAAAAATACTGGTAAAGATACTATTGATATGAATAAACTTAGGTCAAGTGAACAACAAAAAATCAAATGTGGTGAGGCTCATTTTGAAGAAAAAGCATTTGCAGGTGTTGATTACAAAGTTGTACAAACTGTTAGTGAATTAATAAATAATAAATAGCACTAAATTCTTCATATTACCCCATGACCTCTTCCATTCATCTTACTGAAATTTTTTATTCTATCCAAGGAGAGGGTTATCATTCAGGAAAAGCAGCTATTTTTATCCGCACTTCAGGTTGTAATTTATCTTGTCGTTTTTGCGATACTGATTTTTCTCTTAAACTTAAAATGAGTGCTACTCAAATCTTAGAACAGATTCAATTTTTTCCCAGTAAATTTGTAGTTTTAACAGGAGGCGAACCTACTCTACAATATAAAGTTTTAACTCCTTTAATTAAATTGTTACAAAAACATAATTATTTTATAGCAATGGAAACCAATGGAACTAGCCTAAATATAATGGGAGTTGATTGGGTTACAGTTAGCCCTAAAATTGGAGAAAAGGGAGATTGGATTTTAAAAAAAGGAAACGAGCTTAAACTTATCTTTGAAAATCAAGATTTAAAATTTTACCAACAAAGTGAATTCGACCATTATTATTTACAACCTAAAGAAATTCGTACTGAACAATGGGGAAAAGGAAAACGACTTCAAAAAGAAACCCAAACAGAGTGGTTAAAAACATTAAAAGTGGTCAAAGACAATCCTCTTTGGAGCTACTCGTTTCAAATACATAAAGAACTTAAAATACACTAACTATGGATTGCTTATCTTTAAAAATAGCTTTAGTTGTCTTTTCAGGAGGACAAGATTCTACAACTTGTTTACACTGGGCAATTAAAAAATTTAAATCTGTTCAAACAGTTTTTTTTAATTACCAACAAAGGCATTTAAACGCTGAACTTAAAGCGGCTCAAACGATTACTAAAAAATTAGGACTAAAGCTTAAAATTCTTTCTATTGAAACGTTTCAAGAAATTGGTGGAAATTCACTATTAGACAAAAACAAAAAAATTGAAACTTTAAAATCTTCACTCCCAAATACCTTTGTCCTTGGAAGGAATTTAATTTTTTTGACTTATGCCGCAGCCTATGCACATACTCAAGACATTCAAAATCTTGTCACTGGAGTTTGTGAAACAGATTATAGTGGCTATCCTGACTGCCGTCAAGACACGATAAAATCCTTAGAAAAAACCTTATGTTTAGGCATAGCAGGTGGAATACAAATTCATACACCTTTAATGTTTTTGAATAAAGCTAAAACTATTCTTCTAGCACAAAAATTAGGTGGATTACAAACTTTAGCAGACAGCCATACTTGCTATGAAGGGAAAACACCTCCTTGTGGAAATTGTCCTTCTTGTATTCTTAGAGACAAAGGATTTAAAGAAGCTGGGATCTTAGATCCTTTGATACACAAAGTTATTTAAAAATCTTAACTTAAGATTCTAATTTTAAATTTATTTTGTAGATGGAACTTTCATTAAAGAAAATGGGAGTGTTGTTGCTTCAACCCCATCGTATTCCAATTCCACTCTGTAGCTTCCAAATTTTTCTAATTTCAAATTTTGAATATTCAAAATAAAATTAACGACAGTCGATATTTGATCAGCTTTAAGCTGTACTTTCATATTTCCTTCAATAGGAGAAATAACATTATGTCCATCCATATCTGTAATCAAGACTCTAAAACGGTGATCTCCTATTTCTTCAGCTTCAAATCTAAAACGACATGCTAAAACCGAAACTGGACGCACCGCAGGAACTTGTTCTGCGAGAATAGAATTGAATCCACCTAAAATATTCAATTTCCCATCTGAATCGTTTGCTGCATCGCAAAGTAAAAAAGCCTCTATATCCATAATAACCCCTTTAATAAAAATTAAAATAGAATAATATCAGTTTATAAAATAAGTTTAATTGAATATTTTTTGAATCCTATTATCATAAATCATAAAAATCTCAAACTTACCTCATAAAGAGTTTTAGATTCCATTTTTTGAGAGCATCTAAAACTCATTCAAGAACAGTTTTGAAACGAAATTAAATATGACTCTTTATGGAAAAGATACAGAATTTTTTAATGAATATTCAACAATGATGGCACAGTATTAAAACAAGTTTTAGTTAGTTAAATAAAAATACCTTCAATCTATTTATGTTTTATTAAACTCCACAAAGATAATTTAACTGCAATCCAATAAAAATACAATTTACTAGTAGCAATTTTATTACCATAAATAAAGATATAATTTGATCGATGTGTCCAAATATTAATAATTTTATTATTCTTTAACTGGTAAACCACTTTTTTAACATCAGATACTACTGTTTGTCCATTTAATTGAGCTTTCCAATGAACTTCTGCTTCTACTGTATCTTTTTTTTTTTTAAATTTATCAATTACAATTGATAAAGAAGACATTTTTTTATCTGCTGTTTTATGTAAAAATTGTACCCATCTAAACCAAGTTTCTCTATTGCTTCCCATTTTCTTATTATCCATATAAGAACAAAGGTTTTCATCTAATAAAAAATTGGCCGTTGACATAGGTAACTCTCTCGAAATTACTTGAAATAAATGCTGTACAATATTTTTAGAAGATAATTTATCAACATTTATGGAAGACATTATTTGTTTGTTATTCATAATTTTTTCCATAAAAAAAGCTTTCAAGAAAATTTCTTGAAAGCTTTAAAAGTAATATCTAAAAAGTGTTATTTATATTAATCAATTTGTTTTTGATCTATAGATTTAACAACAGTAATTATTTTAGTTCCTTCATTTTCACCTAAATCATAACGGACAGCTTGACCATTTCCCTGAACAACATAGTTATCAGGAGTCACAGAAGGATGTACCATACGAATTGTGTAATCAATATCATTCATTTTAAAAGATAATGCATAAGGGGCAAATCCATTATCACCAGCAGGTTCACCATCGTCTGCTTTTAATTCTTCAGCCGTTAAAACTCCTATAGGGGAATCACTACTGTATGCACTAGAACCAAAAGGGATCAAAGTATTATCTATATCGGTATCAATTTTCAATTTTTCTAATTCTTCTTCCAGTGCATCAGCCGATCCTGTTGTACCAAGAATAACTAAACCAGCTGTTCTTTGAAGGTTAATATTCGCTTTATTTTTAGCATAAGTTATTGAGACAATAAAAAGTAAAAGAAATGTTAATAAATGTTTTTTCATAAGCATAATAGGTTAAAGTAAAATATAAGTATATATAATCATGATAAGGTATTGTGTAATAATTATATTTTTTGTGATATAATACACCTATGGAATAAATTCAAATTATGAAAAAAAATAAACTCAAGATTTTTTTAATTGTAATTATTCTTATCGTATCTTGCACTCGTGAAACTGTACACAAATTAAAACATAAACCCATTGTTGAACCTTTTAAAGAAATACCTATTGAAATAGGTAATAACGATTGGAATAAGACAGTACATTCAATTATTGGAGGAACACCCATTGATATCAATGGTGACAAAATTACAGAAATTTTTGTTGGAGGAGGGCAAGGACACGATGATATGCTCTTTTCTTACCAAAAAAACAAATTTCGTAACATCATTAATGGCACTGGACTATCTGATACAATGGCTACCCATGGTGCTAATTCATTAGATATAGATAATGATGGCGACATAGATTTAATATTAGCACGTAGTAATGGCATCTTTTTGTACCTTAATAAAAATGGTAAATTCTTAAAAACCCCTCTTCCTGTTAATTTTCCTTCCAATTCTACTGCTTTTAATGTAGCCGTTGGTGATATTGACCGAGATGGTGATGGTGATTTGTATATTAGTGTTTTTGTCGATTTAAAAAGTTTCAAATCAGCAACATATAATGATTCTTCTCATGCTAAAACTAATATTATGTTATTAAATAATGGCGATTTAACATTTACTGATATTACCACTTCTTCTAAAACAGCTTCATTACAAAATACTTTTTTAGCTAGTTTCATAGATTTAAATGCAGATGGTTGGTTAGATTTAGTTGTTTCTCAAAACACAGGACAGGTAGAAATTTTTCAAAATTTAAAAAACAATTCTTTTGCTGCAAAAAAACTAACGACTGGTTGGGGTTTTTGGATGGGATTAGCTGTAGGTGATATTGATTATGATGGCGATCAAGATTTATTTTTTACAAATTCGGGTAACTCAATTCCTAATTTTTTATTAGAAATAGCTGGAGATGGACTGGATCATCAACCTAGAAACTATAGTTGGATACTATTACGAAACGATGGAAACTTTAATTTTACCAATATTACTAATAAATATCAATTGGAAGATTATGGCTTTGCTTGGGGTGCTGTTTTTGAAGATTTAACCTTAAATGGTTCATTGGAATTATTAGTTGCTCAAAACTACATTAAATGGTTTGTTCATAAGTTTTCTAAACTATCAAGTAAATCATTTATACTTCATGACTCTGCTTTTTATCATGTACCTGAATTAGGTTTAGAAAATTATGATTTTTCCCAATCCCCAGTTATTTTTGATTTTAATAATGATGGAAAACCTGATGTTTTTTGGATAAATATGGACGGTAGTAAAAAAATAGCACGGGCTTTTATCAATCAATCAACTAATAATTTTATAACTGTTGCATTTAAGGATAATGTTAAATCTATTGGTGCAAAAGTGTTTATTGAAACGGAAGATGGTAAAAGTTATACAAGAGAAATACTCAATAATCTTGGATTTTCAACTGACCAGTTTTCAAGATTAACTTTTGGAATTGGTAAAAAAACAAAAATATTACAAGTTGTTATTCAGTGGTTAGATGGTTCAAAAAAGATTATTAAAAATCCAAGGATTAATCAAATTGTTTATATAGATTGATTTATTAAATAAGTGGTGTTTCACACCCATCAAGAGAACTCATATCACTGAAAGTTTTGTGTTTTATGATACTAAACTCTAATCAAATTTATCTGTAAAGATCTTTTTAAAAATTGTGTTAAAGAACTCATTTTCAATTTTGGAAACACAACTTGTTCACAGAAAAGAAGAGATCTAACTTGAGTAGTAAGCCGCATTTTCTTTAATATACCCTTCAGTTAAATCGCAACCGTAAGCTATCGCTTGATCTTGTCCTTGATTCAAATCAACTGAAATCAAAACTTCACTTTGACCCAATAATAATCTCAGTTGTTTTTCATCAAACTGAACTAACTCTCCTTGGGCAAAAACCAAAACATCATTAATCTTAACTTCTAATTTTTTAAGCTCAAAAATAGCAGTCGTTTTTCCTAAAGCCATTAGAATACGCCCAATGTTAGGATCAGCACCATAACACATTGTTTTAATTAACGGAGAATTAACCATAGACCTAGCCAAAATTTTCGCATTATTCTCACTACTAGAACCTGTAATTTGAGCTTGAATTAATTTTGTCGCCCCTTCTCCATCTTTAGCTAAAATTTTAGCCATTTCAATACACCCTTGTTTCAAAGTTTGTGTAAATTCTTCCTCGTTTACTTTGCCAGCAATACCATTTGCCATCATTGCCACCGTGTCGGATGTACTTGTATCTGTATCAACCGAAAGCATATTAAAAGAAAGATTTACAACTTCTTTAAGAATACTTTTTAATTTTTGCTTTTCAATTTTTGCATCGGTTAAAATATAAGCTAACATTGTAGCCATATTAGGTTCAATCATACCAGATCCTTTAGCAATGATAACTAAAGAGGCCTCTCCAATCTTATACGACAATACTTTAGGATGAGTGTCTGTCGTCATAATTGCTTCAGCAATACTTTTTGTATTTGTTTGCAGTTTAGATTTAGCTTGTTCTAAGCCTGTTTTAATCTTTTCAACTGGCAAAGGGTGTGCAATAAGACCTGTAGAACTCACTAAAACATATGAAGGATCAACCGATAAAACTTGTGCCGCTTTCTCTATTGTTTGATAAACTTTATCAATACCGTCTTGACCCGTACAAACATTACTAATTTCACTATTAATCACAATCACTTGTAGTGTTTGTTTTTCTATAATTTTTCTACCAACAATAATGGGGGCACCACAAACTTGATTCTGTGTAAAAACTGCTACTGCATTTGCTGGAACTTGGGAATAGATAACAGCTAAATCTTTTTGATTATTTTCTTTGAGACCACAATGAAGACCAACACCAGTAAAACCTTGAGGTAGAGAAACAGAAAATTGCACCATAAAAATAAAGGAAAGTTAAAATTTATACTTAAAACTCTTAATTTCTTAAATCAAGAATTTATTCAAGAGCACCACCACAACTGGAACCAGAACCCGCCGTACAACCATAACAATGATTGAGAACTTTTATTTTACGACTTAAAAATTTCTCTAAATTAAAATCTTTAATATGCCCCATACCATCTATTTCCATTTCTAACATTTGATTAAAATCACAATCAAACAAGCGACCATCATAACCTACGGAAATTTGATGTCGACACATCAAACCATTTACAGTTGCTGGATTATAAGCATTTACTAAAATTTCCATATAATCTTCAAATTTATTCTTACGAACTAAACTATCTAAGAAACGATTAATAGGTAAATTATTAATACAAAAGAGCTGATTAAAAACAATATCGTAATTACGCTTCAAGTTTTCTTTAAACTCACGCTCCAATTGTTCTTGAGAACCACTTAAAAAAACTCCTGTAGGGTTATAAACCAAGTTAAGAGTTAAATCTGTCCCATAACCTAAAGCATTTAATTTTTTTAAAGCAATCATAGATTTATCAAAAACCCCACGCCCCCTTTGATTATCTGTCTTAGACTGAGCATAATGTGGTAAAGAAGCAACAATGTCAACTTTGTTCTCGGTCAAAAAGCCATACATATCTTCGTAACCTTCTTCCTCCAAGATAGTTAAATTGCAACGATCAATAACCGTTTTACCCAGTTCTTTACAACGCAATACCATTTTTTTAAAATGAGGGTTCATTTCAGGAGCTCCACCTGTCACATCAACCGTTTCAATTGAAGGAGTCTTTGCAATGACATCTAAACACATATCAAGTGTTTCTTCGGTCATATTTTCTTTAGTTTTTGTTGGTCCTGCTTCAACATGACAATGTAAACAAGCTTGGTTACACAACTTACCAACATTTATTTGAAAAATTTTTAAAGAATCTGGAGATATCCCACCTTTAATTTCCACCTCATCACAGAAAGAACTTGGATATGCACTTAAAACTCCTATTTGCTCTGTTACACTACTTGTCATATTCTAACCTTTTAAAATCAAAACTTCTATTTCTTACAAACTCATATCATCAATGTGATTTTGCATCTGAACACCATGCACAAGAGTTACCCCAGCTGCCATTGCTCCTGCAATGTGAACAGCTTCGCTCATTTGCTCTTCGTCTGCACCTTTTTCCATACAAGATTTTGTATAGGACTCAATACAATAAGGACATTTTAAGGAATGAGACACAGCTAATGCAATCAATGCTTTTTCACGCTCACTTAAAGCACCTGCTTTAAAAACAGAGTCATAATATTCAAAAAATTGATCTGCTAAATCTTTATTCACTCTCCCTAAATTTGAAAATTTTTTTAAATCTTCTTTTTTATAATAATCAGACATAAGTTTTCTCCCCTATCTAGTACTAAAAAATAGAAATATATACTCCCCTTTTAATTGTTTTTTCAACTAGCCTCTTTATTGTATTTCTCTTTAAATTCCAAAATTGGTTCTAACGATAATTTATACTTATAAAAATCTAATAATCCTTGACTCTCTTCTATTTTTTTGGTGGCTTTTAATTTTAAAAGCTCTTCACTAATCCATTGTTGATGTTCTATAAATGGTCCAAAAAAAACAAAACACCCTTTTAAAAATGGTTCTATTAAATTGTGACCGCCTTTCGCAATTAAACTACCTCCGACAAAAACATGACTACACCTAGAGACAAAATCGTTTTGCATCGGAAATTCAGTGACTAGAAAATGCTCTTTTGAATCATTACAACGATAGGGTTCTATGTCGTATTTTAATAAGAAAGCTTTAAAAAGGCTTTGTTCATTAGAATAACGAGGGATAAAAATAAGTTGAGCCAATTCCTTTAATTTAGGTATTTGGGTTTCAAATAATACCAACTCCTGATAATGTAGAGATAAAAAGCCCAAAACACGGTCTTTTTTTGGTAAAGTCTCACGATTAACTTTAAACTGATTCAAATAAAAAAATACTTTGTAATCCAACCCTACTTGAACTGGACTTTGGGTATATTTTTTCAAGCGAGTACGATCAACTTGACTTATGGTTGAAATCGTTTGTATTTGATTCAATAACCAAGACATTTTTTTAGAATTCAACGAATATTTCCGTTCTGCTTTACGCGTAAAACGAACAGAAATCCACTCTATTTCAATTTTTTGTTGTGATGCAGTGTAAACCATTGATGGCCAAAGTTCCATTTCATACAAATATAATTTTTGAATATTTTGCTTTTGGATTAAATTCCGTATTAAAAAAGGAACATCTAAGGGAGCCATTGCTATCACAATATTTTGACTCCATTCAAAAGAATATACATTTTTTTTTAAAAAGATATAACCATTCATGCTTGTTGTGGTCAGATAAAAACTTTTATCCAAAGTTAAAAACTCTTTAAGAATAAAACCTATCACACCTTTCGACTCCCCTATTGACGCACAATGAATCCAAATTTTAGGCTTAGAGTTTTTGGAAATGCTTAAACGCTCTCTTAAATTCCATTTTTGGAAATATGAAAAAAAAGATACAATCTTTAATCCCATGTAAAGATTAAACATTAAAAAACAGTATAATTTAAACCACATGTAAAACCAATACTTTAAGCTAAAAAGACAAGGGTAAAAAACAACACAGTTGTTTTTAACAAATTGTAAAATTGATATTGAAATGCTTTTTTAAAAGATACTTGAAAGTGCCATCTTATTCTTGCTTTTTTAAAATTGAATAATCTGTTTGTTACTTTTTGTTGATACTTAAAATAGGACGGTCCCCATTTTTGAATCAAAAAATTTTCTTCAATCTTAATGACAATCAAATGATGCAAGCACAATATAAAACTCATTAAAATCAAAAACCATAGATCCTCTTTTGAAACACAAATTAAAAATCCAATTCCCACTAAAATATTTGCAAGGTATAATGGATTTCTAATCCAAGCATACAGTCCTTCTGTTGCTAATTTGGGAGAACTTAATTCTGTTACATTTGTATCTGTAATGTAAAAACTAGAAGCTAAACGAATCGCTAAACCTAAAATAATAACTGGGGATCCCCACCAAAAAAATGAGACTGTGTATTGATAACAAAATAAACAAACAATTAAAAAATAAATTATTAGAATTGCACCTCGATAACAAAAAAACAAAGAAGACAGAGAGAAATTCATACTTAATCTTAAAAATTAATTTTAACCTCTGCCAGTTCTTCCATATTTTGATCATGCGAAACAATCAACATTCCTGCTGGCTGATTAACTTTTTCCCAACGCTTTTTCCAGTAAGTTATTAAATCCTGTATCAATTTAACTTGTGTTCCTAAAGAGATCCAAGTTGTGGGCTCATCCATCAAAATAAAAGGACAAGGCCTCAATAAACACTGCAATAAATGAAGTCGTTGTTTCTCTCCTCCAGATAAATCTTCAACCTGTGATGGTTTTTTCAAGCGTTTTAACAAAGGACTTATTTTTAAAATTAAATCTAAAGCTTTAAAATCTTCTGGATATTCCTTTTTAAGAGATTGTGTTTGATCTAACCAAAAAGGACTAAAAACGGGTCTCTGCGAAAGGTAAGATATTTCCTTAAAATCTTTAGAATGTAAGATTGTCCCTGATTTTGGAAACTCTATTCTTGCGAGTAATTTTAAAAAAGTTGTTTTCCCTATTCCATTGCTACCGATTAAAAAAGTTATTTTAGTTAAATCTAAAATTAGATTTAAATTTGAAAAAACATTTTTTTCTTCATAATTGAAATTAAGATTTAAACATTCTATGGTTTGCAAATCGTGAAAATCTTTAGGCTTCAAATCAGGGCTATTTTCTATTTTTTTAACAAAGTGATTCCAATTTAAAAAAGCTTGATTTCCTAAACTAATATCAGGATAAAGTCTAGACCATTCACGAATAGGACGATACAAAAGTAACATTAAAATAATGAAAGGGAGTAAATCAGTTACAAAATTAAAAGATGGTAAGATAATAGAAAACAAAACCAAAGCCAATACAAAATAAAGAAATTCCATAATATAAGGAAAAATCCATTGCAAAATATTCCAACACACTTCTTTCTTCCCTCTAATGGTATTTTGATGCACAACATTTTCTAGAGCCATTTCTAACTGTTGATTTCCATATACAAAATCAAATGCATTTGAAAGGTTTTCTATCTCTCCATCATTTTGACTTTGAGCCTCAACCCATTTAGAGCTAGCCTTATTCAAAATTTTAATTCTCCAACGCGAAAAGAGAGCCAAAGGGAATAATAAAACAAAAAGACTTAAAACAAAAATCCAAGGAAAAATAAAAATAGTGCATAAACAAAGTAAAATTTGAATCCCTGCAGAAACAGAAAATAACAGTGAAAACAAACCTGTTCTCATAAAAGGGAATAACTGTACATGAAGCCTTTTCCACTCTTTTGATGCATCCAAACGACTTAAAGGGAATGCCTTTCTTAACATATTTTGATACAGATTATTTTTTATTTCATCAGTCCATTTCTGTAATTTATTAGATAAGAAACGAATATTAAAAATTTGAACAACTGTTCTAAATACCATTAAAGATAGTGTTAAACTAATCACCAAAACTGGACTTGCAACCTCATTTAAGACAAATGAGCGCAATAAAAAGACAAAACTAATTTCACATATTCCAGCAATAAAAGAAAAACCTAAAAAAACAATAATCACCCAAGAATATGATCGCCAAAATAATTTCCATAATAAAAGTGTTGTCTGTTGGTATTTCATAAAAAATCAGTCTAAAGTTTCTACTTTTCAAACTGTGAAAGTAAAATACAATGGTAAAATTTTAAAACTTTTTGAACAAGTTATTAACGAACATACTTACGAAAAAGTTTTTATCAAAGACTCTATCACAATCATTCCTTTTAATGAAAAAGATGAAATTATCTTAATTAAAGAGAAAAGAGTACACGAAACACCTTCTGTGCGTTGGAAATTTGTGACTGGATTTTTAGAACCTGATCAAAATATTAAAGATAATGCTAACCGAGAGCTTCAAGAAGAAATTGGTAAAAAGTCTCTTAGTTTAGAAAAATACTATACAATTAAAGCAACAGGAACAATCAATACTAACCAGCATTTTTTTATTGCTAAAAATTTGATAGATTCCAAACTTCCTAACCCCGATACAGACATTGTTTTAGAAACACAAACCTTTCCAGTTGAAAAGGTGATTGAAGGAACTTTAAACAACCGCTTAATTCAAGCTGGAGCATCTGCCTACATTTTACTCAAGTGGTTTATAGAAAACGAATCTATAAAGATTAATTCTTAAAACCTTCATTTACTAATACATATTTTTATATTTCTTACTATGGATGCTATTTTTTATAATAACCTTTATGATCAATTTGACAAGCAAAATTTTAATCCTCGAATTAAAAAATCATTGTCTATCATAAAAAACCTAGTCAAAAACTCTGCACAAAATTCAAAAAAATCCATTCTTGATATTGGATGTAAAGGTGGCTATATAAGTTCTAATCTTAAAAAATGGGGGGGGGTACACACAATTGGAATAGATGTGTCTAAAAAAGCACTTGAAGATGCAAAAAAAGTTTGTAACGAAGTTCATCTAGTTACCCCAAATCAACAATGGCCTATTGAGGAAAATTCGGTTGATATTGTGTATGCTGGAGAAATCATTGAACACCTTTTTAAAACGGAACAATTTTTATTAGATATGTATCGTGTCACAAAGAAAGACGGATATCTTGTGTTAACCACTCCTAATATAGCTTGGTACATAAATCGATTTTTCTTTTTTTTATTTGGTTGGCAACCTATCAGATCAGAAGTAGGAGCTACTTCTAGTCATTATGGTAATCCTTTAGGAAAATTAATAGCTAATTCTAATGAGGTTGCTGGTCATATACGCCCTTTCACTTACTTATCCTTGAAACAAATGATTCAAGAATCCCCTTGGAAAATCAGTAAAATTTATGGATCCACAGATATTAGGAAAAAAGGCTTTTCTCAATTTGATACTTTGGTTAGTTCCTTTTTCCCTAGCTTATCTAGTACTCTTATCGTTGTTTGTCAGAAAGTATAAGGACAAAATATTACACAACTTAACTATGTTAGAAAAAGTAAACTTTCATGAAGAAAAAAATAATCTATATAATATCTTGTTATAAACAACTAATAAAAGGTATACTTAATAATAATGATTATATATATCTTAACAAATGAATCAATACCTGATTATATAAAAATTGGAAGAGCTGATAACTTAGAAAAAAGAATGAAACAATTACACACAACTGGAGTCCCTCTTCCTTTTGAGTGTTTTTATGCAAGAAAAATTACTATTGCAGATGCAGAAAAACGTATCCATAGTATTTTTGATGATTATAGAGTAAACCCAAAACGAGAATTTTTTACTGTATCTCAAGAAAAGGTAAAAGAAGTATTAGAACTTATTGAAGGAGAAGATGTAACCCCAAAGGATTCTTTTATTGAAGACAAAGATGATTTGTTAAAGATAGAGAAAAGTAAAGAGAAAAGACAAAATTTCAATTTTAAACTCTTTGGTATAGAAATAGGGAGTGAATTAGTTTTTACTAAAAATACAGATAAAAAAGTTGTAGTTTCGTCAAATAAAAATCAAGTAAAAATAGGGGAAGAAGAGATGTCAATTTCTGCTGCAGCTTTAAAGTTTTTAAGAGAGTATGGGTACAATTGGGAAAGCGCACGAGGTGCAGAATATTTCACCTATCATGGGGAAAAATTAACTAATTTAAGAGAAAGATTGGAATCGGAATAATTGAAATATTTTTAAAATAACTAAGCTAATAAATAAAATACTCCTCTTTGACACTATACTAAAAAGATATTATCTAGATATAGATATAAAGTTTTAATTTATATAAAAACTTATGAACAAGTACAGACCTTTAAAAGGTAAATGGATATATGCTATTTTAGCCATATTCTTAGCTATTTTATGCTATTATTTGGTGCCTTCACAAGAGAACCCTAAAGCCCCAATAATGGCTGCGATTGTAGTTATTATGGCTATTTTTTGGATTTTTGAAGTTGTTCCAATTGCCATCACATCATTATTTCCCATATTCCTTTTTCCATTTTTTGGAATATTAGATACAAGGGCAACTGCCTTATTTTTTGGTAAAGAAATTATTTTCTTGTTCTTAGGAGGATTGATGTTAGCTCAAGGGATACAGAACTCTAACCTTCATAAACGTATAGCACTACACATTGTAAATATTATCGGAAGTAAACCAGATCATTTAATACTTGGTTTTATGGTGGCTACTGCTGGATTGAGTATGTGGATTACAAATACTGCCTCAGTAATGGTTATGATGCCTATAGGCTTATCTGTTATAAGCGAAATGAAAGGATCTAAAAAATTTATATCAAAATTTGCAGTGGCACTAATGTTGGGCATAGCTTACTCTGCGGATATGGGAGGAATGACCACTTTGATTGGTACTATACCTAATATGGTATTTGTAGAATTATATCACGAATTATTTCCTAATCTACCTCAAGTAGGGTTTACTCAATGGATGATGATAGGATTACCTATTTCAGCTACCTTTGTATTTACTGGTTGGTTACTAATGACCAAAGTAATTTTTAGAATGCCTAAAATTACTGTCTTTAAAAATAAAGATATGATAAAAAACTTATTAAAAGATCTAGGAAAATTAAGGAGAGATGAATTAATATCTGGACTTATCTTCTTATCTGCAGTAATTTTATGGATAACTGGTTCTGATATTACTTTAAGCGAATCATTTACCATACATGGCTGGAGAACTATCTTTAGGTTAGAAATGGTAAGTGATGCGTCAATTGCTATTGTAACTTCCTTATTCCTTTTTATAATTCCATCTGAAGATAAACCAAAAGAAATGTTACTAACCTGGCGGAAAGTAAGAAAATTACCATGGGGAATACTGTTGTTATTTGGTGGTGGATTTGCCATTGCTGGAGGATTCAACAGTAGTGGACTTTCTAACATAGTTGGCAATCTATTTACAAATTTAGAAATTGACAATCCATTTTTTATCATTATTATAGTCTGCCTTATTCTTACTTTTTTAACTGAAATAACCTCTAATACGGCTACAACAAACTTAGTACTACCAATACTAGCAAAAGCAAGTGTCATTTTAGGTTTAGATCCAATAATCTTAATGCTTCCCGCAACACTTTCTGCAAGTTGTGCTTTTATGATGCCTATTGCTTCACCTACTCAGGCTATAGTATTTAGCTCTGGTTATGTCAAAATAAAGCAGATGATTAGGGCAGGAATTTTATTTAATCTATGGGGAGTAATAGTTATCACTTCAGTTTTCTACTTGTTAGCAAAGTATATTTTTGGAGTAGCTATTTAAAGGAGAAGTTTGACGCATATCAAATGCAAAGAATACGGGAAATAGCTAAAAAATTAACAAATGGCGAAGGATTAAAACAGAACTAATAAAACAAAAGGAAACCATATGTAAAAAATAAGACTGTTAAAGCAGTAGTGGGTATAATTAAATCGTAGGCGGAATAATAATTACGGTTTTGCCTTATACTTAGACTAAAATTTATACATCTTTCCTTGGTGATTACTAGGGAAAATTTATGGCGTAATTTCAGAAAAACACAAGCAAAAAAAAAGGTAACTATAAAGATGGTAAAGTAGAGGATTTCGCTACAAAGTATAACAATGGAAAAATCTTTGACCTATATCTTGCTATACAAGCAGTTTTTGAACTAAATCTACAACTCCAGCTATAATAGAGCAATACTCAACTAATTCTAAAATTTTTACTTACCCTTAGCTCCATTAAATCATAAATTAAACACCCCTAATCAAAGTTTAAAACAATCCATAGACGCAACAACGGTATAATATATATACTTTATATTGGGTAATCATAAAATTACCGCAACTCATAAAAAGATAATATTAAATATTACACAACTTAACCTCCCTCCTCATAAACAAACCCTTTGGCAGACCTTTTGACGGTTTCAAAAATAAACCCAAATATACCATGATTAAGAAAATAAGCTTACTTCTTTTTACAATACTACTGATCCTTTCTTGTTCACAGTCTAAACATTCTCTTATCAAACACAAACCCTTAAAAAAAGATTGGAAAGGACTCACAAAAATTTATTATGACTCTGAATCGAAAGTAACATCAGAAATAGATAAAGCACAATATTACAGAATAGCCACTTTTGATAACAATAATAAGCCTATTGGAATTATTGAAGATTATTTTATATCAGGTAAACTAAAAGGAACTACTGAAGAAGCTAATTATATTGATAAGGAAGATGATCGTAAATCAATATGGAACGGATTAGTTATAGGATATCACGATAATGGAAAAATAAAGGTAAAAGGATACTATAAAAATGGGAAAAAAGAAGAAAATTTCACAGAGTATCATGATAATGGGAAAATATGGCGAAAAGAATACTACTATAAAGATGAGAAAAAAGAAACATGGTATTATCACGATAATGGGAAAATATCAGAAACAGGATACTATAAAAATGGGAAAAAAGAAGAAAATTTCACAGAGTATTTCAATAATGGAAAAATATCCGCAAAAAGAAACTTCAAAGATGGGAAACTAGAAGGAATTGCCACAGAGTATTTCAATAATGGAAAAATATCGGAAACAGGATACTATAAAAATGGGAAAAAAGAAGAAAATTTCACAGAGTATTTCAATAATGGAAAAATAAAGACAAAAGAATACTTCAAAGATGGGAAACTAGAAGGAATTGCTACATGGTATCGCTATAATGGAAAAATAGAGACAAAAGGGTACTATAAAGATGGGAAACTAGAAGGAATTGCTACAGAGTATTTCAATAATGGAAGAATCTCCGCAAAAAGAAACTTCAAAGATGGAAAACGAGAAGGAATTGCCACAGAGTATTTCAATAATGGAAAAATATCCACAAAAAGAAACTTCAAAGATGGAAAACGAGAAGGAATTGCCACAGAGTATTTCAATAATGGAAGAATCTCCGCAAAAAGAAACTTCAAAGATGGGAAACTAGAAGGAAATTTCACAGAGTATCACAATAATGGGGAAATAGAGACAAAAGGATACTATAAAGGTGGGAAACCTGAAGGAAGTTTTACAAAATATCACAATAATGGGAAAATATGGCAAAAAGAATACTTCAAAGATGAAAAAAAAGAAACATGGTATTATCACGATAATGGAAAAATATCAGAAACAGGATACTATAAAGATGGGAAAAAAGAAGGAAGTTTCACAAAATATTACAATAATGGGAAAATAGAGGGAACAGCAAACTATAAAGGTGGAAAACTAGATGGAAGTTCTACACTCTACTACGAAAATGGAGAAATAAAGACAAAAGAATACTTCAAAGATGAAAAACCTGAGGAAAGTTTCACAGAGTATTATGAAAATGGGAAAATATGGAAAAAAACCAACTTTAAAGATGGGAAAAAAGAAGGAAGTTCCACAGAG
The DNA here is from genome assembly GCA_965261055.1 of Fibrobacteria bacterium. Classification (GTDB taxonomy): domain Bacteria; phylum Fibrobacterota; class Fibrobacteria; order UBA11236; family JADFYW01. The sequence continues at coordinate 121,232 of OZ253440.1, read as the reverse complement.
TATTATGAAAATGGGGAAATAAAGACAAAAGAATACTTCAAAAATGGGAAACCTGAAGGAAGTTCCACAGAGTATTATGAAAATGGAAAAATAAAGACAAAAATAAACTTCAAAGATGGAAAACGAAAAGGAAGTTCTACACTCTACTACGAAAATGGGACAATTAATATCAAATCCAATATCAAAAATGGAAAAGCAGAGGGACTTAGTACAAGCTACTACGAAAATGGAGAGATTAAAAGCGAAATAAACTTCAAAGATGGTAAGAAAGAAGGAATTAACAAATGGTATGATAAAAATGGAAAGGTAAAAGTAAAAGGATACTTCAAAGAGGGTAAGCAAGAGAGTCTTGCTACAAAATACAACAATGGAAAGATCTCTGACCTATCTTGCTATACAAGCGGTATACAAACTAAATCTGCAACTCCAGCTATGATAGAGCAATATCCGATTAATCCTAAAATTTTTATTTGCCCTTAGCCTCATTAAGTTATAAACTAAACATCCTAATCAAAATTAATCAAAATATTTTATATAGTCACACTAAAAGCAAATTCTTTGATTGAGATAATCACTTAATCTTATTAAGAAATCACAGTTACTTTATAAATTTTTTGATAACAGAGCAAATTATAATTTAAGCAGTCAATAAAATTATCAATAATTACCGTGATTTATTGAAAAATAAAATAAAAAAAACTACTTTTTTTTGTGTGATCCAACTCAAAAATAACCCTATGAAAAAAATAATTCTATTGATTGTTTGTTTTTTATTTTTATTTAACTGCGAAAATCTAATTAACGTATCAAGTATTCAGGACAATAGAGCCGACACTGTATTTTACGATAACGGGCAAGTGCAAAAAATAACTCCATACAAAGATGGAAAACAGCACGGATATGCTTTCACTTACAATTCAGACGGAAGTATATATTCTTTGAGTTGCTATCAAAACGACAGTCTATACATAATTTTAACAACTTGTATAATTGGAACAGGAACAGACACACTAAGAGACTTAAGGGATAGCATTATTTTAATCTATAGCTATCAAAACAGTAGTTTACAGGGACTTTATACTTCTTACTGGCCAAACGGAATCTTAGGGGAAACACAAAACTACAAAAATGGAGAACGACACGGACTTAATTTCAAGTACTATTTAGACGGAAGGATAATTGATTTAGACTGCTACCAAAATGGCAATAATAACAGTTTAAATTTATCTGGTTGTATAACAGGAACAGGAATAGATACACTAAGAGATTTAAGAGATAGTATTTATATAATTTATAGCTATCAAAATGATAGTCTACAGGGACTATTTACTGAATACGGAATAGACGGAAGTATAAATGATTTAGACTGCTACCAAAATAGCGATAATAACGGTTTAAATTTATCTGGTTGTATAACAGGAACAGGAATAGATACACTAAGAGATTTAAAGGATAGTATTTATATAATTTATAGCTATCAAAATGATAATCTACAGGGACTATTTACTGAATACAGAACAGACGGAAGTATAAGTGATTTAGACTGCTACCAAAATGGCAATAATAACGGTTTAAATTTATCTAGTTGTATAACGGGGACAGGAACAGACACACTAAGAGATTTAAGGGATAGTATTTATATAATTTATAGCTATCAAAATGATGGTTTACAACTTACTACCGAATACCGAACAGACGGATCTATATGGTCCAGAACAAACTATAAAGACGAAAAACGACACGGATATAAGATCAATTACCATTCAGATGGCACACTATTTCAGGTCAGCTGTTTTGACAACGGACGCCGTACTAAAGGTGCCACCGCTGAACAAGAACAACAATTTTTAGCAGACAGCACAGTTTTCCTCTGTCCCTAAAAACTCACAGCTTCCAGTAACAATATAGTTTAGAGTGTTGAAGAATATCACTTCAAAAGTGAATTCTTTGATTAAGATAACCACCTAACCTTACTAAAACCAAATAATTCAACTACATAATTTAACCTTGATTTACTAATACATATTTTTATCTTTCTTACTATGGATACTCTTATTTATAATAACCTTTATGATCAATATGATCAATTTGACAAGTAAAATTTTAATCCCTGAAACAAATGATTCAAGGATCCCCTTGAAAAATCAGTAAAATTTATGGATCCATAGATATTAAGAAAAAAGGCTTTTCTCAATTTGATACTTTGGTTAGTTCCTTTTTTCCTAGCTTATATAATACTCTTATCGTTGTTTGTCAGAAAGTATAAAGACAAAACATTACACAATTTAACTTCCCTTTCCTCATAAACAAAATCTTTTGACAAACCTTTTGACAGTTTCACAATAAACCTAAATATACCATGATTAAAAAAATAAGCTTACTTCTTTTTACAATACTACTGATCCTTTCTTGTTCACAGTCTAAACATTCTCTTATCAAACACAAACCCTTAAAAAAAGATTGGAAAGGACTCACAAAAATTTATTATGACTCTGAATCGAAAGTAACATCAGAAATAGATAAAGCACAATATTACAGAATAGCCACTTTTGATAACAATAATAAGCCTATTGGAATTATTAAAGATTATTCCATATCAGGTAAACTAAAAAGAACTGCTGAAGAAGCTAATTATATTGATGAGAAAGATGATCTTGAATCAATATGGAACGGATTACTTATAGGGTATCACAATAATGGAAAAATAGAGATAAAAGTATACTTTAAAAATGGGAAACTAGAAGGAAATCTCACAATGTATCGCGATAATGGAAAAATAAAGCAAAAAGAATACTATAAAAATGGGAAACTAGAAGGAAATCTCACAATGTATCGCGATAATGGAAAAATAAAGCAAAAAGGATACTATAAAAATGATAACCTAGAAAGTATCACAATATATCACGATAATGGAAAAATAAAGCAAAAAGAATACTATAAAAATGATAACCTAGAAAGTATCATAACGCATCACGATAATGGAAAAATAAAGCAAAAAGAATACTATAAAAATGATAACCTAGAAAGTATCATAACGCATCACGATAATGGAAAAATAAAGCAAAAAGGATACTATAAAAATGATAACCTAGAAAGTATCACAATATATCACGATAATGGAAAAATAAAGCAAAAAGAATACTATAAAAATGATAACCTAGAAAGTATCACAACGCATCACGATAATGGAAAAATAAAGACAAAAGTATACTTTAAAAATGGGAAACTAGAAGGAAATGCCACAACATATCACGATAATGGAAAAATATCGGCAAAAGAATACTTTAAAAATGGGAAATTACGAGGAGGTTACACAGAGTATTACGATAATGGAAGAATAATGGAAAAAGGATACTATATGAATGATTATCTGCAAACTAAACGAATAATAGCATTGTATGACTATCATGGTAAAATACTATATAAAGGTGATAAACTGGCACCACAATAACTAATGGGGAAATAAAGGCAAAAAAAAAACTTCAAAGAAGTGAGAAAGAGGCTCACTACAGAGTTTACAACTCCAGCTATAAATAGAGCAGTATCCAATTAATCCTAAAATTTTACTTGACAAAGTAAATTCCTTAATTAGGATAATCACCTAACTTTATAAAAAATGGTTCAAAATGCAACATTTCAAAATGCAACAATGCATTTTATTTTATCTATTTTTATTCATCATCCTATAAAACTACTCATCATAACCATTATTTTTATCCATTATTTTATGATTTTAATTACAATATCAATACTTTTATAGTTTTTTTGTTTAAAAGCTATTATTATTACATTTTGGCATGGTTTTCGCTCTATTTGGAGTGTTCCACTTAAAAAGAGAATCATGACACAAAAAAAAGATAAACAACCAGAGCGACAAAAAGAAATCAAAGAAGAAACTCTAAACACTACAGATGTAGAACAAATAGAGGAAACTCCTGATACAAAAGAAGCATCTATAAAAGAAGCATCTATAAAAGAAGCATCTATAAAAGAAGTATCTATAAAAGAAGCATCTACTGAAAACACAAAAGAAGACACAAAAGAAGACACAAAAGAAGACACAAAAGAAGACACAAAAAGTGAAAAATTAACTATAGAATCAGTTCAAGAGCATGCTGAATATCAAGAGCTTAATAACAAGTATTTGAGACTTTATGCTGAATTTGAAAATTTTAGAAATCGTTCTGCAAGAGAAAGTTTAGAAAATTACCAAACAGCAGGGGCTGAACTTATTCAAAAGATACTCCCTACTATTCAAAATATGGAACGAGCGTTAAATTCAGAAAAAACAACTTTAGAAGATTTAACAAAAGGTTTAGAACTTACTCTTAAACAATTGACAGACAATTTATCTGAAGCAGGTTTAGAGGAAATCAATCCAGAAGGTGAAGAGTTTGATCCTAATGTTCACGAAGCACTCATGCAACAAGCTCATGATAAACTCGCCGAAAATCATGTGATTGAAGTCTTTCAAAAAGGCTACAAATTCAAAAACAAAATCTTAAAACACGCACAAGTCATTACCTCAATAGGTAAAGAGTAACAATTTTAAAACAAAAAAAGGACATAAAATGGGAAAAATTATAGGAATTGATTTAGGAACAACAAACTCATGTGTTTCAGTGATGGAAGGTGGAAAACCGGTTGTTATTGCAAACCCAGAAGGCGGAAGAACAACACCTTCTGTTGTTGCTTTTTCAAAAGATAAACAAACACTAGTTGGGCAAGTTGCCAAAAGACAAGCAATCACCAACCCTAAGAATACAATCTATTCAGCAAAACGATTTATTGGACGCAAACACAGCGAATTAACAGATACCGAAAAAAATCTATCTTATGATTTAGCTAGTAGTGGTAGTGACCCTATTTCTATTCATACTAACGACAAAAACTTTACTCCACCTGAAATTTCAGCAATTATTTTGCAAAATCTAAAAAAGACTGCCGAAGAGTATTTAGGAGAAGATATCACTCAAGCTGTAATTACTGTTCCAGCTTATTTTAACGATAGCCAAAGACAAGCAACTAAAGATGCAGGTAAAATTGCAGGTTTAGAAGTTTTACGTATTGTGAATGAACCAACTGCTGCTGCTCTGGCTTATGGTTTAGAAAAAAACGAAAACCAAACAATTGCTGTTTATGACTTAGGTGGTGGTACATTTGATATCTCTATCTTAGAAATTGGCGATGGTGTTTTTGAAGTGAAAGCAACCAACGGAGACACACAGCTTGGAGGAGATGACTTTGATAATGTAATCATGAATTGGATTTATTCTGAGTTTAAAAAAGATCAAGGAATTGATTTAAAAAATGATAAAATGGCTGTTCAGCGTGTTAAAGAAGCCGCTGAAAAGACGAAAATTGAACTTTCGGGTACAAATTCATCTAATATCAACTTACCTTTTATTATTGCAGATGCAAGTGGACCTAAGCATTTAGATTTAACATTAAATCTTTCTACTTTTAACCAACTAACGGAAGACTTAGTTAACCGCTCTATTGACCCTTGCCAAAAAGCTCTAGATGATTCTGGCATTAGTATTTCAGATATTGATGAAGTTATTTTGGTAGGTGGATCAACACGTATCCCAGCAATTCAACAAAAAGTACAAGACTTTTTTAACAAAGAACCTCACAAAGGTGTGAATCCAGATGAAGTTGTTGCAATTGGTGCAGGAATTCAAGCTGGTGTTTTAGCTGGTGACGATGCTGTAAAAGATGTTCTTTTATTAGATGTGACTCCATTATCTTTAGGAATTGAAACTTTAGGTGGTGTAATGACAAAATTAATTGAAAGAAACACGACAATACCTGCTAAGAAAAGTCAGGTCTTCTCAACAGCTGAAGATAATCAAACACAAGTAAGCATTCACGTTCTACAAGGTGAGCGAGAAATGGCTCAACACAATAGAACAATTGGGCGTTTTGATTTAACTGATATCAGTGCTGCTCCTAGAGGTGTTCCTCAAATTGAAGTGACTTTCGATATTGATGCGAATGGTATCGTGCATGTAAGTGCAAAAGATAAAGCAACTGGTAAAGAACAAAAAATCAAAATTGAGTCTTCTTCTGGCTTATCTGAAGAAGAAATTAATAAAATGGTTAAAGAAGCTGAAGCCAATGCCGAAAAAGATAAAGCTGAAAAAGAAAAAGTTGAAATAATCAATCAAGCAGAACAAAGCATTTATGCTACAGAAAAACTATTGAAAGATAATGAAAAAACTGTTTCTGAAGCCGATAAAAAAGAAACTAAAGCAATCATTGAAAAGTTAAAAAAAGCAAAAGAAGCTGCTAATATTGAAGAACTAAAAAAAGGCATGGAAAAACTCCAAGCTGTATCTCAAAAATTAGCTGAAGCTGCTGCGAAACAAGCTCAAGCTGAACAACCTAATGACGCAAAATCACAAAAAGAAGATGCCAAACCAAATCAAAAGAAAAATAGTGAAGGTGCAGTAGATGCTGAATATGAAGTTGTGGACGAATAATGGCTAAAGATTTTTATGACATTCTAGGTATTTCTAAATCATCGGATGCTAAGGAGATAAAATCTGCTTATAAAAAAATAGCCGTTAAGTATCACCCAGACAAAAATCCTGGTAATGCTGAAGCCGAACTAAAGTTTAAAGAAGCCGCTGAAGCTTATGGAACTTTAAGTGATTCTGAAAAACGCTCACGCTACGACCAATACGGTCACGATAATTACCAACAAATGGGTAATAGCGGAGGCGGAAGTAATCAGGGCTTTAGTAACTTTGATGACATCTTTAGTAACTTTGGAGATGTTTTTGGAGATGTTTTTGGAGGTGGTTCAAGAAGTGGAGGACGCAGAAGTTCTGGTCGTCGCTCTGCCCCTAGCGGAGAGGATATTCAAATTGAATTAAACCTAACTTTAAAAGAAATTTCCAAAGGTGTTACTAAAAAAGTGCGCCTTAAACGCTATACTTCCTGTTCAATTTGTTCTGGACAAGGTGGCAAAAATAAACAAAGCTGTAAAACTTGTGAAGGAGCTGGGCAAGTCCGACAAACCCAAAATACAATGCTAGGTCAATTCAGTAATATTGTTAGTTGCCCGAATTGTCGTGGTCAAGGATTTAGTTTTGCTCAAAATTGCCAAAGCTGTCATGGAGAAGGTCGAGAAAGAAGCAAAGGAACAACCATTGCAATTGATATTCCTGCTGGAGTCTCAGAAGGAAATTATCTCACTCTAAGAGGACAAGGTCATTCTGGTGCAAATGGAGGTGCAAATGGAGATTTAATCGCTTTAATTCACGAGAAAAAACACGAAATTTTTAACCGTGAAAAAGAAGATCTTTATTTGCCTCTTGAAATTTCTTTTTCAAGTGCTACTTTGGGAGAAGAAATTGTCGTTCCAACAATTGATGGTAAAGCAAAGCTTAAAATTCCTGCAGGAACAGCTTCTGAAAAGTTATTTAGAATTAAAGGTCAAGGACTCCCAGTCTTGAATGGTCATGGAAAAGGAGATCAATTCGTTCGAGTTCGTATCACTGTTCCAACTCAACTTTCCGATAAGGAACGATCTTTAATTCAAGAATTGCGAGATTTAGAATCTAAAAAACCTCAAAAAAAATCATTTTTTGAAAAGATATTCTAAACGAAACCTAAGTTAGAGGTTTTTAAAAAATGACAAGTTACCTGCTTAGAAAAGCTATATTTTCTAAGCAGGTAATACTATTGATACAAAATACTATGAAAATTTTACTGATTGATTCAAGTTCAAGCTTTAAGGAAAAATTAAAATCCGAATGGTCATTAAAAAACACTCAATTTGAATCTGTCCATCAAAATACTGATTTATTTAATCTAATAGAAAAAGAACCTTCCATTAATATCGTGTTTTTATCTATTCATGATATCAATATTGATAACCTAGATATTATTACTTACATCCAAGAAAAAAGCCCACATATCCAAGTTTTTATTCTGACAACACCTAAAAAAATAAAACAAGCTGAATCATGTGTTCAGCGTGGAGCTCATAGTTATTTTTTATTACCCATCGAGACCAAAACTTTAGAACAAGAATGCTATAAGCGATCTAACCAAATCTTAGTTCAACAAGAACATCGTTTATGGGAAGAGCAATGGATACACGATCTTTTAGGTAAAACCCCAGTAATGGATAAAATTTTATCCGTGATAGAGAAAGTTGCCCCTACCGATAGCTCTATTTTAATTCAAGGGGAATCAGGAACTGGTAAAGAATTTATAGCCCAACTCATTCATCGACAAAGTAAACGCAATAAAAAACCATTTATTACAATCAATTGTGGATCTATCCCAGAAAACCTAATTGAATCAGAACTATTCGGAGTCAAAAAAGGTGCATTTACAGGAGCTCTTAATGATAAAAAAGGGCTCTTTGAGGAGGCAGATAATGGAACTTTATTTCTAGATGAAATTGGAGAGATACCAAAACACCTACAAGTAAAATTATTACGCTTTTTACAAAATAAAGAGATTCGTCGTTTAGGGGAAACAGAAATAAAAACACTCAATGTAAGAATCATTGCAGCGACAAATGTAAACCTTAAAGAGGCTGTTAAAAAAAACGAATTTAGGGAAGATTTATTTTACAGACTTAATATTTTTAATTTTGATTTACCTCCACTAAGAGAGCGTAAAATTAATTTACCTCATCTCATTTTATTTTTTGTTAAAAAACATCAAAATAAAAATCCACTACTGATACAAGGTCTTTCCAAAGAAGTAGAATCTATCCTAACAGAATATAACTATCCTGGAAATGTAAGGGAACTTGAAAATATTATAGAACATGCCATTATTTTATGTGATGGAACACATATTCTTAAAAAACACTTACCTGAAGACCTTATTCAAGGCTTATCTCTTCCTCAACTCCCTTCAAATTTAAACTCAATAGAAATAAATAATAAGCAACATTTTATAACTCTTCAAGAATTAGAAAGAAAATATATCCATAATGTTTTAAAAACTTATCCTAATCAAACGAAAGCTGCTAAAATTTTAGGTATATCTAGACCAACCCTATGGCGAAAAATTAAATCCTATAATCTCCAATAAACATATGCCTTCTTTTAAAATCTTAATTACTCTACTTTCAATTTTTATTTTCATTACAGAGTGTTACAAACAATCAGAATCAACAACTCTATCACAAGATAAAAAAGAAAACCCCATTTCACTTAAAATGAAAGACTCTGTTGTCATTGATATTTACAACGATGAGTTCTTATATATGAAATTAAAGACAACATACCTAGCACAAAGAACAAAACCTGCACAACTTTTTATAAAACCCGTTTTTATTAAAATTTTAAACAAAAAAAGCGAAATTGAAGCTTGGATTGAAAGTGATTCTGGAGCAACTAACGAAACGTACTCTCAAATGACTCTTTGGGGATCGGTAAAAGCCTATACACCTCAAAAAGAAAAAATTTATACAGATTCACTTGTCTGGAATGAGACAGAAAATAAAATCACAACAGATGCTAAACTTAAAATTATTTCTAAAGATGGAGACATTATTACTGGTAAGGGTTTTATGTCTGATAAAGAATTTAAAGAATGGGTTATTTTAAATAATGTCCGTACACAAATTAAAAATTTAGAGGATTTAGAATAAATTATGAAACACTTTATTCTTTTTCTTATTATATTCCATATTATTGGACTAGCCCAACCTAAAAAAAAACAGTCTTTGGATTGTTCAACCAACCCTGGATCTATGAAGGGATTAGCATCTAATAGTAAAATCATAATGGAAGGAAATGTTGAATGCACTCACGGTGGAATCCTGTTTAAAACCAAACAAGCGATTTGGGATCGAAAAACAGATCAACTGTCTGCTAAAGATAGTGTTGAAATCACAATTCAAAACTTTTTGTTAAAAGGAAAAGTTGGGCTTTTTGAACAAAAAAAAAACAAATTCACTAATATAAAAGGCATTGCTTATCAAATAGTAGATAGCCTTAAAAGTATTATTAATACTTTAAAGTCTGATACCATGTTCATATTTTTAAAAGATAGCACCGTCAAGAACATTGTTTTAAAAAATAAAGCCAAAGTTATTTACAATTTATTTGACAATAAAAATGTATATCAAGGAGAAAGTATTTCTCAAGGTGACTCCATTTATATTAATTTTGTAGATAAGCAAATGCAAAACTTTAAAATTTACGGCAATGCCAAAGGATCTTTTAAAGAATACATTCAAAAATCAAATCATAATTTTTAATCTAAGATATAGACATAAACATGAATCTAAAAACTAACAAACAAACCCCTCAAGAAAAATCCATTGAGACACACAATATGGAAAAAACTTACCGAGGTCGTAAGGTTGTAGACAAAGTCTCCTTGTCTCTCAAAAAAAGAGAAATCGTTGGTTTATTAGGTGCAAATGGTGCAGGAAAAACAACCTCCTTCAACATGATGATTGGCATGGTTCCAATGGACAAAGGTTCTTTTTTCATTAATGGTGAAAATATGACAAAAAGTCCTATGTATAAAAGAGCTAGAATGGGACTCGCTTACCTGCCTCAAGAGGCTTCTATCTTTAGAAAATTATCGGTAGAAGATAACATTAAAGCCATTTTGCAAACTCGAAAAATATTGAACCGAGCCACCCAAAAAGAACGCTTAGAAGAACTACTAGAGAATTTTAAAATTGAAAAATTAAGAAAAACAAAAGGTTATAGCTTAAGCGGAGGAGAAAGAAGACGCTTAGAAATTGCAAGAGCATTAGCAACAGATCCCCATTTTTTATTTTTAGATGAACCTTTTGCTGGAATAGATCCTATTGCAGTAGAAGAAATCCAGAAAATGATTTTTAATCTTAAACAACAAAACATCGGAATCTTAATTACCGATCACAGCGTTCGTGAAACCTTAGCAGTTACAGACCGTTCTTATATCATGTTTGAAGGAAAGATTCTAGTGGAAGGAACAACAGATCATTTAACTAAAGATCCTGAGGCAAGAAAGCGTTATTTAGGAAATACTTTTGACCTGCCTCCTATCTCTAAAGAAATACCAGTTTCAGAACCTATAACAAAAAGACCTGTTCTTAAAAAAGATACCGTGAAGAAAAAGATCGTCAAAAAAGAACCTCTTAACAAAAACGCTACCAAAAAAAAGATCGTCAAAAAAGAACCCCTTAACAAAAACGCTACCAAAAAAAAGATCGTCAAAAAAGAACCCCTTAACAAAAACGCTACCAAAAAAAAGATCGTCAAAAAAGAACCCCTTAACAAAAACGCTACCAAAAAAAAGATCGTCAAAAAAGAACCCCTTAACAAAAACGCTACCAAAAAAATCGTCAAAAAAGAACCCCTTAACAAAAACGCTACCAAAAAAAAGATCGTCAAAAAAGAACCCCTTAACAAAAACGCTACCAAAAAAAAGATCGTCAAAAAAGAACCCCTTAACAAAAACGCTACCAAAAAAAAGATCGTCAAAAAAGAACCCCTTAACAAAAACGCTACCAAAAAAAAGATCGTCAAAAAAGAACCCCTTAACAAAAACGCTACCAAAAAAAAGATCGTCAAAAAAGAACCCCTTAACAAAAACGCTACCAAAAAAAAGATCGTCAAAAAAGAACCCCTTAACAAAAACGCTACCAAAAAAAAGATCGTCAAAAAAGAACCCCTTAACAAAAACGCTACCAAAAAAAAGATCGTCAAAAAAGAACCCCTTAACAAAAACGCTACCAAAAAAAAGATCGTCAAAAAAGAACCCCTTAACAAAAACGCTACCAAAAAAAAGATCGTCAAAAAAGAACCCCTTAACAAAAACGCTACCAAAAAAAAGATCGTCAAAAAAGAACCCCTTAACAAAAACGCTACCAAAAAAAAGATCGTCAAAAAAGAACCCCTTAACAAAAACGCTACCAAAAAAAAGATCGTCAAAAAAGAACCCCTTAACAAAAACGCTACCAAAAAAAAGATCGTCAAAAAAGAACCCCTTAACAAAAACGCTACCAAAAAAAAGATCGTCAAAAAAGAACCCCTTAACAAAAACGCTACCAAAAAAAAGATCGTCAAAAAAGAACCCCTTAACAAAAACGCTACCAAAAAAAAGATCGTCAAAAAAGAACCCCTTAACAAAAACGCTACCAAAAAAAAGATCGTCAAAAAAGAACCCCTTAACAAAAACGCTACCAAAAAAAAGATCGTCAAAAAAGAACCCCTTAACAAAAACGCTACCAAAAAAAAATAATAAAGAAAAGCGTATCAAAAAAAAACACCCATATCTTCCGAAAAGTTTTTATAAGTTTTATTTAGTTAATAATTCTTCAACATTATGACTTCAAACAATCTAAATTTTAACTTAAAGTTAGATCAAAAGCTATCTCCTCAGATGCTTCAATCTTTAAAGTTCCTACAAGTAAACCATTTAGAACTTCAAAAATTAATTAATCAAGAAATAGAGATTAATCCTCTATTAGAAATAGATCAATCCGTTCAAGAAACTGAAGAACAAGAGTCTGAAGAAAAAAGTAAAGAAGAAGTCGATTGGGACGCTTTGTTTGATGACGACAATTTACCTAAAGTAAAAAACACAGAATATAACAGAGAGACTTTAGATTTCAATCCAGTTTCTCCTATCACTCTTCAAACACATTTACTCAAACAACTTCAAATGAGAAAAACAACACCAAAAATTAAAGAACTGGTGGAGTATCTCATTGATTTTATTGATGAAAAAGGATACCTAACTTATCAAGATCCATATAAAGCACTACCAATCCAGCAAAACCCTAATATAGAAAAGAGACAAATAGAATTAGTTTTAGCCAATGAGCTTGAGCAAGATTTATCCAATCCAAATGTTCAAGAAGCTTTCCACATTTTAAAATACTTTGAACCTCATGGAATAGGTGCAAAAGATCTTCAAGAATGCCTTTTAATGCAACTCCACCGAAAATCTGGTGATTTCTCTATCGAAATACAAATTTTAGAACATCATTTTAATTTATTGAAAGACCTTAAAATACCATCTTTAGCTCAAAAGCTAAATACATCTGTTGCACTAGTGCAAAAAGCTCTTAAAAATATCGGAAAACTAAATGTAAGACCAGCTAGTGTTTATGATAACCAATTTGTACATGCAGTCATTCCAGATGTTTTAGTACAAGTGTTTGATCAAGACATTATTGTTTCTTATAATAATAGGATTATCCCCATTCTAAATATTTCAAATCATTATAAAAATTTAATTAAAAAAGGAAACTCTGCGAATAAACAAACAAAAGAATTTATAAAGAAAAAGTTGCATTCAGCCTCCTCCTTAATTCAATCAATAGAACAACGAAAATCAACTATCTTAAAAATATCAGAAAGTTTATCTCGCAAACAAAGAGACTTCTTTTTAAAAGGTCCAGAACATCTAGTTTCTATGACTCTAGAGGATGTAGCTCTTGACATTAAAATGCATATCTCCACCGTTAGTCGTGTTGTTAACGAAAAATATATACAAACTCCTTATGGTTGCTATCCATTAAAGAAATTCTTTAGTTCCAAAATTCAAAATAAGCAAGGAGAAGATATTTCCTCAACTACCATAAAAACATCTCTTAAAAAGGTTATTCAACAAGAAGATCCGTTGAAACCCTTAAGCGATGATAAAATTTCTAAACTGCTACAACAAAAAAACATTACAGTTGCTCGACGCACTGTTGCAAAATACCGTGAAGAGCTAAAAATACTACCTGCCCGCATGAGGAAAAAATTCTAGTTTAAAAGATATGCACAAAATCAATTTTAATTCTCAAGTTCGTAAAAGTTTACCTATACAAAAGTTTTTTGATCTATACAAAGACAATCTAAAACTAAAGATTTTTAATAATAGCTGTATAGATACAAAGAAAATTTTAAGCGACAACCCTTATCCACACCGTCCTAGTTTAGCTTTCACAGGTTTTTTTGACCAATTCCCCTCCAAAAAAACACAACTTATTGGTTTTACTGAGTGGAGTTATTTAAAATCATTGACTATAAAACAAAGAAAAAAAATTTATCAAAATCTACAAGAAAAAATTAATCTTAAAGACATTCCTGCATGGATAGTGACAAACCATCAACAACCTTTTCCTGATTTTATTGACTTTTGTAAAAATAACCATACCCCTTTATTTGTAAGTGAATTTCCTACCGAAAAATTTCAATACAACATTCAATTCATGATAGACAAATGGTTTTCTCCTTTTTGCAAAGTTCACGGTACACTTGTTGATGTCTATGGTGTTGGCATTCTTTACATTGGAAAAAGCGGTGTTGGAAAAAGTGAATGTGCTCTAGATTTAATTGAAAGAGGTCATTCATTTATATCAGATGATTCTGTTCATCTTGAAAAAAGTTTCTCATCTATTGTTGGCAAAAAAAATGATTTTCTAGAATATCACATGGAAGTAAGAGGAATTGGAATCATTAACATTCAGTCTTTATTTGGTATTCGTTCTGTTAAGCCCAGAAAAACATTAAATACAATTGTAGAGCTTCAAAGTTGGGATGATAAAAAAGTTTTTGATCGCAGTGGTCTAGAAGAGGAAACAGTTAATATTTTTGATATTGCCATAACCAAAAAAGTTCTTCCAGTAACTCCTGGAAAGAATTTAACTGTTATGTCTGAAGTTATTGCTATGGATTGGCTTCTAAAAAATTCAGGCGTATATATCGCTAAAGAATTTAACCAAAAGCTTAAAGAACGCCTCCAAAAAAAGCCTTAACTCAAATATGTTATTTCTGTTTCGTCATAGATAATCACTTTAAAAATTAGTATCTTTGTGTCAATGGAGAGCTCAGATTTTAAAAACTATTTTATCGTCGGATTTATTGTAATATTAGGATTTTTACTCTTATTTTTTGGTATTCGTTTTCTACAAGGTACCGTTAACGGAGAAAAAGTATCCTATTCCGTAATATTTCCTACTGTAGGAGCTCTTAATAGTGGTGATCCTGTTAAAATTAGTGGGATTTTACTAGGTGAAGTTATTCGCACCGAGCTATGGCAAGGTCAAGTTAAAGTTACCTTTAGTCTTAAAACAAATTTCACAGATAAAGAAACAGGTGTTGTTTACCCACTTAATCTCCCTATGGATTCAAAGATATCAATTCAAAATATTGGTTTAATGGGGGAAAGAGAAATCAACATCCTTTTAGGTACTTCTTCGGAAAATCTTCTACCAGGATCAACGCTTCAAAATGCTGGGTTGTTTGATTCGGGAATCCCTGAAGTTATGGCCGAAGCTGGAAACCTTCTTTCAGAAGCCAATCAAATACTGTTGGTTATTTCTCAAAATACGCAAACTTTGTTTAAAAATATGAACTCAACAATCCACGCTCTTGATTCTACTATTCAATTTTTAAATCAATTACAAAACCCTATCAAAAACATATCAAAAAATTTGGAAAAAATGACTTCTAATTTTGCGTCTATAAGCGACTCTTTAAACGATCCTAAATTTATAACTCACATTAAAAGTTTTATAGAAAAATCCGATTCTATTGTTACACAAATTAATCATTCAAAAAATATCTCAATTGATGTAGATTTGTTTTAGTATGATAGAAGAAACACTGATTGTCAGAAACAAATTTGGAATTCATGCTCGTCCAGCAACTCAAATTGTAACTGTTTTAAGCCAATATAAAAGCAAAGTTACTTTTATTAAAGATGGTACAGAAGCAAATGCTAAATCTATTTTAAACTTACTCATGCTAGTAGCCGAACACCTTTCTAAAATCCATGTAATTGTAGATGGAGAAGATGAAAAAATTGTTATTCAAGAAGTGAAAACTCTTCTAAGCCAACAAACTGAAAATTAAAATGTCCCTCTTACTTTTAAGTAGAAAGAAGATAATTAAATTATCATGCTGTTCTAAAGGAGCTAGCATGGGGAAATTACACTTTTTAAGTGGTGACTTACAAAACGAAGTTACTAAAAATTATATTAAAGAAAATCAAATTGGAAAAGAGATTTTAAAATTTGAAAAAACATTAATAAAAGCTGAAAAACAAATCGTTCTTATTCAAAATCAGTTACGCAAAAAACTAACTTCCGAAGAAAACAAAATTTTCGATGCCCATCTTTTAATTTTAAAAGACCCTGTTGTCACTTCCTTAGTTAAGGAAAATATGCAAACAAATTTAACAGACGCGGCTTATTCTTACTTTATTATCATTCAAAATATAATTAATAAATTAGGAAGTACTAAAAACAAATACTTCCAAAGTCGAACCCAAGATCTTGAAGATGTGAGTAGCCGAGTTTTAGACATACTCAATAAAAGAAAGAAAAAAGAACATTACGCATCACCAACTATCCTAATTATCAAAGATACTTTTTCTTCACTACTAAGTCGATTACAAAATCAGTTTGTAAAAGGAATTATCACTCAATCTGAAATTAAAAATTCACATTTTTCAATTATTACTCGTTCACTACAGCTTCCCACAATTTCAGGAGTATCAGTACAAAAATTAGCGATGTACGAAGGTTGCTATTCCATTTTGAATGCGACGGAAGGTACTTTAATCATTAATCCTTCCAACCAAGACATAAAAAAATATCAAAGACAAAACAAAAAAAACCAATTAGAACTTAAGTTAAAACAAACTGAAAATATACAGAAAGAATCAAAAAATCAAGATTTAATTCCCATTCAAATTGACTCTAACATGGAATTTTATCAAGAAATAGATAAAATAATTCAAAAAGGAATCAACTCTATTGGATTATATCGATCCGAATATCTATTAATGAGCCAAGGGCGTGTTCTTACGGAACAAGAACAATATAAAGTTTATAGTTCTGTTAGCAACAAACTCACCAATGGTCATTTTATTATTCGTACTTTTGATTCTGATTATGACAAAAATGTACCTGGATTTCCTAATCTTATGCATGAAATTAACTCCAGTATGGGATTTAGGTCAACTCGTTTTACTTTAAAACAAAGTACTATCTTAAAAGACCAACTTAGAGCTATTTTGAAAGCAAGTGCTACAAGAAAAAATATTAAAATATTATTTCCTTTTATTAGTACTGCTCAAGATTTTATAGAACTAAAAGAAATAACCCAATCCATTATCCAAGAATGTATCAAGCAAAATATTCCTGTTGATGAAAATATTCCTTTAGGCTGTATGATTGAAATTCCATCCGCTGCAATCTCTATTGAAGATTTTGTGGAACACGCTGATTTTTTCCATATAGGGACAAACGATTTAGTACAATTTACACAGGCAGTAGATCGTACTAATCGAAATATTGCAAATCTTTATAATTCACACCATTCATCTATTTTAAAACTGATTTCTAATATTAGTCGTGTTTGTAAGAAAAATAATATTCCTCTATGTTTATGTGGTGAAATGGCTAATTCTCCTCTATCCATCTTAATTTTAATCACTCTAGGAATCAGACATTTTTCTATGAATGTCTATGATACCTTAACAATGAAACCGTTTATTAAATCTTTGTCATACCACGATTTAAAACAGCTAAAAAATCAAATTTTTAAATTTAAAGATCATATTGAACTAGAAAATTTTTTCAAAGAAAAGTTTAAAAAACAACTCGGTTAAAATTATGTTTTGGAGTATCACTAAAATTAGTTCATTCTATTTTAATTGCCTAAAGCAACTTATTTTTTGTTTGTTACGCCCACATTCAATTTTATATCAAATTAGAAATATTACTTTTCTATCTCTTCCATTAACTTTAACTGTAGCCGTCTTTACTGGAGCAATTATTGCTATACAATCTATTTCTCTATTAGGTAACATCATACCCTTACAATATATTGGAACAGCTACACAAAAAAGCATTTTACTTGATTTAGGACCTGTTTTAACAGCCATTATCGTGTCTGGAAAAATTAGCGGTTCTATTACCGCTGAGATTGGAACAATGGCAATATCTGAACAATTAGATGCTATGAGAGCTAATAATTTAGATCCCTTTAAATATTTAATTGTACCCCGACTATTAGCAGGACTTATTGCGTTACCCCTACTCATTATTGTTTCAGCAACCACAGGTATTTTAGGCTCTCTACTTGTTGTTCTCTTTTTTCGTGATTTATCGGTATCTACTTTTCTTACTGGACTAAAACTTTTTTTTGAAAATAAAGATGTTATTATTAGTCTTGTAAAATCAGTCTCTTTCGGATTTTTAATAACAAGCTTTGGGTGTTACTTTGGTTATTACTGCCGAGGAGGACCAGATAAAATAGGTAAAATTTCTCAACTTTCTGTAATGTCAACTAACATTGCAATCTTATTTAGCTCTTATATTATCTCATTGCTGTTCTTATAAAAACTACTGTAATTTTGATTTTAAGTCTTGGATTCTTTGCATCAAATCCAAAGGTGTAATTACATTCAAGTCTATCTTTTTTATTTGCTCAAGCCACTTTAAGTTTTCTTGATCTCTTACATCTAGTTTAGATAATAAAGGACTTTGAAAAGATTTTTCATTTTGAGTTGATTGTAGCGTATAAGAATTATCTTCAAGAGTAGCCAAAATTTCTTTAGCTCTAATCGTTACTTGTTTTGGAATTCCAGCCATTGTTGCAACTTGTATTCCATAACTTGAATCACATTTGCCCTCAACAACCTTCCTTAAAAAAACAAGCTTCTCATCAATCTCTTTAATTAATATCTGTAAGTTAATGACTCTCGGTAAAACCCTAGAAAGGTCTGTAAGTTCATGATAATGTGTTGCAAATAAAGTTTTAGAAGCAACCTTAGAATTATTATGTATTTCTTCTACAATGGATTGTGCCAAAGAAAGTCCATCATAAGTACTCGTTCCTCTGCCAACCTCATCTAATAAAATTAAACTTTGAGGCGTTGCATTATTTAAAATCGCTGCAGTTTCTAACATCTCAACCATAAAAGTACTTTTACCTTGAGCCAATCTATCTGACGCACCTACTCTCGTAAAAATAGCATCAACAATACCAATTTTCGCCGATTCCGCAGGAACGAAACTACCCACTTGAGCCATTAAAACAATAAGAGCAGTTTGTCTTAAATAAGTAGACTTACCTGCCATATTTGGACCCGTCATTAGTAAAATCTGTCTAGAATCACAATCCATAGTAATATCATTAGAAATATATTGACCTTCTTCTATTAAAGACTCAACAACAGGGTGCCTTCCTTCTTTAATCTCAATCATATCGGAATAGTTTACTGTAGGCAAACAAGATTTTGTAGCTAAAGCATATTCAGAAAAAGAATACAACACATCTACTTTTGCAACCCATTCAGAAAGTTGTAAAAAATTTGGTATTTCAAGACTTAATTCATCTCGTAGTTCACAAAAAAGACGGTATTCAACCATAGACACTTTTTCTTTAGCTTGTAAAACTTTAATTTCCCATTCTTTCATCTCTACTGTTGTATAACGTGTTGCACTCGTCAAAGATTGTTTAGGGATAAAGTAATCTGGAATTAACGCAGTGTACTGGTTTGAAACTTCTACAAAATATCCAAAAATGCGATTAAAAGAAACTTTTAGTTTTGGTATTTTTGTCTGCTGTTTTAGAGTTTTCTCTAAATCGTTAAACCAATTTCGACCTTCCTTGGAGTCCTCTAAAATTTTGGAAATTTCTGGATAATAATTTGGATTTAGCATTCCACCTTCTTTAATAGACAAAGGTGGTGACTCCAAAAAACGGTTACAAATATTTTCACCCCAATTCCTAACTAATAAAGAATCAATTTTTAAAGAAGAAAATATTTCTAAATCCGTTTGACTCATTAAATCAACGACTTCTACAATTTGAATCAGAGATTTACCTAAACTTAAAAGATCTCTAGAATGAGCTCGTTGTGAACCTATTTTAGAGGATAAGCGTTCAACATCATCAATAGAATTTAAAGACTCCCTAATTCTATCCAGAATACCCTCTTTATTCAAAAAAAACTGTATTGCTTTTTGTCGTGTTTGAATTACCTGTAAATTTTTTAGTGGATGCACTAACCAATAATAGAGTAAACGACTTCCCATTGGGGTTAAAGTTCTATTTAGTAATCTATATAGAGTTTCTTCTTTATCATCATGATTTAGAGTCGAGATAATCTCTAAATTTCGAACACTGGATTGATCTAAATTCATGTATTCATTTAAATTCTTCCACTGCAATTTAACAAGATGAGATAACTCCGTCTTTTTCATTAATAAAACATAATTCAAAATAGATCCAGCACAACCTACCGCTAAACTTTCTTCTTGAATTCCGAAAGCTTCTAAAGAAATAACTTTAAAATGCCTTTTTAAAGAATCTATAGAGGACACATTGTCAAAGTCCATCTCTGAAATACTAGTCAAAAGTTGCTTTTCAATATCGGTACTTTTTTGAACTTTAGAATAAACAGAACTGTTACTAGAAATTAAAACCTCTCCAACACCTAAACGTACTATTTCATCTAAAACTTGTGAAAAATGACCTTCCGTCAAACTAAAGTTTCCTGTACTCAAATCTAAATAAGACAATCCACATTGATTTGATTTAGCATTATAATTGATTGCTGCTAAATAGTTATTTCTTTTGGATTCTAGACAATTAGCATCTAAGGTTGTTCCACGCGTAATAATCTCAACAACCTCTCGTTTAACAATAGTCTTTCCTTTTGTAGGAAGTTCTAGCTGTTCACATATCGCAATTTTATTTCCAGACCTGACCAAAATAGGTGCATAACGCTCTAAAGAGTGGTATGGAAAACCAGCCAATTTTACAGCGATTTTACCTTTACTATTACGAGATGTCAAAGTTATTCCTAGTAATTTCGATGCTATCACAGCATCGTCATGAAAGAACTCATAAAAATCTCCCATACGAAATAACAATAAACAATCTTGATGTTCGCTTTTAATTTTATTGTATTGTAACATTAGAGGAGTCAAAATAAACTCTCCTTTATACTATAAATCAGATATAGAATCTTCTTGAATTTCAGAAGTTTCTTCGACATCTTGATCATCCTGTAACTCATCTGATTCAATTTCTTCTTTTACTTTTAGACTAGCTTCTACATTAAGATTCTCAACTTGAGACTCTTGCTCTTCTTCAGAATTCTTTTCTTCTTGAGCAGTGCCTTTTATTTGTTTAATATATTCAGAAGATTCTACTAAATTTGAGAATTCTGAAAATTTAGGTAAATCTCTAGGAACTTGATTAATGTTAAAGTAACGACAAAATTCTTTTGTTGTACCATATTCATTAGGACTTCCAATACGACTGGAACGACCAACAATTGCTAAGAGTTTTCTCTCTAATAGATTTTTTAAAATTACATCAACAGTAACACCTCTAATTTCTTCTATTTCATTTTTGGTAATAGGTTGTTTATAAGCAACAATAGACAAAACTTCCAAAGAAGCTGTCGATAATTTTTTTTTAGCATTATCTTTAAATAATTTCTGTAACCAGTTTTGATATTCTGAACGTGTTCTAAAAACCAAAGTACCTGACGCAACTAAAACTTCAAAAGGTTGTTCCTGTTCTACAAATTCTTGGTTAATCTTTTCTACTTGTTCCAATATAATTTTCTGGTTTATATCCCCTCCAAGAACAGAATACAAAGATTGTATTGTTAATGGCTCAACAGATGCAAAAATTAAAACCTTTATAATTTGATGTAGTGATTTGTTGGTTTCTATATCCGTCATAATTTAAATATCCAATAATTGCAAAGGCGTTTTTTCTAGTACTAGAAATAAATTTTGATGGGACTCTAGCTCTTGCTCTGCATTTTGAAGCAATTTTTCTAATTCCGTTGGTTCTCGTTGATTTGAAGCTTCTTTTAATTGCCTTAAAACATTCTTCTCCAAATTTTCGTCTTCCCATTCTAGCTCTGGTTTTTCAATTTCAGAAACAATTCGAGGTTCGTTTTTATAAACCTTTATTTCACCACAAAATTGATTTTGTAAAATTCCTAATTCTCCTAGTTTTACTAACTCTAAAACTGCCATAAAAGTTGTCACTAAAAAAATATGACGACGGTCTCTTTCACAGAAAAAACTTAATTGAAAAATAGTCTGAGTTAAAAGAAATTGACGCAATCGTTGAATTTGAGTTTCAATTGTAATATCGTCTATACTAACTTCATATACAATCTTTTCTTTTTGAGAATGAACTAATTTTACAAAAGAGCATAATAAATCAAAGGTATCTACATTCTTATCTAAAACATCTAAATTTTTTTCAAAAGCTAATCGTTCTCGGCTTCCTCGGTAAAACGAACCAATGTTCTCTAATTCTTTTTGACGAAAGTATTCAGAAATCTCTTTGAAAATTTGGTGATCTATAACTTGTTGTAAAATTTGTTGTTTATCAAAACTTAACTCCAAATCTTCTTCATTTTTTTCATCTTGTAACAACTCCCTTACCTTTAACCACATTAGACGAGACGCCATTACTAAAAAATCACCTGTGTTTGATAAGTTCTCAACACCTGTTCGATTTAAATACTGAATATACTGATCTGCAATACTAGCGATTGAAATTTGAGCAAGGGCTAATTCTTGTTTTTGAACTAAATAAACAAGTAAATCCAAAGAACCTTCAAAAATATCTATCTTAATTTCGTACATTTAAATACCTGATAATGACTTATAAATATAGATATTTCATCTTCTATTTTTAAAATCTAATTATTTTCTTGTTTTAACACTTTTTTAAGCTTATAATTAAACTTGTATTGCTCTAGCAAGGCTAATCACTAGTATCTTACTGCAACCCGCTTGTTTTAGAACTTTACAACATGAACTTGTTGTCGCTCCAGTTGTTACAACATCATCTATCAAAATAATTTTCTTATGCTTTAAGTTTTGATTTACTTTAAATGCTTGCTCAACATTTGTTTGCCTTTTATCAAAAGAGTAATGTGTTTGAGAGTTCCTGTATTTAATACGACTTATAAGATTTTTTTGATATGGAATTTGCAATTCTTCTACAATTTTATTGGCAATAATATCGGATTGGTTATACCCTCTAAATCTTCTCTTCGCTTTATGTAAAGGCACTGAAATTATCATATCAAAATTTTTAAAAATCTTTAATTCTGGACATTGTTTTAAGCCTAGCCTAGTCATTAAATTAGAATAAGAAAAAAAATAATTGTATTTAAAATGATGCATTAATTCTTGAAGAGGCTGTGCAAAATAAAAAAAAGGGATAAAGTAATCCCAATACAAATAAGGTAGCTTAAATCTTTCTCCATTTTTTGGTTTTTGGTATAAATCAACCTTTAAAGATTTTAAATCTCTGTAACAATTTCGACATAACGGAGCTGATCTGATTTTTTTGCGGTGGCACCCATTTATTTCACAAACGGGCGGTGTTAAAATTTGAAATAGAAAATAAAATGCTAATTTAAATTTCATTTTCAATTATTTTTAAAAACTTAAATCTTAGACGATGTTTTCTTTATTTGATTAACAGAAAAATTAACCATTGTATCTGATGGAATAGAACTTGTAATCCAACAATTGCCACCTATTACAGTATTTTCTCCTATAAATGTATCGCCTCCTAAAACTGTTGCTCCTGCATAAATAATAACAAAATCCCCTATGTTGGGATGGCGTTTAATTCCTTTAATAACTCGACTCTCCAAATCTTTAGGAAAACTTAACGCTCCTAAAGTAACGCCTTGATAAATTTTAACATTGTTTCCAATAATTGTAGTTTCTCCTATCACAACTCCTGTACCGTGGTCTATAAAAAAATACTTTCCAATAACAGCTCCTGGATGAATATCTACTCCCGTTATTTGGTGAGCGTGTTCGGACATAATACGAGGCAAAATTGGAACACCTATTTTATACAATTCATGTGAAATACGGTGAATCGCTATTGCAATTAAACCAGGGTACGCAATAATAATTTCGTTAAAAGAATGAGCCGCTGGATCACCTTCATATATGGCTTCAATATCGGTTAACAAGTGTTCACGAATATCGGGTAGTGTATGGATAAAGTGTTCCACAGCTTCTAAAATATCTTTTTCATTTTTAATTTGAAAGCCCGTTTCAAAAGAAATAATTTTTTTTAGCTGTGTTTCTAAACCATGGTGAATCAAAGACAATATTTTTTGTAACGAATCCTCGCAATTAGTTAGATTCGTAGTAGAGACTGCCCCCAAATACCCTGGAAATAAACTAGATAAAATTAAATCCAGTAACTCTACAGTTTGTTTTTTTTGAGTTACAACACACTGTTTAGAAACAAAAGGGAATCTAGAGTTTTTAATAGAACAATTTAGCCTTTCTATTACTTTTTTCCGCTTCTGTTTTTTAATTTTCCTATTGGACACTATCATTTAAAAAAAAATAGAAAATATGTTGATTTATATTGATAAAAACCTCAAAGACTTTCTCCCATTCTTCCAGGATTACGGAAAAATTCTTTTATTTTCTCCAGAAAAAGATTCTTTAAAAAAATTTGATTTACAAAAACCTTCTGCGTTTATTATTTCATCAAAAACTCTTTTTTTTACAAATGCCATTAAACCATCATCAACAAATATCCAATTTATAGGAACAGCAACATCTGGTATTGACCACATTTCAAAAACTTGGCAAAATAGTCCTCAACTTATTTTTAAAAGTGCTATAGGTGCAAACAGCACAGCAGTATCAAACTATGCAACGTCAGCTCTTCAGTATTTAATTGACAGAAAAAAAATGATACCGAAGCAGGAAACTTTAGGAATTATAGGCTTTGGGAATATTGGAAAAAAAGTTTTTGACAGTAGTCAAAGGTTTAATTTTAAAAATACATTCGTTTACGACCCTCTCCTAAATCAGTCCACACCTCCACTCTGCAATTTAGAAACTTTTCAAAAAGAAGCTTCTATTTTAACTTTACATTGTTCTTTAGCAAAGAATAATCCATACCCCAGTTATCAATTCATGAATCAAAAGTGGATTGATAATATGCAACATCCTTTTCATTTAATCAATTCGGCTAGAGGCTCTCTAATAACAGAGGAAATTTTATTAAAAGCTCTTCAAGAAAATAAAATAAAATCTCTTATATTAGATGTTTTCCCAAAAGAACCGCTTTTAAGCCAAGAGCTTTTTTCGTACTGTGACATAGTCACTCCACATATTGCTGGGTATTCTCTAAACTCTAAATTAAATGCTGCCAAAATACTTTTAAAATACTTTTGTACATACTTTAATTTAGATTATATCAATAGAACATCTAACATTAAAAATGGAGTTGTAAAATCAAATAAAATGTATGCCATTGAGGATGATTATCTGAATTTTAAAGAACAGTATAAAAAACATTACGAACCAAGCACATTAACTGAACTACGCGAAAATTATACTTTAAGAAAAGAGTTCTTATAAAGATTAAATTTTCAATAATCTTCAAAATCATTAAAAAATGTTAATAGGTTTTTAGGCTGTCATTAATTGTACTTTATTAATCAATTCATAAACGCTTCAAAGAATCGTCAAAAAAGAAAACATCTCTTTCTAAAACAAAAAAATGGTATTTATCACTAGATTGACACACAAAATTAGAAGACACAATTACAAACAATACATTACCCTCTAAATTAAAATATAATTTTTGACGACTTCCCAAGTACTCAATTCTAATAACCGTTGCTTCAAACGAAAACAAAACATTTTCTGGTTTTATATCACTTATCTGAAAGTGTTCCGATCGTACACTCATAAAAGAGATGCGTTTATTTTCATCTAAAATTGAAAGAAGGAAAGAAGGTTTATCAAAAAAATCTTGTTCCTGTTCTTGTTCCTGTATTTCTTTATTTTGTCTAGAGTTTATCCTCCAAGTATAGAAACCCCATTCACTCATAAATTGAGCAACAAAATGACAATTAGGACTTTGATATAATTGTTTTGGAGTACCTATCTGTAAAGACTTTCCATCTTTCATAACAACAATGCGGTCTGATAAACTCATTGCTTCCATATGATCATGAGTAATATAAACAATTGTCTTTTTTGTTTCCTGATGTAGTTGCTTGATTTGATTTTGAATTATAGTTTTAATTTGTATATCCAAAGAAGATAATGGTTCATCCAATAAAAATAATGTTGAATCTTTAACCATAGATCTTGCTAAAGCGACTCTTTGCTGTTCTCCCCCAGATAATGTATGTGGTAACTGTTTCAACAATGACTCTATCCCCAACCACTTTACAGCCCAAAGCACTTTTTCTTGAATCACATCTTTTGGGTATTTTTTATTTTTTAAAGGAAAAGCAATATTCTTGAAAACATTCATTTGAGGAAATAAAGTCGTCTCTTGTAAAACCATAGAAATGTTTCTTTCTTGAGGATCTAAAAGATGAAAAGAAACCTTATCTAAAACGATAGAACCTTTAGTCAAAGTTTCTAAGCCAGCTAGGCAACGTAAAAGAGTGGTTTTTCCAGAACCAGAAGGTCCAATAATAGAAATAAACTCACCTTGTTTTATTTCAAAAGAAACATCATCTAAAACTGTTCTTTGATATGATTTCGTAACATTTTTTAAAACAAGATTTTTCATAATCAATAAAATTAAGTTGAGCTCTTTTCTAGA
The DNA here is from genome assembly GCA_965261055.1 of Fibrobacteria bacterium. Lineage (GTDB taxonomy): Bacteria > Fibrobacterota > Fibrobacteria > UBA11236 > JADFYW01. The sequence goes on along the minus strand of OZ253440.1, from coordinate 94,650 downwards.
ATCACTTTCTGTACGTGTATATTAAAACCTTCAATATCATCTAAAACAGGTATTCTCGCTTGAGATCGACTAGGTCTCCCTCCACCTTTTCCATTGTATCGATTCACAATTTCGTTAATTAATTTTTCAGCTTGTATTTGTTTTTGCAAAGAGAAATGTACAAGACAAACAATTGAAAATTGATTTTCACGTTGATTCATTAAAACAAAAATCGCGTTCTTAGATAAAAAACTTTCAAAAGAATCTATGATTTCTTTCCAATCATTTTTATCAACATTCTTTTGAATAGAAAACAAATAATTGATAGAACCTAACTTCTGAATTTTGTTGACTTCTTTTTGAATTTCTGATTTATACTGAATCGATTTAATTTTTCTAAGGCTTTCTTCTTGATCTTGTAGTTTCTTTAGAACTTGTTCGACACCTTGTACTTCAGAACCAACTCCAACCTTCAATATTGAACTAATTTGATTTAAATGATTTATTTGTTTTGAAAAATACTCTAAAGCTTTAAAACCAGTTAAAGCTTCAATACGCCTAACTCCTGCAGCAATTCCACTTTCAGAAACAATCACGAAGCAACCTATTTCACCTGTAGATTGAACATGAGTGCCACCACAAAGTTCGTGACTAAAATCACTCATTTTGATCGCACGAACAACAGAACCATACTGTTCACTAAAAAATGCGAGTACTCCATTTTCTTTAGCTTCATCAAACGAACTGTGATGTATAGAGACATCTAAATTACTCTGTATTTTTTCATTCACACAATTTGTTACTTGTTTTAACTCTGCGTCGCTTAAACCTTTAAAATGAGTGAAATCAAATCGTAAACGCTCATCATTGATCATAGAGCCTTGCTGTTGGATATGACCTCCTAAAATATCAATCAAAGCCTGTTGAAGAAGGTGTGTACACGAATGATTTTTAGCTGTAGCTTGTCTTTTAGTTTGATTCACATTTGCTACAACTTGGTTTTTAAAATCAACTGCATCACCCAAAACACAGTCATGAATAATCATATCAAATTTCTTAAAGGTATCCTTCACTTTTAAAACAACACCATTTTCAAAAGTTAAAGTTCCATGATCTCCCTTTTGACCACCACCTTCTGGATAAAATGGTGTTTCTTTTAACACAATTAATAATCGATCATTTTCTTTTCGATAACGCAAAATAGAAGAGGCTTTTTGATAACAATCGTAACCTAAAAAATTTGAATTTGAAGAAGGATCTAAGATTACCCATTCTTCATCATTGGAAAGAGTGTTGTCAAATTTAATACTAGAGCGTCCTCGATCATTCTGCTCTTGCATACATTTTTCGTAACCTTCAATATCAACACCTAAAGCTTTTTCTTCAGCCATTAAGATTGTTAAATCTAAAGGAAACCCATAAGTATCGTATAACAGAAAAACTTGCTCTCCTGTTAAGTTTTTAAAATTCTCTTTTTTATTTTGAGATATAATTTTTTGAAACCGTTCTAAACCTTGACCCAATGTTTTTTGAAATCGTTGCTCCTCATTTTGAATAACGGAAATAATAAAACTTTCTCTTTCTTTTAATTCTGGAAAAACATCAGACATTTGAGAAACTAAAACACTTACAAGCTGACATAAAATAGGCTCTGTTTGATTAAGCTGAAGAACATAGCGAGAAGCCCTACGCAACAAACGACGCATGACATAACCTTGACCACCATTACTTAAAGTAACTCCATCGGCAATTGAGAAAACTAAAGCTCGGATATGATCAGCAAGAATACGATGAGGAATTCCTTCTTCATGTGATTGATAAGGGACTTTTGTAATCTCTTCTATTTTTTTAATCAAAGCTTTAAACAAATCTATATCATAGTTAGAGTGAACTCCTTGGAGTACCGCACAAATACGCTCAAAACCCATTCCAGTATCTACATACTTAGATTTAAGAGGCTCTAGCTTTTTACTTTTTAACCTTTGAAATTGTATAAAAACTAAATTCCAAATCTCAATAAAACGATCATTTTCCCCATTAACTCCCTCTATAGGATGTTCAAAGGTTTCATCTTGACTTTCAAGGGAACCATTATCATAATGTATTTCGGAACAAGGTCCACAAGGTCCAACATCTCCCATTTCCCAAAAATTATCTTTGTCACCAAAAATCATGATTCTGTGTTCATCTAGGTCTGTTTGATTCAACCAAATTTGTTTCGCTTCATCGTCAGAATCATGAACCGTTACAAATAAACGCTCCTTAGGAATTTTCCAGACCTCTGTTAAAAGCTCCCAAGCCCAGAGAATAGACTCCTTTTTCCCATAATCACCAAATGACCAATTACCTAACATTTCAAAAAAAGTATGATGATAGGTGTCTTTACCAACAACCTCCAAATCGTTGTGTTTACCTGAAATACGGATGCATTTTTGAGAATTATAAACTCTCTTTAGATTATTTTTATTTTCTCCAATGAAAATAGCCTTAAACTGATTCATTCCTGCATTCGTAAATAGAAGAGTAGAATCACCTGTTGCATTAACAGGAGAAGAGCGAATAAATTGATGATTCTTTTCAATAAAAAAATCAAAAAAAGACTGCCGTATTTGCTTTGAGCTACAAGAGGTTTGATACATAACTATGAATTAAATTAAACTATTAAAGATAAAAAATATAAAAAATATACATAAGTTGTTTTTCTATATTCCCTATCATGTTTTATGAAAACGAAACAGGTCAAGAACAAATTGGCTATGAGTCTCCCTACTCTATAGAATCTTACAACCGTTCCATAAAAAGAAGGCTAGACGAAACACCTCTAGTCTGGGTTCAAGGTACAATTAGTCAAATTAACACACGATCTAAAGCCGTTTATTTAACCATTTCTCAATTTAATGAAGGTGATACATCACCCAAGGCAACTTTAAACTTAATGTTATGGAAAGCGGAATTTGATAAATACAACCAGAATTTCTCTAAACTTCCATCTCCTTTTCAATTGGAACAAGAAATAAAAATAAGTATTTTATTGAAAGCCAAATTTTATGTTCCTTGGGGAAAGTTTCAACCTAAAGTAGAAAATATCAATCCTAATTTTACAATGAGTGAAATCGCTCAAACAAAACAAAAAACTTTAAAAACACTTAAAAAAGAGGACTTGCTAGACAAAAATTCTTCTTTATTATTACCCTCAAATCCATTAAGAATTGGTTTAATTACAGCTCCTTTAAGTGCAGCTTACAAAGACTTTACAACGATTTTACTAAATAGTTCTTATTCCTTTCAAATTTTCTTTTACCCATCAACAATGCAAGGAAATAAAACAGAACACAAAGTTTTAAAAGCATTAAAAGAACTAGAAAAGTTAAACTTAGACGTCGTTTGTCTCATTCGTGGTGGTGGTGCTAAAACAGACTTGATTTATTTTGATTCTGAAAAAATTGCCAAAGCAATTGCATCCTACCCCATCCCAATCTTAACTGGAATTGGTCACGAAATAGATCAATCTATTGCTGACATCGTTGCTTTTGAAAATTTAATCACTCCAACGGATTGTGCCCAATATCTCGTAAACAGTCTTCTGCAATGTACACAAACAATACAAAATCATCAAAAAAAATTACAGTCTTATACAGATAAATTACTGGTAGAAATTAAAAATAGATTAAAAATCTATGGTCAAAATCTTATACAAGCTTATAAACAAAGACACCTATACGAAAAACAACTGATTGAAAATAAATCAGATAAGCTTAAAACCAATGCAAAAAGCTTTTTAATTAAAAACAAAGAATCAATTCACTATTACACCAAAGGTCTAATAAGAGGACCTAAAAAGCTAATTAAACACCAAAACAGTGAATGGCTGCATCGTCTCAACACCCTCCAGCGTCAATTTAAACAATACTTTATGTTATCGAAACAGCGTATTGAACAAAAAGAAGCATTTATTCAGCAACAACATCCTCAAAAAATATTAAATCGTGGCTTTGCCATTCTGAGAGACCCTATAACTCAAAAAATCCTTTTTTTTAATCAATTAGATCAAGGAGAACCTTTAGATATTGAAGTCAAAGAAGGAATTATCCAAACTCAAATCATTCAAAAAAGGTTAAAAGGTGAATCAAAAAAAAATTAACTATCAAGAATCTATGGATAGAATTGATCAAATTCTAGAAGATTTAGATGAATCCAACATTTCTATTGATGTACTTTCAGATCGTATAGAGGAGGCCGGAAGGCTTCTTAAAAATTGTAAACAGGTTTTAACACAAACAGAAGCCAAGGTGCAAAATATGTTAAAAGAGCTAGAATAATTTTCTAACACCTATCTATTTTTTTGTTAACAAACTTCACTAGTATTTTCTGAATTTCATGTTGATATCTTAACTAAATTGAAAATAAAATATGTTAACTAATATCACTAAAGTTGTATCTCTTCTAATTATCTTTAATGGAATGGCTTTTGCTGACTTATCCAACTTAAAGCTAAAAGGTAGCTTTCGCTATCGTAATCAGCTTGAGACTCGCAAAGCAAACGCTTCAAGGTCACTTCGTCAAAGACACCGTATCCAATTAAACTTTGGATTTCATGGTAAAATCCATAACTACACTAAATTAGGATTTGAACTCGCTTCTGGAAGTACAGATAGTACAGACAGAGTTTCAACAAACCAAACTTTAAGTGGTGCTTTTTCAACTAAAGGTATTAGCTTGAATCAAGTTTATATCCAACATTGGTTTATCAAAGATTTATCTATCTTAGCTGGTAAATACAAAAATCCTTTTAGAACTCAAGGAACTAGCTTAGTTTACGACTCTGATTTAAGACCAGAAGGGCTTACTTTACAATATAAAACTAAATTTGGAAAAACTGGTTTCTATGCTCAAGCAGCACTTTATCAATTAACAGAACGCGAAAGTTCTAATCCATCTGCCGATTTAAGAATGACTCCTATCCAAGTTGGTGCAAATATTAATAAACTTTTTGATATTGGTGTTGGTGTAACAAAATACCCTAACCTTAAAGGTCGTTCTCTAGGAGCTGATGAAGGAAATGACGTTGATTCTAACGATAATTATATCAATGATTTTACTGTAGTTGATACTTATGGACAATTTTCTTTAGGTAAAGCAATTGGACTACCTTTAGCACTTAAATTAATAGGAAACTTTGTTTCTAATGTTGCTACTAATTCTAACAAAATGGGTTTTCTTGCTGGTGTTCAAATAGGTAATTCTAATAAAAAGAAAGTGGGTACATGGCAAGTTAAAACTGAATACCAAAAATTAGAATCAAATGCTGTATTAGGTGCTTTCACAGATTCAGATTTCCAAAATGGTGGTACAGACAACAAAGGTCTCAAAATTTCTGGAAAAGTTACGATTCGTAAAGGTTTCCAACTTGGATCTCAACTGTTCTTTACAACAGATGCTGCAGGAGAACCTGATTCTGGAAAATCTACATACCAATTTGATGCAAAATGGATTTTCTAAGACTCATTTAAATTTTTATAGTCTCCAATCAATAGAGGCTATTTTATTTTGTTCCAAATACACATTCGTTTTTGAAAAATGCCGACAACCTAAAAAGCCTCTATGAGCAGAAAAAGGAGAAGGATGGGTTGATTGTAAAATAAGATGCTTTTTAGAATCAATTAAAATTTCTTTACTCTGTGCAAATTTTCCCCACAACAAAAACACCAAATTTTCTTTAGATTGAGAAAGTTGTTCAATAACATTATCTGTAAAAGTTTCCCAACCCTGCTGTTGGTGTGATCCAGGTTTAGATTTTTCTACAGTCAATGTTGCATTTAATAATAAAACACCTTGTTTAGCCCAAGAACTTAAATCTCCAGAACTCGGAGAACTTAAATTTAAATCTGTTTCTAATTCTTTGAAAATATTCTTTAAAGACGGTGGTTGTCTTTGACCTTCTGTTACAGAAAAAGATAATCCATTCGCCTGCCCCTCTCCGTGATACGGATCTTGTCCTAATATAACGACTTTAACCTTAGAAAAAGGGGTTTGATTAAAAGCCGAAAAAATAAAAAAAGATGGAGGGTAAACCGTCGCTATTTTTTTTCGTTCTACCAAAAATTTTTTTAAGGAGACAAAAGAATCTTTTTGAAAGAAGGGCATTAAAACCTTCTTCCAAGACTCTTCTATCTTAGGTTTCACATCTTCTAAAGACATTCTATATCCTAAACAGATTTAACTTTTAATTTTTGACAAAGCCATGGAGTTAAAATCACTGTTGTCAACAAACACAAAATGAAACCCAATAAAGCTAACATTCCTATTGTTTTAATTCCTTGATGTGTTGTAAATAACATTCCACAATAACCAGCTAAAGTTGTAACCACAGAAGCAAAAACCAATTTTCCAGTGATTCCAAAAACTTTATCCAAATTATCTTTTCCGTAATGTTGATAAGACACTAATAAATGAATCACAGAATCAACACTAACACCCAAAAGCGTTGGAATCACAATCAAATTAAAAGGTCCTAATTTAACATTGAATAAACCCATAGATCCAACAATCAATAAAATACTCACAACAAATACAATTGTTACAATTAAAACAAGCTTAACCTTCCTTAAAGTTAATGCTAATGTTAAAATAATAATCAACAAAATAAGCCAAGACATTTTTAAACTATCTTCTTTGACCAAACGAATAATTTCAGCATAAATAAAACTAGATGAAAAAAGTTTAATTTTCTCACCATTAAGCTTAAACGAGCCATATTTATTTTGAAACTCTGCGGCAGCTTTAGCATCAGAAGAACGAAAACTTCCATAAATAAAACCTAAATTACCTACAGATCCATCTCTTTCTAATAACAAACGAGAAGCCCAAGAAGGAATATCATTAATATCAAAAACTTCTATATCTGTCATGTCTTTAAGATGTACAATCATTGCTGAATCTTCGCCCTTACTACGCTTGAAAACACGAGTCGAAACAAGATCACCTATTTCTTCTATAAGTTCAAAACGATCTTCTTGTTTATCTAAAGGTGGCACAAAAGTGTACATTGTTAAAAAACTTCTTAAAATTGGATCTTTGTCTACTGTTAAACGATGTAAAAGAGTGTCGTGTAAAAGCTCCATCGTTTTCACATTGCTGGTTAAAGAGACAATAGGCTGGCTACTGGCTCTGTTACTTGTTAAAGCAACACTAACATGGCGATTACTAGCCTTCTTTTTAGGAGTTTTATCTCTCAAATTGCTAAAATCGTGTTCAAACTCTGTTTTGTTAATAAAAAAAGCTCCTCCCAAAGAAACAATAATTAGTGCTAAAGACAAAGGAGCTAAGAAACGTTGAATTAAACCAACTTTTAACATCTTTTCTTTTTTAGGAGGAATCCTAAACAGATTGAGTATTGGAATTTTCTCCAATTTTTCTAAAGCAAAAATAACAACAGGAATTAACAAAAAAGCATTTACCAAGCTAAAGAGAACTCCAATACTGGCAATCACTCCAAATTCATAAAAACCCACAAACCGAGCAGCAAGCAAAGTCAATAAACTAGCAATTGTTGTGACAGCAGCCAAAACAATCGGTTTAAATAAAAGAGTAAATGTATGGATAAAGATGCCATTCCAATTGCGATCTTTTTTTAGAGAAAGCTGTGCATGACCCATATAATGTATTGCATAATCAATTCCTATTCCAAGCAAAATAGCAATTACAAATACTGTATATAAATTTAAACGACCATAAGTCAAACCAGTAACACCAACTGTATAAATAGAGCTCATTGTCACTTGAAATAGAATCACAATAAGTGATCCCACACTTCTAAATAAGAAAATGACTAAGAAAATAATCACAACAATTGAAATTACAGTTGCAACGAGTCCATTGTTCGCTAAATTTTCAACATCCTCCAAAGCGTTATAACTTCCCTCAATGCCAACATCAATTTTATCTCCATAGCGTTTTCGAATTGGGTCTAAAATGCGTTGCGTTCTCTCACGAATGTCTTTTACATAATCTGTATTAGAACTAGAATATTTTAACGAAGCCTGAACAACACCATTCATCGTTCCATCAGGATGTTCTCCTATCAAATAAGAATGATACTCTTCAGGAATATTTAATCTAGGATTCCATTCTTTTACTTGTTCTTGCCCCTCCACTTCAACTTTATTTTCTTCTTTTGACGTAAAAAAATTATTAAACGCACTTGCAGCCTCTCTCGGTAACCCTAATTTTTTAGGTAAATCTTTATCAAACCAAACTCTTTTTTCTTTGCTTTTATTTTCTTCTAAATCAACAACTAAACTTGTTTTCTTACTTAATTCAAGTTGAACATCCGTCAAGTTAGTAATGATTTTTTCAAGCTCTTCAGTTGGTAAATACAACAACGCATTTTTTTCAAAAAAATCATTTTTTCTTTGCATTTGAACATAAAGAGCGTCATCCCATTCCTTTTCTATATGAGCTTTTATCTCTTTCTGAATTTTTACAATCTCAACAGGATCTTCATGTTGGATAGAAATTGTAAATAAATCAGCACTACCAAAACGCTTATTGGTTTCATTTAAAGCTTGAATCGTCGGCGTATTTTTAGGTAAAAGTTTATCTAATTGACTATCCAACTTAATGTTTTTAATTGGAATAATACATAAACAGGCTAAAGTGATAGCCAAACCCAAAGGAATTAATGGTCTTTTTTGAGAAAAGTTTAAATACTTTTGATAATACTCTATAATTTTTTGCATTCTAAATCCTTTATATTTATTAACCATAATAATAATTATTAACTCAATTTATTAAAAAATAGGACTATATTTTATACATTTTATAAATTTCTAATCTTAATTGGGGTCTTAGCTCAGTTGGTAGAGCGTCACGCTGGCAGCGTGAAAGTCAGGAGTTCAATTCTCCTAGACTCCACCATTCGGAAATTAGCTTGTGTTCTTAATTATAAACAACCAAAATACAAAATTTTATGGGGGATTTGAATACCGATTAAAACAATTTTCTTAATTATTTTTACTGCCTGTTGCTTATGTGGTTTTAATCAAAAATGATGTTAGTTAATCAGACCAACCACCAAAATAGAAACTTTTAACTAATCTCCAAAAAATAATTTTGTTTGAGGTAAACACCTATATTCTTGTTTTCCGCCTAATTGCTTAGCTTCTTGATTCCATCTATCTATAATCTCTTTACAAACATCATAATTATAATCTTTTCCACTTGCCTCCAATATCCCCAATTAAAAACAAATAGTTGATTATACCAAATTCCATCATTCAAAATACCACTCTTTTTTAAACCATATAACCTTTTTCTTTCGGGAAAAAATCACAGACACAAACTAATAATATTAAATAATAATTTTTTCATTTTTTTGAATTATACATATTCTTTCCTTTGTAAAATATAATGTGTAATAGTTAAAACTAAGGGCAAGTAAAAGTTTTAGCGTTAGTTAAGTATTAGTTTACGACTGTAGTTAAGATATAGAAAATAATTATTTATTTTCTATATCTATCAATTTTAAATAAGTCCCAAAAATATTTTGAATTTATTCTTTGTCTTTTAGAGCCTAAAGCACAATACCTATTGTATGCAATATTTTTTATTTCAAAACACCTTTCCTAAACACTTTTTCTTTTATTGTTGATAGTTACTTTATTTTATAGATTAACAGCTCTTAAACTCTATGAAATACCACTACAATATAGTCATTATCGGAGGCGGATCTGCTGGATTATCTGCCGCTCAAATTGCCAAAACATTCAAGGCTCGTGTTGCTATCATTGAAAAATCAAAAATGGGAGGCGGTTGCTTAAATACGGGCTGTGTTCCTAGTAAAGCTATCATTAAAACTGCAGATATTGTTTCATATCAAAACAAAGCTAAAAAATACGGTCTTAAAAACATTACAATAGATTATGATTTTCAAGACATTTTAAAATACACACAAAAATTAATCCAAGAGATGGCACCTCACGATTCTGTAGAACGCTATAAAAAAATGGGTGTTGAATGTTTTAAAGGTGAAGCTCTTATTTTAGACAAACACCGTGTTGAAGTAGATGAACAGATTCTCACAACTAAAAATATTATCGTTGCTACAGGAGCAAAACCAATTATCCCTGATATTAAAGGGTTAGAAAATATTCCCTATTATACAAGTGACACAATTTGGTCTTTGAAAAAAACACCTAAAAAAATGCTTATTTTAGGAGCAGGACCTATTGGATGTGAATTTTCCCAAACATTTTCTCGTTTGGGTATTTCTATAACTCTTATTGAACAAGGTTCTCATATTTTACATCAAGAAGATAAAGATGTAAGCAAATCAATTGAAGTACAACTTGAAAAAGATGATGTGACTCTTTTAAAAAACCACTTACCTGACTCATTTAGAATCAATAATTCTAAACCTTCTTTACTCTGTCAAACTCAAAATGGAACAGCTTCTATTTCTTTTGATTGTATATTACTGACTTTAGGTAAAAAACCTAATACTCAAAACATCGGTTTAGAAAATGCTGGGGTACACCTAAACGATCAACAACGCCTTTTTACTAATCAGTTTTTACAAACTAACATCCCAAATATTTTTGTGTGTGGTGACGTTGCTGGACGACATCAATTTACTCATATAGCGTCTCATCATGCTTACTATGCGGTGGTTAATTCTTTATTTAGACCTTTTAAAAAAGTCAAAGTCAAAGAAAATGTTATTCCATATACAACTTTTACACACCCTCAAATAGCTCAAGTTGGACTCAACGAACAATCGGCACAAACAAAAGGAATTCCTTACAAAGTAACTCTATTCAAATTCAAAGAATTGGATAGAGCCATTATAGATGGGCATCTAGAAGGTTTTATTAAAGTTTTAACACAACCTAAAAAAGATAAAATCTTGGGGGCAACAATTGTTGGAGAACATGCTGGAGAAATTATTACCGAAATTACTTTTGCAATGAAACACAAATTAGGCTTGCGGAAAATTATAAATACGCTTCACAGCTACCCTACTTTCTCCGAAGTAAATCGCCTAGTGGCTATTAAACAACAAAAGAGAATCATTCCTAGTTGGGTTTTTAAAATACTAAAAAAATGGAATACCTTTTCTCGATAACTTAAAAACAATTCTGACTAAAATCTTATGTTAAAATTCTACGGTTACAAAAAATGCTCTACCTCAAATAAAGCTGAAAAGTTCTTAAAAGAGAACCTTGTCCCTTATGAGTTTATAGACATTACAGTACAAATTCCATCTAAACAAGCTTTTAAAATAGCGATCAATTTAAATCCTCAAAAAAAATCATTTGTTTTTAATACAAGTGGTGTTATTTATAGAGAGAAGCAAATCAAAAATATCTTACCCAACTTAAATGAAACTGAATTAATTGATTTACTTTCATCCGACAGTAAATTAATTAAAAGACCTTTTTTACATTTTAATCAAAAAATTACCGTTGGCTTTAATGCCATTGACTTTAAAAATCAGTGGCTTTCTACGCCTTATATCAAATATCAACAAATTTGAAGTTTTCAATTGAGGACACTCTATATATTGATTATTTTTGTTCTTTAGGAGAAATAATATGAATGGAAAATTTACAGACCGTGTTAAAAAGGTAATTCAATTAGCTCGTCAAGAATCCATCCGTTTAGGAAGCGACTATGTAGGAACAGAACACCTACTTCTAGGTCTTATAAGAGAAGGGCAAGGTATTGCTATTATTGCTCTTAAGAACCTAAATATTGATGTTGAAGAGCTCGCACAAACGGTTGAACGCTCTCCATCTATGGTCAATCCTGGTGGAATGATGACCATTAGCCAAATTTTGCCGTTTACCGCTAGAGCTAAAAAGATTTTGGACATGAGCTTTGACGAAGCAAAAGCAATGGAACACCGTTATATCGGAACAGAACATTTGTTTTTAGCCCTCTTGAAAGACACAGAATCTCCAGCTTTAACAATTCTTTCAAATGTAGGCATTAACTATGAAAGTGCCAAACAAGAAATTCTAAAAATTTTACAAGGATCCAATGAGATTGGAAGTATCCATGTGGCACAATCAGGTGACAGCCGTACATCAAAAACAGTCTTTTTAGATCATTTTGGGCGTGACTTAACAGAACTAGCCCGTAATGGGGAGTTAGATCCTCTTATCGGTCGTCAAAAAGAAATAGACCGTATCATTCAAATTTTGTGTCGCCGTAAAAAAAACAACCCGATTTTGATTGGAGAACCAGGAGTTGGAAAAACTGCAATTATTGAAGGATTAGCTCAACGCATTATTGATAAAGATATCCCTGAAATTTTAGAAGATAAAAAAGTCATTAGTTTAGATATGGGTGGAGTTGTTGCTGGTACAAAATATCGTGGTCAATTTGAAGAACGCATCAAAACATTAATTGAAGAGCTTGAGCTAAACAAAAACATCATCATCTTTATTGATGAAATACACACCATTGTCGGTGCAGGAGGTTCCGAAGGGTCTCTTGATGCTTCTAATATTTTCAAACCAGCTCTTGCTCGTGGAGAAATACAATGTATTGGAGCAACCACCTTAGATGAACACCGTAAAAATATTGAAAAAGATGGTGCTTTAGAAAGACGCTTTCAGTCTATTTTAGTCAACCCACCTTCAACCCATGAAACTTTAGAAATCATTCAAGGGTTAAAATCAAAGTACGAAGACCATCACCAAATCACCTATGATTACAAGTCTCTGGAACTTGCCGTCAATTTGTCAGAAAAATACATTATCAATCGTTTTCAACCAGATAAATCAATTGATGTTATTGACGAAGCTGGAGCACAAGTCAGGCTTAGTAGCTTAAAAACGCCTCCAAATCTTAAAAATAAAGAATTTGAATATGAACATATTCTAAAAGATAAAGAAGCAGCTGTCAAAAATCAAGATTATGAACTTGCTGCTGATTACCGTGATAAACAAGAAAAACTAGAGAAAGAATTGAAAACTCTAAAAGATGAATGGAGAGAAAAACAGAAAACAGAAACTCTAAAAGTCACAGAAAATACAATTAAACAAGTTGTTTCTGATTTAACTGGAATTACTTTGGTTAATGTAAACCAAGAAGAATCAAATCGTTTATTAAAAATGGCATCTATTTTAAAACAAAGAGTCATAGGGCAAAAATACGCAATTGATTCTGTTAGTCGTGCCATTTGCCGTGTTCGAGCTGGTGTTCAGAACACATCGAGACCGATGGGTTGTTTCTTATTTTTAGGTTCTACAGGCGTTGGTAAAACAGAACTTGCCAAGCAATTAGCAAATTATTTATTTGGATTTCAAGACTCAATCGTTCGAGTTGACATGAGTGAATACATGGAAAAATTTTCTGTTTCTCGCTTAGTCGGAGCTCCTCCAGGATATGTAGGTTACGAGGAAGGTGGGCAACTCACTGAAAAAATACGCAAAAAACCTTATTCTTTAATTTTACTAGATGAAATCGAGAAAGCCCATCCTGATATTTTTAATTTATTACTTCAAGTTATGGATGAAGGTCATTTAACAGACAGCTATGGTCGCAAAGTAAACTTTAAAAATACCTTAATCATTATGACATCCAATTTAGGCATGCGAGATTTAAAATTTAAATCAATGGGGTTTGGAACAAAAGATAACTCAGATGCTTTTCAACAAATCAAAAAAGCAGCTGAAACCGAAGTGAAAAAAATATTCACACCTGAATTCATTAATCGTTTAGATGAACAAATCATCTTTAAACCTTTTGACAAAGCAAGTATGATTATAATCGTCAAAAATTTAATTGCCGATTTACAAATTCGATTGCTAGACAGAAAAATTGAACTTCAATTGAATATATCCGCTTATAACTTAATTGCCGAAAACGGATTTGATCCTGTCTTAGGTGCTCGACCTTTAAACCGTAAAATTCAGTCCATGATTGAAGATATTTTAGCTGAAGATATTTTAAAAGAAAAATTACAAGATCACTCTCTAGTTAAAATATCTGTTAAAAACAAAAAATTAACTTTTTCTTATAAAGCTTTAGAAAAAAAAGCTGTCCTAAAAGAAACTAAATAATTTTTGAATACCTCCAAATTTGATGTTGTCATTATTGGTGGAGGGCTTGCGGGTCTTTCTCTAGCCAGTTTTCAAGCTAGTTTAGATAAGAAGATCGCAGTCATTGAAAAAGGTACTTTAGATAAACAGCCTACTTCTTTAGCAGCGACAGGTGTCTTTATGCATCGAGGCTCCACCCAATTCTTTTCAGATTTTCGCCGATTGCAAATTAAAGCAGTTGAGTATTACCCTCAATGGCTAAAAAAATTAAACCAAACTTTGGCAACTCCAATTCAATGCAAACAAACGGGTCAATACCATTTTTTTGATTTTAATTTGGAAGAGGGTAAAAGATATTTTAATAACGAAATACGAAAACTGACAAGAGAAAAATCTTTAGACTTTAAAATTCTAGATGACCTACCTTTAAAGCAACATCTACAACATCAAAATATGCAATGCATTTCCTATCCTAAAGAGTCATTCATTGATATACACCTCCTACTTAAAGGATTAAAACAATTTTGTTTAAATCAAGATGTTTCTTTTTTTGAAAATGCAACGATTCAAGAAATTATTCCTGATATTGTCCAACTTCAATTTAAACATCAAGAAAATTTTAAAGAAATCACCTGTGAAAGATTAGTCATTGCCGCAGGTGCTCATAGTCATTATCTCTTACAAAATCTAGGCTACACTTCTTTTATATCAGCCGTTAAAGGCATGAGTTTCTTAATCCCTCGCTTTTATACAGAAAATACTTTTTTACATTATAACAGAGGCTTATGTATTGTCCCTCGTGGAAAAAATCTTCTTGTCGGATCTACTTCAGAAAACAGTTGGAATATAAACGATAGCCCAGAACATTTCCAAAACCTTAAAAATTACCTTTCTCAATTTGTTCAAATAGAGAATCCTATACAACCTTTACAACATTGGAATGGTTTAAGACCTAAAGTAAAAGATCGTATGCCCATGATTGGTTTCTTAGATGAAAACAAACGCCTTGCTATTTTAACAGGACATTACAAATGCGGAGTCGGAATGATTCCCTACTCTGCCCTCTGTTTGTCCCAAATGTTATCTAATCAAACACCTGATTTTGATATGTCTGCCTTTGATCCCAAAAGAGAAATTAAACACAAAAAAGTTCACTAAAAATAACCACTTGATTTTGAACTAAATCTCTTTTAAGAAAAAGAGTTAAAACCACTCTTTAACAATATTAAACAAAGCTTGTGATTGTTCTAATGAATGACCTTCTGTGTAAATACGAATTTTAGACTCTGTTCCTGAAGGGCGTATTAAAAACCAACTGCCATCCTCCAAAATCCATTTTGTACCATCTGTTAAATCAAAGTCTATGATTTCTAAATCTTTCCCCTGTATTTTTAATACTGTTTTTAAGCAATAAGTTTCAGTAAGTAATTTAATATGGCTTTTCACCTCTAACATTTTTTCTTCTGTTATTTCAATCCCTTTTTTTAAAGGAAAACACATACCAACTTCTTTTTGAATTTCACTTAAATAAACACTTAACGGTTTCTTTAAACGCATTGTTATTTCAATGGCTAATAAATATCCAAATAAGGCATCTTTTTCTTTAGTGTGTCCGTATGCTGAAATTCCATCACTCTCTTCAAAACAAATTAAAGCCTTATGTTCACTACCTTTTTCTAAATATTTTCTAAAATTTTTAAAACCAATTGCTGTTTCATAACAATTTGAGTTTAATTTTTTAGCTACAAATTTTACAAAATCACTGGTTGCAACAGATTTTGCAACCCCACCAACTTTATTTAAGTGCGTTATAAAATAATGAAAAGCAATCGCTCCAAATTGATTCATTGGAATCACTTGATGTCCATCATAAAATAAAACTCTATCACCATCGGGATCCATAATACCACCTAATTTTAACTGGTGTGGTTGAGAATCTAAATAGATTTTAAGCTCTTCTAAATTTTTGATATTAGGTTCTGGATCATGTCCTTTAAAAAAGAAATCTTGGTCTGTATGGAATTGCTTTAAGTATAACGGACGATCTAATAGTTTAAATATTTTTCCCTTGGAACTACCGTAGAAAGGATCTATGGCTAAGGCTACTTTTTCCTTTTTAACTTCTGAAATACAAAAATCTAAATCCAAAACTTTCCTGTCTTGTACAAATTCTCTGTAAATTTGAAGAGAGTCAACAACTTTCCATTTTGGTTCAGATAGTAATTCAAAACCATCAAAAGAACTTTCTTCATTACATATTTTTGTAATACTGTTGGTTACCTTTTCTTCGGCAGGACCTCCATCTTTGGCATTAAATTTGTAACCACCGTAGGGAGCTGGATTATGACTAGGTGTTAAGTTGATAGAAGCCGCATAATCATTTTGAACAACAGCAGCTGAAAGCTCAGGCGTTGTTGCCTCTCCAGCATAAAAAACAGGTATTCCATAAGAATTTAAAACAGTATGTACAGCCAATGAAAACTCAAATCCAAACAACCGATTGTCATGACCTAAAACAATACCTTTTTTTTGTAATTCTTCAAAAGAAACAATTCCCCATTGCTGAAGAGACTTATTATTTTGTTGATACAGTTCAACAATTGAGCTTGTTAACTTTTGAACCATATAAATTGTATATTCTTTTCCAATAATGGATCTCCAACCTGAAGTACCAAAAGCAATCAAATGCGATGTTGTGTCTTGAAAAGTGATTTTTTTAATCTTTTCTATGGCATCTTGATTCGATTTTTGATTTTGAACATTAACTATTATTTCTTTCCAAAAGTCTAACATATAAATTAAATTTCTAAGTGAACTCCTAATAGTAAAAAAAAATAATGAAAGAACAAACAATAGAAAGCCTAATGGAACAAAGTAAAGTTACTTTTGGCACAAGTGGAGCTCGCGGTCTTGTTTCAAAAATGACAGATGCCATCTGCTATCTTTACACACAAGGGTTTTTAAAGTACTTGTTATTCAATAGCGATGACCTTAATCAAAAAAAAGTTGCCATTGCAGGTGATTTACGATCGAGTACTCCTCGGATTATAAACATAATCTCTCAAGCTGTGCTAGATAGCGGATTCACTCCTATTTTATGTGAATTTATTCCCACCCCAACCTTAGCATACTATGCTTTCGAAAATAAAATTCCTTCTATTATGGTTACAGGAAGTCATATTCCAAATGATCGTAACGGGATCAAATTTAACCGTGCCCATCGCGAATTATTAAAACACGAAGAAGCAACCCTCAAAAAGCAATCCATCCAATGGGATGAAAACCTGTTTGATGCTGAAGGGAATTTTAAAAACCCAGTATCTTCAAAAGATTTTGTGACAACAACGGATGCCAAAAGATTATACAGGCAACGCTTTTTAAAATCATTTAGTTCTTCTTTCTTAAAAGGATACCGCATTGGTTTTTTCCAACATTCAGCTGTAGGGCGTTATCTATTACCCGATATTTTACAAAGTTTAGGTGCTAAAATTGTCTCTCTAGGAAAATCAAACACATTTATTTCTGTAGATACAGAAGCCGTAAGACAAGAAGACATTGATCAAGCTCCTAAGTGGGTAAAAGAACACCAACTTGATGCTCTATTTTCTACAGATGGAGATAGCGATCGACCTTTAATTTTTGATGAACACGGTCAATGGCTAAGAGGAGATACCGCTGGAGCTTTAGTCAGTCAATTTTTAAATGCTGATTTCGTTGCTACTCCAATGAGCTGTAATACGAATATTGAAAAAAGTAGTCTATTCAAAAAAATACAACGCACTCGCATTGGATCTCCTTTTGTCATTGAAAAAATGATAGAAGCCTCCACTCAAGGATTTAAAAATATCATGGGCTATGAAGCAAATGGTGGTTTTATCTTACACAGTCATTGTTCTAAATTTAAACTCAACCCTTTGCCAACAAGAGATGCTCTCATTGTATTTGTCGGCTTACTAGGTTTAGCCAAAGAAAAACAATGTACCCTTTCTCAATTATCAAATTCTCTTCCATCAAGATATACGATGAGCCAACGGATTGAAAATGTTTCTATTTCAAAAAGCCAAAGTATTTTAAAATGGATTTTAGAAAATCAAACAACAGCATTTCAAACTCTCTCTGGAACACTTAAAGATATTAATCAAATTGACGGTTTAAGACTTACTTTTGAAAATGAAGAAGTTATCTACATTCGTCCTTCTGGAAACGCTCCAGAATTAAGATGCTATAATGAAGCTAATACTTTGGAACGCGTTCAAAAATTGAATACAGACTGTTTAAATTTTATTCAAAAATGGCTACAAAAATAAAATAATTCTCATCAATTTATGAGAGTTTTTATGTTACAACTCTCTAAAAAAGCTAGTTTTTCCACAATTTTAAATCATTGCTCTTGTAGCTCAGTTGGATAGAGCACTAGTTTCCTAAACTGGTTGTCGCAGGTTCAATTCCTGCCAAGGGCATTTAAAAGCTTCTATTATCCAATAGTAGAAATTTCATAAATAAAATCAACTTTAACTCTGGATTAAGTCAAACCCTACAATAAACTAATTTTTTAAATTCTGTCTTACAATAATAGTTTGTATATGAAAAGTGAGAACCTGAAAATATTAATGTTCAATTTATAACCTAATCTATACTTTGATTTAAGAACTAAAACAACTATTTTTTGTATACAGTTACCCAATTTTTTATTCTATTTTTTTGAAAAATCAACTAAATTTAAGCCAAAGCATAAGCCAAATTCACAGGAACAGCATTCCCTATTTGTTTATATTGTTGCCCTTTTACTCCTTAAAATTCCCAATTATCGGGAAATGTTTGAATTCTTGTACTTTCTAGAATTGTTAGAGGTCTAGTTTGATGGTTGTTTTACTTCGTCTAAAGTTATAACCCAAGGAATATTTTGACTATTTTTTACGATAATTTCAACTAAAAATAATTTTGAATCTTTGTCTTTGATAATTGTATTTTGAAATCTCATATATGTTTTCGTACTTGATGAAGAATTCATAGTATTATGTTTATTCTCCATTTCTACAAAAACTTTTAGATTTTCAATATCATAACCTTGTTTTGGAATATTCCAATTATTTTAAAAATTTTAAAAATATTTTGATGAAAATAACCAATAATATTTAAATTGGTTTTGTCAAATTATCTTAATACTTCATTTTCGATAGTATCTTTATAAACTTTGTCCATAAACAATGGAGTCAAATGTTAATTTTATAGGATCAATTAAGTTTTTATTGAACTTTTTTAAATCCATTTCAGAACTATATGCGTTTATTGTTTGTAAAACATGATTATATAAATCTGTATTTAATATAAATGATAAATTATAGTTGTTCATTTTTTGTGTTTCTGACATATAAATTTAAAATTCTTCCTAGTCCATGTGCTTTTCTGTAAACTCAATTCTTGCATTTCTTAATTCTGCGACTTTTCTGACAAGTTGTTGCGTTTTAAGGTTAACATAAAGAAGTCTATCACTATTGAACTCTGCAATTTTCTGAAAACTTTTACTACTTCCAACAAGAAAAGTTTTTAACCCAATTCCTAAAATATCTTTTTTAGTATCTACCGAAACATCACTTCTTGATAAGTCTTCTACTTCAAAAGCACGACAAAAAAAATTCTGCTACACGATAATATAAGTATGGAATTTCTGAATCAAAAAAGATTCGAAATACAACCTACTATTTTCAAAAAATCTTGATATTCTTGCCTTTGCTGTTTTGTTTGAGTTTCAAAAAACATGTTTATTTTATTAGGGCTAAATACATATTTTCAGCAATTCTTCCAATTACTGGAATTGAATTACCAAATTGCTTGTATAAATACGAGGTTGCAATATCTGGAAGTTTATAATCTTTTGGAAAATCTTGAAAATTATCACATTCTCTTGGTGTTAGTTTTCTAATTCCTTTTCCGTTTAAAACAAGTGGCATATTATGCCCTCCCATTCCCATATTTACAGTAAGAGTTGGGCAAACTCCATTTTTATTTTCTCTTACATATTTTCTTCTCCATTGGTAAACAGTATCTCTCTTTGTAATACCATTTTTAAATTTTTCATATTTTCAAGTAAAAAAGCCTTTGGATTTTTGGCTTTCAAAATTCTGATTAATATCAAAAAATAAGTTTCCTCTCTCGTCTTCAAAACCTTGTCTATATCCAGCTACAGAAAATAGCTGACATGGAAAACCACTACATAGAATATCATGATCTGGAATTCTACTAGTTGGAATTTCTTGAATGTCTCCAAGAATCATTTGTTTTTCAAATTCCGAAAGATTAAAGTCAAAAGTTATTTTTATATTTGGATCAAAATCATTTGAAAAAATATTGAAAACCTGCATTTTAAAATCCTATCTTTATCCCTCCAATCCCTACAAATAGATCTATAAATTTCATAACTTTTTTGTTTGAATAATTAAATATTCCGCCCCCTTATGATATACCAAGTTCTTATGGATTTCCCATTTTAAATAATATATTTTGGTAGATACAGCAAATAAAACACCTTTTATACCATACCTTCCTTATCAACTTATTTTACTCTAACAATCTCTGGTTCGACATCAAACCAGCCGAAACGCAAACGAAACTCTGTTCCAATTTGAGAACGATCAAAAAAGGATGTTAGGTGACTCTGGTTTTCCAGAACGAAACGGAATTGAATTCCCCAGTCATATTGTAGCCAATGCGAAATATTACCTTGAAAGAAGAATTCAGGCTGATAAATCCAAATTTTTTTCTCTGGTGCAGGACTAGCAGAACTGAATTGCCCTCTTGATAACAAAAAGCGTATACCGCCATGAACATCCTCTTGTGGAACAAAAATCCATTCAAAATAAATTCCAAAATGGAAGAATTGAAGTAGATCTTGAGGAGGAATATCTGAACGCACACGACTTAAAAAAGGGCGTCCTATGACTGGAATATGTGTATCAAAACCTATTTTATAGTTTAATAAAGAGTAAATAGCCATTCCAAGACCAAAAGCATTTTGCCTTTTAGGTGTTGCAATTAAAAAACCTGTATTCCCTCCGTAAAGAGAAACTCCTACATCATTGATGACAGTCAATTTAAAGGCGGGTACAACATAACCTATAATTGCACAACCTTTGTTCGCAAAACAGCCCTTTTCAACTGGAGCATAAAGTCTCTCAGCAAAAACTGGGAGACTCAATAACAAACAGCCTAAGAGGGCAAATTTTAACATAATAATAAATTAAGAAACTTTTTGATTTACCCAAGTCGTGAGCTCTTGAACTGCGTTAACAGAAACATCAAAAGCTTTTCTTTCATCTTCGTTAAGATCAACTTCTATGATGCGTTCAACACCATTACCTCCGACAACAACAGGAACACCACAATACAATCCCCTAACACCATATTCTCCGTTTAATTTAACGGCACAAGGCAATAAAGAACATGTATCTTTCAAGTAAGCCTCAGCCATTTCAATTGCAGAGATTGCTGGGCTATAAAATGCTGATCCTGTTTTAAGTAAAGCGATAACTTCTCCACCTGATTTGGCTGTTCTTTGGGCAATTGCTTCTAATTTCTCAGAGCTTAATAATTGCGTTACTGGAACACCATTCACAGTAGCATAACGAATTAATGGAACCATTGTATCACCATGTCCACCCATAACCATTGCTTTTACATCAGAAGGGTTTACATTAATCTCTTTTGCAATCAAACTAGAAAAACGAGCCGAATCTAAAACTCCAGCCATTCCTATAACTTTATTTGAATCAAAACCAGTAATCTTTTGCATAGCATAAACCATCGCATCCAATGGATTTGTAATCACAATAACAAAAGCATTAGGAGCTTTTTCTTTAATATTTTCAGCAACAGTTCGAATAATACCCAAATTAACTTCTAATAGGTCATCACGACTCATACCAGGCTTACGAGAACGTCCAGCTGTCACTATAACAACATCTGCTCCAGTCATCGCATCGTAATCATTGCTACCCACTAAATTTGAAGACGAACCCATTATAGAAGTTCCATGAACTAAGTCTAATGACTTTCCTTGTGGAACACCTTCGTTAATATCAATTGTAATAATATCACCTAATTCTTTTTGAGCACAAAGCAAAGCCATTGTTCCACCAATTTGACCAGCTCCTATTAATGCGATTTTTTTTCTCATATTTATCCTATTGTTGAAAAGCTTCTTGCATTTTAATGCCAATATCAGAAGCGGTTTGAGCTACGAAAACTCCAGCTTCCTCTAATACTTTTATCTTTGACTGAGCCGTTCCTTGACTTCCATAAATAATCGCTCCAGCATGTCCCATGCGTTTACCTTTAGGAGCAGATACTCCAGCGATAAAACCTGCTACAGGTTTATTCACATGGTCTTTGATATAAGCAGCGGCAACTTCTTCATCCGTACCACCTATTTCACCAATTAAAACAATACCTTCTGTTTCTGCGTCTTCATTGAACATTTTAACAACATCTAAATGAGATAATCCGTGAACAGAGTCCCCTCCAATACCAATTGCTGTTGTTTGACCTAAACCTAAAACAGTTGTTTGATAAACAGCTTCATAAGTTAAAGTTCCAGAACGAGATACAATTCCAACTTTACCTGGACTATGTACTGCACTAGGAGCAATACCCACTTTACAAATACCTGAAGTTACAATTCCTGGACAATTAGGTCCTACTAAAATAGAATTCTTATCTTTAAGATGGTTTTTAACACGAATCATATCGATTACAGGAATACCTTCGGTAATCGCAACAATAAGTTCAATACCTGCATCTGCCGCTTCAATAATAACGTTTGCTGCAAATGGAGGAGGAACAAAAATCATTGTTGTATTTGCATCTGTCTGCTCTTTACATTCTTGAACGGTATTCCAAACAGGAAAACCTTCTATTGTGCTTCCACCTTTTTTAGGTGTAACACCGCCTACAACTTGTGTGCCATATTCTTTACACTGAAGAGAATGAAAAAGACCCGCTTTCCCTGTAATTCCTTGAGTCATTAATTTTGTGTTTTGGTCGATTAGGATTGACATAAATTCCTTCTTCTTATTTATAAACAATTTGAACAATTTTTTTGGCAGCTTCTGATAGTGCTTCAGCACTCACTAAATCCAAGCCTGCTTTGTCAATAATCTCTTGACCTTCTTCTGATTTAGTTCCAGAAAGACGCACAACCAAAGGAATTTTTAACTCAACAATTTCCATTGCCTTTAAAATTCCTTTAGCAATAACATCACAACGCATAATACCACCAAAAATGTTAACTAAAATTCCCTCAACATTTTGGTCTGAAGTAATGATTTGAAATGCTTTCACAATTGCTTCCTTAGAAGCAGAACCACCTACATCTAAAAAGTTTGCTGGACTTCCACCATAATGTTGGATAATATCCATTGTTGCCATTGCTAAACCAGCACCATTAACCATACAACCTATTTTTCCATCAAGTTGAATGTAACTTAAACCATATTGAGTCGCTTCAATTTCAGAAGTTGTGTTATCCGCATTAGGATCGCCGTCAAGATCACTTTGACGAAAAAGAGCATTATCGTCTACATCAAATTTACAGTCTAGAATAGATAATTCACCTTCTTTTGTAGTAATCAAAGGATTGATTTCTAACAAAGAACAATCTTTACTAACAAACACTTTGTATAATTTTTGTAAGCAATCAAACCAACTTGAAAACAAAGATTCAGCTAAATGCATAAAGTCAAAACCTTCACGAGCTAAAGACTCTGTCACACCTTCTAAAAAATTAGGGTATAATTTAAAAATTTTTTCAGGATTTTTCTCTGTAACCTCTTCAATATCAGCACCGCCCTCTTCGGATAAGATAATAGCAATACTGCCTCGTGAACGATCAACAACAAAAGCAACATATAATTCTTTTTCAATTTGATTGGCCTCTTCAATATAAACAGAATGTACTTCTGTTCCTTCAGGACCTGTTTGCTTTGTAACCAAACGCATTTTAGAAATGCTTTGATACATTTCTTTAGCCTCGTCTAGTGTCTTATAGAGTTTAATACCACCAGCTTTTCCACGACCACCCGTATAAGCTTGTGCCTTTAAAACACCTGTAGTTAAATGTAATTGTTGAACTGCGTTCTCCAACTTTTCAATAGAATTTACATTTTGACCTACTGGAACAGGTAATCTCATTTCTTTTAGAACTTTTTTTGCTTGATATTCTAATAATTTCATGTCATTCCTTGTAATGAAAAGACAAATTTAATAAAATTATAACTGGTTTGCTGTCTTTTGTTTTGACAAATATTTCATCTCCGAAGAGTGTAATAAAATGATAATGATTGTGACGAAAAGAACAAACCCAACAAAAAAGCGAGACCACCATTGTTCAAGAACAAACCCAACAACATAAATCGCAAAAAACAAAGTCCCCGAAACAAAAAAAATTTTTAGTCTCATTGAGAGAACCCTATGCTCTATATAATTTTTAACAATTGAACCAACATGTTTGCGGTTTAAAATCCAATTATATAGACGAGGAGAAGATCTACTAAAACAAAAAGCAGCAATAAGCAGAAAAGGCGTCGCTGGTACGGGAGGTATAACATAGCCTAAAATAGCTATTCCCAAAAAGAGCAAACCTAAAACGAAAAGAAAGTATTTTATTAACATTTTATGAACTAAACAAATTCAACCTAGTCAAATTTAACTAAATTTTAAGTATGCTAACCGTTATAGTTTTATCTTTCATTATTTTCTCCTGTGCTCTCCTATCTTTGTCTCTAAGTCTAATTTTAAAAGGGAAACCTCTTGAGGGTTCTTGTAAAACCAGTGACGCCTTACTCAAAAAATATGACGAATCCTGTTCAGTTTGTCCTAATTCAGCCGAAAATGGTGATTTAATTACCTTGTCAACCCTAGGGACAAACTACAAAGAACAAAAAAAACATACATAAATTAAAGTTGATGATGCCAAGAGTCTTGACACGGCCTTATAAATTGATTTAATTGAGTTGTTTGCGTTAGAATTGTATCATAGACTAAAGTTTTTGGATTAATATCCCCTCTTTCTTTAGCTTCTGAAAAATCTGAACGCGATAAAACTTGAACGGTAGAGGTGTCTTTCTTAATGAATAAATAAGGCGAAGGTATTTCCAAGTTATTTTTTTTTGCAAAATCAAAAACTAAATGATGCAAAAAGTCTTTGCTACAACCTGATAAAGCATGATTCGACTCATCTGCGAAAACCATTATAAAATGTTTGTCAAATAAACTCCAATTTCCTTTAACTAGAGGATTTTTTTCATTTCTCCATTTTTTCAAAAAATGTTCAATTTCAATTTTAAATTGAGACTGATAATCCTCTAAAGACTCTGTTGATGCAAAAATAAAAACTCGAGTGTAACCTTTAGATGCTTCTAGTAACTGTGTATTCTCTAGCATTGTTGCTCCCAAAAAATGAGTTGCTGTGCTGTGCTTAAAGGATCTAGTTCTAAAAAAAAATCAGGGAAAGATCCAAAACCCAATTGATTCACTAAAGAAAAAATGTTTAAACAACGGTCTTGTGAACGCCCAGAACAAAACCATTCAAAATCTTTTAAGAACTCTTTGTATTCTTTTTCTTTTTCTATCAAAAATTGTTTTTGCAACTCCTTGATCCACTGTTTATTTTGTTGTTTCTGCGTGCGTATTAGTTTCTCTGTCACTTTTCGATACAATCCGCTAGGAATGGTCTTATTCTCAATTTGATTTTGTAATTGAGCTTCAAGATTTTCTGCCCAATTCAAAGAATAACCTTTAGTGATGATCCATTGCTTCCAATACTTATCAATCCAGACCAATTTAACTTTTGATGGACTTTTAAACATAAATTCTTCGAAATTAATCCCAAACTCTTCTATTTTTATTTTTAAACGCTTTGGATAAATAAATGCACTCATTCTAGGAATCATCAACGGTTCTCCTTGTTCCCACTCTGATAAAATTTCCCTAAGTTGCAAGAAATATCCCATTTCACTTGAACCTAAAACATGTGCCATCACAGGGAGGACAGCAGAAATTAAAACAGCACGAGAAAGCACATTATGAGTATAAATTTTTTCTATGTTATAATTTGAAGACTCTACTTGAAACCTCTCGTTATTCTGAATTTCAAAAGCATGTATTTGGTCTTTTATTTTAACTTGGGTTTTGCCATACTTCTGAATTAAATCGCGACTCCCCTTCTGAAGAAGTTCAGAGAATTTTTGAGACTGAGTCACGATTTGATTCATTTTTGGTTGAGCTAATTTTTGAAACTGTGCAGAAGAGCCATCAACAAATAAAAGACCTGTGTCCTTTAAAAAAAAATGCAGTAATTCTTTGAACCACTCTGAAAGCGTTTTAGATTTTTGATTGATTGATTGGAAAAAATCAATCATTTCTACAGACCATTGTGACTTTAATTTAGAAACCAACTCTTCCATTAAATTTTTAATTTCTATAAAACTCATCATTTTTTTATGGCTTAATGGATCTAATAAATTATAATTATTTTGATTTTCTACAATTTCTAAATGACCACACTCTAAAGCATCAGTGTCTTCCCCTGCTATCCAAAAAACAGGAATAATAGATTCACCGTATGTATCACTCCATATTTGTGCTTGCTTTATCGCTGTCAAAGATTTATAAAAAGTATAAATTGAACCTGTTAAAATTTGTGGCTGTTGACCTGTAAGAATAAATCGTGTATTAGAATTTTTAATTTTCTCTAAGTTTTGTTTTTGTTTAACACTAAGATCTAAGCTTTGATGTTCAAATACAAACCAATCATAAATAAGATTAGAATTCCATGAATGATTTTTCAATTGTTCTAAACGCTGTGAAAAAGCTTCTTTTTTTTGATAATTTAATCTAGGGTTTTCTGTGATTCTTTGAAACCAAAAATCCTGCCATATGGATTTTTTTTGAGAAACCTCTTTAGTTTGGTAACAGATACTCATGACTTGTAAATTAACAGTGACATTCTAGGAGAATTTATTTTAAAATCATCTCCAATCTCTGTACCAAATACCTTTTGAATCTGTAAACCATATTGACTTAAGATTTTTTCCATTTCTTCTAAAGAGTACAATCTTAGATTTTCTTGGTAAGTTTGAACCTTACCTTGAGCATCGGTCACAATAATGTCTTTTGTCACAACACTCTCTTTCATAGAACGCTTTTGGAGGATATGGTATCCTTTCTCATTTTTTTCGTCTTGACTAACCAAGCTTGAAATCACAAAATCTTTATGAGCCAAATCTAAAAAAAGCCAACCTTTGAATTTTACTAAGTCTTTCATTGTTTGTAGTAAAACTAAATCTTGTTCCTTTGTTTTAAAATAACCAAAAGAAGAGAAAAAAGAAGTCACCATCTCAAAATGATTTAAACGAAAAGGAATTTGATTCATATCGGCTCTAACAATCCGATGTTTTTTTTCAACTAGTTTTAATAAGTCTAAACTTAAATCCATTCCCCATGCATCAAAGCCTCTTTCTAACAAAAAATTTAAATGCCGTCCTGTTCCGCAACCAATATCTAAAATAGAAGAAGACGGCTTTAGTTGAATAGCATTTAATAGAACATTAACTTGCTGTATAGCTTGCTGTTGGTTACGATGAGCGTATAAATCGACATACAGCTGATTAAACCATTTTTGATACCATTCACTCATTTCAAAAAATGTAGAATTTATTCTGTTTCTTGATTAACAAATCATAAGTCACGATGGACAAAAAAAGAATGAAATCAATATCACCTCCTATTGTTCCAAAATTTGCGAACTCTATTGACCACAAGCACTGGAATCTTGTATTTGCGTTAATATTAAATTACACCCTTTCACAAGAATACTAGATTGATTAGAAAATCCACTTCAGGGAGATTCCTAAACTACAAAAATTAGTCAAAGCAAGATTAAGTTCAATTGTGAAAGAACCTCCAAAAGCAGTCAGCTAACCTAACCCTGATAACGTAGTTAAAGACGAGTTAGAATGAATCATTGAATCACCTCCAATAGAAGTTAAACTATCTAACCCCGACAGAGTTGGTTAGAGAAAAGTTTCTCTCAAGGTTTAGATTACCTGTAATAGAAGTTATTTTACCTAATCCTGATAGAGTATAAGGAAGAATTTTCTATAGCCCCCAAACTACCGTTAATCGTTTTAGACTCACTAATACTGATAATATTATTAGAGAATCGTTAAATCCCCGACAATAGAGTTCATTGTATTTAAGGGAGGCAAATTTACAACTGCAATGATAAAAATTATTTACTGTCTTTTATAACAGTTTTGTGTATTAATCTATTTTACTGGCGACAAGTATTAGAACCTTGTATTTGCGTTAATGTTGGATCATATCCGTTTCTAGAAATTGTGTATGTATTAGTAAATCCAGTTAAAACCGTCGTTAAAGCACAATAATTAACTAGAGAAGAATTAGATTCAATTGATAGATTACCTCCAATAGACATTAAACTTTCTAACCCTGAGAAAGTCGTTAAGGGATTAAATGAAATAGATAAATTACCTCCTATAGAGGTTAGATTAGCTAAATCTGAGAAAGTCATTAATTCAGGATTTTCATTCACATCTAAATGACCTCCAATAAAAGTTAAGTTATCTAGTCCTGATAAATTGGTTAAAGAATCGTTAAATGTAATAGACAAGCTACCTTCAATAGAGTCAATTGTATTTAAAGAAGATAAGTCGGTAATATCAACTCCATTGATAGCAAAGCGTGCATTAATATTGATGTATTTGTTTTCACCAAAATCGTTGACTTCTTGTTGGCTTCTTAAAATAATTGCATTTCCTTCATAAATTCCTGTGTACTGACAAGTTTCAAGATTTTGTATGCGTGAAAGTGATGGATTATAATAATTTCCAAAGACTGTGTATGTATTAGTAAATCTAATGGTAGCGGTCTTTAAGCTACAAAAATTCATTAACTTATCATTATCCATCACTTCTAAATCACCTCCAATAAAAGCTAAATTTTCAATTCCTGACAAAATAAATAGAGAATCATTAGAAGAAATTGTTAAATCGCCTTCAATAGAATATATGGTATTCAGAGGAGATAAATTTTTAATATCATTTCCTTGAATCGTGACATCAGCTTTAATAAAAGTATATTTATTTTCACCAAAGACATCCACTTGTTCTTGTGTGGATAAGGTAACAGCATTTCCTGTGTAAGTAAATAGTCCGCAAGTTGTAGAGTCTTGTACTTGCAACAATGTTGGATTATATAAGTTTCCAGAAACTATATATGTATTAGAGAAGCTAATTAAGGCGTTACTCAAATTACAAAAGTTAATTAAGGAATTATTATTTATCACTTCTAAATTGCCTCCAATTGAGCTACCAAATCCTAATAAAGTCTTTAGAGAGGGATTAGAAAAAATCGTTAAATCGCCTTCAATTGAGTCTATCGTACTTAATGGAGATAAATCTTTAATATCAGCTCCTGTAATTGTGATACCTGCTTCAAGAAGAATGTATTTATTTGTACCAAAATCATTGACTTGCTGTTGCGTTGTTAAGG
Source organism: Fibrobacteria bacterium (assembly GCA_965261055.1). Classification (GTDB taxonomy): domain Bacteria; phylum Fibrobacterota; class Fibrobacteria; order UBA11236; family JADFYW01. The sequence continues at coordinate 65,056 of OZ253440.1, read as the reverse complement.
TAACATCACTTCCTTGATAAATAAATGTTTGGCAAGTTCTAGGATCTTGAGCTTCAAAGAAACTAGGATCATAGCCATTTCCACTAAATCTATATATAGGCATAGTAGTCACATTCATTAAAGAACAAAAATTAGTAAGAAGAACATTAGAAAGAACCAATATTCTATCTCCAATATAAGTTAAGTTAGGGGGCAAATGGATTAAGACATCGTTATTATCTATCAATAAGGAGTCTATCGAAATAAGATTAACCAATCCTAATAAACTTGTAAGAGAATCATTATTTTGAATCACTAAACCTCCTGTAATCGTTTGAATGGTATTTAAAGGAGATAGGTCTGTAATATCGGGCCCTGAAATGGTAACGCTCACAGGAATAACTTCATATTTATTTTCACCAAAATCATTCACTTGCTTTTGCGTTGTTAAGAGAATATCAGATAATCCCTCATAAGTTAAATTTACACAGTCATCCATTCTGGTGGTACAGAAATTTAGTACCAACAATAAAATAATAAAGATTAATAATAATTTTTTCATACTCACCTTTCATACTCACCTTATTTGTTTAAATAAATTGCTCTTTTAAACTTTTAAAAAAAATTATCTCTGAGGTCCACTGTATAAATATTTTGGACGAATGATAGGCGTTCCCTTACCATTGTTAGCCATTGTTCTTTCATAAACAATTTGAGCGGCTATTCCCATACAACGAGAGAAACCAAATAACACTGTATAATAAGTGTCGTCTTTTAATCCGATAGAGTCTAATAAAACTCCAGAAACAGCATCCACATTAGGATAAGGGTTTGATATTTTAGGAAATTGTTTTAAAAATTCAACACCAACTTCACGTAAATTTAAAGCTAATTTAAACAAAGGGCTATCTTTTAGAATTTCTTGACCTAATAAATATTGAATTGTAGCTCTTGGATCTTCAACTCGTAAAACAGCATGACCAAAACCAAAAATTTTACCCCCATTATCAAAATGATCTTGGAGAACTTTTTTGAGCTCTTCTTTATTTTCAACATCACTCACTTTAGATTGAACCATTTTAAGAAAGCTCAAACATTCTTGATTTGCCTTTCCATGTAAAGGACCAGCTAAAGCATTCATAGCTCCAACTAAAGATCCGTATAAATCTTCTAAACCCGAAGCGACAGCTTTACCAACGAAAGTTGATAAATTACCACCTCCATGATCAATGTGAAGAATATAGAACAAACGCATCACACGCACAAATTTCTCATCGTTGAGAGAACCTAACATATGACAAAAGTTCTCAATGTAACCCAATTCTGTATTAGGTTCAATTAAAGGTAAATTTTCTCTAAGACGGAAGATAGTCGCAACAATTGTAGGTAACTTAGCAATAAGATTAAAATTATCCTCTACATAATTTCCTGTGCTATATTCCATTCCTAAAAGGTTAATACCCGCCGAAAACCATTTCATAGGTTGACCCTTTTTAGGCAAATGTTTCAAATTATCTAAAACAGAAGAAGACACTTTTGATTTTTCAATTAGAACAACTTGAAACTCTTTAAGTTGTTCAGAAGTTGGTAATTCACCATAATAAACTAGATACATAACCTCTTCTGGACTTTTATCTTGTAATTGATTAACATAATAACCTCTATAGCTTACACCTTTTTCAGGACTGACGGCACTAGTTGTACAATGCCCTACTGGAACACCTCTTAAACCACGGTCTAAATGTTCTTTTCTAATGTTAAAAAGAGATTCTGTCATGACGATTCCTTAATTCAAAGCTTATACACTTACCAAATATAAAAAATAGTAATCAAAGATAAACTTGTATTTTTAATTACATAAAAACTCAAAAAATCTTAAGCTTTTTGAGGTTTATAAAAAATCAATAATACTTATAAATTTTTAATTAATAACTGAGCAAATTCAGAACATTTCACTTCCATAGAACCGTCCATTTGACGAGCTAAATCGTAAGTCACTTGTTTAAGACCAATGGTCTTACTCACTGAATCCGTAATCATTTTAGCCGCTTCTAACCAACCTAAATGCTCTAACATCATCACCGCAGACAAAATAACAGAACCTGGATTAATTTTATCCAAATTAGCATATTTTGGAGCTGTACCATGAGTGGCTTCAAAAATAGCAGCAGTAGCACCAATATTTGCACCTGGAGCCAAACCAAGTCCACCAACTTGAGCGGCACAAGCATCTGATAAATAATCACCATTAAGATTAAGAGTCGCTAATACTGAATACTCATCTGGTCTCAATAATAACTGTTGGAACATTGCATCAGCTATACGATCTTGAACCAAAATTTTACCTTCTGGTTTTTTACCATCAAACTGATCCCAAAGTTCTTGCTCTGTAATAATGTGTTCTCTAAATTTTTCAACAGCAACTTCATAACCCCAACGAGCAAAAGCACCTTCTGTAAATTTCATGATGTTACCTTTGTGAACAAGAGTTACAGTTGGTAAATTTTGGTCAATTGCATATTGGATAGCTTTAGCAACCAATCTTTGCGTACCTTCTTTAGAAACAGGTTTAACTCCAATTCCACTTCCTGGGCGAATTTTTTTACCCGATTCTTTTTCAATCAATTCAATAACACGCTTAGATTCTGGAGTATCTGAAGCAAATTCAATTCCAGAATAAACATCTTCTGTGTTTTCTCTAAAAATAACCACATCTAAATCTTCTGGTTTTTTAACTGGAGCTGGAACACCTTCAAACCAACGCACAGGACGTACACACGCATATAAATCCAAAAATTGTCGTAATGCAACATTAATACTGCGAATACCACCTCCAATTGGAGTTGTTAAAGGACCTTTAATTGCAATTTTATAATCTCGAATACATTGAACAGTCTCTTCTGGAAGCCATTGATCTTCACCGTAAACTGTTAATGCTTTTTCACCTGCAAAAATTTCCATCCAAGCAATTTTTTTATCACTTCCATAAGCTTTTTCAACAGCTGCATCAATCACCAATTTAGATGCTTTCCAAATATCGGGTCCAGTTCCATCACCCTCAATAAACGGAATAATTGGACAATTAACAGGAGTCACTTGACCTTGTGAATTTAATATTATTTTTTCACCAATTTCTGGGATTTTAATGTTTTTGTAAGACATTTTCACTTCCTTTAATACAATTTACAGCAAAAATAGAAACTTGTATTTTCTTGTACTATAATAAATCAATATTTTTACTAGAATTCTGAAAAACCAAGATTAAACAATATATTATTTAAAATGGTTTGCTATTCAGTCTTTTAATTAAAGTAAATTTGTGCATATGAAAAAACGGTTAAAATGGATTTTACCATACTTTAAGCCTTATCGCACAAAAATTTTCTTAGGACTAACTCTCGCTATTTTTACTGCTATTTTAGATCAACTTATTCCATGGTCAACCAAAATTTTCTTTGATCGCCTACAAAATTACACTTCAAATTCTTCTTCATTTTATTTTTTAAGTGAACCATTATTTGCAATTGTATTGATTAGCCTAATCAGTGGTACCATGCTTTTCTTTCAACGCAAAATGGTCATTGGATCCTCTAGAAAAATTGAATACCAAATTCGTAAAGATTTATTAAAAAGCATTCTTGAACAACCTCAAAGTTTTTACGATAAAAACACCGTCGGTGATTTAATGTCTCGCTTAACAAACGACCTTGATCGTATTCGAGATTTTATTGGACCTGTAACACTACATTTAAATAGAATGACACTAAATACCTTATTCTCCTTAGTTGCTCTGATTCTTTTAAGTCCTTATTTATCTTTGATTGGCCTCATTCCTATTTTTGTACTACCTTTGTTTGTGAATCGTTTTTTAAAAAAGACACACCATTTACATACACGCATTCAAAAAAAGTTAGGCTCTTTAAACGCATTTGTTCAAGATAGTATCTCTGGAATCCAAGTGATCAAAATTTTTAATAAAGAAGAAAGTTTTAGTCAAAAATTTGAACAACATAGCCAAGAACTAAAAAAAGAATCTACAAAGGTTGCTTTTATTACATCTGGACTTTGGCCAATAATCTCTTTCTTAGGTTCTCTTGGGGTTTTATTAGTCATTTGGCAAGGGAGCAAAATGGTGATTAATAATGAAATTACTTTAGGGACATTCACTGCTATTTTTCTTTATCTTATTAGACTTCAACCCCCTCTCAGTGGTTTAGGTTGGGTTTTAAATTTAATGCAACGTTCAAATGCTTCTATAGACCGTATCCTAGAATTAAAAGAAAATTTACTTCCTTTAATACAATCTAATACAACATCCCAAATTAAAAACCATAACTTACTTTTTAAAAATCTTTCTTTCACCTATCCTTATTCCGACCAACCTATTTTAAAAAATATTAATCTTTCAATTCCTTCTAAGTCATCTTTAGGTATTGTAGGATCTACTGGTTCTGGAAAAACAACTCTGCTTAAACTCATTTGTAAAATTTACCCCCCCCCTGTTAACTCTCTCTTTCTAGGAGATGTTGACTCTAACCAAATTTCGTACAAAGAATGGTTTTCCAAAGTATCTCTCGCACCTCAAGATGGTTTTTTGTTTTCTGAAAGCATTCGCTTTAACATTAATTTAGGTCTTCAAAAAGACAGTATTTATTCTTACCAAGAAGTTGGAGGTCTTGCAAATTTTGAACAAGATTTACATCAAATCAAAGATGGATACGAAACAGTTTTAGGAGAAAAAGGCATCAACCTAAGTGGTGGTCAAAAGCAAAGAGTTGGTTTAGCTAGAGCTTTAATTTCTAATGCAAATATTTTATGTCTTGATGATACATTTTCAGCTTTAGATTCTTATACAGAGGCCAAAACAATTACAAATTTAAAATCTAAATTTAAACAAAAAACGATTATCATCGCTAGCCACCGTTGTTCAGTCGTTAGCCACTGTAGTCATATTATTGTTTTAGATCAAGGAGAAATCAAAGAGCAAGGAACACATCAAGAACTTTTAGCTAAGAATGGTCGTTATACCAAAATCTATCAAAAACAACAAATGAAAAGAGAATTCAATGACTTCTAACCAGAAGCCTAAAGCTTATTTAGACGAAGATACAGTTCTCAATTTTTTAGATCAACGACTTTGGGAACGCTTAGGGAAGATGCTTTTTCAGCACCCTTTTCTCCTTTTTTTTGCTGGGCTTGGAATTTTGATAAGTGAATTTATACCTCAATGGTTACCTAAAATCTTGCTTGATATTGTAGATGGTCCTCTCAAAGAGAGGAATACAAACGGTATCCTGACTCATGTTTCTTTGTTTTTTATCTTGGTTATCGTTGGGAACTTGTTAAAGTATCTAACTTTACTTTCAAGCCAAATGTTAGCTCTAAACATTGTCCAAAAAATTAGAGTGACTCTATTTGAAAACCTTTTAAGTTACAAAATAGATTTCTTCAAAAAAACGCCTCTAGGTCGTACCATGACTCGACTTACAAATGATGTTGACACTCTTAATGCCATTTTTTCAACTGGAATTATTGAACTCATTAGTTCTTCTATGGTCATTGTTTTCACCATTATTTTTATGCTTACAATTCATTGGAAACTAGCCCTTGTGACTTTCTTGTTTGTCCCTTTAATGCTCATCTTTACATCCATTTTTAGGAAAAAAGTAAGAGACATTAACCAACTCATTTTTAAAGACATTGCCAAGCTAAATACAACTCTTCAAGAATCGTTTGTTGGTATTCAAATTGTTCAAATCTTTGGAAAAATCAAACAAAATCTAAAATTGTTTGAAGGTATTAATCAATCTCTTAAAAAAAAATGGCTCAAGAATATTACTTACCATAGCTTCTATTTCCCAATCATGCAGAGTATTACCGAAGTCAGTCTTTGCCTCACTTATTTTGCTGGAATTTATTTCTTTTTCCACAATACCATTACTTTAGGAACGCTCATTGCTTTTTCATGGTATATGGCTATATTTTGGAGACCATTAAAAGAAATTAGTGAAAAGTATACACAACTGCAATCAGGACTCTCTGCTGCTGAACGCATCTTTACATTGTTAGATTTAGATGCAACCCTTCCTAATGGAACTCTCAAAACATTATCTGGATCAGCTGAATTAGAGTTTAAAAATGTTTATTTTGGATACGACAAAGAAAGCTCTTTTTTAAAAAATATTTGCTTTCATATTAAAGAAGGTGAAACATTTGCCATCGTAGGTGCAACAGGAAGCGGCAAAAGCACTCTTATTAAACTTTGTAATCGTCTGTATTTCCCGTCTAGCGGAGAGATTCATTTTTATGGAAAAAACATCTTAGACTATGATAAAAAAACATTATACTCCAACATGGCTTTTATTCCTCAAGATATAGCCTTATTTTCTGAAAGCATTGCTTTTAACATTTGCTTAACACACGATATTGATTTAGATCGTATTAACACAATTGTTAACCAGCTTGGGATTCAAGATTTTATCCACAAACTTCCTCAAGGATTAAACACTATTTTAAATGAAGGTAGTCGAAATATTTCCGTTGGAGAAAGACAACTGATTGCTTTTGCCAGAACTCTATATCAAAATCCAAATATTTTGTTTTTAGACGAAGCCTCATCATCCATTGATACACAAACAGAACAAATCATTCAAAATGCTCTCGAAAAAATCACCAAAAATATGACAACCATTATTATCGCTCACCGTCTATCAACAATTCAAAAAGCTGATAAAATTTTAGTGATGCACAAAGGTGAGATTGTTGAAGCTGGCTCACATACAGAGTTACTACAAAAAAATAATTTCTATAAAAAGTTATACAAATTTCAAACATTAGATACTAGAAAAACAATCTAATAATACATACATTATACCTCGTATTTAGAGAGGTGTCCGAGTGGCTTAAGGTGCATGCTTGGAAAGCATGTTGACAGCGATGTCACGGGGGTTCGAATCCCCCTCTCTCTGATTCATCTAACAATTAATACATCAGTTTTTTACATTTTTTTAAGTTGAACTTAAATAAATTATGATTTACTCAAATTCAGTTACAACTTGATTTAATAAAACCTATATATAACCATCAAAATTTCTACATCAAGAATACTAAATCATATTAATTTTTACAAATGAGTCAAAATTCTACTTGATACATAACAGTCAAATCACCCCCTTTAATTGCAAATTAAAGATGCTTTTAAAAAGGAAACTTACATTAAAGAAAATAATCAACCTTACGAATAGATTAACTATAAACACAAAATTAATAGAACAATTTTATTGTTTAAATACAAAAATAGAATCAAAAATAATCAACTTTAGTTAAAAGTATAAATATTTTTGAAATATATAATAGAGTAATAACTTTGATAAAACAAGATTTAAAATCTTACCAATACTAAAAAAATTTAACACTAATTTTCGTTATCTAATTCGGTGGTAAAGATGCACCATCCACACAATAGCTAAAATAGGGACTAATAAATTAAACAAAGGAACAAATGTCATACAGGTAATTACAAAACCACCTGCATAAATTATTAAGCGATGCTGTTGCCTCAATTCTTTTGCTTTTTGCCTTCCTAAATAATAACCTGATGCCATTTCAAAAAATTCTCGCCCCAATAAATATGTATTTAATATCACAGATAAAACAATACCTACTCCCCACAAATAAAAAGGCAAAATTAATATGTTTAACAATAAGGCCCAAAATAAAAAAGTAAGATCATGCTTTAAATTGGGAAACCATTGAGGTTGTTTTTTTAGCACTTGATCAGGATAAAAAACTCGATCAACTCGATCTACCACCTTCTCTTGAAAGAAACTAGCTATAATTGGAATCAAAGAAGGTAACATAAACCATCCAACAATTCCAATACCCAAAAAAATGAAAGACTGTATCGTTCCTTTTAAATAAGGCATTTCAACTTCAAGTAAAAATCCTGCAATCCAAAAAACAAAGATTCCAAAAAGGAGAAAGATACCTAGAGATATAAAAATAGAACTGATAAAAAACCGTATTAATTTAGCTGAAAAAATAGATTCTATAGTTTTTAAAATTGGGAACATAATTTTAATAGTAATAATAATTTTAAATAAAAACTATTTGAAAAATACTTTATTTTAAAACACCAACCGTATCAAAATATTTTGATATTTCTATCTATCAAAATTTATGACGACTAAATTTCTTAATTAACGACTACCTTATTAAGGTTATTAGTAATATATAAATAAATACTAAGTGATTTTTATCATACTGATATTGAATTTAAATATTATCTTGTTAAAAGAGTACATATTATGTATCACATAATAAAATATTAAATAAAATACTTCATATTAAAAAAATGAAGTATTAAGAATATATAGTCTAATAACCTGCAGTTGATTTTTAATGAAGTTTTCTATAAACCAATCTGAGAGTTTTACCAGAATAACTATCTTCAAAAATCAAAACATTTCTTGAAGTATCAAACGAAGCTGTATCTGAAAGAGTGTCATCAACCTTTAAAGTCAAGATTATATTATTTTCCATTTGAGCAAAATGATTCCACTATCAATGGTAGAAGAAGTACAAAAGAAACTCCCTAGGCAATCTAACAAAATTCCTCCAATTACTGATGTCATTCTAGTATGTTTTATTACTTGCAGTAATGCTTATATTACCTGCAATATGGGGAAGAGTTTACAACAATACTGTTGTCAACACACCCTATAATCAAATTGTCTAGTGTAAAGCTATTCACATAGTCTTCTGTCAATGAAGCTTGATTTGCTTCAATAAAATCTCCTTTGACTTTCTTCTTTATTCGACTTGCCTTCCTCATTGGTAGTTATAGCCAAACCCTTGAATTTTAGAGTCAATTTCGGTCTTTTTATTAAGAAAGGACTCATAAATTTCTTGACTGTTTGAAATATAAATTTCACAAGCTAATTCTTTCGTTCCAAAATTAATAGTTAATGAAATACGGCAATCTGATCGTCCAAAACTTAAATTATACCAATGTTGTGGATAAGTTTTGCTCAATTTCCATTTCAAATTTTTATTATAGGCATATATATTCTTTAAAGCTGTCCCAAAAATCTTTTTGAAGCGATGTTGTTTCTGTTAATACAAGATTTTGAACAGATTTTTTAACTGATTTAGTCCAATAATTATTGGGTTTGAAATGATGTGAAATTTTGGTGCAGGTTCTGAATTTCCAATTTTCCAAACTTCCATTTTAATAACAAAGAAATTTATTTTTTCATCTGTCTTTTCATTTAACCAGTCTATTGCCTGTTGATGTTCCTCTAACACTTCTTTCATAATCCAAATGATAATTTCACAGCATCAAGCCTAGAGACTGGATAATTAGCTTGCCTAGATGATCACAGTCAGTTTTTTTAATTGATTTTCAATCATCATTTTTCTATCTGTGCTTGCTTCTTCAGCGTACATGTCAACATGAAATCTTCCAACATTACACTTAGTACCAATTAGAAAAATTTCAATGTCTATCTCTTCGCTTAACAAATCCAAATTTTCTTTACTAGCCAATATGCAAAATTGGTCGCCTCATGCTTCCATATTTCCCTTAATTCAACTTGTTATATTCTTGCTAATTATATTATAACCTCAATTTTAATAAAAGTTTATATATTCAGATAACAGTTTATATATGAAAAGTAATAATTTTTCGTGTTCGGACTGTTACAAGTATAAATTTTTGTTAAAAGTATATACACTTCTCTAAAACGATGACATTTATCTAGATTAAGAAATGAGTTATAATTGTTTTGAACGGACTATTTTTCTTCTGATGGTACCTAGAGTTTGTGGAGTAATACCCAAATATGTAGCTATTGTATGTTGACAAATACGGTTGAGTAATTCAGGTAAGTATTTATAAAATATAAATAACGATCTTATCGTCAGAGAACTCATTAACATAAGCACTGTAATTCCCCATTCTTCTATATAAAAAGGGCATTCTTTACTATTTTTTTAGCTAAGTTAGCTTAGAGTAAGCAATCTTTATCAGAAATAATGACTTTAAAATCCTCTAAACAATCAATATAAATTCAGTGGATTCATTAAATTCTAACGCCTCTAAATCTGCAATAACCCAATCTTCTAGCATCAAACATAAAGATATGTTCTTTTCCATTGCTATCTATAAGATAACTTCTTAAGCCCTTTTTTTTGACATAAAAAGAATAAGTCTTTGTATCACTATTGTGTTACAGTAATTCTTTCTTTTTAAAATTCTTGTCTTCGTTTTAATATTTATTTAAAGTATCTTATTCAGTTTTTCCGTTTTGGTTTTCAATGCATTGCAGTTAGGATATAGAAAATAACATCATAAAATACGATACACTTTCAAAGTGCATTAAGATAAAGCCACTCCCTTTTGCTTTTACTCATAATTAATTTTGATAAAGGTGTAATTTAAAATGTATTTACTCCATGAATTAAAAACAACATCGTCTAGAGATAAAAACACTTAGAGTTCTTTGTAATTTCAAACTTAAAAATGAGTGCACTTATAAATTCAAGATTATTTATTTTCTTAGATATCTAATAGTATCCATTAGAGTTTGGGATAAAAGCATTTTCAAGATGCTCAATAGCCACTGGATTGACTGTTAAATTTACAGTAACAACATCAAAACGCATTTCCAAATCTGCTACACTTTGCTTTTGACAAAAAATCTGTGCCATTTTTTGAATCTTTCTGATTTTTTTAGTTCCCACCCATTCAGTTGCGTAACCTGCTTGATTTGTTGAGTCTGTTTTAACTTCAACAAATACTAAAATTTCTTTATCGTAAGCAATAATATCTAATTCGCCATCTCTTGTTCTAAAATTTCTTTCAACAATCTTGTAATTCTTTCCAATTAAAAATTGACAAGCTTTGCCCTCTCCTTCAGAGCCAGTTTGCACATGATTAGATTTCATATTCAATTTTAATTTCTAACACCAACAAGTTTCATGATTTTACCTTCTTTAAAAGAACAAATATAAATTTCTCCTGTATCATCTTGAGCAAATTTCGAAATTCTTAAATCTTGAGATTTAAATCGCATCTTTTCAACTACTTTACCTTTTTGATTCACTTTTAAACCCCAGAAATTTCCTGAAACATAATCTGTATAAAGATAAACTCCGTCTAATTCTTTAATTTTTTTTCCACGATAAACATAACCGCCCGATACACTAACTCCATAACGATGACCATAGCTAGCAATAGGATCTATTAGGTTATTGGATAGAGGTTTCTTTTTGTCATAAGTTAAATCTGCTTCTTTTATGCTCCACCCATAGTTTCCACCCTTAACAACCAAATTAATTTCTTCTTTACGATTTTGTCCAACATCAGCAACAAACATTTGATTAGTTAGTCTATCAAAAGAAAATGTCCAAGGATTTCTAAACCCGTATGCATAAATTTCTAATTTTGCTTTTTTGTTTACGAAAGGATTATCTTTAGGAATAGAATATTTTTTGTTGTTAATTTTTTGGTTAACATCAATACGCAAAATTTTACCTAAAAGTGTGTTCAGATTTTGTCCAGCCTTAAGAGGGTCACCTGCAGATCCACCATCACCCACTCCAACATACAAATATCCATCTTTTCCAAAAGAAAGTTGCCCTCCATTATGATTTCTATAAGGTTTTTCTATTTTTAGTATGATTTTTTCTGAATTCAAGCTTATCTTTCGATAAGATTTTAAAACAAATCGACTTAAAATAGCCGTTTTATTTTTGATTGTGTAATAAACATAGATAAAATGATTTTCATTGTATTTTGGATCCAAAGCCATCGACAAAAGACCCTGCTCATTTGCATGACTTAATCTATCTTCAATATTTAGAACTAAAGTTTTTTGTTCATTCTTATTAAAATTAATTTCATAGATTCTTCCTTTTTGTTCTGCAACATAAGCAAGGTTTTTATTTTTTAAAATAAAATCAATAGGACGATCAAAGTGATGTGAAGATATTTCTTCAAAAACAAGCTCTGAGTTTATAATGTCTTTTACGTAACAAAAGTTTAAAATTAAAGGAAAGAAGAAGAGAAACAATAAAGAACTAAACCACTTATTCCACTTATTTTTTTGATTTTTTTGAAAATTCATGATTATTTCTATTTAATTAAAATATTAAACTTAGCTTTAAAAGCTAATTATATAAAATTTAAAGTCAACCGTTAATCAAAGAAAAAAGATTTAGCATAAGCCAAATTTTTTAAAAACTTAATATTCTAAAAATTGAAAATAAGTCTGGTATACTCATAATTCTTCTATTTAGAAGAATTATATTTTGTCATAAGTTCTTTTGAAATATTTTTTGGTACAGGAGCATACTTTGTAAATTCCATTGTAAACTCTGCTTTACCTTGAGTCAAAGAACGAAGTTCTGTTGCATAACCAAACATTTCAGACAAAGGCACTAAAGCAACAATTGAAACAAACTGATCTGATTCATTTGTACCAGAAATAATACCACGCCGTTGATTTAAATTACCCATTACTGAACCTTGAAACTCAGTTGGAACTTCAACAGAAACAGTCATCATTGGCTCTAAAATTTGTGGACCAGCTTTAGCAAAAGCTTCTCTAAAAGCAGATCGACTCGCAAGTTGAAAAGCTATGTCACTAGAGTCAACAGGATGTGTTGCACCATCATTAATTAAACAACGAATACCAACAACAGGGAAACCAATAAGAGAACCATTTTCCATTGCAACTCGAAACCCTTTGTCACAACCAGAAATAAATTCTTTAGGAATCACTCCACCTACAATTTTATTAACAAATTCGTAATCACCAGTATCCTCTTCATCAATAATAGGCTCAATATATCCACCAACTCGAGCAAATTGTCCAGAACCACCTGTTTGTTTTTTATGCGTATAATTAAATTCGGATTTAGAAGTAATTGTTTCGCGATAAGCAACTTGCGGATTACCTGTTGTAAGCTCAACTCCGTATTCTCTTTTCAGTCTTTCAATATAAACCTCTAAGTGTAACTCACCCATTCCTGAAATAATTGTTTGGCCACTTTCTTCTTCAAATTTAACTCTAAAAGTAGGATCTTCTTTTAAGAAACGATTGATTCCTTTCGATAAATTTGCAAGGTGATTACGATTAGTCACTTCAATAACAACATCTATGACGGGCTCTGGAACATACATAGAAGTCATATTAACTTCAACTTTACCATCAGTAAAAGTTGTACCAGATGCACAATCAACACCAAATAATGCAACAATATCACCTGCAGAAGCTTCGGTAATATCTTGCATATCATTAGAATGCATTCTCACCAAACGACCTACACTCATTTTTTTCTTAGTCGTCATATTAAAAATAGAACTACCTTTTTTCATTGTACCTTGATAAATACGAATATAACTAAGCTGACCAAAACGACCATCTTCTAGTTTAAACACATAAGCAACTAAAGGTTTAGACTCATCAGATTCTAATCTTACCTTTTGAGTTTCATCTGCAACTTGTAAAGCTTCATTTGTAACTTCGCAAGGAGATGGTAAATAATCACTAACGCCATCTAATAATTTTTGAACACCTACATTCTTAAATGCAGATCCACAAAATACTGGAGTCAATTTTAAAGTAATTACGGCATCACGAATTACTTTTTTAAGTAAATCCATTGGAACTTCTTTTTCGTCCAATAAGAGTTCCATCATTTCGTCTGAAAATTCAGAAACTGCATCTAACATTTTTTCACGATATTTAGCTGCTTTATCAGTATAATCAGCTGGAATCTCTTCATCACTAATATGCTCTCCATTATCACCAGTAAAAATATGAGCTCTCATTGTAGCTAAATCAATAACACCCTTTAATTGGTCTTCTAAACCAATTGGAAGTTGTAACATCACAGAATTATGACCCAATTTTTCTCTAAGTTGGTTACAAACCGCATAAGGGTTGGCCCCTGAACGGTCACATTTATTTACAAATGCAATTTTAGGAACATTATAGCGTTTCATTTGACGATCTACAGTATACGATTGAGACTGAACGCCTGATGCTCCACAAAGAACCAAAATAGCTCCATCTAAAACTCGTAAAGATCTTTCTACTTCTATTGTAAAGTCAACATGCCCTGGAGTATCAATAATATTAATTTTATTTTCATTCCATTGGCAAAAAGTTGCCGCAGAAGTAATCGTAATACCTCTTTCTCTTTCAAGCTCCATGTGATCCATTGTAGCACCAACACCATCTTTTCCTCGAACCTCATGGATAGAATGAATTCTACCAGTATAATATAAAATTCGTTCAGTTAAAGTTGTTTTACCTGAATCAATGTGAGCTGAAATTCCAATGTTACGGACATTATCTAAAGTTACCATGATATTTACCTACTTACTATTAATAATTGCGTCTTTTAATGAATAATTACCAAATAAAAGTTCTTTTTTAAGCAACGCAAAGTAGAAAAATTATTTATTAAGTTCAATAATAACTCTATTTTATTCTATCAAAATCTTTTTTGATTCAAAAAATAACAACTGTGTGTAGTTACGCTCGTTTTTTAACATTTAAATCATTTTTCAATAAATTGAATTTAACTAAAATCAAGATCTAGGACAACTGAAGTAATGAAAGTCAGACTCATGACATTAAAGCCTTTGTTTAACATTTCTCGGTGATACATAAAAAACCAATTTATTCAACCAAAACTTCTTAACTCTAAACAATTTTTTTTCCATGTAAACGTACAACAGATTGAACGCCTTTCATTGCTCTTATTTTTGTTAAACTTTCTTCTAAATTATTTAAAGAGGATACAGAGACACGAAAACGATCTCGAATTTGATTTTGATGGGTCAAAATAACAGCTCGATCAATATTAACTTGATAATGTGAGAAAATAGAAGTCATGTCTTCAAGTAAACCTTGACGATCAGTTGCTAATACTTCTATAGACGCTTGAAAGTACTTATTCTTATTTGATTTTTCCCAACGAACAGAAATTTTACGAGCTTCTGACAATTTTTTTAGATTTACAACTTCTTCACAATTAATTCTGTGTATCACTCCCTCTTTATTTTTAAGAATGTAACCCACAATCTTATCACCATGCACAGGCATACAACACGGTGCTGTTTTAAACCAATCATCTTCTTGCCCAGAGATCCGAATTGAAAAGTTACTATTACTCTTAATCCATCTTTTAAACCAAGATAAAATTGGACTCATAGATTCTTTTTTGTGTAAATTACGAATAAATTGAACAACTTGCTTAAAAGATATTTTGCCTTGAGCCACTTTCGAATACAATTCATTCCAATTTGAAATTGAAAATTGTTGTTTAAAAAAAGGTAAAATCTCATCTTTATTCAATTGATAGATTGTAAACTCTTTTTCTAATAATTTTTTTCCTATTCGACTATGCTTTTTCATCCCTTCATCTTTAAGATGTTTTCGAATAGCAATTCTTGCCTTAGAAGTACTTGTAAGTCTTAACCAACTATAGAGAGGCTTTTGTTCTTTTGATGTTAAAATTTCAACAGTATCACCTGTTTTAAGAACTTTGGAAAAAGCAACCATCCCTCCATCAATTTTAGCACCTATACAATTTTTTCCAACTTCTGTATGTACAGCAAAGGCAAAATCCAATACAGTTGAGCCATTATACAAACGAAACAAATCACCTTTAGGTGTAAATACAAAAATTTCTTGTTCTTTTTTGACATCTAAATGTAAAAAATCAACAAATTCAACTGAATCATTTAGATTCTCTTGCCATTGCATAAAATCTTCTAACCATTTCGTCTCCACTGTATTTATATCAACTTTGCCTTCAACTTTGCCTATTTGATTTTTACTAACTTCAAAATGCTTCTCTTTATAAAACCAATGAGCTGCTATCCCTTTTTCAGCAATATCATCCATTTGTTCAGTTCGAATTTGGAATTCTACTGGAAGCCCTTTAAATCCAATCACTACAGTATGTAAAGACTGATACATATTTGCTTTTGGTAAAGAGATGTAATCTTTAAAACGAGTCATTAAAGGAACAAAGACTTGATGTATAAGCCCTAAAGCTCGGTAACAATCTTGATCTTTTTTCACAATCACTCTCAAAGCAAAGACATCATATAAACTTTTAAAATCGCATTCCTTTATTTGCATTTTACGATAGATTCCATACAAATTTTTAGTTCTACCAAAAACCTTTATAAAAAAACTCTTCTTCTTGAAAATGTTCTCAATTTTTTGAACTGTATCAGCAATACACTGCTGACGATCCGCTTCACTAATTTGAATTTCATTTGAAATTCTTTTATATTCATGAGTGTACAGATTTTTAAAAGACAAATCTTCTAATTCACGACGAATTTGATATAAACCAAAACGATTTGCCAAAGGAGCATAAAAATTTAGCGTTTCTTTTGATATTTTTTCTCTTTTTTCTTCTGATAAAAAATTTAGCGTTCGCATATTATGTAAACGGTCTGCAAATTTAATCATCACAACTCTAAAATCTTTTGCAATAGAAATCATCATTTTTCGATAAGTCCCAGCCTGCCTTTCATGAATTGACTTATCTTGTATTACACTAATTTTAGTCACAGCGTCAACTAAAAAAGCAACTTTTGCACCAAATCGAGTCTTAACTTCTTCAAGAGGAACTTCACAATCTTCAACAACATCATGTAGCAAACCAGATGCAACTGTTTCATTATCCATTCTTAAATCAATTAAAATTTTACCAACCTCTACAGGATGTACAACATAAGGAACTCCTGATTTCCTAAATTGATTTTCATGAGAATTAGTGGCAAATTCTAAAGCATCTGTTAACATTTTATTATCATAATGAACAGTGCTTGCTTGAACACTCCTTTCAAAACCTTCTCTCAATTCAATTAAAAAATTGGTTGGGATCTCTTTAGTGCTTGCTTTTTCATCTAACATTTTTGCGCTCACTCATTAATTTTTTTAACTGTGCCTGTATCTCAATTCTTTGTTTTTTCCAAACTTCTAAAGTTAATTTACTTTCAGATTTACTCAAATCTAAATACATTAACTTCTTTTTTAAAAATAGAATTTGTATGTGTTTTAAAATTTGAAATAATGATTTTTTTGCAAGAATAATACTGTCATCCGTATTCAAATCTAAAGGTTCTATTGCGTAAATAATTTCTCTAAATTTTTTAGGTAAGTAATTCAATATTAACTTTAAATTTACAACTTCCATTCTTTCACATTCTACCATAATTCTTTCAACAATCTCTTGCAAAAACAAATCTTCTAGCCAATCACTATTAAAGCGTTCCTGATCAAACAACTCCTCCAATATAATATTCGAAGAAATAACAAGTGGCAAAAGTTTCCACTCAGGTAATTGTTGTATTTTTTCAGTTACTTGAGTTAAAATTCTAGGTGCATTTAAATTTTGTTTTACGCCAACTTTTGTTGTTCCAATCGCTGACAAAACAGAATTTTCTGCAAAAAATTCCTTTTCTATTTTAACTAAGTCACTCAAATATTCACGACGCACAAAATCAGAATGAATAAAAGAAAAAATACGCTTAATTTTTTCAAATAATCGACCCATTTGCTCATTAGTGTAAGCAAGGGGTTTTTTTTTAAAATCTCTTAATAAGAATTCTAAAATATTATCACTCTTTAAAAACAACTCCTGCAAGGCTTGTTTACCATTCTTTAAAGCGAAACTATCAGGATCATCTCCTATTGGAAGATGCGGTATTTTAACTTCCAAACCTTGTTTTAAAAGCATTGGCAATGATTTTTCAATTGCACTAATTCCTGCATCATCTCCATCAAAAAATAAATATGCCGTACCAGCAAAACGCGATATAATTTTAATTTGTTCTTCAGTTAAAGCTGTCCCTGAAACAGAAACAACATTTTCAATACCCTCTTGAAACAACCGCAAAACATCCATGTAACCTTCTACAATCACAACTTCATTTGCGTCTTGGATTGCTTTTCTAGAAAAATTAAGTCCATATAAAATACTGCTTTTGTGATACAATATAGATTCAGCAGAATTAATGTATTTTGCAATTTTTTGTTCTAAAGAAATTATTCTTCCCCCAAAACCCACAATTTGATGACTTAAATTATGAATAGGAAACATTAAACGACCCACAAAAGTATCTCTTGAACTTCTTTCATTTTTTTTAGCTAAACCTGAAGAAATGATCTGTTCTAATTTATACTTTTGAGATTGCAAATATTGAGAAAGACCACTCCACTCTAAGGAAGAAAATCCAAGATTAAATTTTTCAATAATTTTTGAAGAAATGCATCGTTTGTCCAAATATCCCCGTATTTCTTGATTCTGTCTGAATTGCTTTACATAATACTGAGATGCTTTGGCATAAAGCTCTAAATAAATTTTACGGTTATCTGTAGAAACAGGTTTCGAAAATTTTAAGGCTGAAATATCCATTCCTATGGTTTCTGCTATTTGGCGAATAGCTTCCATAAATTCTATTTTTTCATAATCTTGTACAAATTTGATGACATCTCCACCTTGTCCACAAGAAAAACATTTAAAAATTCCTATTTGTGCTGAAACAGTCATACTAGGATTTCTGTCACCATGAAAAGGGCATAATCCAGTGTAACGACCACCTACTTTTTTTAAATGCACATAATTTCCTACAATTTGCACAATATTGGCTCTTTGTTTAAGCTCATTTACGAAAGACGAAAAATCAACCATCAAAAACAAATGTAAAAATAAAGGATTTATATTGACTATTTAGGACAAAATTATCTAATTTTTTGAATCTTATTTTAAGGGTTTACTATGAAAACAATAACTATAAGCGAAAACGATATTCAAAAGAAATGGTATCATATTGATGGCAAAGGGATTACATTAGGTCGTCTTGCCAGTAAAGTTACGCCTATTTTACAAGGGAAAAATAAACCTACTTACTCTAATCATCTTGATGCAGGTGATTTCGTTATTATTACAAACGCAAGTCAAGTCGTCTTAAGTGGAAAAAAAATGGACACTAAATCTTACTTTAGACATTCAACACGTCCAGGAAGTGGTAAATTTACCTCTGTTAGTGAAGTCATGGAAAAAAATCCTACATATCCTCTTTCTCAAGCAATCAAAGGTATGCTTCCTAAAAATTCTCTTGGAAGACAAATGTTTAAAAAATTATTTGTTTATGCTGGTGAAGAACATTCTCATTCGGCTCAACAACCTGAAAATTTAACTGTATAACAATATTATTATGACTACTAAACAAGAAGAAACTTACAGAGCAACAGGTCGTCGAAAGTGTTCCGTTTCAAAAGTTATCCTAAAAAAAGGAACTGGTAAACGCATTATTAATAAAAAAGATTTTTCTGTTTACTTTCCAGATGCCAACACTCAAAAAATGATTGAACAACCTATTGAAACAATTGAAGATGGTGTCAAGTGGGATATCATCGTGTCTGCAAACGGTGGCGGAATTTCTGGTCAAGCTGGAGCCGTTCGCTTAGGTATATCTAGAGCTTTAGTTCTTTATAACGAAGAAAATCGTAAAACTTTAAGAGAGCATAATTTATTAACACGTGATTCTAGAATCGTACAGAGAAAAATGTATGGTAGAGCAAAAGCCCGTAAACGCTTTCAATTCTCAAAAAGATAAAAACTATCTTTTTATTTAACTTATGTTAACAAAAAACACATTGAATTAGAAAAAAGCCCTGCCTTTATCTTCCAGATAAAGGTTCTTTTTTTGTAAATTTAATGGAAGAAAAAGGAAAATATGGAAAAATTAAATCAAACCCAACTATTAGAAGCTGGTGTTCACTTTGGACATCAAAAACTGCGTTGGAATCCTAAAATGCAACCCTACATCCTAATGGAAAAAAATGGTGTGCATGTTATTAACCTAAAAAAAACACTCGAAAGCCTTGGTATAGCTACTCAAGCTGTTCAAAAAGTTGTTGCTTCAAATAAAAGTGTTCTTTTTGTAGGAACAAAGAAAAGCATTCAATCTACAGTACGTAAAGCTGCTCAATCCTGTGGACAACATTTTGTTTCACACCGCTGGTTAGGTGGTATGCTTACAAACTTCTCAACTGTTCGCCAATCTCTCAAAAAACTAAATGAATTTGAAAAAATGGCAATTGATGGTACTTTTGATAACCTAAAGAAAAAACAAATTATTTCTATAGAAAAACAAAAAGATAAACTTGTGGCAATTCTAGGCGGTATTCGCAAAATGAATCAAAATCCAGGCATTATTGTTATTGTTGATACTGTTAAAGAACACATCGCTGTAAAAGAAGCCAATAAATTAGGAATTCCTATTATTGCACTTTGCGATAGTAATTCTAATCCAGATGTAATCACATATCCTATTCCAGCAAATGATGATTCAATTAAATCTGTAAACATTCTTATACAATATTTAGCTGAAGCAATTAAAGAAACTCAACCAGTTAAAGAAGTAAAACAAAAACCAGTAGACAAGCAACCTACTAAAACAAAGACTTCTGAAACTAAAAAATAAGCGATAACTGTATATTTAAAGAAAATAAATGACTGAAATTACAGCAACACTTGTTAAAATACTAAGAGACAAAACTGGCTTAGCTATGATGAAATGTAAACAAGCTCTACAATCTACAAATGGTAATATTGAAGAAGCAATTGATTTACTTCGTAAAGAAGGTGTAGCTATTGCAGCTAAAAAAGTAGATAGAACTGCGAACGAAGGTCATATCGCGATGTTATCCACTTCCAATATTGCAATCATTGCTAATATTAGTTGTGAAACAGACTTTGTTGCTGCTTCTGATGATTTTAAAGTTTTCTCTTCAAAAGTTGTATCTGCTCTAGTAGAACAACAACCTAAAGATATAGATGCTTTACTTCAGTCCACCATTGACGGTACAACTGTTCAAGATTTACAAAATCAAGTTATCGCTAAATTAGGAGAAAACATTTCTGTAAAAAAAATTATAATCGAAACAATTGATGAAAACGAATGGGTTCAAAACTACTCTCACATGAATGGAAAAATTGGAGCTTTGGTCAAACTTTCCAGTACTCCTAAATCTGATAATCAAGCTGTTAAAGACTCTCTTGCTAAAGATATAGCAATGCAAGTAGCTGCGACTCAACCAATTGCAATTAATATTGATGGTATTCCTTCTGAAATTTTAGAAAAAGAAAAAGAAATATATAAGGAACAAGTCATCACAGAAGGTAAGCCTAGTAAATTTGCTGATAAAATCATTGAAGGGCGTGTGAAAAAATTTGAAAAAGAAGTGTGTTTAAACCAACAAATCTTTATTAAAGACTCAAAAGTTTCTATTCAACAACTTTTAAAAAAAATGTCTGAAGAGCTTAAAGTAAAATCCATTCAAATTGAATCTTTCCAAAGACTACAATTAGGAGAATAAAATGAAAACTCTACCCTACAAACGCGTTCTACTTAAATTAAGTGGTGAAGCACTTGCAGGGGGCAATAATTCTTCTGGTATTGACCCACATACAATCAGCATTATAGCCGATCAAATTGCCAAGATTCATCGCTTAAATATTGAACTCGGTATTGTTATTGGTGGTGGAAATATTATTAGAGGCTCTACTCTTTCAAAACAAGGAATTGAGCGTACAGATGCCGATTACATGGGTATGTTAGGAACAGTCATTAATTGTATTGCTATGCAAAATATCCTAGAATCTAAAGGAATTAGCACTCGCGTGATGTCAGCAATTGAAATGAATAAAATTGCTGAACCCTATATCCGTCGACGAGCCTTACGACATCTAGAAAAAAAACGCGTTATACTCTTGGGAGCAGGAACAGGTAATCCTTATTTCACAACAGATAGCACAGCTACATTAAGAGCAATTGAAACAAACTGTGACATCATTATGAAAGGCACTAAAGTTGATGGCATTTACGATAAAGATCCGGTTAAATATCAAAATGCTAAAAAATACAATTTCTTGAGCTACACCGATGTCATTAACCAACAACTTGATGTTATGGATACATCTTCTGTAGCTCTTTGTAGAGAAAACAACATGCCTATTTTAGTTTTCAATATCACAAAACAAAATAACCTCCTCAAGGCAGTACAAGGTGAATCTTTAGGAACAAAGGTGCATTCATGAATCACAAACAAACTACACAACGCATGGAGAAAAGCCTCTATTCTTTACAACAAAGTGTGACTCGAATCCGCACAGGAATAGCTTCTCCAACAATTCTTGAAGATATTAAAATAGATTACTATGGTACACTCACGCCGATTCAACATCTAGCTAACATTTCTATTCCGGAACCTCGTGCATTGTTAATTCAACCTTTTGAAAAAGCCACCCTTGCTCCTATTGAAAAAGCAATCCAATCCAGTGATTTAGGAATAAATCCAATTGTAGATAAAAACACAATTCGTTTAAGTCTACCTATCATTACAACCGAAAAGCGTACGGAGCTTGCGAAAAAAGTTCGGACTTTAGGAGAAGACTGTAAAATTAGTGTTCGCAATATTCGTCGCGATCAAAACGACCAACTTAAAAAAGAAGGCGGTCTTTCTGAAGATGAAATAAAAAAAGAAACAACAGCCATTCAAACCATTACAGATGATTTTATTTCACAAGTAGACAAACTTGTCAAAGAAAAAGAAACGAATATTATGGAGATTTAAAACCTTTAAATCAAAGGCTTTTAACTCTTTTAAAATTTATGAGTTCTAATTTAAACACATCTATCTCAAATGAACTTCCTCAGCATGTTGCCATCATTATGGACGGCAATAATCGTTGGGCCGAACAAAGAAAATTATTAAGAACACAAGGTCACTTAGCAGGTACAAAAACAGTTAAAACCATTTTAACTCATGCCACTTGCCTAGGAATTCGATACTTAACTCTTTATGCATTCTCTTTTGAGAATTGGAAACGACCAGCATGGGAAGTCAATTCCTTAATGAAAATCTTTGTTCAAAAGATAAACGAAGAATTGCCTTCTCTTCATAAAAATCAAGTGCACTTAAGAGTCATTGGTGATTTAAGCCTTCTACCTACTAAAACTCGTGAAAAACTTGATTTTGCTACAAAATCCACTCAAAACAACCCAGGTATTCAACTTATTTTAGCAATTTCTTATGGTAGTCGACAAGAAATTGTACAAACTTGTAAAATTATCGCAAAAAAAATTAAACAAAACGAAATGCTAATCAGCGATATTAATGAAGATTCTTTTGCACAACACCTTAATACTGCAGATACTCCCGACCCTGAGCTTTTAATTAGAGCAGGTGGTCTTCACCGATTATCAAATTACCTACTATGGCAAATAGCTTATAGCGAAATCTATGTCACACCTACATTATGGCCAGACTTTAACGAAAAAGACTTCGATAAAGCAATCTCTTTTTATCAAAATACGGAACGAAAATTTGGTAACAGTACAAAAGCTCCTTAAAATTTCTAGATTTACAATCAAGTTTTACTGACTATAACACATATATGTCCAACCTATCTATCCGTATTTTATCGTCTATTATTCTTATTATGGTTTTCTGTGTAGGCATATGCTGGAATCGTTGGACACAATGGTTTTTACTTTCTTCTGTTTTTTTAATATCCTCACTTGAGATCAGTTTTGCTACTCGATCTCGCTACGCTTCAAAAAGTTCTATCATTCTTCCTTTTTTAATTTTAGTACCAGCTTTATATTCTTTACTTCAATACTTTCCACATTCTTCTGTTTCTTCTTTCGTCCAAACCAACATATCCTACTATTACCTATACCTAGTTTTATTTTTCTTCGTCAGTTTCTTTAATTCTAATATTAATAATATGAACAGGTTTCCTTGGAGTCTGTACCAAATTGGTTTCTTACTTCTAATTCCAACTTGGTTTTCAACCTTCTTTAAAATTCTAACTCCTTTTGAGCCTTGGAACCCTCTATTTTGGAATTGTATTCTAGTCATTATTCTTTCTGATTGTGGTGCTTATTTTGTAGGTACAGCCATTGGAAAGCACAAAATTTTTGCATTAAGTTCCCAAAAAACTCTAGAAGGTTTTTTAGGAGGTCTTCTCACTTCTGTAAGTCTCACTAGTGTTTTTACATTACTTTTACTAGACATCCCTCTACACAAAGCAGTTATTCTTAATATTATTTTAAGCCTATGTTCAACCCTAGGAGATCTTTTCTTCTCAGCATTAAAACGACATTTTGAAATCAAAGATTTTTCTAACACAATCCCAGGACATGGTGGCGTTTTAGATCGCTTTGACTCTATTTTATTCACAATTCCTATCTCCTATTTCCTACTGCCATGGATATCATAGAACATATCTGTCTATTAGGCGCAACTGGCTCTATTGGTCAAAGTACACAAAAAATACTACGACAATACCCAGAGAACTTTAAATTATACAGTTTAGCGATCCATTCTAATGACAAAGAAGCTCTAAAATTAATTAAAGAATTTAATGTTCAACAAGTTTGTGTTTGGGATTTAGAAGCATTTAAATCTCTCAAAAAAGAAACATCAATACCTGTATTGTTTGGCTTAGAGGGTCTTCTTGAGTTAGTTTCTAATTCTAAGGTTTCATATGTTCTAAATGCCTTAGTTGGTTCTGTTGGTTGTTTACCTACACTCAAAGCTATCGAAAATCATAAAAAAATTGGTTTAGCAAATAAAGAAACAATGGTCATGGCTGGAGAGATTATCCAAGACGCCTTAAAAAAATATCCTAAAAGTAAAATTATTCCAATTGATTCAGAGCACTCAGCAATCTTTCAATGCTTACAAAATCGTCCTCTAAATGAAGTAGAATCCATTCAACTCACAGCATCTGGTGGACCTTTTAGAACAATACCTATTGAAAATATGCCAACGATAACGATTGAACAAGCTCTTAAACACCCTACATGGAGTATGGGTAATAAAATCACCATTGACTCTGCTACAATGATGAACAAAGGTCTTGAAGTGATTGAAACACATTATCTTTTTAATATTGATTATTCTCAAATTAAAATTTTAGTTCATCCTACCTCTACCGTACATTCATTAGTACAGTTTCAAGATGGGTCACTTCTTTCTCAACTTGGCTGTACAGATATGCAGATTCCTATTTTATTCGCATTAACTCAACCTCAAAGATTTTCTCTAAAGGTTGATATGCTAGATCTTACTCAGATTGGTAAACTTGAATTTTTTCCTGCTGATTTTGAAAAATTTCCCTGCATTGAACTTGCTTATAAAGCTGGTCAAAATAAAGGCTGTCAGCCTGCTATCCTAAATGCAAGTAATGAAATAGCTGTTTCTGATTTTTTAAATCGCAAAATCTCTTTTACAGAAATCCCAAAAAGAATTGAAGCTTGTCTTAAAGTTTCTTCTTTTTCTAAAAAACCTTCTTTAGATGAAATTTTAGAAGCCGATCAATGGGCTAGGCAATATCATTCCTAATTTTAAATACAATAATAATGGCGTTTTCTTTTCTTTCTATTTTACAACAATTCTCTATAGGTCTAATTGGTCTCAGTTTTTTAGTATTTATTCACGAAGGTGGGCATTTTTTAGCTGCTCGTTTATTTAAAATAAAAGTCAATACTTTTAGTATCGGCTTTGGTAAAACTCTATGGAGTAGAAAATGGGGCAAAACTCTCTATTGCATTAAATTAATTCCTTTTGGAGGTTTTGTTGCCATGGAGGGAGAACAGTCAAACCCTCAAAAAGAGCTTTCACAACCTCAAGATAATTCCTTTTCTTTTAGTCAGAAGCCTATTTGGCAGCGTATTATAGTCGCTTTAAGTGGACCTTTTATCAATATAATCTTCGCCTTTATTCTACTTGCGGCTATATACACACAAGGTGTGCTAGAAACAAAACCTCATCCAGTTATTATTAAATCTGTTTTACCTGGATCTCCTGCTGAAAATACAGGTTTAAAACCTAACGATCAGATTATTCTGTTGGGAGAAACAAAGGTCAATTCTTTGCCCGACTTCATAAAAGCTCTACAACTCAATGGAACAAAAGCTACTGGAATCTTAGTATTACGAAAGAATAAAAGAAAAATGTTAGTGACTTATCCTAAAGAAAATGATTTTACAATTGTTGAGATAGGAGTTAGAATAAGTGGAGAAGGTGTTAAAATCACCAAAATTATTCCTAATAGCCCAGCTGAGATGTCTGGATTAAAAGAAAATGACCACATTTTAAAAGTAAATCAACAACCGATCCGTATTCTATCTGAATTCATCACATATATTCAAAAATCACCTGCTCAACTTCCTATAATGATCGAATATCAACGCAATCAAAAAATTTTAACAACAGCTATTGTTCCTAATTTAAACAAACAAAATAAAAATCAAATAGGAGTTCAAATAAGTCCTTTATCGGTTAGAACAGAATGGACTCATTCTTCTTTATTTAAAAGCTTAGAACTTAGCTACCATTCTAATGTAAGACAGGCAAAACTTATCTTCTTGGGTCTAAAAAAACTATTCACTAATGAAGTCTCTATTAAAGATATGTCTGGACCTGTTGGAATTGCCCAAATTATGGGAATTTATTTCCAAAGTAGTTTCAAACAATTTTTACTGCTGCTTTGTTTTATAAGTCTTAATTTAGGAATTATGAATTTACTCCCCCTTGCAATTACAGATGGAGGCTTAATTCTATTTTTAATTTTAGAAGGCATTCGTAAAAAACCTTTGTCTATGAGTCTTCAACAAAAAATAAATCAAGTCACTACTTTACTATTTGTGTTACTTGCGTTATTCATCACTTTTCAAGATATTCTTCGAATTCCTTCATTTCTACCTTAAACTAAATCTCACTATATGAACAAAAATTATTCTGAAAGTAATATCAAAACTCTTAATTGGAAAGAGCATATCCGATTGCGCCCAGGTATGTATATTGGAAAACTTGGAGACGGCCAGTCACAAGATGATGGAATTTATGTGTTATTCAAAGAAATCATTGATAACGCTATTGACGAGTTTGTTATGAATGCAGGTAATCAAATTAAAATTGAGCTAAAAGAAAACAAAATTTCTATCCGTGACTTTGGAAGAGGTATTCCTTTAGGTAAGATTGTGGAGTGCATTAGTCAAATCAATACTGGCGGGAAATACGATAATCGAGCTTTCCAAAAGTCTGTTGGTTTAAACGGTGTTGGAATGAAAGCAACAAATGCTTTATCTAGTTACTTTTTTGTTCAAACCTTTCGTGATGGTCAAACTAAATCGGTAGAATTTAAACACGGTGAAATACAAATTGAAAACGACATCCAAAATACAACCGAAAAAGATGGAACCTTAGTCAAATTTATTCCTGATTCAATCATTTTTAAAGATTTTCAATGGGTTGAAACATTTCTATTAGAACAAATTCGATTTTATACTTTTTTGAATTTAGGCTTAAAAATTTATTTCAACGGCCAAATATTTCTAGAAAAAGAAGGCCTTAAAAGTCTCTTAAAAAGTCAACATTCTAAAAGTCTCTATCCTATTATCCATTTTAGAGAAAATGATTTTGAATACGCAATCATACATCACCCCACTTTACAAGACGAGTCTTATTTTTCTTTTGTTAATGGTCAAAATACCATTCATGGAGGAACTCATCTATCAGCTTTTAAAGAAGCCATTCTAAAAGGTTGCTCTGAATTTTATCAAAAAAAAATAGACAGCCAAGATATTCGAACAGCATTGGTCGGTTGCATTTCTATTCGTATTCAAGAACCCCTGTTTGACTCTCAAACCAAAACAAAACTTGGCTCTACGAAAAAAACTCCAAATGAAGACGGGCAAAGCCTTAGAAGCTGGATTATATATACGATTAAAAATCACCTCGTTGATCACCTACACAAAAACAAACAAACAGCTCAAATTCTTTGGGATAAAATTAAATCAAATGAAAAAGATCGTAAAGAAATTTCTGGTGTTAAAAAACTAGCCAAAGAAAGAGCCAAGACAGCAAACATTCACAATAAGAAATTACGGGACTGCCTACAACATTTTAATACAAAACATAAACTCGCTGAAGAAACTACTATTTTTATTACCGAAGGTGATTCAGCCTCAGGATCTATTACTAAATCTAGAAATGTTAATACACAAGCTATTTTTACTCTCAAAGGAAAACCTCTAAACTGTTTTGGACTTAAAAAGAGTATTGTTTATGAAAATGAAGAATTCAACTTATTACAACATGCTCTAAATATTGAAGGTGGTCTAGAGGAACTAAAGTATAATAAAATAGTGATTGCAACAGATGCAGATGTTGATGGTTCTCATATTAGATTACTTTTATTAACCTTCTTCTTACAATTTTTTCCAAGTCTAATCGAAAAAAGACATGTTTATATTTTACAAACACCTCTTTTTAGGGTTCGCAATAAAAAAGAAACTTTATACTGCTACGACGAAAGAGAAAAGGGGAAAGCTCTTAAAAAATTGGGTCAAAAATCTGAAATAACCCGTTTTAAAGGTCTTGGTGAAATTTCTCCCAACGAATTTGGGCAGTTCATTGGAGAAAATATTCGTTTAGAAGAAGTTCTTTTAGAAAACCGTAATTCTATATTAAACATTCTGTCCTATTATATGGGAAAAAATACCCTTAATCGCAAACAATTTTTAATTGACAATCTAAGAACAAAAGATGATGTACCTGAGGAAATTACGAAGCTTAAACATGTTAGTGATATTACGGATAAAAGTACAGAAGAAATCTCTAAAATACAAAAGAAAATTAGAGAAGTCCCAAAGAAAATCAAAACGCAATTGCAATTACTATAAATTTAAAACTGCACTCTCTTAGCCAGTTGTTTACAATATTTTTGAATGTAATCTTCCAAGAAATTAAAGCGATATTGCATTACATAACGAGGGTGGTCTAAGGGAATAATTTCACCAAATAAAGAATATTTTTGATTTATTTTTTTCAAAAATTTTAAATTTTTGCCTGAACCTAAACAAAAAACAACATCCATCTTTAAATGTAAAGTTTGCAAATTTTTCAAATGATTCACAATATATTCTTCTAATAATTTTTGAGTTTTAGCATCATCATAATAATTATAATTAACCCAATTTTTACCTTTCTTCTTTAACAAACCTAAAGGACAACAAGAACTAAAATAAAAGTTCCTATAAAACTTATAACAGCTTCCCCCTAAAGCTTCTATAACTTTGTAAATAAACACAGAAGAAGGTTCATATGTTTTCAAATCTTGTGCATAAATTCCACAATCACTTTCTAACCTTTGGCTATCTGTGAAAGGAATTCCTGTAATTCCAGCACCATGACGACCAGGATTTATCCCTAAAATTAAGCTTCTTGGAAATGCATCAAAATAAAATTTTTTATAAAACTCACTCGAAATCTCCAAAGAAAATTTTTCGTCAAATGGATTCATCATTTTTAAAACTGAAGAAAGACCTTTAGGTATTTTTAAACTTTGATTAAGGTTTATTGCTTGCTGACTAAATGGCAAAGATTTAGACTTAACCTGCAACACTAAAAAAAGCGTTGTGACATATTAAAAACTACTTTTTCTACCCCTGTTTCAATAGCTTTTACTCCACTTTTAAAAAAGCGATCTTTTAGGTTCTTTTGAATTTGCCTTTCTATTTTAAAAACATCTTTCACTTTTATTTGTTCAATAATATAGACATCACTTGTCACAACTCGATCAACAAGTCCTAAGTCAAGAGATTGTTGTCCTAACCAAATCTCTCCAGTAGCAATCTTTTGAATATCTAATCTAGAACGATGTGACAATACAAAGTCTTTAAAAGCACTGTGTATTGCCTCTAAATCTTTTTTAAACTTTTCCCGTCCTTGATCGGTATTTTCTCCAAATAAAGTCAAAGTTCTCTTATAATCCCCAGCAGTATGTAGTTCCATATCAACATTATTTTTTTTCAATAAACGATGTAAATTAGGAACTTGACCAACAACACCTATTGAACCTATCATTGAAAATGGGGCAGATAAAATTTGGTCAGCAACACAAGCCATTAAATAGCCACCACTCGCCGCAACTTTATCAATAGCAACTGTAAGCTTAATTCTTTGGTCTTTTATTCTTTCAAATTGACTTGCAGCTAAACCATAACCCGAAACAGCTCCTCCAGGACTTTCTAAACGCACTAAGATTTCATCTTTTTTTGTTGCAACACTCAATACAAGAGAAATTTGTTCTCTCAAAGCTTCAACTTGACTAGCTTGTATATCACCCTTAAAATCTAAAACATACAATTTAGGTTTTTTTGATTTATTTTTTGATTTAAGTTTTCTAAGAACTTTTAATTCTTTCTTATATTCTTTAGAATCTAAAATCTTACTTTTTAATTGTCTTGATTTTTTCTCGTACTCTAGGTTTAAATTTTTAATTAAATTCTTCCCAGAATAAGGTTTATTTTTTATAATCTTAGCTAGAACAAAAGTAATAGCAATTACAACTGTAATTATTTTCAAAACAAAAAAAAGGTATGGGTAAAAAAACTCCTGAATCATTCTTCAAATATAAAATAAAAGATAACCTAATCCAATCAATTAAAAGGATCGCTAAAAAACTTTTAGTAACTTAGTAATGATATAAAAGTAAATAAACAATAACACCTGTTATAGATACATACATCCATATTGGCCAAGTTACTCTAGCAAAGCGACGATGTAAATTAAACTTTTTAAATAAAGCCAGCCAATATGTTAATAGAATTGCTGGAAGAGTAATAACAGATAAAACAATATGTGAAATTAGAATAAAAAAGTAAACATTCCTAATCCAACCTTGATGTAAAAAATGTGTGTCACCATGAAAGTAATGGTATATTAGATATCCTATTAAAAATACAGTAGAGCATACCAAAGCTCCATTCATGGAATGGAAATGTAAATTAACTCTCTTTAACTTAATAAATATTAAACCAATACATAAAAAAAATGTACACAAGCTATTGCAAATTGCATTAAATGTTGGTAGATAAGATAAATCAATCTGAGAGCTTTCGGTTTGATGAACATAAATTAACCAAAACAAAAAACCTATAATTCCTAAACATAAAACAATATCTACTATAATAAAATTTCTTAAAGAAATAAGAGACCTATCTTTAACTTTACCTTGAGTCACTTAATTCCTTTGTTTTATTTTGTTTGTATATTCAAACATATGATCAATGCATTTCTTAGCTTGCTCTCTAATAGTTGCACCGACTTCTATCACTTGATGTGGCAAAGGATTCTTCAAAACCTGTAAGATATTTTTTAATGTATTTGATTTCATATATTTACATTGAGTACAAGATCCTACAAACTTTTTGTGTGGTACATCTAATTGCAACCGCTCAATCAAACCACATTCTGTCAAAACAAAGTAAGAAGGATAATCTGTTTCTTCAACATACTTAATCATTTGCGTCGTACTACCTACATAATCAGCTTCTTTAATAATCTCAGGTGAACATTCTGGATGAGCTAATATTTGCGTCTTACCATCTCCTTGTACACGAATGTAATCCAACATTTCTGGATCATATTGTTCATGAACATAACAAGTTCCATTGTAAAGCTGTATGTCTTTCTGAACTCCGCGACTACGCATTTCTTCTTGAATATTCAGTCCCATTAAGCGATCAGGTAAAAAATAAATTTTATCGTTAGGAATCGTTTCAACAATGTCATAAACATTAGAAGAAGTTACAGAAACATCACAATAAGCTTTTACTTCTGCAGTTGTATTGATGTAACAAACAAAAGTATATTTTGGAAATTGTTCCCTTAATTTTTTAACTATCTCGCCATTAATAGAGTCCGCTAAAGAACAACCATCCAGTTCTGCAGGAACAAAAACTTCTTTAGAAGGATTTAAAATCTTAGCCGTCTCGGCCATAAAACGCACAGCAACAAAAATAATTTTATCAGCATTTGTTTCTTGAGCCTTTAAACTCAATCCATAGGAATCACCGCTAAAATCTGAAACCCCTAAAATAATATCTGGAGTCACATAAGCATGAGCTAAAATAACTGCATTTTGTTGTTTTTTTAATTTATTTATTTCGTTAATAACAGGAACTATCTC
This sequence comes from Fibrobacteria bacterium, assembly GCA_965261055.1. Classification (GTDB taxonomy): domain Bacteria; phylum Fibrobacterota; class Fibrobacteria; order UBA11236; family JADFYW01. The sequence goes on along the minus strand of OZ253440.1, from coordinate 32,986 downwards.
ATCACAATATGATGCAGTAAATGAACATGTAGATCCTGCTATTTTAACATTTTTTAATTTATTGTGTAAAGTTTCTGTTGTAAATTCTATCATCCTAAATTACCAAAAAGATTTTCCTTCTTTAGATTTATAAGCTGCTACTTTTAAGTTACGTCCACGATATGCATACATGTTTAGCAATGTAATAGCTCTTTTCGCTCCACTTTCACTCTCCATTTCAACAATTGCCCAACCCTTAGAAACACCTCTACTCTCTTGAACAAAATTAATATCCAAAACAGTACCACAACGCTCAAACAGATCTTTTAAGTCTTCTTTTTCAATAACTTTTGGTATATTAGCAACATATAACTTATGTTTTTGCTTCTCTTTTAATTCTTCACTCATAATATTTTAACATATAAAAAATAGTTCTAACCTAGAGTAAGAGGAACAAAGACTCGTGCCATTGGAAAGTTCATATCTTTTAAATTTCCTTTTTGATCATCAAAAAAAATATGAGGTCTAAATTTTTCTAAGATTATATCTTTGTCAAGTCCTCCTAAGAAAAAAGCTTCATCAACTTCAACTTGATAATGCCTAAGAGTATGTATAACTCTTTCAGTTGCTGGTGCAGCTCTTGCTGTAATCAGAGCTGTACGAATATATTTTTGACCTTCTTCAGTAATTTTTTGTAACCTAGAAATTTTCTTTAAGAATGAAAGAATAGGACCTTCTAACATTGGTTCTTTAGCCTTCTTTTTTTCATGAGCTTCAAATGTATTTATTCCATGTTTTTGAAAAATTTCTTCAGAAGAATTATCTGTCAGAATGCCATCAAAGTCAAAAGCAATACGAAGTCCTTCTTCTTCCTCAACCTCTTCTTTTTCTGACATAGACGGTAAAATTAACCCTGCTGGAAGATAAGATTGCAAAGCTTTACTAACATCTGATTCGTTTGCAGATAAAAAAAGGCAAGCTCCAAAAGCTTCTATATACAGACTTGGATCCTCTCCTGAAGTAAATGCCATACGAGTTATAGGTAACTGATAATGCTTAATAGAATTTGAAACCCTCGTACCTGTATTAGCGTCATTTTTAGAAATTAAAATTACTTCAATAGGCTGTATAGCTGAATCTATAAGATTGACATTTAACAAACGATTAACAAAAGAAAAACCTAGCCCTAAATCCAAAGGTTTTTCTTCATTTTGTAAACAATATTTTAAATATTCGTCTCGCCCGCTTTCTCTAAAAACTTGATCTGGTTCATCTAAATTGAATAATGCACTAGACGAGACTGCTATAACTAATTTATCTTCTTTAAAAAACATAATCAAAAAGTACAAAATAAAGAACTTTATGACAAAAACTATCTCGCGTCTTGAAAAATCCAAAGAATGGAAGAATCTATTAAAGCACGCAAAATTAATGAAAAAAACTCACTTAAAAGAATTGTTTCAAAATGATCCTCAACGGACAAAAAAATTTTTCTATCAAACTCTTGATATTTTATTAGACTACAGTAAAAATAATATCTCTTCAAAAACTTTATCACTGCTAGATAAATTTACTCAAGCTCAAAATTTAGAACATGAAAAAGAAAAATTATTTTCAGGATCTTTTTACAATGTTACTGAAAATAGAGTCGTGTCTCATATACAGCAAAGAGACCCTTCTCACAATATGCAGAAAGATACCTTTTTACAAATGGAATCCTTCACTAAACAAATCCGTTCTGAAACTTTACTCAGTCATTGTCAAAAACCATTTCGTTATATAATTAATATTGGTATTGGTGGATCTCACCTTGGATTAGAAATGGTAATAGAAGCCTTAAAAAATAAATCAGATTCTATTAAAGCTTTCTTCGTTAATAATATTGATAGCCATAGTTTATATCAAGCAATTGAGCAAGTCAATTTAGATCAAACTTTATTTATTATTTCTTCCAAAAGTTTTTCTACTCAGGAAACCTTAGCAAATGCTCAAACAGCTAAAGACATTGTTTTAAAACACTTTGGTGGTCAAACAGAAGCCATTTCTAAACATTTTTGTGCAACATCTAATCAACTGGAATTAACCAAAAAATTCGGTATTTCAAAAGTCTTTTCCATTGAAGAGTCTATAGGTGGTCGATACTCCCTTTGGTCTTGTATTGGTCTTCCTATTGCTCTTACTCTTGGGTTCTCAAAATTTGAGGAGTTACACCAAGGAGCTCATGCAATGGATAATCATTTTAAAGAAGCTCCTCTACAGGAGAATCTACCTACTCTTTTAGCCCTTATTGGAATATGGAATGTTAATTTTTTAAGGTTAACGACACAAGCCATTATCCCTTATTCCGAAAAACTCAAATTTTTCCCTAGGTTCTTACAACAACTAGAAATGGAATCCAATGGAAAAAGTGTTGATAAAAATGGTCAATTTATTTTTTATCAAACATGCCCTATTCTTTGGGGCTGTTCTGGTACAAATTCCCAACATTCTTTCTTCCAACTCTTACATCAAGGTACACATATTTGCCCTGCCGATTTTTTATTTGTAATCCAATCTTCTTATTCAAACTTAAAGCATCAGGATATTTTAGCTTCTCATTTTTTTGCTCAAACACAAGCCTTAATGAAAGGAAAAACATTGCAAGAAGTTCAGCTAGAAAACTGTTCTCCTAATATTGAAAATTACAAAGTATTTCAAGGAAACAAACCGACAAACTCTCTTATATTATCTAAACTCAATGCTAGAACATTAGGCTCATTGATTGCTCTTTATGAACACAAAGTTTTTGTTCAAGGAGTTCTTTGGAATATTCATAGTTTTGATCAATGGGGCGTTGAATTTGGAAAACAATTAGCCCAAATTAACTTAGATAAAATCAAAAATCTATCTAGTTTACAGAAAAACCCTCTTGATACTTTTGTAAATGATACTTTTGTAAATAGCTACATAAAAAGATAAACAAAGAAGTGCACTTCTCGTATTTAATTGAAAGCCTGAATAAAATCACTTAGAATATCCTGTTGATCTTCTATACCAACAGAGACTCTAATTAGAGATTCAAAAATTCCCATCTTTTTACGCTGTTCCCAGTCCATTTCAAAATAAATTGTTTGTGCCACAGGAATAACTAAAGTCCGATTATCCCCCAAATTACTTGATTTGATAGCCAACTTAAGACGGTCTAAAAAATCAAAATGGTTTACCTCTTCTTTTAAAACAAAACTCAAAATAGAACCTGAAAATCGAAACAATTTTTTTGACAAACCAAATTGTGGATGACTCTCCAAACCAGGGTAATAAACTTGTTCTACAAGAGGATGCTCATTTAGTAGGATAGCCAATGCTAATGCATTAGAACAAGACTCTCTCATCCTTAAATGTAAAGTTTCTAAACCCATCGATAATAAATGAGCCTCATTTGAACTTAGAGTTCCTCCAAAATCTCTCAAACCTTTTTTACGAATTTGCAAAATACCCCAATTAGGTACTGGATTTTTTTTATACAAATCAAAAATATTAGAAAACTGCTCCCAATCAAACAAACCCGTGTCGGTTACAGCACCACCTAAAGCATGACCATGACCTCCTATATATTTTGTTAAAGAGTGTATAATTAAGCTGGCTTTCACATTTTTAGGCTGAAACAAATAAGGTGATGTCATTGTGCTATCCACAACATAAAGACATTTTTTAGATTCACACCATATACCAATTTTTTCTAAGTCACTAATTTGAGTCACTGGATTCGCAATGGTTTCTACAAAAACCATCTTTGTGCTAACAATCCAAGCTTTCTCAATATTCTCAACCTTTGTTGCATCTACAAAAGTAATTTTAATACCTATAGATTCTAATGTCGTAAACAAACTGCATGTGTTACCAAATAAAAACTGACTACAAATAATATGATCATCTTTTTTTAGTAACGCCAAACAAGTGGATGCTATTGCAGACATTCCTGTAGAAAATAGAACACTCCCTACACCTTGCTCTAATAATGTTATTTTTTGACTAAAAGCATCTATTGTTGGATTTGATTGACGACCGTAAACAAAACCTGAAGTTTTGTTTTGGAAAACATCTGTTAACTCTTGGGTTGATTGGTAGCCGTAAGCTACAGAAGAGTAAATAGGCTGATGAACACTACCATACTCCAGCTGTTGTTTATAATCTTGGTGTAAAACTTGTGTTATCAAATCATACTTCATAATATCAAAACATTCTTTTCTACAAAGAATGAATTAGAATAGTTGCTGTTGCAATATTCGTTGCCAAAGGCACATTATGAACATCACATAACCTCATCAACATTGCAATATCTGGTTCATGAGGATGTTTTCCTAAAGGGTCTCTTAAAAAAATAACCATACTTGTTTTTTTCTGAACAACTCTAGAAGCAATCTCAGCATCTCCCCCTATAGGACCTGACTTTAATTTTTTTACTTTTAAACCTGCATGTTCAACATGCTTGCCAGTTGTTCCCGTAGAAATAAGTTCCACTTCTTTACGCTTTAGTAAACGAGCATACTCTTGAACAAATGCCGCCATATCTGCTTTTTTACCATCATGAGCAATTAAAGCAACTTCTAGTCTTTTCGGTTTTAAGTGTTTCATTAAACAAAATATAGATAAATTAAGTTTTCAGTTTAATATATTCTTAATTCGTAATATATTATTTTTTTATCTTATCTTTTTCTTGACAATCATCTAAAGAATTCTTAGTATTAATGACAAATGACAATAGCAATGAAAACGGAGGTTTTAAAATGTTTAAATTTATTTTTCTAACTATATTCACAACAGGTTTATTTGCTGTGACTTTGCCAATTGCCTACCCCAATTGCCAAAACCCTACACATTCTGAATTTCAGCAAACATTATTGGTATCTCACAATACAGTATCAGGTGCTAATGCTTCAACCCAATTTTCTAGACAGCTTATTCGTATGGATCTGCTTTATAATGAAAATGCTAATGACTACGATATCTTCTTTGGTGGATTTGAGGGAAAACTTGTACGCTATAATGCCGAAGACTCATCCATCTCAGTCATTAAAGACTTTGAAACAATTAATGGAAAGTTTGGTGAACCATACGGATTTGGGGATAATGGTTTAACGGGAATCCTTTTTCACCCAAATTTCAAAAACAACCGCTGGATATTTACTTTTTATACTCCGAAAGATTCATTAGCAACACATAGCAATGATCGTGTATTGTTTTTAACACGCTGGGAATTAGATACTAATTTTGACCTTCAAAATGAAAAGGTATTACTTAAGATGAGAGCAACCACTATAGATGAATGGCATAGTGGTGGTTCCATGGATTTTGATGCAAGTGGAGACCTTTGGTTACAAGTGGGCGATAATATATCATCAGACAATAATCCAAATCGCAAAACAGGAAATGCCGCTTGGGCAAGCGGGGGTACAACTAATCTTCTAGGGGCTAGTATTCGTATTCACCCCGATAGTTCTGATATGGGATATAGTATTCCTAGTGGAAACTTTGGAGAACATTTTTCTGCACATTTTTCTACAGTAACGACCGTCCCCAGATTCATAAAGACTGATTATTTAGATACAAATCGTGTCAAAGCTCAAATTTATGCTAAAGGTCAACGCAGTAACTTTACTTCTGTTATACACCCTGTTGAAGAAATTTTTATATGGGGTGAAGTTAATACTGGTGGTAGTAACGATGAAATTAATCTAGTAACAGATCCCGTATTCGGTGGATGGCCTTTTTTCCAAGGCGATGCAACGAATAACCTTGTTGGAGGTTCTAACAGTAGATACACTTACGATGTAACTACTTATCCTAACTTAGAGTCTTTTCCTACAATCGCAGATACTAGTATACTTGATGAGTATGATGTTAGAATTTTACCGAAACCGATCTTTGCACAAATTGTAAATCTTTACAATGTTGTTAGTGTTGGTGGTTTATATTTCTACGGGCAAGGTGATTCCGTTTGGACAAATCGTACTTTTCCTCCTCATTTTCACGAAACTTTCTATGCTTCAAACACTGGAAATGGTATGTCACTCATCCCTATAAGAAGAGGTAGTAAAAATAAACCAACTATAAATCGAAACGATGCTTATTCTATTAATAACCTTCTTACTAATAATGGTAACGGAAATACTAATTTTGGTGGATTTAATTCACGGATGTTTTATGGTCCTGATGGTGCACTATATATTCTTGGTAGAGGAGGTAGTTATGGTGCTCTCAACAACATTAAAAGTCGTATCATTCGTGTAGATTATACTGGAAATTGTCACGATCAAACTTTCTTTGATGCAAATAAAACTCTTGTGAAAAAGAAAAGAGACTCTGGATCCGATCCTGTTCGCTATCGCTTTCTTGAAAAGTCCTTGTATGCAGGAGGTCCTACTAAAACCCTTTCTTCTCAAAGAGTTTCTTCTTTAGTTCCAAATCAACAACTCACAGCTAAGGTTTACAACATTCAAGGACAGCTTATTAATATATTTTCTTCTAATGTTTCTTCGCAAGGAAATGTTACTCATTGGAATGGTTCTTTACAAAACGGTAGAACTATACAAAATGGTGTATATTTTATACAATACTCAAACTTAAGTGGACAAAAAGTTTTACAAAGAAAGCAAATTTTCTAACTTTTCTAACTTTTCTATTGTAAAAAAAGGAGTAGAAGTTTAAAATTTCTACTCCTTTTTTTATTGATATCAATTAGAGTTACTTCGTAATATATTATTTTTCTTTATCTTATCTTTTTCTTGACAATCATCTAAAGAATTCTTAACATTATGACAATAGCAATGAAAAGACGGAGGTTTTAAAATGTTTAAATTTATTTTTCTATCTATATTCACAACAGGTTTATTTGCTGTGACTTTGCCAATTGCCTACCCCAATTGCCAAAACCCTACACATTCTGAATTTCAGCAAACAACATTGGTATCTCACAATACATTATCAGGTGCTAAAAATGCTTCAACCGAATTTTCTAGACAGCTTATTCGTATGGATTTGCTTTACAATGAAAATGCTAATGACTACGATATCTTCTTTGGTGGATTTGAGGGAAAACTTGTACGCTATAATGCCGAAGACTCATCTATCTCAGTCATTAAAGACTTTGAAACAATTAATGGAAGTGTTCCTACCTCATACCAATCAGGAGATCATGGTTTAACGGGAATTCTTTTTCACCCAAATTTCAAAAATAATCGCTGGATATTTACTTTTTATACTCCAAAAGATTCATTAGCAACACATAACAATGATCGTGTAATGTTTTTAACACGCTGGGAATTAGATACTAATTTTGACCTTCAAAATGAAAAGGTATTACTTAAGATAAGAGCAACCACTACAGATAAATGGCATAGTGGTGGTTCCATTGACTTTGATGCAAGTGGCGACCTTTGGTTACAAGTAGGCGATAACGTGGAATCAGACGCTAATGCAACTCAAAAAAAAAGTAATGCAGCTTGGGGAGCAGGAGGTACAACTAGTCTTCTAGGAGCTAGTATTCGTATTCACCCCGATAGTTCTGATATGGGATATAGTATTCCTAGTGGAAACTTTGGAGAACATTTTTCTGCAGATACAGGGTTTAATGTAGCAAAAGCAATAAAAGCTGATTATTTAGATACAAATCAAGTCAGAGCTCAAATTTATGCTAAAGGTCAACGCAGTAACTTTACTTCTGCTATACACCCTGTTGAAGAAATTTTTATATGGGGTGAAGTTAATACTGGTGGTGGTCACGATGAAATTAATCTAGTGACAAATCCCGTATTCGGTGGATGGCCTCTTTTCCAAGGCGATGCAACGAATAACCGTGCTGGAGGTTCTAACAGTAGATACGCTCACGATGTAGATAGTTATTCTGACTTAGATAATGATAATATTGTCGTACATAGATTACTTGATGACAATGATACCAGACTTTTACCGAAGGTGTTCCTTGCACAAATTGTAAATCTTTACAATGTAATTGGCATCGGTGGTCTATATTTCTATGGACAAGGTGATTCCATTTGGACAAGTCGTACTTTTCCTCCTCATTTTCACGAAACTTTCTATGCTTCAAACACTGGATTTAATATGTCACTCATCCCTATAAAAAGAGATAGCAAAAATAAACCAACTATAAATCGAAACGATGCTTATACTATTAATGACCTTTTTACTAATAATGGTAACAGAAATACTAATTTTGCTCGTGGATTTATACCACAGATGATTTATGGTTCTGATGGTGCACTATATATTCTTGGTAGAGGAGGTAGTTATAGTAATCTCAACAATATTAAAAGTCGTATCATTCGTGTAGATTATACTGGAGATTGTCACGATCAAACTTTCTTTGATGCAAATAAAACTCTTGTGAAAAAGAAAAGAGACTCTGGATCCGATCCTGCTCGCTATCGCTTTCTTGAAGAGTCCTTGTATACAGGAGGTCCTACTAAAACCCTTTCTTCTCAAAGAGTTTCTTCTTTAGTTCCAAATCAACAACTCACAGCTAAGGTTTACAACATTCAAGGACAGCTTATTAATATATTTTCTTCTAATGTTTCTTCGCAAGGAAATGTTACTCATTGGAATGGTTCTTTACAAAATGGTAGAACTATACAAAATGGTGTATATTTTATACAATACTCAAACTTAAGTGGACAAAAAGTTTTACAAAGAAAGCAAATTTTCTAACTTTTCTATTGTAAAAAAAGGAGTAGAAGTTTAAAATTTCTACTCCTTTTTTTATTGATATTATAAAATCAATTAGAGTTACTAATTTCTAAATCCTGAAGTAAAGAATCTGTAGAAGGTTCTTGACCTCTAAAGTTTTTAAACAAATCCATAAAATCTTGAGATCCACCTTGACTCAATAACTTACTCAAAAAAGAGTAGCTCAAATTAGAATCAAACACCCCTTTCTCCTTAAATAAAGAAAAACAATCTGACGATAATACTTCTGCCCACTTATAACTATAATAACCAGCCGCATATTCCTCTCCTGTAAATACATGAGAAAATGTAGGATAAAACTGTGTATAATCTGGGATAGAGAATAATTGAAAAGGCTTTCTAATATTCTCAACAAAAGAGTCTATCGATTCTGTTGACTCCCAATGCTCTTCCTGTAAGTGTAACTGAATATCTAACATTGAAAATTCAAGCTGTCTAAGCATTTGCATTGCAGATAAAAAATTCTTAGACTGTAACAAGTTTTGAACCATCTCAAAAGGCATTTTTTCTTGTGTCAGATAATGTTCAGAAAAACAATCTACAGATTCTGAATACCAAATCCAATTCTCAAAAAATTGAGAAGGTAGCTCAACAGCATCCCAAGGAACGCCAGCGATTCCACTCACTGGTAAACAAGTAATTTTGGTTAATGTATGATGTAAAGCGTGTCCTAATTCGTGAAATAAAGTTTCAACTTCGTAATAATTTAATGAAGTTTCAATCTGAGAATCAAAAGGTGAAAAATTACAATTGACATAAGCAATAGGTAAAACTTTTTTTCCAGAATTTCTTAAATGAAGACTTGTATGCTCATCCATCCAAGCTCCCTCCTGTTTTCCTTTACGAGAATGTAAATCAAAATAAATTCCTGCAATTACTGTCTTTTTCAAATGAATTTCGTAAAACAATACTGTTTTATCCCATACTGGGGCTTCCTTCAAGCTAAATTCAACTTTATATAATAAATTAACAATTTTGAACATCCCTTGTAATACTTTAGATAAAGGTAAGTAAGTTTTTATATCGTCTTCATTTATTTGAAATTGTTTTTCTTTATACCTTTCACTATAAAAAGGAATATCATAAGCACTCAAAGATGAAGAACAACATTGCTCTTCTTTATTTTTGAAAAAAATTAAACTTTGATATTCTTTTTTAGCTTGAATAATACTTTTATTATATAAATCTTCTAAAAAACTGATCACTTGTTGAGAACTATCTGCCATTTTTGTTTTAAGAGAATACTCCACATAGTTCTTAAAACCAACAAGCTGAGATAGCTCCAATCTTAAATTTAAAATCTCAAAAACAGTCTGTTTATTTCCATACTCTCCATCAATACATCGGGTATTTAAAGCCTTATACAATTGCTCTCTAATTTCAGAACTTTCGCAAAATTTAATCAAAGATGAATAACTATTTGCATGCAGAGTAAAAGTCCAAACTTTTTCTTGCTTTATGTCTACTCCCTGTTTCTCACTCTCTTTTAAAGCTTGGTTTAAACTAAAGTCAGATATTCCTTTAAGCTTTTTTGGATCTCGAATCTGTAAACAGAAAGAATCCGTAGCATCTAGTACTCTATTTGAAAATTTAGCATGAAGTAACGCTAATTTTTGCTGAATCTCTATAACTCTTTTTTTAGAGTCATCTTTTAAAAAAGCTCCTTGTAATTGTAAACGAGTTCTAATATCATTTATCACTTTTATATGAGTTGATGATAATTTTTTTTGTATCTGAGTATTTTTTAATTTTTGTATTTTACGAATAAAATGAGAATCTTGATCTATATTACTATAAAAAGAAGAGATCTCTTCCACTTTTTGGTCATATAAATTTCTTAGATACTCTAAACCTAAAGTCGCCTTTAGGTGACAAACTATTCCCCAAATAAGTTGCACTTGATATTGAAACTCTAATAAAGGCGATAGAAAAGATTCAAAAGAACTATAGTCTGATTTTAACAATGTACTTATATTCTGCTTTTGCCGTTCTAAAGTTAAATTTAAAGCTTCTTCTAAGTTTTGACTTGTTACCTTATCAAAAGGGAACTTTTTAGGATAGATAGGATCTTCTAACCATTTTAAAATAGAATTCATATAAAAAGATTTTAATTTACAAGGTAGATTATTTAGTTTCTAAATCAAAGACAATTTTTCTATTATAAGTCTTTATAAAATCTTATATAAATAATTAAAACTAGATATAAAAATCTAAAGTTATAAACAAAAAAATAAAATGGTGGAGTCTAGGAGAGTCGAACTCCTGACCCCCAGAATGCAAATCTGGTGCTCTACCAACTGAGCTAAGACCCCTTATTTTTAATTTTACTGGTGGGCATGGGGAGATTTGAACTTCCGACCCCCGCCTTATCAGAGCGGTGCTCTAACCAACTGAGCTACATGCCCTATTTTAAAGACAAATCTAGTAAAAAAGGAATTAAAAATTAATAAACTTATAGACCTAAAACAAGAGTTATTTTGTATAATAAGATATTTATTGTCTTTATCTGCTTCAGTCAAATGTTAAATATAGGTAAAAAAATATTCACTTATATAACCAACAATAAGATTATTGAAAAATTGCATGCCAATTATTCATAGAAAGAAACAGACCAATTAAATATAAGAGCATAACATACTGATATTTTTTCTTTGCCAAATTTTTTCATATTTTTATTTATTAACAAAAACATAATTTAATAAAAAAATAAGCAAACAAGATAAAGTACTTTAATCATAAGAGGAAAAAATAATTAATTATTAAATTTCTCTCAAACATGTCTGTTATTTTCTCCAGTATTTACTTCAATGCTAAGATCTAATCTACCCTAGGATTGGCACTTTTTCACAAAAGATTGCAAAGAAGGTTTCCGTATTAATTCTTCAATGTAAACAACATCTAATATTTATTTTTTCATTCTGTGTAAAAGATGAAAATGAACTCTAATTAAAAATCTTTTTAATTGATGAAACCAAGTATTTTCAAAAACACCTTCTCTTCCTTGAAATAAGGTACTGTGGTTTTTTCGCTTTTCAGAATCAGGACGACCACTTGTATAGTAATAAAGAGCTAACGATTTTCTACTACGATTTTCAGGGCATCGCAAAGGATCCGGATGACCATGATAAGAATCACTGGTCGTAGAAAAAATTGCCATCGTATTAAATTCTGGTAAAATTTTCTTTTCACATCTAGTCATAGATTTATTCCATAACTCAAAATGACCACCGTAAGACTCGCTCCAATCTTTGTTTAGGTAAATCAAAACATTAATTCTACGATCTAATTTCAATAATTGATGTTTGTTAAAGTCGGCATGTATTTTTAGCAAACCATTTCGTTTGATTTCATGGAGCCCTCCACCGTGAAAATAGGGATCAGGTATTAAATTTTTAATGCCTGTTAAATGAGATAAAAACAATAAAAAAGGTTCAGAGTTCAAATACTGCAAAAAAAGTTTAGTTTTTTTCTTAAACAATACTTCACCTTCTGATGCAAATTTCTTTTCATATGGATTTTGCATTTTTAAAGCCTCTTTTTTAGATTTCAAATCAGGAAATTCATCTAAAATATCGTCCAATGCTTTATTGTTAAAGAAATTTTTAAAACTAATGTTAGGAAACGGTTCAGCATCAATATAATTTTGATGGTACTTTGCTCCCGTTTCGATCAATTCTTCAAATTGTGTAGAAATGTATTTAGGCATACAAAAAATATAGCTAACTACACTTTCACTTTCTCAAAAATATAGCTGCTTTTCACTTTAAATAACAGATACAAATTAGGGATTAACAATAGAATGTCTCGAATTAATGCCACCCAAGCTCCTTTTTTATCTTGAGCACCTTCTATACTAAAGCAACCACAAGTAATACCTAAATCTCGAACGAGAGCTTGAGTTAAAGCGACAATGAATAGTATTAAAAGAATAAGCATCAAAGAAGCAATTTCTTTAACCCAAGGGGTTAAAAACAAAAGGACACCAATCACCATTTCAAACGCAGGTAAATACCAAGCAAAATAATTAATCCAAGCAACAGGCAAAATTTGATATTGAGCCACGAGTGTCGCAAAAGCAGATGGGTTTTGCATTTTAGGATAGGCTGCTACAATAAAAATAATCCCTAACAATAAACGGCAAAAAACAGAAATAAAGAAATGAATGTTACTATACCCATAATAACTAAAACAAAATTGAAATAACTTATATTAATTGTAGGTAGCTTTTAATAAAGTATTGTTTAGAAGCTTGTATTTTTTGATAGGCATAATTAAGCCACTTCAAAAAAGATCTTACCAATAAATATGTATTTACTAAAAATAGTAATTATTTATTTAATAATACCAAGATGAAAGTAATTTTCATTCGCTAGATAAAAAAGAATGCTTAAAGGAATAAAATTAAAAGCCTGAGATAAAACTTTAAAATTTAGATGGTATTTGTTTTTTGAACTAGCCTAGAAATGATTTTTAAAGATAATTTTTTGGCTACATAACAAACAATAAAACCTAAAATAGTAACCACCGTAAAAAGTGCTAAACTATTCAACAATATATTTACATTACTAGATAATTCTCTAAATAAAATAAACATAAAATCTAACACAACTTTCTAAGTTATAAATAATATAAAGTCAAAACCCAATGTTTTAAAGATAGTAAACTCAATTTTATTTAAATGTTAAGCAAAACACTTATTCCAAAATAAAAATGAGTCTTTAAAAAAAAAGATAAAAAAAACAAGAAAAAGGATAAGATTTGTTAGTTGTAGAAGTACAAAGTACTTCAAAGATTTACTCCTTAAAAGGAGGTAATCCAGCCACACCTTCCGGTACGGCTACCTTGTTACGACTTAGCCCCAGTTAAAAGTTTTACTTTAGACGCTAGGCTCCTTGCGGTTACCATCACGGCTTAGGGTACCCCTTTCTTCCATGGCTTGACGGGCGGTGTGTACAAGACCCGGGAACGTATTCACCGCGGCATGCTGATCCGCGATTACTAGCGATTCCATCTTCATGTAGTCGAGTTGCAGACTACAATCCGAACTGAGACTGGCTTTAGAGATTGGCTCCACCTCGCGATATTGCAACTCATTGTACCAGCCATTGTAGGACGTGTGTAGCCCAAGACATAAGGGCCATGATGACTTGACGTCGTCCCCACCTTCCTCCACGTTATTCGTAGCAGTCTCTTTAGAGGGTCCAGCTTAACCTGCTGACAACTAAAGACAAGGGTTGCGCTCGTTGCGGGACTTAACCCAACATCTCACGACACGAGCTGACGACAGCCATGCAGCACCTGTGCAGAGTGTTTACCGAAGTAAAAAACACGATTTCTCATGCGGTCATCTCATGTCAAGTCTTGGTAAGGTTCTTCGCGTTGCTTCGAATTAAACCACATCCTCCACCGCTTGTGCGGGTCCCCGTCAATTCCTTTGAGTTTCACTCTTGCGAGCGTACTCCCCAGGCGGAATACTTAACGCGTTAGCTTGTGGCACTAAGAGTCTAAGACTCCTAACACCTAGTATTCATCGATTACGGCGTGGACTACCAGGGTATCTAATCCTGTTCGCTACCCACGCTTTCGAGCCTCAGTGTCAATATTGATCCAGTGAATCGCCTTCGCAACTGGTGTTCCTCTAGATATCTACGCATTCCACCGCTACACCTAGAGTTCCATCCACCTCTATCATATTCAAGAAATCCAGTATTAAACGCAACATCAAGGTTGAGCCCCGATTTTAAACATCTAACTTAAATTTCCACCTACGCTCTCTTTACGCCCAGTGATTCCGAACAACACTTGCCCCCCTCGTATTACCGCGGCTGCTGGCACGAAGTTAGCCGGGGCTTCCTTTATAGGTACATTCATTAATTATTCCCTATCGACAGAAGTTTACACACCTAAATGCTTCATCCTTCACATGGTGTCGCTGCATCAGAGTTTCCTCCATTGTGCAAAATTCCCTACTGCTGCCTCCCGTAGGAGTCTGGGCCGTATCTCAGTCCCAATGTGGCCGTTCACCCTCTCAGGCCGGCTACTTATCGTTGCCTTGGTAAGCCATTACCTTACCAACTAGCTAATAAGCCACAAACTCATCCTATAGCGATAAATCTTTTATTATTAATCATGCGATTAATAATATTATTAAGTATTAGCCATCCGTTAGAATGGTTATCCTAGACTATAGGGCAGATTATTTATGTATTACTCACCCATTCGCCGCTCTCCAATAATGTAAACACTACCTTCTCGCTCGACTTGCATGTATGAAGCACACCATCAGCGTTCGTTCTGAGCCAGGATCAAACTCTCCATAAAATTTAAATTTAATCCCACTATCACTTTTGACGGTTTTAGTGGTTTATCTCACCACTTCAACTTGTTTCTTTTACTTTTTAAAAATCCTTTAACTTCACTGAGTCAAACTATATGCACAGTATATTTAGTTTATTATAAAATCAGTTTCAATTGTTTTTATCTCTTTTTTTAAATTATTTTGTCTGAGGTTTCTATAAAATTTCACTAACTATTAAAAAACACTAAACCGCCCTTAAAGGACTATTCTAGTGTTTTAAAACCAAGATCGTCTCTTTAGATTTTTCAAACTCTCAAATAGTATTTTTATCTACATCTGATTTATTTTAAAATCTTTTAGCCACATTATACCTATTTCTTCTGAAAACAACAGACCATTTTATCAAATTTAAGGTAAATAAATATTTTCTGAAAAAAATAAAACACCTTTAATAATATAAAGCTCATTTAAGACTCTACTAATAATAAAAAGAGACTTATATAAAGTCTCTTTTTATTATTATTTATTGAGATACCAACCCAAATAGTTACTTCTTTTTAAACTCTTTTTGTGTTCCCAAAAGTTTTTTAAAAATACGTATTGGTATTTGATACCAAACTATATTATTTTCCTTATGGTACGAAAAATAAACATGACTTTTATCTAAAAATCCAGAATGAACCTCTTTATCTCCTGTTTTTGAAAACAATTCTATTCTGATAGTTTCTTTACTTGTTGTATCAATTTGAATAATATCATCAGCTTGAAAAACTCTTAAACCCTTTATCATTTTTTCGACTAAAGTAGAATCTACTTTCTTTCTATTTAAGGTCCATTTTTTATTTTTGAATAAAAATTCATTTTGCTGTTTTTTGTTCTTAACTAATCTAGAGACTTTAATTTTTATTATTGTATCTATTAAAAAAAAAGCTGTATTCAAGTTTTTCCATTTCACAGAATTGACTATTACATCATTTGTAATATTTCCACAACATCGGTAAACTTCATTATTATCAACAAACTTCCAATAGGTGCTATTTATTTGTAAAGAAGAAAAACGGCCTATATAGGCATGTAGAACAACCTGAGATTGATTATCATAAACTCTAATTTCTTTCCTCTTAGTTGAATCTAGACTATAACGCTCTAAAGATAAACCATTACTAGAAACAACCTCTTTAGCATTTAACTGGAAAATACGTTTTAATAGGTCATCCACTTTAGTCTGATTCGCTATCACTTTTTTGATTCCAACAACCCATTTATTATCTTCAAAAAATAAGTCAACTGTATCACTACCCCTAGAAATAGAAATTCGTTTTATATTCTTTTTTTCCAAAGATAGGAAAGGTTGTTTTTGTTTGTATTGTTGGTCAAAATCATTTTTTTTAAAATAAACAACACCAATTGCAATAATAACTACAGAAATAAATAAAATTATCTTTTTTTTCATAAACTTTTCCTTTACTGTAATTGTTTTCTTTGTGTACGAATCGCAATAAAAATGCCTAGTAAAATAAATAAAACTGGCACGATTGTTAAATTCAAAATAACCAAAAGATTTTTATTATCTCTTCCAAACTCATTAATTGCACGAGGAGGAATATATCTATTTCTTAAAGAAATTAAATCTTCGTCAGAAGCTAATTGATCAACAGCATTAGATACAAAAAATACATTCGCAACCTCTCTATTTCCTGTTGCCTTTAAATAAATATCAGACACAAAAAATAGGTTAGGGATAACCATCAAACGACTTTTGGATTCAATACTCTGTCTATTAGGATTTGTATAAAAAGACTTAAACTTCCCTTCTCTTAAAATAGCCATTACACGAGTTTCATTCTGTGTTGGTTTGTACTTTTCTTTTGGTTGTAGATTAGATAAAGATTCCTCAACCCAACTATTGTCACTAGAGTTCGCCAAAACTGTATGTGTTACATTCAAATGTTTTTGATCATTCAATAAAAATCCGAGATCTAAAAAACTAGTCCATGGAAAACTAATAGATGTTAACCTTTTTGTAATTATACTCTGTTTATTTAATAAATCAGTAGGAATAACAACCCAATAAGGATATGGTTTTGGGAAAATAGAGTTACTAAAATTGACTCTTTTAAAATAACGAGAATCTAATAGTATTCTTTTATCAACTTTGAAACCGTAATGCTCTAACCAAGGTTCGTAATTATAAGACAATAAACTTCCTGTAATGCCTCTTTGGTTATCAATTTTAATACGAGGAACAAAGGCTAAAACGCTTCCACCTTGATTTAAGAAATAATCTATTCTTTTTTGTTGTTTTTCTGCAATATGCCTAGATCCAACCAAAATCAAAACATCAATACTATCTGATAGATTAAAGGTATCTATTTTTAAATTAAGCATCTTAACATTATAAAGATTTGACAGTTGACTATATAATGTCGAGAAACTCTCTTTAAAAGACGACTCCTTATTAGGTAATAAATCTGGAATATAACGATGCTCATTTTCACCTTGCACAATTCCAACTGTTTTTAACTGATCTAATAATTTTTTCAGTCTTAAAATAATGTTATACTCAAAAAAGCTAACATCGTTAATAACAGGTAAAACTTCTTGCTTTTCACCATAAGTCATGACAACACCAAAGTAACCTTTTTTTATTTCTAAACTTTTACCACTTTGCCCCTGGAGCTGAACTTGTTGTATCCCCACCGCTTGAGCTTCTTGAACAAGCTCCTTACTCCCTTCGGGATCAATATAAATAACTTGAACTTGGTTTTTAGAAATAGACTTTATATCCGCTAAAAAATCAACAATAGAGTTTCTAGCTTGTGTAAATTGAGATGGCAAATCCTTAGAAAAATAACATTTAATTATTAAGGTCTCTTCCAAACTTTGAATTAATTTTTGAGTTGAAGGGTTCAAACTGAATCGTTTTTCTTCCGTCAAATCAACCCTAGTGTTGAACCAACTATGACTCAAAAAAGAAATAATTGCAACGATAATGACAACAATAATTAAAGAAACCCATGAACCAATTCGTTCAGTATTTTTGTGTTGCTTCACTTTTATCTCCACTTTCTAGATTTAAGGTAATATGTATTAAAACTCAAAAATAATACAACAATGGAGACATAATAAATTAAATCTCTAGAATCAATAACACCTCGGGTAACATTCTCAAAATGAGAAGACAAACTAAGATAGACCAAAAAATCAGGAAACCAACCTATTGTACCTAAGTAAACTGGCAATATTCCCAATATTAATAAGAAAAAAATAGCAACTAAACTTGTAATAAAAGCCACTATCTGGTTATCGGTACAAGCACTAAAAAAGATACCAATCGCAATATAAGCCATTCCCATAAATATTGAACCGACATACGACGCGAAGATAACTCCTAAATCTATTTTTCCTAAAAACATTAATGTAATTGGAATTGTTAAAGACGCCGTTAATGCGATTAACAAAAATGCCAAACTAGATAAAAACTTAGAAATAATAATTTGCATCTCCGTAAGTGGCGATGTAAATAAGAATTCAATTGTACCTGATTTCCTTTCTTCAGACCAAGTTCTCATCGTAATTGCTGGTACTAAAAATAAATAAAGCCATGGCACAAAATTAAAGTATGCTCTCATGGTCACTAAATTCTGTTCAAAGAAAGGATTTATAATGAAAAATAAACCATTCGAAATAATAGTAAAAAAAACAATGAAAACATACCCAACAGGTGACCTAAAATATGACTTCACTTCTTTTGAAAACAATGTTAAAATATTGCAGAGACTTTCTTTAAACATTTTTTTCTCCAATAGTTAAACGACTGAAAACATCATCTAGATGTGTTTTTTTGGTTTCAAGTTGTGTTAATATCCAGTTATTTTGAACAACACAATTAAAAATCTTTTCTTCAATATTTTCAATGATAAAATCTTTTAAGCAATATTGAATCAAAGAAGCATTTTCATCACTTGTCACTCGTTCTACAACATTTGCTAAACCAGCCTCTCTAAAAATCTGACCAGCTTGATCAGAGTTTACTGTAACAAAAACCTTCTCCTCACCAAAGTCTGTAACTAAATCTTGAGGTTTACCTTGAGCGACTATTTTACCTTCATTAATGATAATAAAACGATCACTTGTAGATTCCACCTCGGAAAGAATGTGTGTAGAATGAATAATTGTTTTTTCTTGCCCTAACTCTTCAATTAAATTAAGAATATCTTTAATTTGATTCGGATCTAATCCTGAAGTCGGTTCATCTAAGATAATAACTGATGGATTATGCAATAAAGCTTGAGCAATCCCTACTCTCTGGCGATAACCCTTAGATAACGTTCCTAACAATTTATTTTGTACTTTCTCTAAACCACATCTTCCCATAACTTTGAGTAAGGATTGACTCGTTTCTTTACTCGTTAGTCCTCTCAGTTTCGCACAGAAAACTAAAAAATCAGAGACCCTCATCTCTAAATACAAAGGGCAATTTTCTGATAAATAACCGATACTTTTCCGCACTTGCAAAGGGTTTTTGCTAACAGAGTAACCCTGTACAACAACATCTCCTTCTGTAGCAGATAAGAAAGTGGTCATAATTTTCATTGCTGTACTTTTTCCCGCTCCATTTGGACCTAGTAAACCTATAACTTGGCTTTTTTCACCTGAGAAGGAGACTTCATCTACAGCTAAAAAAGAACCGTATTTTTTCGTAATATTATTGACTTCAAACATATGATAAAATTTAATATTCTAAAACTCAAACTTAAAGTATTTTTTATATTTTTTTTGAAATTATATAGTTATATAGATAAGTTCTCAAAATAATACTATATCCTACAGCATGAATGCAACACAAAGCAAGAAAAGCCGAAACAATATCAACATTTGAATTTTTGAAAACTTTTGATACAGAAGAAAAATGTATTAAATTTTTAGAAAACCTAAGATGGGGAAATAAAATAACCTGTATCCATTGTAAAAGTGACAGGATTGGAATAAAAAAGGGAAAAGGTTATCAATGCAAAGATTGTCGCAAAGTGTTTAATGTCAAAACTAATACGGCTTTATCTTCTACAATGTTACCACTTCAAAAATGGTTATATGCAAGTTACCTATACCTAAGATCAAGAAAAGGAATCAGTAGCCTACAATTAAGTAAAGAGATAAACACAACACAAGCGACAGCTTGGTATTTACTTCAAAGACTAAGAGAAATAAACGAAGATAGTAATAACGACTTTTTAAGCGGTATTGTAAAGATAGACGAAACTTACATAAGTGGTAAAAACAAAAGTAAACACAACAATAAAAAAGACAAAAGCGACCAAAGATAATAATGGTAAATCTATTATAATCGGTGCAGTAGAGAGAAACTCAAATAAAGTAAAACCAAATACATATCAAATAAAAAATTACCTACAACCAAAGACTTTGTATTTAATTCAATATTACTTTAATCATTAAGTAGCATCACCTATGCTATATAGTCTTTACATAATTTTCGTAATAATATTGTAAAACTACGTCAATAATAACCTCACACCTTAACAATCTATTTTATTATCTGTGCTTAAAACAAGAATTTAGAGACTTTCAAATAATGTTGTATCTAAAAAAACTAAGTAAGGAGAGAAAAAGGCTTTAATTTCTTAACTCATTTGAGTTCTAACCACTTTTAACTTTAAAAATAATGCTTTTTCGTATTCTAAAATTTGTTTATTATCAGATTCAAAAAAGATCCTACAGTTAAAGAAAAAACAACAAAAACCAAAAGGTTTTTGTTGTTAGTATACAGCGATATAAATATCTAATCTATATTGGACCTTGTTCACTAAAGAAAAGAATCTCTGATGCAGTTCCCTGAAAATCTGCTAAAGGGTATTGTACGACACCACCTCCAATAAGATAACCTGGAGCACCTCCACCAGTATAATCAACTAGTCCTAGAATCATTTCTGTTGTATTTGAAGCTCCAGTAATCTGGGAAATAGTCGTTCCTTCAGTAACCCAAATCTTAATACTTGCATTGCTCATTGCATCAGGGGCAACCACAATTTGAATTATATACACATAATTTGTATTTTGAGATAAACCTGTTACTTGTGCATCTATATCTGCACCTACACCAACACTTACGATAAAAGCACCGTTTTCATAACCGAATGTAAAACCTGCTCCACCTCCAGATTCATAAATCAACCCTTCAGTCGCTGATGAATTAAAACTTCCAGCAAAAATAGAATTTTTTGTATCATAAGGACCCATTGGATCTTTCTGAATATTCACAACATTATTGGCATCAATTGTTTCTGTAACCATTAAACCTGCAAGTAAACCTTCTGCCCTGATAAGTAATGGTGGTGCGGCGGTTACTGTGACAACTATTGTCTTTGTTATATTAGATCCGTCGGTTGTCGTTACGGTGATGTCCGCTGTACCTACTCCTAATGCTGTTATTTCACCACTTGGATCCACTGTCGCTACTTGAGCATCACTACTTGACCATGACAATACTTTATTTATCGCATTATTTGGTTCTATTAATATTATAACTGTCTCTGTCTCTCCTACTTCTAAACCTACCACAGAACTACCAATAAACACACTCGTTATACTTATTGTTGTTACTGTTACTGTTACTGTCTTTGTTATATTGGATCCGTCGGTTGTCGTTACGGTGATAGTTGCTGGGCCTACTGCTACTCCTGTTACGAAGCCATTTTGATCCACTGTCGCTACTTGATCATTACTACTTCTCCATGACAATACTTGATTTGCCGCTGTATTTGGTAATACTAATGTTGCTAATTCTTTAATGTTTCCTACTACTAAATTTATTGCACTAGGACCAGAAATACTCACACTACTTACTTTTATTGTTGCTGCTATTACTGTCACATCTACTGTTGCTGTGCGAGATCCGTCTACTGTCGTTACTGTGATTGTTGCAGTGCCTACTCCTACTGCTTCTATTTCACCCATTTGAGTCACGGTCGCTATTGCATTAGCACTACTTGACCATGTCACTGCTTGATTTGCCGCATTATTTGGTAATACTGTCGCCGTTACTGTTGCTGTCGATCCTCCTACTTCTAAATTTACCATATTACTACTTAGACTCACAGCTGTTACACTTATTGGTGCGGGTATTACTATTATAATCACTTTCGTCTTTTTAGATCTATCTGCAAGTGACTCTATTGTTATCGTTGTTTGACCTGAGCTTACTCCTATTAATGTAAAAGGATTGGCAAAGGCATTAACTATTGTCGCTATGTTCTGATGAACAGGATATCCCACTAGCACTCTTTGGTTTACCACAGTGGCTGGTAATATTGTCGCCGTTACCACTTCTGACGATCCCACTGTTAGATGTACTGTATCATGATCAACACTCACAGTATCTACACCAACTGTTACTGTCACAGATACCGTTGCTGTGTGAGATCCGTCTATTGTCGTTACGGTGATGATTGCTGTGCCTGCTCCTACTGCTGTTATGAAACCAAGAGATGATACTGTCGCTATTGCATCAGAACTACTTGACCATGTCACTGCTTTGTTAGTTGCATTATTTGGTGATACGGCCTCTATGATTCCTTCTGAATTTCCTCCCACTATGAAAGAATAAGATGTACATCTACATACTCCTATGATAGCACTAACACTAGTTACCAATATCGGTGTTACTGTCACAGATACTGTCGCTGTGTGAGATCCGTCGGTTGTCGTTACTGTGATTGTTACTGTGCCAGCTCCTGCTGCTGTTATGACACCACTTTGAGTCACGGTCGCTACTGATGTAGAAGAACTTGACCATGTCACTGAATTGTCGGTCGCATTACCTGGTAATACTGTCGCCGTTACTGTTGCTGTCGATCCGTCTATTATACTTATTGTAGCACTTCCAGAAATACTCACACTACTTACCAATATCGGTGTTACTGTTACCGATATTGTCTTTGTTATAGTAGATGCATCTTGTGTCGTTACAGTGATGTTCACTGTGCCTACTCCTACTGCTGTTATCACACCACTTTGATCCACTGTCGCTACTTGAGCATCACTACTTGACCACATCAATCCTTTGTTGGCAGCATTAACTGGTAATACTGTTGCCGTTACTGTTGCTGTCGATCCGTCTACTATACCTACTGTAGCACTACTAACAGTCACACTACTTACCAATATCGGTGTTACTGTTACTGCTACTGTTGCTGTGTAAGGTCCGTCGCTTGTTGTTACGGTGATAGTTGCTGTGCCTACTCCTACTGCTGTTATCACACCACTTGGATCCACGGTCGCTACTGATGTAGAAGAACTTGACCATGTCACTGAATTGTTGGTCGCATTAGCCGGTGCTATTGTTGCCGTTACTGGTGCTGTCGATCCGTCTACTATACTTATTGTAGCACTTCCAGAAATACTCACACCCGTTACACTTACTGTTCCAGCGGTTACTGTGACAACTATTGTCTTTGTTATATTAGATCCGTCGGTTGTCGTTACGGTGATGTCCGCTGTACCTACTCCTAATGCTGTTATTTCACCACTTGGATCCACTGTCGCTACTTGAGCATCACTACTTGACCACATCAATCCTTTGTTGGCAGCATTAGCTGGTAATACTGTTGCCGTTACTGTTGCTGTCGATCCGTCTACTATACCTACTGTAGCACTACTAACAGTCACACTACTTACCAATATCGGTGTTACTGTTACTGCTACTGTTGCTGTGTAAGGTCCGTCGCTTGTTGTTACGGTGATAGTTGCTGTGCCTACTCCTACTGCTGTTATCACACCACTTGGATCCACGGTCGCTACTGATGTTTCATCACTTGACCATGTCACCGAATTGTCCGTCGCATTAGCCGGTGCTATTGTTGCCGTTACTGGTGCTGTCGATCCGTCTACTATACTTATTGTAGCACTTCCAGAAATACTCACACCCGTTACACTTACTGTTCCAGCGGTTACTGTGACAACTATTGTCTTTGTTATAGTAGATGCATCTTGTGTCGTTACAGTGATGTTCGCTGTGCCTACTCCTACTGCTGTTATTTCACCACTTTGATCCACTGTCGCTACTTGAGCATCACTACTTGACCACATCAATCCTTTGTTGGCAGCATTAGCTGGTAATACTGTTGCCGTTACTGTTGCTGTCGATCCGTCTACTATACCTACTGTAGCACTTCCAACACTAACACTACTTACCAATATCGGTGTTACTGTTACTACTACTGTCGCTGTGTAAGATCCATCGGTTGTTGTTACGGTGATGTCCGCTGTGCCTTCTCCTTCTGCTGTTATCACACCACCTGATACGGTCGCTACTTGAGCATCACTTGTTGACCATGTCACCGAGTTGTCCGTCGCATTACCTGGTAATACTGTCGCAGTTACTGTTGCTGTCGATCCGTCTACTATACTTACTGTAGTACTACTAACAGTCACACCACTTACACTTACTGTTCCGATTGCTACAGCTGTTACTGTTACAGATACCGTTGCTGTGTGAGATCCGTCGGTTGTTGTTACGGTAATTGTTGCTAAGCCTACTCCTACTGCTGTTATCACACCACTTGGATCCACGGTCGCTACTGATGTAGAAGAACTTGACCATGTCACCGAATTGTCCGTCGCATTAGCCGGTGCTATTGTTGCCGTTACTGGTGCTGTCGATCCGTCTACTATACTTACTGTAGTACTACTAACAGTCACACCACTTACACTTACTGTTCCGATTGCTACAGCTGTTACTGTTACAGATACCGTTGCTGTGTGAGATCCGTCGGTTGTTGTTACGGTAATTGTTGCTAAGCCTACTCCTACTGCTGTTATCACACCACCTGATACGGTCGCTACTTGAGCATCACTTGTTGACCATGTCACCGAGTTGTCCGTCGCATTACTTGGTAATACTGTCGCAGTTACTGTTGCTGTCGATCCGTCTACTATACTTACTGTAGTACTACTAACAGTCACACCACTTACACTTACTGTTCCGATTGCTACAGCTGTTACTGTTACAGATACCGTTGCTGTGTGAGATCCGTCGGTTGTTGTTACGGTAATTGTTGCTAAGCCTACTCCTACTGCTGTTATCACACCACTTGGATCCACGGTCGCTACTGATGTAGAAGAACTTGACCATGTCACCGAATTGTCCGTCGCATTAGCCGGTGCTATTGTTGCCGTTACTGGTGCTGTCGATCCGTCTACTATACTTACTGTAGTACTACTAACAGTCACACCACTTACACTTACTGTTCCGATTGCTACAGCTGTTACTGTTACAGATACCGTTGCTGTGTGAGATCCGTCGGTTGTTGTTACGGTAATTGTTGCTAAGCCTACTCCTACTGCTGTTATCACACCACTTGGATCCACGGTCGCTACTGATGT
Source organism: Fibrobacteria bacterium (assembly GCA_965261055.1). GTDB lineage: Bacteria > Fibrobacterota > Fibrobacteria > UBA11236 > JADFYW01. The sequence continues at coordinate 7,566 of OZ253440.1, read as the reverse complement.
AGAAGAACTTGACCATGTCACCGAATTGTCCGTCGCATTAGCCGGTGCTATTGTTGCCGTTACTGGTGCTGTCGATCCGTCTACTATACTTACTGTAGTACTACTAACAGTCACACCACTTACACTTACTGTTCCGATTGCTACAGCTGTTACTGTTACAGATACCGTTGCTGTGTGAGATCCGTCGGTTGTTGTTACGGTAATTGTTGCTAAGCCTACTCCTACTGCTGTTATCACACCACCTGATACGGTCGCTACTTGAGCATCACTTGTTGACCATGTCACCGAGTTGTCCGTCGCATTACCTGGTAATACTGTCGCAGTTACTGTTGCTGTCGATCCGTCTACTATACTTACTGTAGTACTACTAACAGTCACACCACTTACACTTACTGTTCCGATTGCTACAGCTGTTACTGTTACAGATACCGTTGCTGTGTGAGATCCGTCGGTTGTTGTTACGGTAATTGTTGCTAAGCCTACTCCTACTGCTGTTATCACACCACTTTGATCCACGGTCGCTACTGATGTTTCATCACTTGACCATGTCACCGAGTTGTCCGTCGCATTACCTGGTAATACTGTCGCAGTTACTGTTGCTGTCGATCCGTCTACTATACTTACTGTAGTACTACTAACAGTCACACCACTTACACTTACTGTTCCGATTGCTACAGCTGTTACTGTTACAGATACCGTTGCTGTGTGAGATCCGTCGGTTGTTGTTACGGTAATTGTTGCTAAGCCTACTCCTACTGCTGTTATCACACCACTTGGATCCACGGTCGCTACTGATGTTTCATCACTTGACCATGTCACCGAATTGTCCGTCGCATTAGCCGGTGCTATTGTTGCCGTTACTGGTGCTGTCGATCCGTCTACTATACTTACTGTAATACTACTAACAGTCACACCACTTACACTTACTGAAATCGGTTTTGAGTCGTCATTACCACCAAAAAATAGACCACAATTAAAAATGATTAATGTTAATGTCAGTAATAATAATTTTTGACTAAAAAAACTCATAAATTATATCTCCTTACTTTATAAGGTACTTTATAAGGTACTTTATAAGGTACTTTATAAGGTACTTTATAAGGTACTTTATAAGGTACTTTATAAGGTACTTTATAAGGTACTTTATAAGGTACTTTATAAGGTACTTTATAAGGTACTTTATAAGGTACTTTATAAGGTACTTTATAAGGTACTTTATAAGGTTATAAAAGATATAAAAATTTATACCAAATAAACTTATAAATAATATAAAATTGAATTTTAACTTTAAAATAAATATATTTGCATACCCTGCGGGATTAGCTCAGTTGGTAGAGCATCTCCTTGCCAAGGAGAAGGTCGGGGGTTCGAGTCTCCTATCCCGCTCCAATTATAAAAAAAAATAAGCTGTTTCCTATTCAACAATACAAAACAGCCTCCACAACTATTCTGGTTTAATTAAAACCTTTCTCTATAGAACTAAAAGGAAATTTATTTCGTTAAAATAGATTAAAACTCAAACAATGAATACCACCTTGTCCATATACAAAGTATCAAGAAAATATTTGTTCAATTTTATACCCTAAATTTAAAGATTGTAATATTTTTACAGCTTGATTATCCTGTTTAACTCCAAAACTTGGAAGTAAAATAGCTCCATTTACAAAAACAAAATTCATATAAGAAGCTGGTATAATACAATTAGAAATAACTATTTCTGGGGGGTGAATAAACTCAATTAATTCTAAATCATATTGTTTCGAGTATTGCTCCATTTGTATATAGTTTTGTTTTAAAATAGCATAATGGCTATGATTTTTTTGATGAACTAAAGGACACAAAATTTTTCTTGGCGTAACAAAACGCACAAGTTGATCTATATGACCATCTGTATCATCTCCTTCCATAGTTGAGGACAACCATAATACATCCTGTATTCCCAAATATTTTTTTAATTCGTTTTCAATCTCAAAGTATCTTGACTTTCAGGCCAAATTAAAAACAAAGCTTTCTGCTTTTCCCATTCAGCTGGTCATCTTCAGCTGGCCATCTATAACAAGAAAAATCAATTTTTTTCATAAAAATTTATTCCAAACATATTCCAAACAGTATGTTTCTGACCGACGGTCTTTCAAAAAAGTCCAAATTTTCTTGGTTTTTTGAATTTGTTCTACATTTATAAACTTAATTTTTGAATTTGAATCTTGACTTGATTTATTTGTAGATTGAAACCTTGAAAAACATCAAATTGCAATAAACCTAATTTCATAGATTTTCACTATTAGAAACTAAGTTATTCTACATAATTTTGAGGAAACAAATTTCTCTCAATTATTTCAATAATGATATGTAAACAAGTCATGTGTATTTCTTGAATTCTATCACTATGTTTACCTGGTGCTATAATTTGCGCATCCCCTTGGCCATTTAAAATACCACCCTGCTTGCCTAAAAACAAAAGAACAAACATTTCTTTTTCTTTAGCAACTTTAACTGCCTCTATAATATTGGCAGAATTCCCACTTGTAGAAAGTGCAATTAAAGCACTTCCCTTTTGACCATAAGATTCAACACCTCTTGAAAAAATTTGGTCAAATCCAAAATCATTTCCAACGCAAGTAATATGAGACGAATCTGTTAAAGAAATTGCTGGCAAACCTTTACGAATTTTGCGAAAGGAACCCGTTAATTCTTCTGCAAAATGCATCGAATCACAAGCTGATCCACCATTTCCACAAGACAAGATCATTCCATTATTTTTGTAACATTTTACAATAATATCAACCATTTTTTGTAGTTGATTTAAATTTTCTGTATTACTTAATAATTTATCTAAACACTCTTGTGCTTCTTGAAGAGAAGCTAAAATATATTTCTTTGTCATAAAATAATCCATTTAAATTTCCTGTAAATTTTCAACAGGGGTTAATAATTTTATTAAAATTGCAAATTCTCCTGGATCTTGATCTAGTTTTATTTTACAATTGTCCATTCCTGGAGATATCTTATCTGTAAATTCTCCACGATGATTCATTAAATTTTTCGCTTTAATAATATTCGGTGTTTGTATTTCTGCAGTTATAACCATAAGTTCATCACCCTCATAAATTTGCCCTTTTACAGACAACACTGCTTGTTTAGTCTCAAGATTATAACCTCTAATCACTCCCGCGACATGAGCTGTTTCTGATCGAACTCTCGTTTGTTCATAATTTTGTTTTAAATCGCTACGATCGTGTATAAAAAAACCAGGTATATAACCACGATGATCTAATTGATATAATTGATCCATCAATTTAGAGTTAAAAGGTTTACCTTGTTGTAAATCCTGAATTGCTTGGCTATAAGTACGAGTGACCTGAACCAAATAGTACAGTGACTTTGTACGCCCTTCAACTTTAAAGGACACAACACCAGCCTTTTGTAATTTTTCAAGGTGTTCAATTGCACACATATCTTTGGAATTCATAATATATGTACCATATTCATCTTCATCAACAGGCATAAAATCAGTTTGATTTGTTTCTTCCTTTAAATAAAATTGACCTTCAAGGGGAGTATAGTTTTCATCTTGTGCTTCATTTTGAGCATACAAGCTATACTTAAACCGACAAGCATTTGAACAGGCTCCTTGATTACTATCTCTATGACTCATGTAATTGGAAAGTAAACAACGACCTGAGTAAGCCATACAAATAGCACCATGAACAAAAACCTCTAGTTCTAGATCAGGAACCTTCTCATGAATTAATGATATTTCACGGATATTGAGTTCCCTGCTTAAGATAATGCGTTTAATACCTAAATCTCTCCAAAATTTAGCTGTAGACCAATTTGTACAATTTGCTTGTACAGATAAATGAATATCTTGCTTTGGGAAATTTTGACGCACAAAATGAATTATTCCAGGATCAGTCATAATAAGTGCATCGGGCTTCATTTCAATAAATTCAGACAATGACTTTTGAAACGCTTCTATCTTATTGTTATGAGGTATAATATTTGAGGCCAAATAAAATTTTTTATTTTTAGAATGCGTATATTCTATAGCATCTGCAATATCATTAGAAATCTTAAAACTATTTTCACGGGAACGCAAAGAAAATTGAGGTTGACCAGCATAAACAGCATCACTACCAAAAACTAAAGCAAATTTTAATTTTTCAAAATCACCCGCAGGAGTTAATAATTCAAGACTAGTTTTTGAGCTCATTTTTCATATTCTTGAATCTAACTATCTTTTATTGATTGTGGAATAAATCATATTATCTTCAGTCACTTCCCAATAATCAGTTCCTTGTATTAATTTTTGAATATCACCTACTCCGTTGTGTTCCTTAGAATTTTTAATTTGTTCTTCTACTTGTTCTTCGTAAATAGGACGATCTGTAATTTTCCTAAGAACACCAATTGGAACTGGAAACTCAGGATGACTTAATTGAGAAAGCATATAAGCATATGAAGGGTTTGTTTTGTTTACATTATGTACTAATAAATCTTTTTCAGTAATTCCATTTTCATTTATAGTGACAATTTCTGGAGTAAAATTATTTAAGCGAATCCCTTTATTTTTATTCTTTCCAAATAAAAGAGGTTTGTTATCTTCTAGCTCTAGTAAAGTTTCATCTCGATGAGGTCGCCCTGAGACACTATCCCAAGTTTTATCATTAAAAATAACACAATTTTGCATGATCTCAACAAAAGATGTTCCTTTGTGCTCGCCAGCTGCTTTTAAAATTTCAGCCATGTGCTTGGGACTAGTGTCCATTGTCCGAGCCACAAAAGTAGCTTCGGCAGCTATAGCAAAAGACAAAGGGTTAATAGGGTATTCTAAAGAACCTTGTGGGGATGTTTTCGTCGTTTTTCCCACCTCAGAAGTTGGGCTGTATTGACCTTTTGTCAGACCATAAATTTTGTTATTAAACAATAAAATTTTAATACCAACATTACGTCTTAAAACATGTAAAAGATGATTTCCACCAATGCTTAAACCATCACCATCACCCGTCACTAACCATACAGAAAGTTCTGGATGTGCAACTTTAATTCCCGTTGCAACAGTAGGTGCTCTACCATGGATTGAGTGTAAGCCATAAGTACTTATATAATATGGAAAACGGCTAGAACAGCCTATACCACTAACAACTACAAAATTTTCCTTAGGAATCCCTAATTCAGGAAAAACTTTTTGTACAGCATTTAGAATGGCATAATCACCACAACCTGGGCACCAACGGATGTCCACATCAGAAGCAAAATCTTTTTTTGTTAATGTTTGATCTTGAGATATTACAGTCATATCGTTCCTTTTTATTATATCAAACTAAAAGTTCATTAATTTGGTCTTTAATTTCTTGAACTGTAAAAGGCTGACCCTTAACCTTATTATATGTTACTATTTTAATGTTATACTTATTTCTAATTAACACACTTAATTGCCCCAAATTGAGTTCAGGGACAAAAACTGTTTTAAATTGAGACAAAATTGTCCCTAAGTCTTCTGGCAATGGATTTAAATGTCTTAAATGAACATGACTAACAGACTTATCTATTTCTTGTAATTCTTTCACAGCGGTAATAACTGTTCCCCATGTACCACCCCAAGACAAGACAAGTAACTCACCTGAAGAAGATCCCGTAATCAAAGTTTTAGAATAAGTTTTAGCAATTGCATCCACTTTCTTTTGACGTAGAAGCGTCATTTTTTGATGATTTTCACCGTCATAACTCACACTTCCTTCTTCGTTCTTCTCTAATCCACCTAAACGATGTTCTAAACCTGGAGTTCCTGGATAAGCTAAACGACGAGCATATGTTTCTTTTTCTCTCTTGTAAATAACATATTTTTCACCTTCTTTAACAGAATCATCTAAAATTTCATCATAATCTTTTAAATTTGGAATAATCCAAGGCTCAGAACCATTCGCAATATAACCATCACTTAAAATAATAACGGGCGTTTTATATACAAGAGCTGTACGCACAGCTTCTATCGCGATTTCAAAACAATCTCCTGGAGACTGTGGAGCAAATACAGGGATTGGACTTTCCCCATTACGACCATAAAGAGCCTGTAATAAATCAGACTGTTCTGTCTTTGTTGGCAAACCTGTACTTGGTCCACCTCTTTGAACATTGATAATTACTAACGGCAATTCTATAATCATAGCCAAACCCATAAATTCGCCTTTTAAAGCAAAACCAGGTCCACTTGTTGCTGTAAGGCCTATAGAACCAGCAAAGCTCGCACCTAAAGCAATACCTATAGCACTAATTTCATCTTCGGCTTGAACTGTCTTTACATTGTAATGTTTGTACTTAGATAAAGTCTCTAAAATAGAAGACGCAGGAGTAATTGGATAACTTCCTAAAACTAATTGGCGGTGAGCCAAATCTGCAGCAGCAATCATCCCCAAAGACAACGCCTCATTACCTGCAATTTTACGATAAAGTCCTGGAGCAACCTTTGCTTGAGGAACCTCATAACTTGACGCCATTGTTTCGGTCGTCTCTCCAAAGTAATAGCCAGCTTTAAGTACAGTCGTATTCGCTTCAACTACTTCTGGTTTTTTCTTCCATTTATTTGATATCCACCTTAAAGAATAATCTAAGCTTCTACCATAAACCCAATACATAAAACCTAATGCAAAAAAATTCTTGCACTGTGATTTTTGTGAAGCTTTTAAAGGACTATCTTTAAGAGCTTCTTTTGCTAAATTTGTCATTCCAATTCTAATCAACTGATATCCTTTCAATTCACCTGAATCTAAAGGATTTTCTGTATAACCTGCCTTTTTAAGATTATCTGCAGTAAAAGCATCTTCATTTACAATGAGTAAACCTTTCTGTGTTAAATTCTCTAAACTAGTCTTCAATGCTGCTGGATTCATCGCGACTAACGCATTAAATTGATCCCCAGGGGTTAAAATATCTCGACTACCAAAATGAATTTGAAACCCAGAAACGCCGGGTAAAGTTCCTTGAGGAGCTCTTATTTCAGCTGGAAAATCAGGAAAAGTACTAATGTCATTCCCAAGAAGAGCACTTGCATCCGTAAATTGTTCTCCAACGGTCTGCATTCCGTCACCAGAATCTCCAGCAAAACGAATAACAACAGATTCTAAATCTTCTACAGTTTTTTTTGTATTAGACATTTTTATTATATTCCGACGATTTCAATTGTGTTTGCTAACATATTTGAAGATAGATTAGCTTGATAATTACATTTAAGAGAAAAAAATAAATTTTTTTCAATAAAATTAGAACAAAGAAGACCTTTAAATACTCCATTCTGACAAAATTTCATGCAACTATCCTCTTTTTTATGGAAATTTAATTTTATATATATGAATTGACAACCAATATTAAATATTTTATATTATAATATATGTTTGGATTAGGATCTACAGAGCTTGTCATCATATTTTTGGTTATTCTTCTATTATTTGGAGGAAAAAAAATACCTGAAATTGCCCGTGGTTTAGGGAAGAGTTTAAAAGAGTTTAAATCTGCTAGAGAAGAAAAACTAAAAGACTCAAGCCTTGAAGTTACATCTGAAACAGCCTC